>NZ_OAOQ01000061.1 GCF_900207575.1 Cereibacter ovatus
GCCGCCGTCATTACCCTCGTTCTGGCGATGATCCGGCAGGAGCGCGCTCGCGGCTACAGTCACGCGGCCGCCTGATCGCGTTGTTCAGGCTGAACTAAATGAAATCAACAGCTTGCGGGAATGGACAATGGACAATTACCTTGCGCTTCGAGAGCTGTTCTTGTCATCCACACCATGCCTTTTCCTGGACTCACACCATCCCTTTTCTTGAGGGCGTAGTCCGGGAAGCATAGGGGACGGGCCGCAGCCCATGAGAGGCGCGGCCCGTTCTTCATTTATGACAAGGGAAACAGCCGGTTAGGAAAGCGCAGAGACCACGTCGGCGCGCAGGTACAGGGGGCCAAAGTCTTCCCCCAGCGGAGAGCAGGGCCGGATCTCCTTCGCCCGCAGCTCTGCCGTGAGGCTCTGCCAGCTGCGGCCGAACTCCTGCGCGAGGGTGCGCGGGGTCAGGTACCGCCGATGGAACGCGGCAGCGTCCTCGGCGGTGATATAAAGCTGGAACGCCCGGGTTTTCGGGTTCTGCAGCCGGGTCGCTGGGATGACGCCGGCCTTGATCAGGCGCTTCAAGCGGCTTGGCGGCAGAAGACCGACCGCCTTGGCGAAAATCTCGATCGACTGCGCCGTTGGACTGTCCGCGCCAAGCACCCGGGTCACGTCGGCGTGGTTCACATGGACGGCGGCATAGCCCTCGACGCCCTCAAGTCTGCCGACGCCCGGGATCCGGCCTTCCCGGATGGCGGCAATGATCGCGCCGGGGCCGATCTTCAGCCGCTGCGCCGATTTCGACACGTGCTCCCAGCCGCGCGGCACCTTGGCCAGCGAAACCGCGCGGGACAGCAGTCCGTCGAGGAAGGCGCGACCCTGGACCGGGCTCCAGATCGCCTTGACGCCGGGCGCATCCAGCGCCGGCGCCAGCACGCCGTCCTTCACCAGCAGATCGAACTGCGACCGGCTGGTGCCGATGAACTCGGCAAAGGCGTTGGCGGGCATCAGCGCCGTCAGGTCATCCAGGATCGGCTGCGCCGCCGCGGCGTCGAAGGTCTCCCAAGCGTCGCAGGTGCCCTCGGCGGTCTGCACCTCCGCGATATCGATGTGAAAGAAGCGTAAGCGTTCGCTGTGGGCCACAGTCAGCTTATCTTGACGGCGTGAAGTTCCACGGTAGCAGATCGTCTAGACGGCTTTGAGGGTGGCCGTTG
>NZ_OAOQ01000059.1 GCF_900207575.1 Cereibacter ovatus
GACGGACGAGACGAGCGGTTCGCTGTTCAGCTATGTCGATCTTGAGGCTCGCATCCCCGCGCGGCATCCGTTGCGCAAGGTCAGGCAGGTGGTGAACGAGGCGCTGGCGAGCCTGGATGGCGAGTTCGCTGCGCTTTACACCGATTTTGGCCGCCCTTCGATCCCGCCGGAACGGCTGATCCGGGCCAGCCTGATCCAGATCCTGTTCTCGATCCGCTCCGAGCGTCAGTTGATGGAACAGATGCAGTATAACCTGCTGTTCCGCTGGTTCGTCGGCCTCGGGATTGACGACGTCGTGTGGGTGCCGACCGTCTTCACCAAGAACCGCGACCGCCTGCTGACGACCGAGATGTCGCGCAAGGTGATGGCGGCGATCCTAGCGCATCGCGAGGTCGCGCCGCTGTTGTCGGACGACCATTTCTCGGTCGACGGCACGCTGGTCAAGGCTTGGGCGTCGATGAAGAGCTTCCAGCCCAAGGCGGACGACACGCCGCCCGACGACGATCCGGGCAGCCCGCCCGGACCCGACACCGCCATCGAAGAACCAGACCAACCCACCGAGCCCGAGGCCGCCCCGATGCACCGCGACCACCGCCAGAACCGCAATGCCGAAGTCGATTTCCGGGGCGAGAAGCGGTCCAATGCCACCCATGCCTCGACCACCGACCCCGATGCGCGCCTTTACAAGAAATCCCCCGGCACCGGCGCCATGCTCTGCTTCATCGGCCATGCCCTGATGGAGAACCGAAACGGGCTCATCGTGCAGGGCGACCTGACCCAGGCGGATGGCCATGCCGAACGGCGCGCCGCGCTGGACATGATCCATCGACATTCCCCCGGATCGACCCGGCGATTGACGCTGGGAGCGGACAAGGCATTCGACGCCGCCGAGTTCGTCGCCGACCTGCGGCAAGCCTGTGTGACCCCGCATGTCGCGCAGAAATCCCGATACTCGGCGATCGACGGCCGCACGACCCGGCACGAGGGTTACGCCCTGTCGATCAAACACCGCAAACGGATCGAAGAGGCTTTCGGCTGGGCCAAAACCGTCGGCGGCATGGCCCAGACCGTTTATCGCGGCGTCGAACGGGTGCGTTCCCGCTTCATCCTCACTATGGCTGCAAACAACCTCGCCCGACTGCCCCGGTTGCTCGCAGCCTGATGCTGGGAAACCGCGTCAGGCATGTAGCTCGCCTGCGTCGATGGAGCCGAAACCAAACCCAGCAGGTTGCGCCGAAAGAAAACTGTTCCGCGACGGCGATTTCTTCAGCACCCTG
>NZ_OAOQ01000057.1 GCF_900207575.1 Cereibacter ovatus
GGTGTAGGAGGCCGCGCGCGGAGCCTCCGGCGTAGCGCAGCGCGCGGCCGTGGGTGACGCTGGCGGTCATCGCCGATCTTCGGAGAAGGTTTGGGTTGCGAGACCTTGAACCTGAAGCGGAGACGACGATGACCGAAGAGAGAATGGCGCTGATCGAGCTGGTTGAGAAGGAGGCTGACGGCGATCTTGTGCGCGAGATGCTGGCCTTCGCGGCTGAGCGGATCATGGATGCCGAGGTGGAGACGCGGACCGGCGCGGCCAAGGGTGTGCGAACGCCGATGCGGGAGGTTCAGCGCAACGGATACCGCGACCGCGATTGGGATACCCGAGCCGGGCGGATCGCGCTGGAGATCCCGAAGCTGCGCAAGGGCAGCTACTTCCCCAGCTTCCTTGAACCGCGCCGCACCGCCGAGAAGGCCCTCGTGGCGGTGATCCAGGGTGAGGAGGATCAGCGGGCCTTTCAGTGGAAGGACCGCCCGACGAACGATGTCCATGGCGTCTCGACGCGCTCGGTCGACGATCTGGTCAAGGCGATGGGCGCGGGCGGCATGTCCAAGAGCCAGGTCAGCCGTCTTTGCACCGAGATCGACGAGCGGGTGAACGCCTTCCTGACCCGGCCCCTGGAGGGCGCATGGCCCTACCTCTGGCTCGACGCCACCTATGTGAAGGTGCGTGAGGGCGGACGGATCATCAGCCGTGCCGTGATAATCGCCGTGGCGGTCAACGAGGACGGCAAGCGGGAAGTGCTGGGCGTCGCCACCGGCCCCTCGGAGGCCGAAACCTTCTGGATTGAGTTCCTGCGCAGCCTCGCCGACCGCGGTCTGCGGGGCGTCAAGCTGGTGATCGCCGACGACCACAAGGGCCTCCGGGCCGCAGCGCGCCGGGTCTTCAACGCCACCCACCAGAGGTGCCGCATTCACTGGATGAGGAACGCGCTGGCCCACGCCCCGGCCAAGCCGCGCACCGCCGTGGCGGCGATGCTGAAGACGATCTTCGCGCATGAAACCAAGGCCGAGGCCGAAGCCCAGTGGCAGATCGTGGCCGACGCGCTCCGCGAAAAGCAGCCCAAGCTCGGCGCCCTGATGGACAGCTCCCGCGACGACGCGCTGGCCTACATGTCCTTCCCACGGGAGCATTGGACCCAGATCGCCTCGACGAACCCTCTGGAGCGGGTGAACCGCGAAGTGAAGCGGCGCGCCGACGTCATCGGCGTTCGGGCGATGGCCCTCACTCCCCAACGACGAGGCCATCATCCGCCTCGTCGGCGCGCTGATGCTGGAAACCAACTACGAATGGGCGGTCGCGCGGCGCTACATGAGCCTTGAAACGCTCGCCCGCGTCACCGACAATCCCACCGTCAGGCTGCCCGCCGTGGCGACCTGATCATGCCCTGACCTCTCCGAGGGTCGGCGCTCCT
>NZ_OAOQ01000055.1 GCF_900207575.1 Cereibacter ovatus
GTCCGGCCTGAACAACCGTGAAGTGGTTGATCCAAGGCGATAAACCCGAGGTTTTGGTGGCCATGGCCTGCAGGATTTCATAGGATTCGGCGCGGAACCCTGCAATTTTGGCCCGTCGCATGAAGCATCGTCCCCGTCCTCCCGAGCAGAACGACCTCTTCCGGCCGCGCCTCGTCGACATGATCGACATGCGTCACGAGTTGGTCACGCTGGCGGGGCTGATCGACTGGGAGTTCTTCGAGCGCGAATGGGCCGGGTTCTTCCCGTCCACGACCGGACGGCCGGCGACCTCGCCGCGGCTGGTCGCGGGGCTGCTCTACCTGCAGCACGCGTTCCGGCTCTCGGACGAAGCCGTGGTCGCCCGCTGGGTCGAGAACCCCTACTTTCAGCATTTCACCGGCGAGACCTTCTTTCAGCATCGCCCGCCGATCGACCCGACCTCGCTCATTCGGTGGCGGAAGCGGATCGGTGAGGAAGGCGTGGAGTGGCTGCTGACAAAGACCATCGAGGCTGGTCGCAAGTCCGGCGCCGTCGATGACACGAGCCTCGACGAGATCGCCGTCGACACCACCGTCATGGAAAAGAACATCGCGCACCCGACCGACTCACGGCTCTACGACCGGGCGCGGGCACAGCTGGTGGATCTGGCGCAGGAGGCCGGCATCGAGTTGCGCCAGAGCTACGCGCGCCTGGCGCCGCGGCTGGCGGCGCAGGTCGGCCGCTATGCTCATGCGAAGCAGTTCCGGCGCATGCGCAAGGCATTGAGAACGCTCAAGGGCTATACCGGCCGCGTGATGCGGGACATCCGGCGGCAGCTCGACGAGATCCCCGAGGGGCCGCTGCGCGAGCGGGTTCTGGACAAGCTCGTGCTGGTCTCGCGGCTGCTCCACCAGCGGCCGAAGGACCCCGGCAAGATCTATTCACTGCACGAGCCCGAGGTGGACTGCATCTCGAAAGGGAAGGCGCGCGTGCGCTACGAGTTCGGCACCAAGGTCAGCATCGCCACCACGCTGAAGGGCGGCTTCGTGGTCGGAGCGCGCTCGCTGCCGGGCAATCCTTACGACGGCCACACTCTCGGCGAGGCGCTGGAGCAGGTGGCGATCCTCACCGGCCACCCGGCCAAACGCGCTGTCGTCGACCGCGGATACAAGGGCCACGGCGTCCAGCACACCCAGGTGCTGATCAGCGGCACCCGCCGCGGGCTGGCCCCGGCGCTGGCAAAGGCGCTGCGTCGGCGCAGCAGCATCGAACCCGAGATCGGCCACATGAAGACCGACGGAAGGCTGTCGCGCTGCTTCCTCAAAGGCGTCATTGGTGACGCCCTCTTCGCCGTCCTCTGCGGATGCGGTCACAACATCCGCAAGATCCTCGCCCATCTGAGGAAGCTTCTTGCCGCCGTCATTACCCTCGTTCTGGCGATGATCCGGCAGGAGCGCGCTCGCGGCTACAGTCACGCGGCCGCCTGATCGCGTTGTTCAGGCTGAAC
>NZ_OAOQ01000053.1 GCF_900207575.1 Cereibacter ovatus
CCCACATTCCCCAAGTAAATCGCTGATTTTGCTGTCAGGATCTCAATATTTCCGATATAAATCATGGTGTTGATGGCCGTGAGGGGCGCGTTTGATGGATCACCCAGAGGGTGCGGGTTCGAAGCGGGCAGATCGGGTCGAGTTCGACCGCCGGGTGCATGTGGAGTTCCGAGGTGCGCAGCTCAGTTCCGACGGCGGCCTGCTGGTGATGCGCGAGCTGGATGACGCGCTCGGGCTGTCCGATCTGGCGGCAAAAGCATTGCGCGACACCCGGCGCGGCAAGAACACGGTCCACCGGCTTGACGGGTTGTTCCGGCAATCGGTGTTCGGGCGACTGGCCGGATACGAGGATGTGAACGACGCCGACCGCCTGGCCCTCGATCCGGTGATGCGCCAGGTCGTGGGTGGAAGGGCTGTCGATGCGCAAGCGGCCTCGGCCTCGCAGATGGGACGGTTCGAGACCGAGACACTGGCACAGCCCGAGAACCGTGCCGCGCTGGCCGACCTGAATGGCCAATGGATCGACCGGTTCCATGACCGTAACGGGCTGAAGTACATCGTTCTGGACATGGACAGTTCGGTCAGCCCCACCCATGGCGATCAGGAGGGCGCGGCCTGGAACGGGCATTTCGACTGCACCTGCTATCACCCGAACTTTTTGTTCAACCAGTTCGGCATGCTGGAGCGCTGCGCCTTGCGCCATGGCAACGTCCACAGCGCCGATGGCTGGCGGGACGTTCTCGACCCCGTCATCGCCCGCTACGCGGAGCGCGACCTTTGCGGCCGGTTCTTCCGGGCTGACGCCGCCTACGCGATCCCCGCGATCTATGAGCGGCTGGAAGAAGCCCGATTCTTCTACGCCATCCGGCTGCCTGCGAACAACGTCCTGCGCGAGAAGATCGCGCATCGGCTGACGCGCCCTGTCGGGCGACCTTCGCTGACCAAGGTCAAGCGCTTCTACGAAGACTTCGAGTATCAGGCGGCATCCTGGGACAAGGAACGCCGGGTGATCGCCAAGATCGAATGGCATCCGGGCGAACTGTTCCCGCGTGTCGGCTTCATCGTCACCAACCTGCCGATGGAGCCCGACTGGGTGGTGCGGTTCTATAACCAGCGCGGCACCGCCGAGCAGCACATCAAGGAAGGTAAATATGCCTTCCACTGGACGCGGCTGTCATGCCGGAAGTTCCGCGACAATGAGGTGCGACTGCAACTGCATGCGCTGGCCTACAACCTGGCCATCTTCTTGCGCTGCATCGAGTTGCCCGAGACGATGGCCGACTGGTCGTTGACCAGCCTGCAACTGAAGCTGATCAAGATCGGGGCACGTGTCGTCCGCCATGCCCGCGCCATCACCTTCCAGCTGGCCGAGGTGGCCGTCACCGGTCCGATGGTCCGCGCCATCCTCGCCGCCATCCGCCGATTGCGAGCGCCTCCGCTATGCGCATGACCGCCATCCACGCCCAAACTGAACGAAAACGGCAGGATGGGTCTGTCCGCTGCGCTGAAAAACACCGCCACCAGGGCACAACACGGCGGCTTCGCGGGCCGATCTGCCCTGTCTCAGCGCCTTGCGCGCCCGACGACGCCGCTCGGGACGGAAAATGATTGTCCTGCGGTCGGATTCAGGCGAAACTCACGTCAGACGGCATGCCACTTGGGGAATGTATG
>NZ_OAOQ01000052.1 GCF_900207575.1 Cereibacter ovatus
AGCCAGTGGCCAAGGCGCCAATTCGGGCCGTCCGTCCAGACCCCGGTAAGTTCCGGAAAGAGCGGATAGGGCCGCGCATCCCAGGTCCAGGCGGCGCATTCCGGCACATGCACCATCCGGCCGCCGTAGACGGATGAGGTAGGGTTGTTCGCGCCCTCGCCCCACCAGAGGTAGCTCGCCTCGAGATAGGCGCGCTGGATGGCATCATCGCGCCAACCCCGCGAGAAGTAGGGCGTGAAGCTTTCCGACGACTTCGGGTCGAAGAACACGTTCGGCTGGTTCGTGCCCCGGTCGATGGCAGGGCAGCCAAGCTCGGTGAACCAGACGGGCTTCGATTGCGGCACCCATGCGGTGGGCGTGCCGCTTTCCACCCCGCCCGGCCGGTTGAAATGCGGGTTCGACCACCAGGCGCGCAGATCCTTGTAGCGGAAGACCCAAGGCTTGCCCGCGGCACCGTCAGAAATGGGCGTGCGCAGTTGCGCCGACCGGTCGGCAGCGCTGGCGTAGAACCAGTCGAAGCCCTCGCCGCTCGCGATGTTGGCCTGCAGATAGGCCCGGTCATGGACGGCCGACCAGCCCTCGAGGGCATCGGCATGGTCGAAGCCATCGCGCCAGTCGGAAAGCGGCATGTAGTTGTCGATGCCGATGAAATCGATGTTGGCGTCCGACCAGAGCGGGTCGAGGTGGAAATAGACATCGCCGCTGCCATCGCCCGGTTGGTGCCCGAAATACTCGGACCAGTCCGAGGCGTAGCCGACCTTTGTGCCCGGCCCGAGGATCGACTTCACATCCGCCGCCAGCGTCTTGAACGCCGTCACTGCGGGATAGGCACTGGCGCTGGAGCGGATCGTCGTCAGCCCGCGCATCTCGGTACCAATCAGGAAGGCATCGACCCCGCCCGCGACCGCGCAGAGATGGGCGTAATGCAGGATCATGCGCCTCAGTCCCCAGTCACCCGCAGGGCCGGTCCAATTCACGTTGTCGCCCGACACCGCGAACTGCTCCGGGGTGGCCGCGCCGAAGAAGCTGGAGACCTGCGTCGCCGCACCGGCGGTCTTGTCGGCGGTCCCCGTAAAGCCTGCCGCCGGGGAACAGGTAATCCGGCCCCGCCACGGGAAACTCGGCTGGCCCGGCGTCACGGCATTCGCGCTGTAGGGGTTCGGCAGCGTGTTGCCGGGCGGCACGTCCATCAGCAGGAAGGGATAGAAGGTCACCCGCAGGCCGCGCGCCTTCATCTCGCGGATCGCCTGCACCACCGCGAAGTCGGCGGGCGTACCGCCATAGACCGGCCGATCTTCCGCGTCGCGGCTGACCATATGCGCGCTGGCGCGGGAGACCCCATTGACCAACCAGACCTTCGGGCTCGTGACCTTGGTCGCCACCTCGACGCCCGGCCTGATCGCGCAGTTGCCCGCGCGCAGGTCGTTGCCGAACCAGGCGACGACCAGGCTGACGCTTTCGACTGCCGGTGCCATGGCCTGCAGACGGTCGAGGGCGACGACGACGTCGGCCGCATCGGCCAGCGCGTTCAGGTTCTCGGCTGAGGTCGTGCCGCCGCTGCCCTTGCGGATCGCCTCGGTCGCATAGGTGAACTCGCCCGAGGCCGGGATCAAAGTCACTGCTTTTACCAGTCCCTCGGCGGTGTCGGAGTCGTCCAGCGGGCGGAAGACCTCGAACGACAACTGCGGCAGGCGGTTGCCATAGGTGGAAAGCGCCAGTTCCTCGAAGACGACATAGGCGGTGCCGCGATAGG
>NZ_OAOQ01000056.1 GCF_900207575.1 Cereibacter ovatus
CCAGCCTCCATGGAGAAACTCCGTCCTGATCAACATCAGGCTCCAATCAGCCGATTACGACCAAGCCAGGAAGGTGGGGTTCAGGCGACGCTTACTGGCCATCGAAGTGGCGATGCCCGAGGTGCCACGGTTCGCGATGTATGCGGGCTGCGTGATGGACCAGTTGTCGTGGCAGATGAGCCGCTCGGGGCTGCTGACCGCCACCGCCCGCTTGATCGCACAAGGCGAGGCGATTGCGACCGTCACTGCCGCGGGCACCCCGACCGCGCTCGGCCTGCAACGCTTCGGCCATTTCAACGGGGTGGTGAAACGGAACGGCGTCAGCTTGGGCAATATCGTCTCGGCCGAGATCACCTATGCCAACGGCCTCGACCGGATCGAGACCATCCGCAACGACGGCAAGATCGAGGGGGCGGATCCCGGCATGGCGGCCCTGACCGGCCGCATCGAGGTGCGTTTCGCCGATAGCGCCCTCGTCACTCAGGCCATCGACGGCACGCCTTGCGAGCTCGAGTTCGCCTACAGCCTCGGGGCCAATGCCAGCCTCACCTTCACCGCCCACGCCGTCTACCTGCCCGTCCCGCGGATCGAGATCCCCGGACCGCAAGGCATTCAGGCCAGTTTCGACTGGCAGGCCGCCAAGGCCACCAGCCCCGCCCGCATGTGCACCGCCGTCCTCGTCAACACCGTCACGGGATACTGACCATGATCCGCCTGAACCTTTCGAACCGGCCCGAATGGCTGGACCTTTTGCCCGGACTGCGCGTCCTGGTGGCGCCCCTGACCACCGCGCTGATGGTCTCCGCCCGCGCCGATCCCGCCATCGATGGCCTGTCGGAAACCTCCAGCCAGGAAGACCTGGCGCTGGCCATGGCCAAGGCCGTCGCGCGCCGCGCCGTGCTGGAATGGGAAGGTGTCGGCGACGAGGCTGGCAACCTCATGCCCGTCAGCCCGGCCGGGATCGATGCCCTCCTCGAAATCTGGCCGGTCTTCGAGACCTTCCAGGCGCAATACGTCGCCCGCGGCCTGATGCTGGACGCGGAAAAAAACGCCTCCGCGCCCTCGCCGACTGGTCCTTCGGCGGGGGTGACGGCTACTGCGCGGCCTGCGCAGGCCCCTGCACCGACTGCCCCGCAAGACTGAACCGGCCGCAAACCGTCGAGGGCTGGCAGGTCTGGGACCTGACCCAGCGCCTCGGCGGCCAGCTGCGCATCGCGCCGGGGGCCGTCATCGGATGGGACATGGGCGCCGCCCTCGCGCTGGCGCAAGCGTTGGGCGTCAACGCGCTGATCGCCGCCGAACTGCTGCCCGAGATCGAGGCGGTGATGGTGCGCAAACTGAACGAGCAGATGGAAGGACGCCGGAATGGCTGAGAAGAAGGTCTCCGTCCGCCTCGTGGCGGAGGGCGGACGTCGCGTGCGCGCCGAACTGGAGGGCGTGGGCGAGGCCGGGGCGAAGGGCCTCGGCCG
>NZ_OAOQ01000051.1 GCF_900207575.1 Cereibacter ovatus
AGCCAGTGGCCAAGGCGCCAATTCGGGCCGTCCGTCCAGACCCCGGTAAGTTCCGGAAAGAGCGGATAGGGCCGCGCATCCCAGGTCCAGGCGGCACATTCCGGCACATGCACCATCCGGCCGCCGTAGACAGATGAGGTCGGGTTGTTCGCGCCCTGACCCCACCAGAGATAGCTGGCCTCAAGGTAGGCACGCTGGATCGCGTCATCCCGCCAGCCGCGCGAGAAGTAGGGCGTGAAGCTCTCTGACGACTTCGGGTCGAAGAAGACGTTCGGCTGGTTCGTGCCCCGGTCGATGGCGGGGCAGCCCAGTTCGGTGAACCAGACCGGCTTGGACTGCGGCACCCATGCGGTCGGCGTGCCGCTCTCCATCCCGCCCGGCCGGTTGAAATGCGGGTTCGACCACCATGCACGCAGATCCTTGTAGCGGAACACCCACGGTTTGCCTGCAGCGCCGTCGGTGATCGGAGTCCGGATCTGTGCCGAACGGTCGGCGGCCGAGGCATAGAACCAGTCGAAGCCCTCGCCGCCTGCGATGTTGGCCTGCAAATAGCGCCGGTCCTGGATCGCGGACCAGCCTTCCAGCGCATCGGCATGGCCGAACCCGTCGCGCCAGTCTGAAAGCGGCATGTAGTTGTCGATGCCGATGAAATCGATGTTGGCATCCGACCAGAGCGGGTCGAGGTGGAAGAACACGTCCCCGGTCCGGTCGCCCGGCTGGTGACCGAAATACTCGGACCAGTCGGAGGCGTAGCCGACCTTGGTGCCCGGCCCGAGGATCGCCTTCACGTCCGCCGCCAGCGCCTTGAAGGCGGTGACGGCCGGATAGGTGCTGGCGCTGGAGCGAATGGTGGTCAGCCCGCGCATCTCGGTCCCGATCAGGAAGGCATCGACACCGCCCGCCACGGCACAGAGATGGGCGTAGTGCAGGATCATGCGCCTCAGGCCCCAGTCACCCGCAGGGCCGGTCCAGTTCACGTTGTCGCCCGACACCGCGAACTGCGCCGGGGTGGCCACGCCGAAGAAGGCCGAGACCTGCGTGGCCGCTGCGGCAGTCTTGTCAACGGTCCCTGCGAAGCCTGCAGCCGGGGAGCAGGTGATCCGGCCGCGCCAGGGCAAGCTCGGCTGGCCCGGCGTGGCGGCGTTGGCGCTGTAGGGGTTCGGCAGCGTATTGCCGGGCGGCACGTCCATCAGCAGGAAGGGATAGAACGTCACCCGCAGCCCACGCGCCCTCATCTCGCGGATCGCCTGCACCACCGCGAAATCCGCAGGCGTGCCGCCGTAGACTGGCCGATCTTCCGTATCCCGGCTGACGAGATGGGCACCCGCCCGCGCCAGGCCGTTGACGGTCCAGACCTGTGGGCTAGTGGCCTTGGTCGCGACCTCCACGCCGGGCTTGATCGTGCAGTTCCCCGCACGCAGATCGTTGCCGAACCAGGCGACGACCAGGCTGACGCTCTCGACGGCCGGGGCCATGGCTTGCAGCCGGTCGAGGGCCACGACGATGTCGGCCTCATCCGGCAGCGCGTTCAGGTTCTCGGCCGAGGTTGTGCCGCCGGTGGTCTGGCCGAATACCGTCGTGAATGCGCCCACGGTCTTGCGCACAGCCTCCGTCGCATAGGTGAACTCGCCCGAGGCCGGGATCATCGTCACGGCCTTCACCAGCCCCTCGGCCGTGTCGGGATCCGCGATCGGGCGGAAGACCTCGAACGACAACTGCGGCAGGCGGTTGCCATAGGTGGAAAGCGCCAGTTCCTCGAAGACGACATAGGCGGTGCCGCGATAGG
>NZ_OAOQ01000050.1 GCF_900207575.1 Cereibacter ovatus
CCAACGGCCACCCTCAAAGCCGTCTAGACGATCTGCTACCGTGGAACTTCACGCCGTCAAGATAAGCTGACTGTGGCCCACAGCGAACGCTTACGATGGCCATCGAGGGCAGGGTCCAGTTGCCCGACTGGAAGGTGTGGGTTTTGGGCGTGGTGCCGGTCGTGGTCGGGGATCCGAAAGCAGCCTTCAGCCAGAAGCCGAAGGCCTCGACGTCGATCGGCACCACCACCTCGCCATCGGCGGTGACGGCGTCCTTGATGGGGGCGAGCGGATCGCGGCCGTAGCCCAGCAGTTCCGAATTCAGCAAGGGCTGCTCTGCGCCGAGCGTGGTCCGGGCGAAGGGCATCAGCCGATAACCGCTGGCGGGCGGGGTGCCGTAGACGGTTTCGAACGCAAGCGCCATCTGCGCCCGCGCGCCGTGTGCGCGTGCCATGGGGGTCTCCTGTGGATGTGGGGTGTCAGGCCAGAGGGCCGGTCGTGGTGTAGTGCAGGACGACGGTGATCACCGCCGCCTTCAGCGCAGCGGCGCCCTCGACCGGCAGGTCGACCGAGGCCGGGGCTTCCGGTTCGATCCAGTCGCAAAGGCCGCCCAGCGTCCGGTCGGCCTCCAGCGCCGTGCCGATGGCGGCGACCAGGTCGTCGAAGGTGCTGGCCCGTCCGCTGCCCGCCTGGACGACGACCTCCAGCTCGGCCCGGTGCTGGTAGTGGTAACGCAGGGGCGACAGCGTCACTTCCGGTTCGCCCGGTTGGCCGTCGCGCAGGATGATCAGCCCGGCTGATGGGATCCGTTCGGGCAGGACTTCGTCACGCATAGTGAGGGCGGCAAGCGGCTGCACCCGCGCATGCAGCGCGGCGAGGACGGTTTCGCGGGTGGTGGGCATTATCCAAAAGTGCCACGTTTCGTAACTTGAGTAAGCCGCACATTGTCCTGCATATAAGTGATTTCCACGCCATCGCGGACAATCTTGAACTCAATTGCGTTGCAGTCTTTTCTATGCTTGGACTCGGGGGTAAAATGAAAACTACGCGCGAACTCAAAAGGAGCGAAGATTCGTGGTGCGCCTCTGTTCTCTCCGTCGTCCTGAGTTTCTCGCAGTATTGTAATCTTGAAGCTGCTCTCCAAGAAAGCCCCAAGCTCGACCAATCTCCCGTCTGTTCTGTATCCGGATGGATAAAAGACCATTGAACTGCTCAATGGGCCGAGTTGTGAGAGGTCGGTAATTCCCGCATCGATTAGAATGTTTTCGACTTTGTCTCTTGGTTCGAAAAGGACTGCTTCAAGTGCTGCGACCGGAAGGCAAATGCGGCGCTCAGAAAGTCCAATGTAGCGCCGTCCTGTTTCGTCTGCGCTTACCTTCTCGACGCGAATCGCTCTTGCTGCCAAGGTTGCATACTTGCGATTTGCATCAACCTGCAGCCCCATGCTTACGAGATGCTCCATCAGCAAATTGAACGCTCGTCTGTGAAAATCGTCGATTGGATCCTTACCCTTCAGTTTCTTCTCTAGGAGCTGGGTGAGGCGAGTTGAAGTTGAGGTCGGTCTTGGGTCGGATAGACTCATCCATCCTTTTGAAACTTGCAGTTCAGCGAGAATTCCAAATGGTTTGTCATTGCGCCGCGGAACAACTTTAAAGCACTTTTCTGCTTCAAGCAGGTTTCCAACTAAAGGTGACAGGTCTGGATTCGGGTGTATTCGGATTTGATCTGTGCCAATTTGAACTTGAGAAAACTTTCTTTCAGCAGTTACTTCATATGTGTCTTCCTGCTGCTGCTTTGTCTCTCCAGAAATGCTTGCGTCAGCCGCTAGATTGGAGTTTGGAGTTGGAGCGGTTAGGTTTCCTGTAGCGGCGGCGCGAGCGGCGCTAATACTAGATGAAGTTCGAGTACCTTTTAGGTTCTGCTTGTATTCAAAGCCTACGCCAGGAGCGCTGACGCGTCTTTCTCCGAGATCACAGTTGAACGTTTTTAGGACTACAATCGCTTCCTTAATCTCACACATCGCCTCAATTGTACTTCCATCAGAAAGTTCAATTCGGACTTCGTCTGCTCCAAAACTTACGATTATGTCAAGATCTAAGCCATCCTCAATTGCATTGCTTCGGCATCGCACATCAACGTTAGCAATTGCCCGATCAAAAGGTTCTGGCGGCGAATAGCTGTCATCAATCGAAAAGAAGGCTTCTGGCATATCGTTTCACCTCACGTTCTCCAGCAACGTGGCACTCCGATGTGCACGGGTCAAGCTGACGTGACCCTTCTATTTAGGGTTTTCTGAATGCGATGTGCCGTCTTAGTGCGCTGGACCGAGTTTGGTCTGCCTGGCCGCTTTCTAAGGAGGTTTTTGCACTATGGGTTCCACCCCGCCACGATCCGCCCCGGCACGCCGTCGATAGCCCGCTCGGCGTCCCGCGCGAGGTCCAGCCGTTTGCGCAGCTTGACCTGTGGCACGAGGAGGAAGATCGGCGCAGTCACCAAGCCCCGGCCGGTTTTCGACCGTGACGCAACTGCACGTCCCTTGCTGTTCAGCCTCCCCTCAGCCACCAAAAGGCTCGGACCCCTGCGCCGGTAGATGAACCGCAATTGCAGCCCCGTGCGGCGCTCCCATTCGCCGGGGGTGATGCGGCCGCCGCGGGTGGATTTGCCTGCGGCGGCGGTGGGGA
>NZ_OAOQ01000062.1 GCF_900207575.1 Cereibacter ovatus
GCAAGAACTCCCCTTTCACCGGACAGACTTATCCCTTGGCCTCAGTGCTGGGTGTGCCGAGGTCGGTGAAGCGGTTGAGCACGGCGACACGGATCTGGAACTCGGCGACCTGACGGTCGAATTCGCGTGCAGAGAGGCGCTGTCCCAGTAGCTTGACGCAGTGCATTTTGGTCTCTGCGCGGCTTCGGCGGTGATAGCCGCTCCATCGTCGCCAGATGGTCCGACCGACGCGCTTCGATGTTCGAAGGATCTCGTTGCGTGCGACGGCACCTGGAGTGTCGGGCTTCCACGGCTTCGCGTTCTTTCGGGGCGGGATGATTGCGTTGGCACCACGGGCCGCGATGGCGTCGTGGCACTTTCGGGTGTCGAAGGCACCATCGGCTGTGACGCTGGCGATCTCCTGGTCGGGCGGGATCTGATCCAGGAGATCTGGCAGCATGGGCGCATTCCCCACGTCGCTGGTGGTGAACTCCGCCGCACGGATTTCCAAGGACTTCCCGTCGATCCCGATGTGGATCTTGCGCCAGATCCGGCGTTTGGCGCCGCCATGCTTGCGGGCGTTCCACTCGCCTTCACCCTCGACCTTGATCCCGGGGCTGTCGACCAGCAGGTGCAGGGGGCCGTCCAAGCCACGGTGGGGGATGTTCACCTTCAGGGCCTTCTGGCGGCGGCTGAGGGTGCTGAAGTCCGGCACGGCCCAGTCCAGGCCGATCATTCGTAGCAGGCTCTCGACGAACCCTGTCGTTTGCCGCAGCGCCATGCCGAACCTGGGCTCCGCCCGTTCAGGGCTGAAAACGGTCCACAGGACCGTTTTCCGGGCGCCCGTCACCCTTCATCGTCAGGCAGGTCTGAATGGCGGCGTCGCTGTAGTCGGCCTGCCGCCCGCGCTTGCCCGTCGGCGTGGCTTCCCAGCTCATCGAAGGGTCGAACCAGATCGTCAGCGAGCCACGGCGCTTCAGCGCTTCGTTATAGGCCGGCCAGTTCCTGGTCTTGTAGCTCGGGGGGGTCGGTCTGCTCATGCGGCCCTGCT
>NZ_OAOQ01000049.1 GCF_900207575.1 Cereibacter ovatus
TCACCACCTGCCTGACCTTGCGCAACGGATGCCGCGCGGGGATGCGAGCCTCAAGATCGACATAGCTGAACAGCGAACCGCTCGTCTCGTCCGTCTCCCGCATCTTTGCCCCCTACGTTACCGTGCCGAGGGTGAATCATGTTCCTCAAACCGGGCCAAGGGCCGACTTCTTCAGCAGCCTGCTAGGTCGCCCAGTCTGCGCATGGCCGCAATCAACGCACCTGCGAACGCAGCATAGGGCTCGTAGTTCGGCGCTCCCAGATCAATGACGAGGTCAATTTCGTCGAGAGACAGACCGAGAGACGCTGCCAACGCCTCAATGCGCGCGCGCACATTAGGCTTCATCAGGTCCTCCAGTCGGACAGAGATCGCAGACCCAAGGCCATCTATCGCAGCTATAGCCCGAACCGACGTGATGATGGCTGCCGTCGCATCAAGTGGCACGGACGGGATCGCATTTGCTTGAGTCGTACGCAGAGCCTCAAACACGTAGGCGGGAATATCTCGCCCATCATCCATCCGCTCATTGGCGATGCCGGGATGGAGGTTCACCCAAGCAGGCCGCCCGCCCCACTTGGCATTGAAGCGGGCGGCAAAAGGATGCACATGCTGGTGGACCGACTTCTTCGGCTGCCTTGCTTCAAAATCATATTCCACTTCGGGAATGGTGATGTAAGGCACGACCCGATCCTTGGCGGCGGTGGCCAGACGAGAAAGCGCCTGATACTCGCCCTGCCGCCACCGAACTGCCGGCACATAGATATCCTTAGTCAAGATCATCGCCCGCCTCCTCAAGCTGCGCGCGCACCTGACCCAGTCCGATCAAGTCGTTGAGGATCGTGTAGTTGCCTCGCTCCTTCCTGATCCGCCCAGCGATGATGCTCGGATCTATGCCGATGGTCTCCGCATCGATCTTCACGGCCTCTTCGGACAAGGCAAATCGCGAAAGACACTGATCCCACAGATCACTAGGTATCAGAGCATCGAGTGCAAATCTGTCGGCCTCCGCCTCGATCGTATCGCCGTCACTGCCATCTTCCTCGTCGAAGAAGTCAAAGCGCAGACCGTCGAAGAGGTGCAGGAATACGTGACCGAGTTCATGCATCAGCACGAACCAGAAGTTGTCAAGGCGATCATGCCGAAGGGTGAGTCCAACGACCGGAGTGCCACCGTCTGCGAGCATGGCCGCGCCGTCGAGATATGACCCCGGAAGGTGCCTCTCAACAATCAAAACGATACCCTTCCTGGCCAACAGTTCACAAGCGCGCTTCGGTCCGTCCTTGCGTTTGGTGAGTTCCACCAGTTGCGGCATCCACCGATCATCGACGTCGAAGCGACCGATCTTTTGCGCTTCGATCTTGCCGCGCGCTTTCTCCAGTACGCGCGCCTGCCAAGCGAGCAGAGCGTACTCGTTGGGCGCATTGCCACTGTGCATCTTCTTACGGTGAAGGGCTGTCGCAAATTGTGGGCCAGCCGCCCGCAGAAAATACTCCTTCACGCGCTCGACAGGGTTTGCACCGCGCGGCATGTCAAACCACTTGCGCTTGATCATCTCCCTGTAAGGAAGCTGGCCCCATACGATATCGTCGGCATCGCCCCACGCGAACACCGATCCGCCTGCCTGCTTCGGCCCCTCGAAACTTCCTGACGCCTTTACGCCGAGCGCCTTCGAAATCTCGATCAGCCGCCCGAGGCTGGCACCCATGTAGTCGCTAGCTTCGTAGCGCTGCACCTGTTGTGGCTTCATGCCAAGCTTTTCGGCGAGGTCGGTCTGGCTCATGCCGGAAGCGATGCGCGCTTGCACAAGCACACGCGGCAATTCTTCAAGCGCGTATGTCTTCGAGAACGAGACTTGACCAGATTTGAGAAGGTCGTATTCGGCAAGCTCTGCCTCGATATCGGCGATCTGGCTCTTTATACCTGCGATCTCCGCCTGCTTGAGCCATGCTTGGTCGGTCTCGCGCGCCTTCGCGGCAGCCACGGCGTCCCGCAATTCATTTAGTCGGGCGCTAGCAACACCATACTGTTTGTCACTGTAGATCATGGCTGCACCTTTCCAGAGAGAAGCGGATCGGCCGTGAGCGGAATGGCGATGATCCCTTTTTGTATTCCCGTAAAACGGTCCCGCTGAAAGAACTCGACAAATGCTTTTCCGACATCGGCGCACATCATTGAGGACGGGAAGAATTCACCCTTGAATGCAGCCTTCTGTGCTGCGCGCCCGTTTTGAAAGTTCAGGAATACCGGATCTAGCTTCGCCGGATCGACCCCGCTCGGATCCCAGCAGGCGTCGTAATCGCCCGGTTTTGGCTTTCCTGAAACGTAACTTCCGTCCAGATAGACTGTTGGACATCCTGCCCGATGGAGCCTGCCGCACGCATCGACGAGGCCGTCGTAGAGGCTGCGCCGCCAGGCATTCGTTGCGAACGCCGCCGACACATCCGCGAGCCCGGCTGCGTGTATGCCGGGGGGTAACACAGGCCACGGCGAACCGGGCAGCAAGACGAGAGTTGGGATCATAGATACAACAATAGTGTTGTAAGACGGTTTCCACAATAGCTTTCCGCAGGCTGGATGCCACGCAGCGGGATAAGGTCTACTTGGTCCGGCCTGAACAACCGTGAAGTGGTTGATCCAAGGCGATAAACCCGAGGTTTTGGTGGCCATGGCCTGCAGGATTTCATAGGATTCGGCGCGG
>NZ_OAOQ01000022.1 GCF_900207575.1 Cereibacter ovatus
CCGCGCCGAATCCTATGAAATCCTGCAGGCCATGGCCACCAAAACCTCGGGTTTATCGCCTTGGATCAACCACTTCACGGTTGTTCAGGCCGGACCATTTAACGCGCAGCAAGTACAAGTGATCCACTTTGTCCATTAACGTCAAGGTTCATGTCCATGCCAGATACATGCGCCGGGCACCGCCAGGAAAGAAAACGTACCTCACGGAGGTTAACGTCAGCTTAGAACCAGCGAAGAAGGATTAGCTGCTGATAGATGAAAGAGTGTAACGACTCACGACTGACCTAATTCGACCAGACAATGAACCATAAAGGACAGTCCGAACAAGTGCATTGAAGGCAAATAGGAAACCTAGCCCCTATTCACCGCAGGTAGTCACAAGTTTATTATTGAAATCGCTACTTTCGAAAGAGCTCCGTTAAGCGATTCGCCGTCCATTCAAATAGTTCTTTCGGCGTCTCGCAAGCGGGCGATTTTGATGCTGGATCGAAAATAGCTTTCAGTACATAAGCGGCATTCTCTAATCCAGCGCTTCGTTCTCCCATTTCGAATTTTGCTACCGATTCTTGAAAACGAGTAATGGCTGCAGGGTGATCCCTACCTTGGCCAAGCTTTTCCTCATTGAGAAAAAGCCAAGATAATGCAACACATACAACTAGAACTCGGAACTCGCGCTGTATACCAAAACCCGCTTCGTCCAGTATCCAACAAGTGGCAAAGTTATCCGCCTGGAACTCCTGTCGCAATCGCTGATCAACTGGAATGTCTTTTTCATGCTTGAGATGTACGTGTCCAATCTCATGCAAAAGTATCCAAGAAAGAGCTCCGAAGAAAATGTTGTTCACCCGCCCTTCCGGAGCTTCAAACATGGCACTGACGTTAGGAATTTTAAGGCTTGAAGGCCATTCTCGGTCACTATGAAATAGGTCGCGAGCATAATTTATATACTGATAAATCTGCAACTCCGCGCAAAACTTACCAATATCGAAATGCTTCGCTCCCGTGTCTATTTCTCGCTGTAACCGCGACGCTATGTCTGAAATGTGAAAAGCCGCGTAAGAAAGACACCAAAGGCTAGCTAAGCCTGCATACGACGCAGTTACCTTGGCTTCAACTGGGTATGCGTAGAAATTGGCCTCCCCGTGCGTTGTAATTAGTTTCCATCGCCCCTTTACGAAAACCTCTTCGGAAAGATTTTTTCCTCGTTCGGGAGCGATATTAAATGGGGCCCTCTTTGCAAGTTGGAACAATGGGTCCATAAGTGTCTGAGTGGTTTTTTCCATTATTCAGCCTTTCTGCTTGCCCCATTGTATAACCATAAATGATACATTGTTCCACAAGAATCCACGACATTCTATCTTTCGTAAATGGCGGACTTGGAATATTCTCAGAAAGCGGCAGGGGTTACGACCTTGCCGCCATGTTCCACAAGCCTTCTCTGAAGGGCACCTCCATCAATGCCGGCTCCTCGGAGTTAGCTGCCATAAATCCATGATTTTGCGTACAGCCTGCATCGACCGACCGAATTATCAGAGGTGCCTTGAGGCATATTAATGGACAAAAAATGAGGCTTTGGCCCATTGTATTCTGTCTTACAGCGATGAGAAGTAAGATGGCTTGGGTTCAGTGATGTCGTTCACCCCGACCAAATGTCCACCGGCGCATTCGCGATGTCCGCCCAGCGATAGATCCTGACGCCGATCTCCTCCGGGTCCACCACCGGCTCGACGCCCATCTTCTTGAGAGCGTGGCTCAGTTCCATGTGATGCAGCCCCGTCTCCGTGCAGAGATGGCCGTGGGTCACATATTCGCGCTGAAAGTCCATGAGATCCTGCGGCATCAGCCAGATCCCGGCCCTGGCAAATGCCGAAACCGGCACCTTTTGCGACCTCAACAGCGGACCGCCGGGCCGGTCGGCAAGCAGCGCGTGGCCGACACGGAGCGACACCTTCAGGATCTTGAAAGCCTCGCTCGGACCATAGCCAAGCGGCCGAACCGTCGCAAACCGAGCCAGTTCGACAGGGTCAAGGCGCACCGCCGCCAGCCCGTTCTGTCCGGCCAGCCGCGCGGCGCTCGTCAGCTTGCCGTCGAACAGCGCCGGGAGGATCACATCCAGAGTCACCCGCGACAGTTCGGCCGTGCGGGCAAGCCCGTGACGCCCCTCCGGTTCTGTCCGAATGACCGGCAGGCGGCGTTTCAGATCTGCCATCAGCTCTTCAACCTCCCGCCGATCGACGGCGCAACGACTATTGCCGATCTCGATGCCTCCATGCCCGATCGGCTTGAGAATGCCGCAGTCAACCATCAATTGCGCTTGCGACCTCGTGCAGTTCATGAGCTTCGGCAGGTTGGAAACAGGAACGGCGTTCTTCAGCAGTTCAGCCAGTCGCTCGCCCTCCGCGACATCGAGCGTGACGAGGCTGTCCGGCTGCTCCTCGCAGTCGGGGGCGACGGCGCCGCAGGCTTTCAGGAAGTTCCGCAGCGTCTTTGGATGGACCTTGATGTGCTCGGCCAGGGACAGAACGCTGTGGCGGCGCCGCACCGGCAGAACCTCGCCCAGGACTTCATCCCCCGGCGCCACGGCCATCGTGTCGAAGATGTGCTCCCGAAGGAGGTCCCGGATCGGGCCGACGTCCTTTTGGTTCGTGCCGTAAGCCAGCCACTTGAACATCTGTCCGAAAACCTTTTGCGGTCCCACTTTCCCGTTTCGGTCCCTGAACGCATCCTGCACCGTCTGCAGCGCTTCACGGACCCCTTCCGCGCCGCGGCTGGTGTAGTGCCAACCGGTGCGGCAGGCTTGGTCCCGTTCCGCCAGCGTGAGATCGCTTGTCACGCGGTCCCGACCGAACTCAAGCAAGGTGCCCAGCACTTCGGTGGTGCGCGCTGCCTGTTCGATCCCTTGTCCGTCGAGCCAGGCTGGCCCGGTCCCTCCCTCCAGCCGTGAGATCAGATAGTCCTGCAGCCCCGACGGTGCCCGCCGTTCCAACCCTTCAGCCAAGGCGGCAAGGGATTCCCCCTCTTCCGGCACCAGCAGCGACAGTTCGTGATAGATCGAATCCCAGGACTCCCGTCGCCGCTCCACGAGCGGCAAGCCGTGAACCGGGCAGGTGAGCACATGGCGCAGCGTCCAGATCAGCTTCCCCCGTCGATGGGCATGCATGTTTCCGCCCGCCCGGTCGTCTTCGGCCAAACAGGCCGGGCAGAAGGCGGTCATCGCACCCTTGGTGAATTCGAGCGGAAAGACTTCGTCGCGCAGGGCAAATCGCCGGACGCCAGCGCGTTTCAGGCGGTTCTGCGCAACAACGGCCGGATCCTGGCCGGTCACCTCGCAGAGCCTCTCCACGGCATCTTCCGAGTTGAGAACGATACTTTTCGGTTCGATTCCGAAATCCCGCAGGAACGGCACGAAGCGATCGCCGGTGTGGAGGGCCGCCAGACGGGCGGCCCAGGAGAGCAGCGTCTCTGCCGGATCAAACGGCAGGAACGGTCTCAGAAGTTCGGTCATTGCGCTTTCCCCTTACGGGTCTTGCGGGCGGGGACGATCGACCCGGACGGCTGGTCAGGATCGATGGAGCCCCAGTTCGGGCTGAGAAAAACGTTGCGCTCGAGGGGGCAGCCTTCGTCAAAGGCCCAGGCTTCGGCGAAATGCTGCACGTTGAGCCGCGTCGCGCCGTGTTTCATGGCCCATTCGATGGCCTTGATCGCCGTCTCGAGCGTGCGTCCGAACCGGTAGCGGCTGGCATGCATCAGCCGGTCCACCAGATCGGCCTCCGTTGGCGGCTCGAGTCCAGCCTTGCCGCAGTAATGCGCGATCACCGAGGCAATGTCCGGGCCGTTCAGCGCCGGCGTGACGGACGGCAGCGCCAGCGTCGAGAAGCGCCGTTGCACCTGCGGGTCAGTGCGGATCAGATCCCGCAGTTCATCGGTGCCGGCCAGGATAACGATCAGGGCGTCATCACCCTGCATCAGAGATTTCAGCCCGCGCAGGATGAGCCGCCGGTCGTTGCAGAACAGGTCGTGCGCCTCGTCGAGGCAGAGCACCTTGATCCCTTGATCGAACATCCGGTAACGGCAGAGGGACCAGATGCTCCAGGCTTCCCGGCGGCTGGAGATCTCCGGATAACCCGTCGCACGCAGCACCTCGAAACCGACGCTCTTGAAGGTGGCCGGGCTGGGGAAGTTGAGGAACAGGTAGTGATCCTGGTCAGCTCTCGCCGCAGCGCTGAGCGCCGGATGGTTCGCGAGGTTGCGCCTGATCACTGTCGATTTTCCGCTGCCGGGACCGCCCGTCACGATCACACCGCGGGTCTCCGCATTGCCGGAATGGCGGACAGCCTGGGGGAGGAGGTTGCCCTCTTCATCCCTCTGCAGAAGCCGGTCGAGATGTTCGCGGAACATCTGATCGCGCTCGGTTCGGAAATAGATCGAGCGGAGGGTTTCGGTGGTGGCGGAGATTTCCGCCGGGGTGCGAGTCATGGCGTTCATGGGGTTACTCCTCAATGATCCAGGAAGATTTCGTGGGGACGGGCGCCGCAACGGTGTCCGGCGTCGCGGGAGTTTCGGTGTTGGTGGCAGGCACGGTCACGGCGGGGGCCGGACGTTCGACGGCCGGCGGTGCGCCGACGGGCGAAACGGTGATCGGCACCTCGGGCACGGACAGCCCCAGTTGACCGTCCGTTTTCACCGGCCGGGGGCTGGCATCGTTGAAGGAGACGTGGCGGAACAGGTTGACTTCGGTGCTGTCGCGCGCCGTGATGCGCGTACTGTGCTTCTTGAGGGCGCCGCGTACCCAGTCGAGTTCTTCCGCCGCGCAGGGGAGCGAAACGGCCCAGTCGCCGCTGAGGGGATCGAAGCCGACCTTATCCTCGTTCGCGTCACCGCCGTCGATGGCGTCGTCGTCATAGAGGCAGTAGATGCGCGTCCGCGGGCCGTCACAGGTGACGATGATCGCGGCGTCGCGGGGCGTCTGGTCGGTGATAAGGCTGGACGCGACGCCGGACACGGCCATCAACTCGTTATACGCGGCACCGGTCCGGCCTTGGGTCAGGAGCGCGACGATCGCCGTCCAGGTGTCATGGGCGTTGCGATGCGGGATGCTGCGAAAAGTGCGGCTGGCGACGGTGCTCATGAGCGGCCCTCCGTGGTGGTGCGGGACTTCTTGGCGGCATGGGTGGCGGACAGCAGATCGTCGATCGTGACGAGGGCTGGGTTCATCGCAGTCTTGGGGTTCGTGGCCAGGGCGTTCGCCACCATCTTGCGGATCGCGCGCCCATCGAGCCCGACGCAGGCTTCGGCGCAGGCCGCGAACTTCGGCGACGCGGCGAGCTTGGCGATGGCCGGATAGCTCTGGCCGAGCCCCGTGAGGCAGTCCGCGAGGATACGAGCGCACGCCGCCTTGCCGGGAAGAGGCACCGGCATGATCATATCGCAGCGTGACAGGAAAGCGCTGTCGATCGCCTTAGGGAAGTTGCTGGTCGCGACAAACAACAGGTTGGTATGCTCCTCGGCGAGGGCGTCGAGCTGGACGAGAACGGCGTCGGTGGCGCGGTGAACGTCGACCGGGTTCGCATCAAGGCTCAGCTTGGAGCGGTCAGCAGCAAGCGTCTCGACCTCATCCAGCAAGACGATCGTCGGCCCGCCCGCTGCCGCCTCGGCAATGGACTGAGAGAATAGCTCCGTAACGGCGCGCTGCGTCTTGCCGTGCGCGGCGCTTGCCAGAGAATGGGGTTCCACCTCGAGGAGGCGGAAGCGACCGCCGCTGAATGACTCGGCTACGCGGTGCGCCAAGCCCCGCGCCAACGAAGTCTTGCCTGTGCCGGGCGGGCCAACGAGCAGGATGACGCCGTGTAGTGGGATTACACTACGTGGGACCTGCGGGCGGACGGTGAAGTTGAGCACCGCCTGCGACAGCAGGCGCGCTTTCTCACTCTCGTCCATGATGATCGAGTCCCACAGCGCCCCCAGAGTCGCATCCGGCAGACGCCTGATTTTCTGGATGCCCTTGGGCCGCTCTTCGATATCCTTTGACGGCTGGTGCTTCATCATGAGTTTCGTCCTTCTGGCAGACGGGCTGCCGTCAAAGTTCTTGTGCTTGTCGGGTTCGACATGGTTACCTTGTCGGTGAATATACCGGATGGCCCAAAAACCCGTCAAGTTTTACCTGTCGGAGAAGACATGACTGACAAGATCACCCCCTCGCAGATCTTCAGCGAGAGACTGCGGGAAGCCCGAAAACTAAGGGGTTACAATCAGGAAGATCTGGCGGCGAGGGCCGAGATGCCGGCCACGACGATTGCCCATTTTGAGACCGGGACCCGCAAGCCGTCATTCGAATCGCTGCGGCGACTCGCGGTTGCGCTGGAAATCACGACCGATTTTCTCCTCGGCCGAGTCGACAGTCCTGAGCTCGCTCAGGCTGGCGATCCGCTGTATCGCGATATCGGCCGCCTTAGCGGCAACGACCGGGAGATAGCCAAGGACTTCCTCAAGATGCTGGCCGACCGCAATGCAAAGAAGGACAAGGGCTAGTGGGTCGTCCGTTCCAGCTCATGTTGGCGCGGCGTACAGCGGAGGCTTTCCTCCGCAAGGAGGCTATCACGACATTGCCCGTCGACCCGTTTGCCATCGCCGAGAGCCGGGACATCCTCGTCCAGCCTAAACCCGACACTGAACCAGGGGTGTCCGGAATGCTGCTGCGGCACGGCAACAGCTTCGGAATTATCTACGCGACGCACATTCAGAGCCTGGGATTCCAGAGGTTTAGCGTCAGTCACGAGCTGGGACATTTTTTTCTTGAAGGCCACATCGACCAAATTCTGAAAGACGGACTCCACGCATCGCGCGCCGGCTTCGTGACAGCTGATCCTTACGAGTTGGAAGCCGATCACTTCGCGGCCGGGCTCCTGATGCCTGAAACGCCCTTCCGAGCCGCAATGGATAATGCAGAACACAGCCTTGCTGGCATCGAAGCGCTTGCGGACCAGTGTCTCACCTCACTCACCGCCACGGCAATCCGCTATGCCGGACTCACGCGCAAAGCTGCCGCTGTAATTGTCAGCACCGGTGACACGATTGACTATTGTTTCATGTCGGATGCGATGAAGACGCTTCCGAAACTCGCGTGGCTGCGTAAGGGCACTAAGCTCCCGGCGGGCACCGCGACCGCACGCCTCGCCGGTGATCCAGCCAAGATACGGGTCGGCGCACGCGTCACTGACGAAACCGATGTACGTGACTGGCTGGGCGGGACGATCAGACAGGGTGTTTCCGAAGAGTCGATCGGCTTGGGCAGCTATGGTAAAGTCCTGACTGTTCTCTCCTCTAAGGCCATCGGCCGTGAAGATGACGATTATGACGAGGAGGAAGATGAAGATACCCTCGTCGAAAGGTGGACGCCGCGGTTCCGATAACGCGGCCGACTTCTCTTCGCCGATCCTGAAGGCTGCGTCGATCAGCAGGTGCCGGCACGCGGAACTCGCGGTTCACCTTGTCCAACGGGCACGGAGCCTTCTTGTGCGGAATTGTTGTACGGTGCGGCTTGCCGCGGATAATGCCTTGAATATCCATGTCCTTCATCAGCCGTACCACCGTGCAGCGGGCGACGTTGAAGCCCTCGCGGCGCAATTGGCGCCAGACCTTGCGGACGCCGTAGATGTGCGGTGCAGCCGATCTTCGCCGCGATCGGCATCACCGCCTGCCAGCGTGACGGGTGTTTGGCCTCGGTCTCTGGAACCAGCCGCACGGCTCGCTCGCGCACGTCAGGGGAAAACTTATTCGTGGTCTTGCTCATGATGCTCCATCCTACTCAGGAGTTGGAGCCTCCCGCGAACCCGGCGCGGTTCACTGTGGCAATTTACAGGCGCGATGCATGCAAACGGCTGCAAGCACGCTTTGCCGATCTTTGAACCCAGAAAACGGCGGCCTTTCCGCGCCTTGCAGTAAGTTTCTCATGGATTTTGCCGATCTGGCTTGCCGATCATGGGGTCTAAGTTTGCATTATTCGAGATCAATACCACCACTTCCCTTTGAGAAGGAAATAAGTGGCTGAGAATTTCCAAACACATCCATTTCAACTACACAAACTTTTTCGTCATTCTTCCCACGACCACAGAGGGCAAATTTATTCACGTTCTCCCCAAGCCCCCAATCAAGACGAGACTCATAACTAGCCTCCAATCCAGAGACAATACCCTTGTCAACAATAGACTGACCAAGTTCCTTTACGCTGTAGCCACAAGCCTTGAAGTTCTCGCAGGAGTATGTCAGCTTAGTCGCATCAAGCGACATTTCGACTGTGGAATTTCCACTGGAGCAAACATAACTCAAGCCTAAAATCATCGCCCTATCGAAGTTGAATTTTTCGCACTCATAACCACGCGACTCCAAGACGCCAATCATTTGCGACGGCGTCAACTTCCAGCATATCCCCTTTATCTGTGTCATGCCGTTGCAAACGCTCTCTGCGTGAAGGAGTTCTTCCTTTGGCGCGGCCAATGCCGTGGCCTCCCCAAGAAGGATAGTTGCAAAAATTAGGGGAAGAAGCATAATTTTGTTTCCTTCTGTGCGCATTCCTCATGAGAGCAATGATATACCCTAAACGGATTTCGTTCCTCTCTTTTCTTGCTGCTAGGATTAAAACAATGTGGATAAACTGGCTGCACAAGATGCACTGCAAGAGAACGGACGCGGTCACCGGCTGGCGAACGATGAAGATGTTTGCTGGCATCCCGAGGATCATCCTGCTGATCCTGCAGAGTTGAAGAAAGATCGATTCGCATGAGCTTATAAGGATTATCTTACAGATTTTTTCCATCCTGCTGCGACCTCCGATAATTCGTCCATCTGATGCTAGACCGAACATGAAGAGATGGAAGTTCACCCAAGAGCAGATCATTGCGAGCCTGCGTGAGCAGGAGGCAGGTGCCGCAACGGCAGAGGTCTGCTGCAGGCACGGGATCAGTAGCGCCACATTTTATGCCTGGAAGTCGAAGTTCGGCGGTATGGAATTGTCGGAGGCAAAGCGTTCGAAGGCCCTCGAATACGAGAACGCCAAGCTGAAGCGGCTGCTTGCCGAAGCGATGCTCGAAAACACCGCGCATAATGATCTGCTCTCAAGAAAATGGTGACGCCCGCCGCCAAGTGTGAGGGGCACGGGCTTGAGCCTCCGCCGTCTGCGCGAGAGGGCGCCTCGCGCCGGCGCCCGCCTGACTATCTCTGGCAGACGGATGACGCTGGCGCTATCCGCAGTGGCGGCACCGTTCTGGTTTGTGCTCTGGCCGCGACCGATGACGCTGCACTGGGCCGACCCGTAGCAAGCTGAAATCGCGCCGGACCGGAAAGCCACAGCGCCCATGGGTGCCTTGGCCTCATGCGCACACGGTGCCCGAGTGACAAGGGAGCAGGACGAAAACCCCAGTTCGTCGTCGCGATGCCTCGCAGTCGTCTAGCGAAGCCGTCTCGTAACCGCGAAAGCGGCCCAAACGACCCCTAAACCCACCCGATCCGGCCGACAGCGCGGGCTCGGTGAATAAGCTGAGCTTAAGCGCTCAGCCAATGTCAGATACGGGCAGACGATATCAATCGATTCGATTTCCGTCGCCATCTCTGAAATTTCCTGTAAGGATCAGGATAAAGTCGATGAGTACCCAGAGACCAAGTCCGCCGAATGTCAGAATCATCAGAATCGCGGTTCCGGGTTTTCCGACAATAAAACGATGAACACCAATGAACCCCAGAAAGAAGCATACAAGTGCCATAACGATCTTGTCGTGCTTGCTTTTATCGACAGCCCCACAAGCGGGACAACTCTTGGCCGACTCATGCAGTTCCTTGCCGCATCCGATACAGTATTTCATTTTAGGTCCCTTTCATCTATGCAGTGTCATCGAGACTATCACGCGCCAGAAGATTGATTATTGGATCGCCTCATTATTCTGAGGGTTCACCTTATCGATTTCAAAAAGAAGATTCGACTGGATGTCATTATAGATTGTTTTCATATCTTCATCGATCCCCGGTTCACCAACAGGAAGCCATGTGATAAGCTTGACTTTGATACGAGCGAGCGCAGGATTTTTATCTTTTAGACTGAAAACCTCTTGGATCTTTTTATCCAGCTCCGCGGTCTGTTCCTTTCTCAAATTTTCTCGGTCTTCCTCTATCTTCTTAATTTGCTTAACAAATCCATCTGTCACTGAATTGATTGCATTTATATCGGCGGTAAATGCCTCCATATCAAATGGTGCAGGAGTTACATCTTGAGCTGCTGCACCAGTGAAGGCGCTCACGGAAACTACAACAGTAGTCAGAACGCGTATTATGTAGGACATGCTCATCCCTCCTTATGATTGACTTCGCATTCCAATCAGGATGCACTGAATTGAATTAAATTGCATCTGCTTTATTGCGATATTGAGTTCAACTATGTGGATAACCATGCTGCGCAATAAGCAACTTGCAATATGCCCTTTATAGCAATATTGTCTTTTCGCATTAGTGCGCAACTTTCAGGGCAAGATGAACTATCCTGCGATAACCCGGGCGGCAATAATCTCTAATGGTCTGCTAAAGCGGCTTTTCGGACGGGTCCCTTGGTTCAGGTGTTTTCTAGGGATAAGCTCTCGCGGATGATTGACCCGAGCGAGAATACGACTTTTTCCCTGATCCCATTGGCGCAGATGTTGGATTTATCATTAGAGCTCGCAACGTTTTTCAGTTTTTGCAGTGAAAACAGCGTATTGACTCCACCTTGCTCCTCTGATCGGTAAGCTCCGCGATGGAGTGGATACCTCGACTTCATCCGGATTTAATCAGGAGAAAGTTGATGAGCCAGGAGTTTTTCGGCACCAGAAATTTCGGGTATGACGATGCGGTGACGATCAGCAATCGGTCCCATGGCGCCGCCAATGATGAACGCAGGGCAGTTCCCTTTTCATCGGAGATTTCCGCAGCCGGCCTGGCGGATCCCGTCTGCCTCTCCTTTGCGGCCGAAGTCGTCGAGCGTCTGCGCTCTGTCGAGCAGGCCAATGCCGTCGTTTTTTCGTCCGGCGACGGCAACGACAACAAATGTCACCCGACCGCTACGCAACTTCTGCTCGCGCTGCGCCTCGCTGCCACCTTCGGCAGCCGCCGGGCCGTCGACTCCTGCCTGGCGCCACAGGCCCTGACGATGTTGTCCGGGCTGCAATTAACGGAGGTCAAGCCGGTGTTGGAAGTGCTGGACTACGGCCTTCTCCCTCCTGGAACCCGGACGCTGACCAAGTCACGGCGGTCACCGGGCGTCACGCCTGATCTGGTCCTGTGCGCCCCCGAGACTGACGGCCGTGAAATCAGCCGGTTCAACCTTCGAACCTTTCACGAAGATCTCGTGGATGCCTTCGATTCCCGAATCCCTGTCCTGATCCTCTGGCCGGATGAGGAAGAACTCTCGGCCGATATCGCCCGATTTCTCCCGGCACCGCTCAGGCTGGTGCCGACGGACCGCGCGATCGTGCTGGAGCTTCTGCGCCTGACCTATGGTGAGTCTGGCACCTTCGCGGCGGGTGCAATCCTTGCCGCGCTGCCGGACGATCGCGCCTTGGCTGATCTGCCGCCTCTTGCGCTGAAAGCGGCACTTCGGGCGTCCTCAGCGTTGGAGGCGGCGCGTCAACTGGCAGATTTTCTACGTCCCGCAGCCAAAGTGGGGCCAAGTCTTGACGATCTCTCCGGAGATGGAGAGGCCCTGGCCGCAGCCCGGCGGCTGGTGGAGGATCTCGGGCTCTGGAAAGAGCGCCGGATCAAATGGAATGAGCTTTGCCGATCCATGCTGATGTTCGGTCCGCCGGGAACGGGCAAAACCTGGCTTGCGCGGGCCATGGGCGCCAGCGCCGGCGTCGACTTCATCGCCACCAGCTTCGCCGAGTGGCAGGCCGCCGGTCACCTTGGCAACATGCTGGCCGCCATGCAGAAGAGCTTCACCGAAGCGCGCCGGCGATCGCCCTCCATCCTGTTCATCGACGAGATCGACTCGGTCGGGTCCCGGCTCAGCAGCGACAGGCACGGAGCGAACTATTCCCATCAGGTCATCAATGGTTTCCTCGAGCAGATGGACAGGATCTCGAGGGAGGAAGGCGTGATCGTCATCGGGGCCTGCAACTTTCCCGAGCGGATCGATCCGGCCGTGCTGCGGGCCGGGCGGTTCGATTTGAAGATCGAGGTTCCCCTGCCCGATGGCGATGCCATTTTCGGCATGCTGAAGCGCAGTCTGGTGAACGATTTTCCGGAAGCGGATATGCGCGCCCTGGCTCGGTCGGCCATCGGCCGGAGTGCAGCGGATGTCGATGCGGCGGTCCGTAAGGCCCGAAGTGCTGCCCGCAGCGCCGGGCGCGCGCTTCGCCTCGAGGACATCCGGGCGGAGTTTGCGCCGGCCGGCGCCGTCACAGAGGCGGTCGAATGGCGCACCGCCGTACATGAATGCGGGCACGCCTTTGCGGCCATCGCCTTTGGCCGCGGCTCGATCGAGCGCCTCACGCTGACGCCCGACGGTGGGATCACGACTAGGATGCCGGTCAACGACGAGGGTCTGATTGCCGAAATCGAGGCGGAGATGGCCTATCTGATGGCTGGCCGGGCGGCTGAGAGGCTAGTCTTCGGCGAGGTCTCTGCCGGGGCGGGCGGCCCGGAACATTCTGATCTGGCCAAGGCCACCGCGTTGGCGGTCATGTTGGATACCCGGTTCGGCCTCGGGGTCTACGGCTCCCTCTGGATCGACGCGAGCCCGGATGTTCTTCTCCGCGACCCCGAGGTTCGCGATCGCGTCCGCGCGAGGGTCGATGCGGCGGAGGCGCGGGCTGGAGCTCTGCTCACTGAGCACAAGGACCGTCTGGAGGGCATGGCCCGGGTCCTCGTGCGCGAGCGACTGCTGGCCGGCAAGACGCTGGCGGATTGGCTGGTGCCGTTGTCGGGTGTCGCGCCCTCGAACCCCGAGTAAAATCAGACTGACCGGCCCGGTGTAGCCAGATCGGGCCGGCGGCACCCATACTGTCGCTCACAGGACGCGCGGAAGCTTGTCGTGAGCGACGTCCGAGAAATTGCCACCTGAACTCATTCGCCGCGATTCCGGCATCAAGCAACCGTGCGGCGCATCGTCGCTTGATGCCGGCTGAAGCGTCTCTTCGTGCATGATCCGTTGCTTGTTATTCATCTCCCAGGAGGTGCAGCATGGCAGATAAAGAGGACAAGAAGCCCAAGGTAACAAAGCGGCGCCGGGGCAATACCTTGGAAAATTGGGAAATCGCTATCGTGAAAGCCATGATCAGACGCGGCGGTCTTTTCACGAACGACCAAGATATCCTTGCGTATTTCACGCGCCCCACCCGATCGGTGAACCATAGGCTCATTGGTGAAATCAGAAACGAGGCCAAGCATAAAGCCGTAAAGGCCGGGAGCGATGAGGATCTTGATGTCTTCCTTGCAACATGGCCGGATGTCGACCATGAGACGGGCCTAAGTGTCCGCGGTGATGAGCTCCTGATCAAGGCGCGAGAGGCCATGATCGCCGCCGTTCAAACATTCAACAGCGCGGGCCTGACCTTCCGGGCCGAACTCTTCATCGTCACTGCAATCATAGCGTGGACATACCTTATGCACGCTTGGTTCCGGCGTGAAGGGGTTGATTATCGCTACCCGAGCCAAAAGACGAAAGAAGGTGCCGATAAGTATTGGGACCTCGGCAATTGCCTCAAACAGACGAAGTGCCCGGCGAAAGGTGGAGTTGCGAAGAACCTCGAATTCCTGATCGAGCTCAGACACGAGATCGAGCATCGATCGACCAACAGGATCGACGACGCGCTGGGAGCCAAGCTTCAGTCCTGCGCGTTAAATTTCAACGAACTTCTCAAGAAGGAGTTTGGAGTACAATACGGCCTGGAAAGGCGTTTGCCCCTCGCGTTGCAGTTCGTTTCATTCGGGTCGGAGCAGCGAATGGCACTCAAGAAAGCCACTAGCCTGCCCAAGCACATCGAGGCTGCGATAAATGCCTTTGAAAACGGGCTGACCGAAGATCAGATGAAGGACCCGGCTTACCGGATCACCTATGGATTCGTACCAATGGTCGCGAAGAGAGCAGGTGCTGCGGACACTGCGGTGCAGATTGTATCGGCTGGTAGTGATGAGGCCGGTGAGATCGAGAGGATCATCCTCAAGGAGGTAAACAAGGAGAGATATCCGCCCGGAAAGGTCGTGAATAAGGTGAGCGCTGCTGGTTTCCCGCGCTTCAGGATCCAAGACCACACCGATCTTTGGAAGGAACTTGACGCGAAAAAGGAGGGCAAGGGCTTTGGCTGCGTTGGAGATTACGGAAACTGGGTTTGGTTCGATCGATGGATCGAAGAGGTTCTGAAACACTGCGAAGCCAAGGGCGCAACATACCGTTAAAACACGATCAGGCCGAACATCTCACCAACGCGGCGTACGAATTGGGTGTTGGATCAGAGAATGATTGTCTCTACGTCCGGGACCTCCATTAATGTTCAATGATGGTCACGGCAAAAACTTGAGGTTTTCCACATTCCTGTGTCAATTGACACATTGAACGCCTGCGCAATTCGGCTTAGGATTGACCGGAAAGCTCTCGGAATTGAAGGGCTGCAATTGGAGTGACGACGTGGGGCAGGAAGCCATTCAGAATAATGCGGCCTTCATCTGGTCGATCGCGGAACTGCTCCGCGGCGACTTCAAACAATCGGAATACGGCCGAATCGTTCTGCCTTTCACGGTGCTGCGCCGCCTCGACTGCATTCTGGAGACCACCAAGGACCAGGTCCTGGAAGCCGCCGCCAGCCTGCCCGAAGGCACCGACGACGAAGCCCGGTTCATGATCCTGACCTCGGTCGCGAACGCTGGCGGCCAGATCTACAATGTCAGCCCCTTCACCTTCGCCACGCTGCGCGAACAGGACCCCAAGCACCTTCGCAAGAATCTCGTCGACTACCTGATGGGCTTCAGTCCGAACGTGCGTGACATCTTCATCGAGAAGTTCAAGTTCACCGAAGTCCTGAAGGGTCTCGAGGACGCCAAATCGCTCTGGCGCGTGTTCGACAGCTTCGCCCGTGCGGACCTGCATCCGAGCAAGGTCTCCAACCTGGAAATGGGCTACCTTTTCGAGGAGCTGATCCGGCGCTTTTCGGAAATCTCGAACGAAACCGCGGGGGAGCACTTCACTCCGCGCGAGGTGGTCCGCCTGATCGTCGACCTGATCATTGCCAACGACGAGGTTGCGCTGTCAGGCAAGGGCATCATCCGGCGCATCTATGACCCCGCCTGCGGCACCGGCGGCATGCTCTCCACTGCGGAAGAGGCGATGACGGCCCTCAATCCCGGGCTGAAGGTCGACCTCTTCGGGCAGGAACTGAATGCGGAATCCTTCGCGGTCTGCAAGTCCGACATGCTGGTCAAGGGACACGACGCTTCCCGCATCGCCTTCGGCAATACGCTGACCGAGGACGCGCACCGGAACGAGACCTTCCACTACATGCTGTCGAACCCGCCGTATGGCGTGGACTGGAAGAAGTACGCAGACGAGATCAAGGCCGAAGCCGATCGCAAGGGGCACGAAGGCCGGTTCGGGGCGGGCTTGCCGCGGATCTCCGACGGGCAGCTGCTATTCCTGCAGCACATGATCTCGAAGATGCGCGACGACGAGAACGGCTCGCGCATCGGCATCGTCATGAACGGGTCGCCCCTCTTCACCGGCGGTGCCGGTTCGGGCGAGAGCGAGATCCGGCGCTGGATGCTGGAGAACGACTGGGTGGAGGCGATCGTCGCCCTGCCGACCGACCTGTTCTACAACACCGGCATCCAGACCTATGTGTGGATCCTCGACAATCGCAAGGACGCCGCCCGACGCGGCAAGGTCCAGCTGGTCGACGCCTCGGGCGAACGATTTTGGAAGGCCATGCGCCCGTCGCTCGGCTCGAAACGGCGGCAAATCCCCGACGAGGCCCGGGCCGAGATCGTCCGCATCTACCACGAGTTCCTGAACGGCAAGGCCGGCTATGGCGACGTGTCGAAGATCTTCGACACCACGGACTTCGGCTATCGTGAAATCCGGGTGGAGCGCCCGCTGCGCCTGCGCTTCGACATCACCGGCGCGAAGATCGTCGAGATGGATGACGCGAAGGGCCTCGACAAGCTGGGAGATGACCTGCCCGGCCTGAAAGCGGTCCTGCGCGACAGCCTGATGGGCCAAAGCTTCACCAGCCGCGATGCCTTCGAAGGCGCGGTCGCGGCGCTGGCCAAGGCCGTCGGCGTGAAACTGTCGACACCTGTCCGGAAGGCGCTGGTCCAGCACTTCGGTGAGCGGGACGAAGAGGCCGAGATCTGCCGCGACGCCAAGGGGCAGATCGAGCCGGATCCGGAGTTGCGGGATTTCGAGTTGGTGCCGCTGAAGGAGGACTGGAAGGCGTACTTCGCCCGTGAGGTCACGCCCTTCGTGCCCGACGCCTGGGTGGACACCAGCTACACCGATGACAAGGATGGGAAGGTCGGACGGGTCGGCTACGAGATCAACTTCAACCGGTACTTCTACCAGTATGTACCGCCGCGGCCGCTGGCGGAGATTGACGCCGAACTGAAGGAACTGGAAGCGGAGATTGCCGGGCTGCTGAAAGAGGTGGTGGCGTGATCAGACTCCGACACATGCTTCGCATGGCGCCTTCGGCGGGCGAGATCGAAGGCCTTGCATCTGACGACGATGTCACATTCGCGCCGATGGAGGCGCTCGCCGATGGAGTTGGCGGCCTTGATGTTTCAGCCACGCGACCTCTGCGCGATGTCGCGGCAGGCAGCTATAACTACTTTCGAAATGGCGACGTTCTGGTGGCAAAAGTTACTCCTTGTTTCGAAAACGGAAAGAAGGCTTTGGCCGCGGACCTGAAGAATGGAGTGGGTTTCGCCACATCAGAGGTCCACGTGCTTCGTCCAGACCCCAATAAGCTGGATGACCGTTTTCTGCTTTATCTCCTGTCTTCCGAAGATTTCCGTGCAGACGGTATGCGCAGTATGACCGGTGCTGGTGGCCTCAAACGTGTGAGTGACGCAGCCATTCTGAACTACAGGCTGAAGATCCGAGTCCTCGCCACTCAAAAACGGGTCGCCGCATTCCTCGACCGCGAAACCACGCGGATCGACGAACTGATCGCGAAGAAGGAACGGTTGGTGGATGTCCTGAAGGAAAACCTTCTTTCGGAGCTGGAACGCCTGGTGACGCCGGAAGAGCACATTCATGAAGAATTGATCCCCTTCCGCTGGGTTTGCCGCATCACCGAAGGACAAGTCGACCCGACCCAACCGGGATGGACGAATAAGCCGTTGATCGCACCGAACCATATCGAGTCCAGAACCGGACGTCTTCTCGGTATGGAGAGCGCAGCAGAGCAAGGCGCGATCAGCGGGAAGTATGCGTTTCCTGCGGGCACCGTGCTCTACAGCAAGATCCGCCCAAATCTGGCAAAGGCGTGTGTTTCACCGGTGCAAGGTATGTGCAGCGCCGACATGTATCCGGTTCTTCCGGATCGCCGCCTTCGCCCGCAATTCCTGCTGATGCATCTGCTTTCTGCCAAGTTCACTGATTGGGCGACACTGGAATCGATGCGTGTGGCGATGCCGAAGATCAATCGCGAAACATTGGGATCTTACAGGCTATGGGTGCCCGCACTCGATGTGCAGGACGCGGCCGCTGACAAGTTCTTTGCAGAACAGGCACGGAACGAGGCTTTGACCGACAAGGTCAAGGCTTCACTGAGCCACCTCCGCGAATACCGTTCAGCCCTGATCACTGCCGCCGTCACCGGCCAGATCGACGTGGAGACTTATGGCAAGGAGGGCACCGCCTCTGCCTCACTCGACCGGATCGAAGAGGAGATGCAAATATGACGACCACAACCCGCCATACTGTAGCATGTCCTTGCGGTCATAAAGGCACAATCAGAATGCGCGAGAACGACGCCCCATTCACCAGGCAATGGGAAAGCTACTCTTTGGAAGGGCTGAATGGGGGTTCCACAGAAGTGGACGGTTTTCTTTCATGGGAAGAGGTCTTTGCGCGGATTGCCCCTAGTTGCCCGAAGTGCGGCCAGAAATTGACCCCGGATCATTTGACAGGTGATTGAGATGATGAGTCCCGCCCTTTCCCGTGACAAGTTGCACACCGAAGAAGCGGTGGAACTCCATCTCGTTCACCAGCTGGTCTCGCGGCAGGGCTGGCAGGAGCGGCCTTCGACAGCCTATGATCGGGTATCTGCCCTCGATCCAGAGATGATTGAGGATTACGTGCGGGCAACCCAGCCGGACGCCTGGAAGCGCCTGTCGGACCAGTATGTCGGTAAGGCACGCGAAACCCTGGTTCAGCAGCTGGTAAAGCAGCTTCAGGCGGTCGGCACGCTGGAGGTGCTGCGCAACGGGATCAAGATCATCCCGGGCATCAAGATCAGCCTCTGCGGGTTTCGCCCCGCCTCGGGCCTGAATGCCGATCTGGTCCGGGCCTATGAGGGCAACCGACTGACCGTGATGCGGCAGGTCCGCTATTCGGCGCGGAACGAGAATGCCATCGACGTGGTGCTGTTCATCAACGGCCTGCCCATCATCACGATGGAGCTGAAGAACACGGCCACGGGCTCGACCTACCTGACAGCCGAGAAGCAGTATCGCAACGATCGCTCGCCAAACGGGGAGCCGCTCCTGACGTTCAAGCGCGGGGCGCTGCTGCACCTTGCCGTGGACCAGGACAACGTGTCGATGACGACGCAACTGGAGAACGGGCGCACCCGGTTCCTGCCCTTCAACCGCGGACGCGATGGTGGCGCCGGCAACCCGGACCTTCCGGACGAATTCCGTATCGCCTTCCTCTATCGTGGCATGGATGGAGCCGAAGCGGCGCTGTCCCGTGACGTGCTGCTCGACATCCTGAACCGGTTCGCCCTGGTGTCGGAGGTTGAACAACCGGGTGGACGGCTGAAACGGACCACCGTCTGGCCGCGGTATCACCAGCTCGATGCTGTCCGTCGGATCGTGAAACACGCCCGCCGGCTGGGGGCGGGGCACAACTACCTGCTGCAGCACTCGGCCGGCTCGGGCAAGTCGAACACCATCGCCTGGACGGCCTATCAGCTGGCCCTGCTGCACGATGACAATGACCGGCCGGTGTTCGACAGCGTGATAGTGGTCGTGGACCGAAAGGTGCTGGACCAGCAGCTGCAAGGCACCATCTGGTCCTTCGTCACAACGCCCGGGTATTTCCGGCCGATCGACGAGACCTCCGCCCAGCTGCGCAGCGCCATCCAGAGCGGGGCACGGATCATCGCCACGACCATCCACAAGTTCTCGACCGACCATGTGAATGTCCTGAAGAACGAGGCAGGCAAGCGGTTCGCCATCATCATCGACGAGGCACACAGTTCGCAGTCGGGGAAACACGCCGACAATCTCGGCCGGGTTCTGGCCGAGTCCATGCTTGCCGACGAAGATCTGGATGACAACGAGCGCGCGCTGCTCGAGCTGCAACGGATGCGGGGCCCGCAAGCCAACCTGTCCTACCTGGCCTTCACTGCCACGCCGAAGAACGTGACGCTGGAGCGGTTCGGCGTGCGGGGGCCGGACGGCCTGCCGCATCCCTTCCACCTCTATTCGATGCGCCAGGCGATCGAGGAGGGCTTCATCCTTGACGTCCTGCGCAACTACCAGACCTACAAGACCTATTTCGCTTTGGAACGTGCCATCGAGGACGATCCCCAGCTGTCGCCTCGGAAGTCCAACCGCAAGGTCGCGCGCTACGTCGATTTCCATGAGACGGCGATGGAACAGAAGGCCGAGGTCATCGTCGAGCACTTCCGCCGTCATGCCCTGCCCGAACTGAATGGTCAGGCGAAGGCGATGGTGGTTACGGCCAGCCGCGAGCATGCCGTGCGGACCCATCGCGCCATCACCCGCTATATCCGCCGGGAAGGCTACGACGATCTCAAGGCGCTGGTCGCCTTCTCGGGCGAGATCGTGGTGGACGGCGCGAACCTGACCGAGCCCGGCATCAACGGCTTCGGTGAGACGGAATTGCCGGGCCGCTTCGACAGCGATGACTACAATGTCTTGGTCGTTGCCGAAAAATATCAGACCGGCTTCGACCAGCCAAAGCTGGTGGCGATGTATGTCGACCGCCACCTAAGCGGCATTCAGGCGGTCCAGACCCTGTCGCGTCTGAACCGGACCTTCCCAGGGAAGGAAAAGACCTACGTCCTCGATTTCCGCAACGAGGTGGAGGACATCAAGGAGGCGTTCCGGCCCTATTTCAACACGACCGCGATGGAAGAGGTCTCCGATCCGCATCAGGTCTATGCGCTGTTGGCCAGGATGCAGGAGATGCACATCCTCGACCAAGACGAGATCGACCGGTTCGTGTCACGCTTCCTGCAAGCCAATCAGCGCGCCGATGAGCGTCCGGTGCTGGAAGGCATCGTCCGGGAGACGGTAGAGCGGTTCCGGATGGTCCTGACCGAGGAGCAGCAGGAGGAGTTCCGGCAGCTACTGGCGTCGTTCCTGCGGTTCTATGCCTTCATCTCGCAAGTCATCGCCCTCGAGGACAGCGATCTCGAGAAGATGTACCTCTTCGGAAGCTGGCTGAAGCGCCTGCTGCCATCCCGCGAGGCGCCCCAGGGTGGCGACGTCACCGACGACATGCTGGAGTTGCAGGCCTTCCGGCTCTCGGAAGGCGATGTGGTCGATGCATCACTTGAAGCGACAGAGGCGAAGCCGCTGTCACCGATCGACCGGTTCGGGGCAAACCCGTTCACCGAGGAGGAGCGGCGCACGCTGTCAGAGATCATCAGGGCGTTCAACGACCGGCACGCCACGAACTTCACCGAGGACGATTACATCCGCTTCGAGGCGGTGAATGAAGCCATCCTCGACGATGAGGCCTGGGCCGAAATGCTGCGGAACAACCCGCCCGAAGTCGTGAGACCGCGGTTTGGCGAGGAGTTCATGCGTCGGGCCATTCTTGCCTTCCAGCGCGATCGTCAGATGCAGAGCGCCTTCCTGCAGGATCGGGAAGGGCGGGAGATGATCATGGGGCTGATGTTCGGGCGAGCTGTGCGCGGAGCAAGAAGATCAGCATAGAAATTGAGAATTAAGCACTTGTCCGGCAGAAAGGCCTTCCCGAAATTATATCGGGCGAAATTCAAAAGAGCCGCCGTATTGAAGTTGTTTGACAAAATACACATGTAGTTAAAATGCAGCCGCTCGGAGGGCAATATGGACGGTCAGAGAGTATCACAGGAAGAGTTTGAGGAACTCTTGAGGGAACGGCTGAGTCTGTATGAGCAGCTCCATCGTCGACAGTTTCGAGGTGAAGGCATTGGCCTCAAGCTCGCAGACTATGGTTGGCGTCGCCGTGACACCAACAAAGGCGGCCTCTCTTTTGATCTCATGCATTTTGACCAAATGTCTGCCGAGTTTGCCAGAGACGCCGCAAACCACATCAACGAACTCGTGGTTTTAACGAGAGACGTTGCGGATTGGACTGACATGATGAGTGAGACCGAGAACGAAGGCGAAAAAGATGAAATCTACTACGAATTCATCGGGTTGCCAGTCACACTCGCGCTTTGCATGCCGCAGGCGATGAAGGAAAAGTTCTACTTTTACATCTCCCACCTTGCCAATCAGGCGCGACGGATATCACATGGACCCGTGCAGGATAACCTTGTCGAGGATCATCGCATAAATCGCGATGTTGCGAGGAAATTGATTGGCGACTGGCCGAAAGGACAAGACTTTCTGACCCTTCTGGATCGGATTTCTGATGAAGAAATGTCCAGAAGAACTCAGAACTTCAGAAATGGCTTCAGCCATCAAATTACGCCGGGCATTCACGTTGGGATGACTCGGTTTGTCACCCGGTCCATTTTCAAGAATCAGGAAGATCTTGACGTCATTTTCGGAGACCAGAGCAGGATGCCGCAAGAACTTCGGCGCCCGCCAATGAAACCTGGCGAGAAGCGTATCATCTACGGGTTTGGCGGACAGGACGCGCTGAAGCTTCAAGATGTCGTCGCTGTACTCGTTGAACAAATACAACGAATTCATGAATGCTACGAAATGTTCAAAGAGTATGTCTGGTTCTACGAGGATCAGTTCTATAGGGATGCCAAAAAGAGTGTCTGAGGGGAAGGCATTCGTTCGCGCGCACGGCACATCCTCGGTCTTGAACCTGGCGCGACTATGCGGAGACCAATTCGGCGATCTTGGCCGCAACTTCTGCCATTGACTCTTCGGCAGTGCTCAGACCAGCTCGGGAGGCCAACAGGAGACTGACCTTCTCAAGCTCTTCATAGGTTGTACCATGAACGACCGGGACAAGACGCTCACGCCGAAGGAGAGCCGAAAGCTCCTTGTCGGCGATGCCTTCTGTCGGCAGGCGGCGCAACATGGCCGGGGTCACTAAAACAATACCGACTCGCGAGTTCACCAGGCCCTTATCGATCGCGCGCATCATCGGCACCCCGAGGCCAAGGTCCTTCTCACTGAACCACACGCGGACACCCCGGGCCTCGAGCAAATCATGCAATTCCTTGGCGGAGCCCTGCCTGTCATCCCAGGCATGACAAAGAAACACGTCTCGAAGATCAGGCTGCGAGGCCGCCAAGCTCTCGACGTTTTCGCGGACCGGCGTAAGCGCCTGAACCTGTTCAGGCGTGTACCAAACTGACGAACCTGTTCCCGACCAGCGTGGCTTGGCGGTGCGGCGCCCCGAACTACCGCTGGTCCGACCGCTGCTGCTCCCTGAGGAGGATGAAGGAGACGGATATGATCCGTAACTGCTGGATCCATAACCACTATAGCCGCTGGAGCGGCTGTAGCGACTCCCACATGCAGGACATGCGGCCGCGGCAGCCGCCGAGCGATGACCATATACTGGTGCAGTACATCTCGCCATGCCTCTTCACCTCCTTCACCAAACACCACTTCGTCAGTCCGCGGATCCATTGCGCACCACGGCTATCCGTCGCTTTTTGCTCATTAGACGTCGTTTTTCAGCATAATGGACAATTTATCTGAACCGCGAGAACAGCGCAGGTTTCTCAACCAGAACACTTCGAGAAGCCGCAGCTTGCGCAGGTCATGCAGCCTTCGACCATCCGCAGGTCATAGCTTCCGCAGGACGAACATGCTTTGGCCTTCACGCCCAGAACCTCCACATCGGCCTTGGGGTCGACCTTCAGCCCCATGCCCTCGCCCTCGATGAAGCCGATCGCGATCAGGTGACGCTCGATCACGCCGCCGATTGCTGCAAGGATCGAGGGGATATAGCGCCCCTCCATCCAGGCGCCGCCGCGGGGGTCGAAAACCGCCTTCAACTCCTCGACCACGAAGGAAATGTCGCCGCCGCGCCGGAACACCGCCGAAATCATCCGGGTCAGCGCCACCGTCCAGGCAAAATGCTCCATGTTCTTCGAATTGATGAAAACCTCGAACGGGCGACGGTGACCGGCGATCACGATATCGTTCACCGTGATATAGATTGCATGCTCGGACCCAGGCCACTTCACCTTGTAGGTGGCGCCTTCAAGCGCGGCGGGTCGGTCGAGCGGGTCTGTCAGATAGACCACCTCGCCGCCCTTCGCCTCTGGCGCCGCGGCGTCTGCGGCATCAGAAACCGACAGCACCGAGCCGGTCACCTCATTCGGGCGATATGTCGTGCATCCTTTGCAGCCCATGTCCCAGGCCGCCATGTAGACATCGGCAAAATCGTCGAAAGAGATATCCTCGGGACAGTTGATCGTCTTCGAGATCGAGGAATCGATCCATTTCTGCGCCGCCGCCTGCATCTTCACATGATCCAGCGGCGCCAGCGTCTGCGCATTCACGAAATGATCGGGCAAGGGCGCGTCGCCCATCTTCTCGCGCCACAGACGGACGGCATGATCGACGACCTCTTCTTCGGTCCGGCTGCCGTCCTTTTGCAGAACCTTACGCTTGTAGGCATAGGCAAAGACCGGCTCGATCCCGGACGACACATTGCCGGCATAAAGGCTGATCGTGCCGGTGGGCGCGACCGAAGTCAGCAGCGCATTGCGGATGCCATGGGCGGCGATCGCATCGCGCACATCCTTGTCCATATGAACAAGCGAGCCGGATGCGAGAAACTTTTTCGCATCGAACAGCGGGAAGGCACCCTTCTCTTTCGCCAGATCGGCCGAGGCAAGATAGGCCGCCCGCGCGATGGCCTTCATCCAGGCTTCGGTCTGGGCCGCCGCCTCGTCGGAACCATAGCGCAGCCCCACCATCAGAAGCGCATCGGCAAGCCCGGTCACGCCAAGGCCGATACGACGCTTGGTCTTGGCTTCATGTGCCTGTTCCGGCAGCGGAAACCGCGAGGCATCCACCACATTGTCCATCATCCGAACCGAGATCCGCACCAGCGCATCAAGCTCGGCCAGATCCAGCACGGCATCATCGGAAAACGGTTTCACGACCAGACGCGCAAGGTTCACCGACCCAAGAAGACAGGCGCCATAGGGCGGCAGGGGCTGCTCGCCGCAGGGGTTTGTGGCGGCGATGGTCTCGCAATAGGCAAGGTTGTTCATCGCATTGATCCGGTCGATGAAAATCACCCCCGGTTCTGCGAAATCATAGGTCGAGCGCATGATGCGGTTCCACAGATCGCGCGCCTGAAGCGTCTTGTAGACCTTGCCGCCAAAGACCAGTTCCCACGGGCCATCGGCCTTGACCGCAGCCATGAAGGCATCCGTCACCAGAACCGAAAGGTTGAACATCCGCAGCCGCGCCGGATCCTGCTTGGCCACGATGAAGCTTTCGATGTCGGGGTGATCGCAGCGCATGGTGGCCATCATCGCCCCGCGGCGCGAGCCTGCCGACATGATGGTGCGACACATCGCATCCCACACATCCATGAACGACAACGGCCCCGAGGCGTCTGCGGCCACGCCCTTCACCTCGGCGCCGCGCGGGCGGATGGTCGAGAAATCATAGCCGATCCCGCCGCCCTGCTGCATGGTCAGGGCGGCTTCTTTCAGCGCATCGAAAATCCCGCCCATGCTGTCGGGAATCGTGCCCATCACAAAGCAATTGAACAGCGTCACGGTCCGCCCCGTGCCGGCGCCGGCGGTGATCCGGCCGGCGGGAAGAAACCGGAAATCTTCCAGCGCACGATAGAAGCGGTCTTCCCAAAGCTGCGGATCGGCCTCGACCTCGGAGAGCGCGCGGGCGATCCGGCGCCAGGTATCTTCCACCGTTCCATCCAGCGGATGGCCGCCGGCATCCTTCAGCCGATACTTCATATCCCAGATCTGCTCGGCGATGGGGGCGTGGAAGCGCGACATGGGAAGATCCTTGAAGTTGTGGAAAAGCGACAGCGAAGGCCCAAGATATGCCCTGACGCACGCCGGGTCAAACACCTTGGACCGGCAGGGCGGCCGCGCTATATGACCAGCCTGCGAAGGAGGAGAGTCCCTTGCCCGGCCATGTGCACATCCTGAAACTCTGCGTCGGCGCCGAGTCGGTCGAAGACCTTGTGGCCTGGCAAGACAGCCAGCGCGTCCGCTGGCCCGAAGGCAGGCCGCGCCACATCACCCGGATGTGGCCCAAACGCGCCGACGAGATTCGCGCCGGAGGTTCGCTTTACTGGGTGTTCAAGGGCCAGATCCTTGCGCGGCAGCGCATCCTTGACCTTGAACCGGTAACCGGCCCCGACGGCATCGAGCGGTGCGCCCTGGTGCTTGACCCCGACGTGATCCGCACCTCGGCGGCCCCGCGGCGGCCGTTCCAGGGCTGGCGCTATCTGGCGCCTGCGGATGCCCCTGCCGATCTGCCCCAAGGCCGCGCCTCGGAAGAAACGCTGCCGCCCGATCTGGCGCAGGCCTTGGCCGAGATCGGGCTTAGATAACAGCCGGAAGCGGCAGGCCCAGGCGGTCGGCCAGCCTGTCCAGGATCGGACCGGCATCAGACCAGTCGGCCTTGCGTGAGGCAAAAAGAACAGCCTGTGACCGATGCACCACCGCATCGGAAAGGATTTTCAGATGGTTCGCGCGCAGCGTTTCCCCTGACGAGGTAATGTCGGCGATGGCTTCGGCGGTCTGGTTTTTCACCGTGCCTTCCGTTGCGCCCTGACTGTCGACAAGCTGATAATCCGCAACACCGTTCGCCGTCAGGAACTCGCGCACAAGGCGGTGATATTTGGTGGCGATGCGAAGGCGGAAACCATGCGCCGCGCGGAAGGCAGATGCCGCGGCATCCAGATCGTCCAGCGTATCCACATCGATCCAGAACGCCGGAACCGCGATGATCAGATCGGCATGGCCAAAGCCAAGGGGCGCAAGCTCGGTCACCTGGGTTTGCCAGTCGGCCAGTTTGTCGCGCACCAGATCCGAGCCGGTGACGCCAAGATGAATGCGCCCCGCGCCCAGTTCCCGCGGAATCTCGCCTGCCGACAGCAGAACCAGCTCAACCCCGTCGACCCCCTCGACGGCGCCGGAATATTCCCTCTCGGCTCCGGTCTGGCGCATCGCGACACCGCGCGCGCCGAACCAGTCGAAAGTCTTTTCCATCAGCCGCCCCTTCGAGGGCACCCCGATCTTCAGCATCACGAAAGCCCCTTCAGCCGGGCCACAAGCCCCGGACGGATCACGCCCCCCACCGCAGGGATCGAGCGCCCCTGCCCCAGCACCGCAGTCAGCGCATCATAGCGCCCGCCCGTGGAAACCGGCGGCAACGCAGGATCATCGGCGTGGAAGCTGAACACGAAGCCGTCGTAATATTCCAGCGAACTCTGGCCATGGCTGGCTGCGAAAGCCAGCGTGCCGACCGACACCCCGCGCGCGTCCAGCGCATCCAGCCTGCGGGCGAACCGCGCCACCGAAGGCGCGATGGCGGGCATCCGCGCGGCCAAAACTTCAAGACAAAGCAATGCCTTGTCGGCGGTCGCCTCAAGCGAGAGCAGATCGTCCAGCACGGCGGTCTCGGCCGCGTCGATCGGGGCGGTGCGCGCGTCCTCGATCAGCGCCGCGACACGCGCTGCGACATCCGCCGGTTCTCGCAGGCCGATGGCGGGGCCCGCGGCTTCGATCAGCGCGCCCGCATCGGTCCCGGCCAGCCGGTCCAGCAGGCGCAACCGCGCCTCGGGCAGGGGCGCACGCCCGGAAAAACGATCCAGCATCGCGCGGAACCGCGCCGGTCGCCAGATGTGGCGCAAAAGAGCGGCCTTGCGTTTGGGCGTGGTGGACAGGCCCTGCACCGCCGCGGTCAGGATGCCGATATCGCCGGTTTCCGCGCGCAGTTCCAGCGGGGCCAGCAGGCCCGCGATCAGCGCGAACACTTCGGCGTCGGCGGCTTCGGGTTCGGTGCGGTCGAATACCTCGAAGCCCACCTGCATGTATTCCGAGGCGCGCGGGCCGAAATGTTCCTGCCGGCGGAACACCTCGCCCATATAGGTGTAACGCGCCGGTTCGGCACCGCCCGCCATATGCGCCTGCACCACCGGCACGGTGAAATCGGGGCGCAGCATCATCTCGCCCCGCAGCGGATCCGAGGTGACATAGGCCCGTGCGCGGATATCCTCGCCGTAAAGGTCAAGAAGCGTCTCGGCGGGCAGCAGGATGTCGGCCTCGACCGGGGCGGCGCCGGCGGCCTGAAAAGCGGCAAAAATGTTTTCCGCTTCGGCCCGGATCGCTGCTTTCGCACTCACGACAGCATGTCCTTCACCGCCGCCACCAGACCGCCGCGGGCCACTTCGACCTGTGCGGGGCGCGATTTCCATTCCTCAAGGCTGGCACCGGCGGCGATCTTCGCACCCAGCACCAGATCCTTCAGAACCACCACCCCGCGCACGGCTTCGTCCGATCCCTGGATCACCGCAACCGGAGAGTTCCGCGCATCGGCATATTTCAACTGATTGCCGAAGTTCTTGGGATTGCCCAGATAAAGTTCGGCCCGCAGGCCGGCGCGGCGCAACTCGCCCACCATCGCCATGTAATCGGCCATGCGGTCGCGGTCCATCACCGTGACCACCACCGGCCCCTGCGCCTGTTGCCCCGCCCGCCCCTTGGCGCGCAGCGCGGCCAGCAGCCGGTCCACGCCGATCGAGACGCCCGTGGCGGGCACTGCCTGTCCGGTAAACCTTTTCACCAGATCGTCATAGCGTCCGCCACCCGCGACCGAGCCGAACTGCCGCTTGCGGCCCTTGTCATCCAGAATTTCGAACGTCAGTTCGGCTTCGAACACCGGGCCGGTGTAATAGCCAAGCCCCCGCACCACCGAGGGGTCCACCACCACACGGTCCGCACCATAGCCCTGCGCATCCAGCAGGGCCGCAATCGTTTCCAGTTCCTGCACGCCTTCGGCACCAAGGGCCGATCCGGTCACAAGCTCGCGCAGGCGCGCAACGGTGGCCGCGCCGGTTTCGCGGCCGGCGGCCATGAAGCCCATCACCACCTCGGCCTGTTCGTCCGACAGGCCCGCGCCCTTGGTGAAATCGCCCGACTCGTCGCGGCGACCCGCGCCCAGCAGCGCACGCACGCCCGCTTCGCCCAGACGGTCCAGCTTGTCGATGGCGCGCAGGACGATCCCGCGTTCGGATTCGAACTTTGCCGGATCGCTCGGGTCAAGAACGCCGGCCACCTCCATCACGCCGTTCAGAACCTTGCGGTTGTTCACCCGCACAATGTAGTCGCCGCGCGGAATTCCCACCACTTCCAGCGCATCCGACAGCATGGCGCAGATCTCGGCATCGGCGGCCACGCTGGCGGCGCCCACCGTGTCGGCATCGCATTGATAGAACTGGCGGAATCGCCCCGGCCCCGGCTTTTCGTTGCGCCAGACCGGCCCCATCGCATAGCGGCGATAGGGGCTTGGCAGATCGTTGCGGAACTGCGCCGCCACCCGTGCCAGCGGCGCCGTCAGATCATAACGCAGCGCCAGCCAGTCGCCATCCTCGTCCTGCCAGCCGAAAACGCCGTCGTTCGGGCGATCGACATCGGGCAGAAACTTGCCCAGTGCCTCGACCGTTTCCACCGCCGAGGTTTCCAGCGGGTCAAAGCCATAGCGATGATAAACCTCGGCCACCGCATCAAGCATTGCCTTGCGCTCGGTCACATCCGCGCCGAAATAGTCGCGGAAGCCCTTCGGCGTTTCCGCGCGCGGGCGGCGGGGAGCCTTGTCCTTGGCCATGGGTCGCACCCTTCGCTGTTTGTCGCGCGCGGTGTATCGGAAGGGCGGCCCGCGGACAAGCGCCGGGCGGAATCGAAGGAGAAACCGGATGGAGACGCGCCTTGAAGCGACCGAAGTGCAGATCGCGCATCTGACGCGGGCGGTCGAGGATCTGTCAGAGGTGGTGGCCCGGCAGGCGACCGAGATCGCGCTGCTGACGCGCCGGGTCGGGATGCTGATGCAGCGCGAAGCCGAACGCGAAGCCGACGGGGCGGCACTTCTGGCCGATCAGCGGCCGCCGCATTACTGATTGCGGCGCTTGCCTTTCGCGCCACGGGGTGGTGATTTCTTCCCGATGCGCCCGCACTTCGATCCGCTTGGTCTGTGTCTGACGCTCGCGCTTGGCGCGGCGGGTGGGCTTGTGGCGCGGGCGCTGGGGTTGCCGCTGCCACTGCTGCTTGGCTCGCTTTGCGCCGTGGGGGCGGCAGCGGCGTTCCGGCTGCGGCCGTTCGGCCGCCCGGTCGAGGCGCCCCAGGGTCTTCGGCTGTTTCTTGTCCCGGTGATCGGGCTGGCGATCGGTGGCGCCTTCACCCCGGACGTGATCGCCGAAGCGCCGCGCTGGTGGCCAAGCCTTGTCGCCCTTTGCCTGTTCCTGCCACTGGCGCATATCCTGGGCTATCTGATCTTTCGCCGGTTGGGCGGCCTGTCGCGGCCGACCGCCTGGTTCGGCGCCACGCCCGGCGGGCTGATCGAGTCGGTGGCCCTCGGCGACGAGGCCGGGGCCGATCCGCAGATCCTTGTCCTGCTTCAGTTCCTGCGGCTGATCCTGACCATCGCGCTGGTGCCCGCGGGCTTTACCTGGCTGACCGGACATGCGGTGGGCAGCGCCGCGGGTCCGGCGGGTGCCGCCGATCCGCTGGGCGTTCCGGACATGCTGGTTCTGGCCGCGGCGGGGATTGCCGGGGTCTGGCTGGGGCGGAGCTTGCGGCTGCCTGGGCATGTGATGACCGGGCCGGTGGCGCTGTCGGCGCTGGCGCATCTGACGGGGCTGGCGGACGGGGTGCCGCCGGGCTGGCTGATCGGGATCACACAGATCGGCATCGGCAGCATGTTGGGCGCCCGTTTTGCCGGCCTGCCGCGCGGGGCGCTGCCGCTGGCGGCGCGGCTGTCGGCGCTGAACATGCTGGCCGCCCTTGTGCTGGCCTTCGGCTTTGCCTGGCCGGTGGCGGAACTTTCGGGCCAGCCGGTCGCGGCGGTGTTTCTGGCCTTTGCGCCGGGCGGGCTGGCGGAAATGAGCCTGATCGCGCTGTCTCTGCACATGAGCGTGGTCTATGTCACCGCCCATCATATCGCGCGCATCATGCTAAGCGTGACCTTCGCGCGGCTGGTGTGGCGGCGGATCGGCTAGATTTCTTCCACCATCTCGACCCCCGGCACGGCACGCAACGCGCTGCGGATCTGCGGCGTCACCGGAAAATCCTGGCCCAGATCGATATCGATTTCATCCCCGGTGGCGCCATCGCGCACACAGATCCGCACCGGCGCCTTCGCCCGTCCCTGCGCCCGCGCCAGAAGCGCACTGACCGAGGCCGCGGCCTCGGCGCGATCCAGGTGGATGCGCAGCGCGGTAGCGCCGGCCTCGGCTGCGACCGTATCGATGGGCGAGACCCCGCGCGCCAGCAGTTTCAGCGACTCGCCCTCCAGCGTCGCCTCGACCGTCAGCACCACATGGGCGCCCGGTTCCAGCAGGTCGCGGGCCTGTTCCAGCACGTCCGAAAACACCGTGCATTCATAAAGCCCGGTCGGGTCCGACAGCTGAACAAAGGCAAAACGGTTGCCCTTGGCCGATTTCTTTTCCTGCCGCGAGGATACCGCGCCGGCCAGTTTCGCCACCATCGGCCCGCGCTGTGCGGCCTCGGCCAGCGCGGACAGCGTCAGAACGTTGCGCCGCTTCAACGCGCCCATGTAGTCGTCCAGCGGGTGGCCCGACAGATAGAAGCCGATCGCCTGATGTTCCTGCGCCAGCCGCTCGACCGGCAGCCAGTCGTCACGGTTCGGCAACCGCGGTTCGGGAATGTCGGCCCCCGCCTCGCCGAACAGCGAAACCTGCGAGGAATTTCGCGCGTCGTGAATGGCGGCGCTGTAGGACACCAGCGCATCCAGCGCCTCGAACACCCGTGCGCGGTTGCGGTCCAGGCAATCGAAGGCGCCCGCGCGGGCCAGCATTTCCAGCGGGCGCTTGCCGATCCGCTTCAGTTCCACCCGCCGCGCCAGATCGAACAGCGTGGCAAAGGCCCGCTCGCCCCGCGCATCCACGATCAGGCGCATGGCATCCACGCCGACGTTCTTCAGCGCGCCCAGCGCATAGACCACCGCGCCATCCTTCACGCTGAACGTGGCCAGCGAAGCATTCACGCAGGGCGCCACCGTGCGGATACCCAGCTTGTCGACCTCGCGCTTGTAGACCGCCAGCTTGTCGGTCAGGTGGATATCGCAGTTCATCACCGCGGCCATGAACTCGACCGGGTGATTGGCCTTCAGCCAGGCCGTCTGATAGCTGACCACCGCATAGGCCGCGGCGTGCGACTTGTTGAAACCGTAGTTGGCGAACTTCTCAAGCAGGTCGAAAACCTCGCCTGCCTTCTTCGCGTCGATCCCATGGGTGACCTTCGCGCCTTCGATGAACTTGGGCCGTTCCTTCGCCATTTCCTCGGCGATCTTCTTGCCCATGGCGCGGCGCAGAAGGTCGGCGCCGCCCAGCGTATAGCCGCCCATGACCTGCGCGATCTGCATCACCTGTTCCTGATAGACGATGATGCCCTGAGTTTCCTTCAGGATCGGGTCGATGGTCGAATGCAGGCTTTCCAGCGGGCGAAGCCCATGCTTCACCTCGCAGTAAACCGGAATATTCTCCATCGGGCCAGGACGATACAGCGCCACCAGCGCCACGATATCTTCGATGCAGGTGGGCTTCATGCGCCGCAGCGCATCCATCATGCCAGAGCTTTCGACCTGAAACACCGCCACCGTCTTGGCCGCGGCGTAAAGTTCGTAGCTGGCCGGATCGTCCAGCGGGATATGGCCGATGTCATTCTCGGCCCCCGGTGGCGGATCATACAGCACCCGCCCATCCGCCGCGACATGCAAGGGCCGCCCGCCCCCCCGGATCAGGTCAATCGCATTCTGAATCACCGTCAGGGTTTTCAGGCCGAGAAAGTCGAACTTCACCAGCCCCGCGGCTTCCACCCATTTCATGTTGAACTGCGTGGCCGGCATGTCCGAGCGCGGATCCTGATAGAGCGGCACCAACTCGTCCAGCGGCCGGTCGCCGATCACCACCCCCGCGGCATGGGTGCTGGCGTTGCGCAGCAGCCCCTCGATCTGCATCCCGTAATCCAGCAGGCGCTTGACCACCTCTTCGGCCTTGGCGGCTTCCCTCAGGCGCGGCTCGTCGGCCAGCGCCTTCTGGATCGAGACCGGCTTCACCCCTTCCACCGGGATCATCTTCGACAGCCGGTCCACCTGCCCATAGGGCATCTGCAACACCCGGCCCACGTCCCGCACCGCAGCCTTCGACAGCAGCGCGCCGAAGGTGATGATCTGCCCCACCTTGTCGCGGCCATATTTGCCCTGAACGTAGCGGATCACCTCTTCCCGTCGATCCATGCAGAAGTCGATGTCAAAGTCCGGCATCGACACCCGCTCGGGGTTCAGAAATCGTTCGAACAGCAACTGATAGCGCAGCGGGTCCAGATCGGTGATCGTCAGCGCATAGGCCACAAGGCTGCCCGCCCCCGACCCCCGACCCGGCCCCACCGGGATGCCCTGCGACTTGGCCCATTTGATGAAATCGGCCACGATCAGGAAATAGCCGGGGAAGCCCATCTGCTCGATGATGCCCAACTCGAACGCCAGCCGCGCCTCGTAATCCGCAACCGGCGCGGCATGGGGGATCACCGCCAGCCGCGCCGCCAACCCCTCTTTCGCCTGCCGGCGCAACTCCTCCACCTCGTCCTCGGCAAAACGCGGCAGGATCGGCGGACGCTTGGCCGCCTTGAAGGCACAGCGCCGGGCGATCTCGACGGTGTTTTCCAACGCCTCGGGCAGATCGGCAAACAGCGCGCACATCTCGGCTTCGGACTTGAAATAATGCTGCGGCGTCAGACGCCTGCGCGGGGCCGCCTGATCGACATAGGCGCCCTCGGCGATGCAGATCAGCGCATCATGCGCCTCATACATCTCGGCCTTGGGGAAATAGACGTCGTTTGTGGCCACCAAGGGCAGGTCCATCGCATAGGCCATCCCGACCAGCCCCGGCTCGGTCGCACGCTCGGCCTCGGTCAGACGGCCACCCTCGCCGGGATGGCGCTGCAATTCGACATAGAACCGCCCCGGCCAGATCGCCGCCAACCGCTGCATCAACGCCTCGGCCTTCGGCCGTTGACCGGCCTGCAACAGCCGCCCCACCGGCCCGTCCGCCCCGCCCGAAAGACAGATCACCCCCTCGGAATGACGCTCAAGATCGGCCAGCGTCACCTGCGGCAACGCCCCCCCCTTGCCGACATAAAGACAGGACGACAGCTTCATCAGATGGCCATAGCCCACCTCGGACTGCGCCAGCAGCACAAGGGGGGCGGGCGGCTTTGGCTTCTCTCCCAACCCCACCGGATCATAATGGACCGAGATCTGGCACCCGACAATCGGCTGAACCCCCGCCCCGCTGGCCAGAACCGAAAACTCCAACGCCGCGAACATGGCATTGGTGTCGGTGACCGCAACGGCCGGCATTCCGGCCGCCGTGCACAGGCCCACAAGCTTCTTCACCGGCACCGCGCCTTCCAGCAGCGAATATTCGGTATGGACACGAAGATGGATGAATCGCGCGGCGTTTGACATGGCCGCAGCCTACCGGACACGCGCGGCAGGCGGAAGGTCGCAGCTTCTCCTTGCCATCCGCCGCCCCGGCCGCTTTCATATCCCCATGCGCAGCCCGCCTTACGCCGCATCGGGCAGACCTGCGCAAGCCCCACGATCCACTCTCACCCTGAAGGCGGCAGGTTTTCACATGACGGAAATCGCGTTCACCCTGAACGGAACGCATATGTATGTCTCGGCGCCGCCCACGCGCAGCCTGCTCGACTGGCTGCGCGAAGACATCGGCCTGACCGGCACCAAAGAAGGCTGCAACGAAGGCGACTGCGGCGCCTGCACCGTGATGGTCACGGACGAACGCGGCCCGCGCGCCCTGAACGGCTGCCTGCTGCTGCTGGCACAACTCGACGGCAAGACCGTCCATACCGTCGAAGGCCTCGCACCCCCGACAGGAGACCTTCACCCGGTCCAACAAGCCCTCATCGACCATCACGGCTCGCAATGCGGCTTCTGCACCCCGGGGATCGCCATCTCGCTCGCCACCGCCCACACGCTGGGCAGAACCGACCACGACACCGTGCTTGCCGGCAACCTCTGCCGCTGCACCGGCTACGCCCCAATCATCCGCGCGGCCCGCGCCGCCCAATCCCCCCCCTCTCCTTTCATTCTGGCCCAAATATCCTCGGGGGGGGCGAGGGGCGAAGCCCGTCGCAGGGGGGCAGACAGCCCCCCGCCCGGCCTCCACCCGCGCAGCACGGACGACCTCGCCCACCTTTACGCCAGGCGCCCCGATGCCACACTGATCGCCGGCGCAACCGACCTCGGGCTGCGCCTGACCAAGGATCTCGCCGACCTGCCCGACCCGATCTTCCTCTCGGACATCGAAGACCTGCGCCGGATCGAGCCGCAGGGCAACAGCCTGCGCATCGGCGCCGCCGTGACCATCGAAGACCTGCGCGCGGCACTGGTTTCGCACATTCCGGGCATGGCCGACCTGCTTGGCCGCTTCGCCAGCCTGCAGATCCGCAACGCCGCCACCATCGGCGGCAACATCGCCAACGGCTCGCCGATCGGCGACACCCCGCCCGCGCTGATCGCGCTTGGGGCAACACTTCACCTGCGCCGCGGCGAGGCACGGCGCGACATGCCGCTGGAAGCCTTCTTCCTCGATTACCGCAAACAGGACCGCCTCCCCGGAGAGTTCATCGAAGCCGTGACCATCCCCGCCACGGCCCCCGCACTGCGCGGCTACAAGCTGTCCAAGCGGTTCGATCAGGACATCTCGACGCTTTGCGGCTGCTTCAACCTTTGCATCGCCGAGGGGGTCGTCACCTCTGCACGCGTGGCCTTCGGCGGCATGGCCGGCATCCCGAAACGCGCCCCAGCGGTCGAGGCCGCACTTCTGGGCCAGCCCTGGACCCTGGCCACGATCGAGGCCGCCCGCCCCGCCTTCGCCGCCGATTTCACCCCGATGTCGGACATGCGGGCCTCGGCCGCCTACCGGCTGGACGCGGCGGCCAACCTGCTGGTGCGCTATTTCCACGACCTTGCCGGTCAGACGGTCTCGATCCGCGAGCTGCGGGCATGAGCCTTGGCGCCCCCCTGCCCCATGATGCCGCCCACCTGCATGTCACCGGCAGCGCGCGCTATGTCGATGACATTCCCTGCCCTCAGGGCACATTGCATCTGGCCTTCGGCCTGTCGCCCGCAGCGCATGGCGAGATCCTCGGCCTGGATCTGAACGCGGTGCGGGCCGCGCCGGGGGTGGTCGCAGTCATCGGACCGGCCGATCTGGACCCGATGCCCGACTGTTCGCCCTCGATCCATGACGAGCCGCTGCTGGCGCAAGGGCGCGTTCACTACGCGGGCCAGCCGATGTTTCTGGTGGTGGCGGAAAATCATCTGGCCGCCCGCCGCGCCGCCCGACTGGGCCGGCCCGACATCCGCCCCCTGTCCGCGATCCTGACCGTCGATCAGGCGCTGGCCGCCGGCAGCCATTTCGAGGGTGGCCCGGTGATCTGGGAAAAGGGCTGCGCCGCCGCCGCCATCGCCGCCGCTGTGCGATCGGTCGAAGGCCGGATCGAGATAGGCGGGCAAGAGCATTTCTATCTGGAAGGCCAGGCCGCCCTTGCCCTGCCGCAAGAGGGCGGCGAGATGCACATCCATGCCTCGACCCAGCACCCGACCGAGGTGCAGCACAAGGTGGCCGATGCGCTTGGCCTGCCGATGGGCGCGGTGCGGGTCGAGGTACGCCGCATGGGCGGCGCCTTCGGCGGCAAGGAAAGTCAGGCGAACGCGCTGGCCATCGCCTGCGCGGTGGCGGCGCGGGCGACGGGGCGGCCCTGCAAGATGCGCTATGACCGCGACGACGACATGGTGATCACCGGAAAGCGGCACGATCTGCGCATCGACTATCGCGCGGGCTTTGACAGCGACGGCCGGCTGACGGGGGTCGAGTTCCGCCATCTCTTGCGCTGCGGCTGGTCGCAGGATCTGTCTTTGCCGGTGGCGGATCGGGCGATGCTGCATGTCGACAACGCCTATTTCCTGCCCGCGGTGCGGATCGAAAGCCACCGGCTGCGCACCAACACCCAAAGCGCCACCGCCTTTCGCGGTTTCGGCGGGCCGCAGGGGATGCTTGGGATCGAGCGGGTGATGGATCATGTGGCATTTGCGCTGGGTCGCGATCCATTGGATGTGCGGCGGGTGAATTTCTACCGTGGCGTGGGAGCGGTGGGGGATGCGCCCGGGGACGCCCCGGGGCGCTGCCCCGGACCCCGGGATATTTCTGCCAGAATGAAAGAGGGCGCGGGCGGGCTTTTGGTTGAGAGCGCGGGTGCGGCGCCGCGCGGGGTTCAGACGACGCCGTATCACATGCCGGTCGAGGATTTTGTGGCCGACGCGATGGTGGCGGCGCTGGCCAAGCGGGCCGATTACGCGGGCCGTCGGGCCGAGATTGCAGAGTGGAACCGGGGGGCTACGGTTCTGAAGCGGGGGATTGCGCTGACGCCGGTGAAGTTCGGGATCTCGTTCACGCTGACCTGGCTGAATCAGGCCGGGGCGTTGGTGCATGTCTATCAGGATGGTTCGGTGCAGGTGAACCATGGCGGAACCGAGATGGGGCAAGGTCTGTTCCGCAAGGTGGCGCAGGTGGCGGCGGACGAGTTCGGGCTGCCGATCGGGGCGGTTCGGATCACCGCGACCGATACCGGAAAGGTGCCGAATACCTCGGCCACGGCGGCCTCGTCGGGGTCGGATCTGAACGGGATGGCGGTTCGGGCCGCTTGTGAGGTGCTGCGCGGGCGCATGGCCGGGATGTTGGCTGCGCGTCATCAGGCGGAGGTGGCGGATGTGATCTTTGCCGATGGGCGGGTGCGGGTTGCGGGGGCGGATTACGGTTTTGCCGAGGTAGCCGCGATGGCCTATCAGGCGCGGGTGTCGCTGTCGGCAACGGGGCATTACCGGACGCCCAAGATTGTGTGGGACCGGGAAAAGGGATGCGGGCGGCCGTTTTTGTATTTCGCCTATGGGGTGGCGGTGTCCGAGGTCGTGATCGACCGCCTGACCGGCGAGAACCGCATTCTGCGGGTCGACATCCTGCATGACACCGGGGCCAGTCTGAACCCGGCCATCGACATCGGCCAGATCGAGGGCGGGTTCGTGCAGGGGGCGGGCTGGTTGACGATGGAGGAGTTGGTCTGGGACGATCAGGGTCGGCTGCGGACCCATGCGCCTTCGACCTACAAGATCCCCGCCTGTTCCGACCGGCCCGATGTGTTCAATGTGGATCTTTGGGATCAGCCGAACCGCGAAGACACGGTGGGGCGATCAAAGGCGGTGGGAGAGCCGCCGTTCATGCTGGGGATCTCGGTTCTGATGGCGGTGTCGGATGCGGTGGCGGCCTGTGGCGATGGCTCGGTCTATCCGGGGCTGGATGCGCCGGCCACGCCCGAGCGGGTTCTGATGGCGGTGAGGCGGCAGGGTGGCTGAGGGGTTCGACCTTGACGGGGTGCGCGCCGCGGTGGCCGCGCAGGGCCGGGTGGCGCGGATCGTGGTGGCCGCCTGCGAGGGATCGGCCCCGCGCGAGGTGGGGGCGGCGATGCTGGTCTGGGCGGGCGGCAGTTCCGGGACCATCGGCGGCGGCGCGCTGGAATGGCAAGCCATGGCGCGGGCGCGCGATCTGGTGGGGGGGGCGCGGCTGGACCGGGTGGCGCTGGGGCCGGGTCTGGGCCAGTGTTGCGGCGGGGCGGTCACGTTGTTGACCGAAGTTTTCGGGTCGGAGGATGTGGCGCGGCTTTCGGGGCCAGTGATTGCGCGCAGCGTAACGGGGGCTGCGATGCCGTTGGCGGTCCGGCGTCTTCTGGCGCGGGCGCGGGCCGAGGGGGTATTGCCTGTGTCGCAGTTTCTGGCCGGCTGGATGGTCGAGCCTGCGGCCCGGCCCGGCCGGCCGGTCTGGGTCTGGGGCGCGGGGCATGTCGGGCGGGCCGTGGTCTCGGCCTTGGCGCCGCTGCCGGATCTGGATGTCACATGGATCGATGCGGGGCGCGACCGCTTTCCCGACGCCCTGCCCGACCGCGTCACGCCGCTATGGGCCCACCGGCCCGAGGATCTGGTGGCCCATGCCCCGGCCGCAGCCGAGCATCTGGTTCTGACCTATTCCCACGCTCTGGATCTGGAACTTTGCCATCGGATCATGGCACAGGGGTTCCGCAGGCTGGGGCTGATCGGCTCGGCCACCAAGGCCGCGCGGTTTCGCGCGCGGCTGCGTGCGCTCGGCCATCCCGAGGCGCTGGTGGCGCGGCTGGTCTGCCCCATCGGCGACAAGGGGCTTGGCAAGCATCCGCAGGCGATCGCACTTGGCATCGCGGTGGATCTGCTGAAGGAAAATGGGCAGAGACGGGCGGAGATCGCGTCATGACGGAACTTCTTCGGGTCGAGGGGGTGACGAAGGCCTATCCGGGCGTCGTCGCCAATGCGGACGTCTCTTTCGCGATCCGCGAAGGCGAGGTTCATGCGCTGCTGGGTGAGAACGGCGCCGGCAAGTCAACGCTCGTCAAGATGATCTATGGCCTTGTCCGGCCCGATCACGGCCGGATGTGGCTGCGCGGGCAGGACTATGCCCCGCAGGAACCGCGCGAGGCCCGCGCCGCCGGTGTGGGCATGGTGTTTCAACATTTCAGCCTGTTCGAGGCGCTGTCCGTCGCGGAAAACGTGGCGCTGGGGATGGAATCGCCACCGCGGCTGGGCGATCTGGCCGCCCGTATCCGGCAGGTGTCCGAGGAATACGGCCTGCCGCTCGATCCGTCGCGGATGGTGGGCGACCTGTCGGCGGGCGAACGCCAACGGGTCGAGATCATCCGCTGCCTGCTGCAAGACCCTCGCCTTCTGATCATGGACGAGCCGACCAGCGTGCTGACCCCGCAAGAGGTGGAAATCCTGTTCCAGACCCTGCGTCAGCTTGCGGCCGAGGGCACGGCGATCCTTTACATCAGTCACAAGCTTGAGGAAATCCGCGCCTTGTGTGACACGGCGACGATCCTGCGCCGGGGCCGCGTGGTCGCCACCTGCATCCCGCGCGACCGCTCGGCCCGCGAGATGGCCGAGTTGATGGTGGGCGCGGTCCTGACCCCGCCCGAGCGTCACGGCCGGCCGGCGGGCGAGGTCGCGCTTGAGGTGGCGGGCCTGTCGGTCGCCTCGCCGATCCCGTTCGGCACCGCGCTGAAGGACGTGGGCTTTTCCGTCACCCGCAGCGAGGTTCTGGGCATCGCGGGCGTTGCCGGCAACGGGCAGGACGAATTGCTGCTGGCGTTGTCGGGCGAGTTGAAGGCACCACGCGATGCGGTGCGCATCGCCGGCCGCGGGGTGGGCGATCAGGGGCCGAACGCGCGGCGGGCGCTGGGGCTGGTGGCGGCGCCGGAAGAACGGCTGGGCCATGCCGCGGCGCCCGACATGAGCCTTGTGGAAAACGCGCTGCTGTCGGGGATGGTGCGCAAGCGGCTGGTGCGGCGGGGGTTCATCGACTGGGGCGCGACGCGCGCCTTTGCGCAGGCGATCGTGGCGGCATTTGACGTGCGCACGCCCGGCACCTTTGTCGCAGCGCGGGCGCTGTCGGGCGGCAACCTTCAGAAGTTCGTGGTCGGCCGGGAATTGTCGCAAGAGCCGTCGGTCATCGTCATCAATCAGCCGACATGGGGGGTCGATGCCTCGGCGGCGGCGGCGATCCGGCAGGCGATTCTGGATTGCGCAGCGGCGGGGGCGGCGGTGGTGGTCATCAGTCAGGATCTTGACGAGCTGCTGGAAATCGCCGACCGCTTCTCGGCGCTGAACGAGGGGCGGATGAGTCCGCCCCGGCCGACACAGGGTCTGACCATCGAAGAGATCGGGCTGATGATGGGCGGCGCACACGGGATGGAGGTGGCCCACCATGCTCATGCTTGAAAAGCGGCCCAGCCCGTCGCGGTTCTGGAACTGGGCGACGCCGGTCCTTGCGGTGGTGCTGACGATGCTGGCGGGCGGGCTGATGTTCGCGCTGCTGGGCAAAAGCCCGACCGAGGCGATCCGGACCATCTTCTGGGATCCGCTGTTCGGCGAATTCGCTTGGTATTTCCGCGGGCAACTGCTGGTGAAGGCGGGGCCGCTGATCCTGATCGCGGTGGGGCTAAGCCTTGGATTTCGCGCAGGGATCTGGAACATTGGCGCCGAGGGTCAGTATATCATGGGCGCGATCTTCGGCGCTGCGGCGGGGCTTGCGCTTTATCCCGCCGACAGCCGGCTGATCTTTCCGCTGATGGTGGTGGCCGGCGCTTTCGGCGGCTGGCTGTGGGCGATGATCCCGGCGATCCTTCGGACCCGTTTCCGCACCAATGAGATTCTTGTCTCGTTGCTGCTGGTCTATGTCGCGCAATCGATTCTGGCCAGCATGGCGCTGGGGGCGTTGCGCAACCCCGATGGCGGCGGCTTTCCCGGATCGCGCAACCTGTCGCAATGGGCCTCGTCTGCGAACCCGGAGCTGATTGCGGGCACCGGGATGCACTGGGGCGTGGTGGCGGCAATGGCCGCGGTGATCGCGGCCCATGTGCTGCTTCAGCGCCATATCCTTGGCTTTCACATCCGGCTGGCGGGACAGGCGCCAAGGGCCGCGCGATTTGCCGGGGTCTCGCCCGGGCGGCTGGTGCTGCTGTGCATGGGGATCTCTGGTGGGCTGGCCGGGCTGGCCGGCATGTTCGAGGTGACGGGACCGGCCGGCCAGATCCAGATCGACTTTGCGTCCGGCTATGGGTTCACCGCGATCATCGTGGCCTTTCTGGGCCGGCTGAACCCGGTGGGCATCCTGCTGGCGGGGCTTCTGATGGCGCTGACCTATGTCGGCGGCGACAATGCCGCAACCAACCTTGGCCTGCCTGCGGCCTCGATCCAGGCGTTTCAGGGGATGCTGCTGTTCTTCCTGCTGGCGCTGGATCTGTTGTCGAACTACCGCATCCGGCTTACCCGGAAGGAAGCAGCCTGATGGACCTTCTTGGAGGCATCAATCCCGCCGTCCTTGTGGCTTCGCTGATGATGGCCTCGGTGCCGATCATCTTCGCGGCGATCGGGGAACTGGTGGTCGAGAAATCCGGCGTTCTGAACCTCGGCGTCGAGGGGATGATGATCATCGGCGCGATCTGCGGCTTTGCCGTGGCGGTGGAAACCGGCAGCCCGGTGCTGGGCTTTGTCGGTGGCGCGCTGGGGGGGGCCACGCTCAGCCTGATCTTCGCGCTGCTGACGCAGTTCCTGATGGCCAATCAGGTGGCCACGGGGCTGGCGCTGACGCTGTTCGGGCTGGGCCTGTCCAGCCTGATCGGGCAGGGTTATGTGGGGGTGAAGCCGCCGCCAGTGGACCGGCTTGACCTTGGGCCGCTGTCAGACCTGCCGGTGCTGGGCACGATCCTGTTTCACCACGATCTGATGGTCTATCTGTCCATCGCCGCGGTGGTCGCGGTCTGGGCGGTGATGCACCACACCCGCGCGGGTCTGGTTCTGCGCGCGGTGGGCGAAAACCACGACGCAGCCCATGCGCTTGGCTATCACGTCATCCGTATCCGGGTGCTGGCGATCCTGTTCGGCGGTGCGATGGCGGGGCTGGGCGGGGCCTATCTCAGCCTGATCCGGGTGCCGCAATGGACCGATGGCATCACATCGGGCGCGGGATGGATCGCGCTGGCCATCGTGGTCTTTGCCGGCTGGCGGCCGGGGCGTGTCCTGCTGGGCGCCTATCTTTTCGGCGGCATCACCGTCCTTCAGTTGAACCTGCAAGCGGCTGGCGCGCGGATTCCGGTGCAATACTTGTCCATGTCGCCCTATCTGATAACGATCCTTGTGCTGGTCATCATGTCGGCCGACCGGCGCCGGATCGCTTCGGCGCCGGCGTCGCTGGGCAGGACCTTCCACGCCTCGCGCTGAGGCACGCACTACCGGCCGGGCGACCGGCCCATTCAGGGAGCACTACCAATGGATCGCAGAACGCTTCTCGCCGGCGCCGCCTCGGGGCTGGCGCTGTCGCTGGCCGGTCGGACCGCGCTGGCGCAGGCGAAAGAGAAGGTGAAGGTCGGCTTTGTCTTCGTCGGCCCGATCGGCGACGGCGGCTGGACCTTCCAGCACAACGAAGGCCGTCTGGCCGTCGAAAAGGAATATGGCGACCGGGTCGAGACGATCTATCAGGAAAGCGTGCCCGAAGGATCGGACGCCGAACGGGTGCTGACCCAGATGGTGCTGGCCGGTTGCGACATCATCTTCACCACCTCGTTTGGCTACATGGATGCGACCAACGCCGTCGCCGCCAAGTTCCCGAACGTGAAGTTCGAACACTGCACCGGCTTCAAGCGCGACCATGCGAACGTCGCGACCTATAACGCCCGCTTCTACGAAGGCCGCGCGGTCTGCGGCACCATCGCGGGCATGATGACCAAATCGAACAAGATCGGCTATATCGGCTCTTACCCGATCCCCGAGGTGGTTCAGGGCATCAACGCATCCTTCATCCATGCGAAGAAGGTCAACCCGGACGTCACGATCTCGGTCGTCTGGGCCTACACCTGGTTCGACCCGGCGAAAGAGGCCGACGCCGCCAAGGCGCTGATCGAACAGGGCGTCGACGTGATCCTTGCCCATACCGATTCGACCGCGCCGCTGGCCGAGGCCGCCAAGACGCCGGGCGTGATCGGCTTTGGTCAGGCATCGGACATGGCGAATTACAAGCCCAGCCCCCGGGTGTCTTCGATCATCGACAACTGGGCGCCCTACTATGTGAAGCGCGTGGGCATGGTTCTGGACGGAACCTGGGCCAGCACTGACGCCTGGGAAGGCATCGCCGGTGGCGAGGTCCAAGTCGGTGAGATCACCGACGCCGTTCCCGCCGAGGTCAAGGCGAAAGCGATGGAAATCCACGACGCCATCGCCGCCGGCACCTATCATCCCTTCACCGGGCCGCTGAACCGTCAGGACGGCAGCGCCTGGCTTGCCGAAGGTCAGGTCGCCTCGGACGGTGATCTGCTGGGCATGAACTTCTATGTCGAAGGCATCAGCGGCGAGATCCCGAAATAAGCCGCCCCTGACCTGAAACGAAGGCCCGGACCGACAACGGCCCGGGCCTTTTGCTGTGCGCGGCGGCCGGTGACGGACCGCACCAGACACCCCCTTGCCAATCCCCGCGCGGCGGGTCAGCTTGCCGGCATGGACAGCGATTTTCTTATCATCGGCGGGGGCATTGCCGGCGTATCGGCCGCCGCCCGGCTTTCGGAACTGGGCTCGGTCACGCTGCTTGAGGCCGAGGATACGCTGGCGCATCACGCCTCCAGCCGGTCGGCGGCCCTGTATGAACCGCGCTATGGCCTTGCGCCGGTGGTCGAGCTGTCGCTGGCCTCGGGTGCGTTCTTTCATGCCGCCAAGGGCATCCTGTCGCCGCGCGGGATGATGGTCGTCGGCCGCGACGACGAACGTGATCGATTCATGGCCGAGACGCAGGCGATGCAGCTTGACGCCCTGTCACCGGCCGAGGCGCGCGCCATCGTGCCGATCCTGGCGCCTGACGTGACGCTGGCGGCCCATGCCGCCCATGCCTGGGACATCGACACCGACCTGCTGCTGCAAGGCTTTGCCCGCGAGGCGAAGGCCCGCGGTGCCACGCTGCGCACCAAGGCGCGGGTGACCGCGATCGCCCATCAGGGCGGGCGCTGGCAGGTAACGGCGGATGAGGGCTACAGCGCCGGCGTTCTGGTCAATGCCGCCGGCGCCTGGGCCGATCAGGTGGCCAGGATGGCGGGGGTGGCCCCCCTTGGCCTGACCCCTCTGCGCCGATCCATGGCGCGGATTCCGGCGCCGGGCGGGCATGATGTGTCGGGCTGGCCGATGATCTTCGGTGTGGGCGAAAGCTGGTATGCCAAGCCCGACGCCGGCGCGCTGATCGTCTCGCCGGCCGAGGAACACCCGATGGAGCCGCACGACGCCTGGGCCGACGACATGGTTCTGGCCGAGGGCCTGGCGCGCTACGAAGAGATGGTGACCGAACCCGTCACCCGGCTTCTGGCATCCTGGGCGGGGTTGCGCACCTTCGCCCCCGACCGGGTTCTGGTGATCGGCCCCGACCGCGCCCGGCCGGATTTCGTCTGGCTGGCGGGACAGGGCGGCTATGGTTTTCAGACCTGCCCGGCGGCAAGCCGCCTTGTCGCTGACCTGATCGGCGGCCGCGGAACGGACCTGTCCACCGCGCTGGTTGCGGCCCTGTCGCCGGCGCGCTTCGGCTGACCCCGTGCGGCCGGCGCCCAAGGGGTGACAGCGGGGCGCATCTGCGCCACAGTCGGGGCTGTTCCCGCCCCCTGCCCCCCCTACCGATACCGACCGGAGCCCCATGACCCGACGCCTTCTTGCCATTGGCCTTGCCTCGCTGCTGCTGTCCTGCGGCGGTCAACCCGACCGGACCGCCGGGATCTCCCCCGGGCAGACCGTCAGCGTCGCCCGCCCCGCGTTCGGGGACGCCAAACCCCACGCCTGGACGGGCCGCGCCCCTCAAAGCTATGCGGTTCACGGCATCGACGTGTCGCGGTTTCAGGGGCCGATCGACTGGCCGACCGCAGCCGCGGCCGGCGTCTCTTTCGCCTTCCTGAAGGCAACCGAGGGGGGCGACCGCGTCGATGCGATGTTCCACGAAAACTGGCGTGCCGCCGGCCGCGCCGGGGTGCCGCGGGGCGCCTATCACTTCTTCTACTTCTGCCGCCCGGCGCATGAACAGGCCGACTGGTTCATCCGCAACGTCCCGGCCAGCCGAGACAGCCTGCCACCGGTTCTGGACATGGAATGGAACCCGTTTTCACCCACCTGCACCTTCCGCCCCGAACCCGCGGTGGTGCGCCGGGAAGCGCAGACGTTCCTTGACCTTGTGGGCCGGCACTATGGCCAGCGGCCAATCATCTATACCACCGTCGATTTCTTCGAACGGAACCAGATGTGGCGGCTTTCGGGCTATGAATTCTGGCTTCGCTCGGTCGCGGCGCATCCGTCAGACCGCTATGACGGCCACCCCTGGACGTTCTGGCAATACACCGGCACCGGGATCGTGCCCGGCATCGACAAGGTGACCGACATCAACGTGTTCCATGGCAATGCCGCCGCCTGGGCCGCATGGCTGGGCCAACGGGCACAGTAACCACCCCACGCATGACAAAGGGGCGGCCGGTGTCCCGGCCGCCCCCTTTCGTTATCGGATCGCAGGCGCCCTTAGTGCGCGACCGCACCCGCCGCACCAAGCCCGGTTTCGGACCGGACGAACTGCGCCGGGAAGCCGGCCTTGTCCAGTTTTGCCCGCTCGGACCGATCGGTGACCGAGAAGAACCAGATCCCGCCAAAGGCCGCCGTCATCGAGAACAGGGCGTATTGCTCCCACGGGAAGATCGCCGTTTCAAAGCCCAGCACGTTGACCCAGACCGTCGGGCCCAGCACCACGCAGCCCACCGCCGAGAACAGACCCATCAGCCCGCCGATGAAGGCGCCACGGGTGGTCATGTTCTTCCAGAAGATCGACAGGAACAGCACAGGGAAGTTCACCGAGGCCGCAAGACCGAAGGCAAGGCTGACCATGAAGGCGATGTTCTGGTTTTCAAACACCAGACCCAAGGCAATCGCCAGCACGCCAAGAACCAGCGTCGCCATCCGCGACACCATCATCTCGGTCTTGTCCGAGGCGCGGCCCTTCTTGATGACGCGGGCATAAAGGTCATGGCTGACCGCCGAAGCCCCCGACAGCGCCAGCCCCGACACCACCGCAAGGATGGTCGCGAAGGCCACCGCCGAGATGAAGCCCAGGAACACATCGCCGCCGACTTCGCCCGACAGGTGAATCGCCGCCATGTTGCCGCCGCCCAGCAGCTTGCCTGCCTCGTCCAGATAGGCCGGGTTGGTGCCGACAAGCGTGATGGCCAGGAAGCCGATGGTGACCGCCAACATGAAGAAATAGCCGATGAAGCCGGTGGCATAGAACACCGATTTCCGCGCCTCTTTCGCATCCGGCACGGTGAAGAACCGCATCAGGATATGGGGCAGACCCGCCGGGCCGCACATCAACGCCAAGGCCAGCGAGATGGCGGTGATCGGGTCAGAAATCGAGCTGGACGGCGACAGGATCGCCTCATGCGCCGCATGATTGTCGATCGCCGCCTGCATCATCGCCTCTGGCGAGAAGCCGAAATGTTTCAGCCCCAGCAGAACCAGCAGCGTGCAGCCCGACAGCAGCAGCACCGCCTTGGTGATCTGCACCCAGGTCGTCGCCAGCATCCCCCCGAAGGTCACATACAGCATCATCAGGACGCCGACGAGGATCACCGCATAGGCATATTCCAGCCCGAACAGAAGCTGGATCAGCTTGCCCGCGCCCACCATCTGCGCAATCAGATAGAAGATCACCACCGTCAGCGCACCAAAGGCCGACAGCGTGCGGATGCGGGTCTGCTCCAGCCGGAACGAAGCCACGTCAGCGAAGGTGAAGCGGCCAAGGTTACGCAGACGTTCAGCGATCATGAACAGGATCAGCGGCCAGCCCACGGTCCAGCCCACGGTGTAGAACACGCCGTCGACGCCCTTGCCGAACACCATGCCCGAGACACCCAGAAAGGCCGCGGCCGACATGTAGTCGCCGGCGATGGCCAGACCGTTCTGAAAGCCGGTGATCCCGCCCCCGGCGGTGTAGAAGTCCGACGCCGACTTGGTGCGCCGCGCGGCCCAGGCCGTCAGCCCCAGCGTCGCCGCCACGAAGAACAGAAACATCGCGATGGCGATCACGTTCACCGAACGCTTGGTCACGTCGCCGTCAATGGCGCCGCCGGCGGCAAGACCAGAGCCGGCAATGGCCACCAGCGCGGCGGCCGAAAGGAAAAAGACGCGGATCATGCAATGGTCCCCCGGATCGCTTCGCGGGCCAGCCGGTCGAACTGGCCGTTCGCCCGCGCCGTGTAGATCCCGGTCATCACGAAGGCGAAGGCCTGGATGCAGAACCCGACAACCAGCCCCACACACCAGGCCGACGTGCCCATAAGCGGCATGGAGAACAGCGCCGGATTGAAGATGGCGACAGAGACGAAGCTGATATAGACCGCCAGCACGATGACAGACAGCGTGATGGCGAAACGGTTGCGGCGCGAGACCAGCTGCTTGAAGCGCGGGTCGGCCAGAATCTTTTCGTGTGCGGGAACCATAGAACTCCTCCTCGGTGCACCGTGGTGCGCAATATTATGTTGGCGAACGGAATCAAAGCGAAACTTTCGCTCTTGCAGCATGGCTTTTGCGCCTGCGGCATAATGTGCGGGCGGGCCGCAACCAAAGACATATCCGGCGCCCGGTCCGGTTGACTGCGCCCGCACATCGCCCGAAACTTGCGCAGGCCATCTTCGCAGACCGAGCCATCGCATGATCCTGTTTCGCGTCTTTCTGCTTGCCGTGGTGTGTTTGCCGGCGACGGGTGCGGCGGCGCGCGAAACCGCGGCAGAGGCCCTCGCCCGGTCGCTGGCCATAGCCGGCACACAGCAGGCGGTGCAGGTTCTGGCAAACGCGATCCAGACCTCGCGCGATCAGGCCCTGGCCGAAGGGGTCGCGCCAATCCCGGCCGAGATCCGGCGCCAGCTTTCAGGCCATGTCCCTGATGCCGATCTGGACTCGGTGCGCTGGCGTGTGCGCGGCGGCAGCGACCTGTCGCTTCAGCGCACCGCGCTGGATCACGGCAGGGCCACGGCAATCACCCTGATCGACATCGTGGTTTTCGCGGACAAGGGCGACGCGCTGGCGAATGCCGCGCTCTGGGCCCATGAGCTGCGCCATGTGACCCAGTATCGCGAATGGGGCCTTACCGAGTTCAGCCGCCGCTATCTTGCCGACCATACCGCGGTCGAGGCCGACGCGGCAGGTTTCGCTGCGAAATGGTCAGGTCCGCTCTCGCGCGCCCGCAAAGCCCCGCAGCGCCGGCCGTGGACACCGCAGACCAACGCGCCGTAGCCCGCCATATCCGAGACACACCCCTTGCGCGCATTATGGCCAGAAATGCGCGCAATGGCCATAAGTCTATGTTTTCATGCGAATATTTCGCACAAGGCAAACTCACCGAACACCATATCTCAGTCCGGTTTCGCCGGCGAAACCTTGCCCGACACCAACAATCGGCGGAGTTCGTCGACCACGCGGCGAACCAGCGCCTCATCGACGTCGGCCCCTTCCAGTCGAAGAAGATAGCCATCGCCGTCACGGGCGGCGATCGTCACCTGTGCCGCTGTCGCGGTCGGCTTGCGCACCGGGCGTCCCCCGCGCGACGGGTCGGGCGCCTTGCCCTCGGCCGCTTTGACCAACGGCTCCATCAACGCCCATTCCGATTCGGCATCGGCGCCCTGCCCTGTCGCCAGCGCCTGACGCAACGGACCAGCATAGCCGGTGCGCAGCGCATGGGCCAGCCGCAGGCCCGGCCGTTCGCCCAGCGAAACCGCGAAGGTCAGCAGGTCGCCCAGCTCCTCATGGATCAACGCAAAGCTGCGGATCTTCGACCGCTTCGCCTTCGAGGCTGCGGCGAACAGCACGTCCACCGCTTCCTCCACGGATGCGAACGCCCCCTGCCCCGCAGCCAGCGCCGCGATCCGGCCGCGCTCATACGGAGACAGATCGGCGCGGATCTCGTTTTCTTCGACCATCGCGACATAAGCAGCCGAGACATCCGCAGGCTGCCGCACCAGCGCCCGCACCCGCGCGAAGCGGTCGTCGCCGGTCTCGGCATGAAGCGAGCGCAGCGCCCACAGCCGCCGCCAGCCCGAGATCAGGCCGTAGCGTTCGCCGTCACCCTCTGACCGCTCGAACACCTCGACCGGCAACCGCAGCCCGTGCGCCCGGATCGAAGCGCACAGCTCGTCCATCTCCTCGCCATCAACCCGCAGCCGGTCGCGGGTCAGATCGTCCGCGCGAATGTCGGACAGCGCAATCTCGATCAGCAGCAGGCCGCTGGCCTCGGCCGCGCGCAGCCGGCCGGCATCGGCGCTGTCGCGCGCCGCTGCGGCGCGGTCGGCCACAGGCAGAGGCACCGACAGCGCCGCGGCATCGGCGGCAACCTGCGCGATCGGCGGCCGGGTCGAGACCGAGGTTTCGCGGGCGAAACCTGTCTCCAGTTCCTCCAGTTCCGCCGCCGAGGGCGCCTCAAGCCGTCTGCGCTTCGCCATCACGCGCCTCCTTCTGTTGCATCGCCTGATCGCGCCACCACGAACCGATCAGGATCTCTTTGAACTCGGCATAGGTCCGGTCGAACGTCTCACGACCGCGGACATAGGTCTCGCGATTGAAGTCGCGATAGTCGGCCTCGTAGATCCCGTTTACCTGTTCGCCCGCCTGACCCACCAGCGCCGTGAAATCCTGCCGATAGGCGTTCATGAAGTCGCCGAAATAGGCCTGAACGACATTGGCAAGGTCGGTCTGCTGGTTCGCGTCGAAACGGGTGATCAGCGCGCGGACCACGTCCCATTCGAACTTCACCTCGGGCAGGCCAGCCGCACGCCGGGCGCCGTTCTCGCCATCCTCGATGCTGGCGAAGGTGGAATAGAGCATGTCGAAGAACCGTCCGGTCGAATCGAACTCCAGAAACGAGGCGCCCAACGGCACGAGCAGGATGTCCGCCGCAGCCAGCGCATTGATCGTCAGGTACCCAAGCGCAGGAGGCGTATCGAGCAGGATGATATCGTAATCCTCCAGCAAGCCCTCACGGTCGAGAAATCCGGTCAGCGCATCCCACAGCGGCCAGCGCCGCAGCATCATCCGCCAGACAGGTACCTGAAACTCGGCCCAATACAGGTTCAGTTGCGCGCCGATCAGATCAATATTCGGCCAATGGGTTTTCTGCACCACATCCGCCGCGGTGATCTTCAGCGCCTCGGTCAGGGTCTCATCAAGGGGCAGGGGGGCCTCACCCTTCGCGGACCGGACCTCGTTCTCCTCTTGCACATGCAGCGCGTAATCCTTGGCGAGCAAAGGAAATACGGTCTGCCATTCATCCGCGACCCGTCCGCCCATGATCGAGGTCATCGAGCCCTGACTGTCCAGATCGATCACCAGCACCCGATAGCCGTCAAGTGCCGCGGACATCGCCAGATGTGCAGCGGTCGAGGTTTTGCCCACCCCGCCCTTGAAGTTGGCGACCGCCACGACTTTGGCAGGCAACCCCTTGGGCCTGTAAGGCCGATACTCCTTCGATGCAGCGCCTTCCTCGGCGAAGAAGTTTCGCAGCACCAGAACCTCTTCAAGCGTGAACCATTTGGCCCCGCCTTCGCCTTCCCCCTGCGGCAGGTCGGGATTGTTGCGCAGCACCCGCCGCAAGTGCGACGATGCCACCGGAATCAGATAACGGCAGATCTCCCATGTCGAGAACTTGCGCAAACGCTTCTTGCCGTCCGGGGCGTAGCCTTTCCGTGCCAGATCATCGCGCCCGCGGGCACAGAACGCGGCCGCTTTGGCGAATCGCGTCGTATCCACCGGCGCCCCGAGTTTTGCCGCAGCCGCGGCCGGGTCGAGGTTGAAATAGGGTGGCAGAGGGAAGTCAGTCTTCCGTGTCATGCTCTCGCCTCAGATCGATGTCACATATTTTGCTGTCTGTTGGCGAAACTATGGCACATCCCACGATGGATGTGAATCGGCTTCCACCGCGAACATGCCTTCCGATGAAAGAGCGCAGGTTTCGCCCGCGAAACCCCCATGAACCCGAAGATCCAGCACGACAAATCTTGTAGATTCTTTAGGAACTTTAAGACTTTGGATCAAACTTATTACATATTATCAGTGTGTTACCCCACGATAGGCACCTGCCTACAGGATGGTGGGCACCCATTTTCAGGCGCTCTGGCACCCGCTTTCAGGATGAATGGTGGCTGATTCCAGTTGGAAAGGCGCCCGTATGCGGTCCGATTCCCTTCCAGGGGCCTCCGATTCGCTAATCTCTGGTCACCGGACCGCTCCATCAGCCCCTTGCATGCCTTCCCACAAGAACGTCGCCCTGTATCCGGGTTCCTTTGGCCGATGTGCCGCCTTTGGCGGTACCTGTTTACAGGAGAGCGGCCACACCCCTCATGGGTACCTGATGGCCGCTTGAGCAAAGGTGCCGATTGCGGCATCATCGGCGCCGGGCAGAAGAAGGGCAGGGCATGGCGCAGAAGATCGCTGGCCGGGAAAAGGCGCCAAAGGGCGCCGTGATGCAGATCCCGAAAGAGGTGCTGACCGGCGCGCTGCGGCGCGAGTCGGTGAAGAAGAACGTGGCGGCGATCCACGTCTCGGGCAAGCTGACGCTGTTGCAGCGGAAGCTTTCCAATGTGCTTCTTTTGAACGCCTATGACCACCTGATCACCCGGCCGAAGCATTCGATCGATGCGCGCACGCTGTGCCTGATGGTTGGCTACAATTCTAACGACATGGAGACGCTGAAAGCGTCGCTTCGCAGCCTGGCCGAGACGGTCGCCGAATGGGACATGCTTGACCAGAAGGGGCGGCAGGAATGGGGGGTTTCGTCACTGCTCTCTTATGCCAAGCTTGCGGGCGGGATCTGCGAATACGCCTATTCGCCGGCGCTGGCGGAAAAGCTGCACGATCCGAAGGTGTTCGCGCTGATCAACCTGAACATCCAGCGCCGGTTCACCTCGGGCCATGCGCTGGCGCTGTATGAAAACTGTTTTCGCTTCGTGCGCACGGGCTCGACCGGGTGGTGGCCGATCGAGATCTTTCGCCGCCTGATGGGGGTGGACGACAGCGCCTACTACGAAAACTTCAAGCAGCTGAACGCCAAGATCATCAAGCCGGCCGTGGCCGAGGTGAACCGCAACTCGAACATCCTTGTCGAGCCAGAGTTCCGCAAGATGGGCCGCGCCGTCACCGAGATCCGGTTCCTGATCAAGGAAAACCCGCAGCTGGCAATGTTCGAGATCGACGATGGCGAAGCGGTGCGCAGTTCGCGCACCTATCAGCGTCTGATCGCGATCGGCGTGGGGGACCGCTTGGCGCGGCAATGGATCGCCGAACACGGCGAGGCCTATGTGGGCGAGAAGCTGGATTATGTGGCGGGGCAGGGCGGTGTGACGAGTCCCGTCCGCTATCTCTCCGCCGCCTTGCGCGATGACTATGGCGCGGCTGCCGACCCCGTGCCCTCACCCGAGGCGGTCGAGGCGCTGACCCGGCGGAAAGAGGCCGAGGATGCGCAGGCCCGGGCCGAAGCCCTGCGTGAGGCCGCGATCTCGGCCGAGCGGCGCGAGCGGGCCGAACGCATGGCGAAGGTGCGGGCGGTGGCCGAATCGCGCAATCCGACTCAGCGTGATGCCGACCGCAGGCTGTTCCTGCGCCAACTGGAGGGCGACCTCGAACGCGAGGATTTTGCCAGGCATGGTTGGGCTTCGGCGCTGAATGCGCGGGCGATCTTTGCCTTCTGGGAAGAGTTGGAGCCGGGCCTTTTCAGCGGGACGGACCAGCCTGGGCTTCGGTGACGGCGCGGGGCAGGGGGGCGGCGAAGAGCGAAGAAACGTTACTTATCAGCGGTTTACCATGTGTCATGTGTATTTGTTTATTTTTCCTCTTGCGGGTTTTTTGTGTGTTCCCTAGATAGCGGCTCACCGAAGCGGAACGGCGACGGTTTTTGGGGTTGGGTTGCGGCGGTGCTGCG
>NZ_OAOQ01000033.1 GCF_900207575.1 Cereibacter ovatus
CATGTAGCTCGCCTGCGTCGATGGAGCCGAAACCAAACCCAGCAGGTTGCGCCGAAAGAAAACTGTTCCGCGACGGCGATTTCTTCAGCACCCTGCTAGACGCCTTCCGGAACTTCATAATGATCGGCACGGCAATTCCTGAGACTTTCAAGGACGTTGCCAAAGGTGCAGACCAGTTGCCCCGCCATGATTGGCTCTTCTATCAGGCACTGCTAGGGAAGATCCCTGCCGGAATGCGTCAGCCCAACTACGGCGACTACACAATTGTTCATCCTGATTTCAAAGCCTTGGATATGCGAATGATCAAGGCTGCGGGTAAACTCGTCTACACGACACCGGGAGATTGGGAAGTGCGCAAGGGAGGAGCATTTAATGATAATCGCTCCCAGATGCATGATCATTGTGCGTCGATCGTGGCGTGTGGCAAGTTCGACGGTGCCGGCTACTCAATTGGCGACGACTATATTGCGAAGTGTGCGGTACATCTGGAGGGCCCAAGCAATCAGACACGCTGGAAGGAGGTGGCGATCAATCACCACATCACGCGTGTACTGGGCGACCTCTCCAGGTTTCTCGCTGCGCCATGAATGAGCGAATTGAAGCAGTGATCTCCCGAACGGTCATCGCTTCGCATAGCATCTCGTAAAGTTGCTTTCTCGGCCGCCGGAGATCCTTAGGGGCGTATCCAGCCTTGTTTAGCAATTCAATGACCTCATCTCGCCAGAGGAGATGCGCCATCATGACTGGATCGATCTCGGGGTTGGTGGCCGCATTTCGGAACACTTGAAAACTGATGCCACCTCTGGGCCCCTGCTCGGCCGCGATCACGCCGCACCATTGAGGTACGTGGTCGATGATGCCTTTAATATGCTTGGGTGCGGCAACAATCGTCAGTTTTTGCAGCGTTCGGCGGTAAATGTCGATCTGTGAGTCGAGCCGGTCGAGGTTATCCTTGGCGCTCTTGATCTCGTAGCCATGAATGCAGCCGTTGATGACGGCAACGTCCACGCGGCTCTTGGCATGCGCGAGGCCAAGTTCATCGATCACCAGAGTGTCTGGTTGAGCCTTGATCTTCCGCAGGCGCTTCGCGTGAAGCGCACGGCGAATATCGGCGTCTTTGGTCAGTGCGTCTGACATTTATTGGTCGTTTTCTCCCTTCGGGTTGTTCTGCCGTAACTCGTTGCATTGGCCAAGCGAAATCCGTCCTCCGACAGCGATTGCGGCACGCGTGCCCCGACGCTGGCGAGGCGCTGTGCCTTGCACGGCTTCAAGAAAGGCCGCCACTCATCACCCTGTCCCAACCTCCCGTTGGTCCCAACCCTGTCCCAACCTCCCGAGGGGGTTGGGGCACGAAAAGACGTTCAAAAACAACGGTGGCCCCAACCTCACCCCGTGGTCCCAACCTTTTGCTACACATTCATGTGGGGGAACGGAAAGGTCGGGAACATGTTTTTCTATACGAAAAGAAAAGGACCCCCGTTGGGGACACCGAGGTTGGGACTACATACAGTCAAGTCATTGAACGTGAACGATAAAGGGCTATCCAAACCCCCTCGAAGGTTGGGACCACGCGTTCCGAGGTCTGGACCGGGGCGGATCGAACGTCGATCACCGCCCGCCGCCGCGTTTCTCGTCGTTTTCGCTTTGGCCGAGGGCCGCCGAATGCTACATCTTGCGGTGACCGAAGCCGAAGGCCCACAACTTGTGAGCCTTCACGATGAACACACCGATCCCCGCGCAGGACATCCGCCCCGAGCCGGGCGTGATTTTCCGGTCCTGCATTCTCGCCCTCGATCTCGGCACAACGACCGGCTGGGCGCTCCGCAGCCATGATGGACTGATCACCAGCGGCACGGTCAGCTTTCGGCCCGGACGCTTCAACGGCGGTGGCATGCGCTACCTGCGGTTCACCAACTGGCTAAGCGAACTCAACCGGCTATCGGGTCCGATCGCGGCGATCTGGTTCGAAGAGGTCCGCCGCCACGCCGGAACCGATGCGGCCCATGTCTACGGCGGTCTGATGGCCACGTTGACCGCATGGGCCGAACTGCGCGGCGTGCCCTACGAGGGTGTCCCGGTCGGCACGATCAAGCGTCACGCCACCGGCAAGGGCAATGCCGAAAAGGCGGCGATGACCGCAGCCGTCCGCGCCCGCGGCTTCAGCCCGGCCGACGACAACGAGGCCGACGCCATCGCCATCCTGCACTGGGCGATCGAGACGAACGGGGGCGTCGCATGAGGTGGCAACCCAGGGGCTACGGTGGGCAGCGCCGGGATCCCGAACAGGTCAAGCGTGAGGGCTGGCAGGAACAGGGGCTGCTGGCGGTCTCGGCCGACGACCACCGCCTGACTTGGCCAGAGCGCGAACTGGTGCGTCAGCTCGGCGAGAAGCTATATGGACCTCGGGCGGGCGACCGGGAGGCCGCGAATGGCTGAGTGGATGCCCACCATGGTCGAGGACCGCCTGGAGAGTGCGGCCGACGTGTTCCGGTCGCTGCCTGAGGTGAAGCCGCAGGGCTACTTCAATGCTTGGCCCGACTATTTCCACAGCTTCGCGGACCAGGTAGGCCAGGAGCCCCGAACGCGCCTATAGTCCTGAGAACGGCGCGGCATTAGGCTCGGCGCATGAACTAAGAAGCCAAAAAACGTATCGTTGCGCAGCTCGCCAAGGCGATGGCGATGCGGTGTGTCCGGATTCCGGCTTGGAAGACCTGCACGCCGGGATTGTGCCCATCACAAAAACCGGCGACTGGTCCGACGTTACTGTCCTCGATGCCGGCGGTAACCGCATCCTTTGGTGCGACGTGTCGCGGATCGACGACGAAGAGATGCGGTCACTCATGCGCGATGTAGTAAATCGCCTTTACACCTTCCAACTTCATGCCGGAAATCCGGCCTTGCAGGCCGAGCTCGAGAAATGGATGTCGGTTGCGGTAAAGTGGGATGAGCCCGAAGTCGACCTTCGGAAAATCGCCGCAATCGACCACAACATCCGAGGATCAAAGAATGGACAGAATTAAGTGAGACTTCCAAGTTTTGCGAATTCTTCCAGCGCACTGTTCAAATCGCAAGGATCATGCGCAGCTTTTCTTCTATTACAAGAGAGTCGATCCCGTTCTCCTCGCTCGTTGTCAGAAGAATCCCTAAATCGCCCTCGCCTTCGTCTTCCGGCAACACTCCCTGAGAGCGGTACCAGTCGAGCTTCGCAAGCCAGCGGCGCCTATAAGCCGGTTCAGACATCATTCCCAGATGCTCGAGAAAGACGCGCCGACCAGTCTCGGCATCTTCAATCGTGAAGTCGGGATATCGGACACTGCCATCTTGCGCATGCAGGGGCTGTTCGTAGGCGTAGTTGATGCCGAGTGCGTGAAGCAGATTGGCAATGATCACCTCCGATTTTGAGCGCACTAGCTCGCCACGGGTGGTGCGGTGAATCAGCCCATCTTCTAGGAATGTACCGACATGCTCGACCGGTTTCGGATCGGCAAATAAATTCGTCAGACGACGGGCAGCCTCAGAATGCTCTGCCAAGGACAGCTTCAATAGCGCGCGAAGATCGCCCTGATGAAGTAGAACCACTTGTTCACGTTGGCGCGTCAAAGCTGTATAGAGCAGTTCACGAGAAAGAAGGCGGCAGGGGCTCGGGATCACGACAAAGGTCATGCCGAATTCGCTTCCCTGAGCTTTGTGAATGGTCAAGGCGTAAGCGAGCTCCAAAGGCGCCTCGCCATCTTGACCAAAATCGCGAGCTTGGAAGCCAAAATGGCAGCCCAGCTGCGACGAAAATTCTACCTGAGCCTCCCAAGGATTTCCCTTATAGGATGCTTTCGCACCCTTGTACTGCCCAACTACAAGTCCAATTTCCCCATTTGCCAGATAGCTGTCAGCGACCTTGGGATAACAAGATCGCTTCTTGTTGATCAAATTAATTACCTTGTCACCATAAAGAATACCCTGCGGCCCCAACGGTTTAAAGACCTTGCGCGAGCCAAAAGAATTGGGCGTAGCCCAAACACGCGCCTGGTGACGGAAAGATTTCTGAAGCCAGCGGTTTAGGCCATCCACGCCGGTCTCACCAGCGCGCACCGGTGAGAGTATTTGCCACGTTTCAGCGTCAGCGCCACCTCCACTTCGGCTTTCGGCGCCCTCGGCATCTTTCTCTAGGCGAGACAGATTGAAGTACACCACTTCTTTGAACGGACGCCCCCCAAGGCTGATCTCGAAAGTGGTGTCGTCCCCCTCGTCGTCGAACCCTTTCTTTCGAGAAATACTGCGCGTCGCCGCCTTGACCTCGGCAAGAAGCTTTGTCTGGAGGTCGGCGTCGCCCTCCCAACGAACCGCTCGAATTCCTATGGCCTTGCCAATCGCTAGACGATCCCAGGCTTCGTCAGCACCAGGATCCGGAGCCTCTCCCCCGAACCACCTCGACAAAATGATGTCGTCGCGTGCTGCTGGCGGCTGTCCTGCCGCGACTGATTGCTCGGTTTGTCGGCGCACCATCTTGAGCTCCGCATATCCCGCCGGCTGTCTGTTCGCCGTGCCACGGTCGTCGTTCAAGTAGCGGACGATGTCGACGAAGGGCCGGCCCGCCCCAATTGGCGGAAGCTGTCTTGGATCGCCCACCAAGATCAAGCGTTCGACCGCTGTTGTTTCGATCGAGTCAAGGGTCGCCGCCAATTGGTCCTCGGTCAGCATAGAGCACTCGTCGATGACTACAGTCTTGAAGCCGCGCTCTCGGTTGGCGTCATCGGTAACTCGATAGGCTCCGGTCAGTGGGTCGTAGCGGCCGAGTGCCAGCAAGAACTGTGCAAGTGTGTAGGCTTGCGCATTTCCGGCCCGCCTCTGCATCTGAACCCGCGCCTTCCCTGTTGGGGCGAGCAGGAGCACCCCTCCGGTAGCGACCGATGGCAAAGATAGGAGGGCCGTCAGTAGGCTCGTCTTACCAGTACCGGCAGGCCCTATCAGAACCGAAAAGCGAGACCGAAATATCTCCTCTAGCGCCTTGGCTTTTTCGACCCGCGCAAGCTCCTCCGTCTCGGAGTCGCTCGCCGCCGCAAACGGCGGAAGCTGTTGGTCGATAAGTGCTCGCCAGTCGTGCTCGCCAGGATGTCGTTTACCCGCAAGGCGTCGTTTCACACGGGCCGATATGAGGTCGCGTGACTTTGCATACTGCTGGAGCTGCCATGCTGGGGTGCCATCCGCCATGAGGGCGACGGCTATCCTGGCCTTTAGGAATGTGCCAAATGCTTCGATCCAATCGGCACCGATTGCGCACTGAGGCGAGACTTCGAGGTCGCGGACCCGTTGCACGAGCCAAGATTGGGGAAGCAAGGTATGCCCTTCAGCCGCTGCGCGATCGAGCGTCGAAATCATCAAGGCTCGACCGCGACGGGGATCAATAGCTTCCCGACAGCCATTCATCGGCGGGCGGCTTCGCGAGGACCTGCATATCCCGGCGCCTTGCTTCCTCGACGAGCGCCTTCAAACGCGAGACCCTTGCCTCGGAGGAGTAGCAGTCTGGATGCAGATAACTTTCTCTCGCATCCGCGCCTGCTAGATTGGCCCACGATCTGCAGATTTCCGTGTTCTCAACAAAATGCCGAACAAGCTTGCTTGGGTTGCGCGGGATACCGTTTACGTCAGGCAAGACCTCAGACGAAACGATCTTGTCCCAGAGAGACCGAACAAGGGGCACGGCGATTTCGTCCTGCCGTTCCGGTTGACGCGGGAACGCACTTACTGCGGCCCCGCAGTCCTCGGGTGTCGACAGCGCATTGAGAGAGCCGCTGATCAGATCAGCCGCTGCCTGCATTATCGCTTCGTTCCATGGTCCCCTGATCAGGTTGGTCCTGTCACTATTGAGCTTCCAAGGAGCATTGAGAATGCCCGAAGTGCGGCTCTGCGTTTCGGTTGGAAAAAACGCCCAGAAGCGACCAGCCTGTTCACGACCACCGACCGGCACTGCCCAAGACAGTGGCACCTGCTCCCTCGCCTGGATATGAGTTGCGTCGGAGCGCGCGGCCTGGCTTTCGACCTTGGCCGAAGCCTCGAAGACCTTCCATCGGGCCTCGTTGGTTCCGTCACCCACAACGGCAAATCCGTCTTCAAACCGCTTGGTCAAGAGACGGGGTGCAGCCCCTTCAACTTCGAGCTTGAGGGAGATAGCCGAGGGCAAGAACAACAGGAACTCTGCCGGAAAATCGGCAATTTCCTGGCTCAGTCGGTCGAATGCGGCGTCATCCGATATCTCCGCCGAGACGACCGTGGTCGCCCAGCTCCACCTGCTTGTACTGAAGAGTGGACTGCTTTCGGCAGCAGGGTCCAGTACCTCAGCAAGTCGCATGCCAGGGGCCGGTGCGTTCTTGGCAAGACCAAGATGTCCTCGAATGCGATCACGGCAGGCTTCGGGGTCGAAGCGCAGTCCTACTGATCTGGATGTCAGGTCAACGCGACCGCCCAGCTTGAGCAGCGACTTGAACCCGATCCCAAATCTACCGATCTGATTGCCGCGCTTGGGTGAGCTGCGCGCATTAAGAAGCGCCACAATCCCCGGTTCGTCCAGAGCGGCCCCGGTGTTGGCTGCCTCAAGACGATGAGGGGAGAGAAAGACATGAATTCGTCCTTGCGACTCCGCGGCCTCGAGGATCGCGTCGGCTGCATTCTGCACCAGTTCGTACAACTGACGGTACGCGTACCCGCCAGACAGAACTTCGTTCTCGGTCTCGAAATGCTCGGCCGCGTCTCGCGGCTGAGCTTCGTAGGCCCTAACAGGGTGCTGAAGAAATCGCCGTCGCGGAACAGTTTTCTTTCGGCGCAACCTGCTGGGTTTGGTTTCGGCTCCATCGACGCAGGCGAGCTACATG
>NZ_OAOQ01000020.1 GCF_900207575.1 Cereibacter ovatus
AAAGCTGACCTACATCCACAATCATTGGGACGGGTTGCAAACCTTCCTGACCGACGGCCGCGTCGAGATCGACTCCAACAGGGTCGAAAACCTGAGGGCTTGTGGCAGGTTCAGTTCGATCCCGGAAGCGCTAACTTTGGTCACGCTGCCAAGGCGCTTCTCCCCGTCGATCAGTGCCGAGCGATTATCCGTCGACATGGTCCTGCCCCCGGATACGCTCAAGTCGAGCCTCCAGCCGTTGCCGGTCGGTCTCCCCCATGATCTCAGGCAACGCTAGGGCCAGATCACTGAATCGGCCGTTCAGGACCGTGATCCGGCTGTCGCCCTCCCTTACGAGCCGAAGAATGCGAGCTTGGTAGTCCTTGAGCTTGTCGTTCGTCTTTTCGATTACATGGGCTTCGCCAATCAGTCCTGTGTCATCCAACTCGGCAACTGGCACGAAGCAGGGATCGCACAGCACGAGACGGATCGAGAGATTTGACTCGAGAGCGGACCAAATCGGTGCGCTGATGTGGTCGTCGGCAAATCCAAAACCGCTGACGATCAATGTCGTGTCGGGCTCTCGCAGTGCAGCCTGCCAAGCCGCGAACATGTCGAGGTAGGGCGGCGCGAACGCCTCCTGATATTTCGATGAGCGCGGGTAGATCAGCACTGGCTCATGGTTCCCGTCATGGCCAAGGCGGCGGATCACCACACCATCGGACTTGCGCCGCCGCCAGTCCATCGACCCGTGCAGCTTATAGAGGTGAAAAACCCCATCAACATAGTCTGCGCGCGTGCTGCTGGCGGATCGCCGCACGATGTCCTGCTGAAAGTGATCGCGGTTGAACCGCTGGACCGCAGAGTGGGAAAATCCGTCGATGAGAGCCAAGTTGCGGGCGACAGCGGCTTCCTCGATGCATCGGTCGTAATTCGTCGTGAAGAGCTTCACCCGCGCCTTTTCAGCGCTTCGGCGGGCGAGGCGGCGTAGGAACTCCTTGTGGGAAATGAGGTCCGTCTTCTCCGAGACGAAGTCGACGCGATCCAAGATCGCCTGTTCGGCTTTCTGGACGAAAGATGGCAGGTTAAGTTGTTTGTCGTCAGAGGCATCCTGGCCAGCGGCTGCCCCGCGGGCAGCTTGCAGCTCGACCGTCATCTTGCACAGACTGAGAAGCGACTCGATGTCCTTTTTGTCGGTCGCGCCCCAGACCTCGGCTACAACATTGTCGAAATCATCTTCCCCAACCTTCTGCCGAGCATCGTCCCAAAGATCACCCATGCCAGGGGCTTGCTTGCCACCTGTATTCTTCGCAGCAAATGATGCCCCCGAACCAAGTAGGGCCATCAAGTTGGTCGCATTCAGCGCCGACAGTAGTCGTTCTTCGACCTGTCCTTTTGCTCCCCGGCGGGTCTTTCCGTCTTCCTCGCGATCCTCCCAGGCCAGCCACGTCCCATCGGACTGAAACAAGCGTAGGTTGCTCGCGGATGGGGGCTGATCGGTCCAGTAACTCACGGGCACTCCTTTGGAAAACTCGGGATCTCAATGTGGGTCCGTTTTGTTGGCACGGGCGCCCCAAAAGAGCGCGCGGGATCGTGACGATCCTGCACGAGCGGATGCATCAGATGGACCGGTTTCGGGAGGATCTTCCGAAGTGACGGATGGCACCGGCGACGATTATCCGCCTCGTCGATGGGGGACTCGCAAAACGTTGACCAGGCGTTGACAAGAATTTGGAACGCCAAAAGCCGAGCGTTTTGCTCGGCTTTGAAGTATTTGATAACGCGAGGAAAGTTTGGTTGCGGGGGCAGGATTTGAACCTGCGGCCTTCAGGTTATGAGTCGTGTTGAACGAACCATGAACAGTCGCGCAGGATCGCGAGTTTTTGCGCGGTTTCCGCCAGTTGCGAGTCCGGTCCCCGAGGCCGGGCTGCGCGCGGATTGTCAGGATTGCGCAGCGGTTTTCCCCCTTGTGCTTCCACCATGCTTCCAATGGGTGGCGGAATGATTTTCCGGTAGCACGGCCATCATCCGTCCATCCGCGACCAGAAGCCGGTCTTCTTGCCATGCTCGGCTTTTAGGCGCGCGGCATAGGCTTGGTGCGGCTCGACCGGTCCGAAGTCCTCGATCCGTCCGGCCAGATCGGCACAGGCCACCAGGTGCTGGGCGGCATAGCCATAGCGCTTCTGCCTCGCCTCGTTCAGCGTGAAATCGATCATCGCCCGCAGCGCCACCGTCGCGGCCAGCGGATGCTTCTCGGCCAATGTCTCGGCCGCTGGTGCCAGGAATTCGTAGTGATCGCCGTCGACCTCCTCCTGCCGGTCGATCAGCAATCGCGCGGCATGGGCTAGCGATCGCCAGTTCAGAAAGAAGGCCAACGCAGCCAGCAGGTCGGGGTGCGCGGCGGCGTGCGCCATCGCGCGTTCCTCGGCCTCGATATCGTCGAAATCCGGCAGACGCTTCAGATAAGCCCGCAGGTGATCACCCGACAGGTCGCGCTCGAAGCAAGCCCAGCGGAATGCCTGCGCCTCGTCTTTCCGGTCAAGCGCCTCCAGCACTGCGAGCCGGGCCTCCTGCCACTCGGGCGGGATCCAGCGCGCTTGGTCCACCTCGGCCCGCTCGATGAAGCCAAGTGCGTCCCCTGCCCTGCCAGCCGACAGCAAGCGCTGCGCGATCTCGGCCGCGATCTTGGGCACTTTGCGGGTCTTGGGATCGTATTGGGCGATGAAACCATCGACGTCGCCCTGCACGTCGGCAATGTCCTTCAGCGCCATTTCGACCGTGCTCTGACGCGCGCGTTCCTCCATCTCGTGGGCATAGCGTGTGCCACCACTGCCCCAGCCGACAGCCTGCCATTCGCTCTTTGGCGGAACAGTCACGGGCGTGCGCCCAAGCTCCTCAACCAGTGTCTTCAGATGCGCGACGCCCTCCGGGCCCAGCGCCGGGGCAATCATGGCGATCAGCCCGTCGTACTGGCCAAACCCGTTGTCCTGCAGCGCATCGAGAACCTGCCGCGCCAGCGCCTCCGGCGCTGCGTCAGCCGCCTTGGCCACTTCGCCCAGATCGGCGCAGGCCTGGTGGAAGATATCGATGACGGTGCCGCTGCTGTCGTCGCAGCGTTCGAACACCGGCGTGGCCAGCCCCATGAAACGCCACAGTAGCGTGAGCGCCTCTCCAGGATCATGCGGGGCGATCTCATCCATGATGGCGCTGCGCTGGGTCTGAAGATCTTTCACCAGCGGCTTGCGGTTCTGCCAGTTCACGAAGGTCCGGGCCTTTGCGATGCTGGTCAGCCGCTTTGCAATCTCCCGCGCCGCCTCCCTCGGGCCCTCAGCTCCGGCGATGGCCAGGCGCAGCTTGCGTTTGGCTGCGGCGTCGCCCGTGCTGATCTCGATCAACAACTGCGCGAGGCGTTCGGCGCCCAGCGTCTCCAGGTTCTTTGCATTGAGGGTGGATTTCGACGCCATCGGGATTCCGTTTCTTTTCGTGGACCTTAGCAGCGCGACTGGGCGACCGGAACCTGCGTTCTGATTCGCGGCGACCAGAGTTTTCGCCCACGGCTGCGATTCACGCCCTGCGTGAGACTACGCTGATTTTCCTTTTTACACGCAATATCAATGTGTTCGTTGACTATCCATGCGCATTGCACACTGTGGAAGCCAGACAACCCGGAAGCCGATCTCCCATGCCCAGACTCACAAAGCGCATCATCGACGCCGCCGAGACCCAAGCCGCCGAATACTTCGTCTGGGACAGCGACATCCCCGGCTTCGGACTTCGGGTGCTGCCAAGCGGGCGGAAAGGCTATGTCGTGCAATACCGCGCCGGACGCCGATCCCGGAGGATCAGCCTCGGGCCCAGCACCGTGCTGACCTGCGAACAGGCACGCACCCGCGCCATCACCATCGTCGCCGCTGCGCGCAATGGACAGGACCCTGCGGCCGAACGCGACGCGGGGCGCAAGGCGATCACCATCAAGGAACTGGCCGAGCGGTTCGACAAGGAACACATCGCCATCCGTGTGAAAGCCAGCACCGGCAAAGAGTATCGACGGAACCTGCAGCGGTTCATCCTGCCCGCACTGGGCCAGTTGACGGTCACGGGGATAACGCGGGCGGATGTTGCCAAGTTTCATCACGACCTGCGCCACATCCCCTATCAGGCCAACCGCTGCCTCGAGGTGATCTCGAAGATGTTCAGCCTGTCGGAAATGTGGGGCCTGCGTCCCGACGGGACCAACCCGCGCAAGCACATCCGGAAATATCCCGAGGAAAAGCGCGAACGGTTTCTGAGCGCGGCCGAACTGCGCCGGATCGGAGAGGTGCTGCGCGAGATGGAGGCAGAAGGCGTGGAACTGCCCTCGGCCATCCTCGCCGCCCGCCTGCTGATCCTGACCGGATGCCGCCTGAACGAGATCATGTCCTTGAAGTGGTCCTACGTCGATATCGACGTCCCTGCCCTGCGCCTGCCAGATTCCAAGACAGGTGCGAAGGTCGTCCACGTTGGCCAGCCGGTGGCGGACCTGCTGCGGGACGCCCAGCGCATTTACGGCAACCCATGGGTGATCACCGGCACCCTGCCTGGCAAGCCCCTGAGCGATCTGCAACCCTTCTGGCAGCGCGTCCGTGCCCGTGCCGGGGTCAAGGACGTCCGCATCCACGACCTGCGCCACACCTTCGCGTCCACGGCCGTCGCGTCGGGTCAGGGCCTCCCGATGATCGGCAAGCTCCTTGGCCACACGCAGGTCCAGACCACGGCGCGATACGCCCATCTTGCCGCCGAACCGGTGCGGATGGCCGCCGACGCCGTCGCGCAGAACCTGCGGCAATCCTTGGGATAATTGCGCGCCAGCCCTTCCCTTTTCGATTGATCCCCAAGCATCGCGCGGCTACGGTCGAAGAAAGCCCAGAAATTGGGCGCGCATAATTTCCATGCGCATCGACCGATGACGGGAGAGCGTGGTGAGCAACGACAGGTCGGAGCTTCGTTGGGGGGTCGAGCAAAGGCTCGAGTTCATCGAGTTCCGCCTGTTCTGGGAGGGGCATGTGAACCGCAGCGATGTGATGGAGCAGTTCGGGCTGTCGGTGAACCAGGCGTCATCCGACCTGAGCCGCTACATCGGCCTCGCCCCTCACAACATGGACTACGACCGCAGCCTGCGGACCTATGTGCGCCAGCCGGGCTTCAAGCCGGTATTCGACAGGCTGGACGCCGGTCGGTACCTTGCCCAGCTGCGATCGCTCGCCGACGGTATCTTGGATCAAGACGACTGCTGGATCGCTGGACTGCCCGCTTACGATTCCGCCCCCACCCCAGCGCGCGGCGTCGATCCTGTAACCCTTCGGTACGTGGTCGATGCGATCCGCCGATCCGAGGCGATCGAGGTGCAGTATCAGTCCTTGTCCAATCCGGAGCCCCGGTGGCGCTGGATCGCCCCGCATGCCCTCGCTTTCGACGGCTTCCGCTGGCACGCCCGCGCGTTCTGCCTCACTGACGAGGTGTTCAAGGACTTCCTGCTGTCGCGGATCCTCGACATCCGCGGCTCGCGCGGGTCAGACGTTCTGCCCGAGAACGATCAGGACTGGCACACCTTTGCAGCGCTGAAAATCGGCCCTCACCCTGCCTTGTCCGATACGCAAGCCAAGGTGATCGCGCTCGACTATGGCATGCGCGGCGGCAAGGCTGAGATCAAGGTTCGTCGGGCGTTGCTCTGCTATGCGCTTCGTCGGCTTGGGCTCGATACCGATCCCGCCGCCCGGAAGCCTCATGACCAGCAGATCGTGCTTTTGAACCGTGACGTGATCTTCGGCCGCCAGGGTCAGGCAGAGGAGCAGTAGGATTTTCCATGAAAGCTTTTGAATTCGATCACAATCTCATCGACTCATATGCGCGCTTCTCTCGGTCGTTCAGCACCATCCGGGCACCGGACATCGCCGCCGAAGTCACGCGCCAATATGACGACGGCCGCTTCTGGCCCGACGCCCTTCTTTCGCTGAACCCCAGGTTCCTATCGGGCCCCACAGTGGATGACCTTGCTGCTTCCGGGGATCTGGACAAAGCCACGGCCCAGATTTTCCGGATCGGTGCTACGCCAATCCGGCTTCACCGGCATCAGGCACAGTCCATCGCCAAAGCGCAGGCGGGTCAAAGCTTTGTCGTGACGACGGGCACAGGCTCAGGGAAATCCCTGTGCTTCTTTGTCCCTGTGGTCGATGCCATCGTTCGTTCGCGCAAGACCGGACAGCCGCGCAAGACGCGCGCCATCATCGTCTACCCGATGAACGCCCTGGCAAACAGCCAGATCAAAGAAATCGAGAAGTTCATTTCCCAGTCCGGATTGCCGGACGAGCTGAAGCCGGTGGTGCGGCGCTACACGGGTCAGGAAAGCCAGGAAGAGCGCCAGCGGATCGCTGACAATCCGCCCGATATCCTGCTCACGAACTTCATGATGGCCGAACTGCTCCTGACACGGCAGGACGCCCTTGATACCAAAGTCATCGACAATGCCAGCGGGCTCGAGTTCATCGTGCTCGACGAGTTGCATACCTATCGCGGGCGCCAGGGCGCCGATGTGGCGATCCTCGTGCGCCGTCTTCGGAACCGCTGCGCACCGGCCAAAGCGCCGATCTGCATCGGCACATCGGCCACCATGGCAAGCGAGGGATCAGAGGCCGGTCGCGCGAAAGCAGTGGCCGATGTCGCCTCGCGCCTGTTCGGGGCGTCGATCGGCCCTGATGCCGTCATAGACGAGTCCCTCCAGCGCGCGACGGATGACCGCCTGAAGCTGGAAGATGTACGACCGCAGCTTGCGACAGTGCTTGGCAGCGACCTGCCGGAAACCCTCACAGATGAGGCGCTGCGGCGCCATCCCCTCGCTGTCTGGGCCGAGCTGGCGATCGGCCTTGATGACGGGCAAGAGCTGAAGCGCAAGAAGCCTGTCCCCTTCGACGATGCTGTAGAACAGCTGGCGCAGGACAGCGGCCTCGACAAGGACACATGCCGAATTGGCTTCGAGCGATTTCTGACCCGCGTCAGCCTTCCGGAGACCGAGCGCGGCGGGACGGGGTCCGGCGCGTTCCTCGCATTCAAGCTACATCGCTTCATTTCCGGCGCCGGAGAGATCTTCACGACGCTGACCGATCGACCCAGGCGGGTTCTGTTCGAGGGCCAGTTGGAAGATCCCGATGCCCCCGGCCATCGCCTCTATCCGACGCGGTTCTGCCGTGAGTGCGGTCACGAAGTCCATGTCGTCACGAAATCAGAGGATGCTGAAGGGCTGCGTTTTCTGCCCAGAAACATAGACGACACCCCCATCCAAGACCCGGATGGCGATATCGCAGGCTATCTGACACCCGTTGGCGGAAATGACCTAGATTACGCGTTCACCGGCGACGTCGAAACCTACCCGGAAGACTGGCGCGAAGAGCGTAACGGCATCGAACGGCTGCGCGCCAACCGCAAGGGCCGGCTGCCTGAGCAGGTCACGGTGCGACCAGATGGTCGCTACAGCCCGGACGGCGTCAGTTTCTGGTTCATCCCAGGCAAGTTCGGGTTCTGTCCCTGCTGCCTAGATCAACCCCATCCGAGCATGCGGGAGCGCAGCAAGCTCGCAGGTCTTTCAGGTGAAGGCCGAAGCTCGGCGACCACGCACCTTGTATCGACCGCCCTTGAGTGGATGAATGGCGATGCCAGCGGCGTTCCCGCCGAGAAACGAAAGCTCCTCGGTTTCACCGACAACCGCCAGGACGCCGCCCTTCAGGCAGGACATTTCAACGACTACCTGTTTGTCAGCTTGCTGCGCGGTGCCATCTTGCGTGCTGTCATCGACGCAGGCTCGGACGGCATTGCGGAGGACGAGTTCGGCCTGCGCGTGGTGAAAGCACTCGGCTTCACAGCATCGAACAAGGAAGCCCGCATCCATTGGATGTTGGACCCCGAAGCTGGCGCCGTCGTGCGTGAGGATGCCCAACGCTCGCTGGCCAAGGTTCTGGCCCACCGGGTCTGGACGGACCTGCGGCGGGGATGGCGCTATACCAATCCCAGCCTGTCGGTCCTGAAGTTGGTCGACGTTGAATTCATCGGGCTCGACGACATCGCGCAGGATCGCGAGGCCTTGATGGCTGTTCACCCCGCACTCGGGGACCTGGACGCCCAAGCGTGCAAGAAGCTGCTCAAGGAAATCCTTGGCGCGTTGCTGGAAGGTCTGGCCGTCAGTACCGAAGCCCTTGATCTGACCGTCCTCGACACGGTCGGACAAAAGTCGCGGAACCTGTTGCGGGCGCCTTGGGCGATCGACCAAAAGGAAACGCCCCGAAGCAGATCAACGCTGTTCCTGCAGGCGCCCGGAAAGGATCGCGTCGGGCTGCGTGAAGAGCAGACCATCATACGCGCCGGGCACAACTCCCGGATCGGACGGTCGATCAACCGCAGGAGCATGATCGGAACGAAGCTGAACAGGGACGAATACCTGGTCGTGATGACCGGCCTCCTTGAACTGATGGCACGCGAAGGTCTGGTTTCGCTTGTGGAAATCGAGGCGGATTTGCTTGGGTGGCGGTTGTCGCCCTCGGCTGTTCGTATTGTCCCTGGAGAGGCTGTCCGAACCGGACAGGCGCAGGGCAACCGCTATTTCCACGATCTCTACAACGCCATTGCGACCGACCTGAAAAAGGGCCGCAGCACCTATTGGGGGCTGGAAGGACGTGAACACACCGCTCAGGTTTCGCAAAAGCAACGCGAGTGGCGGGAGTGGCGGTTCCGCTTCGAGGATGACGATCGTGCGAAGCTCAAGGAGAACATAGCCGATATCAAGGCCTCCGGAGAGTCCGATCAGTTCCTGCCTGCCCTCTTCTGTTCACCGACAATGGAACTCGGCGTCGATATTTCTGCGCTGAATGCCGTCTATCTGCGCAACGTCCCGCCTACGCCTGCCAACTATGCGCAACGGGCAGGTCGGGCTGGTCGATCCGGGCAGGCAGCAGTCATCGTCACCTACTGCGCCGCGCAGTCTCCGCACGATCAGTATTTCTTCGAGCGCAGGAACGACATGGTCGCCGGGGTCGTCAGGCCGCCTGCGCTCGACATCACCAATGAAGAACTGGTCCGCTCGCACTTGCACGCCGTTTGGCTGGCCGAGGCCAAACTGGCGCTGTCGCCGGATATCCCCGAGATCCTAGACCTAAAGGAGGCGAAATACCCGCTGAAACAGGAAGTGATCGAGGTCATCAACCGGCCAAGCCTCGTGACGGCTGCGCGAGCGCCGATGAAGCGGGTGCTGGACCAGATACTTGCCTCAATGGACGGCAAGAAACCTGCCTGGATGGGCGACGAGGATGATTTCATCCTCGAAGTCGCGATGCGCGCACCGCAGGAATTTGACCGTGCATTTGATCGCTGGCGCGAACTCTACAATTCGGCGCGGACCCAGTTGATGGAGGCGAACAGCCGGTCCGAGATCACGGGCCTCTCCGGTGCAGACCGGCGCAAGATCAAGGCCGCCCAGATGCAGGCAAGCGACCAGATCGCCATCCTTGAACAAGGGAAGGCAACCAATGGGTCCGATTTCTATTCCTACAGATACCTTGCGACCGAAGGTTTCCTGCCGGGCTACAACTTCCCGCGGTTGCCGCTCTACGCCTTTGTCCCCGGCGAGGGCAAAGCCGGTTCCTTCCTCCAACGCGCAAGGTTCCTCGCGATTTCCGAGTTCGGGCCGCGCAGCCTGATCTACCACGAGGGCCGGGCTTACCGGGTGATGAAGGCCAAGCTGCCGCCCGAGGTCCGCACCGGCGATGGCTCGGAACTGGCCACCAAGGACATCTTCATCTGTTCCAACTGCGGCGCCTGCCACGAAGGTGAGGTCGAGCGCTGTCACGCCTGCAACTCCCCCATGGCGGGCGAAGTGCCGGTGCAGCGGACGCTCCGGATCGACAACGTCGAGGCCGCCCCGGCGGACCGGATCACCGCGAATGACGAGGAACGCGTTCGCCAGGGCTTCGATATCCAGACCGTGTTCTCCTGGCCCCGAAAGGATGGGCGGCTCCAGGTGACAGAGGCTGATTTCCGTTGCGGCGAAACATCAATCCTCTCCCTCCAGTATGCCAACAGTGCCGAGATCAGCCGCATCAACAAGGGCCTGAAACGGCGCAAGAACCAGACCGTCTTCGGCTTCAACATCGACCCGCGCAGCGGCTACTGGGCAAAGTCGGAAGACGAGGAACCGGATGTCGATGTGCCGCCCGATGTCGTGCGACCGGTCCGCATCGTGCCGATCGTGCGCGATCGCAAGAACGCGCTGCTGCTCCGCTTCCTCGATCCAGATGCCTACGCCCCTGAAACCATCGCGACCGTGCAACATGCACTTCTGCGCGGGATCGCGGTCACCTATCAGCTTGAAGAGGGCGAGATCCTTGGCGAGCCATTGCCCGCCCGGGATAACCGGCGCTCGATCCTCGCTTATGAAGCGACCGAGGGCGGTGCCGGTGTCCTGAACCGCCTCGTTGAAGACGCACACGCCTTGGGCAAAGTCGCACGGGAAGCTCTTTCCCTCATGCATTTCGACAAGGTCGATGACGCCATCGTGGCAGGGGATGCGTCGCTTCTGGTCGACCGGGACAGTGGGGCCTGTGTCCGGGGCTGCTATCGTTGCCTGCTGTCCTATTTCAACCAGCCAGACCACGAGCTGATTGACCGCGCCAGCGTCGAGGCAAAACAGATGCTGATCGATCTGGCTCGGGGTGAGATTGTGCTGGCTGCCGGATCATCCCGACCTGCTGGCGGCATCGACGGGTGGGATGTAGCCTTCAAGACTGCGGGCATCCCGGCCCCGGATGGCGCTTCCGTCAACTTCGCTGACCAAGAAATGAATTTCGCCTGGCGCACCCATTTCGTCGCTGCTTGCACCGGCACCCTGTCCGCGGCCGCGCAAGAGATCGCTGACGCCAAGGGATGGACGCTTTTCGAATTGCCTGAGACTTGCGCGGACGGCGTGCCCGACGCGTTGATTTCGATGTTCAAGGATTGACCCGATGACCGTGAATTTTGCTCCCGGAGACCTGGTACGCGCCCGTGGGCGGGAATGGGTGGCATTGCCGTCCCCGCGTGAGGGCATTCTGGCGCTACGCCCTCTTTCCGGCAGCGAGAACGACACGGTCATCCTCGACCCTTCGCTTGAAACCCAGCCTGTTGCCGCGGCACGTTTCGACTTGCCCGCCGATGCAGTGCCGACTGTCCAGGCGAAGGCAGCGCTTCTTGCGGACGCGATGCGGCTGACCCTTCGTCGGGGAGCAGGCCCTTTCCGTTCAGCCGCGCAACTTGCGTTCGAACCCCGGACCTATCAACTCGTCCCCTTGCTGATGGCGCTTCGCCTGCAGGTGCCTCGCCTCCTGATCGCCGATGATGTCGGGATCGGGAAGACGATCGAGGCGGGCCTGATCCTTCGCGAACTGATGGACCGCGGCGAAGTCGATGGTTTCTCGGTGCTTTGTCCGCCACACCTCGTCGAGCAGTGGGTCGGGGAATTGAAGCATCGGTTCGGGATCGAAGCGGTCGCCGTGACATCAGGCAGTGCCGCGCGGCTGGAACGCGGTCTTCCGCTGGCCCAGACGCTGTTCGATGCCTACCCCTACACGGTCGTCAGCCTCGACTACATCAAGGCCGAAAAGCGCCGTGAAGGATTCGCGCGTGCGTGCCCCGATTTCGTGATCGTCGACGAAGCCCATGCCTCGGTGGGAACCCACAAGGGCAAGCAGCAGCGCTTTGAACTTCTCGCTGGCCTTGCCCGCGATCCGGAGCGCCGGATGATCTTTCTCACGGCAACGCCCCACTCAGGCGACGAAGATGCGTTCGGCCGCCTTCTTTCGCTGATCGACCCGTCCTTCGGCACGATGAACTTCGACGACGCCCGCTACCGTGAACGTCTGGCGCGGCATTTCGTGCAACGCCAAAGGATCGATCTCGTTTCCGGCGATTGGGACGAGAACCGCGCTTTCCCCAAGCACGAAACCACCGAGTCCCCTTACCGGCTGTCACAGCCACATCTCGATTTTCAGGATGCTGTGCTCGATTACTGCTTCGGCATCGTCTCGCGCGCAGGGTCCGGGCTTCGGGAAAGGCGTCTGGCATTCTGGGGCACACTCGCCCTGATGCGCTGTGTCGGTTCGTCGCCAGCTGCCGCCCTCAGTGCGCTGCGCAACCGAATGTCCAATGAGAGCGACCGGCTTGAGCCGCAGATCTACGATGAGGACTCCGACGACGAGGACGCGGTGGATATCGAGCCCGCGACCGGCTTTGACACGGATCCAGCCCTTCAGGCTTTGGTCGCCCACGCCGAAGAACTGATCCACAAACCAGATCCGAAGCTTGCGGCCCTCATCGATGCCCTCACGCCGCTGATCAAGAAGGGCGCAAATCCCGTCGTGTTCTGCCGCTTCCTGGCCACGGCCGAGCACGTTCGGGATGGCCTGCGGAAGGCCTTTCCCAAGCTGGTCGTCGAAGCTGTGACAGGCGTTCTAACGCCCGACGAGCGCCGTGACCGCGTGGCCGAAATGGCCTCTGCCGACGACGCGAAGGACGTGCAGCGCATCCTGGTGGCCACCGACTGCTTGTCCGAGGGGATCAACCTCCAGCAGTTGTTCGATACCGTCATTCACTACGACCTCTCCTGGAACCCTACTCGGCATCAGCAGCGCGAGGGGCGCGTAGATCGCTTCGGCCAGCCAGCCGAACTTGTGCGATCGATCATGATGTTCTCACCGGACAGCGCCATCGATGGGGCCGTCCTGGATGTCGTCCTGCGCAAGGCGGAAGAAATCCGCAAGGCGACTGGGATCACCGTTCCTTTGCCGGACGAGCGTGGGCCGGTCACCGACGCCCTGATGGCGGCCGTCATGCTGCGGCAGGGAAGATCCAAGCAGCTGGCCTTCGATCTGCGCCTTGAGGACGGCACACGGGCGATGGAGGCGCGGTGGCGCGACGCCTCCGAGAACGAAAAGAAATCCCGCGCGCGTTTCGCCCAGAATGCGATGAAACCGCAAGAAGTTGCTCCGGAATGGGAGAAAGTCCGCACCCTTCTGGGATCGCCAGAGGATGCCAAGGTCTTCATCGAACGGGCAATGTCGCGTTTCGGCGTGCCGCTGGAGCCGCGCAAGACGCTTCTGATCGCCCATGTCCACGCGTTGGAGGCGGGGCTGAAAGAAAGTCTCGCCCAGCGCAACCTGACCGGCTCGGTCCGTCTTGCCATGACTGAACCCGCGCCGTCGGGTACTGCGCTGCTCACCAGGACACATCCCCTGACCGCGACCCTTGCAGAGGCGCTGGTCGAGGCTTCGCTGGATCCGGAGGCACTGTCCGATCTCGGGATCGGCCGGGTTGGCGCCTGGCCCACCTCAGCCGTCCAGCAGATGACCCGGCTGGCACTCCTTCGGATCCGGTTCAAGCTGACCGTCCATGCCCGAAAGGAGCGCCTGCTCCTCGCCGAGGAGGCCGCCCTTGTAGCGATTCAGGGTGGCCGGATCGTCGCTGCTGGCGAAGCGGCCCGCGAACTTCTGACCACGCCCGCTGACGCCGACCTCGCGCCATCGGCCCGCGACCGTTTCATCGCCAAGGCGAAAGAGGATCTGCCCGGGCTGCTCGACGGCCCCTTGGCCGAGTTCGTCAGATTGCGCGCCGAGGAACTCATGCAGGATCATGCCCGCTTGCGCGCTGCTGCGGGGTCGGCCTCGCGCGTCACGGTAGAGGCAGTTATACCGCCCGACGTCATCGGTCTCTTCGTCCTGATGCCGAGCGAGGTCTGATCATGGCGCGCAAACCTGTCGTCGACATGTCGGCCTGGTCGTCTCTCAGCCTCGAAGGCAATCTGATCGCGCCTGCCATGGTCGCCAGCGTCGACCGCCGCGAGGCGTCCGAGCAGACCGAGGCCGACTATCGCATCCGTAAGGGCCTGACGATCCGCGAGGAAATCTCGACCGCCTTCCGCGTCGGCCAGTCGCATTTCGACACCTTCGCCAGGATCGCAAATCCCTCGGCCGATGCGACGCGTCGGTTCATCAAGGCATTCCTGCAGGAAACCTTCGGCTTCGACGACCTCGCTCCCGCCGATGGCACTCTGTCCTTCATCGCAGGCGGCAGGGTGCCGATCGTGGTTGTACCTCCATCAGACGAAAAGCTCGACCGGCGCAGCGCGACCCTCTCGACCGACCGCACACGCTCGCCCGCCTTCGCGCTTCAGGATCACCTGAACGAGCATGACGAAACCCTCTGGGGCCTTGTCACAAACGGCACCCTGATCCGCCTGATGCGCGACAACGCCTCGCTGACCCGCCCGGCCTATATCGAGGCCGACCTCTCCCAGATCTTCACCAACGAGGATGCCGCCTCCTTCGCCGTCCTTTGGCTGCTGATCCACCGCACCCGCTTTGGCGTTGCAGGTGCCCCGGCCACCGATTGCGCGCTGGAACGCTGGCGCGACGCGGGGTCGAAGGAAGGCGAAGTCGCCCGTGACCGGCTGGCCGTCCAGGTCCAGCTCGCACTAAAGGTTCTCGGCTCCGGCTTCCTCGAGGCCAACCCCGACCTGCGCGACAAGCTGATATCGGGCGAGGTCAACCTGACCGAGTGGTTCAACGAACTCCTCCGCCTCGTCTACCGCCTGATCTTCCTGATGGTGGCCGAGGATCGAAACCTCCTGCACCCTGAGAAGGCCAAGCCCGACGCCCGCAAGCTTTATGCCGAAGGTTACAGCCTCGCTGCCCTCCGCGCCCAGTGCTACCGCGCCGCCTCTTGGGACAAGCATCACGACCGCTACGAAGGGGTCAAGATCGTCTTCCACGCGCTGGCCAACGGCCAGGACGCGCTGGCGCTCCCCGCCCTTGGTGGCCTTTTCGCGGGCGACAAGCTGCCCCACTTGGAGACCGCCCGCCTGCGCAACCGCGCCTTCATGGAGGCGCTTTACCGCCTCTCCTGGCTTGACCAGAAAACCGGCATGGTCCCCGTCAACTGGCGCGCGATGGAGACCGAGGAGCTGGGCTCCGTCTACGAATCCCTCCTCGAACTGCAGCCCCAGCTGGGTGATGACGGCAAGACGCTGGTCTTCGCGTCTGAGGCGGCCGAGCAGAAGGGCAACCAGCGCAAGACCACCGGCTCCTACTATACGCCCGACAGCCTCGTTCAGGCGCTGCTCGACACCGCCCTCGACCCCGTGCTCGACAAGACCGAGGCCGAGGCGGACGATCCCGCCAAGGCACTCCTGAAGCTTTCTGTCATCGACCCCGCCTGCGGCTCGGGCCACTTCCTGCTGGCCGCCGCCCGCCGCATCGCCACGAGGCTCGCCCGCATCCGGGCGGAGGGCACGCCGTCGCTCGCCGACTTCCGCCATGCCCTGCGCGATGTCGCGCGCTGCTGCATCCACGGGGTGGACCGCAACCCGATGGCGGTGGAGCTGACCAAGGTCGCGCTCTGGATCGAGACGGTGGACCCGGGCCTTCCGCTCGGCTTCTTCGACGCGCAGATCCGCTGCGGCGATGCGCTGCTGGGGGTATTTGACCTGCAGGTGCTGCAGGACGGCATTCCCGATGCCGCCTACAAGCCGCTGACCGGCGACGATAAGGAAACCGCGAAATACTACCTCAAGGCCAATCGCGATGCGACGGCGGGCCAAGGCGGGTTCGACTTCGGCACCGGTCAGGCGTCGATGCCCGCGATGAAACCGCTGGCGCTGGATTTCTCGGGGTTCCGCGACCTGCCCGAGGATACGGTCGAGCAGATCGGCGCCAAGGCCAAGCGGTTCAAGGAACTGCGCAAGGGGCAGACCTTTGTCCGCGCCAAGGCGGCGGCGGACCTTTATGTGGCGGCCTTCCTGCTGCCCAAGGTCGGTGGCGCACCGGCGGGGGCGTCGGAGCGGACAGTGCCGACGACCGAGGAACTGTGGATGGCCCTCAATCAGGGCAAGATGCGCCAGGCGATGGTCGAGGCGCCCAAGGCCGCCCGCAACGCCCGCGCCCTGCATTGGCCGCTGGAGTTCCCCGACGTGATGCAGCGCGGTGGGTTCGACGTGGTACTGGGAAATCCGCCGTGGGAGCGGATCAAGCTGCAGGAACAGGAGTTCTTTGCCTCCCGCTCGCCCGAAATCGTGAATGCGCCGAACAAGGCCGCGCGGGATCGCTTGATCAAGGCCTTGGAAAAGGCCGCGCCAGGTAGCGCGGAACGTGCCCTCTTCGACGCCTTCACCGAGGCAAAGCGCGAAGCCGAGGCGACCAGCGAATTCGTCCGCGTTCCGGGTGAAGATGGCGGGCGTTTTGCACTTACTGGTCGGGGCGACGTAAACACTTACGCGCTGTTTGCGGAATTGTTCTCTAAGCTCCCAAACACACGCGGGCGCATCGGAATCATAGTCAAGACCGGCATCGCCACCGATGCCACTTGGGCCCCATTCTTCAGCGACTTGATTGCCAAGAAGCGGATCGCCAGTCTCTTTGACTTCGAGAACCGGAAACTCCTATTCCCTGCGGTGGACTCTCGAGAGCGCTTTTGCCTGATGACGCTTGGCAGCGAAGAATCAAACGCAACATTTGCATTCTTCCTATTGTCCCCCGCCGACTTGCTGCAGCCCGAACGTGTGTTCTCCTTGCCGCCTGACCGTATCCGGCAGCTCAGTCCGAATACTGGGACAGCTCCGGTCTTTCGCACTTCCGACGATGCATTGCTAACTGCAAAGATATATGGCCGTTTACCTGTGCTCGTGAACAAGAGCGGCACTGACAGAGGGAACCCGTGGGCAGTCAGCCTGCGAACAATGCTGCACAAGACGAACGCATCAAACTCAGGTCACCTGAAAGAGGCCAGCGATCCCGAAGTCTTGAGTGACCCTTCCGCTTGGCTCCCGACATATGAAGGGGACTACGGCTTTCAGTTTGACCACCGGTTTGGAACCTACGATGGCCGAACGGTTCGTGGTGCAACAGCGGAGGAACATGCGCGCACCGACTTTGAACCCGAGTTTGAACTCGTGACAGATCGCGAAGAGTATCTTCGGATACTTGGAAATTGGGGAATTTCACCCAAAGCCGCATCGTTTCTCGGGTTTCGCCGGGTTTCGAACGCGACTAACGAGCGGACCTGCATCGCGTCTATTCTGCCAAACTCTCCGATGACCTACGGATGGATATTGCTCGTCGGGCTTCAATCCGCTGATCAAGCCAAGCTGGCGGGAAACATAAACTCGTTGGTTTTTGATTATTGCCTTCGAAACAGCCTGAGCCAGCCGAGCATTCCGCAGGGAACTTTCGAGCAATGCCCAGTTTGCCCGCCTGAATTCTACACCGAACCTCGCGTTGCCTTCATCACGCCGAAGGTGCTGGAACTCACCTACACCTCGCACAGCCTCGCCCCCTTCGCCCGCGATCTGGGCCATGACGGCCCGCCCTTCGCCTGGGACGAAGACCGCCGCGCACTCCTGCGCGCCGATCTCGACGCCTTCTACGCCCGCGCCTACGGCCTGACCCGCGACGAGCTGCGCTACATCCTCGACCCCGCCGACGTGAAGGGCCCGGACTACCCCTCGGAAACTTTCCGCGTCCTCAAGGAAAAGGAAATCCGCCAACACGGAGAATACCGCACCCGCCGCCTCGTCCTCGCCGCCTGGGACCGGATGGAGGCGAATGGGGAATTCACGGCGATGGGGATGTAAGCGATGCAAGATGAAGTGATTGTCGTAGAAGTGCCGGCCATCGAAGAGGCCGCGAATCCCGAAAATGATGCCGTCGCCGCCGAGTTTGAAGAGGTGAAGGCCGACGTGGCGGCGGGGCGCGAACCCTCGCGCAGCGTAAGAGAGCTGCTTCGCTGGTTTGGCGCGCGCCGCAGGCGTGGCGGTGTCGTCGAGCGCATTGAAGCAGAACTGGAGGCCGCCGGGCTGCGAACCGATCCTCATTTCACGACGACATGGATCGATGCGCCCGTGATCTTTAAGAAGCGAGAGGCGCAAGCACCCGCTGCTGACGCCGCTCCTGTTGTTGCACCCCAGCCGGGAGCCGATGCGGTTGAGGCGGCCAAACAAGCAGATGTCGCGGAACTGACCCATCTCGTGCGCATGCTCGAGGCTGCAAACCGCGAAGTTATTTCGGTGAATCCGCAGGATCCGATCGAACGGGCCGTCACTCTGATGCTGGCTTATGACTTTTCGCAACTCGCTGTCATGACCAGCCCCCGCGATCTGAAGGGTGCCATTAGCTGGAAATCAATCGGGAGCAGGCTCAGCCAACGCAATGCGTTGACCAATGTCAGTGATGCCATGGAAAAGGCGACAGAGGTATCTGACGCGGACTCGCTCTTCGAGGTCACGAAGACCATCATTCAGAGGGACTTTGTTTTTGTCCGGGCGGCAGACCGGAAAATCACGGGGATCGTGACAGCCACAGACCTCAGCGAACAGTTCCAAGGTTTGTCGGAGCCTTTTCTTTTGTTGGGTCGAATCGAGAACCAGATCCGAAGGCTTATTCAGGATGTTTTCGATGTTGATACCCTGCGCGCGGCCTGTGATGACAATGACCCGGATCGCAAGGCCGCAGTTACAAAAGCGTCTCAGCTGACCTTTGGGGAGTATCAGAGGATATTCGAGAAAGAGGAGAACTGGGCACAGCTCGGGTTTGTCGCCTGCCGGAAAACCTTCTGTAAAGAGCTGGATGAGGTTCGCAAGCTTCGAAACGAAATCATGCACTTCCACCCCGACGTAATCGAGGACGGTGATTTCGAACAGCTTCGCAGGTTTTCTCGTCTTCTTGAGCAGCTTGATCAACTGGCCGGGTAAGAGAGCAAGCGGAAAATACGCATGACCATGATCGAGTCGCCCCAGAGCTTTGTCGTCTCGCAGGAATGCCAGAAGGTCGCCTGGCAGAACGGCTATCGCCGCGCCCTGGGGGAAACGGACGGCTGGGTGCGCTACGGGTCCACCACCGCGAAGGGCACGGTGTGGTTCGCGGCGGCCGGGCACGAGGGGCCTTGGTTGCTGGCCCTCGATCATCTTGGCATCGCCGAGGATCTGAACCTGCCCAAGGCCGACATGCCGGGCCCGGGCCTCGTGCGCTACGCCTTCCCGAACCTGACCGCGCTTTATGCCGTAATGCCTCGGGTCTACCAGTTGGGCGTGACGCTGCCCGATGGCCCTCTCGAGGAATTTCGTGCGGCCGTGGCTAACCTGCCCAAGAGCACCGAAGCCGAGAGGCTGGTCATCCAGCGCGTTGGCCAGGATATCTTCCGCGACGGGCTGATGACCTACTGGCAGGGCCGCTGCCCCCTGACCGGGATCACCGATCCAGCGCTCCTGCGCGCAAGCCACATCATCGCCTGGAAGGATTGCGTCAGCGACGCCGACCGGCTGGACGTGCATAACGGCCTGCTGCTTTCGGCCCTTTGGGATGCGGCCTTCGACCGGGGGCTGGTGACCTTCGATGACGATGGCCTTCCGCAATTCTCGCGAAAGCTGAGCGAGACGGCGCGCGCAGAGCTGCGCTGGCAATCTCCCATCCCGCTCACCGACAAACACCGCGCCCGCCTCGTCTGGCATCGGGCAGAAGCCTTTGATGACATCGAACCGTGAAACCTCGCTCGATCCGCTGACAGGTGCACAATTGTGCCCATCGCCGCGCGGGACAGGTGCAGCCTTGTCGTGCAACCATTCCGGCGCAGCGAATCCCTGCCGCTCTTTGAAACTGTTAACCTGTGATCCGGGCCGGGCGATGCGCAACGGTCGAGGCGTTCGGCGCTTCCCAAGCGATGTTGCCCGGCCCGGAGATCACACGAGTTGGTTCGCCATGAAGCCGGATCAGAAGTCCGTCTCGACGTACAACCCAGCGCAGTCGTAGACGACAGCAGCGGCGGTCGCCCCGTTGTTGAGGAACAGCCGCGGCGACAGAAACTGCGTCGCAGCGGGCAGGTCGGCGGAGATTTCCTGTTCGAAGATGGCGCCCGAGACCTCATCGACGACGCGCACCCAGACAGAGCTTCCATTCGGCGGGGCCGCGATGAACAGCGTCAGCACGCCGCCGGTGGCGATACCGAAGGACGCGCCCATGTCGGTCAGGGTCGGCGCGCCGGTGCCGTCGTTCGCGACCAGTTGCCAACGGGTGTGCGTCCCGCGCTGGAAGCCGATGCCGATGCAGTTGATGGCGGCTGCGAGCGTCAGCGTGGTGGCGAGCGCGGCGGTGGAGCCGTAGAGGCCGAAGAAGCCCATTCCGGTCGCCTGCAACGTCGTCAGCGAAATCCGCGTCACGAAGGTCCAGCCGCCGAGGCCCGCCGCGTTCCCGCGCCAGCAGGCCCAACCTGCGGAGCGCTGATCGGCCACCGAGTCCACGACGGCCGCCGAGGTCAGACGCCAGCGGCGCATGCTGGCGGCGAGGTTCGTGGCGGCCAGCGTCGGGTGCGACACGGTCCCGACCGAGGTGATCGGCAGGCCCTCGGTAGTGATCGTCGTGCTGACGGAGGGGGACCAGTTCGCAATCCGGTTCACCCCGAAATGCGGCTGAAGGGGGAAGTCCCGGCCAGAGGGACGCATGACGTCGATCCACGGCGCACCGGCGCGGCTGCGCGCATAAAGGGTTGCCTTCCCTGTGGGCGGCGGAGATGGCGCTGCGGCAAGCCCCGGCAGAACCGTGGGCTGTGGCAGTTCCACTTGGCCGCTGGTGCGGTCGATGCGGATCGCGTCGAAGAAGGCCGAGCCATCCGGGCTGACCTTGAAGCTGAAGTCGTCGTTGCCGAGGAGCCCGATCAGCGCTCGGGCGGAGAAGCCGGTCTTGAAGGCAAAGGCCGCGTCATTCCCTGCCGCCGCCTTGTTGACGGTGGCCTCGATCCCGGCGCCTGCGTTGTTCAGCAGCACAGCAGGCGTGTTGACCGAAACCCGGTTGTAACTGTCCGCTGTGGCCCCGCCGAGGCCCAGAAGCTGCGCGGTCAGGTTCGCCTGCGGCATGCCAACTTGTGTGACGGCATTGGCGAAGGTTACCGTCGGCGTATTGATGACGGTCGTGCCGCCCGCACCGGCGCTGGCCGAGCCGATGTTCACGACCGTAGTCGATCCGAACGCGCCGCCGGTCCCGATGTTCACGGTCTTGGTCACGCCGGTCGTCGTGGCCCCGGTGCCCATCCCATAGGTGGCGGTGGTCGTCGCCGTGCCGATGCTGGCCGACGCCGCCGAAACGGTGACCGTGCCTGAGGCGGTCAGCGTCCCCGAAAATGTCTTGTTCCCGGTGAAGGTCTGCGTGCCCGCAAGGATCGCCAGTTCGGACGAGGTGTTGGGAAGCGTGAAGCTGCGGGTGGTTCCGGCGCTGATGCCCGCCAGCGAGAAGGTCGCTTTCTTCGTCGGGTCAGCATCGTTCACCAGGCTGAACACCGAATCCGACACTTCGCGCGGCTCGCCCACGACCGCCCAGGCGCTGCCGGTCCAGACGAGGAACAGGCCCTCGGCCGCGACCCAAGTGAGCCAGCCGGTGCGCGGCACCAGCCGGATCCATGCGCCGTCCACCCAGAAGGCAATGTTCAGATCCCATCCAGCCCAGAGGCCGGTCGCGCCCGAGGCCACGAGGTGCCGGTTGCCTTCGGCCGGGCTGGCCGGGGGCGTGGTGCGCGTGCGGTCGAGGACCGAGAGCTGCACCATGGCATCGAGCAGGCGCAGGGCCTCGTTGTGGGTGACATGCTTCTGCGCTTGGGCGGCAAGGAGATAGGGCAGGCCCAGATGGGTCGTGGTGTCGGACATGGGTGTTCCCGTGGGTTGGGATCAGAATTGCATCGTGACCGCGGCAGGCGTGCCGCGGCCGAGGCGGTTCGAAAGCTGGAAGATGCGGAGCGCCAGCGTCTGGCCAGGCCCGAGCAGCGCACCCCAATCGGCGGTCTGCTGGGCGGCGGTGTAGAGGACGGAGGTCGTGGTGCTGGTCAGCGTGCGCTTGATCGCAGCGCCGTCGAGGATCTGGACGTCGTAGCTTTCCAGGTCCTCGGCCAGCGGCACCTCGACCTGTTCCCAGGCATCGGCCACCAGCGCGCGCGATCGCCGCGTCCAGCGGATCGTCAGATCGCCCGGGCTGCGGGCCGTTCGCCACGGCTGTTCGACATGGACCGGCGCGAAGGGAACAAGCCCCTGGCCAGTGGGGGTGAAGCCCAGCGCGGCATAGCTTGCGTCACTGACCGCTCGCGCGGCTGGTCCCACGCGCCAGTTCCATGGCAGACCAAGGTCGGCCTCGGCGATGGGCAGCGCCGAAAGCGCGGCATCCAGGACCACGACCCGCGCGCCAGCCGGAGCCGGGTTGCCCATGGCATGTTCCGTTCCGCGCTGGCCGCGCAGGAGGCGGGTCAGGCGATAGCGGCCGGGCGCGATCAGTTCGACCGCGCCCGCCTGCACGATCTCCCATTGGCCAGCGGCACTTTCGACCGCGAGGGCATTGGCCCCGCCGAACAGCGCGACGTCCGTCACGCTTTCCAGCGTTCCGGACAGCAGATCGACCACCAGCGCGTTGCCCAGATCGAAGCGCGAGGTCGGCCCCGGAAAGAAGTCGAAGGCCAGTGTGCCAATCCGCGCCCGACTGCCGAAGGTGGTCAGGAGGTTGAAGCCATCCGTCGACGCGCTTCGGAAGACTGCGATCTCGCCCGGCCAGGGGCTGGCATGGGCGGCGATCAGGGGGCGATGCGCGGGCTGGTCTTCGGTGATCTGCGGAAGGTCCAGCATCACCACCTCGGGCGTGCCGAAGACGACCGGGCTGGCGAGCGAGGCCGGGCGGGGATCGCCGGGCGGCAGATCATAGGCTGCGCGGTCCTGGCGGACGGCCTCGATGCCGCGCGCCTCGGCATCGGCGACGGAGACGAGGCGGAACTCGACCTTGCGACCATCATGGACCAGCCGGATCACGTCGGCAGGGTCCAGCGCCAACCGCGAGGGTGGAAGGCGAAAAGTGGCGCTTTCCCGGCCGATCCAGGCTTCCATCAGCGCGCGACGGCAGCGGCGTTCGGCCTCCTCGGGCGGGATCGCCATGGGGAAGGACTCGGACGCGATGCGGCTGGTGTCGACAGTGATGCGCCGTGCCTCGACCAGCGCCGCGTCATAGTCCTCGTCAGCCCGCGCGACCTGCCACTTCAGCGCCTGGGGCAGTTCGGTCTCCTGGCCACGGGTCAGTTCGAAGGCTTCGCCGTCACGACTGGCCACCAGATCGTCGATGGCCAGTGTGGCGACCGAGGCGCGGCCGCGCATGACGAAACGGATCACGCCCTCGGTCTCGATGGCGTCGAAGCCGAAGTGGCGGGCGAGCGTGGAAATGGACGCGCGAGGGCTTTCGAGGGCCCCGATCACATATCCCTCGACCGCGCCCCAGAGGCCCGAGACGTCAATCAGGCTTTCCGCCAGCCCAGCGCGCAGGCAGAGGTGGCGCACGAGAGCGGCCAGCGACACCGCGCCCAGCCGCCCCGTCAGCCAGTGACCCAGCCGCCAGTTCGGGCCATCGGTCCAGACGCCGGTCAGCTCGGGAAAGAACGGATAGGGCCGCGCGTCCCAGGTCCAGGCGGCGCATTCGGGGACATGGACCATCCGGCCGCCGTAGACGGCCGAGGTCGGGTTGTTCGCGCCCTGACCCCACCAGAGGTAGCTTGCCTCGAGATAGGCGCGCTGGATGGCATCATCGCGCCAGCCGCGCGAGAAGTAGGGCGTGAAGCTCTCGGACGACTTCGGGTCGAAGAAGACGTTCGGCTGGTTCGTGCCCCGGTCGATGGCCGGGCAGCCGAGTTCGGTGAACCACACCGGCTTGGACTGCGGCACCCATGCCGTGGGCGTGCCGCTCTCGACCCCGCCCGGGCGGTTGAAATGCGGGTTCGACCACCAGGCGTGGAGATCCTTGTAACGGAAGACCCACGGTTTGCCCGCGACCCCGTCCGTGATGGGTGTGCGGATCTGGGCCGACCGGTCAGCGGCCGAGGCGTAGAACCAGTCGAAGCCTTCCCCGCCCGCGATGTTTGCCTGCAGGTAGCCCCTGTCATGGATCGCGGGCCAGCCTTCAAGGGCGTCGGCATGGTCGAAACCGTCGCGCCAATCTGACAGCGGCATGTAGTTGTCGATGCCGATGAAATCGATGTTGGCATCGGACCAGAGCGGGTCGAGGTGGAAGAACACGTCCCCGGTCCCGTCGCCCGGTTGGTGGCCGAAGTATTCCGACCAGTCGGAAGCATAGCCCACCTTGGTGCCCGGCCCGAGGATGGCCTTCACATCCGCCGCCAGCGCCTTGAACGCCGTCACGGCCGGATAGCCGCTGGCGCTGGAGCGGATCGTGGTCAGGCCCCGCATCTCGGTCCCGATCAGGAAGGCATCGACCCCGCCTGCCGCCGCGCAGAGATGGGCGTAGTGCAGGATCATCCGGCGCAGGCCCCAGTCGCCCGATGGGCCGGTCCAGCTGACGGTATCGCCCGACACGCTGAAACTGCCGGGCGTCGCAGCACCAAACAACGCCGACACTTGCGTTGCCGCCGTGCCGGTCTTGTCCACCGATCCGGCAAAGCCCGCCGCAGGTGAACAGGTGATCCGCCCCCGCCACGGAAACGCTGGCTGGCCTAGCGTGGCGGCATTGGCGCTGTAAGGGTTCGGCAGTGTGTTGCCGGGCGGCACGTCCATCAAGAGAAAGGGATAGAAGGTCACGCGCAGCCCGCGCGCCTTCATCTCCTGGATTGCCTGCACCACTGCGAAATCTGTCGGCGTGCCGCCGTAGACCGGCCGATCCTCGGCGTCGCGGCTGACCAGATGCGCGCTGGCGCGGCTGACGCCATTCACCGACCAATTGGCGGGGGTGGTGGCTTTGGAGGCAACCTCGACGCCGGGCTTCACCTTGCAGACCCCAGCGCGCAGGTCGTTGCCGAACCAGGCTACGACGAGGCTGACGCTTTCGACCGCCGGGGCCATGGCCTGCAGCCGGTCCAGCGCCACCACGATGTCCGGTTGATCTGGCAGCGCGTTCAGATTCTCCGCGACAGTGGCACCACCACTGCCCTTGCGGATTGCATCGGTGGCATAGGTGAACTCGCCCGAGGCCGGGATCATTGTGACGGCCTTCACCAGCCCCTCGGCTATGTCGGGGTCGGCCAGTGGGCGGAACACCTCGAAGCTGAGTTGCGGCAGGCGGTTGCCGAAGGTTGCCAGCGCCAGATCCTCGAACACGACATAGGCCGTGCCGCGATAGGCGGGCGTGTTGGCCGCGCCCATCTTCGCCGCAATGAAGGGATCGGCCGTTTGTACCTCGTTGCCGGGATACCAGCGCCAGGTCACGCCGGTCATGTCCATTGCCTTGCCGTCGGCCCAGACGCGACCGATGCCGGTGATTGGTCCTTCGCAGAGCGCCACGGCAAAGCTGGCATAGTAGAGGTATTCGGTGGTTTTAACCTTGCCACCCCCGCCGCCCTTGCCGCCGCCCTGCGTGGTGGTCTTGGTCTCCTCGCGGAAATCGGTGGCCCAGATGATGTTGCCACCAATCCGCATGCTGCCGTAGAGGCGCGGGATCACCGCTCCTTCGGTGGCCGAGGTGATGCGCAGCGTGTCGAGCCGTGCGCCCTCGATCCGCTGAGCCGGGGCCAGCGATGACACGATCCAGCTGTCGACGACCGAGCCCACGGTCGAGCCGATGAACCCGCCGATGGCTGCACCGGAAAAGCCGAGGATCGCACCGCCAAAGGCCCCGCCGATGGCAGTGCCGACAGCGCCGAGGACAAGCGTGGCCATGGAAAACTCTCAGCGTTTGGGAAAGAGGAAAGCAAAGGCGATGCGGCGTCGCCATGTCGGGGTGACCGGTTCCTCGATCACGCCGAGCCGCTCATAGGCATGAAGGAAGGTGTCGGGGCCCGTCAGGATGCCGACATGCTTGGCTATGGCACGCGGCATCATGCGGAACAGGATCAGCGCACCTGGTGGGGCATCGGCGGGAGCGATTTCCGGCATCATGCGACGCGCGCCTTCGGCCAGCACCTCGCGCGGGCCGCTCTCGCCCCAGTCCCGGCTGTAAGGGGGGATCGGGAAAGGCTCGGGCCCGACCACCTCGCGCCAGACACCGCGCGCGAGGCCGAGGCAGTCACAGCCGACGCCCTTGAGGCTGGCCTGATCGTGGTAGGGCGTGCCGAGCCAGGACCGCGCGGTGGCGATAACGGTGTCGGGATCGGCAGCGGTCACAGCACCGCCCCCTCATGGCCGCCATCGGTGGTGGCATAGCGCAGGACGGCATCCTGGCCGGGAATATTGGGAAAGCCCCGGAAGTTGGCGACATTGGCGAACTTCGTGCCACAGGTCGTGATGCGCTTGTCGCACCCGGCGCGGATGGTAAAGGTGTCGGACATGGCAATGGCGCGCACCGGCGCTTCAAGCAGGGTCAGGATGGCAACGCCATCGACGAGGTCGTGCGACAATACCTCGGCCTGTCGGCCAGCATTGGCCCCACTCGTCCAGTCGAGGGTGCCGAAGGTGAACCAGCCAGAACTGAAGCCGCCAAGCCCCGAGGCGGTGAAAGCTCGGTCGCGCAGAAGGTCGATGATCGCGCCGGTGCCCTTGAACATCGGAGCCTCGAGAGGGACCGCGCAGCGCGCATCGCCAAGGGCGGCATCGCATGTCGCCTGAAACGTACGCCCGACCGTCTGGCCCAGCACATGGGCAAGGCTGCGCACCTCGGCCACGAAGGCCAGCCGCCCGCGCCGGATCTGGCCAATTGCCCCGCGTCGCATCAGCAGGCGCTGGCCGACGCTCAACCAGTTCACCCGCCAGACCTCGACGGCCGCATTGTCCCAGCGGCCGTCGAGAATGTCGGTCTCGGTGATCCGGTCGGAGGACAGCACGCCTTGGGCGTCCTGCGCGTCGACCGACAAGTCGGAACCTGAGCGCACCTCCGAGGCCGCAAAGCCGCTCTCTGGCTCGAAATCGGTGCCGTCGAACGTCAGGGCCCGGTCGTGATCGGTGAAGCCAAGCGTCACCCCATCGGCCCGCACGATCCGCCAGCACCAGGCCAGCGTCGTCGTGCCCTCGTCGAGATGGGCCTGAAGTGCGGGCGGGAGAGCCTTCACTTCCGCCCCCAACCGCGCCACAGGGCGACCGAGGCTAGCGCCGAGGAAACCACGCCTCCCGCCGTGCCGGTCAGGGTGTAGAGGTTGAAGGGACGCAGATCGAAGCTGCCGGTCACCAGATCAAAATCCGCCAGCCCGGCCATGGCCAAGCCGGAGGCAGCAAGGCAGGCCAGATAGACCAGCCCGCGTGCGAGGTTCCAGTTCATGATGTTGCCTTTCCTTTGAGAAATTCCACCAGCTGCTGCCACCACGACGGGGTGGCAGGCGGTTGGGTAGGTACCGGCAGTGGCACGGGCGGCGACACCGACACGCTCGTCGGGCGCAGCAATGCCAGCGCCTCGGTCTCGGACAGTCGCCGGATAAGTCGCGAGAAATCCACCCGGCCATTGCGATCGACCGACCAGACCGGGATGGTGCCAGTCGGATAGCGGCCATCGCGGAACAGATCGCGTTCGGCCTCGCGGCGCGTGCGGATCGCGGCGGGTCGGAGCCAGCCCATGAAGGCCTGTGCAGCAGCGGCGCGGTTGCGCATGTTCAGATGGCGGGTCAGCGACGCTTTCGCGATGCCACCGGTGTTGTAGTGGAAGCTGACCAGCGCATCGAACTCGTGCGGCTCCAGCGGCACCTTCACTGCGCGCAAAACCTCTGCCTCGTAGGCCACGATGTCGGCGCGGAAGAGCCGGAACGCCTCGCGGATCCCCGCATCGAGATCGGTCGGCATGCCACGCGACATCCGTGCCGGATCGGGTGGACCAGCGGCCGCGGTGTGGCCGATGCCGAAGGTCCAGACGTTTTTGACGTCGAGATAAGGTCCGGGCACGATTCCTTCGTGCCGGACGAGGGCCAGCAGGCCCCGGTCGGTCATGTGCATGGGATCACCCGAAGATGGAGGAAAGGATCAGGATCAGGGCGGCGACCAGAAGGCCGATGCGCAGTCGATGGCTGAAAGCTTGTGCCGGATCGGCGGCGTCGCAGCGCATGGCGCGCGCGAGACGGATCAGTTCATGCATCGGGGTTGCCCCCATTGCCACTGCGCAGCCGCGCAAGGACGACTTCGATGAAGGCGGGGCCGAAGACGCCGACCAGATAGGCGGCCGAGCCTGCCGCGCCCCCGGCCGGGATCGCTTGCGATGGCAGGCCGAGCCAGGCGGTGATGATCGCCATGGACAGACTGCCCATCCCGGCCGCGATCAGACCGCCGAGCAGGATGTGGCGCAACGCATCGCGCAGCCGCATCCGAGTGGTGAGCGCATTGGTCGCCCCGCCAAGCGCGCCCCAGGCGGCGAGGATGACGGCGGTGGAGGTCGCCAGGTCACGCAGCACCGCGGCGATAAAGCCGGTTTCTTCGTTCATCGCCGGATCTCCAGCAGCGGAATGGATGTGATCGACCCCAGCCGCTCGAGGTCGAGGGTGACGTCGAGCACATCGGTGTCGAAGCGGACGGGGACATCGAATTCGAAACCGGCCGTGATTGCGACGCCCGCGCCGGGGGCAGTGGTGAAGGTGACGCTGCCGGTGGTGGTGTCGACACTCCAGCCGGACATCTGCTCGACGCCGTTCAGGGCGATGCGGACGGTCCCTGCCATCGGCTTGGCGATGGCACGGGTCCAGCTTTGCGCGCCGGACGTGTAGCGCTTCAACAGGGCGAAGGTGGTGACAGCACCATTGCCGGTGCCGACGGGCTGGTCAGTCGGGGCGACCGTCTGCGACTGCAGGCAGGACTTGAAATCGGCCCAGTCCTTGAAACGGAAGCCATGGAGGCGGCCGTTGCGGGCCTCGAAGAAGGCGACCACCGCCGCCAGATCGTCGGCGCGGCGGATGCCGTAGGCCACGTCGTAGCGGCGGCGGCTGTTTGCCCAGCTCGCATTGCGTTCCTCGGCCCCGCTCGCCAGTTCGACGATCTGTGTGCGCCGCTCGGGGCCACCGCGTGCGCCCCGGCTGATGTTGTCCGGAAACCGGACCTCGTGAAATGCCATGGCTGATCCTCACATGCCCCGCCGCCCGAGCGACACGGCACGGGCAATGTCGCTGGCGACCTGCGTGCGCGACTGGCGGAAGCTCTCGGCGTCGCGGGCGTTGATCGTGACGTTGACGGTGGAAGCGCCCGCCTGGCCGTAACTGGCCGCCTCGCGCCGGGAGAGAACCCGCTCCCCGCGTTGCAGGATCGCGGGCACCTCATCGGGACGCAGCCCGGCCCAGCCCCCGTCGTGCATCCGCGGCGCACTTGCGAAGGCCAGCGCCGGGACCATCCGGCCGGGACCGGGGGCGCCAGCCATCCCGCCTGCATGCAGGATGTTCGCGAAAATCCCACCCGCCCCGCCCAGCGCGCCGGAAAGGGCATTGGCGATGGGGCCGAGGATGAAGCGCCGGGCCGCGAGCTTCGCCAAATCGGCGATCATTGAGGTGACCAGATCGCGGAAATCGAGCTTCCCGGTCTTCACGAAGTCACCGATGGCGTTCTCGGCACTCTGGAAGGCCCCGACCAGCGCGCTGCCGATATCGCCGCCAATGTCGCGCGCCTTCGCGGCGTAGTCGGCGAGTGCGGCCATGACGGCCTGCCAGCCAGTAAAGGCGGTGTCCGCACCCTCGGCGGCCGCAGCGCCCGCATTGCGCGCGGCGCCGCCAGCGCCCTCGGCGGAGGTGGCCGTGTCGTTCAGCCCGGCTGTCAGGGCATCGGCCGAGGCGGCGGCATCTGCCAGGGCGGTCTCTGCCTCGGTCCCGGTACCGGTCACCGCATCCTTCAGCGCCTGCCAGCTGGCGAGCGGCCGACCGGCGGCATCGGCCAGCATGCCTGCGGCCTCGCGATAGCCGTCGGCCCGGGTGCGGGCATCCTCGGCCATGGCACCGAGGCCGAGGTCAGGCGGTTCGAGGTAAGTCCGCGACAGCGCGGCGGAGAAGGCATCTGCGGCGGCGGCACCGGCTGCGGTCGCAGCCCCCTCGAAGGGATTGCCGATGCGGCCGAGTTCCACCGGGTCTAGGATGCCGATCCTCACGCCACCTTCGCCGGTAGCCCATTCCGGCAGCAACGCCAGCGCGGCGTTCAGCGTCTCGATGAAGTTGTTGATGCGGGTGACCACGCCGTTCAGCATCGCCTCGACGCCGGAGATCAGCCCATTCGCCGCCTGAAAGGCAAAGTCGCCGATGGCACCGGGCAGACTGCCCCAGATCGCCACCGCCGCGTCATAGGCCCCCTGGAAGATCGCCGCCGTCCGGTCGCCGAAGCTGACGACACCCGCGATGGTGCCTTCCAGCGCCGAGAGCCCTGCCGCCTTCAGGCCCTCCCATCCGGCCGCCATCCGCGCGAGGGCTGCATCCAGCGACAGACCGATCCGCGACCAGACCTCGCGAGCCAGATCGCCGAGCAGGCGAAACGCCTCGCCCACACCGCCGACCCGGGAGACCAGCTGCGAGAACTGATAGACCAACTCGCCCGCACCGACGATCAGCGCGCCGATGCCGGTGCGGATCAAGGCGCCGCGCAGGAACACGAGCGCCGTCGCGAGGCCGCGAACCGACAGAGCAGCAACAGCCATACCTGCGACCCAGCGGCCTGCCATGACGGCCGCGAAGGTCGCGGCATATGACGCCAGCCTTCCAAGGTTGCCGATCAGCCCCTCGATGGCCGAGCGCAGGATTCCGCCATCCGAGGCGAGCGCCACGAAGGTATTGGCCAGCGCCTCGATGGTCGGGGCCACGGCGACGGCGATGCGGTTGCGCAGGCCGTCGAAGACCAGCGAGACCGTGCCCAGCGCCAGTTGCGTGCGGCGCAGGGCTTCCAGCGCATCGCTGTCCAGAACTGCGCCAAGATCGGAGGCCTGATCGCCGAGCCGGGCCATCTCCGCGCCGCCGTTGCGCAGCAGCGGCAGCAGGCGCGTCGCGTCCGAGGCCATGGCTTCGAGATAGAAGGTCATCTCCTGCTGGCTCAGACCCGCCCGTTCCAGCGTGTCGACGTAAAGCTGCAGAGCCTCGGGGCCGGAGAGGCGCGCGAACTGGTCAGCCGTCACGCCGACCCGGGGCGCGACGTTCTCGAAGAAATCCGCCATCGGACCGCCGCCGGTCTGCAGGAAATCCCCCACCCGGTCGTTCACGTCCTTGAGGATGTCGGCCAGCTTCTCCTGCTCGATGCCGACCGTTCGCGCCCCGGCCGACCAGCGCTGGAGCGCCTCGGGCGTGGTATTGGCGACCTGCGCGAACTGCCGGATCTGCGCGGCACTCTCGGCGGTAGACTTTACGATCAGACCGAGCGAAGCCGTGGCGGCGGCAGCGGCGGCCCCAAGGGCGAGGCCCGCCCGGCGTGCGAAGGCCGCAAGCCGGGTGTTCGCCAGCTCCATCTCGCGCGAGAGACGGCCGAAGCCCTTCGCTCCGGCTTCGCCAACACCTTCCAGTTCGGCACGCACCTGGCGGCCGCCCACGGCGGCGAGCCGGACGGAGACGCGTTTCTCGGCCATGGGATCGGGGCTCCGGTTGGGATAGGGTCAGTCGCGGCTGGCCGCGATTTGTTCGTTGACGCGGCGGACCATCACCGCCTCGAGGGCGGGCAGCAGTTCGGCGATAGCAGGCGGGGAGATGCCGAGGGCCGCGCCCAAGGCCAGCGCCGCGCCCATGTCCCAGCCGATCACCGCGCCGGGGATGACGCGCATCTGCCCGCCAAGGCGCTGCGCCAGGTCCCAGACCTGCGCGCCCTCCAGCGTCAGGGGCCGGTTCAGCCGTGCGGGGCAGTCGGGACAGGATCCTGCGCAGGCCGCGCAGTAGCCTTCGCCCCCGCCGAAGGACCAGTCGGCAAGGGCGCAGAGCCGTTTTTTTCCGCGTCCAGCAGGAGCGCCTTGGCGACGTACAGGGTCTGGAACGCCTCAAAGGCAGGCCAGAGGTCGAGAAGCGCGTCGATGGCCTCGGGGCTCGGCTCGATGGGAGTGCCATCGGCGTCGCCGATCCCCTCCCATGCAAGGATCGCGCGCCGCGCCAGCGCCTTGGCCATGGCGAGCGCGGCTTCCTCGGTCGCCGCCCCCTCGGGCAGCTCGGCAATCGCGGGATCGCCCCGCGCGGAGACCATCAGCGCCGTGGTGAGCGGGCGGAGCTTGATGCGCACGCCGGGGATGAGGTCGCACCACTGCGGCGCGTTCGTGAGGTCGAGGGTCAGCATGGCAGGCCTTCTCAATAGGTTGCGACGGTGTTGACGAGGACGGCGGTGCACATCCGGGCGGGGCTGCTGGCCTTGGCCGCCTGCCAGTCGAAGGTGGCCTGGATGCCCTGCGGCCCGGGGATCTCGATGCGCGGCCGCGGCAGGTAGACGGCATGCGCGGTGAAGGTGAAGCTGGCGTTGGCGCCGAGGCTCCAGGCGAAGACCAGTTCGCAAGGCGTGCCGTCGATGGCCTGGGTGATCAGCGTGGTGTCGGCGAAGCGCACCTCCACCCGGCCCGTCAGCGCGGCCATGCCGGGGTCTGCCCCCTCGATGCGGCCGTCCGAGCGGATGGTCTCGATGCGGTCGAGGCCATTGGAATAGGTCACCTCGGCCGAGATGACGTTGCCGAGCGGCGTGCCGTTGCGCGTGATCGCCCCGTTGAAATGCCCGAACCGCTGCAGCGCCAGCGCGGTGGGCGTGCCTGCGGCCGTGGTGGCGGCGACGTTCTCTCCCTGCGCCACCAGCCGGGCCGTGGCGGTCAGCAGCCCCGACCGCGCCATCTGCCAGGACAGCTGGTCGCAGACGCAGCCGGTGTACATCGCGTAGCGCGGCACCTCGGGCATGGCCGTCTCGATGGCCATCGACGGCAGGGTCCAGTTCCCCGACTGGAAGGTGTGGGTCTTGGGCGTCGTGCCGGTGGTCGTGGGCTGACCGAAGGCGGCCTTCAGCCAGAGGCCGAAGTTCTCGACGTCGATCGGCACGACGACATCGCCATCGGCGGTGACCGCGTCCTTGATCGGGGCCAGCGGGTCGCGCCCTTGGCCCAGCAGTTCCGAGGCGATAAGCGGCTGTTCAGAGCCGAGTGTGGTGCTGGCGAAGGGCACCGTCCGGTAGCCCGTGGCGGGCGCGGTGCCATAGACAGTCTCGAACGCAAGCGCCATCTGCGCCCGCGCGCCGTGTGCGCGTGCCATTGGGGTCTCCTTGGATGTGGGGTGTCAGGCCAGAGGGCCGGTGGTGGTGTAATGCAGAACGACGGTGATCACCGCCGCCTTCAGACTGGCGGCACCCTCGACCGGCAGATCGACCGGACGCGGCGCTTCTGCCTCGACCCAATCGCAAAGACCGCCCAGTGTGCGGTCGGCGGCGAGCGCCGCGCCGATGCTGGCGCATAGCGTGTCGAAGGCGGCGTCACGGGCAGCGCCCTGCACGACCGCCTCGATCTCGGCCCGGTGCTGGTAGTGATAGCGCAGCGGCGAAAGCGTGACCTCCGGCTCCCCCGGCTCGCCATCGCGTAGGATCAGGAGGCCAGCAGCGGGCACGCGCTCGGGCAGCACATCACCGCGCAGGGCGGTGGCGGGCAACGCCGAGAGCCGCACGTACAGCGCGGCGAGGATGGTTTCGCGGAGGGTGGACATAGTCGTACTCGGAGTTGAGTGACACTGACACGGCCACTTTGCAGAATGCCAACCGGTGTATCCGAACTTCCACACTTGACAGCCAAGTGCTTCGGAACGTAACGACACTGGGCGGCAGTAGCCTTAATATGGCAGAGGCACTGATCTTTGATCAGAAGTCCCGGTTCGATTCCGGGCTGTCGAGAGTGGGGCTTCTGCCCCTTTCTCGACAGCCCGGGGTGATCATGGACCAAGCAGCAAAGTTAGCAGTTTTTAGAGCTCAGGTGCTTAATGCGCGATCATTGAAGACAGCGCTGCGGCAGGTACACCGATGTGTTAACGACGCACTTCGTTCAAACGACCAGGCGCGAGTATCAGCCTTCACGAAGACCTACGCGCTTCTTTTTTGCTCCTGGGCTGAAGCGAATTTCTCAAAGATAATTCACACGCCATACGGCTTCGAAATCGATGAAATCGCACAGATACAAGTTGCAAAGGGCGAGGGCATTGCCACCGCTTGGAAAAAGGCTGTTGAACTGGGCTTACGTCACCTCGACGCAAAGAGAGGCAACTTTCAGCCGAACACGAAACAGAAGCTATTTGGCGTAATAGAACGTCACGTCTTTGATCCAAGCCTTTTCAGAAACAAACTTGCCCACGGCCAGTGGAGTGTAGCGCTGAACCGAAAAAATGACTCTGTTGAAGCAGAACGTACGGCGCAGATTGCAGCATTGACCGTGGTGCAAGTAAGTTCATGGATCCGAGGGCACGAACTTATGGCGGAGGCAGTAGAAGCACTCATCGAGTCACCCCGAAAAGCGTTCATGCGTGACTGGTACCAGTATGTTGTTGACCTAGAGGCGAGCATTATCGCTGCTGAGCAACGCACTTTGGAACAGCATGTACAAAACCTGCTGGAAAAGGACGCTCGAACAGGGGCTAAAGCAAAACGGCATGCGCCCAATTGATGTGCAATGCCGCGCTTGGGGACGATCAGTATCCGACTACGTCTTGCACCCAGTTCGCCACGATCAGCCCCGGCACGGCGTCATGCGCCCGCTCCGCATCCCGCGCCAGATCCAGCCGTTTCGGCAGCTTGACCTGCGGCACCAGCAGGAAGATTGGCGCGGTCACGAGGCCCCGGCCGGTCTTCGACCTGGACGCCACGGCGCGGCCCTTCGTGTTCAACCGCCCCTCGGTCACCAGAAGGCTCGGGCCCCTGCGGCGATAGATGAACCGCAGACGCAGGCCGGTGCGGCGCTCCCATTCGCCGGGCGTGATCCGGCCGCCGCGCAGGGACTTGACTGCAGCGGGCGTGGGGATCGCCAGCCAGAGGCCGTTCTTCGAGCGGATCAGCGGGCCGGTATCGTGGGCGCCGACAATGACCGGTGCATTGGACCAGACCACGGCCGCCGCGTTCAGGCTGGGCGTGGCCTTGGGGAACTGCTCCGACCGGATGGTGCGGGCGAGCCGGGGCCCGAGGCCCGCGCCGGTGATCTGCAGCCGCCACGCCACCTTCAGGCCGGTCCCAGCCTCGCGGATCGCGGCCGAGACGGCCCGCTCGCCCGCCGCAACCTCGGCCGCCATCATCGCGACGATATCGGGATCAATGTCGAGCTTCAGTTTCATCGCGGTCACGCCGGGCGCAGGTCGACGGTCCAGACCAGCCGCTCGCGGTCGCGGACGGGCTCGCCCTGGATGAGAAAGGCGTCGCCGTCGATCTCGATGCGGTCGCCGGGGCGCGGGGCTAGAACCTCGGTCACCCGCAGGTCGATGCGGGTGGTCTCGGACCAGAGCCGCGCGTCGCCGAAGTCGATGACCGCATCGGCACGCCGAGCGACGACGCGCACCAGGACCGGCGCGCCGCCATTGGCGATGTAGACCGCATCCCGCCCGATGTTCGGATCGGCGAAGAGCGCGCCGACGGCGGCGGCAAAGGCGCTCATCAGAAGGTGCCGTTCAGCCGCACCCGGCCGACCACATCGCCCGCGCCACCCGCCACCACCTCGGTCGCCACGCCAATCAGCGTGTTCGAGGTGGTGACCTTGGTGGTCTGGCGGGCGGTGTTGTCCCAGTAGATGCGGTCGCCCACGGCCCAAGCTTGCGAGCCGAGCTTCTTCAGCTCGTAGACGCCCACGAGCGCGGCCTCGACGGTTTCGCCGAGGGCGGCGGTGCCTGAAGCCACGCCGAAGATGGAGCCGACGAGCAGGCCATCGCCCGATGCGACGGCATAGGGCGCAGTCAAGGTGATGGTGTTGCCGGGCTGGACGTAGGTTTTCATGGGGGTTCCCCTCTGGATCGTGGTTGCAAGGAGTGCGAATTTTTCCTACCTTTGCGGCAGGAGGATCGGACATGGCCGGAAAGATCAGCATTTCCATCACCGAAGAGCACGCGGCCCTCTTGCAGGAAGCCGTGGGCAGCGGGGCCTATGCCTCGTCGAGCGAGGTGGTCCGCGAGGCGCTGCGCGAGTGGCGGGCCCGTCGGGTCGTGGGTGACCTCTGGGATGCCGGGATCGCCAGCGGCCGCGCCGAGCCCGGCACGACGATGGCAGATATCAAGCGCGAGGCACGCAGCCGCCGCAGCCTGGCCTGACCCTTCATGCCGCAAGTGTTCTTCACGCGGGCGGCCCGCGACGACCTGATCGAGATCTGGACGCATATCGCCGAGGACGATCCGACTGCCGCAGACCGCGTTCTCGACCGGCTGGACGAGGTCGCCAGCCACCTGGCGGATAACCCGCAGATGGGCCCCGCCCGGGACGATATCCGCCCCGGGCTGCGCTATCTGGTCAGCGGGTCCTACCTGCTCCTGTACCGCATCGACGGCGACGACATCGAGATCGTCCGCGCCGTGCACGGGCGGCGCGACCTCTACGGGTTGTTCTGACCTTACGCGCCCGGGTTCTTGTAGAGGCCGCGCCAGTCGATGGCCTTGGCGCCGAAGTCGAGGCGGCACTTGATCTCGACCCCGTCGACGTCGAAGCCGTTGCGCGTCTCGATGTAGGCGCCCTGCTGGCCCTCGAGATAGGCATACTCGATGGTGTCGATCTGGTTGGGCGAGGCCGCCAGATACCAGGAGGTGGCGCTGGCCGCGTCGAGACGCGGCTCGCTGATCGGCGAGAGCGTCCGGATCGACTGCGGCACCACCTTGGCGCTGTCGGCGGGCACGAGGTTCTGGGCCACCAGCTGCTCGGCCTTCAGTTCGAGGGCCGCGGGGACGATCAGGAAGGCGGGCCGGATGTTCAGCACCGTCTTCTTGTCGAGCCCGGTCTGCAGCGCCATCGCCGCCCGCGCGGCACCGACACTGGCCACGTCCATCGCAGCGCCAGTCGCGGCGAGGTTCTTGTGCGTCGTGTGGAAGAGCGCATTGCCGTCAGCCATCGCCGGGTTGGCGGTGATGATGCCCCAGACGACGTCGCTTTCCAGCTGGGCGATGGAGTTGCCGTACATCGCAGGGATCCGGGTGAAGGCGTCGAGATCGTCGTTGATCAGCACCTGCCGAGTGATCGCCACGACCCGGCCATAGGTCTTGACCTTGTAGCTCTCCTTGCTCTCGCCGAGTGTTCCGCGCTTGAACTCACCGCTTTCGCCCACTTCCAGAAGCTGCGGCGCTTCGCCGAGCTGGACGCGGTGCATGGACTTGAAGTCGGTCGCCAGCACCTGGCGGCAGAAGAGCGAGAAGGTGCGGGGATAGGCGTCATAGGCCTGCCGCAGGGTCTTGTTGGTCACCGCCGACAGGATCTCGGGGAAGTCCGAGGTCGAGTGCAGGGCCCGCGTAGCCACCTCGTCGCGCGACAGGCCGCGCGTGTTGACCCCGGCATTACCGAGGCTTTCGCGGGCCAGTTCCAGCAGTGTCATGCCGCGGTACTGGCGGGCGGCATCCTCCAGCGGGAAGAGCGTCGGGCTGTAGCGGTGCAGGAGCGCATTGGCCACCGCGTCGCGGCGGGTGATGCGTTCGTCCCGGCCGCCGAGGGGGACCGAGACATGCGGGAAGGTGCGGGTCTCATCCGACTTGGCCGCAACCTGATCGAGGATCAGGCGGCGGGATTCGTCAACGCTGACGCCGCGCTTGACCAGATCCTCGGCGAAGCTGCGCTCGAGGTTCAGGCGGCCGGTCAGATCGTAGATGGTGGAGACGCGGTCGCGCTCGGCCTCGCGGGCGCGGGTTGCGATGGCTTCGGTGTCGGGCGCGGGCGCCGGTTCCGGCATGCGCGCGGCGGTCGGTTCGAGCTGTGCCGGGGCCGCGACGGGCTGCTGGCGGGTCTCGGTAAAGGCGGGGACATCCCCGGCCACGGTGGTCGTGCTCTCAGGCATGGATGCCTCCTTTTGCATGCGGGTGTCGACGATCTCGACGGGATAACTGGCCTGATCCGAGACGCGCACCTGCGCGTGGGGATCGGCGGGGACGGTCACGAAGCTGACCTCGAGCGGGGTCCAGCGCTCGACGATGCGCTGCTCGACCTCGCCTTTGGCGGCGGGCTCGACGACCTTTACCCGCTCGATGGAATAGCCGACCGAGACGTTGCGGATGATGCCATCGCTGATCAGGCCGAACATGCGGTCGGCGGCCTGATCCAGCCCCTCGCGCGGGAAACGGATGGTCGCCTTGCCTTCCTTGCCCTCGATCCAGGCGCGTTCGACGACGCCCACTTGCGAATGCGATGACCAGACCGAATGGCTGTCGAGCGCCGGAGCCCCGGCATTGAGGCGCGTCAGGTCCACTGCGCGGTCGCTGACCTCGAGGATCTCGTCGAAGGGCACGGAGGTGTCCCAGCCGGTCCAGCGTCGCCGCCGAACGGCCGCGCCGGTGGTGAAGACCACGTCGACGGAGCGGGCATCGGTGTTGACGGTCGCGGGCAAGATGGGCGCGCGCCGCAGCTGCATCGGCAGGGCGACCGGAGCCGCCATGATGGTCTCGGGCATGGCCCTATTCCTTCTCTGGTTCGGATGCGGGGGGGGCCGGTTCGCTGGTCGGCTCGCCGGTCGGATCGCCCGCCTGCGCGCTGCCGGTCTTGGTGACGCGGCGCGGATCGCTGTCGAGCACGAGGCCGAGGCCATCGAGCTTGGCGTTGGTCGCGGCGATTTCTGCCAGCACCGCGTCCGGGTTGTGACCCTGCCGGGCGATGGCCTGCGCCAGCGTCATCGTGCCTGTTCGGATCGCCAGCAGGTCGGCCATCGCGTCCTTGTAGGGATCAACGGCGTCGAACTTCGGCGGCGACCATTCCACCGGCACGTCGGGCGTCGGGATCTGCCCCGCTGCCCATGCAGCCTCGGTGAACCAGCGCCAGACCGGTGCGCAGAGCATCGGGATGAAGAGCTGCCATTGGACGGCATCGATCTGGCGGCGGAACTCCACGAGCCCGGCCCTGATCGAGGAATAGTTGACCTGGCTCAGGTCCCCGGTCAGCAGCTCGTAGGGCACCCGGAACCCGGCCGAGATCGTGTGCAGGCTCGCCCGCTTGTATTCGCCGTAGCCGCCTGTGGCCGAAGGCTGGTTGAACCGGATGTCCTTGCCGCCGCGCGCATAGGCAATCAGGCCCGGCTCGAACTGTTCGACCCGGTTGCCGTCGGCATCGATCACGGAGGGCGCGATACCCTGCTGCGCCTCGTCGTCGCCGAAGACGATGGCGGTGACGCAGGCCTCAGTCTTCTTCCGGACCAGTTCCGCGACTTCGTAATCGTCGAGATCGCGCAAGCTGCGGATCACTGGCGCGCCCCAGGGAACGCCGCGCGCCTGCGTGCGCTGCTTCTCGTAGACATGGGCGATCTCGGTCGCTGGCACTGGGCGGCTCTGCAGCCCGTTCTGCAAGGCGCCGTAGGCGTCGCCCGGATGCTCGGCATGCAGCCAGTAGGCCCGGCGCCTGCCGACCGGGTCGAACTCGATCCCCTGCACAAGGCGTCCTGCGCCGAGCGCGCCGGATTTCGTGGCGTCGAGGAAGTCGGCCTCCAGCACCTGCAATTGCAGCGGCACGGCCAGTCCGTCCGAGGAACGCCGCAGCCTGCGGCGCACCAGAACCTCGCCCGCTTCGATCATTTCACGGCAGATCAGCGTCTGCAGCCCGTAGAAATCCAGCTGGCCGTCGGCGTCGCAGTTCGCTGTCCAGCGGGCGAACAGCGCGTCAACCTTGCGGTCCAGTTTGTCGTCGCCACTGGCAGCGCGCGGCATGATCCCTGCGCCGATGATGTTGTTGACCAGCACCGCCACGGCCTTGGCCGCATGCGGGTTGTTGCGTACCAGATCCCGCATCCGGTCGCGCAAGAGCGCCCCGGCAACGCCAATCTCGGTGTCGGCCGAGGATCCCGGTGCGCGCCAGCCGTCCGTGCGCCGGCCCTTCGCGGCCCCGTCATAGCCCCGCGTCACGGTCTCGAATGCCTGTCGCGCCAGCACGCGACGGGCGGCAGCCCGAGGGGCGACCGTCGCGATAGCGTGATCGAACCAGTTCGCGGGCATCAGCGATCTCCGCGGCTGAAGCCCGCCAACCCGGCGACCGGGAGCGGCCGCGTGGTCCCAGCAATGGCCCGCTCGATGGTGCGGATGCGCGTCAGCAGATCCTCTGCCGACCCGTAGTCGACGGATTTTCCATCATAGCTGACCCGGGTCGTGCCGCTGGCATAGGCGCGGCGGAGTGCTGCGAGTTCGGTTTCCGTCCAGTCCATGCCCTTCGCTCCCGCTCGGTGCGTTCGTTCCCTTGCGACGCTCCACCGGAGCCTCGCATCCGCTGCGCGGACCGGTCCTCACTGTCAGAACCATCCTCCGCGTCGGCCAAGCCAGTCCGACTGCCGTTTTCCCTGGGGTGCGGCTTGCGGCCGGTTGACCCGCCCCGCGCCATCGATTTCCGTTGGCGCCGCCCCGAGTTGATCCTCGAGATCGCGCCATTTCTCGTCGGTCCAGCGATCCGCGCCCGCGATCCAGGCGGCGGCGCGGGCATAGACCCGGCAGTCCAGCGCCTCGTTGCGCTCGCGCAGCTTCTGCCATTCCAGCCGGGCGAAGCCGCGCTTCGTGCGCACCGTCACCAGCTGTTCGGCCACGAACTGCTTCAGCCATTCGTTCTCGACCCAGTGCGGCAGGTGGACCGAGCCGGGCGGGAACGCCGCCCCGTCGGCGATGTCCTCCTCGGTCGGGCGCGCCAGCCGCAGGAAGCGGTAAGTCTCGGCCTTGAAGGTCGAGACCGCCACGGTCCAGAGTCGCGCCCCGCGCCGCAGACGTTTGCCGCCCTCGGTCGCATCGACGAATGTCGGCCCCGATACCGGGCTCGAACGGTTGAACCCCTCGACGCCTTTCACCGGCGACACCTGCCCAAACCCTTGCGCCCGCGACCAGGAATAGACTGCCGGAGCCTCGTAGCCGGTGTCGATGGCGAGCCGTGCGATGCGCAGGTGCGCGCCGCGTTCGTGCGGCCAGGACCTTTCCAGCAGCGCCGACAGTTCCGACCATGCATCATGCCGATCAGGCCCGCCCTCGATCACGACATGATCGACAAGCCAGCTTTCCAGTCCGCGACCCCAGGCCCAGACATCGACCTCGATCCGGTCCTTCTGCACATCGGCCCCGGCCGTCAGGAACAGCCCGCCCGCAGGCACCGAGCCGGATGTCCAGCGCTCGCGGCGGTCGTAGAGCCGCTGCCAGTCCGGGGCTTCGCCGCTCTCGACCCAGCTCTCGCCGAGGATCGTGTTGCGGAATGCCTTGATCGCCTCGTCCGACCCTTGGGCCGCGTCCCAGCCACGGGCGATGCGGGTCCAGCTGAGCCAGCCCACCGGCGAATAGAGCGCCGAGAGGTGATACCCGACCGTGGTCGGATCGGCGGCTGTGGCGGTCGCCCGCCATTCGCCGCCTTCCAGCATCGCCGTCTTGTGGTGCTCCGCGATTGCCGCGTCGCAGCCCTCGCAGTGATATTCCGCCGTCTCCGGGCGGCCCTTCTCCCAACGCAGCCGGTCGAACTTCAGCCATTGCATCGCGCCGCAATGCGGGCACGGCACGAAGAATCGCCTCTGGTCGCTCGCCTCATATTCGCGCTCGATCCGGCTCAGCCCCCGGATGGTGGGCGTCGAGACCAGCAGCACCTTGCGCCGGTGGGCGAAGGTCAGCGACCGCGCCTCGGCCAGCGTCACCGGGTCGCCTTCCTCGTCGGCCGAGGCCGGATAGGCGTCGACCTCGTCGAGGAAGATGTACCGCGCCGGGGTCGAGCGCAGTCCGACCGCCGAGTTCGCGCCCGTCATGATCAGGATGCCGCCCGCGAACTCCTTCGACAGCATCGTGTTGCCCGCGTCGCGGGACCGGGCCGGTTTGACCCGTTCCCGCAGTTCCGGGCTCTCGTCGATCAGCGGATCGATCCGCTGGCGCGAGTTGCGCTTAGCCAGTTCGACCGTCGGCTGGACCGCGAGCATCGGCCCCGGCGCCTGGTGGATGGCGAACCCGATCCAGTTGTTGCCCGCCTCGGTCGCGCCGACCTGCGCGGCCTTCATGAACACGATCCGTTGCGTGGGATCGCCGGGCGACAGCCGGTCCATGATCTCGCGCATGTAAGGCGTACGACCTGTGCGATAGCGCCCCGGTTCGGCTGAGGCGCGGCCCGACAGCATCCGGTGCTTGTCGGCCCATTGCGAAACGGTCAGGTCCGGGTCGGGCGTCAGCCCTGCACCCCAGGTGCGCAGGATTTCTGCTGCGCCGTCGAAGTCGGTCAGGCCCTCATCATCACCGGAAGTCAGGCCGGACCTCGGCGAGTTCGTCGAGGTGGGCACGGACATGTTTCTCAAGGACCTTCTGCATCGCGGCTGGCTCGACGCCCAGATCGGCCGCCATCAGCGCCGCCGCGCGCGCGGGCCAGTTCACCCACGCGTCCCGCACCTCCCGCGCCAGCCGGAACACCAGCGACAGCGCCCGGGCCCGCTCGATCAACTCCCCCTTCAGCTTCTGTAGCCGGATGCGCCGTTCCTGGGCCTTCAGCACCTCGTTCGCGGTCTTGGCCTGCAGGAAGGTCGTCCCGCCGCCGACGGCCGGGACCGCCAGCCCCTGTTCGCGCAGCGTGTCGCCGACGGCGGCCACCGCCGCCTCGGGAACGGGCTTCAGCTTCGGTTCGGGCGGCTTCCGGGTCTTCGAGGGGTCCGTGGTTTCCGCCCGGCGTGCGTCGCTGGCGGCCGCGTTGATGCTGCCGTCGGGATAGAGAACCAGACGCTCAGCGGCCTTGGCCTTCTGGATCGCGCCCCGCGACAGCCCGACATGCGCGGCGTACTGGCGCTCGCTCATGCCCTGCATCGACGGCTCCGATTATCATTCAAGATCAAGTTCTTATCTCGTTGATAAGCATCGCGGACAGAGCGAACGTGTCTCCAACGAAACGATGCAACTCACTTCGGAGCCACCAGAATGACCCGCCGCGCCACTGACAGTGAGACCGCTCCCGCCACCGGTTCGAGGGAGCGGTCGAACAAAGCCCTCGACGCCTTCATAGCCGCGAAGACCGAGATCGACGCGATGCTGGAGCGGCTCGCCGCCCTGAGCGCCGATCACTTCGAGACCAGCCCCGACGAGATCAACTGGGGCCACGTCGGCACCCTGAACCACTACCGCGACCGCCTGCGCGAGATCAGCGACAGCGCCTTCAGGGAAGGCGAGCACGCCGTCTGACCAACTGCAACGCAAGGACTCTCGCCGCGCGCCCAGCGCGGCTTTGGGTCGTAGGAGAGCCGCGACGGTCGCGGCCCCGATCAAGGAGACGACCCCATGCCCCAGATCCAGCTGACCGATACCCAAGCCGTTGTCCTCTCGGCGGCCTGCGCGCGCGACGATGGCGCGGTCTTTCCCGTCACCACCAAGCTGAAGGGCGGCGCCGTCGGCAATGTCTGCAAGAGCCTCCTGAGGCTCGGGCTGATCGAGGAAATCCCCGCCAGCGACCTCAACACTGTCTGGCGGCACGACGAGGAGCGCGGCCCGATCACCCTGCGCACAACGCCGCTGGCACAGACCACGCTCGGGATCACCGAGCCGGAGGCCACCACGACACCAGCCGAAGTCGCCACCGCACCGGTCCTGCGCAGGAAAGGCACCAAGCAGGACGCCCTGATCGAAATGTTGCGCGCGCCGGGCGGCGCCACCATCGCGGAGATCGCCGCCGCGCTCGAGTGGGAGGCCCACACGGTCCGAGGGGCCATGGCAGGCCCCCTGAAGAAGAAGCTCGGGCTCGAGGTGACCTCCGAGAAGGTCGAAGGCCGTGGGCGGGTCTACGCCCTGAAGTAAGTGCTGCAGCCCTCGACGCGCATCGGAAAAGGAGCTATATTCGCACCTAATTCGATGCGCGCCGGGAGGCCAGTCATGAACATCACCAAGGACATCAGCCCGCTGACCGAGTTCAAGCGGGATTCGGCGCGTCTGATCGCGCAGATCAAGGAAACCGGTCGGCCGCAGATCCTGACTGTGAACGGCAAGCCTTCCGTTGTCGTGATGGATGCCGCCGCGTGGCAAGAAATGCAAGACCAGCTCGACTATGCCGAAACGGTCGCGGGGATCCGCAAGGGTCTGACGCAGGCCCGTGCGGGTGAAGGCACCGACGCAGGTACGTTCTTCGACGGCCTCGCCCAGACGAAATGACTTCCCCTCTCCCGGTGATCATTACACCGAACGCGGCGGATGATCTGACAACGTCATGGACCTACCTGCGGGATCGCAACCCGAGGGCGGCGGATGAATGGCTGGCAGGCATCCGCGACACGATCCTCGCCCTCGGCGCGATGCCGGAAGCGCATCCGATTGCCACGGAGTCGCGTGAATTCGATGTTGCCGTCCGCCGCGCGCTGTATGGAAAGGCGACGCGCTGGCGGATCTACTATGCCGTCATCGACGGTGCTGTGCGGGTTCTTCACGTCCGCCATGGTAGCCGGAGCGATTGGCAACCCTGATCCGTTCGAACAGCCGCCGCAGGAGGCAGCCACGGACGAGGGAGACGCCGACAAAGACGAGACCTATCGTGAGGTGTTCAGTCAGCCCGGTCTCAAGGCCGAACCAGGGGAACACCGCAATCTGCGTCGCGATTGCCAACCCGTAGCCGACGATGGCATTGGTCGCCGCCTCGATCAGAGAGGCGACACGTTTCTGCTGCAATGCTCGATCCCTCCCTTCAGGGCTGTGATGGGAAGCGTGGTTTCGGCATCGCGATACGCGGCTGCGACATCCACGATGATGACCGTCCGCGCATTCTGCTTCAGCGCGGCGAAGATCTCCGCTTCGGTGACCAGCCCGACCGCTTGATCAGACTGGTTCTCTGCACAGTCCGTGAACAGAAACCGACCGGAAAGTTCAGAGACGGAGGCCATTCCGGTGAGATCGTCCCGGAGCCTGTCAGTCAGCAGCGATACCGCTTTCATCGTTAGCGCCTGCTTGCGCAGGGTGCCCATCACCGCGAGGCATGCGAGATCGCGCCAGTCGAACCGTCTTTGCTCACCGGATCGAACCGCCACAGAGGGTCTGAAGTGCCCGCGCGAGATCCACTGGCTGATTTCACCGGTCGTCACGGCGCAGGCAGCAGCGACTTCATGGATCGTCCATGTGGTCATACCTGCACCTCATCCATCGGCCAGCAGTTCAGCCGCCAGAGTTCGCAGCGCATGCGCCGCAACCAGCGGGACCACTCCATTGCCACAGAGCCGAAGCCGGTCCACCCGGTGGGCCAGCCCATCAGCGCCTCGACGAACAGCGGGTTCAAGGTTCGGCGCACGTCGGAGGTATTCGGCCCAGCCGTCGGCGTCACCAGGACCTGGCGGCCAAGCAGTCCGTTGACCGGCGTGTTCGCGAGTGTCGTCGCCCCGTCCTTGTGATCGCGTGCCGTCGGCGTCATCCACATCTGACTGGCATGGGTCAGATCGGCTGTCTTCCGATTGCCGGCACTCGGCTTGTTGCCGTCCGTCGCCATCGGCGTTGGCCAATCCCGCGCCATCCGGTCGAGACCTTTCTCGTCGCGCCTGTCGCCGCCCCGGCTTCGAAAGCTGTCGATCTGCGGCGTGGGCCACATCGCGGCCGTCGTCGCGAGATTCATCCCGTGCTGGCCCGCTGCCTGCGACGGCGTCGGTTTCGTCTGCCGGTTTTCGTTGGCGCTGGCGCGGGGCGTCGGCCAGAGCCGCAGCAGCTCCGTCCGGTTCCCGCCACTCGACCGGGTCCCAGAGCAGGCGCGCGGGGTCGGCCAGCTCGTCGCCCTCGCGTATGGCGAGGATGAACAGCCGCTCGCGCCTGTGGGGCGCGCCGACTTCCGCCGCCGTGAAGAGGCCTGCCGCAAGCTTGTAGCCCATGCCGACCAGTCCGCTGGCGACTTCGGGGAAGCCGAGGCGGAGATGATGGGCGACATTCTCGAGAAACACGAATGGCGGCTCGACCTCGCCGATGATGCGGGCGACATGGGGCCAGAGGTGCCGCGGGTCGTCGGCACCCCGGCGCTTGCCCGCGACCGAGAATGGCTGGCACGGATAGCCCGCAGTGATGATGTCCACCGCGCCGCGCCACGGGCGGCCGTCGAAGGTTCCAACGTCGTCCCAGACAACAGCCTGATCCAGGGACGCGTCTTCCATCCGCGCCACGAGAGTGGCTGCGGCGAAGGTTTCCCGTTCGACATGGCCCACAGCACGATATCCGGGGATAGCGATGGTGAGCCCAAGGTCGAGACCACCTGCGCCGGAGCAGAGGGAGAGGCCGAAGAGGCATGCGTCTCCGGCTCCGGAAGCGCATCCGGAGGAAGGTAAAGCCAGGTCATGCATGTCACGCGGCGGTCTGGCGCTTTCGCGCGGGTTCGGCGTCCGTTGCCGGGGCATCGGCCGGGGCGTCGGCGTCGTCGCCCAGCCGCTCGGTCCTTACCTGCGCGAAGGTCCGGCCGTCGCCGTCGAGGATCGCGTCGCGGCCGGTCTCGGCCTGCCAGCGCTCGACCGCGACATCGACATAGGCGGGACTGATCTCCATCGCGAAGACGCGGCGGCCATTCGCTTCACCCGCCATGATCTGCGAGCCCGAACCTGAGAACGGCTCGTAGCAAAGGCCGCCCCGCACCACATGCTGGCGCATCGGAATGCCGAAGGCGTCGAGCGGCTTTGGCGTCGGGTGGTCGGGGCGCTCGTCCTTGGCGAAACTCGGCAACGCCCATGTCGATGGCAGCGTTTCCTCGGCCACCTTCGGCGGGCGGTTCGGGCGGCGCCAGCCCATGAAGCAAGGCTCGTGCTTCCAGAGATAATGCGACCGGGTCAGCACCCCGCGGTCCTTCACCCAGATGATCTGCTGATGGACGAAGGCACCTGCCTTTTCCCAGCAGGCCTCCAGCATCGCCTGGCGGCGCGAGGCGTGCCAGCAGTACCAGGCAGCGTCCTCGGCGATCGCCTCGGCGACGGCGGCGGCGATGAAGCCGTCGTAGAGCTCCGCGCCCTGCGAACTGTCGTCCCAGGTCGTGCCGTAGGACGCGGACCAGTCCTTGTTCCGCGTCGGATGGTTCGAGCCATCGTAATCCACCAGATACGGCGGATCGGTCGCGAACAGGATCGCCCGCTCGCCATTCATCAGGCAGCGCACATCAGCAGCACTGGTGCTGTTACCGCAAAGCAGGCGGTGGTCGCCGAGGATCCAGAGATCGCCGGTCCGCGAGGCCGGATTGCGCGGGGGTTCGGGGATGGTCACCGGCGGCACTGAGCCCCCGGCGCCACCTTCTTCACCGTCCGCCTCCGGCACGAAGGCCAAGAGCTTGTCCAACTCGCCGTCGGAGAAGCCGACAAGGGACAAGTCGAAATCCTCGGCCAAGAGGTCATTCAGTTCTGCCGACAGCAGCGCCTCGTCCCAACTGCCGAGTTCGGTCAGCTTGTTGTCCGCGATGCGGTACGCCCGCCGCTGCGCCTCGGTCAGGTGCCCCAACACGATCACCGGTGCTTCCGTCAGCCCTAGTTGCGTCGCGGCCAGCACCCGGCCATGGCCCGCGATCAACTCGCCATCCTCGGCCACGAGGCAGGGCACAGTCCAGCCGAACTCGGCCATGCTGGCGGCAATCTTCGCGACCTGGTCCGCGCCATGCGCCTTCGCGTTCCTCGCGTAGGGCTGGAGGCGCGACAGCGACCAGGTCTCGATCCGATCAGGGGCGAAGCTCAGCGTCATGGTCGGGTGGGTTCCGATGTGATGGTGGATGCTGGCCGGATTCTGGACACCGGATGCCGCACTGGACTCCACGCGGGGTCCAGCTGCGTCCGGGGTATCCAGCCCAAGGGCCAGCGTTCATTGGTGTTTGCGTAAGGTCAGATGGATCCAGCTTCCGGGTGGCTTCCCAAAAATCCGGCCCTGTCGCTGGCGATGTGCCGCGCTTCGCCCGCCAGCATACGAATATCGCCCGGAAGGAACCGCCACCTCGCCGGGGCTGGACCCCGACCGGACTCTCGCTGGATACCGGAAGCCAGTGGCCCCCTGCCCCGCGCGCTCCTCTCCCGAGCATATCAACTTTCTAGCCCGGGAGAGGGCTTTCTGTCCCTTCGAAAACTGTCCGCCGGACAATTTTCTATCTGGAACGCAGGGTTACGCGTCACTGGCTAGGTCGATCACCCTCTGCTTCGACAGGTTGCGGTTGAACCGCCGCTTGTTGAGGGTGAGCGCGATCACCGCGAGGCCGAATTGCCAGTGCTGATGCGCGGCCGACCGGTGCAGCCCTGCGGACCAACATATCTCCTTCCACCGCTCGCCATGGGCTTTCATCCAGACGATGCGACCGTCCACGGGCTCGAGGCAGGCGGTCCAGGTCAGCGTTTCCTCCATGCGGCTGATCGCCTGCGGCGATGGCAGCACGCGCATCGGTTTGGGTTCCTGCCCGACCTTGTCGCCAAAGCTGTGCAGGACCGCAGGCCAGGTGCTGAAGTAGCCTTGCCTGCGTGGCTCGGGCAGACGCTTCAGGACGAAAGCGGCTTCGGCCAGCCGTTCCTCGACCAGCGCGGGGGTCCAGACGGTCATCGATGCACCTCCCGCCCAGTCGCAGCTGGGCCATAAAGCTTCTCCCCCAGCTGGCGCACCAGTTCCCGTTCGGGCCAGGTCAGGCGGTGATCGTCGAGGGCGACGGCCAACACGCGCTGTTCGCGCCAGCCATCACGCTTGACCTCATCGGGATTCCGGCGACGGCCGCCATACCCCTTCGGTGCAAAACGCATACCCTTCATTGCAGGCCCCCCTTGGTCTCGAGCGCCCAGATCAGGATCGCGATCGCATCCGCTTCGTTGTCATCGGCAGGGCTGAACCCCCGCGCCCGGGCGGCGGCAATCATCGCCGCCTTGTCGGCGTTGCCCTTGCCAGTGGCGTGGCGCTTGATGGTGCCGACCGGGACACCCTCGTAGGGCACGCCGCGCAGTTCCGCCCATGCGGTCAGCGTGGCCATCAGCCCGCCATAGACATGGGCGGCGTCGGTTGCGGCGTGGCGACGGACCTCTTCGAACCAGATGGATGCGATGGGCCCGGACAGACGATCCAGCTCGCCCAGCCAGTTGGTGAACCGCAGATAGCGCATGCCACCGCCAGCGAAGCGACCGGGACGGAAGGAGACGGTGCCGCTGGTGATCAGCCCATCAAGGCCATGCAGCGCCCATCCCGTCGTGGTGCCAAGGTCGAGGGCCAACAGGGTGCGGCCTGACCTGACGGCGGTCGGCAGATCGGGGATGGCCACATGGGGTTGGGTGGCGAAGGACAGGTCAGCCATGGATGGTCTCCTCTTCTGGTTGGCTGCGTAGGGCTTGAAGGTGACGGTGGATTTGGAACTCGGCGTGAACGGACCCACGACAGGCCTCGCGCGCGAAACCCCTGGGGGTGGGCGAGGGAGAACCCGCCTGCGGCGTTCTCCCCCACCCCCGTAGGGGGTGGTTTCACCCCCGAAACTTGGAACACCGATCAAGACACTGACAGGAAACGGGAATTCCAGTTTCGGGAGGTGGGTTTCGGTCGATCCTGCCGAAACTGATTGCAGCGTAGCGATTGCGCCATCCGCGCAATCCTGCAGGGGCAGTTTCGGAAGCGGGCCGAAACTGGTCACAACTGGACCCTGCGTGGTCCTGCGTGTGAATGGCGAGGCAGTCTCGGCAGCGGGGCCCATCTGGTTCAAACTGGTCCCTGCGCATTGCCGCGCAAAGCAGGTATCGGGGGCAATCATTGCCGTTCCCCCTCCGGATAGACCCAGACATGCGGGTTTTCGACCTCGAGAAGCGCGCCGGTCTGGGGCGATTTGTAATGGGTTGGCAGCACTGAAACGCGAGCGGGGCTGACTTCGCCGGTCTCCGGATCGACCTCCTCGCCGCCCATGGGCATGACCATCCCCTCGACGCAGAGGTAGCCGAAGCGCGAGCGTGAGGGCCCAAGGCCATAGGGCGCCGCGTTGCGGACAAACTTGACGGCGCCCTTGGTGGCCTGCACTGCGATCCGGTCCCGGATGGCATCCTTGCCGCCCAGACCGCCCTTGTTTTCGAAGACCTCTGCAAACTGGTTGGCGGTGTAGAGCCGCCCCTCGGCCGCCTCCTCGAGCAAAATGGAGAGGATTACCTCCTGCTTGCGAACGCGCTCGGCGTCGTATTTCGCGCCAACCTCGGCGCGGACCAGACGCTCGTTCATCGGGTTGATCTCGACCCACTGGCCGCCAACCTTGTCGATCAGCTTCGAGGGCAGCGCAGGGCCATTCCTGAGCTCGATTTCGAGCTTGCGCTCTGGCGCGTCCTCGTCCGGCCGGTGCAGGATCAGGCCGGTGCTGTAGAAGCCCCTGAGCGCGCTGGCCCCCGACAGGGCGAGGAACGGATCATCCTTCAGCTGCTGCTTCGCCAGTTTTCGCGTGTGATGGACCAGTATCACCCCGCAGGCGGGGTTGATGTAATCCCGCAGCACCTCGACCCGGTCCTTGAGGAAGAACATCATGGCGGTATTGTCGTTTTCGCCGCCGCCATCCGGGCCACCATCGAAGAGGTTGCGGATCGGGTCGATACAGATGATGTCCGGTCCCGCATCCGGAAACGCCGCCTGGATGGCGCGCGCCACCCGAATGCTGCCCTCGGCATCGAGCAGCAGCTTCAGCTTGGGCGTTGCCACGAAGGTGTCGCGCGCGGCGGCCAGAACCTTGGCAGGCAGCGAGATCTGCCCCAGCCGCTCGCGCAGGTAGTGATACTGGATCTCCGCCTGAAGGTAGAACACGCGCAGCGGGCGCGGCGGGGTGAAGCCCAGGAAGGGCTGACCGGCGGCCATGTGCACGAGCCAGCTGATCGTCAGATCGCTCTTGCCGACCTTCGGCGCACCGCCCAGCACCAGCAAGCCACCCGGCGTCAGCACGCGGGGCGCGATGATGTCCTCGGGCATCGGGCTGGTATCGTCCAGCAGCGCGCCGAGTGTGAAGGTGGGCATTTCGCAGGGCGCCGGGGCTGCGCTATCGAGGCGGACCAGCGGCGGCCCGTTCTTCTGGACATGCAGATCCCAGAGCCGCTCGGACTCGCGCTGAAGGCGCTCGATCGGCCAGGAGGGCCGCAACATGGCGGCGTTGTAGCCGCAGATCGCCTGCCAGCCCTCGTCCTTCGACAGCCGGCCTTCATGGACCATGCGCACGAAATGGCCGATCGCGGCCGATGCCCCCTCAAAACGGGACCAGTCGTCCTGCCCGCCCTCGCGCACTGGGGTCACCAAGACATCGTCGAGGCGGGGCTTGTCCGGGGTGACACTGCCGCTGGCGACCATCCCGGCCCCCGGCAAGGGCGGCATTTCGGACACGCGCTCTGCGAACTCGTCGAGATCGACCTCGACGGAGTGGTGCTCGCGGATTTGCACCAAGCGCTGGTTGCCATGCTTGTGATAGACGGTGCCTGCCACCCTGATCGGCTGATGCGCAGACCGAAAATGCGTGTCGCCGCCGACCTTCAGGGCAATCTCGCCCCGCAGACGACAAAGACTGGCCAGCGCCGCCCCCTCGGCAGGTTCGGTCATCTTCCACCAGACATGGAGCTTGGCTGCACCTTCGGGCGTCCGCCCGCCGCTCTCGATGATCAGGGTGGGTTGACCCAAATGGCGCAGCAGATGGGCGAGCTTGGCGGGGATGTCACCCGCGTCGAGATCGACGACCAGAGCCTGCATTTGCAGGACTTCGGTGGCTTTGGCCTGGCCTGGCCCGGCGACCGTGCCGGGGATCACATAGACGGCGGCCCCTTCGCGCCAGGCCCAGTTGGCGAAGGTGGCGAGCTTGCCTGGCGCTGTGGCATCAGCGTCCATCCAGACGTTGTGCGGCCGGCCCTCCTTGCCCTGCCCCATGTCGACGAAGCCCCGGACCGGGATCTGGCCTTCGCACCAGCCGAACACGACATCGAGGAACGTCGCGATCTGGACCGGGTCGGGCTCAACGCCAAACGGATCTTCGGCCGCCGGGGCGTCGTTGAAATCCTGCCATGGGCTGAAGTGGATGATCTTGTCGTCACTCATCCGGGCAGCCCCCAGCAACGCGCGGCCCATGGGCAGAAGCGGCATTCGAAGAAGTCACGATTGGTGGCGATCCGAGGCAACAGCTCGCCCGCATCGGTCGCCTGCAGGATCCGGACGCCCCGGTCCGACATGCGCTGCGCGAGCCCTGCATCGAAGGGCACAAGCTCGTGGTGCAGTTCGGCGGTGTCCTTGTTGATCGCCGTGAACAGCGCCGGATGGGCCGATATGCCGGGGACCGTCCCTTCCATGTAGGCCTGGTAGAGCGCGATCTGCGCGGCATAGACGGGCTTCGCGACAGCAACCCCGTCCTTGACGCAGGCCCGCCAGTTCTTCGCGTTCATTGTCTTGCATTCCCAGAGCGCGGGAGTGCCGATGCCCAGCGGCGCAGGTGCCGCGGCGATGATCCCGTCGACGTGGCCCCGGATGCGCCCGCTCGCGACGGAAAAGCCGAACTGCTCGCCATCAGGGCGGTTGCCCTTGCGGGTGTAGAGGTCGAGCTCGGCCGCGCGCAGCCAGCGGATGGCCAGATCCTCGAGCTGGTGGCCGATCTCGAAGATCCGCAGCGTCTGGCCGCCGAAATCCGCGCCCTCATCCTTGGGCGCGCCCGCGAATTCGAACTGCAGCGCGCGCTCGCAGGCATGGCCCAGCCGGGATGCGCCGAGATAGGTCCGGGGTGGCGTGGCCTCGCGCTCGGCGATCAACGCGGCATCGATGGCAGCGTTGACGCGCTCAGCAATGCCGGGGCGGTGATTGTAGTCCAGCATCAGAACGGCACCTCCGCCGTGGCGGCGATGCGCGACATCTCGGCGCCGTAGCCCTCCAGCACTTCCTCGATCAGAGCGGTGACCTCGGCCGCCGTGAGATCGCGAAGCCGCTTGTCCCAGCCGATCTGGTCCATCGTCTGGCCCAGACGCTTCATCACCAGCGCGATGGCCTCGCGCTCTTCGTCGGTCATTCCCTGCATGGTCAGTCCTTTGCGATGGCGGGCCGCGAACCATGCCTGGCAGGGCATCGAGCAGAACCAGCGATGCTTGCGGGGGCGTGGTTTGGCGGGATTGAAGAAGCCGAAGCCTTGCGCGGGACGCAGGCAGACGGCGCAAGGTTGCAGGCGCGGGTGCCAGTGGCGGGCCAGTTCGCGAGGGGGTGCACTATGCGCAGCATGATTCACGCCGCCACCCCGATGCCGGGGCTGGCGCGGCCGACAAGCTGGCGGATTTCGCGCTTGTTGAAGCCGAAGGTCATCAGCGCCGAGGCGCGATAGCGGGTCAGGCCATAGTCCTGACGGAACTCGGGCGGCAGGTATTGCAGCTGCTTTTCGGTGGCGGCCTGCTTCAGCCAGCCCTTCGATTTGAAGGCGCTCTCGTCGGTCTCGTATTCGTTCAGCCAGTCATCGGCCTGCGCGAGGCAGACCGTCCGCTCGCCCACGCCCAGAAGCCGGGGCGCGCGGCCCTTCGCGCCACCAACAGCGTGCCAGCGGCCCTCGAGGAAGAAGATCCCGCCCCAGGCATTGAAGCCGTTGGCCATCAACGCGGCGTCATCGCCGAAGAGATCGACCCATGCGAAACTTGACCGCTTAAGAAGGTCGATCTCGGACATGATGAAACCCGAGAGCGGGACGGCATCCTGGCCTTCACCCGGCTCCTCGACGTCGCGGGCGAACACCTCGCCGCAGAGCGGGCATTCCATGGCGGCAAGTGGGATTTCCGCCTCGCAGGCCGGGCAGGTCTTCGTCGGCGCTTCACCTGTCTCGGTTTTGCCGTCCAGATCGACATCCTGTTCCAGCGTGCCGTGGATCAGGCTCGATGTCCCGAAATCCAGCACGATGCAGTCAGTCTTCACGACACCGGGGTGTTCCTCGGGATCCACTGTGCGCAGGCCACGCCCAACCATCTGGATCATGGTCGATTTGTAGGAACTCGGCCGCAGCAGCACGACGCAGGAGGTGGGCGGATGGTCCCAGCCCTCGGTCAGCACCGCCACGTTGACGATGACGCGGATTTCGCCCGAGGCATAAGCTGCAAGGATCCGGCGGCGCGTACCAGCATCGAGATCACCATGGATGACAGCCGCCGAAACACCTGCGCCGTTGAAGGCGGCGGCGACGTTTTCGGCATGGGCGACGGTGGAACAGAAGACTACGGTCGGCCGCTCGCTCGCCTTTTCCTGCCAGTGCCTGACGACCTCATCCGTCACCGGCGCGCGGTTCATGATCTGCGCAACCTCGGTCATGTCGTAATCGGCAGCGCTCTTGCGCACGGCGCGCAGCTGCTCCTGCACGCCCACGTCGATGACGAAGGTGCGGGGTGGGACAAGGTGACCGGAAGCGATCAGTTCACTCAGCCGCACCTGGTCGCCCACATTGTCGAAGATCTCGCGTAGCCCTTTGCGGTCGCCCCGGTTGGGCGTGGCCGTGACGCCGAAGATCCGGCAGTCGGGGTTCGTGCCCCGGATATGATCGATGATCCGGCGATAACTGTCGGCGACCGCATGATGCGCCTCGTCGATGACCAGGAGGTCGAGCGCGGGCATCGCCGCCAGATTGGCCGGCCGCGACAGCGTCGGCACCATTGCGAAAGTCGCCCGCCCTGCCCAGCTCTTGGCCTCGGCATCGACGACGGAGGTGGTGATGTCAGGCGCAACCCGGCCGAACTTCGCCCGGTTCTGCGCGGTCAGCTCATCGCGATGGGCCAGGATGCAGGCCTTGGCATCACCGCCCTCGAGGGACTTCGCGACAACCGCCGACAGGGCGATGGTCTTGCCGAAGCCGGTCGAGGCGATGCTGAGGGTGTTGCCGTGATCGCAGAGCGCAGCGAGGCTGCGCTCCACAAACAGGCTCTGACGGGGGCGAAGTCGCATGGGTCAGGCCCTCACTGCGCCCAGGAGGGGCGACCCGGCACCGGCGATGCAGGTTGCTGCTGGACCGGCGGCGGGGGCGCGGGTTGCGCGGGCGGGTGGTAGCCGGGCTGCGCGGCGAGCCCCATGTACTGGGCATAGTCGCGATGGTCCGGCGTCACGGCGCTGCGGATTTCGTTCTTGTCATCACCGGTGGCATCGGTGCCGACATCGATCCGGGCCAGGAACTCGATCCCGTCCAGATCCCCAAGGCCGTTGATCCGCCGCGCCGCCTGCGCTTGCGGGGACTGGTCCTTGTCGGAAATCCCGCGCGCCGAGTTCAGCATGCCGCGGATCATGCTGCGGCCCATGTTCGCCCAATCCGGTCCCTTCGGGCTGTAAAGCCCGATCAGGGTGAAGATCTTGCGCCGGGCATACTGGCCCTCGGTGACGGTGAACTCGCCGTTGAGGTACACCGCACCGGTCGAGCCGCGGGTGGCATAGCCCCCGGTCCAGCCCTGCGAAGCGTCGTCGAAACCGCCGGGGCGGATCGTCAGGCGCACCTTGGCCAGCGTACCCTTGGGGATGAGGTTGGTGTTGGACTGGGCGTCGTTGAAGTCGTTCCAGGAACCCATGGGGGTGTCTCCTTTGCGGATCAGGATTGCGGATGGGGGTGATCGGCCCCGCCCTCAGCGGGCGGCGTGAAGGTCAGGCGCCTTGGCGCGGGCGTGCCGGGGGCGCGGATCTTCTCCATCAGGCGGCCGAGATGCGGTTCTTCCACGGGGCCGAGGCGACCGGAACGATCCTTGGCCGGAAAGCCCCAGGGGTTGATGGTGTGGCAGACGAAGGCGCGGTAGGGATCACCACCATCGGCCTTCAACTCGGCCATGGTGATCACCTCGTCGACGATGCCCGGCAGCTCGAGCCCGGTCTTCGATCCGTCGATCTGCGGCTGGAAGACGCGCCGGTTGAAGTCGTCGAACTTCTCGTCGAGGATCCCCACAAACCAGACGTTGCGCCCCCGGGTGTGCTGGAGGTGGGTCAGCCAGGCGATCATCTCGCGCCCGTGCAACCCGTAGGCCCCGCGCACATCCGGCTTGCCGGTCTTCTCCGACACCGCCTCGGGCTGGCCCTTGCACCATTGGAAGCAGAGCCGCCCCGCCACGGTGATCGAGTCGACAAAAATTGTGTCGTAGCGGTCGAGGGCAGTCGGGTCCCCGAACTTCTGGCACACGGCCGCGTGGTGCGCCGGGCTGTAGGGTTGTTCGTCGCGCAGGCTGGGATTTGCGCCGCCGATGAACACCGCGAAATCCCGGCATTCCGCCCATGTGCGCGGTCGGATGCTGTCGCCCGGCCAGCCCTCGATGGCCAGATCGCCCGCCTCGAGGTCGATGAACAACGTGCGGGCCGGGTCGAGCGTCCACAGCAGGCTGGTCTTGCCGATGCCGGACTTGCCGAAGATGCAGCCCTTGATGCCGCGCGGCTCGGCCAGCCGCTGATCGGCGGTGATGATGGGCAGGCTCACGCGCGATCCTCCTGCGGCAAGAGGTCGATTTTCAGCGTGCCGGTCTTGACGGTGCGGGCGGGCTCGAAGCCCTGGCGGATCGCCTCGGGCCAGGCGACATAGGCACGCTCGGGCACCTTGAAGCTGATCTCGACGTATTCGGCCGGATCCTCGCCTGCAGCGCGGATGCGCTCGACCATCGCCGCGAGCTTGGCCTGGTCCCATTCGACACGCTTCGGCAGGTCGGCGACCACGGTGAAATCGCCATCGACAATGCGCACGGTACCAGTGTCCTTGCCGCAAGCTCGGCGAGCCTCGGCGGCGCGGGCGGCATAGCGGACCTCGAGCGCGGTGGAAAAGCGCGCGGTGACGGCCTTCATCTGCTTGGCCGTGGCGTCGATCTCGCGCTGCAGGGCGGCCAGAAGCTCGACGGGCAACTGGGCGATCTCGCCAGCGGGCAGGTTGATCAGCTGATCGATGCTGGGGGTGTTCTGCGGGAACGTCATGAGGGGTCTCCGTGATGGGGAATAGGGTCAGGCGGCCTCGAGCAGGCGCATGGAAAAGGCAGGACCGGCCTGGCGGGGTCTGGCCCGGGCGACGGCGATGTAGGCGAACTGGTCGGGGCCGATCCGGGCCTGCACGAGGTGGACAAGCCCATGCTCGGCGGCACGCAGCGCGGCCGATGCCACGAGGCGCAGGGTGCGCTGCTGTTCAGCAGGCAGCTTCGAGATGACGGAGGTCGCGTCGACCGCGAGAAAGCCGCGATGGTAGACCAATGTCTCGCCGGGAGCGGCCTGCGCGATCCAGGCTGAAAGCCCGACCTCGTCGAGCGCTGGTCCGGCCGCGCCGAAGATCGACACGACGCCTGTGGCGCGGAGGATGGAATGCCGGGCCATCATGCCGCGCCCCGATCTGCGGTGCTTCGCCGCTGGCGGGCCTGCTCATAGGCCAGCACATCCTCGAGCCGGTAGACCACCCGGCCGCCGATCTTCAGGAAGGCCGGGCCCTCGCCGGTCCAGCGCCAGCGTTCAAGGGTGCGCGCCGAAATGCTCCAGCGTGCTGCAAGTTCGGTCTGGTTCAGGCAGGTTCTGGTCTGCATCGTCCTCTCCCGGTGTGTCGTTGGGAGGAAGATGCACGGCGCGACGCGGGGATGTCGTCGGGATCAGAGTGGGATACGGAGGGGGATCAGCCAGACCATTTCAATCATGGGGTGAAACGTATGACGGTGGGATCGCCATCCCCCTCCATCCCCCGGTGCATCCCACAGCGGGAAGCAAACAGGGACGCGCGGAGGGTCCAACTCAGAGGCCAGCAAGGCGATAGGCCCCACGGCCGTTCGACTCGATGAGCAGCGGCCAGTCCTTCTTGGACTTGAAGACGTCGGCCATCTTGAGGCTGCGCGACCCCGCCTGCGAAAGCACTGCCTTGCCGCTCTGCCACGGATCGCCCTGCTTGGCCGCCGCATGCAGGATCCGCACGACCTGTGCCTGGATCGGACCCAGCCGGAACTCCCGGCCATGGCAGCGGACGCTCTGATAGTCGGCAGAGGCGTGAAACTCGCCCGCTGTCTTCATGCCCGAGGCACCGCCGAAGCCTGTCGCCGCCTCGAAACGGTCGCGTTCTTCGCGCCTTAGCATCAAATCTGGCTTGCGGATCGTCAGGCTCTCGCGTGAGCCGTAGAAACAGGCATAGTCCGCCTTTGCGGTCCGGAAGCGGGTGACGCTGACCTCACCCTTGCGAAAGAGCTGGAAGACGTCCTGGACGTGCAGGTCCAGCAGCCCATTGAACAAGGACCGCTCCGTGGGGATCGAGAAGCAGCGGCCATCGCCGGTTTCCTCGTAGTCGCCAAACTCGATGGGCAGGTTCAGGATGCGGACCGACAGCCGCAGCTGGTCGTTCTCGGCCAGATAGACCAGATCGACCTCGGGCATCGACCACCGGGCGAGGACTTCCGGCAAGGTGAAATACGCCTTCTCGATCTCCATCCGGGTCCCCGATTCCAATGCAATCTGTTTGGCTTTTGTTCTAGCCGCTTGACGATCCAAATTCAATCCTGTCATATCCCACCCTATCCACAGCCCCTTGGGGAAAAGATGACCGAACATCACACCCTAGCCGACCGTCTGCGGGCCCGCTCGGACCAGCTTGGCCTGGCACCGGCCCACGTCGCCGAGATGGCCGGGGTCAACCGCTCCTTCGTCTATGACATCCTGCGCGGACGTTCCTCGCGCCCCAGCATCGACCGGCTGGCCGATGTAGCCCGCGTACTGAAGGTGGACCGCGAGTGGCTGATCCACGGCATCGGCGAGATCGAGGGCCCCTCCCCCTTCACCGAGACCCCCGAAGATACCTTCGTGGCGATCACGCATGCCACGCCCCGCCCCGCCATGGGCGGCGGCGCAGTGGTTACCGAGGATGGCGACACGCCCGGCCGCGCCTATCACTTCCGCCAGTCGTGGATCCGCCACAAGCTGAAGGCCAGCCCGTCACAGCTCCGGATCATGCATGTCGAAGGCGACAGCATGGTCCCCACGCTGCAGGACGGCGATGCCGTGCTGGTCGACATGACGCGCCAGTTCCCCAGCCCGCCTGGCATCTTCGTCCTCGACGACGGTATGGGCCTGGTCGCCAAGCGCCTCGAGCACATCCCCAACAGCGACCCGCCAGCCGTGCGGGTGATCTCGGACAACTCGCTCTACCCCGCCTACGAGCGCACGGCCGACGAGATCCGCATCATCGGCCGCATCCGCTGGTTCGCGCGGGAGATATGAGGATGGGTGGTGCCGTTCCCGCCCGGCTCCAGAAACGAAAAAGCGCCCGCGAGATCTCTCTCCGGGCGCACCTCTGCGATGATTTGAATCTGCGTCAAGGGGGGCAGGTTTGTCAACGTGGATTTGTGTTTCCGGACAAGGACGTGTGCAAAAAATCACCTTGTCGAACGGCACTACTGATCATCCAACTCACCATTGACCGCGACAAGACCCCGATGGAATTGGCGCCATGCTCCGCACGCCGCACAACCCATCGCCTTTTCAAAAACCAAGACGATCGTCGTGGTGACAACTCCTCGCAGCGTCACGAAGCACTCGATAATTGCGGCTAGACCATCGTCGCATCAAGAAGTTACGCTACCACTTCAAGCAGTAGCGCCCATCTAAACTCTCGCTGAAGGAAAAGTGCCATCAGTTCCGTTCCGATCATGACCGCGGCCCAGTTCGCGACTGCTTTCGCTCTTCGGCCAAACCTGGTGTCATGGTTCCTGGGCGCTGGCGCATCGGCCGCCTCGGGGATTCCGACCGGCTATGCAATGATCCGAGATTTCAAAGCAAAGATCTTCTGCCGCGAGACGAACCTATCAAGCCGGGAGATCGACACAGCAGATCCTATCTGGATCGAACGGATCGATGCCTTCTTCCGACAGACATCGCTGCTGCCACCAGATGGCGACCCGACCGAATATGCCGCAGCCTTCGAGGCGGTCTATCCGCAGCCCCGGCATCGCCGACAGTATATCGATGATGCAATCTCCAAGGGCACGCCATGCTTCGGCCACAAGGTGCTCGGAAGCCTGATGGCGGCAGGCAAGGTCAATTGCGTCTTCACGACGAACTTCGACCCGCTTGGGGAGGACTCGGCTCTCGCGGCAAACGCGATCCTGCCCATCGGAGACCAGAGGCGACCGACCGTGGCAGCGATCGACTCCGCCGATCGTGCGATGCGCTGCCTGGATGAATCCGACTGGCCACTGATCGCAAAGCTCCACGGCGACTATCAGTCGATTGCGATCAAGAATACGGGATCGGAGCTTGAGCAGCAGGACGCACGGATGCGCCATGTTCTAGTCGAGGCAGCCAAGCGTTTCGGAATGCTGTTCGTGGGCTATAGTGGACGGGACGCTTCGATCCTGGAGGCATTGAACACGGCCCTAGCCGCCCCGTCTCCGTTTCCGAACGGTCTTTATTGGGTTGCTTCTTCAGCCTCGCGCCTGTTGCCGGCGGTCGCCGAATTCCTCAGCAAGGCTCATGCAGCCGGTGTCGACGTGGCGGTGATCGAATGTGCGACGTTCGATGAACTGGCCGCCGAGATCATCAAGACGACAGAACTGCCCCAGGTACTCTATGATCGCGTGATGGAGGGACGGCTAACACCACGCTTAGTGCCTGTCCAGCTGCCGACGGCAGAGGCCCGGCCATTTCCTGTTCTGCGCTATTCCGCCTTGCTGATTGAAGCGATGCCGCGGGCCGCACGGCGCATCCGGTTGGATCGGGCGGCAACATCCCCCGAAGTTCGCGAGATGCTTAAGGAGAAGAATTGCCGGGCAGCAATCGCGACAGTTGGCCGCGAGTTGGCGGCGTTTGGCCGGGATCAGGAGATCCTGGATGCGTTGGTCTCATTTGGCGCTTCCTCCGCCGGTACGATCGACCTCGATCCGGTCGCACACAGTTGGGCAATGGGCCTGCTCTACGACGTGCTCGTCAGATCTCTCGCCCGACAGCGCCCGCTCATTCCACGCTATAGACACTCAGGCCATTCGCTTGTTGTCGCCAACCCGCGTGACGGGGATGATCCTGAGCGGACGCGTCGGCAGAAGCAGACCTTGTCTAGGCTTCGCGATGCTTATGGCACCGAACTCACAGGAGTGGTGCCCAAGCTTGGCTTTCCATTTCAAGAGGGAATCCATCTGAAGCTGGAACGGGTCGACAGCCGATGGTGGTGCGGCTTCGAGCCCTACACCTTCGTCCAGCTACCAAAGCGCGATATCCCAGCGGAGGTTGCTGCCGGGGATTCGGCCGCCGATCAACAGCACGATCCGATGGGTATGCACTCCGAGCGTGGGGCTGACCCTGCAGGTGACTGGCGTCGCGAACGCTGGGCGCAGCGCTACAACAAGAACTGGGCCCAGATCATTGGGGCCTGGGCTCAGCTTTTGACCGAAACGGGGGGCACCACGCGGCATGCCTTCGGACTTGAAGAAGGCACCGGGATGGATGCTGTGTTCAAAGTAGCACCAGTCACGGGCTATAGCCGCCCGGGACATCATCATACCTACTTCGACAGGAGCAGGTGATGGCGAATCCAGCCCTGACTAAGCTGCCGCCGTTCACCCTTTTGGACGAGCCGGACCTCTCCTTCTCGCCATCTGACGTGACCCAAGTCGACGTCCATCCGTTGCGTGGGCTGCTGAATTTCGGACCGTACTCGAAGGGATCGTTTGGCAGCTATACGTCGCGTGTGCGCATCGCCACAGTCGGCCCGAAGAGCGCATTCCATCGCCGTGGTGACCTGATGCGGCTGCTGCTCGACGTGCATCGACCGTCTGACCGCTCCGAATACGTGCCAGAATACCCCGGCTTCGCACGTCTATTTCATGTTGCACTCGAGTCGGCGCCCGCTATCGCGCATGTTAAATGGCCCGAACGCCTCGACGAGTTACCAGGTAACGGCGACGCACAGCACCGCCTCTGTCTGGCGATGGAGGCGGCGCTACGCCAGCTCGACACCGTCCGCAACGAGTTCGACGTCGTCCTCGTCCACTTTCCCGACAGTTGGAACACGACGACACGCACCAAGTTCTTCGATGCGCACGATGTGCTGAAGGCGCTAGGCGCCAGATACAATATTCCGACCCAAGTTCTGAACGATCGCGTGTTCACCTTCACCCACAAGGCCTCTCTCGCATGGCGCTTGGCTACCGCATTATATGTGAAAGCGGCGGGTACGCCGTGGAAGCTGGCACCGCTTAAGGGCGTGCCGGCCGATACCGCCTATATCGGTCTGGCCTATGCGCTTCGCGGTGATCAGCGCGACGCGCATTATGTGACTTGCTGCTCGCAGGTGTTCGACATGGACGGCGGCGGCATGCAGTTCGTAGCGTTCGAGGCCCAGGATCCAGTGGCCGATGTTGCCGAAGCGCGCAGAAACCCCTTTCTCAGTCGGGACGATATGCGGGCTGTCCTTTCTCGCAGCCTGGCACTCTATCAAGGGCGCAACGCCGGCAATCTGCCCAAGCGCATGGTCATTCACAAGACGACAGCCTTCACGGACGGTGAGATCGAAGGCGCATTCGACGCGCTGGCCGGAGTTCCGGAAATTGAGTGCGTCGAGGTGAGTTCTTCATCCTGCTGGCGGGGTGTCTGGCTGATCAAGTCGGGAGTCGAAAAACCTCCTTCTCGACCTTCGGGCTTTCCTGTGCCGCGCGGGACGATGGTAGTCCGCTCGGGCAATTCTGCGCTCGTCTGGGTGGCAGGCAATGCTCCAGGAGTCTCGACTAAGGGCGATTATTATCAAGGAAAGAAGAGCATTCCCCGCCCGCTGCACCTCATCCGCCATGCCGGAAGCGGCCCACTTGAATTGACCGCGCATGAGGCGCTCGCGCTGACCAAGATGGATTGGAACAACGATGCGCTCTATGATCCAGTGCCCGTTAGTATACGCTATTCGCAACGGCTCGCGAAGACGATTGCCAATGTTCCTGACTTGCCGCGCAACGTCTATCCGTACCGCCTCTTCATGTAATCTCTGGTCTGTGCGAAGTCAGAGGGGCCTTACGTGGCTTGCACAGCCAATCGGGACTACGAAAGACTTCGTCCCCTCTGACGTTGCCCCCAACTTTCATCCAGCGTGAGCGAGACTCCGGGTCTGAGTTTTGCCCATTTGGGCGGGTTGGGCAACGGGGGCTGGCGCGGAGCTTTGCGTATTGCGCAGCGTCAGGCCCCGTTGCGGGGCGAAGGTTCGGGCAAACTCGGCTGGGGTCTGCCAGCCGAGGCGGGAGTGGGGCCGTTCGGTGTTATAGTCCGTGCGCCAGGCTGCCAGCGTTGCGCGGGCATGGTGCAGGGACGGGAACAGAGTTTCATTCAGTAACTCGTCCCGCAAGCGGCCGTTGAAGCTCTCGATAAAGGCATTCTGGGTCGGCTTTCCGGGCGCGATGTAGTGCCAGTCAAACTTGCGGTCATCCACGAACTTCAGGATCGCGTTCGACGTGAACTCTGTTCCGTTATCGCTGACCACTGTCTGCGGCTTGCCGCGGGCGTCGAACAGTGTTGCCAGCTCCCGCGCCACCCGTGCCCCCGACAGTGAGGTGTCGGCGATAAGGGCGAGGCATTCCCGCGTGCAATCATCAACCACAGTCAAAATCCTGAACCGGCGGCCATCCGTCAGCTGGTCCGAGACAAAATCCAGCGACCAACGTTGGTTCGGCATCAGCGGCAGCACCATCGGGGCCCGTGTGCCCATGGCCCGCTTGCGCCCGCCCCGGCGGCGGACATGCAACTGTTCTTCCCGGTAGATCCTGAACAGGCGCTTGTGATTGACCTCATGGCCCTCACGCCGCAAGAACACATGCAGCCGCCGATAGCCGAAACGCCTTCGGGCTTTGGCCAAGTCTTTCAGTCGCTCCCGCAGCACAGGGTCGTCTTGGCGGACCACCTCATACCGCATGGTCATCCGGCAACAGCCGATCACCCGGCACGCCCGCCGTTCGCTCATCTCGTGACTTGCCACCAGATGCGCAACCGCTTGCCGCTTCGCGGCGGGCGTCACCACTTTTTTCCAAGCAGATCCTTCAGTGCGGCATTGTCGAGCATCGCATCGGCGAGGAGCCGTTTCAGGCGCGCGTTCTCGTCCTCAAGGCCCTTCAGCCGCTTGGCCTCGCTGACGTCCATGCCGCCATACTTGGCCTTCCATTTGTAGACGGTTGCATCGCTGACGCCATGCTTGCGGCAAAGATCGGCGACGGAAACCCCAGCCTCATGCTCTTTCAGAATGCCGATGATCTGGTCTTCGGTGAACCTGCTGCGCTTCATCTCTGGTCCTTTCGGTAGGGCCAGAGTCTACCTCAAACTGGATTAGCCGGAGGGGGCAACGTCACCTCTTGCTTCCACAGTGCTTCCACGGGAGCTGGAAACACAAACGCCGCCCCGGAGGGCGGCGCTTAAGCGTTTGATAACGCGTGTTAATTTTGGTTGCGGGGGCAGGATTTGAACCTGCGGCCTTCAGGTTATGAGCCTGACGAGCTACCGGGCTGCTCCACCCCGCGTTGATTTATGTTTGGTTGTTTTGTTTTGTACGTTTTTGAGAGGTATCG
>NZ_OAOQ01000018.1 GCF_900207575.1 Cereibacter ovatus
TCTCCCGACGCGTCAGGCCGCTGCTCAGCGCAAGCCGCACCGCTTCACGCCGAAACTCCGGCGTCGGTCTGTTCCCGTTCCCCATAGAACACCTCCTGGTTCCTCAGATGGTGCTCTCCACATTTCCCGGGCAAGTCCAGACCAGTAAAGATTGCTCATCGATCTGGTCTCCTCACGGAGCCTGTATCACGCCAAGAGCCCAAAATCAATGGGTCTGGAGCCTGGCGCTCGCGCAACCATACCCTCTCGGCCTCTCAACGTTGAGAACCACTTCGCAACCTCATCCAAGGCTACCGCGGGCTGACCTTCTACCTTCTGCACCTTGCCGGGAGCAGAGAGCAGTGGCTGGAGATTGCCTCGCCAGCGCGCCGGATTTTCGCCCTTCCCGATGACCTGCTGCCGCGGCCCAGTCCAGCACCCGCTCAATTCTGCCGCGCACCCGATCCGCTGTCTCGTTCTTCGTCATCCAGATGGGCTGAAGGACAGCGTCAAAGTCTCGACACATGCATCAGACACCAGCCGAGACAGGCACACACCCGCAATATCAACATATGGAAAGGGCGCCCCGTTGGCGCCCCATATCGTGATTCGCGGTCGTCTTCGCCAGTTCCTTGACCCGTTTCCGAGCCCGGTTTATTTCCAGCCCGAAACAGCCACCTCAGTGGGTCCAGGCGCCGCGGCGGTCGGTGGCGAAATTCTCGCCATAGCCGCGCGGGCGGATGTTCAGCTTTCGCGGCTTGGACTCGACCACCTCGACCTCGATCCGGTGCGCCTTGGCATAGTCCAGTGCGGCCTCGCGGGTGGCGAAATGCAGTTGCACCTGATTTTGCGTATCGGCGGACGAGGTCCAACCCATCAGCGGGTCGATGTCGCGAGCCTTGTGGCTTTCGAACACCAGAACCCATTCCTTCGCCTTCGCGGTTCCGGACTGCATGGCATTGCGGGCGGGCTGGTAGATACGGGCGCGCATCGAAGGCTCCTTGAAAGATGCCCCGTTCTGGCGCCTTTTCCCGCGCAGATCAAGACCGCACAGCCCGCAAGGCAAGCGGCTGTCGATCGATCACGGGAGGGTGGGTGGGGTGTGTGGGTGCAACCGACCGACAGCGTTCTGCTGCTTGCCCCTTCGTTCTAGCGATGAAGGGTTAAGGGCAGGTAAAGATCGCCTGCCTTCGCCCTTGTTCGGGAACAAAAACGGATCAACTTTAGGCGGTCCGGGGGAATCAGCCGATGCCACACAACAACACCAACCTGCCGATGCACCGACCCGAGGTGCTGACCCGACCCAAGCTGGAAGGCGGGCGACGCTTCGTGCTGAGCACACCATTCCAGCCCGCGGGCGACCAGCCCACCGCCATCGCGGAACTGTCGGCCGGCATCATCGCGGGCGAGCAGAACCAGGTGCTGCTGGGCGCCACCGGCACCGGCAAGACCTTCACCATGGCCAAGATCATCGAACAGACCCAGCGCCCGGCGATCATCCTTGCGCCGAACAAGACGCTGGCCGCGCAGCTTTACGGCGAATTCAAAGGCTTCTTCCCCGAGAACGCCGTGGAATACTTTGTATCCTACTACGACTATTACCAGCCCGAAGCCTATGTTCCGCGCTCGGACACCTATATCGAGAAGGAATCCCAGATCAACGAACAGATCGACCGGATGCGCCACTCGGCCACCCGGGCGCTGCTGGAACGCGACGATGTGATCATCGTGGCCTCGGTTTCCTGCATCTACGGCATCGGCTCGGTCGAGACCTATTCGGCGATGACGCAGGATCTGGTGGTGGGACAAAGCTACGACCAGCGGCAGGTGCTGTCGGAACTGGTGGCGCAGCAATACCGCCGCAACGATCAGGCCTTCCAGCGCGGCAGTTTCCGCGTCCGGGGCGATTCGCTGGAAGTCTGGCCTGCGCACCTCGAAGACCGGGCTTGGCGGTTTTCCTTCTTTGGCGAAGAGCTGGAAAGCATCACCGAATTCGATCCGCTGACCGGCGCGAAAACCGACAGCTTCAAGCAGATCCGGATCTACGCCAATTCGCACTATGTCACGCCGCGCCCGACGATGCAGCAGGCGGTTCTGGGCATCAAGCGAGAGCTGCGCCAGCGGCTGGACCAACTGGTGAACGAAGGCAAGCTGCTGGAAGCGCAACGTCTTGAACAGCGAACCAATTTCGACATCGAGATGCTCGAGGCAACCGGCGTCTGCAACGGCATCGAGAACTATTCGCGCTATCTGACAGGTCGCGCCCCGGGCGAGCCGCCGCCCACCTTGTTCGAGTTCATCCCCGACAACGCCATCGTCTTCGCCGATGAAAGCCATGTCAGCGTGCCGCAGATCGGCGGCATGTATCGCGGCGACTATCGACGCAAGTTCACGCTGGCCGAACACGGGTTCCGCCTGCCCTCCTGCATGGACAACCGCCCCCTGAAGTTCGAGGAATGGGATGCGATGCGGCCGCAGTCGATCTTCGTCTCGGCCACCCCCGCCGCGTGGGAGATGGAACAGGCCGGCGGCGTCTTTGCCGAGCAGGTGATCCGGCCGACCGGCCTTCTCGATCCCAAGGTCGAGATCCGCCCGGTCGAGATGCAGGTCGACGACCTGCTGGACGAAATCCGCCGCGTCGCGGCCGCGGGCCTGCGTATTCTGGTCACCGTGCTGACCAAGCGCATGGCCGAGGATCTGACGGAATATTTTCACGAGCAGGGCATCCGCATCCGCTACATGCATTCCGACATCGACACGATCGAGCGGATCGAGATCCTGCGCGATCTGCGGCTGGGCGCCTTTGACGTGCTGGTGGGGATCAACCTGCTGCGCGAAGGGCTGGATATTCCCGAATGCGGGCTGGTGGCGATTCTGGATGCCGACAAAGAAGGCTTCCTGCGGTCGGAAACCTCGTTGATCCAGACCATCGGCCGGGCGGCGCGCAACGCGGAAGGCCGCGTCATCATGTATGCCGACCGCATCACCGGCAGCATGGAACGCGCCTTGCGCGAAACCGAACGGCGGCGCGAAAAACAGATCGCCTATAACCTCGCGCATGGAATCACGCCGCAGACGGTGAAAAAGAACGTCGAGGACGTTCTGGCCGGTCTCTGGCAGGGCGATACCGACATGTCCCGCGTGACGGCCAAGGTCGAAAAGCCCATGGTGGGCGCGAACCTTGCCGCCCATCTCGATGCGCTGCGGCTGGCGATGCGCAAGGCCGCCGAGAATCTGGAATTCGAGGAAGCCGCCCGACTGCGCGATGAGGTCAAACGGCTGGAGGCCGTGGAACTGGCCGTGGCCGACGATCCGTTGGCGCGGCAGGCGGCGGTCGAGGATGCAGCCGAGGCGGCGGTGAAGGGCGCGGGGCGAAGCACCGCCGGCCGCGCGGGCCAGCGCGGCGGCAACAAGCGACGGCGCGGACATTCGTGACATCGGCCCCTTCCGGCCCGGTTCCGGTGTAGGCTTAACCCGTCGTTAACCATGGCGGGCACAGGCTGCGCAAAGATCGGAGGTGTCGATCATGCGCAGCCTTTCCCGGCGCCTGCCTTGGCTTGTCGCGTTGGCGGCCGCACTGGCCGTTGCCGCGCCGGCGCTTGCAGGCCCATGGGCGCGCGAAAAGGGGCAGGTCTTTCTGACCCTCTCGGAACAGCACGACAGCGCGGGGGAAAGCTGGACCGGGCTTTGGGCGGAATATGGCCTGACCCAGCGCATCACGCTGGGGATCGATGCCGGCCGCTCGGGTCAGGGCGATGGCAAATTCGTGCTTTGGGGTCAGCGGGCCTGGGTGCGGGGCGAACATCGCTTTGCCGCCTCGCTGGGTCTGGGCGCAAGTCTGGTCGATGGCGAGGTGATGCCGATGGCACAGGGCGGGGCATCCTGGGGCCGCGGAATCGCGACCCGGTTCGGGCCGGGCTGGGTGACGATCGAGGGACGCGCCCTTGTCACCGCACGGAACATCGAAATCAGCCAGAAGGTCGATGCCCGGACCACCGCCATCTACGCCTACATGCTGCCCGAAACCAGCGGCAAGGCCGAGATCACCCTGGGCCTGCGCCCCCGCGACAAGCTGATGATCATCAACCAGTTGCAGGTCGAGGCGCGCAAGCAAAGCGGGATCGAGGCCCGGCTGGCCAGTTCTCTGGTCTATGATCTGTGGCAACCGGCAAAGGTCGAGCTGGGCATCGTCACCCCGATTCAGGGCGACGGCGAACCCGCCCTGAAACTTGGCATGTGGCTGGAGTTCTGACGGCTGCGACCCTAGTCGAAGATCAGCCGCGCGATCACCAGGACGATCACCGCCCCCACCAAGGCCGCGGCGACCATCGCCGCCAGCCCCCAGGCCGCCAGTAGCGTCACCCCCAGAACAGCCAGCAGCACCGGGGCAGCCAGTGCCCCCACCAGCCCGATCAGCATATATCGCCTGCGGTGCCGTCCGCCTTCAACCAGACTGGCGATCCAGCCGGCCGCAAGGCCCACCAGCGCCAGCAGCAAAAGCCCGACAACCCCGATGGCCTGCATCACCTCTTCCATGTGCGCCTCCCAGTCCTTCCGATCAGAACCCCTGCCGATCAGAACTCCTTCCGATCAGAACCGCGGCGGGTCCGATCGGCTCCGCCCGACGCGGCCGAGAAGGCGCCACGACCGCGGCAGGCCCGATGGCGCTGCGCAGCCCGTGCCAGTTACATCCGACTCGGCCCGGGTTCGGACCCGCGCGGATCAATAGACGGCGGCGACCTCATACATCACCGGCTCGAACCCGCGGCACAGCTCGGCAAAGCGGCGGGTGCGGGCGCGCATCTCGGCGGTGCGCAACATCGCCTGAAAATCCTCGCGCCGCCGCCACTGCGAATAGTTGGCAATCCGGGTCTGGGCGTCGTTCACATGCAGGCTGGCCGAGATGAAGCCGGGCTGGTGGCGGATGAACTCGTCCAGCGCGACGCGCAGTTCGTCCAGCAGGTCCGCACAGGTTCCGGGCGTCATCTCGAAGGTCGTGATGACGGTCTGGCCATCGAAGGAAGTGTCGATACGGGTCATGTCCGCTCTCCTCTCATTCAGGAAAGCCTATGCTGCAAAAGCACTTGCGGCAAGTGCGGCGTAAGAGGCGCAGGCCCGGCGCACCCTGCGGCAACTTCGCCCTACACCCGCAGGCGGCAGCACGCTAGGCTGAGGCCATGCAACTCATCGATCCGAACCACCCGTTCTTCCGTCCCGCCTGGCGCCGCTGGGTGACAGGCATCTTCCCCATCGTCTGGTCAGGGGTCGAATTCTTCGCCCTGAACAGCCCGATCTGGGCCGTGATCTTCCTTCTGCTCGGCATCTACGCCTTCTGGGTGCTGGTCATCAAGGGACCGGACGCCGCCTGAGGCCAGGCGCGGCCGTCAGGGCCGCGCGGGCCACCCCCCGCCGCAAACCGCCAAGGAAGGCGGTTTGCGGTCTTGTGTCAGACCGGACGCTGACCGGGCAAATACCCAGCCCGCCTTGCGTTGTGCCGGGTTGCGTGGAGCGTCCTGTCCCGGACGACCGCCGGTCCAGCAGACTCGCACCGCCCGAGACGGTCAGCAGCAGGACAAAAAAGGCAAGCACACAGGGTTCCATGCCCCACAGCCTGCCGGCGAATGGTTAATCCCACGCAAACACCGGAACGGAACCGGACGGCTGCGCGTTCGTGCCGCAGCAACCAACGGAGTTCCCGATGCGCAAAGCCTTTCTTCTCCTGCCCCTCATTGCCATCGCGGGGCTTGCCGCCTGCCAGACCGTCGAAGGTGCCGGCCGCGATCTTTCAGCCGCGGGCACCGCGATCACACAGCAATCGCGTGACGCACAGGCCGATCTGTGACGGCAGATCCTGCGCGCGCATGCCGCCAATCGCCGCGCGGACAGGACAGGACAGGACAGGCGGGCACCAAAGCCCCCCCCTCAGACCCGGCGATCAAGCGGAATGGGCGTGACGGCGGCCTGAAACCCGGCCAGAACCCGTTCGGCGCCATGGGTCTGGGCCAGCCGCAACAACGCAAAACGGATCTCGGCGATCTCGCGGTAATAGGTCAGGTAAGCCGCATTCAGCGTGGCCCCCGCCACCGCCCCCAGCACCGGCACCGCCTGCGCCATCAGCTTCTGCCCCAGCGCCGCCGCCAGCCGCGGCGCGACCGAGCCCAGAACCCGGCTGACCGCAGCGCCGCTTAGCGCGATACGGGCACCGATGAAGCTGGTGTTCACGCCATCGTCGCGTTTCAGCGGGCTTCCCGCGCCGAAGATGCGCAGACATTCGACCCGGATCGCAGGATCGTCAGGATCAAAGCCCTCGGCCTCGGCGGCGCGGCGGATCGCATGCATGATGACGGTGATCGTCACCGGCAGTTCGGCAATCGATGTGGCAAGCCCCCCTGCCCCGCCGGCCGCGCCAGTCAGCGCCACCAGCGCAGGCGTCGCGCGCCGGCCCAGATCGGGCGCATGCCGCCCCGCCCCGGCCATCCGGTGGCTGCGTTCCAGCGCCGCGCGCGTCACCGTCTCGATCTGGCGCAGCACGGGTTTCGGAAGCAGCGCCAGCCGATCTTCGACCGAGCCGCCAAGCCGGTTCATCAACGCGATCACCGGCCCGTTCGCGCGGTCAAACCGCAGCGCCAGAGCGGCGATTTCGGCATCCGGGTTGCGGATGGTCGAGGGAAGATGGGTATTTCCTGTCATCGCCCTGAGGTAGGTCTTGCCCAAGGCCCCGGCAATGGCCGCGCGCAGGTTTCACGCGCCGCAGCGGGCCTTTGTCACCGGGCCCGTCACGCCATCCCATGCGCCGGTCACCAGTGCGATGCCCAGAACCCGCTCGGGGTTGGTGGGCGGCGGCATCACCACCCCTTCCAGCCGGCGAAAGCCGAAGCGGCGGTAATAGGGAGCATCGCCCACCAGCATCACCCGTTCCCAGCCGATCTTTCGCGCCTCGGCAAGGGTTTCGGTGATCAGCAGCGCCCCCAGCCCCTCGCCCTGCCGGGTGGGGTGGACGGCGACGGGGCCCAGAAGCAGCACGGGCCGCCCCGCGACCTCAATCGGCCAATAGCGGATCGCGGCCGCAAGGGTTCCGTCCTCATCGCGCAGGATCGCGCACAGGTCGGCCACCTTCGGCACGCCGTCGCGCAGCCGGTAGGACGACAAGGCCGAACGGCCAGGTGCAAAGCAGAGGTCGTAAAGCGCCTCGACTTCCCACCAATCCGCATCGGTTTCCTGCTCAAGGCGATACACGCCGCTTTCTCCCTGCCTGCACCGGAGCGGCCCGTAACACGCTGGCCCAACGGGATCAAACCGGAAAGGCCCGGGCCGGCCTTCCGGCGCCGCCCTGGGCGGTCATTCGCGCTTCGCGAACGGGAATGGCGATTTATCGCACCCTTTCAGCCATGGTTCGCGCTTTCCTAAGGGGGGCGGGGCGCCTAGTGTCCCCGCGGTCAAACGAAACCGGGGACAGCAATGCAGACCATGATCGGGGTGATCGGCGGGTCGGGGGTCTATGAGATCGACGGGCTTCAGGACGCCGTCTGGACGAAGGTCGAAACCCCCTGGGGCACGCCCTCGGACGAGATCCTTGTGGGCAAACTTGACGGGGTGGCGATGGCCTTCCTGCCGCGGCACGGGCGCGGCCATGTCCACAGCCCGACCTCGGTGCCCTACCGCGCCAACATCGATGCGCTGAAGCGGCTGGGGGTGACGGATGTCGTTTCCGTCTCGGCCTGCGGATCGCTGCGCGAGGAAATGGCGCCGGGCGATTTCGTGATCGTCGATCAGTTCATCGACCGCAGCTTCGCGCGCGAAAAGTCCTTTTTCGGAACGGGGTGCGTGGCGCATGTGGCGCTTGGCAAGCCGACCTGCCCGCGTCTGTCGGCGGCCTGCGCCGATGCCGCCCGCGCCACCGGCGTCACCGTGCATGACAGCGGCACCTACCTTTGCATGGAAGGCCCGCAGTTTTCCACGCTGGCCGAGTCGCTGCTTTACAAAAGCTGGGGCTGCCATGTCATCGGCATGACCAACATGCCCGAGGCCAAGCTCGCCCGCGAGGCCGAGCTTTGCTATGCCTCGGTCGCGATGGTCACGGATTACGACTGCTGGCACCCCCACCACGACGAGGTCGACATCTCGGCCATCATCGCCACGCTGACCGGCAATGCGCAACATGCGCGCAATCTGGTGGCGGGACTGCCGCAGCGTCTGGGCGCCGAGCGTGCGCCCTGCCCGCATGGCTGCGACCGCGCGCTGGACCATGCGATCATGACCGCGCCGGCAAAGCGCGACCCGGAACTTCTGGCGAAACTCGACGCGGTCGCCGGCCGCGTGCTGAAAGGCTGAGACGATGACGAACAAGTCGGTCAGGGATTATATCCGCACCATCGTGGACTTCCCCCACGAGGGCATCCTGTTTCGCGACGTGACCACGCTGTTTGCCGATCCGCGCGGCTTCCGCATCGCGATCGACCAGTTGCTGGCGCCCTATGCCGGGATGCGCTTTGACAAGGTGGCCGGGCTTGAGGCGCGCGGCTTCATTCTGGGCGGCGCGGTGGCGCATCAACTGTCGACCGGCTTCGTGCCGATCCGCAAGAAGGGCAAGCTGCCCGGCGCCACGATCTCGCAAAGCTACAAGCTGGAATATGGCGAAGCGGTGGTCGAGGTGCATGACGACGCGCTGCAACCGGGTGAAAAAGTGCTGCTGGTCGATGACCTTCTGGCCACCGGCGGCACCGCCGAGGCCGGGATCAAGCTGATCGAGCAGCTTGGCGCCGAGGTCGTGGGCTGCGCCTTCGTGGTGGATCTGCCCGATCTGGGCGGCCGCAAGCGGCTCGAGGGGCTGGGGATGGAAGTCCACGCGCTGTGCGCCTTCGAAGGGCTTTAATCCTTTCTTAGCGGAATCGGGATAGAACCAATCCTACCGGGTGAGCCGGTTGCTGCTTGCAAGAGTGACCTCAACCTCAACCCCAGCTACGCCCCGCCGGCTTACCCGGCGGGGCTTTTCTTTTGGCCATGCGGGCGATGAAAGGCCGGCCGAACCGATATCCATCGGCGGCAGGCAGCCCGCCGATGGGTCCGCATGGCCAGAGCCGGGCCGCCTTACGGCCGCAGCACCGCACCCGGGTTCATGATCCCCAGCGGATCCAGCGCCTGCTTGATCGCCCGCATCGCCGCCAGCTTTGCCGGATCGCCATAGCGTTCCAGATCGGCCACCTTCAGCCGCCCCACCCCATGTTCGGCGCTGATCGAGCCGCCGGCCGCCGCCACCAGATCATGCACCAGTCGGGTGATCGGGGCGCGCAGGTCGTCATACTCGGCACGGTTGCGCCCGCGGGCCGGGAACACGTTGTAATGCAGGTTGCCGTCGCCCAGATGGCCGAAACAGTTGATCCGCACCTCGGCCAGCCGGGCCAGCGCCGCGCCCGCCGTGGCGATGAACCCCGCAATCTTGCCCAGCGGCAGTGCGATGTCATGGCTTGCGATCGAACCGACACGCCGGTTCGCCTCGGGGATGGTTTCGCGCAACGCCCAGAAGGCCGCACGCTGCGCCCCCGATTGCGCCACCAGACCATCACTGGCCAGCCCTGCCGCCTGCGCCTCGGCAAACAGCGCACCAAGTTCGTCGGCGGGGTCCATCCCCTGCGTCAGCCCCAGATCCACCAGCACCAGCCATTCCGGCGCCACCGCAAAGGGCTGGCGCAGGTCGGGCAGCGTCTCGGCCAGAAACTCCAGCCCCATGCGGTGCATCAGTTCGAACCCCGTCACCAGCGGGCCAAAGCGGGCCTGCGCAAGACCCAGCAGATCCAGCGCCGCCGTGGGGCTTGGCACGACGATCAGCGCCGTGCCCTCGGCCGCGGGCGGGCGCACCAGCTTCAGGCTGGCGGCGGTGATGATGCCGAGCGTGCCCTCTGCCCCGATCAGCAGGTTGCGCAGGTCATAGCCGGTATTGTCCTTGCGCAGCCGCTTCAGCCCATGCAGCACCGAGCCATCCGGCAGCACCGCTTCCAACCCCAGACACAGGTCGCGCGCATTGCCATGACGCAGGACCGCCGTGCCGCCGGCGTTGGTCGCCAGATTGCCGCCGATCCGGCACGACCCTTCCGACGCCAGCCACAGCGGAAACATCCGCCCCGCCGCCTCGGCCGCGGTTTGCACATCGGCAAGGATCATCCCGGCTTCGACGACGATCACGTTTTCTTCCGGAAAGATCCCGCGCAGCCGGTTCATCCGTTCCAGCGACACCACAAGCGGCAGCGGCCCCGCGCCCATGACCTGCCCGCCGACAAGGCCGGTGCCGCCGCCAAGAGGCACGATCCCCACCCGCGCCTCGGCACAGGCGCGGACGATCCCGGCCAGCTGATCGGTGCTGTCAGGAAGCGCCACCGCGCCGGCCTGCCCGTGGTGGCGGCCGCGCGGCTCTTGCAGGTGGCGCGGCTCGGGCGGGATCACGGCGCCTGCGGGCAGACGGACGGCCAGACGGGCGACAAAGGCGGGATCGGCGGGGTTCAGCATGGGCAGGGCACCTCTGCCGAGTGATTACGCCGCGCAGGCGCCGCCGTCCACCGCGGCGGGCGGGATCGCGCAACCGATGCCGCGGACGGCGTCGGTCAGCCGACGTCGGTGCGGCCGCGCCGGTCGCTGCGCAGGTTGGAATACAGCACATGATTGCGCCAGCGCCCGGCGATCTGAAGATAGCTTTGCGCCACGCCTTCATATTTGAAACCGCTTTTTTCCAGCACCCCGCGCGAGGCGACGTTTTCGGGCAGGCAGGCGGCCTCGATCCGGCTCAGGTCCAGCACGGTGAAGGCGTGGTGAACGACCGCCATCAGCGCCTCGCGCATGAAGCCCTGCCGGGCATGCGGCCGGCCCACCCAGTAGCCCAGCGTGCCCGCCTGCGCCGGCCCGCGCCGGATGTTGTCCAGCGTGATCGCGCCCAGAAGGGCCGCATCCTCGCGCCGGATCAGCAGCAGCGGCAGCGCGGTGCCCTGCGCCTGCGCCCGCGCGGCCCAGTAGACGCGGTTGGTGAACGCCTTGCGCGACAGGTGATCCGAGGACCAGACCGGCTCCCATGGGGTCAGGAACGTGGCGCTTTCGGCGCGCAGCGCCGCCCAGTCGCGCCAGTCGGAATGCGCCGGAAGACGCAGGGTCATCCGTTCGGTCTCGATCCGGACCTTCCGGCGCAGTCCAAGCATCAGGCCGCCAGCCGCCCGCGAATCGTGTCAAGCGCCGGGGCATCCTCGGCCGGGCCATAAAGCGCCAGCGCCGAACGCGCCTGCGCCATCCGCCCGGCATAGTCGCGCACCCCCGCCACGGTCACGCTGTCGATCTTTTCCACCGCCTCGTCCAGACCGGGCACCCGCCCCCAGATCGCCAGCAGCCGCGCCAGCCGCTCGGCCCGGCTGGAAGGGCTTTCCAGCCCCATCAGCAGCCCCGCCTTCAACTGCGCCCGCGCGCGGGCGACCTCGGCTTCGGACATGTCGTCGGCCGCGCGTTTCAACTCGTCGATGGTCAGCGAGGCAAGGTCGGACACCTCATCGGCCGAGGTGCCGGCATAGATGGTGATCTGGCCGGTATCCTCATAGGCGCCGGACTGGGCGAAAATCGAATAGCACAGGCCGCGTTCTTCGCGCACCTTCTGGAACAGGCGCGACGACATGCCCCCCCCCAGCGCCATGGCATAGACCTGCGCGGTATAGACATCGGGGGCGCGATAGCTGGGCGCCTCGAAGGCCATGGCGAAGTGGACCTGCTCCAGCGTCTTCAACTCGCGCCGCTCGCCGCCGGTGAAGGCCGCGGGCTGGATCGGGCGCCGGCCCACCGGCTTCAGATGGCCGAACAGGGCCTGCGCCTGCGCAAGGATCTTCTGGTGATCGACGCCCCCCGAGGCGGCAAGGATCATGTGGTCCGGGCCGTAATGCTCGGCCACAAAGCCGGTCAGATCGGCGCGGGTGAAGCTGGAAACCCGTTCTTCCGGGCCAAGGATGGTGCGGCCGAAGGACTGGCCGGGGTAGGACACCTCTTGCAGCCAGTCGAAGATGATGTCGTCGGGCGTGTCCAGCGCCTGCCCGATTTCCTGAAGGATCACATGGCGCTCGATCTCGATTTCCTTGGGGTCGAACACCGGGTTCAGCACGATGTCGGCAATCACATCCAGCGCCAGCGCGGTGTCGGCTTCCAGCACCCGGGCGTAATAGGCCGTCATCTCGCGCGAGGTATAGGCGTTGATATAGCCGCCCACATCCTCGATTTCTTCAGCGATTCGCAGGGCGCTGCGCCGCTTGGTGCCCTTGAACGCCATATGTTCAAGGAAATGCGCGATGCCGTTCTGTTCGGGCCGTTCATGCCGGCCGCCGGCGGTGATCCAGATCCCGATCGAGGCCGAATGCAGCCCCGGCATGTGTTCGGTGACGACGCGAAAGCCGTTGGGAAGCGTGTCGAGAAGAACGGTCAACGCGCGGTCCTTTCGCGGATAAGGGATTGAAGGGCGGCAAGGTCGTTGGGCACGCGGGTCACGCGCTCGGGGCGGTCGAACAGGTCGGCCATGCGGGCGGGCAGCGCGGGGCGCGTGCCGATGGCCGTTTCCACCGCATCGGGGAATTTCGCGGGATGGGCGGTGGCAAGGGTCACCATCGGCTCTGGTCCGATGTGTTCCTGCGCGACCTTCACGCCGACCGCGGAATGGGGGCAAAGCACCTCGCCGGTAGTGGCGTGAACCGCGCGGATGGTGGCCAGCGTTTCGTCCTCGGAACAGCGGCCCGAGGTGAATGTGTCGCGCAACGCCCCCAGCGCGTTCGGGCTGATGCGAAAGCCGCCCTGCCGCAGATCGGCCATCAGCGCCGCCACCGCCGCGCCGTCGCGGCCATAGGCATCAAACAGCGCGCGTTCGAAGTTCGACGAGACCTGAATATCCATCGACGGGCTGATCGATGGCACGACGCCTTCGGTCAGGTAATCCCCCGAGGACAGCGCCCGGTGCAGGATGTCGTTCTGGTTCGTCGCCACCACAAGGCGCTTGATCGGCAGGCCCATGCGCTTCGCGATATAGCCGGCGAAGATGTCACCGAAATTGCCGGTGGGCACGGTGAAACTGACTTCGCGGTGCGGGGCGCCAAGGCTGGTGGCGGCGGTGAAATAGTAAACCACCTGCGCCAGCACCCGCGCCCAGTTGATCGAGTTCACACCCGCCAGCCCCACCGCATCGCGGAAGGCAAAGTCGTTGAACATGTCCTTCAGCCGGGCCTGACAGTCGTCGAAATCGCCATCCAGCGCCAGCGCATGGACGTTGGCTTCCGCGGGGGTGGTCATCTGCCGGCGCTGCACATCCGACACCCGGCCATGCGGGAACAGGATGACCACATCGACATTCGACAGGCCCCGGAACGCCTCGATCGCGGCCGATCCGGTGTCGCCGCTGGTGGCGCCGACAATGGTGATCCGCTGACCGGTCCGGGCCAGTGCCGCCTGAAACAGCTGACCGATCAGCTGCATGGCGAAATCCTTGAAGGCCAGCGTCGGGCCGTGGAACAGTTCCAGCAGGAAATGGTTCGGGCCAAGCTGCACAAGGGGCGCGCGGGCGGCATGGCCAAAGCCCGCATAGGCGGCGCCGATCAGGCGGCGCAACTCGTCATCGGCAAAGGCATCCCCGATGAAGGGGCGCATGACACGAAAGGCCACGTCCTCATAGGGCAGGCCGGCAAGGGCGGCGATCTCGGACTCGGGGATCACCGGCACCGTTTCGGGAACATAAAGGCCGCCGTCGCGGGCAAGGCCCGTAAGCATCGCCTCTTGAAAGCCGAGAACAGGGGCCGCACCGCGAGTCGAGATATAGTTCATATGTCCTGCCTTCATTGCGCTTTGCGCCTGATACGCCAGAGCAGAAGAACTGTCATCCCCAGCCATAGGACGGCAAGCGAAAACCATGTCGCGGCATAGCCGGCATGATCATTGGGGATGCCCGCGGTGCCGACCGGCCACGGGTCGATCCCGTCGCCGGTGGGGGTGGCGGCCACGACCAGAACCGGCTCGGTTCCCAGCGCCGCGGCCATGGCGGGCAGATCGCGCGCGAACCAGATCCCTTGCGCGGGATCGGGCGCGGGGGTGAAGGCGTCCACCTCGTCGGGCCAGTGCAGCGTGCCGGTGATCGCTGCCCCCACCACCTGCCGCGGCAGGCGGCGGTCGGATTGCGGCAGAAAGCCCCGGTCGATCAGGATCAGGCGCCCCTCGTCGGTTTCGAACCCCGAGACGATGCGAAAGCCCGGCCCGCGATCCTTGCGGCTGGCCAGCACGTCAAGATGTGCGCCGGTAAAGCGGCCGGCAACGCGGACCGACAGGTAGCGGTCCCGCACGGGATCAGGGCTGTCGGGCAGCGCGACGGGGGGCAACGCGATCCGCGACTCGATCTCGGACAGGATGGCGTTCTTCCAGTCCAGCCGATCCAGTTGCCACAGGCCCAGCCCGATCAGGATCGCCGTTCCGACAAGGCCGAACAGCAGCGGAAGGATCATCCGGCGGATCATGGGGCCCCCTGTCGTCTGCGGTGTCATCCCAGCATGGAAGAGGAAGGCGCCCTGCGTCCAGCGACCATGACAGGCGCCGCGTCAATGACCCCAGACATAGATCGAGGCAAACAGGAACAGCCAGACCACATCGACGAAATGCCAGTACCAGATCGCGGCCTCGAACCCGACATGCCTTTCGGGGGTGAAATGGCCGCGCTCGGCCCGGATCAGGCAGACCAGCAGAAAGACGGTGCCGATCACGACATGCAAGCCGTGAAAGCCCGTCGCCATGAAGAAGTTGGCGCCATAGATGTTGCCAGCGAAGCCGAAGGCCGCGTGGCTGTATTCATAGGCCTGAAGCGCGGTGAAGGCGATGCCCAGCCCGATGGCAAGCATCAAGCCCCGGCGCAGATCGCGGCGGTTGTTCTCATGCACCAGCGCATGATGCGCCCATGTGGCAGCCGCGCCCGAACACAACAGGATCAGCGTGTTGATCAGCGGCAGGTGCCATGGATCGAAGGTTGCCACCCCTTCGGGCGGAAAGACCCCGTCGATGGCGGGGCTGTCGGGCCCCATGGGATAAAGCGCATGTTTGAAAAAGCTCCAGAACCAGGCCGAGAAGAACATCACCTCGGACATGATGAACAGGATGAAACCCAGCCGCAGGCCAAGGCGCACCACCGGGGTGTGGTCGCCCTTGATGCTTTCGGCCACCACATCGGACCACCAGCCGGCCATGGTGTAAAGCACCACCCCCAACCCGATCAGCCCCAGCCACGGGCCAGAGCCATGCATCCACAGCACCGCGCCGAACAGCATGACGAAGGCGCCGACTGCGGCCATCAGCGGCCAGATCGAGGGCGGCAGAATGTGGTAATCGTGGGTCTTGCCGTGGGCCATGATTTCCCCCTGTGCGTCAGATCATGTCGGCGGCCGCCCCGCGCGGGCCGTGGCGGCCGCCGTCCCGGGCAGGTCGGTCCGGTGAAAGGTGTAGGACAGCGTGATCTGGCGGATATGGCGCGCGTCGGGATCGTCCAGAATGGCCGGATCGACGAAGAAACTGACCGGCATCTCGACCCGCTCTCCGGCGCCCAGAACCTGCTGGGTAAAGCAGAAACAGGCGATCTTGACGAAATGGCGCCCCGAGGCGTCGGGCGTGACATTGTAGCTGGCGGTGCCTGCCACGGGCTGCGATGTCGGATTGACGGCCTCGTAAAAGGCAAGGCCGGTCTCGCCCAGCCGGATCGTCATCTCGCGCTGAAGCGGGCGGAAGCGCCATGGCATCCCCACCGTGCGCGAGGCATCGAACCGCACGCGGATCGTGCGGTCCAGCGGCCGGTCGGGCGCGGCGCGGGCCACCGCGGTCGTGCCGCCATAGCCGGTGACCCGACAGAACCAGTCGTAAAACGGCACGGCGGCGAACGAGGCCGCCCCCATCGCCACCACCACACCCGCCAGAAGGCCCGCGGTTTTCCGCTGCGCAGACAGGCTCATCGTCCGACCGCCCCCGGCGGGGCATGGGCGAAGCCATCCACCTTGCCCAGTTGTGACACCTTGGCCACCGTCAGGCCGAACATCACAAGGATGAAGACCAGAAGCGTCAGCCCCACGCCCAGATTGCGGCCAAGGCGACGACGGTGAAGCTCATGCTCGGCGCGGATGGCCATGTCACCAACCTCCCATTCCGTGGGGTTTCAGCGCCGCCTCGGCAAGGATCGCGGCGAAATGCAGGAACAGGTAGTAAAGCGAAAACCGGAACAGACGCTTTTCGGCGCGATAGCCGTCGGCCTCGGCCTGTGCTTCGGTGCGGCGCCAGATCCGCACCGCGCCGGCCACGAACCACAGGTTCAGCGCCACCGACACCGCCAGATACAGCGGCCCGCCGATCCCGGTGACGGCCCCCGCCACCGCCAGCGGCGCCAGAGCCAGCGTATAGGCCAGCACATGCGCCCGCGTGACCCGCCGGCCATGGGTGACCGTCAGCATCGGCACCCCGGCATCGGCATAGTCTGACTTCGTGAACAGCGCGAGCGACCAGAAATGCGGCGGCGTCCACATGAAGATCAGCGCGAACATGAACAGCGACTCGACCGAGACACCCCCCGTCGCCACCGCCCAGCCGATCATCGGCGGAAAGGCCCCCGCCGCCCCGCCGATCACGATATTCTGCGGCGTCGCGCGTTTCAGCCACATCGAATAGATGACGGCATAGAAGAAGATCGTGAAGGCCAGCAGCCCCGCCGCCAGCAGGTTCGCGGCAAGACCGAGCATCACCACCGCGATCCCCGACAGCGCAAGACCGATCGCCAGCGCCTCGCGCGGGGCCACGCGGCCGGCCGGCACCGGACGGTTACGGGTGCGCCGCATCAGCGCGTCGATGTCGGCATCCCACCACATGTTCAGCGCCCCCGACGCCCCCGCCCCCAGCGCGATGAACAAGATACCGGCCAGGGCCACCATCGGATGCACCGCCACCGGCGCCGACAGCAGCCCCACCAGCGCGGTAAAGACCACCAGCGACATGACCCGCGGCTTCAGCAGCGCAACGTAATCGCCAAACCCGGCCTCGGCTGGCAGGTCGCTGGCGCGCATGTCGGTCATGTCATCCTCCTTGCCCTTGCGCGGCGACACCTGCCGCCCTGCGACCACGTTCGGCATGCCGCGGGGATAGCCTGTCGCCCTGCGCATACCCCCTGCCCTTGCGCGGCGGGATCTTCCGCCCCGTGTGCAGAGGGTCCGCCACCCGCCTTGACGCGCTGGCTGCGCGCCGCACCCTTCACTTCCGGGGCCGGACCACGGCGCGGTCTGCGCCCTAATCGGCCAACCGGGGCTTTTCCGCCGCCAGTGCCGACAGCTCGTAGGTTCCGCCCCGCGCCTGATCCAGCCAGTCGGCATAAGCCTGTTCCGACACCACCTTGACGGTGATCGGCATGTAGGCATGGGCCATGCCGCACAGCTCGGAACACTGGCCGAAGAAGATCCCCTCGCGGTCGGGCCGGAACCACAGTTCGGCCAGCCGCCCCGGCACGGCATCCTGCTTGACCCCGAACGCGGGCACCGCCCAGGAATGGATCACATCGGCACCGGTCACCTGCACGACCACCACCTTGCCCACCGGCACCACCATCGCGGTGTCGGTGGCCAGCAGAAAGTCATCCCGGCCATAGCCGGCCGCGCGCAACTGCGCCTCGACCTCGGGGGTCAGACGATAGTCGCCCCCCGTCGCCGGAGAGCCGATCATGTAGCTTTCAAAAGCCACCTCTTCGTCGGGATAGTCATAGCCCCAGAACCACTGATAGCCGGTGACCTTCACCGTCACATCGGCGTCAGGAACCCGTTGCTGATGAAACAGCGACGGCAAGGACACCGCCCCGATCACCACAAGGATCAGGATCGGACCCACGGTCCAGGTGATCTCGAGCGGGGAATTGTGGGTGAAGCGGGCGGGAACCCGATTGCGCCCCTCGCGGAAGCGCCAGACGGTGAAAAGGATCAGCGCGGTGACAAACAGCGTGATGGCGGTGATGATGACAAGGATGAAGCCGTCCAGCCAGTGGATCTGGTCGGCCACGCTGCTGGCCGCAGGCTGGAACCCCATGGCGCCGGGCTGGGGTCGGCCGATGACCTGAAGCGTCTGCTGCGCCGTGACGGGCGCCGCCGCCGAAAGCAAAAGGCCGGTCAAGCTGCTGAAAAATCTCATGTTCAGATCCCGCTGGCTGCCCTGGGCCCCAAAACCCCGCAGGGATCACCCGGAAACCCGGCAGATTCCCCGTTGTCCCTGAACGCGCATCGCCCATATTGGTTTCATGCCGTCACAAAAAATGATGCATCCGCGCATCATCCTTTTTCCGATCCGGGGATATCCTTCATGACCGACCAACCCTTCCGCCCGTTCGAGACCCACCTCGACGAGGCCACCGCGCTTTCCATCCTGCGCGAGGCGGTGCGCGGCGCCGAGGATGGCGAGCTGTTTCTGGAACGCTCCCGGTCGGAAACGCTGGTGCTGGATGACGGCCGGGTAAAGTCGGCCAGCTATGACGCCAGCGAAGGCTTTGGCCTGCGCGCGGTGGCGGGCGAGGTGGCGGGCTATGGCCATTCGACCGAAATTTCGGACCGCGCGCTGCGGCGGGCGGCCGAGACAGCACGGCTGGCGGTAGGGGACGGTGGGGGCGTGATGGCCCAGCCGCCACAGGGCACCAACCGCAGGCTGTATTCCGATGCCGATCCGATGGCGGATGCGGCCTTTGCGGTGAAGATCGACCTTCTGCGCGAGATCGACGCCTTCGCCCGCGCGCTGGACCCGCGGGTGATCCAGGTGTCGGCCACAGTCTCGGCCGGCTTGCAAGAGGTCGAGATCCTGCGCCCCGAGGGCCTGCGTCTGGCCGATGTGCGGCCGATGGCGCGGATGAATGTCTCGGTGATCGTGGAACAGGGCGGTCGGCGTGAATCGGGCAGCTTTGGCGGCGGCGGGCGGCATGGGCTGGCGCGGCTGATGGCGCCGGACTGGTGGCAGGCGGCCGCGCGCGAGGCGGTGCGGGTGGCACTGGTCAACCTTGAGGCCGAACCCGCACCGGCGGGCATGATGGATGTGGTGCTGGGCGCGGGCTGGCCCGGCATCCTGCTGCACGAGGCGATCGGCCACGGGCTGGAAGCCGACTTCAACCGCAAGAAGACCTCGGCCTTTGCCGGGCTGATGGGGCAGCGGATCGCGGCGCCGGGGGTGACGGTGCTGGATGACGGCACGATCCCGGACCGGCGCGGCTCGATCTCGGTCGATGACGAGGGCACACCGTCGGGGCGGACGGTGCTGATCGAGGATGGCATCCTTGTGGGCTACATGCAGGACCGCCAGAACGCCCGCCTGATGGGGGGGCAATCGACCGGCAACGGAAGGCGCGAGGGCTATGCCCATATCCCGATGCCGCGGATGACCAACACCTACATGCTGGGCGGCGATGCCGCACCCGATGACATCGTGGCCGGCCTGACCGACGGGATTTATGCCGTGGGCTTTGGCGGCGGGCAGGTGGATATCACCAACGGCAAGTTCGTCTTTTCCTGCACCGAGGCTTACCGCGTCCGGAACGGCAAGATCGGCGCCCCGGTGAAGGGCGCAACACTGATCGGCGACGGCGCCACAGCCCTGAAGCATATCCGCGCCATCGGCAACGACATGAAGCTTGACCCCGGCATCGGCAATTGCGGCAAGCAGGGCCAGTGGGTTCCGGTGGGCGTGGGCCAGCCGACGTTGCTGATCGGCGGATTGACGGTGGGCGGAAGCCAGACCTGACGGCGCCTTCGGCCAGTGGCGAAGCGGGGGTTTTGCACCCCCGCACCCCCGCAGGATATTTTCGCCAGAATGAAAGGGGCCGCGTGTTTGCGTGAGCGTGGCAGGAATGCCGGCGGCCCCCTATCGTTGTGACGGTATCGGGGGACCGGGGCGAAGTTTTCGCCCTTACGCGCATCTGGAAGGTCTGGGAAACCGGGGATGGACCCTTTCCAATTCTGCGCGGGCATCGCAGGTTTGGACATGCCGGAAGCAGGGAGAACGGGATGAAGATCGCCATCGTCACCGCATCGGACCGCGCAAGTTGCGGCGATTACGAGGATACGAGCGGTCCGGCCATCGCGGACTGGTTGGAGACCGTGGTAACCTCGCCTTACCGGATCATCCGCCGGATCGTGCCCGACGGGATCGAATCGGTCCGCGACACGCTGGTGGAGTTGTGCGATCTTGAAGGCGCGGCGCTGGTGTTCACCACCGGCGGCACCGGCCCATCGCCGCGCGACCTGACGCCCGAAGCGATGGCCCTGACGATCGAGAAGGAACTGCCGGGGTTTGGCGAGTTGTTGCGGTTTGCCGGTCTGCAACAGACGCCGACCGCGATCCTGTCGCGGCAGACGGCGGGCATCCGGGGCCGGTCGCTGATCGTGAACCTGCCGGGGCAGCCGGCCTCGATCACGCTGTCGTTGCAGGCGATTTTCGCAGCGATCCCGAAATGTCTGGAGTTGATCGGAGCGGGGGGGATGACCGTCTCGGACAGGTGGGGGGCCGAGGGCCATGCCGCGCCGCGGCTGCCCGATTATCTGCGTCCGCCGTCCTGACCCTTGCCCCCGGGTATGGACGGCGGCGCCCAGCCCGGATGGATGCCGCGAGGCTGCCCCCCGGTCGCGCGCGGCGCCTGCGCGGGGTGGCGCGGCGGTGATCGCATTCCCCGACCGCTTTTGCGTGTCAGGCGGGGGCCGGGGCCCCGTCCTGACCATTCCGCATTCCTGACGCGGCCATGCAGGCCGGAACCTCAGGATGGTCGGGACGGCGAAAAGGCGGGGGAAGCATCGATGGACTTGCGCACCCATACACCATGATAGCCTCCTGTTTCGGGCTGGGCGGCATAGGGTCGGCCGCCAATGCAGCAATGTGCGCAAGGATGACTGACAGCCCGCTGGACAGGTTCCGTATCGGCACGACTTCGCCCGCGGGCAGCGGACAGAAGCGGTCTGGCCTGCGCGACCATGATCGCTGGGTCTCGGTCGCGATGGAGTTCCGCTGCAATCTGCGCTGCACGCATTGCATGATCGAAGGCGCGATGAGCCGGCTTCAGGGTGCCTCGGACGCCGAATTCTCGGCCGTGCTGGACCGGCAGGCGGCCGAGCGCCCGTGGGACGGGCTGGTGCTGACGGGGGCCGAGATCACGCTGCGCCACGATCTTGCCCGGATCGTGGCCCGGGCGCGCGGGGCGGGCTTTGCCCATGTCCGGGTGCAGACACACGGGATGCAGCTGCATCGGCGCGACTATCTGGACCGGCTGGTGGCAGCGGGGGTGGATGAGTTTTTCATCTCGGTTACCGCGGCCACCGGACCCCGCCACGATGCCATCACCAAGGTGCCGGGATCGTGGCGGCGGATGCGCACCGGGCTGGATCTGATCGAGGCGCATCATCCGGGCGTGCAGGTCATCACCAACACGGTCATCACCGCCGAAAGCGTCGATGACCTGCCCGGGATCGTCGCGGCCTTCGGCGGCTATGCCTGCATCGTGCAGCACGAGTTCTGGAATTATTTTCCAATGTCGGAAATCGACGGCAAGGCGCTTTGCGTGCCTCTGGCCGATGTGCTGCCGCCACTGCGGACGGCCATCGCGGCGGCCCGGACGCTGGGGCGCCATGTCGAAGTGAAAAACATTCCCGAATGTCTGCTGGGCGATGATGCCCCCCTGCTGGTCAACACCCAGCCCCTGCTGGTCATCGACCCGCAGTTCTGGACCGATTTCGACCTGAACGACTTTTACCGATGCCCACACCGCGGCCTTTGCACCTCGACCGAGTGTCTTGGCCTGACCGCCGCCTATATCCGCCGGTTCGGCGACGAAGGCGCGCTTTTGCGGCCCTTGCGCGCCCCGATCGCCGGGCGCGCCCGACAGGAGATCCGATGACCGCCCCCCCCCATCGCCTGCCGCCCGGCCTGTTCCGGCCGGCCCTGCTGTCTGCCCTGTTCCTGTCACTGGCCACGGGCGCATCGGCCAGCACCGGCTTCGAATGCGTGATGGAAGCCGCGCGTGTCATCGAACTCAGTTCGCGCACGCAGGGCGTGATCGAGGAAATCCTTGTGGACAAGGGCCAGCGCGTGACCAAGGGCGACATCATCGCCCGCACCGATGCGACGATGGAGACGGCGGCGCTGCGCATCCTTCAGGCAAGGGCGGCCTCGGACGCGGCAATCGCCACGCAGAAAGCGCGGCTTGATTTCGCCAGCGCGCAACTGGCCCGCGCCGAAAAGCTGGAACGGCAGAACGCGCAAAGTCTCGTGAAGGTGGAAGAACTGCGCTATGAGGTGGCGATCGCACGCTCACAACTGCGGCAGGCCGAAAGCGACCGCGCTTCGGCACTGGCCGAGGCAGACCGGGCGCGGATCGCGGTGGAAAACACCCGCATCCGCGCGCCCTTCGGCGGCGTCGTCACCGACGTCACCCTGTCGGCGGGCGAATATGTCACCGCCGACCGCCATGTGGCGGTGCTGGTCCAGACCGATCCCATCCATGTCGATGCCTTTCTGCCGGCCGATCTTCACGACAGGGTCCGCCCGGGCGACAAGGTCCGCATCCATCCCGAGATCCCGCAAGGCGCCGAGATCGTGGCGCCGATCCTGTCGGTCGATACCGTGCTTGATCCTGCCTCGCGCACCTTCGGCATCCGGGTGGCGCTGCCCAACGGCGACGAACGGCTGGTCGCGGGGCAACGCTGCACGCTGGATCTGACGGTGCAATAAGCCGGGCGAAGGTATCCTTGGTCAGGGGGTCTGATCCTTTTGGCGATGCCTCCTGACCACGAATGCCTCCCCTTCCGTCCGGTCGCGCTTTTGCCTTGCCGCCCCATCCTTCTGCGACCCCTGCGCGCCGCATCAAAGAGTTAGATGTTGCAGGCAGCAAAAGGCAGGAGCGAAGCCGAAAGGCCCCGATCCGGCGATTGTGTGGCAGCCCCCGTGGCTGCACCGCTCGACCGACGGTGCCACGGCCATCGCCATGAACAGGACAGGAGGTCAGAATGTCCAAGCAACTGTTGATCTATGAACGCGTGGTTCCGCTGTCGTCCGAGGCCCATCGCGACGTCTCGGTGAAAATGTCCGACTCGTTCGACTTTGCCCGCGATCTGAATTCGGTGCCGCTGCTGGCGGCCGAATTCGCCTCGGCGGTGCCGGATCATCCGATCGTCTTTGCCGGTCAGGGCGATGCGATCTTCCCCGCGATCATTCTGGGACTCGAACAGGATGCGAACCTGTGCGTCGATGCCGAAGGCGGCTGGACCGGCGGCTATATCCCCGCGTTCCTGCGCCGCTATCCGTTCGTCTTCTCGCAAGAGGCGGGCAACTTCACACTGTGCATCGACGAGGGCTTTGCCGGTCTGAACCGCGACGGCCGCGGCGAGCGGCTGTTCGACGTGGACGGCAACCGCACCAGCTTTCTTCAGAACATGCTGACTTTCGTCTCGCAGTATCAGGCACAGTTCGAACGCACCCGGCTGTTCTGCCAGCGGCTGGCATCGCTTGACCTGCTGGAACCGGCGCAGGCGCGCTTTTCCACCCCGGCCGGGCGCAGCGGCACGCTGAGCGGCTTCATGACGATCAACCGCGACCGTCTGAAAGCCATCCCCGAGGCGTCGCTGCACGAGATGTTCGCCACCGACGAATTGGAGCTGTGCTTCATCCACCTGCATTCGCTGCAAAACATCAACCGGCTGGGCAACAGGGTGCCTGCGGCGGAAGCCGTGGCAACCGCAGCCGAGTGAGCGCGCAGGCATCGCCGGGCTGGGCCGAAATATTGCCCGGCCACATCCCGGCGGTGCAGGTGCTGGAACGGCTGGTTCTTGCAGGCTGGCCGGGCACCCCGGCCTCGGCGTGGCTGACCGATGAGGGCCGCCGCTTCCTGCCGCAGCTGTTCGACGCTTCGGCCGCAGGGGACGCCTGCCGCGCCTTTCTGGCCCGCGAACTGGCCGAGGACGCGCCGGGGGTGCGTGCCCGGCTGGCCTTCCTGCGCGGGGCGATGCGCGACGTGGCGCTGCATGGCGATCTGCTGTTTGCCGATCCCGATGCCTTCATGGCGCGGGCCGGAACGTTCGCGCTGTTCGATTATTCCCGCGCCGCCTGCGCGTCGGCCGAGGCACAGGCCGCGATCCGGCCATGGGTCGATTATCTTGCCACCCTGACCCGGGCCGAGGCGCCGGTTCTGCTGCCGTTGCTGGATCTGCCGCCCGGGGCCCGGATCCTGGAACCGGGCGGCAATTCCGGCGCTTTTGCCCGCGCGGTGATCGCAGGGCACGCACCCGCGGCGCATGTCGTGTTTGATCTGCCGGCGGTCTGCGCGCTTGGCCGGATGCAGGGCGGCGGCGTGCGCTTCGCCGCGGGCGACATGCGCCGGCCCGACTGGCGCAGTCAGGCGGGCATCACGCCCGATGTGGTGCTGTTCAAATCCGTCCTGCACGACTGGCCCGAACCCGAGGCCGCCGCGCTGCTGGGGCACGCCTTGGCCGCGCTGGCGCCCGGCGGGCGGCTGATCCTGGCCGAGCGGGCGGCGTTTTCCGGCATGGCGACAGGCTCGGCGCTGGATTACGGCAACCTTGTCTTCGCGCCCTTCTACCGCAGCCCCGAGATCTACCGTCGCCTGCTGGCCAAGATCAGGCCCGGCCTGACGATCCGCCTGACACCCTGCCGGATCGACATGGACTGGTTCGTGCTGACCGCAACGCGTGCCGCATGACACCTCCCCATCCCGTCATCGCGATCAGCGGCATCCCCGGCGCGGGCAAAAGCCATGCCTGCGCCCGGCTGGCCGGACAGCTTGGCCTTACCTATCTGGGCTTTGACTCGTTCGAGGTGCTGACCGCCCGCCCCCCGCATGAGGTGCGCCACTGGCTGGACCGCGGCGCCCCGCTGGACGAGATGTATCACCCCGCGCTGGACGGGGTGCTGGCCGATCTGGCCGCGCGGGGGCCGGTGCTGTTCGAAACCCCGCTGGGCCGGCTGCCCCCCGCGCATGGCCGGCTGATCCGCTGCGCAATCTGGATCGAGGTCGAGCGCGACATCGCCCTTGCGCGCAAGCTGGGCGCCACGCTTAGCGCGGGCGGCTGGACCGATACCGCCGAAATGACGGCATGGGTGTCGGATTTTCTTCTGGCGTATGAAAGCCTTGTCCGGCCCTGCCTTGCGGTGCAGGCTGCCCGGGTGAAGGGGCAGTCGGATCATGTGGTGGATGGGTTGGACGCCGCCGACATCGTGGCGGACCGGATTGCCCGGATCATCGGCCCGATCCTGCGCGGCTGCTGAACCGGGGGCTGCCGCGGGAAAATCAACCGGCGGCGCCATGCGGCACGGGATACGCGGTGGCGCTGCGCCGGGCTCACGCCAACGGGCCGGCGCCATGGCGCACAGGATGCGGCGCGGCGGTATGCCGGGATCACTCCAACCGGCCGGACAGTGCAAGCTGGCGTTCCCGAAGCCTCTCTTGGCGGGCAAGATTGGCGCGGGCACGTTCCGCACGACGCGACTGGAGGGCCTGAAGCGCCCGCATCGCCAGATGGCAGCCCCCTGCCCCCCCCAGCACCAGCGCAAGCCGTGCCAGCGTCATGGCCCAAGGGCCTTCGTCGCGGATCAGATCGTCGTCAAGGCTCAGGATGCGGTGAACCGTCCCCGGATCGCCCTGCCGGCCACAGCGCCCGGCAAGCTGGCGGTCGATGCGGCTGTTGCCGTGCAACTCGGTCAGGATGACCTGAAGCCCGCCCGCCGCCCGGGCCTTGTCGTCCAGCATGATGTCGGTGCCGCGCCCGGCCATGTTGGTGGCCACGGTGATCCGGCTGACACGGCCGGCGCCGGCGATGATCCCGGCCTCGTCGGCGGCGTGTTCGGCCGAAAGCACCTGATAGGCCAGCCCGACATCGTCCAGCGCCCGCGCGCAATCCTGCGAGGCGCCCAGCGTGCGCGTCCCGATCAGCACCGGCGCCCCGGTGGCGGCCAGCCTCGCGGCCAGATCGGCCACCACGCACCATTTCCGGGCGGCCGAGGGCAGCACGCGCACCGGGGTCAGGCAGCGGATGTCGGGACGGCGCGGCAGGATGCGCCGCACCCGCAGGCCATAGATTTCCCACAACTCGCGGGCGGCGGCACGGGCGGTTCCGGTCATGCCGCACAGGTGGCGATAGCGCGGGAAGAACCGCTGAAAGGTGATCCGGCCCAGCGTTGTGCGGATCTCTCCGGGGTCGAGTCCCTCTTTCAGTTCCAGAAACTGGTGCAGCCCTTCGGACCACTGCCGGTCGGGCATCAGCCGCCCGGTGCTTTCGTCGATGATGGCGATGCCCTGATCGGTCACCAGATAATCGCGGCCACGGCGCAGGATATGCAGCGCGACCAGCGCCTGCCCGGCCAGATGCTCGCGCACGGGCGCCACGGCCACCAGCCCGCGCGCGCCCTGCGCCCCATCCGCAAGTCTTGCCCGGCCCGCATCGGTCAGCATGACGCGGTGGCGGGCCTCGGATTTGCGGAAATCGCGGCCCTCGACCAGCCCGCGGGCCAACCCCAGCATCTCGCGCAGTGTCGGCTCGTCCAGACCGCCAAGGCTGGCCTCGCCCGCCGACAGGATGAAGGGCGTGGCCGCCTGATCGATCAGGACCGAATCCGCCTCGTCGACGATGACGGCATCCAGCCCTTGCAGGATCGGCGCCCCTCCTTGCGCGCGGGGCCGGCCAAAGGCCAGCAGCTTGCGCCCCAGACCGCGCAGCGTGCCGGCCTGCGGGCCGGTCTGGTCGCGCAGATAGTCGAACAGGATGTTCTTCGCCGCCGAGAACACCACATCACGGCGGTAAAGCGTATTGCGCCCCTCGGGCGGGGTGTCGTCGGTGATGCAGGCAACGCCCAGCCCCAGCGCCGCAAACAGCGGGCCGAAGGTTTCGGCGTCGCGCGCGGCAAGGTAGTCGTTCACCGTCATCACATGCACCCGCCGCCCCGCCAGCGCCAGCGTCGCAGCACCCACGGCGGCGGTCAGGCTTTTGCCCTCGCCGGTGCCCATCTCGGCGATCTCGCCATCGAACAGGCAGCGGATCACCACGATCTGCACATCATAGGGCATCTTGCCCAACACGCGCCCCGCCGCCACGCAGACCTCGGCCAGCACCGGGGCAAGGGCGGCATCGGCCACCCGGCCCCGCCGCGCGCGGCGACGCAGGCAAAGGGCGCGGTCGCGCAGCCGGACCGGATCGGCGGGCAGATCAGCAATCGCCGCGATCTCGGCGCGGACGGCACGGACAAAGGCGGTATCGCCCCCCCATGGCCTGCGCAGAAGGCGGCGCGGGTCCAGCCGCGACAGCACAGCCAGCACAAGCGCATCGCGGTCGGTCAGGCCGTCGGGCTTCCGTTCGGGATAGGTCTCGATCTCGGGCAGGGTCACCATCGGGGCGGGCCTAGCTGCCGAACTGGCGCAGGAAGGTCTGCGTCAGCGCCCGCCAAAGCCGTGGCCCGATCGGCGAGGGGTCGTGAACAAACCGCACCCGCGCCCGCGCGCCCCCCGGCAGGGTCACGGCCGGATCGGCCTCGACCGTCAGCAGATAGTTCACCACCGGCGTCAGGCTGATCGGGCTTTCAGCCGCAGGATCGACCAAAAGGCCGCCGCCCGCCTTTGTGGTCAGCGCAAAGGACGGCAGCGCCGTGGTGACTTCGGGCGCGCGGGCAAGGATGCGGGCGCGATAGACAAGCGGCCGACCCAGACGCGGCGCCAGTTCGATCCGGCGGGAACCAGCATCGACCGGGCCGGCGTCGGCCGCCGGAATGGCCACGCGCCAGCGCGACGGCCCCGGCGCCAGAACGGTCGCCGGCACCTCGCCCTGTTGCAGGAAGCGCCCCGGCAGGCTGGCCGCCTCGGGCACATGGACGCGCCCCGCCACCTCGGCGCGCAGAACCAGCATCGCCTCGCGCCGGGACAGATCGGCCAGCCGCGCCTCGGAAAAGCCCAACTGCTCTTGCCAAAGCTTGCGCCCGTTGCGGTCCGCCAGCGGCAAGCCCCCCAGCCGCGCCCGTGCATCGTCGCGTTCGGCCAGCGCCAGCCGCCGTTCCAGGGACAGGAACGGATCGGAAAGCTCAAGCACCGGCTGGCCCGGCTTTATCGCCTGCCCGTCGGCCACCAGCACCCGTTCGACAAAGCCGCTGCCCATCACCCGCAACAGGCTGCCTTCGGCCGGGTCCAGCACGGCATCGGCGGTGGTGACATGCGGCACCGGCAGCACGAACACCGCGCCAAAGCCCAGCACCAGAAGCAACGCGGCCCGCGCCAGCACCCGGGCGCGCACAAGATCAAGCGCGGGGTCGGCCACCAGATAGCGCAGCGCCTTGAAGGCAGGCAGGATCAGCACGGTGAACAGACTCCAAAGTGCAAGGGCCGCGCCGATGACCGGCATCGCCAGCGTCAGATAGATCGAGATGAAAAGCAGCACCGACATGCGGTAAAGAAACGAGCCCACCGCATAGACCAGCAGCAGCCCGCCTTCGCGCGGGGCCACCAACGGCGGGGGCGCGTCGCGGTCGCGCAGCAGCACACGGCGGACCAGATGCCAGAAGAACTGGTTCGACCGCTGGCCAAGGTTCGGGCTTTCCATCAGATCGGCAAAGACGAAATAGCCGTCGAAACGCAGCAGCGGATTGCCGTTGAACAACAGCGTCGAAATCCCGCCGATCAGCGTCAGGTTATAGGCCAGCGTGCGCACCGGGCCGGGATCGGCCGCCAGCCAGACAAGAAAGGCCGCCGCCGCCACCGCCAGTTCGACAAGAATTCCGGCGGCGCTGACGATCATGCGCGGCCCCTTGCCCGGAAAGAACGTCGCCTGCGAGGCATCGACATAAGGCACCGGAAAGAACACCAGCATCATCACGCCGAATTCATGCACCTCGCCGCCCCAGCGTTTGACGGCATAGCCATGGCCCAGCTCGTGCAGCGCCTTCACGACAAGATAGGCCACTGCCAGATAGGCAAGGTTTCCGGCGGTGGCGATCTGGTCCATCCCCGGCAGCGCCAGCGCCTCGCGGTTCAGGATTGCGCCGGCCAGCGCCGCCCCGATCAGCACCAGCCACACCACAGCCCCAAAGGGCGAGAACACCAGCCGCGCCACCGGCGCCGACCAGCGCAGGAACGGTTCCGGATCAAACAGCGGAAAACGCAGCGACAGCGGGTTCTTGACATAGGCCAGCAGCGTGCGGCGGTCTTCTTCGCGGGTGCGGCGGTCGATCTCGGTCAGGTTCGGCAGCCGGTCGCCAAGGATCAGGTCGCCGGCATGAAGCTGGGCCAGAAGGTTCAGGATCTCGGTCTGCGACGGCGGCCGGTCGGGAAACAGCGCACAGCAGCGCAGCCAGACATCCTGCACGCTGCGCCGGCCATCCAGCCGGGCAAAAAAGGCATGCGCCGCATCGGTCAGCCGGTGCATCTTGCCGCTTTGCGGGTTCTGCAACACATGCCAGACCTCGCCGCGATAGACATGGCGCGCGGTCGTCACATCGCCGTGCCGTCGCAGCCGCAGATCGGCCACCCGATACCAATCCTGCGACAGGAACGCCGTCGCCATCGCGTCACAACGCCAGCCGGCGCCAGACCCACAACCGGACCCGGTCGCGGATCGGATGAAGCCACAACCGCGCAAGGCTGACGCGGTCGATCTCGATCCGCGCGGCGCCGGTCATGCCGGGCACCAGCACCTCGGGCGGGGCGTCAAAGCGCGCCTCGACCTGATAGCGGGTCTGGCCGTTTTCATAGCGCGCAATCGGCATGGTGGCGCGCAGCGTCAAGCCGAACGAGCGTTCAGGAAGCGGTGTCACCTTCAGCGTCGCGTTCTGGCCGGGCAGGATCAGGTCGATCTCGTCCTCGGGGACGAACAGATCGGCGCGGTATTCCGCCAGTGGCGCAATCACCAGAAGCGCCTCGCCCTGCTCGACCGAGCGGCCGATGGCGCGGCTCAGGTCACCCGCCGTCACCAGCCCGTCAAACGGCGCCTCGATCCGGCTGCGGGCGATCTGCTGGCCCGTCAGCGCGATCTGCGCGTCGATCTGGCGAATGCGAGACTCCAGCAGCCCCGCCTCGGCCCGGTTCTTGTCCGAGATCGCCTTGTCCAGTTCCAGGTCCGCCTGCGCCCGCAGCGCGGTCAGCCGCGTCAGTTCCAGCGTGAATTCGCGGTCATCCAGCCGAACCAGAAGATCGCCCTTTGCGATGCGGTCCCCCTCGCGCCGGGTAGCCTCGGCGATGAAGCCTGCAAAGGGCGCGGCCAGCGTGCGCGTCTCGGTGCCCTGCACCACCGCCTCGGCCACCACCGTCCGCGTGCCATCCAGCACGAACAGCGCGCCAAGCGCCATCACCCCGGCCAGAACCGAAGCCTTGGCCAGCAGATGACTGCGGCCAAGCAGATTTTCCAGCACCGAACGCAGCGCCATTGCCACCCGGACCGGCAGCCAGCGGTCGTTGTCGCGCTTTTCGATCAGGATCGGGGTCAGAAGGCTGCACAGCGCCTCGATCCGGGCCAGTTCGGCGCTGTCGAACCCGCGCGCCTCTGCCCGTTCGAACAGGATCACACCGCGGTAACGCCGGCCATCGAACAGCGGCACCGACACCACCGCCCGATCCGTCGCCCCCCCGGCAAGCTCGGCCTGCCGCTGAAGGATCATGTCGGCGTCGTCCCCCGGCGGCGCGGGCCAAAGCAGGACGCGTTCCTGATCGAAGGCTTCCTCCATCGCGGCGCGAAGCCGCCGAACAAGGCCAAGCGACCGGGAGAACGACCCCGTGTTCGAGATTGCGGCCACCCGCACCGTCGCCCCGCGGGCAAGGCCCAGCGCCACCCGGTCGCAGCCAAAGCGCGCGGCAAGATCGGTCATCAGGGCGCGCGCGGCTTCGGAAAAGCGGCGGTGCGCGATAAAGGCCACGATCGCCTCAAGCGCCGAGACGGCCGACGCCTCGTCGGCCGCGCCGCGGTGGCGGTGCGCGTCCAGACGCGCGACATGGGCCCAGCCGGTCGCCAGAGCCAGAAGCGACAACAGCCGCAGCAAGGCCGCCCTGTCAGCGATCTCGACCTCGATCGTCAGCAGGCCCGCCGCGCCGTCATAGCCCTCCACCGGCAGCGCCAGCGACGAGGCCGCCCCCGTGGCCCCGGGCTGGCCGGGCAGATGACCCGCAAGGGCCAGCCGGTTCTGGCGCCGGGCCTCGGCTTCGGCGCGGTGGGTGGCATCGCCGGCAATCCGGCCTTCGGGGCGCAGGATCCGCGGCAGACCGGGGGTTTCATAGGCCACCAGCAGCGGAACAAGGCCCGGATCGGCCGCCATCCCCGCCAACAGCGCCTCGACCCAACCCGCAAGACGATCCGCGGCCTGTTGCGGCTGCGTCATCTCCCAGAAGGGGGGCGCGGGGCGCCGGTCCGGGGGCGCCGTTTCCGTCATGTCATTCTCCGACCTGTGCGGCCCTCTGCTTGTCGTAACAGCAGGGATGATCGCAATCGGCCAAAAGACGGCGCGGACCGACTTTCGTCAGCCCGCCCCCGCCGCACGGAGAAAGGGCCGCCCGATGGGCGGGCCCCGACCGCGACCCGCACAACCCTACCGTGTCAGCCCATAGATCATCCCTTTCAGGAAGGCGAGCAGCCCCACCGTTTCCGTCGGATGGCTGAGATCGACGCTTTTCGACGCTTCCTTCTCGATCAGCAGGCTTGCCCCCGACGATGTCAGCGACTTCAGCTTGACCGAGGCCGTGTTCGGGCTGTTGCGGGTCTGGGTATCGGCCACCACCACCAGCGAGGCAAAGCCCGCAGGCGCGGTCCAGGATTTTGCCACACTTGACACCCCAAGCGTCGTCGCAAGCCCCCCGGTCAGGGATGCCCCCGGCGCCACGGCGATATAGCCCACGGTTTCCTTCGCATGGGTCTGGGCCTGTCCCTTCTCGACCTGAAGCCCGACCGAGAAACCGTTGCGCGTGATCGCCGTGGGCGAGCTGTCGACCGTCTTGGTATCGCGGTTCGACATCACCGAGGTGACCACCACCGGCGCCGAGGCAAACCCCGCCTTGAAGGTCACGGCGCTGGCCGACGTGTCGGCCTCGACGGTTCCGACCTCGACCAGACGGCCATCGGCCAGTTGATGCACCCCGGCCGCGATGGCGACCCACTGGATCGTCTCGGTCTTCATCCGGATCTTGTTCTGGTATTCCCATTCCTCGATCACGAACGAGAACCCGGTATCGTCACGCGCCACCACCCGCAGCGTGTAGGGATCGCCCGACTGGTAAGACCCCGTCAGCATGACCACCGCATTCGTGATCGGGCTGGAATAGGTGACCCGGATCGGATTGCCCGCCTGTTTGGCGGTGACCGTGACGCTGCCCGACTGACCGATGGCGCGGTACACCGGCGCCGAGGCCGCTTCGGCCAGTTGCGCCGCCGTGACCATCGCCGCCGACCCAAGGGCCTGCCCGCGCAGCAGACCGGCCTCAAGCACCGCAACACCCACCGTGTCGGTCTGCGACCGGCCGGTGTTGGAACTGACCGAGGTCTCCTCGGCGATCACAAACCGCGCCGCCGTCGTCGATTGTGCGGCGATCAGCACGCTTTGCGGATCGGTGTCGCGCATGGTCTGGCTGTCGGCCACCACCACCGCATTGGTGTAGGTGCGGCCGTATTTCATCGTCACCGCGCTGGCGCCGGCCTCGATCCGTTGCACGGCGCCGCCGCCCAGCCCGAAGGCGATATAGCCCACCAGTTCCTGCGACCGCGGGATGCCGGCGCGGGCCTCTTCGGATTGCAGCCGGGCCTCGAAGCCGGTGGCGGTGACGTTCAGCGCGCTGCTGTCGACCGCCGTCGCATCCAGCGACGACATCACCGAGGTGATGACCGCCGGACCGGCCGCGAACCCTGCGCTGAAGCTGACGCCGCCACTGGTGCCATCGGCCAGAAGCGTGCCGGCCTCGATGGTGCGGCCGTCGGCCAGCCGATGCACGCCCGCCGCCACCGCAACCCAGTTCACCGTGACGGACGCGCTGCGCCGGCCATCCTGATATTCCCATTCATCCAGCATGAAGGTGAAGCCGGTGGCGTCGCGCGACAGCACGCGCAGCGTGAACGGGTCAGAGGTGCTGGCGGTGGCACCCGTCAGCACGACCACCGCATTCTCAATGCTGGTCCCGAAGTTGACCCGGATCACCTTGCCGACCTGCGCCGCGGTGACAGTGGCCTTGCCCGAGGCCCCGATCACCGCGTTCTGCACCGCAAGCGTCGCCTCGCCCGCGGCCTTTGCCGCGGCCAGCTGGGCCGCCGTGACCTGCGCCGCATCCCCCTTGCGGGTTCCGGTCAGCAGGCCCTTGTCGAATACCGCAAGCCCGATCGTGTCGAATTCGGACCGACGACGATCGGCCTCGGCCGACTGTTCCTCGCTGAGGAACAGGGTCGCCGACCGCGTGGCGACCGTCCAGATCATCGTCGACTGCGGATCGGCGTCCTTGCGGGTCTGGGTATCGGCCAGAACCACCGGCGCCCCCACCGCCCCGTCGAACGCCACCGGCATGCCGAAATGGCTGCCCGAGGTCAGCGTCTTGACATTGGGGCCGGCACCGAAGGCGACATAGCCCACCAGTTCCTGCACCCGGTCAAAGCCCGCACGCGCCTGTTCGGACTGAAGCCGGGCTTCAAAGCCGGTGGTGGTGACGCTGATCGGGCTGGCATCGACCGCCGTTGCATCGATGGCCGACATGACCGAGGTCACGACCACCGGACCCGCGGCGAACCCGGCCGAGAAGGTGACCGATCCGGCGCTGTCGTCGGCCAGCAGCGTCCCCGCCTCGACCACACGGCCATCGGCAAGGGTGTGAACCCCGGCCTGCACCGCCAGCCAGTGCACCGTGACGGTATCGGTGCGCTTGCCGTCCTGATACTCCCACTCATCGACGATGAAGGTGAACCCGGCGGTATCGCGCGACAGAACCCGCAGGGTGTAGGGCTCGGCCATGGCGTCCAGCGTGCCGGTCAGCACGACCACCGCATTGTCGATGCGGTTGCCGAAGTTGATCCGGATCGGCTTGCCGGCCGAGGCGCCGGCAACCTTGATCGTGCCGGCCGCGCCCACCACTGCCGTCTGCGACTGGCGGGCCTCGGCCAGCGCGTCAAGCTGGGCCTTGGTGACCCATGCCGCATCGGCCTTGCGGACCCCGCGCAGATCGCCCGCAACCAGCGCGACCAGCCCCAGATCCTCGCGGCCGTGCAGGGTTTCGGTATCAAGCGACTGTTCTTCGGCAAAGAAAAGCTCGACGCTTGTGTTGGTGACAGTGCCGATCCTGACCTGCCCGGCGTCGGCCTGCTTGGCCGACTGTTCCTCGGCCAGCACCACGATATCGGCAAAGCCGACGCCCAGCGCGAAGCTGCGCTTGGTCGAATCCACCGCATTCGTCACCCGCCGGGTGCCCGTCCCGGTCGAGATCGCGATATAGCCCACCAGTTCCTTGCCGGCCGCCTTGCCGCGCGCCTCTTCGGATTCAAGCCGCAGCTCGGCCCGGGCCGCGGTGACGGACACCGGATTGCTGTCCACCGCCTCGGGGTTGAAATCCGACATGACCGAGGTCAGCACCACCGGCGCCGAGGCGAACTTTGCGGCGAAGGCCACCGATCCGCTGGACACATCGGCCAGAACCGTCCCCGCCTCCAGCACCCGGCCATCGGCCAGTTGGTGAACGCCGGCCTCGACCGCCAGCCAATGGATCGTCTCGGGCATGGTGCGCCGGCCGTCCTGATACTCCCATTCCTGAAGCACGACCCGGAAGCCGGTCTCGTCGCGGTCAACGATGCGCAGCGTATAGGGCTCGCTGCCGGTCTGCGTGCCGGTCAGCGCGATCACCGCATTGGCGATGCTGGCGCCGAACTCGACCCGGACAGGCAGGCCCACATCGGCCGCCGAGATGGTGAACTGACCAGAGCGGCCAATACCACGGATCGTCGGATCGACAGGATCGCCCCCCGAACCAGTGCCACCGCCGCCCCCGGTGCCACCGTCACCGGTCACCGGAACCGTGCCGTGGAACCAGACGCCGCCCAGATTGTCGACATAGACATAGCCGCCGCCCGGATTGGCGCTGATGTCCATGACCCCGGCCGCGCCCGCGGTGACGGGCCGGCGGGCGGGCTGGCTGACCTCGAACCCGCCCGAGGCGGGCTTATACAGGTAAAGCGGAACGCTGGACGCCGACGAGACCGCCACCGCCTGCTGTGCCGAGGCCGAAACCCCCGCCGCATCAAGGCTTGCGGCCGAGATCTGCGGACCCTTGCTCTCGATCACATTGACCAGCAGCGCAAGGTCGGCGGTGCGTTTCGACACCACGCTTGTCTGCCCCGCGCCATTCACGCCCGGACGCCCCGCGCCCATGTCGCCATAGGTGCGGTCCATCGCCTGCGACGCCACGACATGATCGCCCTTCGAGGCACTGAACAGCCGGCTGACAGCCGCCGTATCGGGTTCGCTTTCGGCCAGTTCGATGGCGCGGCGGATGACGGCGCGGGTGACGCCCGCAACCGTGCCCGCCTCGGCGAACTGGCTGCCCGAGACGATCTTCCACACCGTCGCATTGCCGGCAACCAGCGCCGAACCCGCCACCGGCGCCGCGCGCAGGTCGGCATTGCCCGACAGGATCGTGTCCGCCCCGGCCGAGATTGCCGCCGCCTTCGCACCGGAGCCGGCGGCGATATAGGCGCCAAACAGCCGCGAACTGCCGCCGATCAGGTCGTCGGCCCCCGCGCCGCCAATCAGCACATCATCGCCGGCGCCGCCCTCGATATAGTTGTCTCCCGCCGTTGCAGGCAGGCTGCCCGCGCCCGGACGGACGATGATCAGATCGCTGCGCCCGCCGTCCAGCGCCGAGACCGAACCCATCAGCCATTCGGTTCCCGCCGCGACCTTGCGCTCCATCAGCAGATGCGCCCCGGTGGCCGAGGCCGATCGCACCGCCTTCCACGCCGAGGCGCGGGTGGCGGCAAGGTAGGCATAGGCGGCCGATCCGGTCAGGATGGACGCATTCGCCCCCACCCGCGCATCCAGCGCCCCCGCGGCCGTCATCACCAGCGAGGCATCGCCCAGCAGCAGATCATGGCCCTGCCCGCCAAACAGCATGTCATCGCCCGCGCCGCCCGCAACCGTATGGTTGCCAAAACGGTCCGCTGTGGCCTGCGGATCGGTATGGGACAGGATCTGGCGCACCGGTCGCCCGGTCGGATCGGCCGCAGCCGTGCCCGCCGTGGTCAGAAGCCGCGGATCAAACCCGCTGGCGCTGGTGCGGATCAGGCCGTGACCGGCCACCACCACATCATGGCCGTCGCCGGCGTCGATCACGTTGTTGCCGTCGGACAAGGCCAGCGCCGCCACATCCTGCCGGGCTGCATCGATGAAATGGCCGCCGATGATGTCATCGTCGCCCGCGCCGGCAAGGATCGTATCCGCCCCCTGCCCGCCGATCAGCAGATCGCGCCCGGCGCCGCCGGTGATCCGGTCGGCCCCGCCCATCACGGCATCGGTCGCCGTGGCAAGGATGATCAGGGCGCCACCCTCGCGCGGGGTCAATTCGCCCGAGGCCAGCCCCGACAGGATCGCCAGATCGCCCACGACGATGTTCACGCCATCGCCCGCAGCCAGCACATCGGCACCGCCACCGCCAAGGATCAGGTCATGGCCCGTGCCGCCGGTGATGGTGTCCGCCCCGGCGCTGGTGAAATGCAGCGCCTGAACCCGGTCGGCCTTGCCCTGCGCGAAGGTCACATCGCCATCGTCGCCCAGCAGCACATTCCGACCACCGGACGCGGTGACGGTATCGGCCCCGGCGCCGGCGATGACGGTCGCACCGCCCGCGCCCAGCGTGATCCGGTCGGCACCACCAAAGGCCGTGCCATCGGTCACCGCCCGCAAAAGCGTGCCATCAGCGGCCAGTGAGACCGTTCCGATATCCCCGATGATCAGCCGCGCACCCGGCGCGGTGATGGTGTCGGCAGCCCCGCCGCCGATCAGGATCGATCCGGTCCCGGTCGCGGCGATCACATCGGCCCCGCCCGCACCCGCCATCGTCAGCAGGGTCGGGTTGGCCGCATCCGCCGCGAAACCGTCAGTCACCAGATCGTCGCCGGCGATCAGGTCGGCTCCGTTGTTTCCGGTCAGCCGGTCGGCGCCCACGCTGCCCGCCGCGCCGATGCGGGCCCGGCCCGTCAAGCGGTCAAGGATCAGCGTCCCGTCGCCCACCAGAAGCGCCGCCCCCGTCCCGCCGGTCAGCGTGTCGTTGCCCGCACCGCCCACGGCGACAAGCCGGCCCGCACCGCCAAGGACGATGTCGTTATCGCCACCGCCATCGACAAGGATCGTGCCCACGGAATGGCCGCCAAGGTCGATGACATCCTTGCCGGTCAGCACAGCAGTGCCATAGGCGGCAAGGCCACGCTCGGCCTCGCCGTAAAGCACCAGCGCCTGCGCGCCGTGAACCGCCCGCGCCGACAGGCTGTCGTCGCCGCCCCCCGCGTGCAGGATGACCAGCGCCGTTGTCGTGGAATTGTCCGACACCCGTGCCAGATCGCCAAAGGCAAAGCTGTCGGCCCCCGCGCCAAGCAGGATCTCGGTCACTTCCATCGCGGTGGCATGGATACCGCGCGCCTGCGACAGAACGCCCGCAGCGGTGGCGATCGACACCGAATTGTCGCTTTGGCCAAGCCCTGTGATCTGCTGGAACACCCGCCCGCCAAGGCTTGCGGTGGCCATCGCCCCGCTTGCGGCCTGCGTCGCATCGGCCCGGACGGTCAGCCGGTCGATGGCTTCGGCATCCTCGGCCAAGGCGCGCGTCACGCCCGCAGGTGCGGCCTCGCCCGCCATGACAAGGGGGCGGCCGAAGGACTGGGCTGCCTGCCCCGCCCCGTCCAGCCGCAGCGCCCCGGCGATGGCGTCCGGCTTGCGCGAACCCGCAACACTCAGCGACGGCACGGCAAGCCCGGTCGAGGACAGCGCCGCCGCCCCCGGATTTGCCCCAAGCCAGACAAGCGCATCGGTCGCATCGGTGGCAACCGCCGCCGGCGTGCCGCTGCCCGAAGCCCGAAGCCCGCTGACCGGGCCGCCCACCACCATCTCGTCAGAACCAAGGCCGCCCAGAACCTCGGTATAGGTGCCCGCAAGGGTGGAATGCACATGGATCGTGTCATCGCCCGCCCCCGCGGCAAGGCGCAGGATCTCGGTGCTGGCGGACAGGGCGACGGTGCGACCCGCGCCGCGGATGCGGCCGGATTCGACAAGGAACGTGTCGGCGGCATCGGTCCCCTCGACCGTCACCGCATCGGCGCCCGCGCCCCCGGCAAAGGTCAGCGCCCCCGCCATCACCGCACCCGACCCGTCCGCGGCCGCGAAGCTGCGGATAAGGATCGCATCCTCACCCGCCTCGGCCTCGATCCGCAGCGGCGCCGCGTTCGCGTTCACCTCGATCCGGTCATCCCCGTCGCCGGTGCGGATCAGCGTGGCATGCGAGACACCATCGGACAGCCACCCGCCCGAGACCGCCCGCGTGACGGTGCCCGACAGCGTCGCCCCCGACGGGGCAAGGCTGACCGCAGGTTTCGTGGCGTAAAGCTGGCCCACGCGCACAAGGTCGGCACCGCTGCCGGTATCGACCGCCGTGCTGGTCGCGGTATCGTCCAGCGCGACGACATCCGCCCCGCCAAAGCTGCGCAGCCACAGGCCGCCGTTCTGGTTGGCGTCATAAAGCACGCGCTCCTGATCGGCGGGCAGCGTCCCGGCCTCAAGTTGCGCGACTGTGCCGTGACGCAGCGCCAAGGCGCCGTCGCGCACAAGGAACAGGTCGGCCTCGTCCGTGCCGCGCACATCCAGCAGATCCAGCCCCGATTTGGCGGCACCACTGTCGCGCACCGCGATGTCATAGCTGATCCCGGTGCCCGAGACGCTGCCGTGGGTCTGGATGCGGACGGTATCGCTGCCCTCGCCGCCGTCGATGGTCAGCGTGTCGCCGGCCCGTTGTGCGGGCAGGCGGATGATCTGGACCTCGTCCAGCCCGGCCCCGCCAAGGACGGTGGCCGCGCCATGCAGACCCGCCAGATCGGACAGGATCAACAGGTCGTCGCCCTCGCCCATGTCAAGGCTGACCGTCTTGCCCGAAAGGCTGGCGCCCTGCACCGTCACCCGGTCGGCACCCGCGCCAGACAGCAGCGAAAGCCCCTCGGCCGCGGTCAGGCTGCCGCCCGAGATCGCCACGACATCGGCGCCGCCGCCGAAATCAAGCCGCATCGCCCCGGCGCTGGTCAGCGTGGCATCCGTCAGCGTCACCGCATCGGCCGCGTCGCCGGTTTCAAGGAAAAGCCCGCCCGCGCCGGCCTGAAGCCGCGCGCCAGCCAGTTTCAGCGCAAAGGCCCCCGTGCCGCGGTTCGACAGCCGCAGCGCCCCGGCGGCAACCAGCGCGCCCGAGACCACCGCCTCGTCGGCGATGCCGTCGAAATCGCCCATGTTGACCGAGATATCCCCCACCGCGAAGAAGCCCGCGGTCGTGGACAGGTTGATCACGTCGCCGCCGCCATCCATGGTGACGGTGACATTGCCGCCGGCGGTAACCGCGGCGTCAAAGTCCAGCACATCCCAGCCGTCGCCGGTGTCCAGCGTGATGGTGCCCGCCGCCTGCACCGCACGGGCGAAGGTCGCGGTCAGCCCGCCGGTGCCGGTGTTGACCAGTGTAATCCCCCCGGCCGAGGTCAGCGTCTGCGCCACCGTCAGGCGGCTGCGGTCGGCGCGAACAGCACCAAAGGTCAGCATCACATCGCCCGCCAGCGTCTGAACCGCCTGCGCGAAAGTCACGCTGTCGATGCCGCCGCCGGTGTCAACCGTCAGCCCGCTGCCGGCCGTCACCTTGTCGTTGAAGGTCAGGATGTCGTCGCCGCTGCCCGTGCGCACCAGAATGAAAGTGCCCGCCGACAGCTTGCCGTCCAGCGTGATCCGGGCGCCATTGGTCCCGGATTTCAGCAGACTGACCGAGGTTCCCGCCACCATGTCGCCAGTCACCTGAAGCCGGTCAAGCAGCGCACCGCCGCCCCCGGTCAGCGTGGATGGCGCACCCGTGCCAAGATCGACCCGGATCAGCCCCCCGGCAGTCACCGTGCCGTCGAACAGCACCGCATCGGCGCCCGCGGACATCGAGACGTCAAGATAACTGCCGGTTCGCAGGCTGCCCACATGGGTCAGCGTGTCGTTGCCGCTGCCAAGGCCGATCTGCGCCCAGCTTCCGGCAAGGATGGCGCCCTTGGTCACCACATCCACCGGCGATTTGCCCGTGGCGGCGATCGACAGGCTGGTGCCGGCCATGATCCCGCCCTCGGTCACCTCGAACCGCTGGCGCAGCGACAGGTCGCTTTCGGCGCCAGTGTCCAGATCGATCAGGATCGCGCCGGCGGTGGCCTCAAGCCCGGCGCCGATCACGATCACGTCGCTTTCGCTGCCGGTCAAGGCGGTCAGGTTGCGGCCCGCCACCAGCGTCCGGTCAAAATCGATCAGATCGCGCCCGTCCGCGCTAAAGATCAGGACATCGCGCCCCGCCGCCACCGTGCCGGTCGCCAGCAGGTGGAAATCGCCCGCCCCGGTCGAGATCACCGTCAGATCCGTCGCGGCCGTGACCGCCGCGGATTTGTCGAACAGCACGGTCTGAAGCGGCGCATCCTTCTTGGCGAACGGCCCCCGCTCGGATGCCGGGCTGTCGCCCATCAGCACCGAGATCGCCCCGGTTTGGGTCGTGATCGCCGCCGTGGTGGCAAAACGGTCAAGCCCGCGGTCCATCCGGATCAGGATGTCACGCGTGACCTGGATCGCGCCGGCGATCTGCACGGTATCGTCGCCGCCGCCGGTGCGCAGCAGCAGATCGCGCCCCGCAGTCAGCTTTGCCGCCGAAAGCGTGGTCAGCGACAGCGCCCCGGTCAGGGTCGCGGCATCGGTCTGGGGTTTCCAGAGCCGGGTGTCGGTATAATCCGTCCTGGCAAGATCGATCTGCGCAGCCTTGGTGCCCTGATAGGCATAGATCGCGATGCTGCCGTCGCTCTCGACCGTCACGCGATCGCCCACCGCGACAAGCGCGGTCAGATCGGGATTGCGGGCGACGATGGGGAACACCCCCTTCGGCAAGGCGACGATGCCGATGGTCTCGGCGGTGTGGACACCGTCGGAACTTTCCTCTTCGAACAGGACCGAGACCGCGCCCGTCCCTTCCGTGACGATCACGCTGCGCCCGGCGTCGGGGTCGTTCAGCGTCTGACGCTCGGCCAGAACCACGGCATCGGCAAAGGTCTGGCCATAGGAATGGCTGGTGGCGGCAAGGCCGTGAACGCCGGTTTCAAGCAGGACCGACCCCGTCGCCGCATCGATCCCGACCGAGATCGCGATAAGGCCCACCGTCTCGGCGATCACGCCATCGGCATCGGCATCGCGCGCCTTCAGCCGCAGCGACAGGCCGTCGGTGCCGATGTCAAAGCCGTCGCTGTCCACCGCCTCGGTGCCCTTGCGCGACATGACCGAGGTCAGAACGACCGGCGTCTGGGTGAAGCCCGCAGAGAAGGCCACCGCCTGCGTCTGGTGGTTGGCGGTCACGCGACGCGCCTCGACCACGCGGCCGCCGGCAAGGACATGCGTGCCCTCGGTCACGGCCAGCCAGTCGACGGTCAGGTTCGCGGAAATAGTGCCGCTCTGACCCGGCCAGTAGTCCACCCGGAAGGTGAATCCGGTGCTGCTGAAAGAGGTGACGCGCAGCGTATAGGGCACCGATGCGTCATGGCCGGTCAGCGCGATCACCGGGTTTGCGATGGGCGCGGCAAAGGTCACCGCGATGTCGCCCGCCGCGATCTGCGTCGGGGTGAGGGTGATCTCTCCGGCCTGCCCAAGCGGGGTTTCCAGCGGATCGGCGTCCTTGTCGATGCCAAGGGTGACGCGGTGTTCGGTCGTGGGCAGCTTGGTGATGGCCAGATCGCGGGCCGCCGTCACCGCCCCGCCCAGCGAGATGGTGTCGGCGCTGTCGGAATCGTCGCCCATGTCGATGCGGACATCGCCGCCGATGCGGGTGGTGCCACCGCCCGCGGCCAGCACGCCGATGGCCTTCAGCGCCGCCGTCGTGGTCAGCCGGTCATCGCCCGCACCCAGCGACAGAACGACATGATCGGCCGAAAGGGCGGCCTTGATCGTGACGGTGTCATTGCCGCCTTTCGTCGCCAGAACGAAGTCGTTCATCGTTCCCGCCACCGGGGTCTGGCCGAACTTCAGCACCGCCGAGGATTCGATCACGACCGTATCGGCCACGTCGCTGGTTTCCAGATAGACCTTGCCCTCCCCCGATATCAGGTTGCCGGCGATGGTGATGTCGCCGCCGTCGGGATCGATCGCGCCGCCGATGTCGGTATGGATCACGATGCCCTTGGCACCCGAAACCGTGGCGCCCGCCGCGACGGTCAGGTTGTCGCCGGCAAACAGGAACACCTGCCCGGCGGTCGAGGTCACCTCGACCCCGCCAAGGATGGTGATGTCGTCGCGGTCCTGCCATGCGCTGTCGGTGGCGGTGTAGATGATGTTGCCCACCGCCGTCACATCGGATGCGATGGTGACCGGGCTTTTGGCGGTGACGCGGATCTGGCCGCCCGCGGCCATGCCGGCGCTGCCGATGGCGCGGTAGAACTGCTGCACCGACAGATCGCCAAGGTTCACCAGATAGGTGTCGCCCAGCGTGGATTCGCCCTGAAGCACGCCGATCCGGGTCTGGATCGGGGTATCGACCTGACCGATATCCTGCGAGGCGAACAGATAGGCCTTGCCGCCCGTAACGTTCGATGTGCCCGGCGCCGTGGCGTTCAGGATCGAGCCCGCAGCCGCGGTGACATAGGCCACACGACCGGCCGCCGGCGCCGTGACTGTCGCGACCGCGATGCCGTCCGACGCGCCGTTGCGGCTGGCCGAAACCGCCAGCGCCGCCCCGCCGACGCGGGCGGTCAGATACAGCACGCCATCGGCAGGAAGGGTCGCCACAACCCGCGGCGCAAGGGTGGCCGACGCCTCGATCAGCGCCGCAAGCCGGGTCAGAAGGCCGTTCAGCGTGGCCGGAGCCGCGCCGCCGGCGATCAGATCGGCCTCGGTCACGGTCAGCGTGACGCTTTTGCCGTCCACCGAAAGCGTGATCCGGTCGCCGGCCGCATAACTGCCCGTCAGCGTGACCGAGGACACCTGCGCCACCGGATCGGTGGTGCCGACCGTATTCAGCCGGATGTCGCCGGCGGTCTCGATCACATAGGTGTCCAGTGCCGACCATGTGGTCAGCAGCCCGGCCGCGCGATGCGACATGTTGATGTCAAGCTCGTTTCCGGCTTCGCCGATATAGCCCGTCCATGCGGTCAGCGTGATCGAGTTGGCGGTGATATCGGCCCGCGGCAACGACGAGGTTGTGTCCTCGGCGCTGGTCGGGTCGGTCGCGTCGACAAGATCCACGCCGTCGCGGATGCTGACCGCCGCTTCAAGCGTCACGTCGCCGCCGGCATAGACGTTGCGCAGCACCATATCGCCGTTCTGTTCGTGAACCACGATATGGTCGTCCAGATCGCTGCCCGCCGTCAGCGTCACCCAGCCGGTGCCCGCCGCCGTGCCCAGCCCGCGCGCCTCGATCTCGAACGGGTTGGAGGCACTGCCGATGCTGCCGGTGGCCCAGAGGCGGATGTCATCCGCCTCGATCTTCACGAACGAGGTCTTGGTCGCGTCGACGATGTCGGCATCCAGCCCGATGGCCCGGAAATCCACATTCCCGGTCTTGGAATAGATCGAGCCGATCATCGCATGCCCGGCGGTCTCGCCCAGCCAGACATCGCCATTCGCCCGCGCGGTCATGGAATAGGCCGCGCCACCCTGAATGTCATACCACAGCCGCGCCCCCGCGGCGCCGATGCCGCCGGTTCCGGCCTCGAACACGACGCTTTTCTGCGCGATCAGGTTTTCGGATGTGCCAGACAGCAGGCTGGTCAGGCTGTCGCCCGCCTTGATCCGCGCCGAAGCCCCCGCCGTCACCAGATCCAGCTTGATCGAGCTTTCCGACGAAAGGAAGGTATCGCCGCCGGCGCTGCCCTTCACCCGGTCGGTGACGGTGATGTTGAAATCGTCGCGAAGCTGGATCTGAACCCATTTCAGATCGACAATCTGGCGCAGGTTGATCGCGATCTGGGTCTCGGCCTTCAGGCTTTCGGTAAACTCGATCCAGGAGCCGTCGTCCGCGACAGCGGTGACGGTATAGGGATCGGCCGCAGTGTTGACGTTGACCGAGGGCCGCTTGCTGGCAAGCGTGATGCCCTCGGCGGTGCCGCTGAAGTTGGTCAGCACCACCCGGTCGCCCACCGAGAGGCCGGTGAACATCGCCCCGCCCGCCACGGTGATCCGGTGCAGGTTGTCGGGGTCGATGGTGACCATGGCGCTGGCGTCATTGCCCATCGGGTTCAGCGACACCGCCGACAGCATCACGCCCACGTTGAACTCGGTGCTGGCGACCGTCCGCCCGGTCGCGGTGAACACGATTTCGTCGGCGCTGACCGCGTGGATGGTGAAGAACCGCGTTTCGGTGGCGTTTGCGGTGTTGCCTTCGATCTGAAGCACATCGCCGGCCTTGAACACGCTGTCAAAGGCGGCGCCTGTGGTCTCGGCGCGACGCACCAGCCTGTTGCCGGTGATCTTGAAATCCACCGTCGCCGCGATGCGGTCAGTGGTCAGGAAGTTCACGTCGCTGCGTTCGGCCGCGGCCATCAGCAGGCGCTGCGGCCCGGTCAGATCCTTGGTCAGGTCGATCAGTTCCTGCCCTTCGGTCCGCCCGACGTTGCCCTTCACGGTGAAGTAGAACGATCCCGCGACGATGTTGGCATCCTCGATCGCGGTATTGGTGTCGGTGACCGGCTTCAGCAGCCCGGCGCCAAAGCCATAGACCAGCTCATCCGACGACCAGATCTTGATCGAGCCTGCGACCGTCGCCGCCTCGGTCTCGGTCAGCGGCACGATATAGGCGTCGTTCAGCGCGGCGATGGCGCGGGCCGTCACCTTGACGGTTCCGCTGCTGGCGCTGACTGCGGTCTCGGCCGCGGCAAGGCCGATCTCATCCGCCGTAAAGGCCAGCGCCCAGGTGCCATCGCCATAGACGGTGGTCTGCTTGCTGACATCGTTCCAGACCACGGTCACGGTCGCGCCGGCGGTGCCGGTGCCGGCAATCGTGGCGTGGGTGCTGTCGGCAAATTCCTCTGACAGGCCGCGGAACTGTTCCGAGCGGGAATTGACCAGCGTGGTCAGCGCAACCTGAGACTGCGCGATCGCGGCCGCCAGCTGATCCGCGCTGGCGCGCACCAGCGTGGCATGCGCGTCGGTGGCGGTCAGCGCCGTTTCGGTCTGCACCCGCAGAAGCGAAACCATATCGCCGTCGGCCAGCCGCAGGTCGGCTTCGTCCACCATCACCCGGTCAAGATAGAGCGAGGACCGGAAGTCCACGTTCAGCGCACCGCGGGTGGCGGTCAGGATCGCGCCGGTGGACAAAGTGGGCTGGCTGGCCTCGGCCAGCGCGCCCACCTCGGCATGGGTAAAGCCCGCCGACCAGCGCCCGGTGACATCAGCCAGAACGACCCGTGTCGCAGTCCCCCATGTCACCGTGACCTCGGCGCCTGCGGCCGCAGTGCCCGCAACCGCGCCATAGGTGGCATCGCCAAGAACGCCGTGAAGGGCCAGGAACTCGGCCGTGGCGCGGCTGCGATAGGCCGCCAGAAGCGCCTGCGCCACGCGATCCACCTCGGGGTCGGTGGTGCCGCGCTGGGTGCTGACGATGGCAGCCCCCGCCGAGACCGTCGGAAGTGCACCGGCCAGAACGCCGTCCATCTCGGTCTGGGTGAAGGCGGCAGTCCAGCCGCCGTCTGTGCCCGCCGTCACGCTGCGAACGGTGCCGCCCCATGTCACGCGGACCTCGGCCCCGGCGGCGGCGGTGCCGCTGACAAGACCATGGCGCGGTTCAAGATTGCGCAGGATCGCGGTGCGGTATTCGGCCAGCAGTTCGGCTTCGCGCGCGGCGGTCAGGCTGATTTCGGCCGCGCCGGACAGAACGGCGGCCAGCGTCCCGGCGGCATCCTGCACCGCACGGGTGGACCAATAGGCGTCATAGGCGGCTTCCTGCGTGGCCCGCCACTGCCAGTAGGTCGCATATTGCCGGGTCTTTGAGGCGCGAAGCTGGGTCTTGGCGTCCTCGACCTTGGCATTGCCGCCAGTGTCCGAGGTCAGCTGCATGTCGGTCCAGACCGTGCCCATCAGTTCGGACACCGCCCGTTCGTCCACGACCTCTTTGCCGTTGCCGTCGACAAGGCTGCCATTCTCGACCGTCAGGACAACGGTCTGGCCCGCGGCGCGGATCTCTTTCACGCGCAGATCGTCGGGGCGCGCGGCGTTTCCATCGTCGATCTCGCGCAGGTAGACATCGGCCGCCGCCGCAACCGTCAGCACATCGTCCGAGGTGACGCCGGTATCCAGCAGCAGGTCGCCCCCCGTCCCCGAAAGGCCGATGCCACCCTTGGCGCTGGTCAGGCTGATCGAGCCGCCGGTGATGCGGTGGCTGCCGCCCGCCGCGCGCAGGATGCCGTCATCGCCCGCCAGCGACACCACAGACCGATCGCCCGAGGTTGCGGTGATCGTGCCGACGCGCAGAACCCCGATGTATTGCCGGATGTGGACGCCGGTCGTGGCCGAGGCGTCGATCCGGTAGCCGGTGGCCGATGTGCCAACCTCGGGAGAGGTGATCGTCACCGGCAACGCGGTGCGGTCGGTGCCGATGCGCCCGCCTGCGGTCAGCAGGATCTGGCGCGCGGCGATATTGGCCTTGGGCTGGCCGTCGCCGGTGGGCGACTGCGGATCGATGGTGGATTTGGCAGAGATATCGCGCTGCGACGTCAGCGTGACCTGCCCAAGGCTGTTGGTCAACCGTCCGTCGATAACCAGATCGGCCTGCCCGGCATCGATGAAAATCGTGCCTTGGGTGTTGTGAAGGAAGTCGATGTCCACCGGATAGTCGGCGCGGATCGTGTGCGAGTGGGTGATGAACTTGCCCACGTTCCGGTTGTATTGGTAGGTGTAGGTCTTCTTGCCATACCAGCTGGAACGGACGTTGTAATAGGTCTGCTTCCAGTCGGTCGCGCTGGTCACAACCTCGTCGCGGTTGTAGGTATAGGCCCGCGTGTCGCTGGACATGAAGAAATAGTTCGAGTTCGGCACCAGCGCCGAGGCCAGTGTCTGCGTCACTGGCGGAACCGGAATCCCGCGCGATCCAAGGTTGAAGATCCCCAGCCAGTTCGATTCCTGCCAGCGCGCGGTTTCGCGCGTGCGGGTTTCCTCGCCGATGGCCCAGCCGTAACGGATGCCGCTGGCGGGGGTATAATCGGGAATGTCCCTGATCGCGCCGAATTGGGTCAGGACATAGCCCGCCCCGCCCGACAGGCCCTGCGTTTCCAGTTTCACCGTGCCGTCGGCATTGACGGTGTAAAGCGAGGCAAGGTTGCGCTGCTTGTCAGCGATCTTGATCTGGCCCACCCCGCGGCGGTCGGCATCCAGATCCTCGACCACCAGATCCCATGCGGTGGCGAAGCGGTTCATCTCCAGCGGGTTGGTGATCGTGATCTCGGGATAGCCGCCGTTGGCGGTCAGGCGGCCAAAGCCGGTGTTGACGATGCGGCCGGTCAGGTCGATCACGCCGCCACCCGGACGCAGCGGCTTGACGATCAGCGCCGCCGCCTGCCGGTCATAGATCAGGGTGAAATCGGGGGCCGAGGCCAGCTCGATGGTGGTATAGTTCGCCCCTCCGCGCTGGGCCGTGATGATGGCACGCGCCACCTCGTCGTCCAGCGTCAGGGTAAAGACCTTCCGGCCCGCCTGAATATGGCCGTTCAGGTTGATGTATTCGGCGTCGATGGTGACCCTTTCGGCCACGATGTTGGGCTGGCTGGTGACGGCCGGCGAATAAGACTCGGGTCCGGTGACGATGGCGGCGGATGTGCCCTGCCCGTAAAGCGGGACGAAATTGCCCACCGGATCGCCCGAGGTATGCGCCTGCTGCACCCCGGAAATGGTGATCGAGGACTTCGCCTCAAGGATCAGGGCCGCGACCTGCACTTCGCCGGTGATCAGGATCGACCCGCCGTTCGACGGGTTCCTGACCTTCAGTTTCGCGGTGGGTGCGATGATGTCGCCCTTGATGGTGATCGACTGCGCCGGCGGCACCGCCCCCGTCGCGGGATTGGCATAAAGCGCCACATTGGCGACATTGATGATGATCTCGGGCTGGGTGTCGTCACTGCCCAGCGATCCCGTCGACAACGAGAAGCCCGCCTGCGGCGCGCTGCCCGAATGGCGGCCCAGCTTGTCGTCGCTGTTGTAGGTGCTGTTGTTCTGATCGACGTTGAAGAGGTTCTCGGCGTTGATCCGGCTGCGGACGGTGGCGATATCGGCCGCGTCCTTGGTCACATCCGCACCGTTGAAGTAAATCCCGCCGTTGAACATCGGGATCGTCATTCCCTCGATCACCAGTTGCGCGGGGGAATTGTGCTGGATCTCGATCCGGGCGCTTTTCGGCACATCGAACGTGCCGGCACCATACAGATAGTCAGACAGCACCCGCACCCGGCCCGCCTGCGCGTTCACCGGGGCGATGGTGATGACCTCGACCTCGGGGGCGGTGGGCACCACGGTGTTCCCGCGACGTTCGGCCAGACCAAGGATCAGAAGTTCCTCTTCCAGCCGCTTGATCTGTTCGGTGTAGAAGGTCTTCAGCGTCTGGTTGTTCGAATCCGAATAGATCGCCAGATTGGCCCGCGCCTTCTGGATCTCGACGAACTGCGGCGCCTCAAGCCCGGTGCGCGAGCGGGCGAAGGTGATGGTGGGCAGGCCGGCCTCGTCCAGCGTGGTGCGATAGCCGGTGGCCGTCGTGGCCACGGTGTCCACCACTGTCTCGCCCTTGTCGTTCAGCTTGGTGACAAGGATGCGGTTGCGCCGCTGGCCGGTGACGATGCTGCCATCGTTGATGACCGCGCCAAAGGATTCCGCCCGCCGCGCGCCGTTGCCGGAACCGACATTTCCGCCGCCAAGCGCGCTGGCCACCGCCGAGGTCCAGTTCGTGGCCTTTGCCACGCCCGTCACCCCGACATCGCCCCAGCCATCGGCGTTCAGGTCGATGTTGGCGAAACTTTCCAGCCGTGCGCCGGTCTGGATGTGAACGATGTTGTCGGCCTCATACAGCGCCACGGTCTTCAGGTCGTCGATCGGGATCAGCGAGCCTGCGAAATTGTCAACGCGCGAAGTGTAGCTCTGATCCGGCAGCAGCAGATCCTTGTTGGACCCGGCCGAGACATACATGTTGCCTTCCGACACCGTGGACGATCCCGCCTTGAACAGGATCTGCTGGATCGGGGTCACGATGGTCGTGGCGCTGCCGATGGCCACCGTCGCCGCGCCAAAGGTCTCGCTGTAGGATTGCAGCTTGGTCGTGCCGGTTCCGGTCGCTTCAAGTTCCAGCTCGCCGCCCGCGATCACACGGGCATTTTCCGAAACGATGATCTGCGACACCAGATCGTCGGCGCGCAGCGTGCCATAGGCCCCCGCGCCCGAGATCGCGCCGCCGGTGACCAGTTTCACCCGATCCTCGTGCAGCAGGCTGTTTTCGGTCTTGATCTTCAGGGTGCCGGCGCGGTCGGTGGTCTCGACCACGGCATGGGTGCCGATGATCATTTCGGCGGTGAAGCTGATCCGGGTGTCGGTGCGCGAACTGGCGCCCGAGGCGATACCGCCGGTCTTGGCGTCGACAAAGCTGCGCCCGTCCAGCGCATTGGCCGCGATGGCGTCGATGCTGCCCGCGGTCACATCGGCATGATTGCCGATGCGGCCCTGCGTGCGGCCGGTGACGGTATGGGTGATCGACGCACCCGATCCCGCGACCGCACCGAAGGCGCTGGTGCCGATCACCCCGGTCGGGGCGGCGCGATAGGTGGCGGCAATGGCCAGCACCCCCCCCACCGTCACCAGCGCCCGGTTCGCCGCCGAGCTGCCGTCACGCAGGCCCGCGAACACGCTGCTGTTCGACGTGGTCCGGCCCTGCGCGGCCGCCCCCGAGGCAAGGCCGAAGGCGCCGGCCTCGATATCGAACAAGTTTTCATCGGTGGCCGCCGCCGCGATGGTCATCGACCCGGCGTAACGCACCTCGGTTCCGGCGCTGACCGCCGCCTCGACGGTCGAACTTGCGGTCAAGGACGCATCCGTGGCCCCCACCCCGATCAGCCCGCCCGCGACGCCCTTCGACACCGCCTTCTGCCGGCCGCTGGCATCCGCACCCACCGAAAGCGCGCCCGTGACCGAGAACAGCCCGCCGGTCAGCCCGGCGATCACCGTCGCGCGGTTGGTCGCCCGCGCATTGGTCGACTGCACCCCCAGCAGCAGCCCCCCGCCCGAGGCATAGGCCTGCACATCCACCAGATCCTTGCCGCCTTTCGCGCCAAGCCGTGCCGACACATCCAGCGCGCCCAGCGTGAAGGTCGCACCGCTGCCGCCCGCCTGCGCGCGCACATCCGACGTGATCGAGACGGTGGCAACCGAGGCACCCACCCCCATGGTGGTGCCGACACTCAGCCCGCGCACGATCGCCTCGGAGGCCATCAGCCGCTCGGCCCTGACGGTCAGCGCAGCCGCCGTCACATCCACGCCCTCGGCGCGGGCGTGGAACACGCCCCCGGCCTGCACCGTGGCCACCGCCCCCGCCGAGGCGATGGCGACAAGGCCCACCGCGATCGAGCTGGACGAGATGTTCGCCCGCAGATCGCTTTCGGATGCCAGAACCACCCGCGCGGCGCCGGTCAGGGTCACCCCCTGCGTGCCGTCGCCGGTCAGCAGCGCCTCGCGCAGGCCGGTATCGGTGATCGTCGCACTGGCACCGCCGCCAGAAAGCGCCGCCCCGATCCCGGTCGACATCGACATCGACGACGCCGCTGCGACCACATCGATCACCCGGTCGTCCGTGGCCAGAATGTCCAGGCTGCGCGCCTCGGTCACCGAACTGTCGCGCATCGAGGCGCGCAGATTGCCGCCGATGGTGGCATCGGCCAGCGACACGCCGATGGACACGGCCGAGCCGATCCCCGCCAGCGCCCCCGCGACCGAGGCCGATTTCACCTCGGCCGTGATGGAACTGGTGTCGCTGGCCTCGATCACGACCGCGCCAAGCGCCGCGCTCAGCGTTGCGCCATGAACATCGGCCACCGTGTCATAGGCAATGACATTGACCGCGCTTGCTCCTGATCCGGCGGCGGAATAGCCGGTGCCACCCGCCACAAGCGCCACCGCGAAGGCGCCGACATTGGCGGTGATCCGCGAGGTCATCACCGCCCTGACCACGATATCCGCCCCACCCGCGCCGCCGCCCGAAAGCGGCAGCCAGTGCGGGTTGCCGGCGAAATCGATGGCGAACAGATCCTGATCGCTCAGAGGCGGGGCGGTCCTGGCATATTGGTAGATCTCGCCGTCAGATCCCGCCACCAGCATCCCGGGGGTCAGGTCATGAAGCTGCCGGCCCGCCACAACATAGTTCACCTCGGCGTCGAAGATCGCCCCTTCGGCAGCCTGGTCCATCCGCACCCATCCCGCATCGTCGACGCTGGTGGTGATGGTGTCAGGCTGCTGGTAGATGCGCAGCCGCCCGTCGGCATCGACGACCACGGTCCCGTCAAGCCAGGTGGTGTTGTCCGCCGCGGCCGAGACCGGCGCCCAGAAGTCCTTGCCCTCGACCAGACCCTGCGCATAGTCGAGGGTTGCCGACACGGCATTCCCGTCGGTCAGGCGGAAGACCCGCTCGGTTCCGTTCAGGGTCACGGCCAGCAGATCGCCTACGGCCACGGTCGTGCCCGCCTGACTGGCCTGCTTGACCGCCGAGGCCAGTTCGACCTGTTCGGTCACCTCGGCCCAGTCGCCCGAGCTGGCATAGCCCCGCGCCGTCACATAGGCCTGATCCACCGTCACCGTGCGGGACGACACATGCTGGAAATAGCGCGTGACGCCCGCTTCCTGCACGGCAAGGATCGTGCCCTGCACCGACACCACGCTGTCGGCAAACACCCCGGTCGCATCGATATGGCTGCCTTCGGCGATCAGGATCAGCCCGCGTTCCTCTTGCCAGAGCGGGACGCGCGACGTGCCCTCGATCCGGCTTTTCTGTGCGGCAAGAACACCGGCGAAATAATCGGCCGACGACTGCGCGGCAAGGTCAAGCGGCGTCTCTGCGACATAGCGGAAGGCGCCATCGTCGGTGCGGATCATGTCGCCGATGGCGACGGCTTGCAGCGCGGACAGATCGGTGAACAGCGTGGCAACCGGCATCGCGCGCAGCCATTGCCCCGAAGACAGGCTGGGCACAGTGCCCGCCGCGGGAGCCGTGCCGCCAAGATAGACGTAATACGCCTCGCCGTCCGTGTAGATGTCGTTCGTCGCAAGCTGGGTGATGTCGGTCTTGGCCGCCTCCGCCTGAGAGTCCGAAAGGACAACGGCCCATTCGTTACGGGCGCTGGCGATCGCCTCGGCGGCCGTGGGTTTGAAATAGCGGTAGAAACTGCCGTTCGAGGTGACGATGGTCCCTTCCAGCAGCGCCGTCAGTTCGGATGGGGTGGGCAGGGTCACAACGGTCTGGCCCCCCACCACGCTGGCACGGCCGACCTGGAACCAGTCGCTGTCCGTCGCAAAGTCAAGCGTGGCCAGCGCCACGGTTTTCGTCGTGGCCCCCATGTATTGGTAAAGCTTGCCATCGGGCGAGCGGGCAAAGGTGCCGTTCTCGACCGTGACCACGCCGCCATCCAGTTGCAGCGCATTGGCCGCGGTGGCGATGTCGGCACCTTCAGAGACCAGCGCGAAGGCGCCGGCGCGCCGGCCATCGGGCCGCGTCAGGCTGCCGATGCGGTTTTCCGCGACCGAGGCCCCGACCGAGGCCGCACCTGCCGCCACGCCGCCCCCGATCGAGGCCGCGGCCGAGATCACATCCGACGTGATCGCCGCATTGCCTTTGGCCCAGACCGCCACCTCGCTGGCGGTGCGAAGGGTCACGTCACCGATTTCGGCCGTCGTCCGGGTCGAGATGGTGTTGACCACGCCGACACCGGCCCCCGAAACGCTGATACCCACCACGCCGCCCGCGGCGCTGAAGGCGATGGCCGCGCCAAGGGCCGCGATATGCGCATCGTCGCGCGCATCGACGGTGACGCCGCCGGTCCGGGCGGTGACGGTGCCGGTGGTGGCTCCGCCGGCCACGATCTCGGCCGTGGTGGTCGACAGGATGCGGTTGTCGGCTTCAGAGGCCGCTATGGCCAGCGACAGCCCCGCCAGACCGCCGCTGACCGAAAAGGCGATGGCGCCTGCGACCGCCTCGATCCGGGCGGCGTTGGTCGCCTGCACCACAAGGCTGTCCACCGCCACATCCAGACCGCCCGACAGCCGCGCCGCCGTGTCGGCATTGATCCAGTTGCGGGCGCCCACGCCCGCGCCCGCCGCGGCAAGACCCACTCCGCCGACCGCGACGCTGCCCGCGCCCGAGATGACAAGGGCATTGATGGTCTGTCCCGCGGTGGCCAGCACCTGCGACGCGGCCCCGGTCGAGGTGACGGTCGCATCCTCGATCACCGCCCAGGTGCGCCCGGCCACGGGCCGGGTGGCGTCACTGGCAGTCACCGCCGAAGTCGCGCCCGACAGATCGAAGCCGATATAGTTTTCGGACAGTGCGGCGCCGATGGCCACACCCACCGCCCCGCCGCCCGCGCCCGCCGCCGCAAGCGAGGTGGCGATAACGCTGGCCTGAATCCGGCTTTCGGACGCGGACTCGACCCGCAGGCCGCCTTCGGTCGCACGGGTGCCGGCGGCAGTCGCATTGCCGGCAAGACGGGCCACCGTGTCGGTGTTGACCACGTTGACGGCATTGGCCCCGGCCCCCGCCAAGGCGACGCCGACAAGATCGCCCGCCGCCAGCGAGACGCTGGCCGCTTGCGACACAGCGTTGATGGTCACACGCTCGGCCGTGAAGCCGGCACTGCCCAGATCCAGCACCCACTGGCGGCCGGACAGGCCATCGACCACCGCCCAGCGGCGGCCGGCGGTGATCTCGGACAGGCGCAACTGGCCGGCCGGGCCAAGGATTTCGACCCCGGCGGCACGCAGATCGGCATGAAGCCGGGCACGCAGCGCGTCGTCGGCCAGCACATCGGCGGCCAGCGCCTTGCCATCGGCATCGGTCGCGGTGCCGGAAAGGTCGGTCAACTCGGCCGCGGTCAGCGTGGTAGGCAGGCCGACCGCGGTGGGGGTTGCATGGGTATAGGCCTCGATGGCGATGGCACTGCCATCGGCGCCACCGCTGCCATGGGCGACCAGATCGCTGGAAACGGCTTCGGCCCGGACGCGGTTCTCGACCACGTTGGTCGCATCCGCCACCCCGATGGACAGCGCGACACCGACGCTGCCATAGCTGGCCGACAGCGCCGAGGCCCCCGTCACCGCGTCGATGGTGCTGTCATCGGTGGCCAGCAGCGACACCTCATCGGAGGCCAGAACGGTGCTGGATTGCACAAGCGCCTGCACATCGGTGGCCAGACGGTTGGTGGCCGAAGCCCCCGACCCCGAGGCGCCAACGCCCACGCCGCCCGCACCAACCGCCACCCCGGCCGAGATCGCCTGCACAAGGGCGCGGATCTCTTGCCGCGAGGTGGCGCGCACGGCCACATCGCCGCCCGTGCTGGCAAGGCTTGCATCGACCACCCGGGCCACCACCTGCGCGCCGTCGCGCGCAAGACCCACCTCGCGCCAGAGCTTTGCGTTGGCATAGTCCATCTGCGACAGGACGCCATTGCGGGCCCAGAGGGCAGGATCATCGAAATCCAGCGTGCTGGGCGCAACCGTCAGCGGCTCCGCGCCAAGATAGGTGTAAAGCCGGCCCGTCGCCGCGTCGAAAATCGCATCGTTCTTGCGGATGGTGCGCTTGGCCGTGTCGGCGGTGGAATAGCGGGCAAGGTCGGCCGCCTTGATCGGCTGGGGCCCGACATATTCGAACCGCTGACCCTTTCGCACGCCTTCGGTGATCAGCACCACATCGCCCGCGGTGATGGTCGGCGGCTCGGATGCGGCGGTGGTGTAGGTCTGGCCGCTGCCGTCGCCGCCATAGCCGATTTCGTTCCGTGCGACCGCAACCCCGATTGCCGCACCGATCCCGACGCTGCCCGCCGCCGCCGCAAGCGCCGCCGCGACGATGGTGGCATCGATGGTGCCGCGGCTGTCGGCATGGACCTGCACATCGCCCGCGGCGCTGACAGTCATGCCGACGATCTCGGCCACCGTCTGCGTGCCGATAGCGTTGCGCGCGCCCACCCCGGCGCCGGCGACGGATACGCCCACCATGCCGCCAGACAGCGCGACTGCCGCCGCGGCCGCGGTGCTGCGGATCGCGCTGAGATCGGTCGCGCGAACGCCGATGGCGCCTTCGGCCTGAACGGTGCCGCGGGCCGGGGTCTGATCGTCGTCAGACCGGGCGACGCCGGCGCGCACCACGCTGGTGATCTCGTTCACCGCCGTCGTGGCCGCCACCGAAAGCGAAACCCCGACCATCCCGCCCGCAACCGTCAGCGCCACCGCCGCAGCCACCGCATCGATGCGCGAACGGTTGGCGGCATCAATGTCGATCGCGCTCGACAGGATGCTTGTCCCGGCGCCGAAGATCCCGGCGACGGTCGATCCGGCGATGCGGTTTTCGGCGTGGACACCCGATCCCGCGACCGCGACGCCCACCTGCCCGGCGGCGATCCCGACAGACCCCGCAAAGACCAGCGCATTGATCTTGCGATCGGACCGCGCGTCGATGTCCAGCGCACTGCCGGCACCCGTGCCATCCGCACCGCGCAGCACCAGATCGACAACCCGCGCCGCGACCGCGCCGCGACCGGACTGCGCGCCACCGTAAAGATCAAAGCCGATGAAGTTCCGCGCAACCGAGGCGCCCACCGAGGCGCCGACGCCCACCTGACCGACCGCCGCCGCCATCGCGGCCGCGATCACCGTGGCGTCGATGGCCGAGACATCCTCGGCCCGGACGATGATGGTGCCGGCCGCCGCCGCGCGCACGCTGGCATTCGACAGCAAGGCGACCGTGTTCGAGGTGATCGCATTGACCGCCGCGGCCCCCGCCCCGGCGACACCCACCGCCACCTGACCGCCGGCCACCGCCAGCGCGGCCGCGGCACTGACCGCCGAAATCGTGCTGCGTCTGGACACAAGCGTGTCACCCGACCGCGTCAGCGTCCACTGCCGCCCCGCGGCATCGACCACGGCCCAGCCCTGACCCTCGGTCAGAACCGTCACCCGCAGATCGGCTGCAAGCGCCGTATCGCTGCCGGTGTCGGCCGAGACGATCTCGCCGGCCTGTTCCAGCGCGGCCTTCAGCGCCCGCAAGGTCGCCGCATCCTGCGCCGGATCGTCGGTCACCGCCGCCGAATCCAGCCGCGCGAAGGTCAGATTGCCCCCCACCGACAGCGGCGCGGACAAAAGCCCAGCACCGGTGCGGGCATCCACCACCAGCGGGGTATCCGTGGCCGTCAGGCTGACCAGCGTCAGGTTCGACACCTCGGCGGTCACCTGATTGTCCACCGCATTCCGCGCCACCGAAATGCCCAGCGACACCGCCACGCCGGCCTGCCCGAAAGCGGCCGCGATCGAGGCCGCCGCCGCGACCGCCGTCACCGTGCTGTCATCGCGCGCGGTCACCGACAGCCGGTGCGCGGTCACGCTGCCGCCGGACACGCGGGCCGTCGGGTCGCTGGCGATGCGGTTGGTCACCCCCACACCGCTGCCGGCGATGCCCACGCCCACCTGTCCACCCGCAACCGCCACCGACCCTGCGACCGTGATCGCCCCGATCTCTGCGCGGCTGGTGGCTGCAACGGTGACATCCCCGCCCGTCAGCGCCAGATCCGAGTTCAGCACCTGCGCGCGGATCGACGTTCCCGCCCGCGTCAGATCCACCCGCCGGAACAGATCGCCATTGGCATAATCGAGCAGGTTGAGCACACCGCCCGCGATCCATCTGGTGCCATCCGTGAAATCGAGTGCCGCCCCCGCCGCCAGCGGCGTCGTGCCGATGTGGCTGTAAAGCCGGCCGGTCGCCGCGTCGAAGATCACGTCGTTCGGCGCGATGCCTTGGGTCAGCACGCCGTTGCTGGCGATCGCCGAAGACAGGTATTTCGCGTAATCGCGCGCCTGAATCGTCGTCGGGCCAAGGTATTCGTACGCCTCGCCCGCCCGGGCGCCTGACGCGATGACGATCACGTCGCCGGTGGCGACCGTGGCCGGCGTATCCTGCCCGGCCACATGGTCGGCGTCGATATCCGCCATGTCCTGCGCGGCAAAGCCGATCTCGTTTTCGGACACCGCAACCCCAAGCGAAGCGCCGACGCCCTGCTGGCCCACCGCCACCGCCGCCGAGGCCGCAACCACCGTGCTGCGGATGGCCGTCTCGGATGTGGCGGACACCCACAGGTCGCCCGCGTCGCTGGTCACGTCCGATCCAAGGATCTCGGCCACAACGCCGCTGCCGCCGATACGGTTGCGCGAAAAGGCCCCCGCGCCCGAGATCGCAACCCCGGTCTGCCCGAAGCCCGCCGCCAGCGCCGCCGCCATCACCGTGGCATGGATCGCCGCCGCCTCATGGGCCATGACCTCGATGCTGCGGCCTGCCGCCGACATGCCCGGCGCGGTGACCGCCGATGCCACGCCGGTCAGCTCGATCCCGCCCGCCATGGCATCGATGCGCGCAGTCGTGCCACCACCGATCAGGTTGCGGGCGACGCTGGCGCCGATGGCGACCGCGATGCCCTGCTGGCCAACCGCCACCGACAGCGACGCGGCCCCCACAAAGCTGCGGATGCGTGCAAGGTTGACCGCCGTCACCGCAAGGCTTGCCGCCTCGATCCGGTCGGCGGCCGAGCCCGTTCCCTGCCCCGTGATCGTGGCGCGGGTGGCGGCATGAACCTCGTTCAGCCCGACCGCGCCCGAACCGCTGACGGCAACGCCCTGCTGGCCGCCCGCGATGGCGGCGGCACCGGCCACCACGACCGCATCGGTCCGGGTCTGGTTGACGGCCGAAACAACGACATGCCCGCCGCCCGCGATCAGGGTGGTGTTCGCCACCTCTGCCGCCACCGCGAACTCTTGCCCCTCCTGGCCGATGGCGTTGATCGCGACCGCCGCCCCCAGTGCCACGCCCACGCCGGTCTTGCCGAACCCCAGCGCGGCCGAGGCCGCCACCACCACGGCATTGATCGCCGCCTGCCCGGCCGCCGTCACCGTCACATCGCCCGAACTGGCCAGCACGCTGTCGGTGATCCGCGCCGAGGCGCCGCCGCCGATCGCGTTGCGCACGCCGACCCCCGCACCCGAGATCGCAAGCCCGGTCTGGCCGCTGACACTGGCACTTAGCGCCGCCGCGGCGCCAATGGCCGCGATGGTATCCTGCTGAACGTCCAGCCCCGCGCCACCCAGCCGGATCGCGAAGGACCGGCCAAGGCCATCAACCAGAACCCAGCCCTCGCCCTCCTGCGCCCTGGACAGGCGCAGGTCGTCGCTGTAAAGGCCGAACTTGCCGCCAGCCTCTTGATAGACCAGCCATTTACGGCCGGCCTCGTCGGTGATGCGCCAGACGCTGAACGGGTCTGCGGCGGTGCCATCCATCAGTTGCGTGACCGACAACGCGCCGTCATGCGCGATCTGCGCCCCGTCAAGGACAGCGCCCAGCCGGGCACGAACCTCTGCGACCGCCTGCACCGCGCGCGCGCGGGCAAGATCACTGGCCGCGGCGTCGACCAGCGCACCCGGACCTTTGGCCAGCAGGGTCAGAAGCGCGGGCCAGGTGGTGGATAGCCCGGTGGCGGGATGGGTGCCGGCCGGCAGCGCGGCCAGATCCCTGATCGGGTTGAAGGCGGCGATCCGCGCGTCCTCGGGCAACCGGGCATTGAAGGCGTCGATCAGCGCCGTCCAGGTGTCGACGGACTGCGCCCATGCATCCGCGTCGATCCCGATCTTGCCATCGCTGCCCTCGCGCAGCGCCAGTTCGGTCGCGGCATCAAGATCGGCCGCGTCGATCGCAGGAGAGACGGTGAACGATCCGGGCGGGGCCACGCGGCTGCGCACCAGCACGCTGCCAAGGCCGCCCGCGCCGGTCGCGGCGGCGTCGATGGTCGCCAGCGCCTGCGTGTTCACATCGTTCAGCGAAACCGCCAGCCCCACCGCGACCGAAGCCGCGCTCTGGCTGCCGCCGACCGCCGCCGCGACGGCGGCGCCCACCACGACACTGCGGATCTCGGCCCGGTTCTCGGCCAGCACCGACAGATCGTCCCCCGACAGGGCCGCGACCGAGACCAGACGGGCAAGGCTGCCGCCACGGATCCGGTTGCGCGCCGCCGATCCGGCGCCCGCGACCGCGGTGCCGCCCTTGGCCGAGGCCGCAACCGCCAGCGACACCACCACGACCGAGGACGAGATTGACTCTTGCGACGCCGCGCTGATGGTGATGTCGCCGACTGCCGCAACCTCTGCCGCGTTGACGATCTGCGCGGTGGCGGGCTCTGGCGCCTCGACCAGATCGATGCGCTGCCACAGATCTTCGACCGAGTAATCCTCGATATCGAGATAGGTCGCCTTGTCCCGGTCCGGCCCGGTATAGCGATAGACCTGCCCGGCAAGGGCGTGGGTGCCCAGAATGCGCACGGTCTGATCCGCGCTCAGACCTGCCGCGATCTGATCGCTGTCATAGGTCGTGCTGGCCGGCGGGGACGCGGTGAAGCCGATCTCGTTTTCGGCCACGGCGATGCCGATGGCGACCGCGGTCGACTGCCCCGACGAGGCGCTGACGCTGGCGGCTATGTTCAGGATGTCGGCGCTGATCCGGGCGCTGTTTGTGGCGCTGACGGTGATGCTTTCGTCGGCCAACACACGGGCGACATTGCGGATCTCGGCAACAAGCCCGCCTGCGATGCGGTTCATCGCAAGGGTGCCCGCCCCCGACACCGCAGGGGCCGAGCCGGACCCCAGCGACAGTGCGACCGAAACGGCGGTGGCCCGGCCGATCGCGTCGATCACCGCGGTCCTGTCGGCGCGCACCGTCAGGGCGCCGCCGGCCTGAATACGGCCAAGGTCAAGAACCGCCGCCGTGGCGGACGAGCGGATGATGTTCTGCGCGAAATTCGCCGCAAGGCTGACCGAGGTCACGGCGCTGTTGCCGGCCGAGATCGCCAGCGAGGTCGCCGCCAGTTCGGCCCGGATCAACGCATCGTCCAGCGCGGTGACGGCGATATCCTGAAGCGCCTCGAAGGCGGCGGTGGCGCTGCCGCCGATCCGCGCGGTGACATCGCTTGACACCTCGTTGCGGCCGATGACGGCACCGATCGAAACGGCGGTGCTGTCGCCTTGCGTCCCCGCCGCCAGACTGACCGCCGATGAGGCCAGCCGGGCAAGGATCTGCGTATTGGCCGCGGCGCGGACATGAACCGCGCCATCGACGCCGGCGATGGTGCCGGCGGCCAGCCCTTCGATCAGCGCATCGGTCCGCGCGGCGATCCGGTTCATGGCGATGACCGGCGCCACGGTGACCGAGGTGGTCCCTTCCCCCTCGCCGCCGTCCGTTCCGGTGTTCACCTGAAGCGCCAGCGCCGAGCTTTCGATCACGGCGACGATGGCGCCCGTCCACCCCGCATCGGTGGTCAGATCGCCCCCCACATCCAGCGTCGCGCGCCGGATGACGGCCTGCGTGACGACGGTCGGGGCGCCGCCCAGATCGGTGCCCGCCAGCGCATCGATGGTGGAAAACAGCAGGTTGGTCGGCCGGTAGCCGATGGTGTTGAAGGCAAGGACGACGCCGACAGAGGTGCTGGCCTGAACCTCGCTGGTGACGGTGGCAAGGATCGAGGCTTCGGTGCGGGCACGCAGGGCAAGATCGCCGCCGGTGACAAGGGCCACATCCTCGATCAGGGCGGTCGTACCGCCCATGATGGTGTTGGTCGCGATCACGACATTGACGCCGGCGGTATCGGCGCTGACCACGCTTTTGTCATCGGCCACGACCTGCGCGGACTGAAGCGCCGCAAGGTCAAGCGCCCCCGCCACGGTGACGGTGGCATCCGAAACGGTGGCGGCAACGCGGCTGCCGATGTCGTTGCGCACGACAAGACCGCCAAAGCCGGTGCCCTTGCCGCTGCCGCCCTCAAGCACATTGGCCGCCAGTGCTGCGGCCTCGACGATCTGATCCAGATCCACCGCCAGCCAGTTGGTGGCATCGGTGAAATCCTCGGTTGCAAGATCGACGCCCTGACGCGCGGTCAGGGCGACATAGATCCGGTCGGGATCGCCCAGAACCGCGCGCCACAGCGTCGTGTCGCCGTAATCCTGCTGGTCGAGACGGGGCGCCTCAAGCGGGTCGGCGCCGACATATTCATAGATCGTGCCGGCCGTGCCGCCGCACATGTCCCAGTCAAGCCGCAGCCGGTCGCCCGCAACGATCACCTCGGGGCGGTCGAGAACGGTCAGACCGCCATGCCCGATGGTGACCCGGTCGCCCAGCGTGATGTCGCGCAGGCCGGAATGATCGGTGTAGGTCTGGCGGAAGAAGTTCGCCAGCGCCCGGATCGCGCCGGCCACCTCGCCGTCGCCGCCGGTTGCCGCCGACAGCGCAACCTCCGAGAAGATCCGCGCATCGTCCTGCGCAAGCACGGTCATGTCGCCGCTGACGTCAAGTGCGGTGGCGATGGTTCCCGCCGCCAGATCCGAATCCAGCACCTCGGCACGGGCGACGCTGGCGGTCATGTTGCTGGCCAGAACGAAGCCCGCCGCCACGGCGGATGCGCCCTCGGTGGCGGATTCGCCCAGTTCCGAGGCGGTGTCGTTGGTGATCCGCGACAGGATCGACGCGGTCGAGATCGCCGTAACCGTCAGATTTCCGCCGGCATTGACGGTCGATCCGTCGATCAGCGCCACCGCCTCGGCCGGGGTCTCGTCCAGAAGGTCGGTGCCGATCAGCGCATCAAGGATGTTGTCCCAGATCCCCGTGGCCTGATAGCCGATGGTGTTGAAGGCCAGCGTCAGGTTCACCCCGGTTCCGTCCGAGGTCATGGCGCTGGCGTTGCGCGCCAGAATGTCGGCGCGGTTTTCGGCCGTAACCGCAACATCGCCGGTGGTGACGATCGCGCTGCCGGTCAGGGTCGCAGAGGCCGAGTTCAGGATCAGGTTCGTCGCGATGATCCCGCCCGCCGCCACGCTTTGCGCCGTTCCGTCGCCGGTCGCTTCGGCGGCGGCCTCCAGCAGGGCGTGGATACGCGCGGCCTCGTCCACCGCGACGACGACCGAACCGGCACGGACGGCCGCCCCGTCGATGGTGGCACGCGCGGCGCTGCGGATGTCGTTGCGCACGATCAGCGCGCCGACCGCCACGCCGCCCTGCGCGGGCTGCACCGGATCGGGCGCATCTGCGCCCGTGCCGGTGACCTCAAGGCTTTCGACGATGCTTTTCTCCAGCGGCCCGGCAAAGCCGACCACCCAGCTTCCGGCAGCCGAACCCGCGGTCACCGCCACTTCGAAACCTGCGTCGGTGATCGTCTTGGCACCGGCCGCAGGCACGGCCTCGCCCTCGCCCTCGCCCTCGGCGGGCAGTTCGCGCGCCGCCTGCAAGGCAAGGGCAATGTCTTCGGCCGTGGCCGCCTTGGCGATGCCCTCGGCGGTGTAGGTCTTGCCATCGATCACCACCGACAGCGTGAAGGTTTCCTTTGGCGGCACCACGAACTGGAAGCTCGGCCCGGTCGGCTCATGGCCAAGGCGGATGACGGCGGTTTTGACCGCAAGGCCGGGCAACGCATCGGCCAAGGCAGCCTGAAGCAGATCCACCGGCTGATCGGCCAAAGCGCCAGTAAACAGGATGCGGAACCGCAGCGGGGCTGCTTCGGCCCCGGGCTCGGCCTCGGGGTCTTGCGGGACCACGGACACCGCGGCATTGCCCGCCCCCAGCATCGCATCCAGCGCCGCCTGAATCGCCGCCGCCTGATCGTCAGCGGTCACCGTCCGGCCTTCGCGCAGCGTGCTGGAGCGGATCAGCAGGAAGCCAAGCTGATCGACGACCCGTGCCCGGATCTGACCGTGATCGGTGCCCGGATCGGTAAAGTCGATGTCAAAGGCCCAACCCGCACTGGAATCGTCGGCGTTGAAGCTGACGGTGGCGCGGCCCGCCTCGCCCAGAAGCGCGTCGATTGCATCCTGAAGCAGGGTCAAGGTTGCGGCGGCGGTATCGGCCAGCGTCAGTTCGGCACTGACCTCGTCGCCCAGTTTCAGGGTGAAGGTGCTGCCAAAATCGGCCTCGGTGCGCAGGAACAGCAGGCGCTGACGCTCGGCCTCGGTCTGGCCGATATCCAGCAGCGCAATCGGCGCGCTGACCGCATCGCCCAGCGCCAGCGTGAAGCCTGGCCGGGTGTCCGGGTCCAGCCGATCCGCATCCACCGTCAGGATCAGCTCCTGTTCCGCCGATGTTCCGGGTTCCTCGGCGGTCACCTGCTGCGCGCCGCTGGGCGCCGCCGCGGGCGCGGCGGTGCCTTCGGTCTTGCTGAGCGGGATGTCAAAGCCCACCCCCTCAAGCACCTGCATCGCACGGTCGAAGATGGCGGCATAGGCGGGGTCTTGCAGCTCGGCCGGGGTGATGTCACCGAACGCAAGATCGGGAAGGGTGTAATCGATCGCCGCTTCGGCATCGACAAGACGGCTGAACACCGGCGGCAGCACCGCGTCATAGATCGCGGCAAGATCGACGATCAGATGCCCCGCCTCGCCGGCCGAGACGAACGGCCCGCCCAAGGACGCGATCAGCGACCCAAGCGGCAGTTGCTGCGACAGGTCATAGCCCAGCAGCGAGAAGCTGAGCGTCGGGTCGGTCAGGTCCAGCTTGCCGGGAACGATGCGGATCGCAGCCAGCAGACTGTCGGCAAACGCCTGCGGCGACGACACGTCCAGCGTCACCGCAGCGTCCCAATAGTCGGCCGGGCGGGCGGCGATCTCGTCGGCATCCCAGATCTGTGCATCCAGATCGATCGACGGCAGTTGCACCGTCACCGTGGGCAACGCGGCGTCAAACAGCGCCGAGTCGCTGGCATCGAAAACGATGGGATCGACAGACCCCGGATAGTGCAGGACCAGCGGCTGCCCGAACAGTGTGAACTTGATGTCAAAGGCGGACAGATCGAAACTTGCGGGCAGTTTCCCGGCAAGGGCCGGATCGTCCTGATCGGGGGTGTCGATGTAAAAGCCGAAATCCAGATCGGGCAGGAACACCTCGGCCCCGGCAGCCCCTTGCGCCAGTGCGGTCACGAATTCAAGGAAGGTAGGGTCGTCCCAGCCGAAGGTGATGGCAAGGCCATAATCGACCTCGGCCCCGTTGTGCATGACCGTGCCAAGTTTCTGGCGGAACTCGTAGCCGGGCAGCGTCAGGTCAGGCAGGACGAACTCGAACACCAGCGACGGCAGCGCCAGACCAAGATCGCCCGCCGGCCCCAGCCCGATGGTGAAGCCGGTGTCGGTCTGGACCAAGCCTGCCGGAACCACGCCCTGCTTCGAGATGAAATCAAGGATCGTCAGGTCGTCCCAGCCGGCCTTGACCTTCAGGCCGAAGGCGTGGGTTTCGTCCCCCAGCGGCACGCGGGCAAGGATGAACTCTTGCGTGCGCTGCGGCAGGGCGGAATACAGAAAGCCCAGCGTCTCGCCCATGAAGCCTTCGGGGGGCGGGATCTCGAACCAGTAGCGGGTGTCGGCAAAATTGGTGTCCGTCAGGGTCAGCGCGCCATCCACGCCCATGAAGCGATAGATCCGCCCAACGGTGCCGCCGGCCTCGTGGCCGTCCTTGACAAAGACATGATCGCCAAAGGCAACCGCGGATTCACCCTGATCGCTGTAGTGATCGACCTTGATATATTCCGCCCCGGCCTTGCTGGCATCCGCCGCAACCGCAAGCACCGTGCCCGTGGCCAGTATCTCGGGCGCATCCGCGGCCGTCACCGACAAGCCCCCCCCGGTCAGCACGGTGCCGACCGGCGACAGCAGCCGCGCGCTGGCATCCGAAGACACAAGGTTGGTGGCCAGCACGACCGAGGCCGCCGCCCCCGCCGCCCCCGAAGCGGATTCGTTGCGCACCTCGGCGGTGATGGTGGCCGTCATCTCCGCGGCGATGGCCAGATCGCCCCCCACCACCAGCGCCGCATTGGACACAAGCGCCGCGACGGTTGCCGTGTCGGGGTCGCCGATGTCGGTGCCCAGCAGCGCATCCACCGTTCTGGCAAAGATGTTCGTCGGCGCCCAGCCGATGGTGTTGAAGGCCAGCGTGACCCCCACCGCCGTGCCCGTGCCCGAGGCCGACTGACGGGCAGCGTTCACCGCCGAGATGGTCGCGTCATTCAGCGCCGTGACAGACAGATCCCCGCCCACCACCACGTCGGACTCCAGTAGATCGGCCAAGGCGGTCGCGCGCACGAGGTTGGTGGAAATCACCCCCCCGGCCGACAGCGCCGGGGCCGCGGTTCCGGCATCGGGGTCCGCCTCTGCGGCGGTGGACTCGGTCTTGCCGGTCAGTTCGGCGCTGATGGCGGTCTGTTGCGCGGCCGAAACCGTCAGATTGTCCTGCACCAGCAACGACATGCCGGTGATGCGGGCATGAACCGCGCCGCTTGCGTCGTTCAGCACCACGACAAGACCAACCGCCGCGCCGCCGCCGCTGCCGGCGGTCATCGCGGTTCGGGCGTCGATCACTGCGGCATCGGTTGCCGCCACCTCGACCCCGCCCACCGCATCACGGGCGCGGCCGGTCTGGTCGGTGGTGATTTCGGCCGTGGCCGAGGTCAGAACCCGGTTCATCGACAGCACCAGCCCGACCCCCGCCGAGCCGGCGCCGCCCGTGGTCGAGGCATCGACCGACGCCTCGATCAGCGCGCCAGTCCGCTCTGCCTCGGGGTCGGTGGCGCCGGCCAGCACCCGCACCACGCCCCCCGTGGCCAGCGAGGCGTTGTGGATGCCCGCCCGCGTCGCAACCGGGCGTTCCGTCCCGATCGTGGTGCCCAAAAGCGCATCGGCCCCCTGCGCGAAGATGTTCGAGGCGTCCCAGCCCAGCGAGTTGAAGGCCAGGGTCACGCCCACCGCCGTGCCGGTCGAGGTGGCCGTCATCGCATTCGTCGCGCGGATCAGCGTCAGCGTATCAGCCAGAACATCCAGCCCGCCAGCCGCCTGAACCGAGCCGCCGGTCATGGTGGCCGCGGCACCGCCCAGCACCATGTTGGTGGCGATCAGCCCGCCCACGGCAAGGCCCGCAGACCCGGGTTCGCCCTCGGCGGGGGCCGCCGGGTCGGTTTCCTCGGCGGCGTCGCCCGTGTCCGCAGCCGCGATCACCACGGTTCCGGTGGCACTGGCCTCGATCTGGGCCAAGCCCAGCGCCGTCAGCGCGATATCGCCGCCCGAGATCACCGCGACATCGGCAAGCGCCGCGGCGACATCGCCGCGGACATCGTTGCGCACAACCACGCCGCCCACCCCGGCCGAAGTCCCCCCGGCCTCAAGCGTCACGTCGGCCGCGATGGTCGCGCGGTCGGTCGCGGTCATGGTAAGGGCGCCGCCCGCAGCAAGCCGCGCCCCCCCGGCCGCCGACCTGCCGACCGAAAGCCGGCTGCGCGCATTGACAAGGTTCGAGGCAAGGACAAGCCCCACGGCCGCCCCACCGGCCGAGGTCGCAGCCCCCGCCAGTGTGGCCGAGATCTGTTGCGCATTCAGCGCCCGCAGATCCATGTCTCCACCGGCATCAAGGTCGCTGTCGGTAACGCTCAGCACCGTCTGCGCCACCTCGGCCACCGCGATATCGGTGCCGATCAGCGCATCCACGGCGGAAAAAAGGCGAATCGAACCCGTGGCATGGATCGTCGGCTCGGCCGTGGACAGGACCGAGACCGCCACCCCGGACTTGATCCGGTTGCCTGCCAGCACAAGGCCCGCACCCAGCGTCTGGCCTTCGGACACGACACGGGCCGCAATGGTGGACTGGATGGTTGGCCGCGCCATGGCGGCAATCTCGATATTGCCCGCGACAAGGGCTGTGACATCATCCAGCGTGACGCGGGTCACCAGCGGATCGGCCGGCGCCCCCACCGCGGTGCCCAGCAGCGTGTCAAAGGCGGTCGCGAACAGGTTCCCCGGTTGCCAGCCCAGACTGTTGAAGGCGATCATCGCGCCCACGGCCGCATCGCCCGACAGCACCCCGCCATCGACCGAAGCCACCACGGTCGCCGCATTCGTGGCCGCGATGCGCAGATCGCCGTTGCCGCTGGTGGTGATCCCAGTGGCGGCAATGTCGACCGTGACCGCGGCCAGCACCTCGTTGGCCGCGATCATGCCCGCCACCGCCTGTTGCGGCAGACCGGACGGCAAAGCGCCGAAACTGTCGGGCAACGAGGTCGCAACCCCGGCCAGAACCGCACGGACCCGGCTTTCATCCGCAGCCGTGATCGCCACATCGCCCGCGGCGACAAGGGTCGCGCCGGTCACCGCCACCGACGCGGTCAGATCCACCTCGTTCATGGCAAAGGCGGCCATGGCCATCGCGAAGGTCGGCGGCGCCTCGGCCGCGGCGGCAATCGGGCCGGTCGACGTGACATCCACCGCCGTCCGCGCCGCGATCCCGATCCCGCCGGCCGATTCGATCCCGGTTCCGGTGGCCGTGATCGTCGCCGCCGCATCGACGGCCTGACTGACCAGAATCCCCGCCACATTGTAGGATGTGACCACCGCCGCATCGATCCCGACCGCCTGCGCGCCCGTTCCCATGGCGGCGATCCGCGCGGAACCAAGATCGACCGAAGCCGTGTCGCTGGCGTGCAGCCACGCGAATTTCAGCGCATCGACCGCGGCGCCGATGGTGCCATCCACGCCCGTGTCGGCGCCGATGGTCACCTCGCCCGTCACCCGCGCCGAGATCGAGACCGCGCCGGCCTCGACCGCCGCACCATCCAGCACATCGACCGAAGCCAAGGCCGTGCCCAGCCAGTAGGGATCGATGCCGATGGTGTTGTCGGCAAAGCTGCGCGCAACCTCGGCCGCAAGGCTGGCGGTGCCGCCGGCCGAAACCGATCCGCCAACACTGATACGCGCGCCGGTCGTGGCGGCTTCGCCCGCGGTTTGCGCCGCGGTCAGATGCTGCGCCGTGGCCGAAATGGCAACGTTTCCGCCCGCCACCACGCCATCGGTCAGCACGACCTGCGCCATGCCGCCCGTGACCGAGGCGGCGGCCGTCAACTCAAGCCCGCCATCGATCGACCATGCCCCGGCGCCGGTGTCGGCGCCAAGCGCGATATCCTCGGCGCCGACGCTGAGGCCGCCAATCGCCAGCGTGCCCTGCCGCGTCAGGGTAACCGTGTCGCTTCCCCCTTCGCCGGTCACCACCAGCAGCGTGCCGGCACCATCGAACCCGTCTTCGAAAACAATCGCGATGCTGTCGCCATGGTCGGTCCCGGTGATCGACAGGCCGTCGCCTGCCGCGATCACGGCAACATCGGCGTCACCGATGCGGACCTTGATCTGCGCGTCTGCGGTCGAGGACAGCCGGATCTCGCCGGCAAAGCCCGCGCCCACGCCGGCAAGGCTTGTCAGCGCGATGTCGGCGCTCATCAGGATGCGCGGCTCCAGCGCCTCCAGCCGGAAGGCGTGATCGGTCTGCCGGATCGGGGCCACCGGGATCTGCCCGCCAAGGCCCATCACCCGACGCCGAGCGCGCCGCAGCGCACGCGAAACAGTCATCCCGAATTTCCGAGGCCCGAAAGGTGCCGACATTCATTCCTCACAAAATCGATAATCTGCCGGACAAGAATTGGCGGGCAGCGTGATCATCAATATTCATCGTCCCTTAACAGGGTGCTGAAGAAATCGCCGTCGCGGAACAGTTTTCTTTCGGCGCAACCTGCTGGGTTTGGTTTCGGCTCCATCGACGCAGGCGAGCTACATG
>NZ_OAOQ01000046.1 GCF_900207575.1 Cereibacter ovatus
GATCCGTGTCGCCGTGCTCAACCGCTTCACCGACCTCGGCACACCCAGCACTGAGGCCAAGGGATAAGTCTGTCCGGTGAAAGGGGAGTTCTTGCTCTCAGCCGATTTGTGCAACAGAGCCGGAGAATTGTCAAACCGGTTTTCGGGCGATCCGGGCCAAAGAAAAACCGTCGAGGGGGCGGCCACCCACCTCGACGGCGCATTCGAAGTTACTGTTCTGACAGAATACCAAAGTGCGGATTCCGGCGCAGTCGTCGGAGGCCTGCATGTCTGACATTCTGCCCTTCTACCAGGTCAAGCTGCAGTATCTTCTCGACCTCGTCCTCGACCATTCGCTTGACGACAACGCCTTCCGCGTTGCCGCCTATCTTGCGCTGACCCATGCCGACCATGACACCGGCGAATGCCATCCATCCTTCGAGATGATCGGCACGGCGCTCGGGCGGCATGCGAAGTCAGTGAAGCGCGCCCTGAACAAGCCCGAGATGGCGCGCCACCTGGCCGTCGTGCGCGACACCAATCGCGGCAACGCATCGCGCTACCGCCCGACCGAAGATGCCCTGCGACGCGCCACACAGCGGCGGCGGGAGGGGGACAAGATCGTCCCCCTTTCCCGGGTGAAAGGGGGACAATCCTGTCCGCCCGAGGGGACATATCTGTCCGCAAAAGGGGGACAGGAACGCCCCCCGAACAAAGAAAAGGAACTTAAACCAAGAACGGCCGCGACCGCGCCGGATTTGCCCGGGAAAGGGCAATCCGACACAGCCCCGGCCCGCAGCGCCCCACCGTCGCCGCTGGTCTTCGTCCCCCAGGGCATCTGCTTTGCGCGAGACTGGAACGACCGGCTGGCGCAGGAGGGGCTGGCCGCGCTCGACCGAAGCCTTCCTTTGGCGGTGAACGGTCAGGCCCCGTCGGCTACCTGATCGCCGATCAGGTTCTGGCCTACGATGCCAATCGCGACCTGATCCGCGATGCGGCTGGCCAGCCCACGCACACGATCCGCGACCCGCGCCCCGAGGTCCTGCGCGGCAGCCCCGACCGGACCGAGGCGCTGATCGACGCCAGTCCCCATGCCTGGACCTACCGCGCCGGTGTCATCAGCTTTGCCGCCGACGACGCCCCGACCGAGTCGCAGCAGGCCGAGGTCATGGACGGCTTCGAAAAGCTCGCCTTGATGAACACCGGCCTCGACCCATCCGACGCGCTGAACCTGCAGCGCGACCAGATCGATGGCGAAACCATCTGGGGCGTGCGGGGCAAGACCGGGGTGGAAGTCGCTATTCCCATCGGCCCGACGCTGCACGCGGCACTGAAGCAGTCACCGCAGCACGATGCGCCCGCCCTGCTGGCCAACTCACGCGGCGAGCAATGGACCTACAACGGCTTCTCCACCGTCTGGCACCGCTTCAAGACGGGATTGGAGGCTGAAGGGCTGATCCACCCCGGCCTCACCCTCAAGGGCCTAAGACATACCGTTGCGACCACGCTGCGCGAGGCGGGGCTGGATGAACGCCGCATAGCCGACCTTCTGGGGCAGGAAACCCTGTCCATGGCGCGGCACTATTCGCGGTCTGCCAACCTTGCGGCGAAGAACCGCGAGACCATGGCGACTCTCGAAACCGAGAACGCGCGGCGGGCGCAGATTGTCAAACCTTCCGCCAAAAGCGTCAAACCCGAACCGAAAAAGAAATCGGAATGAAAACAAACCTAGCGATTTCAGATATTTAAGTGGTGCCCAGAGCCGGAATCGAACCAGCGACACGCGGATTTTCAATCCGCTGCTCTACCAACTGAGCTATCTGGGCGCGCCGTTCGTATGATCGGCTGTGGGTGTGTCTTTAGAATGAACGGCGAGGACTGTCCAGAGGCAGAACGGAAAAAAATGCCGAAGCGGGTCGGCAACTTGTCGCCAATGGCCGGGCAACGCTGCCGGCCGGTCAAGCTGCGCCGCTGGCATCGGGGAACGTGCGACCTGGCCAACGATACCGGGTTTTTCGAACGCCTATACAGGATGTTGGGCGGGCACTGGCCATGCCGTGACCTGCCACTGACCTTTCATCCAATCGTATGCGCCGTTTCCGTCCCATTGATTTCGCCGGTTCCCGATCGCTGACCGAGAGGCGAGTCTTGCTCTGAGGTTTCAGAGAGGCACGGCGATGGCGGATGGTGGAGAGGGATTTGGCGGCCGGATCGAGGTGGTCCGGCGCACGCGTGGATATCGGCGCTGGCCTGACGAGGTGAAGGCCCGGATCGTGGCCGAGAGCTTCCGTCCGGGCGCCCGGGTTGCGGATGTGGCGCGGCGGCACGGGGTGCTCGCGCACCAGCTTTCGGACTGGCGGCGTCAGGCGCGGCAAGGGCTCCTGGCTCTGCCCGAGGAAGCCGTGGAGGGACTGGAAGCCGCCTTCGTGCCCCTGACGGTAGAGCCGACCCCTACCGCCGCATCGGAGCAAGGTGGCCCTGCCGGGGCGGTGACCATCGAGATCGGCGCCGTCGTCCTGCGTGTTCCGGGCGATGTCCCGGCCGAACGGGCGGCGGCGCTGGTGCGGGCGCTGCGAGAGGCGCCATGATCGTCGCCGCCCAGCGGCTGCCGATCGTGGTCGCGACCCGGCCCGTCGACTTCCGCTGCGGCCATCAGGCGCTGGCGCTGATCGTGCAGGACCAGCTGAAGCTCGATCCACATTCCGGCGTGACGGTGATCTTCCGCTCGAAGCGCGGTGACAGGCTGAAGATTCTGGTCTGGGACGGCAGCGGCCTGGTGCTGATCTACAAGCGGCTCGAGCAGGGAAACTTCGCCTGGCCGAAGGTTCAGGACGGGGTCATGCGTCTGTCCCGGGCGCAGTACGAGGCGCTGTTCGAGGGGCTGGAGTGGCGTCGGGTGGTGGCGCAGCGTGTGGCCCCGCCGGCTGCGGCTGGGTGACTCAGGCGGCCGTTTCAGGCCTTGTTTTGTTGGGGTTCCGGTTCTGATCGGGTAGGAAGGCGCATGTCGCAGCCCCTCGATCTCAGCCAGTTTCCCGACCTTTGAATAGCCCCATGTTTCCTGGACGCCTTCTTCGCTAACTTTGAGGCAAGGAGGCCATGATGGGAACAGGCAATTTCACGGACGAGTTCAAGCGTGACGCGGTCGCGCAGATCACGGAGCGGGGCTACCCGATCAAGGAGGTTTCGGAGCGGCTCGGGGTCAGCCTGCATTCGCTCTATGCGTGGAAGCGCAAGTTCGCGAAGGCGGCCACTGGCGAGAC
>NZ_OAOQ01000048.1 GCF_900207575.1 Cereibacter ovatus
TGTGATGCGGATCAAGTTCAAAGGCCCCGTCGCGGGCCAGCCTTTCGGCGTGTCGTCTGGCGGCAAATCCGCCTCGGTCACGGAATGGGGCGTGGGCGCGCCGTTCGCGTTTCCGGGCGCCATCGCCCGCAGCGCGTTGAACGCGCGCATGAACGTGCTGACCCTGCCGGATGCGGATGCCATCGCGATCACCTCTGGCCCCAGCGCCGGGCGCATCACTGTCCGATCCGACAAGAAACTGTCGCTGGACCTGACCGAATACCTAGGCACCGATCCGGTCACCTTCGGCTATCGCGCGACCAAAGCCGGGGCCGACCCGGTGGATGGCATCTGCACGGTGACGATCTCGGAAAACACCCAATTCAGTTGGGATGAGGGAAAGAAGATATTCACCGACAAAACTCGGTGGTGGGGAAAAGGCCGGCACTACGTCCTGCCGGTGGACGGAAACAACCGCTATCTGGTCGAGCGACACCCGATCAGCAAGACGTTCCACTTTGCCTCGGACGGGCTGACAGCGGCGCAGATCGCGGCATTGAAGGGCGTGTCCGAAGCCACGGTGACCTCCTGGTGGCTGGTGAACCCCGCCAACACCGTGCCGGGCGAGACGTTCCGCTTCGGGGAAACCCCGGAATACCCGCTTTCCATCGCCTTCCTGTCGGGGATCAGTGACCGGGAGCTTGGAAAGTCGCCATGGCTGCTGTTCCGGCGTGGCGACGTTTTCAACGAGGCTCCGAGCAAGCTGGCCGGTCTGTCGCGGCGGTTCCCGACCTATGTCGGGGCCTATGGCACCGGCCCGGACCCCGTGTTCACGGTCGTCCCGAAGATCAACATCCGCCAGAATGTCGTGGTGCAGGACATTGCCCTTGCCACGGCGGACGGCGATGATCCCTCTCTGGCCCTCAACAGCGAGTTTGTCATTGCAGACGGCATCCGAAGCCATCGGGCTGGCATCACGATGCAAAGCCCCGGGGCGTTCTCGCGCGGGATCACCCTGCGCCGGGTGTGGCAGGTGGACAGCTACCGCGACGTGCCCGAAAAGGCGTCAGTTCTGAACGGCGTGACGATTTGGGATCCTAACCTCAACCGCATCCAGGGCATTTACCTGTCCAGTCTGGACGGCGGGCTGCTGGAGGATGTGTTCATCGACAAGTCCGGCTGGAATGATGGCTACGCCTACGACCAGAGGATCACGGCGCCGCAACCGCCGAGCATGTATTCGCACAACATCTATTGCCAAGGATCGAGCGCCGACCTGACCGTGCGCCGAACGATCTGCTCGCGCGGGGCGCTGACGGGGTTTCAGTGGCGCGCGGGCGGCGTCATGGAAGACCTCGTCACGTTCGGGTCCAACGTCGGGGTTCTGGTGGGTGGCAGCGTCTCTTTTGGCAACACTCTGGGCGGGCCGTTCGCGTGGGTCTCGAATGTTCTGATCACGGAAGCAGGCCAGCGGAAGACCACGGCCGCCAACTTCGCGCTGGCCCGCGGCATCGATGCGAATTGCCCGTGGGGGGCCTATGACCGCATCGCGATTGTCCATTCCAACGCCGGGACGCCCCTGGCCGAGTTCGGGCCTTCCGGGCAAAGCATCAAGCCATCCGAAGGCCGGGCGCTGAATGTCACGAGCGAGGTTGTTGCCTATTCCGTGAACGCGGCCATCTACAACTGGCTTTCGGCGTCTCTCGGGCTGTCGGGGAACTCGCCCGATCAGTTGCTGCCCGGCGCGAACGAAGCCCTTGCCGCGGGCCGCACCATCGGCGCGTGGCTGGATCAGAAGATCGGCGTGACCGGCAGCGACTTCACGGATGTTGCCGAGCATTTCCGCACATTGGACGAGCCGTGGACAGAGATCCGGGCGCTGCACAACTGGATGATGCCCGCCTATGGCTTTGCGGCGATCACGGATCGGACGGTTCCGACGACGCTGGTGTTCCGCCCGGACGATCAGGGCCGCACGCCGGGGATGCGCGCGGACATCCGCGCCGACTGGTCCACGGGCGATCTGCCGGGCACGGCTGCGGGCGACAGCATCGATCTGGACGGGCATCGGGTGAACTGGTCGATGAACCCCGCCAATGCGATTGCCGATCTGGACTTCGGCGGCGGCGAGTTGACCCTGTGGGGCGGCACGCTGAAGCCCACGGGCATCGTCTCGGGCGGGGGCCGGCTGGTGCTGGATTACGTCTCCGACTTCTGGTGCGACGGCTTCACCTCGTCCGATCCGTGGGATGTGGTGGTGCAGGGGGAAGGCCGGTTCGTGAATACGGGCGCCTTCTCGGGGGCTTGCAACATGACCGTGCGTTCGCAGGCGCAGGCGGTGCTGGCCCATGACGCGGCCAGCTTCACCGTCCCGTCCGGCCGGGTGTTGCAGATCGACGGCGGGGCCGAGGTCGGCTTTGACGGGGTGGCGAATGGCGCGGCGTCCATCACCATCGCGGCTGGTGCCACGCTGAAGCTGCGGCCCGGCATGGTGCTGCCCTTCGCCGGGCGGCAGATCCCGGTGCCATCCATCTGGGGAAGTGCGCGCGTCACCTTCCGCATCGGATCAACCGTGACGGGCCTGACCAGCGGCGCGACCGCCACGATCCTGGATGTTCTGAACGACACTCTGGACAATGGGCGGCTTGTGCTTGGCGACATCACCGGCAGCTTCGTCGCGGGCGAGACGCTGAACGGCGCGGCGATCTGCGCATGGAAGGAATTGCCCGCGCAGAACATCGCCACGGTGACCGCGGCAACCCCGGTCAAGCTGGTGCCGAAGATCGGCAAGCTGGCGACCGGCCCCGGAACCGGCGCGGTCACACCCACCTTCACCTGCGGCGGCACGCTGGACCTGACCGGCCTGCCGGTCGGAACCCATAC
>NZ_OAOQ01000015.1 GCF_900207575.1 Cereibacter ovatus
ACGAGTGATCGCCTGAAGCGTGATCTCGCGGTAGAAGCCCTGCGCCGTGCTCTCGTGGCTCGCAACCCTGCGCCGGGATTGGTCCACCATTCCGACCGCGGATCGCAATACTGCTCGGTCGACTATCAGGCCCTGCTCCGCAAACGCGGCATCCTGATCTCAATGAGCGGGCGCGGGAACTGCTACGTATGCGCCGTTTCCGTCCCATTGATTTCGCCGGTTCCCGAGCGCTGACCGAGAGGCGAGTCTTGCTCTGAGGTTTCAGAGAGGCACGGCGATGGCGGATGGTGGAGAGGGATTTGGCGGCCGGATCGAGGTGGTCCGGCGCACGCGTGGATATCGGCGCTGGCCTGACGAGGTGGAAGGTCCTGGGCGCACTTCGCGAGCCTGATCGGCACCTGCAAGATGAACGGGGTCGAGCCCTACGCCTACCTCGTCGATCTCTTCACCCGGCTCGCCAACGGCCACCACGACAAGGACATCGACGCGCTGATGCCGTGGGCCTATATCCCGGCTGCTCCAGCCGAGACGGCCTCAATTCCCGGGAAATGACCTCATCCGGGAGTCCCCGATGAGCTCAAATGAGCCCAACAATCAGCGGACGCCGATCTCCGGCGCCACACCCGGCGACACCGCAAGCGAAACTTCAATGGGGCGGAGACGTCGGATACACTGCTACGACAACTCGATGGTGGAAACGTTCTTCAAGACCATCAAGTCAGAGCTCATCTGGCCAGTCGCATGGCAATCCCGCCAGCGGGCCGAAAACGCCGTCGCCAGATACATCGACGGGTTCTATAACCCCGTCAGGCGACATTCATCGCCCGGCTTCCAGAGCCCCATCGCCTTCGAGCGAAAGGTTCGCGAAGTGAGCTAAACACTCTCCACAAAAGGCGGGCAAGTCCAATCAGCCTTCTGCCCGGCAAGCGCCGATCACCACACACAGTTCTGAGTGTCGCATTCCCAAACTTATCGGATCGTCGTGCCAAGCCGGCCCAGGCGTTCGACTTCCCCGGGGCGCAGTCACGCCACCTGTCCCGCAGCCCATCCCGAGGACCAGGCCCATTGGAAGTTGTAGCCGCCAAGCCAGCCGGTCACATCCACCACTTCGCCCACGAAGAACAACCCCGGCTGCGTGCGGGCCTGAAGCGTGCGGGCATCGAGATGGCGGGTATCGACGCCGCCCAGCGTGACCTCGGCGGTGCGGAAGCCTTCGGTGCCCACAGGGCGCATGTCCCAGGCCGTGACCGCCTGCGCCAGCCGGTCGATCGCGGCGTTCGACTGGGCGGCCAGCGGCCCGTCGATTCCGGCCCGCGCTTCCAGATGCCGCGCAAGGCGTTCGGGCAGGATCTGCGCCAGCACCGTGCGCGGTGCGCTGCGGCCCGATGCGACCCGCGCCTGCCGCAACAGTGCCGCGACGTCGGTGCCGGGCGCCAGCGACAGACGCAGCGCCATGCCCTCGCGCCAGTAAGAGCTGATCTGAAGGATCGCTGGCCCCGACAGCCCGCGATGGGTGAACAGCACCGCCTCGTCAAAGCTGGTGTTGGCGGCACTGACACGTGCCGGGACCGCAATGCCGGCCAGCGCCTTCAGCCCTGCAAGTTCCTGTTCGGCGAAGGTCAGTGGCACCAGCGCGGGCCGGGTCTCGACCACGGGCAGACCGAAGCTTTCCGCGATGCGATAGCCATAGCCGGTGGCGCCCATCTTCGGGATCGACTTGCCCCCGGTGGCGATGACGACCGAGGCGGCGCTGACCGGCCCGCGTGAGGTCTCGACCACGAATCCCCCCGCCTCGCGCCGCACCTCGCCCGGTTCGGTCGCAAGGCGCAGATCCACCCCTGCCTCGCGCATCTGGCGCACCAGCAGGTCGACGATCTGCGTGGCAGAGCCGTCGCAGAACAACTGCCCCAGCGTCTTTTCGTGCCAGGCGATTCCCGCGGCATCAAGTCTTGCGATGAAATCCCATTGTGTGAACCGCTTCAGCGCCGACAGGGCGAAGCGCGGATTCTGTGACAGGAACCGCTCTGGCGCGATGTTGAGGTTGGTGAAATTGCACCTCCCCCCGCCCGAGATGCGGATCTTCTCGCCCGGGGCGCGGGCGTGGTCGATGACCAGCACACGGCGCCCCCTGCGGCCTGCCTCGATGGCGCAGAACATGCCCGCAGCCCCTGCCCCAAGGATCACGACGTCGAAATTTTCCATACCCTTCCATAGCTTGCGCCCCGTTTCCCGGCAATGCGAGAAATCTGCGATCAGCCTCTTGCAGCGGCCGGAAGCCTTCGCTAAACAGCGCCTCAGATGGGGCGTCGCCAAGTGGTAAGGCAGCGGTTTTTGGTACCGCCATTCGTTGGTTCGAATCCAGCCGCCCCAGCCATCGTTTGCGACGCAGGTTATCCAACCCTTCCCGTCGCTGTTGGGGCGTCGCCAAGTGGTAAGGCAGCGGTTTTTGGTACCGCCATTCGTTGGTTCGAATCCAGCCGCCCCAGCCAATCCTTCCGTTTTCCCGGTTTGCTGAGTTCTGGAACGATCCACAGACCATGCCCGAGCCGTTTGGCGAAAGGGCCGGTCCGCGTTCCGTGAGGGGTCAGAACTCGACCCCCGGCTGCGCCTTGATCCCGGCCCGGAACGGGTGCTTCACGGCTGCCATTTCGGTCACCAGATCGGCGGCCTCGATCAGGTCGGGCCTCGCGTTGCGGCCGGTCAGAACGACATGGGTCATCGCCGGCTTCTCATCACGCAGGAAGGCCAGCACCTCGTCCAGATCCAGATATTCATAGCGCAGCGCGATGTTGATTTCATCCAGCAACACCATGCGGATGGCAGGATCCCGGATCAGCTCTTTCGCCTTGGCCCAGCCGGCGCGGGCGGCGGCAATGTCGCGGTCGCGGTCCTGGGTTTCCCAGGTAAAGCCTTCGCCCATGGCGTGAAACTGGCAGAGGTCTCCGAAATGGCTGGTCAGCAGCCGACGCTCGCCGGTGTCCCAGGCGCCCTTGATGAACTGGACCACGGCGCAGGGCATGCCATGCGCGATGCAGCGCAGGATCATCCCGAACCCGGATGAGGACTTGCCCTTGCCCGCCCCGGTATGGACGATCACAAGGCCCTTCTCATCGGTCTTTTCCGCCATCATCCGGTCGCGGGCGGCCTTGATCTTGGCCTTCTTCTCGGCGTGGCGCTGGTTATCGTTCATGTCTCGGTCCTATCTGCACGATCTGGCCGGCCGGCACGATCCGGGCCCGGGGGCCGGAAAAGACGGGCCGCTGCGGCGGGTGAAACAGCGTGGGCACATACCCCCAAAGGAAGACAAGCCAGCCCGCACACCACAGCCCTGCCGCCAGCGAGACGGCATCGCCCGGCAGAAGCGGCGTCGCCAGCCGCACCAGCGCCGCCGCCCAGACCAGCGCGAAGGCCGCCAGCATCGAGCCGCGCGCCCGCAGCGGCCCGCCATCGCGCGGCGCGGCCGCACGGGCGGCCAGCGACAGGATCATCCCCGACATCGCCCCCATGGTCAGCGCATGCAGGGCATCCATCTCGGCGATCGGCAGCAGGCCCAGCCGCGCCAGCCCCACCAGCACCAGACCCACCGCAAGCCAGCCAAAGGTGGCATGCAACAGCAACAAAAGCGGGTTCCGCCGCGCCGCCCAGCCGCGCCACCGCACCAGCCGGGCGCCCTGCGCCACCCCCGCCCCGATCAGCGCCAAGGCCGAGACCAGCTCTTCGCCGGCGAAGGTCAGCGCCAGCGCCAGCCACAACAGCCCCAGCGCGGTCCAGCCCGCCACCGGCCCCGGGGCCGGATCGGGCGCGGCAAGTCCGGTCTGCCGCATCCAGTTCAGCGTGAAGGCCGGCACCATCCGCCCGGCGATGATCGAGATCTTGATGGCGAAGAACATCCAGCCCACCCGCACCATCACCGTGCTGTCGGGCAGTGCTCCGGTCAGGGCCGCGCGCAGATACAGCGCCTCGGCCGCGCCGAAGGCCAGAATTCCGGCGGCAAAGCCCAGCTTGCCCCAGCGTCGCGCGGTCGCCGCCTCGCGCGCAAGAATCGCCGCAAGCAGCAGGAAATAGGCCACCGCCATGGGCTGGATCAGCCAGACCGGCGTGTCTGGCCACAGCCCCACCGCCACCAGCGCAAGCCGGCCCAGAAGCCACAGCCCGACCAGCGCCATCAAGAGGCGCCCCGCGACCGGATCGCTGCCTCTGCGCCAGCCCATCGCCGCGGTCAGGAAATACCCCCCCACCGCGGCCGAACCCAGGCCAAACAGCATCTCGTGCCCGTGCCACAGGCCCCAACTGCCAAGGACGGGGGCAGCCACCCCCATGGCCTCGCCCCAGTGCCACCAGATCAGCGCCAGCAGTGCCCAGATCCCCGCCGCCAGAAACAGCGGTCGGTGCGGTGCATGCCAGATCGAGGCGGTCTTGGCCATCCGGAACCCTTTGCGAAGGCCCCTGTTCTGCCTGCTTCGGCGAAGGATGTGAAGCCCGGCCCGTATTCGCGTCCCGTCCAGCGGGGCGGCGGCTTGACAAGGGCCCGGTTTTTCACCACCACTCGGCCCGCGCTGGTTCCTGTCGTTCGTGACAGGCGAAGAGGGAATGCCCAAGCGGCAGCCGCCCCCGCGACCGTGACCGGAAAGGTCGCCCGATCCACTGGCCCTGCAAAGGCCGGGAAGGGGGGCGCCCGCTGGGCCATCCGGCCCTGAATCCGCAAGCCGGGAGACCTGCCAGCGCCGAGACTGACGGGCGGACGGGGTGTTCCGCGACCTGTGGACCGGGGTGCTTCCTGTGCAGCACCTTATTCGCCGGACCGCCTGCGCGCGCCCCATGCCCCTGTATGAAGGGATGGCCGATGACGGTGACGCTTCACGTCTGCACCACTTGCCGCGCGGGTCAGCCCGTGGTCGAAGGCATGCCCCTGCCCGGCGCCCGGCTGCATGCGGCGCTGGCCGCCGCCGCGCCGGAAGGGCTGCGGGTCGAAGCGGTCGAATGTCTTTCGGCCTGTGCGCAGGGGTGCGCCGTGGCGCTGTCGGCGCCCGGCCGCTGGTCCTATGTCTATGGCCGGCTGACCGAGGGCCACACCCCCGACATCCTTGCCGGTGCCGCCGCCTATGCCTCGGCGCCCGATGGCCTTGTGCCATGGCGCGAGCGGCCCGAGATCTTTCGCAAGCAGTCGCTTGCCCGCATTCCCCCCACCCGCATTCCCCCGATCGGAGACACCCCATGACCGACCTTGCGAAGATCCCAGTCACGGTGATCACCGGCTTTCTTGGCGCCGGCAAGACCACGCTGATCCGGCACCTGATGCAGAACCCCGGCGGGCGGCGGCTGGCGGTGCTGGTCAATGAATTCGGCACCGTGGGCGTCGATGGCGACCTGATCCGCGCCTGCGCCGACGAGAACTGCCCCGATGAGGCGATCGTGGAGCTGGCCAACGGCTGCCTGTGTTGCACCGTGGCCGACGAATTCATCCCCACGATCGAGGCGCTGATGGCGCTGCCCCGGCGTCCCGACCATATCCTGATCGAAACCTCGGGGCTGGCGCTGCCCAAGCCGCTTCTGAAGGCGTTTGACTGGCCGGCGATCCGGTCGCGCATCACCGTGGATGGCGTGATTGCGCTGGCCGATGCCGAAGCGGTGGCCGCGGGCCGCTTTGCCCCCGATACCGGGGCGGTGGCGGCGCAGGCGCTTGCCGAAGGCGCCGATCACGAAACCCCGCTGTCCGAGGTGTTCGAGGATCAGCTGGCCTGTGCCGATCTTGTGCTGCTGACCAAGGCCGATCTGGCGGGCGAGGCCGGCCTTGCCGCTGCCCGCGCCGTCGTCGTGGCGGAATCGCCTCGCCCGATCCCGATCCTTGCCGTCACCGAAGGCGCCATTGATCCGCAGGTGATCCTTGGCCTTGCCGCCGCGGCCGAGGACGACCTTGCCGCCCGCCCCTCGCACCATGACGGCGCCGAGGATCACGAACACGACGATTTCGCCTCGGCGGTGATCGACCTGCCCGAGATCGCCGGCCCCGAAGCCCTTGCCGAGGCCATCCGCGCGCTGGCGCGCGACCGCCGCGTGTTGCGCGTGAAGGGTCATGTCGCCGTGGCGGGCAAGCCGATGCGGCTGCTGGTGCAGGCGGTGGGCGAGCGGGTGCGCTATCAGTATGACCGACCGTGGCCGGCCAGCCGCGAAAGCCGCCTTGTGGTGATCGCCGAAGCCGCCGACATCGACGAGGCTGCGATCCGGGCCGATCTTCTGGCACGGGTTGGTGGCTGATGCACGTCATCTTCCGCGAAAGTCACGGGCTGGATGAGACCGCGACGCCGTTCGATCCGGGGCAGACGCCGGCGGATCTGGTGGTGCTGACGTTCTCGGACAGCGATCTGGGCGCTTTCGCGGCGGGCTGGCACCGGGCGAAGGGGGGCCTGCCCTCGCTTCGGCTGCTGAACCTTGTGGCGCTGCGGCATCCGCTGTCGGTCGATACCTATGCGGAAACGGTGCTGGCCCACGCGAAGGCCATCCTGATCCGGTTGATCGGCGGCGAAAGCTACTGGGCCTATGGTCTGGCCGAGGTGCAGGATCTGTGCCGGCGCCGCGGCATCGCGCTGGCGGTGCTGCCCGCGGACGGACGCGAAGACCCCGGCCTTGATGCGCTGTCCACGCTGCCCGTCTCGACGCTGCGGCGGCTGTCGGCGCTGTGCGATGCCGGGGGCGCGGTGGCGGCGCAGGCGGCACTGGCGCAACTGGCGCTGGCGGCGGGGCTTTATGCCGGGCCGGTGATGGGCGACAAACGCGTGCCCGACTGCGGCTGGTATGACCCCGACCGCGGCGTGATCGCGCAGCCGGCGCCGGGCGGCTTCGTCGTCACCTTCTATCGCAGCTATCTGACCGCCGCCGACACCGCGCCGGTGGATGCGCTGATTTTCGCGCTTCGTGAACGGGGCTTTGCCGCCCATGGCCTTTTTGCGCCCTCGCTGAAGGCGCCCGGCGTGCCCGCGTGGATCTCGGCGCAGCTGGCCGATGCCGCGCCGCGGGCGATCGTGAATGCCACCGCCTTTTCCGCCAAGGGGCCGCAGGGATCGCCGCTGGACGGCCCCGGCTGCCCGGTGTTTCAGGTGGCGCTGTCCACTGCCCGTCGCCGCGACTGGCACGGGGCCGAGCGTGGCCTGTCGCCCGCCGATCTGGCCATGCATGTGGTGCTGCCCGAGGTCGACGGGCGTATCTTTGCCGGTGTCATCAGCTTCAAGTCTCCGGGTCGGCGCGACCCCGACCTACAGTTTTCCCGCTTCGCCCATCGCCCCGATCCCCAGCGCATCGCCGCAGTGGCCGACCGGGTGGTGGCATGGGACCGGCTGCGCGGGACCACCGCGGCCGAGCGGCGTCTTGCCGTGGTGCTGTCCACCTATCCCGGCCGCCCGGACCAGATCGCCCATGCCGTGGGTCTCGACGCGCCCGCCTCGGCCGAGGCGCTGCTGGCGGCGCTTGGCGCCGAAGGCTATGCCACCGCCCCCGGCGAGGGACTGACCGACGCCCTGCTGTCGTCGCGTGAAAGCTGGCCGCTGGCGGCCTATCGGGCCGCGCTTGCGACCCTGCCGGCACCGCTGCAATTCGCGCTTCGTGAAACCTGGGGCGAGCCCGAGGCCGATCCGGCCTGCCGCGACGGCGCATTTCACTTTGCCGCCACGCGCCGCGGAAACGTGCTGGCGGCGCTTCAGCCCGAACGCGGCACCGCCGCCGACCGCGACGGCGACTATCACGACCTGTCACGCGTGCCGCGGCACGGCTATGTCGCCTTTTATCTGTGGCTTCGGGCGCAGGGCATTCATGCGCTGGTTCATATGGGTGCGCATGGCACGCTGGAATGGCTGCCGGGCAAGGCCGTCGCCCTGTCGGATGCCTGCTGGCCCGAGGCGCTGACCGGCGCCCTGCCCGTCATCTATCCCTTCATCGTCAACGATCCCGGAGAGGCCGCGCAGGCCCGCCGCCGCATTGGCGCGGTGACGCTGGGCCATCTGCCGCCGCCCTTGCGCGATGCGGCCCTGCCCGACGGGCTGGCCCGGCTGGAACGGCTGCTGGACGAATATTCCACCGCCGACGGGCTTGATCCCGCCCGCCGCAACCGCCTGATCGCCGCGATCCGCGACGAGGCCCGCGCCGCTGGCGTCGAGGATGATCTGGGCCTGCCCGCTGACGCCACCCCCGCCGAGGCGATCACCCGCATCGACCGCTTCGTCTGCGACCTGAAGGAAAGCCGCTATGGCGCGGGGCTGCACATCTACGGGCAGGCCGAGGGCGAGATGGCGGGCCTTCTGGCCGCGCTTGACGGCCGGCGGGTGGCGGCCGGCCCCTCGGGCTCGCCCCATCGGGGGCGGTCGGATGTGCTGCCGACGGGCCGCAACCTCTTTTCGGTCGATCCCCGCGCGGTGCCCTCGCGCGCGGCGCACGCGCAGGGGGTGAAGCTGGCCGAGGAACTGTTGCGGCGCCACCTTCAGGATCAGGGCGACTGGCCGAAGGGGCTGGTGGTGGATCTGTGGGGTTCGGCCTCGATGCGGACGGCGGGCGAGGAATTCGCCATGGCGCTGCATCTGGCGGGCCTTGCCCCGCGCTGGGACGACGGATCCGAGAGGGTCACGGGCGTAGAGATCCTGCCACTTGCGTTGCTGGGGCGGCCGCGGATCGACGTGACGCTGCGGGTGTCGGGGCTGTTTCGCGACATCTTCCCGACACTGGCGCAACTGTTCGAAACCGGCGCCGAGGCGCTGGCCGCCCGCGATGAGACCCCCGAGGATAACCCCTATCTGCGCCCCGCCGCGCGGGTGTTCGGGCCGAAGCCCGGGCTTTATGGTCTTGGCATCGACACCACGCCCCTTGGCGATGAAGCCCGCGCCGATGCGGGCGAGGCATGGATTGCGGGATCATCCTGGGCGATCGGCGCCGATGGCGTTCCGCACCCCGCGCGCGATGCGCTGGAAGACCGGCTGCGCGGCGCCGATGCCTTCGCCCACATGCAGGATCTGGCCGAAACCGACCTGCTGATGGCGCCCGATTTCGCCGCCCATCACGGCGGATTCGCCGCGGCGCTGGCACGGCTGGGGCGACAGGCTGCGCTTTATCACCTGGACACCACGCGGCCCGACGATCCCCGCGCCCGCAGCCTGTCCGAGGAACTGGCCCGCACCGTCCGCGCGCGGGTCGCTGATCCGGGCTGGGCCGATGGCATGATGCGCCACGGTTTCCGCGGCGCGGCCGAGATCGCGGCCTCGGTCCACAATCTGGCGGCCTTTGCGCAGCTGACGCGCGCGGTGCCCGACCATCTGATCGACCTCTGCTTCGAGGCGACGCTTCAGCGCGACGACCTTGTGGCCTTCATGGCGCGCGAGAATCCGGCCGCGCTCGACGCGCTGCGCGAGCGGTTCCACGCCCTTGCAGTGGCGGGGCTTTGGCACACCCGCCGCAATTCCATCGCCGCCCTTCTGTCCCACGAGGCCCCATGACGCCCCACATTTACGAAACCGACGGCGCCGCGATCTATCGCCAGTCCTTTGCCACCATCCGCGCCGAGGCCGATCTGGCTCGCTTCACCCCCGAGGAAGAGGTGGTGGTGGTGCGCATGATCCATGCCGCCGGCATGGTCGGGCTGGAAGCCCATGTCCGATTTACCCCCGGCATGGCGGTCGCGGCGCGGGCCGCGCTGGAAGCCGGCGCACCCATCCTGTGCGATGCGCGCATGGTCAGCGAAGGCATCACCCGCGCCCGGCTGCCGGCAGACAATGCGGTGATCTGCACCTTGCATGACCCGGCGGTGCCGGCGCTGGCACAGCGGATGTCCACCACCCGTTCGGCCGCGGCGCTGGAAATGTGGCGCCCGCATCTGGCCGGTGCGGTGGTGGCGATCGGCAATGCGCCGACCGCGCTCTTTCACCTGCTGAACATGCTGGAAGATCCCGCCTGCCCGCGGCCTGCGGCGATCATCGGCTGCCCGGTGGGCTTCGTCGGGGCCGCCGAATCGAAGGATGCGCTGATGGCGGCGCCACCCTGCCCCTCGGTGATCGTCGCGGGGCGTCTGGGCGGCTCGGCCATCACGGTTGCGGCTGTCAACGCGCTGGCCAGCCGGGTGGAATGATGGGACGGATCATCTGTGCGGGCCTTGGCCCCGGCGACCCCGATCTTCTCAGCGTCAAGTCCGACCGGCTGATCCGGCAGGCCACGCGGATCGCCTATTTCCGCAAGGCCGGCCGCGCCGGTCAGGCCCGAAGCATCGTCGAGGGGATGCTGCGCCCCGATGTGATCGAGCATCCGATGGATTACCCGGTCACCACCGAAATTCCCTTTGACCATCCCGACTACAACCGGATCCTGGCGGCGTTCTACGACGACTGGGCCGACCGTCTGGCGGTGCTGGCCGAAACCGGCGATGTCGTGGTGCTGTGCGAGGGTGACCCGCTGTTCTACGGCTCGTTCATGCATCTGCATAGCCGGCTTCAGCGCCGGGTGCAGGTCGAGATCGTGCCTGGCATCCCGGGCATGGTGGGGTGCTGGAATGCGGCCGATCTGCCGATCACCTGGGGCGATGATGTGCTGTCGGTGCTGGCCGGCACCCTGCCCGAGGACGAGCTTGCCCGCCATGCCGCGGCGGCCGATGCGCTGGTGGTGATGAAGACGGGTCGCAACCTGCCCAAGGTGCGGCGCGCACTGGCCACCGCGGGCCGGCTGGCGGATGCCTGGCTGGTCGAACGCGGCACCATGCCCGGCCAGCGCGTCCTGCGTCTGGCCGAGGTCGAGGGGCAGGATTGCCCCTATTTCGCCATCGTCCTTGTCCCCGGACAGGGCCGCCGGCCCGAGGCCGCGGAATGACCGGCTGGCTGGTTGTCGCGGGCCTTGGCCCCGGGTCCGAGGCGCTGGTGACGCCCGAGGTGTCGGCCGCGCTGGCCGAGGCCACCGATATCGTCGGCTATATTCCCTATGTCGCGCGGGTGGCGGCGCGGCCGGGGCTGCGGCTGCACCCGTCCGATAACCGGGTCGAGGTCGAACGCGCGACGGCCGCGCTGGAGATGGCGGCCGCGGGGCGGCGGGTGGTCGTGGTCTCGTCGGGTGATCCGGGGGTGTTTGCCATGGCCTCGGCCCTGTTCGAGGCGCTCGAGTCCCGACCCGACTGCCACGCGCTGGAGATCCGCATCCTGCCCGGCATCACCGCGATGCTGGCGGCGGCGGCCGCGGCGGGTGCGCCGCTGGGGCATGATTTCTGCGCCATCAACCTGTCGGACAATCTGAAACCCTGGGCGCTGATCGAACGGCGCCTGCGGCTGGCGGCCGAGGCCGATCTGGCGATGGCCTTCTACAATCCGCGGTCGAAGTCGCGCCCGGAAGGGTTTGACAAGGTTCTGCAAATCCTGCGTGACGCCTGCGGCGGCGAAAGGCTGATCACCTTCGCCCGCGCGGTTTCAACCCCCGATCAGCGGATCGAGACGGTGACGCTGGCCGAGGCCCGCCCCGAAATGGCGGACATGCGCACCGTGGTTCTGCTGGGCAATTCGGCAACGCGCCGGGTGGGGCCCTGGGTCTACACCCCCAGGTTTGCGGGATGACCCAGCCAGCGCAGCACGGCCGCGGGTGTCTCGGCGCGCGGCCGGTCGGGGATTTCCGGCCGGTCGATCAGGATCACCGGCAGGCCAAGCGCGCGCGCGGCGTCCAGTTTGGCCCGCGCGCCCTCGCCGCCCGCATTCTTGGCCACGACGATCCGCGTGCCATGGTCCCGCATCAGCGCAAGGTCGTCCTGAAGCGTGAAGGGGCCGCGGGCGATCACCGCCTGTGCCTGCGGCAGCGGCAGCGCCTGCGGCGGATCGACCAGACGCAGCAGGTAATGGTGCTGCGGATGGTCCGCGAAGGCCTGAAGATGTTGGCGGCCGATGGCCAGAAACACCCGCGTCTGTGCCTCGGGCAAGGCGCGGGCGGCGGCGGTGATGTCGTGAACATGGCGCCACTGATCGCCCGGCCCCGCGCGCCAAGGCGCACGTTCCAGCGCAATCAGCGCGGTGCGGGTTTCGGCACAGGCGAGGGTCGCGTTCCGGCTCATCTGTGCGGCGAAGGGGTGGGTCGCGTCGATCACATGGCTGATGCCCTCGGCGCGCAGAAAGGCGGCCAGCCCCTCGGCGCCGCCAAAACCGCCGACGCGCATCGGCAGCGGCTGGGCCACCGGCGCCGCGGTGCGCCCGGCATAGGAAAAGAGCGCCGCAAGGCCGGCCTCGGCCAGCGCGCGAGCCATGCGGCTGGCCTCGGTCGTGCCGCCCAGAAGGAGGATGCGCATGGCTGAACCCTGGCTGTCGATCATCGGTCTGGGCGAAGATGGACCGACTGGGTTGACGGATGCAAGCCGCGCCGCGCTGGCGGCGGCCGAGGTCGTGGTGGGTGGCCCGCGCCACCTTGCGCTGGTGGATGCGGGCGCGCGGGGGATCGCCTGGCCGGTGCCCTTCGACGTGGCGCCGGTGCTGGCGCTGCGGGGGCGGCGGGTCGCGGTGCTGGCCTCGGGCGATCCGTTCTGGCATGGCGCGGGCGGCAGTCTGGTGGCGCATCTGGCGCCCGGTGAATGGCGGTGCTTCCCGGTGCCGGGGGTGATGTCGCTGGCGGCGGCGCGGTTGGGCTGGCGGCTGGAGGATGTCGCCTGCCTTGGTCTGCACGCCGCCCCGTTCGAACGGCTGGTCCCGCATCTGGACGAGGGCTTCCGCGCGATCTGCACATTGCGCGATGGCGCGGCGCCGCGGGCGCTGGCGGACTGGCTGGTGGCGCAGGGCTGGGGCGCCACGCGGCTTTGGGTGATGGAGTCCCTTGGCAGCCCGCGCGAACGGCTGCGCGAGGTGCGGGCAGCCGATTTCGCGCTTGCGGATGTGGCGGCGCCGGTCGCGGTGGCGCTGGCGGCCGCGGGCGGGCCGGCCCTGCCCCGCACCCCCGGCCTGCCCGACGCGGGCTTTGCCCATGACGGCCAGATCACCAAGGCGCCGGTTCGGGCGCTGACGCTGGCGGCACTTGCGCCGCGGGCGGGGGAACTGCTGTGGGATCTGGGCGGCGGCTCGGGGTCGGTTTCGGTGGAATGGTGTCTGGCGGGCGGGCGGGCGGTGTCGGTCGAGGCGCGGCCCGACCGCGCCGCCAACATCCGCGAGAACGCCCGCCGCTTCGGGCTGACCGACCGGCTGACGGTGATCGAGGGCCGCTCGGCCGAGGTCATCCCGACCCTTCCCCCGCCCGATGCGATCTTTGTCGGCGGTGGCTTTGATGCGGCGCTGTTTGCGCGCCTGCCGCAGGCCGCGCGGCTGGTCGTCAATGCCGTGACGCTGGAGACCGAGGCGCTGGTGCTGGATCTGCACGCCCGACACGGGGGCAATCTGTTGCGGATCGAACTGGCCCGGGCCGCGCCCCTTGGGCGGATGCACGGCTGGGACACCGCCCGGCCCGTCGTGCAATGGAGCCGCACGCCATGATCGTGGCCGGACTGGGCTTTCGCAGCACGGCCACGGATGCCGATCTGGCCGCGGCGCTGGCCTTGGCCGGGCAGGCGCCCGACCGGCTGGCCACGCTTGACGCCAAGGCCGGGGCGCTGGCCACACTGGCGCGGCGGTTGGGCCTGCCGGTCGTGGGCGTGGCCGAGGCGGCGGTGCGCGGGCAGGTCACGCCCACCCGCTCGGCCCGGATCGAGGCGCGGTTCGGCACCGGATCGCTGGCCGAGGCGGTGGCGCTGGTGGCCGCCGGCCCCGGCGCGCGGCTGATCGGGCCGCGGATCAAGGCCGGGCCGGTAACGGTGGCGCTGGCCGCGACGAACGAACATTCAGGACTGCAAGACATGAAGGACAGCGCGCAATGACCGTGCATTTCATCGGAGCGGGGCCCGGGGCGCCCGACCTTATCACCCTGCGCGGGCGCGATCTGATCGCGGCCTCGCCGGTCTGCCTTTATGCCGGCTCGCTGGTGCCTGAAGGGGTGCTTGCGCATTGCCCGGCGGGGGCGCGGATCGTGAACACGGCGCCGATGAGCCTTGATGCGATCATCGACGAGATCGCCGCCGCCCATGCCGAGGGCAAGGATGTGGCGCGGCTGCATTCGGGCGATCTGTCGGTCTGGTCCGCGATGGGGGAACAATTACGCCGCCTGCGCGCCCTTGGCATTCCCTATGACGTGACGCCGGGGGTGCCGTCCTTTGCCGCGGCCGCCGCCACGCTGGGGGCGGAACTGACGCTGCCGGGGGTGGCGCAATCGGTGGTGTTGACGCGAACCTCGGGCCGCGCCTCGCCCATGCCCGCGGGCGAGCAGCTTTCGGCCTTTGCCGCGACCGGCGCGGTGCTGGCCATTCATCTCTCGATCCATGTGCTGGATCAGGTGCTGGCTGACCTGCTGCCGCATTACGGCGCGGATTGCCCGGTGGCGGTGGTCTGGCGCGCCAGCTGGCCTGACGAGCGGGTGGTGCGTGCGACGCTGGGCACCTTGCAGGCGGCCCTTGGCGCCGAGTTGGAACGCACGGCGCTGATCCTTGTCGGCCGCAGCCTTGGCGCCGAGGATTTCGCGGAAAGCCGGCTTTATGCTGGCGATTACGACCGCCGCTATCGTCCCGTCGGCACCGCGCCGCGCTTTCCGGAGAGCGCATGACCGGCTTTGTCTCGTTCGTCTCGTCGGGTCCGGGCGACCCCGAACTTCTGACCCTGAAGGCGGTGGATCGGCTGGCCCGCGCCGATGCGGTGCTGTTTGACGACCTGTCCGCGGGGCCGATCCTTGCCCATGCGCGCGAAGGGGCGGATCTGGTTGGCGTGGGCAAGCGCGCCGGCCGCGCCTCTCCGAAGCAGGATCATGTCAGCCGGCTGCTAGTGGATTACGCGCAGACCGGCGCGCGGGTGGTGCGGCTGAAATCGGGCGATTCGGGCCTGTTCGGCCGGCTCGAGGAAGAAATCACCGCCCTGTCCGCGGCCGGGATCGGCTATGAGATCATCCCCGGCGTGCCATCGGCCTGTGCGGCGGCGGCGGCGGCGGGTATCCCGCTGACACGCCGGCTGACCGCGCGGCGGGTGCAGTTCCTGACCGGCGCCGATGTGACGGGCGGTCTGCCCGATCAGAACATGGCGGCGCTGGCCGATCCGGCGGCGACCACCGTGGTCTTCATGGGCAAGCGCACCTTTCCGGCGCTGGCCGGGGCGCTGCTGGCTGCGGGCCTGCCTGGCGACACGCCGGCGCTGCTGGCCGAGGGGATCTCGACCCCGGCCCAGCGGATCTGGCGCGGCACCATCGCCACGCTGGTCGACGCGCTTGGGAACGCCAGCGATGCGCCGGCGCTGATCCTTTATGGTCCCTTGGCCGAGGATGCCCGCGATGCATGAGTTGATCCTGATCGGCATCGGCACCGGCAATCCCGATCACCTGACGCGGCAGGGCGAGGCCGCCATGCAACAGGCCGATCTGATCCTTGTGCCGCGCAAGGGGCCGGACAAGGCCGATCTGGCCGATCTGCGGCGGGCGATCTGCGCCCGCGTCGCCCCCGCTGTGCCGGTGGCCGAGTTCGACCTGCCGGTGCGCGATGCCGCCAACCCCGATTACCGTCATGGGGTGGATGACTGGCATGACGCCATCGCCCTCGCCTGGGCCGCGGCGGCGGGCAGTGCCAGCCGCGTGGCGCTGCTGGTCTGGGGCGATCCGTCGCTTTACGATTCCACCCTGCGGATCGCCGGCCGGCTGTCGCCCCCGCCGCGCCTGCGGGTGGTGCCGGGCATCACCGCCATTCAGGCGCTGTGCGCGGCCCATGCCATCGCGCTGAACGAGATCGGCGCGCCGGTCGTCATCACCACCGGCCGGCGTCTGCGCGACGAAGGCTGGCCGCCGGGCGCCGACCGGATCGTGGTCATGCTGGACGGCGACTGCGCCTTTCGCACGCTGGACCCGCAGGGGCTGCGGATCTGGTGGGGCGCCTATGTCGGAATGACCGAGGAACTGCTGATTTCGGGCGATCTGGCCGAGGCCGGTCCGCGGATCGTGACCCTGCGCGCCGAGGCGCGGGCGCGTCATGGCTGGATCATGGACATTTACCTGCTGGATCGCCGCCCTACGGCCGAAGGCTGACAGGGCGGTTGACCGGCGAGAGGTGCGGGGCGCATCTTTCCCCGGCCCCGGCCCCGGCCCCGGCCCCGGCCCCGGCCCCGGCCCCGGCCCCGGCCCCGGCCCCGGCCCCGGCCCCGGCCCCGGCCCCGGCCCCTGATTGACGGCCAGCGCCGGGCCATCGAACGGCCCGGCGACCTTGGTCATGGCGGCCCGGCTGTGCCATGGGCACCCGCGGCCACTGGTCCGACGGGCGTGACCCTTTCAGTAGCCGGCCTGCAATTCCGTGCCGACTTTTGCTGCGTGAAAGCTGGCCTGCAATTCCGCGCCGACTTTTGATGCGCGTATCGCAGGCCAGAGGCACGGATGGATCGAAAGTTGCATGGCCCCCGCATCGACAGCCACAGCACCCGCGCCGCGCGGGTCGGAGATACACCATGTTCCCCATTCCGCGCCTGACCTACGAGATGCTGGCCACCATGATGCCCGCGCCCATCCTGACCTTCTGGTATCATCCCGCACCCATCGGCCTGTTCGGCTGAGGCAAGGGACGGATCGGCGCCTTAGCGCAGCGCCAATGCCTCGGACAGCACTGTGCGCACCGCGTCGGGCGGCACGTCTTCGGCCACGAAGGCCGATCCGATGCCGCGGGCCAGAATGAAGCGCAACCGGCCGTCCATCACCTTCTTGTCCTGCGCCATCAGCGCCAAAAGGCCCTCGGCATCGGGGAGATCGCCTGGAATGTCGCGCAGATCCACCTTCATGCCCATCGCGCGCAGATGGGCGCGCAGCCGGCTGGGCGCCTCTTGCGCGCACAGGCCCATGCGTTGCGACAGCTCGAACGCCAGCGCACAGCCGATGGCCACCCCCTCGCCATGCAGCAGGCGGTCGGAATAGCCCGTGGCCTTTTCCAGCGCGTGACAGAAGGTGTGGCCAAGGTTCAGCAGCGCGCGGTCGCCTTCTTCGGTCTCGTCGCGGGCCACGATCTCGGCCTTCATCTCGACCGAGCGGCGCACCGCGCGCTGGCGGGCCTCGGGGTCATGTGCAAGCCGGGGGCCTGCGTCTTCAAGCCAGTCATAGAAGGCGGCATCGCCCAGAAGGCCGTATTTCACCACCTCGCCATAGCCGGCAAGGAAATCGCGGGCGGGCAGCGTGTCCAGCACGTCGATATCGGCCAGAACCAGCGACGGCTGATGGAAGGCGCCGACAAGGTTCTTGCCCTGCGCGGTGTTGATGCCGGTCTTGCCGCCCACAGAACTGTCGACCTGCGCCAGAAGCGTGGTCGGCACCTGAACGAAGCGCACGCCACGGCGCAGGACGGCCGCGGCAAAGCCTGCCAGATCGCCGATCACGCCGCCGCCCAGGGCCACCACCATGTCGCGACGCTCGACCTTCTGTTCCAGCAGCCATTCGACGGCACGCGCGAACTGCGGCCAGCCCTTGGTCGCCTCGCCCGCCGGCAGCGCCAGCGCCGAGGACGCGATGCCCGCAGCCGAAAGCGCCTGCTGGAACGGTGCCAGATGCAGGGCGGCCACCGTTTCGTCGGTCAGGATCGCCACCTGCGGCCGGCGCAGCAGCGGCGCCATGTGATCGCCCGCCCGGGCGATCAGGCCCTGCCCGATCCGCACCTCATAGGCGCGTTCGCCCAGTTCGACCCGCACGCAATCCATCGTCATTCCCTGTCTCCCAGCACATCGGGCCGTGTTGCCAACGCCTGTTGCACCCGCGCCGCCATCTGCTCCACCGAGCAGTCGAGCGCGCTTTCCACCACCAGATCGGCCAGCGCGTAGACCGGCTCGCGCGCGGCCAGCAATGTCTGAAGCGTTTCGCGCGGGCGGGGCGTGCGCAACAGGGGGCGGGTGGATTTGTGGCGCACCCGCTGCCACAGCACCTCGAGATCGGCTTTCAGCCAGACCGAGACGCCCTGTTCATGGATCATCCGGCGGTTCGGCTCGGCCATGAAGGCACCGCCGCCGGTGGACAGCACGCAGGGTTTGCCGCGCAACAGCCGCGACAACACCTGACTTTCCTTCTCGCGGAAGAATGGCTCGCCGTCGCGCTCGAAGATCTCGGCGATGCTGCGGTTGGCGGCGCGTTCGATCTCTTCGTCCGAATCGACGAAGGGCACGCCAAGCGCGCGGGCAAGCGCAGTGCCCACCGCGGTCTTGCCGGCGCCCATCATGCCGACCATCACCACCGTTTTCTTCAGAAGCGCCATCGTCTCCTGTCACCCTGCGGGCGCGGTTCCGCCCTTTCCCGAACTTTGTTGCCTGAATGGCGTGAAGTCGGCGGGAATGCCATATATATTCGACGCTGGACACCCCTGCCGGCCGCATCCGCGATGCGGGACGGGCGGGGCAAGAACCAAATGGGGCAGATCGGGGATTGGAACGGGCATGTGGCGCATCTTCAAGGCTTTGTTTGTGCTTGCAGTGGTGGGACTGATCGGGCTGACGGGCTATGCCTATCTGGCCGACCTGTCGCCGCCGCAGGAAGAGGTCACCCGGCCGGTGATGCTGAATGCCGAATGAGCCCCGTGCCGGGGCGCGACATGGCGCCGCGGCGCTCTGCGCGCTGATCGGCCTTGCCGCGGGCCCGGTGCCCGCACAAGAGCCGCTGTCGGCCATCGACTGGCTGTCGCGCTCGGTCGCGACGGTGCCGCCCCCTGCCCCTGCCGCGATCGCCGAGCCGCGGGTCACGCGGGGCGCGGTGCCGGTCGAGGTGGCGGTGACGCCGCTTGACGGGCCGTCGCCGGATGCCGCGGGGCTGTTGCCGGCCCGCCGGACCGGCCTGCCGCAGGATCTGTGGGGCATGGGACGCACGACCGAGATCGCGAACCGGATCGCGATTGCCCCCACCGGCACCCTGCCCGCGCTGCAATCGCTGCTGTCGACGCTTCTGCTGGCCGAGGCCGATGCGCCGGCCGATTCCGGGGGCAAGGGTCTCTTGCTGCTGGCACGGGTGGACAAGTTGCTGGCGATGGGCGCGCTGGAAGGCGCCGAGACGCTGCTTGACGCCTCGGGCAAGGGCGGGGCCGAGGTGTTCCGCCGTCAGTTCGACATCGCGCTGCTGACCGGCACCGAGGATACCGCCTGCGAGGTGATGCAGAAATCGCCCGATCTGGCGCCGACCTTTCCGGCGCGGATCTTCTGCCTTGCCCGGTCGGGCGACTGGAATGCCGCGGCGCTGACCTTGCGCACCGCGCAGGCGCTTGGCTTTGTCGATGACCAGCAGGACGCGCTGCTGTCACGGTTCCTGGACCCCGACCTTTACGAAGAGGACGGCCCGCTGCCGCCGCCCACCCATGTCACGCCGCTGATCTGGCGGCTGATGGAGGCCATCGGCGAGCCGCTTCCCACCCAGTCGCTGCCCATCGCCTTTGCCCATGCCGAACTGCGCGATACCGCCGGCTGGAAGGGCCAGATCGAGGCCGCCGAGCGCCTTGCCCGCGTCGGCGCGTTGGAGCCGAACCTGCTGCTGGGCCTTTATACCGAACGGCAGGCGGCCGCTTCGGGCGGGGTGTGGGAACGGGTGCGCGCGTTCCAGACCCTTGATACCGCGCTGACGGCGGGTGACGCCGTGACGGTGGCGCAGGCGCTGCCCGAAATCTGGACACTGATGGCCGAAGCCGAACTTGAGGTGCCCTTTGCCCGGCTGGTGGCCGAACGGCTGGCGGCGCTGCCGCTGTCGTCGGCGGCGGCGGAACTGGCGTTCCGTATCGCGCTGCTGGATCCCGACCGCGCGGGCGCCCTGCCGCCCTATCGCCCCGAGGATGCGACCGGGCGCTTTCTGCTGGCGCTGTCCGAAGGCCGCGCGGCCGAGGCCGCCAGCGTCGACGGCCTGAGCCGCGCCATCGCGCAGGCGTTCCGCGCGCCGGTCCTGTCCGAGACGACAGCGACGCTTCTGGATCAGAACCGGCGCGGCGAGGCGATCCTTCAGGCCATCTCCGAGATCACCGGCGGGCTGCAAGGCAACCCTGCCGCCGTGACCGAGGGGCTGTCGCTGTTGCGCAAGCTGGGGCTGGAACAGGTGGCACGCCGCACCGGGCTGGAACTTCTGCTGCTGGAGCGGCGGGGCTGATGGCGCCCGTGGGGATGGAGCGATGGATCTCGGTGTTTCTTGAGGCGCAGGCCGCCGAACTGGATGCCGCGCGCAACACCCGCCTTGCCTATGGCCGCGACCTGAAGGATTTCTCCGGCTGGCTGGCGCGGCGCAAGGCCGATTTCGCCAGCGCCGACCGCGCGACGGTCGAATCCTATCTGGGCTTTTGCGAGGCGCAGGGCCTGTCGCTGTCCACCCGCGCACGGCGGCTGTCGGCGATCCGTCAGCTTTACCGTTTCGCGCATGAAGAAGGTTGGCGGGCCGACAATCCGGCGATCCGCATCCGCGGGCCGGGCAAGGCGCGGCGGCTGCCGATGACGCTGGACATCGACGAGGTCGACCGCCTGCTGGAGGCCGCCCGCGACACCGGCCGCCGGGCTGCCGATCAGATCCGCAACCGCTGCCTGCTGGAACTGCTTTACGCCACCGGCATGCGGGTGTCGGAACTGGTGGGGATGCCGGTGGCCGCGGCCCGCGGCAATCCGCAGATGATCCTTGTCCGCGGCAAGGGCGGCAAGGAACGCATGGTGCCGCTGTCGCCCCCCGCACGCGAGGCATTGGCGCTGTGGCTGACCGCCCGCGACGAGGCCGAAGCCCGCGCGGTGAAGGCCGGCCGGCCGGCCTCGCGGTTCCTGTTTCCGGGCAGCGGCGCCAGCGGGCATCTGACGCGCGAATATTTCCATGGTCTCATCAAGCAGATCGCGGTTCTGGCCGGGGTCGATCCGGCCAAGGTCACACCCCACACCCTGCGCCATGCCTTTGCCACCCACCTCTTGGCGGGCGGCGCCGATTTGCGGGTGATCCAGACACTTCTGGGCCATGCAGACCTGTCCACCACGGAAATCTACACCCATGTTCTGGACGATCACCTGAAAGACCTTGTGCTGCGCCACCATCCGCTGGCCCGCGACGACTGACACCGCGATCTGGCCCCATGCCGGACCTCTGACCACTTGCGCCAAGACCCGCCCCGCCCTCATTATTCCGCCCTGCTCTTGAAGGACCGCTTTCTGCCATGGATTTTTTGTCTCTTGATGCGCCCACGCTGCTGACTGCGGCCGCGATCCTTGGGCTTCTGGTGCTGTCGGCGTTCTTTTCGGGGTCCGAGACCGCGCTGACCGCCTCATCCCGCGGCAAGCTGCGGGCGCAGGCCGACAAGGGATCGCGCGGGGCGGAAAGCGCGCTGCATGTCACCGAGGACAGCGAGCGGATGATCGGCGCGCTGCTGCTGGGCAACAACGTGGTCAATATCCTGTCGGCCTCGCTGGCGACGGCGCTGCTGACACGGCTGTTCGGCGACAGCGGGGTGGCGGTGGCCACGCTGGTGATGACGCTGTTGGTGCTGATCTTCGGCGAGGTGCTGCCCAAGACCCTTGCAATCAGCCGACCCGAGGCTTTCGCCACCCGCGTGGCGCCGATCATCCGGGGGATGATCGTCGTGTTCTCGCCCGTGGTGGCGGTGGTGCGGGTGCTGGTGCGCGGCCTTTTGCGCGTTGTGGGGGTGCGGATCGACCCGAACGCCCACATGCTGGCCATCCGCGACGAGATCGCCGGCGCCATCGCGCTGGGCCATTCGCAGGGCGCGGTGGAAAAGGAAGACCGCGACCGGCTGCTGGGCGCGCTGGATCTGTCGGAACGCACGGTCGAGGAAATCATGCGCCATCGCAGCCAGATCGAGATGATCGACGCCGACAAGCAGCCGGCCGAGATCATCGCGCAGGTTCTGGCCTCGCCCCACACCCGCATTCCGCTGTATCGCGAGGATCAGGAAAACATCCTTGGCGTGATCCATTCCAAGGATCTTCTGCGCGAAGTCAGCCGCTTGATGACCAAGGGCGACACAACGGCGCTGGCCGGGCTGGACATCCTGAAAGTGGCGATGAAGCCCTATTTCGTCCCCGAGACGACGCCGCTGGATGAACAGATGCGCCAGTTCCTGAAGCGGCGGACGCATTTCGCGCTGGTGGTGGACGAATATGGCGCGCTGCGCGGCCTGATCACGCTGGAAGACATCATCGAAGAGATCGTGGGCGAGATCAACGACGAGTTCGACATCGCACAAGAGGTCACGCTGAAGCGCGCCGACACCGGCGATTATCTGGTCGAGGGGTCGATGACGATCCGCGACCTGAACCGGATGATGGACTGGCAACTGCCCGACGACGAGGCCAACACCGTGGCGGGCCTTGTCATCCACGAAGCGCAGATGATCCCGAACGAGGGGCAGGCCTTCAGTTTCCACGGCTTCCGGTTCGAGGTGATGACCCGGCGCGAAAACCGGATCATGAAGCTGAAGGTGCGCCCGCTGTGACAAGGGGCCTGCCCCCGCACGGGCGGGCAGGCCACATGCGGTGATTGCGGGGCCAGCCGAGACTGCCGAGGCCTGCCCCTGCACTGGCGGGCAGGCAGAAACCAGTTGCCGCGTTCTTCGCCTGCCCCCCGCACGGGGAGGGCAGGCAGTCGCCGGCCGATGTTCGCCCGGCGCAGGTCTTTCCGCCGCAGGCAGGGGCAGGATGGCCGACGATCAGGCGCCCTGCCCGGTCAGCCGATCAGCGGACGCGACCGGCCATAGGTTTCGTCGTAATGCCGGCGCAGTCGTTGCAAGGCGATGCGCAGCACGATCTTGCCCGACCGTGCCGACCAACCCATCCGCCGCTCGGCCGCCTCCAGCCCTTCAAGGAAACAGCAGCAGCGCAGCACCATGTCGCCAAGTCCGGGGCCCAGATCGCGCAGCGCCGATGCCACCCGTTCGCGCGCCTGACGCGGACCCTCGGCGCCGCCCGATTCCGGGCGAAAGCTGCCGCGATCGGCGCCGGTCAGGAAGCGGTCCCAGTTCTGCGCTACCCGCGGACCCATCTGCGCCAGTTCGAAATCCTCGCGCAGGCGCTCGGCGGCCTCGACCAGTTCGGCCGACAGAAAGGGCTTGCCGTCCTTGTCGCGCCGCCGCCCCAGCACCGCCACCGGGCTTTCGGCGGCGTTATAGCGCACGCGGCGGGGGCCGTCCTCGTCGCGGATCTCGCGCTCGGCCCAGTCGCGGTGCTGGCCGGCAAAGGGCGTTGCGGCTTCGGCCATGCCGTGCCGGGTGGCGTCCTCGGCCTCGATCAGCCGCTTCAGCGCGGACCGCCCTGCCGCGGTGATTTCATAGGTGGCGATGCGGCCCGGCTTGCGGCAGGCGATCCAGTCCTTCAGCGCAAACGCCTGCGCGACCGAGCGTTCCACCACCGCCATGCGCGCGGTGCTGCCATCGGGCAAGGACCGCAGCACCGCGGCCTTTTCCATATCCGGCGCGATGGCCAGCACGGATTGCGGCTCGGCCAGACGGCGCAGGATACGGCGGGCCTCGCGGGCGATGGTCGCCTCGTCAAGCATCGCGGACAAGGAAGGTTCGGGGCGGATCGGTGCCGTCATGTCGGGGCTGTCCTTTGTGGCTGGGGAATGGCCGCGCCCCTGTGCCCGCCCGAGGGCCGCCAGCGCCTCATCCACAAGCGGATCGTCGCGGCGGCTTTCACAACGGCGCACATGGCGCATCACTGTCGAGGCATGGCAGCCTTCGCGCCGCGCCAACGCGCGCAGCGAAAGCCCCTCCTCGGTGTGATCGAGGTAGAGCCGCACGGCTTCCGGAAGCCATGCGGGCAGCGTCGAAATTGCACGAAGCTCGGTCTGCATCATTCCATCCCGTGGCACCCCGACGTGGGGTGTTGTCCAGCCTTGGACGTTTGCAACCGTCAGATGCATTGGTTACCTGTTCGTTAACAACTACGCTGTTGTTGATAATTCTTTCTAAAGTATAAACATTCGGGAAAACCCCCGAGCGGTGAATCCGGCGCGCGCGCAACGCAGGGTTGCACGATTCCAATCTGTCGAGGCCGACAGAGGAGAATCTCATGACTGACTTCCGCACCCTTCTGGCCGAGATCCGCCGCCCCCGCCTGCTGATGCGGGCCGCGCGGCTGGGTCTGTGCGACTACCGGCGCGAGCGCGACCTGCGCCGGCTGGTGGGCGAACAGCAGGCCGAACGGGCCGTCACCCGACTTCTGGCCGAAGAACAAAGGCTCGAAGACCGGCGGCGGGCCGGGGATGCGACCTATTCTGTCGCCCATCATGTCGAGGTGCTGATCGCGCTGATGGCCGAAGTGCGCCTGATCGGCGCGATCTGACATGCAAAACGGGCGCGGCCCCCATGGACCGCGCCCGTTTTCCTGCCCACGGCCTGTCGTCTAGACGAAGGCGTCCGGCATCGATTCCTTCCGTTGCGCGACAAAGGCCGCCAGCGATTCCGCCACGCCGGGGTCAAGCATTGGCTGCTGATAATCGCCCAGCATCTTCTTCACCCGTTCAGCGGCCAGCGTCTCGGTGTCGCGGGCGCCTTCCTCTTCCCAGGTCTCGAACGGCTTGTAATCGAGAAGGTCGGTCCGCCAGAACGCGGTCTTGAAATTGGCCTGCGTATGGGCGCAGCCAAGGAAGTGGCCACCGGGGCCGACCTCGCGCAGCGCATCCATGCCCTGACCGTTGTCATCCATCGCGATGCCCTGAGCCAGATGGTGCAGCGTGCCCAACTGGTCGGCATCCATCACGAATTTCTCATAGGATGAGACCAGACCGCCTTCCAGCCAGCCGCAGGCATGCAGCATGAAGTTCACGCCCGACAGCAGCGCCATGTTCAGCGAATTGGCCGATTCGTAGGCCGCCTGTGCATCGGGAAGCTTCGATCCGCAGAACGCCCCGCCCGAGCGGTAAGGCAGCCCCAGCCGGCGGGCAAGCTGGCCCGCGCCATAGGTGATATGCGCGGCCTCGGGGGTGCCGAAGGTGGGTGCGCCCGAGTTCATGTCGATCGAGGTCACGAAAGCGCCGAAGATCACCGGCGCGCCGGGACGGATCAGCTGGCTGTAGGCGACGCCGGCCAGAACCTCGGCCAGAACCTGCGTCAAAGTGCCCGCCACCGTCACCGGCGCCATGGCGCCCCCGACGATGAACGGCGAGACGATGGACGCCTGCCCCGCCTGCGCGTAGACCTCAAGCGCGCCCATCATCGTCGCATCGAAGGTCAAGGGCGAGTTGATGTTGATCAGCGAGGTCATCACCGTGTTCCGGTCGACGAAATCGGCACCGAACAGCAGCTTTGCCATTTCGACCGAATCCGCCGCGCGCGAAGGTTCGGTGACCGATCCCATGAACGGCTTGTCCGACAGCGTCATATGCGCCAGCAGCATGTCAAGGTGGCGCTTGTTCACCGGAATGTCCGTCGGCTCGCAGACCGTGCCGCCGGAATGGTGCAGCCACTTCGACATGTAGCCCAGCTTCACGAAATTGCGGAAATCCTCCATCGTGGCATAGCGGCGGCCGCCGTCGCGGTCGCGCACGAAGGGCGGGCCGTAGACCGGCGCCAGCACAAGATTGCGGCCGCCGATTTCCACATTGCGGGCGGGGTTGCGCGCATGCTGGGTAAAGCCGGACGGGGCCGAGGCGCAAAGCTGACGCGCAAGGCCGCGTGGAATATGCACCCGTTCGCCGCGCACATCGGCGCCGGCATCGCGCCAGCGTTGCAACGCGGCCGGGTTCTCGACGAAGTTGACGCCGATTTCCTCAAGCACGGTGTCGGCGTTCCATTCGATGATCTGAAGCGCCTCGTCGTTCAGGATCTCGAAGTTGGGGATGTTGCGGGTGATGAACCGCGCCGTCTCAAGGCTGACGGCGGTGCGTTCCGCCCGCCGCGCCGATCCGCCGCCGCCCCGCGCCCTGCGTGCCGTAACCTCGTTCATTGCCCAACCTCCGAAAGCCTGCGCCCGTTTGCGTCCTTATGACGCTTTTCCGGCGCGGTCCGGCTGACGTTTCCGGCGCTTGCCGCCAAAAAGCGACATCACCGCGCGCGGGACCGCACCCAATCCACCGCCTGCCCCAGCGCCTGCGTGGTCGCGACTTCGAAGGCGGCCACCAGATCGCCGGTCTTGTCCGATGCCGCGGCGGCGCGGGTCTCGATCCGGCGGGTGGACAGGATGGCACGGTCGGTCTCGCGGATCAGCGTCAGCGCAAGGTCCACGCGCACCGTGGGCGCCTGTCCGGGGGAGACCTCGGCCTGAAAGGCGCGCAGGTCGGTCATCAGCGAGTAGTCGGGCACCAGACCGGCGGCCTCGCGCGTGACCAGCCGGAAGCCCCCGGCATCCTGAAGGCTGCCCAGCAGCAGCGATTGCACCAGAACCGGCGCCGGGTCCGACCAGCGCGCATCGGGCAGATATTGCGCCTGCACCGGCGACGGCTTGATCAGGATGCGGTCGGTGGCGATCGCGCCCCCTGCCGTTGCCACGTCCACCATCAGATGGCGCGATCCGCCTGCGGTTCCAGTCCCCGGCAGCGGCGGCAGCGTGTAGCTGTCCAGCGATTCGGACGCGCGCGACAGCGACAGGGCGGCGCCGCAGCCCGACAGGGCCAGGGCTGCGGCAAGGACGGCAAGGCCGATCGGGGCACGCATCATCGTCACCTTCTGTAAGCGGGGGTCTGGGTGCCAAGGAAGAACCGCGCCGGATCGCGCGAGATCCGGGCCACCAGCGCGTTCAGACTGGCCACCATGCGCCGGGTGTCGGTCGCAAGGCTGGCATATTGCGGCAGGCCCTTGTCGGCGAAATCGCGGAAGGCCGCCGCCGAGCGTTCGATGCCCTGAACCGAGCGGCTGACCTGATCCAGCATCGGCGGCACATCTTCGTCCACCACCCGCTCGATGCTTTCAAAGGTGCCGCGGGCGGCGTCGGCCGCGGCCTTGGCCTCGGTCAGCGCGGTTTCCAGCGTGGTAAGGGCGGCCTCGGTGCGGTCGGCCATGCCGTCCAGCCGGGCCGCGAAATCATCGATACGCGCCGTGGTTTCGGCCGCATCGCGGGTGATCGCCGCGATGTTCTGCATCGAGGCATCGGCATTGGTCAGGATGCTTTCCACCGCGGCACGGTTTTCGGGGCCGGTGAAGGTCTGGATGTCTTTCAGCAGCGTGATCGCCTCGGCCAGCAGGGTCGGCGCATCGGCTGTCAGCGCCTGCACCGCCGAGCGTTGCGACGGGATCACCGGAACCCATTCGCCTTTGCGCGGCTCCAGCGGATCGGGCGCACGCCCCCCCGCAAGCGAGACATAAGAGACCCCCGTCACCCCCTGCGCAGCCAGTTGCGCCACCGTATCGGTGCGCACCGGGGTCGAGGCGGTGATCTCGATCTGCACCCGGACCAGCGCCGGATTGGCCTCGTCCAGTTCGATCGACATCACCTCGCCCACATCCACGCCGTTATAGCGCACGGCACTGGCGCGGCCGAGCCCTTCGACGCTTTCGAACAGAATGTCATAACGGGCAATGCTGCGGTCCAGCTGAACCTTGGCCAGCCACAGCAGAAAGCCCAGCGTGGCCAGCACGCTGAACAGCGTAAAGAGGCCGATCAGGATGAAGCGGGCGCGGGTTTCCATCGCCTAGCCCTCGGCCGCCAGCATCGCGGCATGGGCGCGCGGCCCGTGGAAATAGCTGCGGACCCAAGGGTGGTCCACCCTCATCAGTTCGCGGATCGTTCCGGTCACCAGCACTTTCCTTTCGGCCAGAACCGCGATGCGGTCGCAGGTGGCATGCAGCGTATCCAGATCGTGCGTCACGAGAAAGACCGTCAGACCAAGAGATTGCTGCAAGTTGCGGATCAGCACGTCAAAATCCGATGCGCCGATCGGATCGAGGCCCGCGGTGGGTTCATCGAGAAACAGGATCTCGGGATCCAGCGCCAGCGCCCGCGCAAGGCCGGCCCGTTTGCGCATCCCCCCCGACAGTTCCGACGGATACAGCGTGCGCGCCTTGGGCGGCAGGCCCACCATCGCAATTTTCAGATCGGCCAGCGCGCGGCGCGTTTCGGCATCCAGCCCCGTGCGCTCTCGCATCGGCGCCTCGACATTCTCGCGCACGGTCAGCGATGAAAATAGCGCGCCATCCTGAAACATCACCCCCCAGCGGTTCTCGACCCGGGCCATCTCGGCGCGTGGCGCGGTGCGCAGATCGACGCCGAACACCGTGATCGATCCCGCCACGGGCTTCTGAAGCCCGACGATGGACCGCAACAGCACCGATTTCCCGGTGCCCGAGCCGCCGACGATGCCCAGAACCTCGCCGCGGTGGATATCCAGATCCAGACCTTCGTGGATCACATTCGGGCCGAACTGGTTCTTCAGGCCGCGGACCTTGATCAGCACGTCGCCCATCACAGCCCCCAGACCGCGAAAAAGATCGAAAACAGCGCGTCGGTCACGATCACCAGAAAGATTGCCTGCACCACCGAACGCGAGGTGTGGCTTCCCAGCGACTCGGCATTGCCGGACACCTGCATCCCCTGATGGCAACCGATCACCCCGATGATGATGGCAAAGAACGGCGCCTTGACCAGCCCGATGATCGCATGGCTGACATCGGTATCGGCCAGCAGCCGGGTGCGGAACATGCCCGGCGTGATGCCAAGGTCGATCCATGCCATCAACCCGCCGCCCACCAGCCCCGCGATCGAGGCGATGAAGCCAAGTGCCGGCAAAAGGATCACCAGCGCCAGCACCCGCGGCAGCACCAGCCTGTCGATCGGATCGATGCCGAGAACGCGCATCGCGTCGATTTCCTCGCGCATCTTCATCGATCCGATGGCCGCCGTGAACGCCGAGGCCGAGCGCCCGGCCACGATGATCGCCGTCAGCAGGATGCCCAGTTCGCGCAGGATCGCGATGGCGACCAGATCGACGACATAGACCTCGGCGCCGAACTGTTCCAATTGCGTGGCGCCCTGAAACGCCAGCACGATCCCGATCAGAAAGCCCATCAGCGCAACGATGGGCACCGCGTTCCAGCCCGCTTCCTGCATATGGTGAAACAATGGCGTCAGCCGAAGCCGGGTCGGGTGTAGCACCAGCGCCGCCAGATGCGCCACGACCTCGCCCAGAAAGGCCAGCCCCTGAAGCGCGGTCGACAGGCCCCGCGCCACGTCTTGCCCCAGATTGGCCAACCCGTCGCCCGGCCGGCCCGGGATTTCGCGCCGCTTCGGTTCGGGTTCGGGAAAGGCCGCGGTCACGGTCTCGATCAGCTGGCGCTGGGCGTCGGACAGGTTTGCAAGCCGGAGCTCGCGCCCCGCAGCCACGGCCTGCCGTTGCGCCGAAACCAGCGCCCATGCCCCCGCGGTATCCAGTGCCTGGACCTGCGACAGATCCAGCACGCCCGTCTGCGCGGCATCCGCGATCCGGCGCCGCGCGTCGGACAGGGTCTCGATCGTCAGCGGACCGGCCAGCGCCGCGGCCTGCCCGGCGGTTTCGGCCACGGTCACGATTGCGCTCGCAGATCCAGCCGGGGCATCGTCCCTGTCCTTTCGCAAGCCGTTCAAGACGTGGTGGGTGGTGAGGGACTCGAACCCCCGACATTCTCGGTGTAAACGAGACGCTCTACCAACTGAGCTAACCACCCGCCGTCCGCCCTCTAGCGCGGCGAGGCGGCATTTTGCAAGGCTTCAATGCGGCGCGACACTTCGGGTAAGGAGTGACCTGCCATCGCATCCGCCCTCGACTGGATCCGCCCGGGTGCATGCTTCGGTCCGTGGTCGGCGCGGTGATCGCCAACATGATGCCGGTTCATTGCAATTCCGATGTGCCCATCTCGACGCATGCCCCGTCTCACGGGCAACCGTCCGAACCGCGGCATCATCGGAACCGCGTCTTGAAAGCCCGCGGTCAGACAGGCGACGGGTGAAAGCCCAGCTCAGCGCGCCGCATCTGCCGCCGTGACATCGAACCGAAAGCCGGTGTCATCGCCCCATATGCGGTGCAGGATCAGACCAATACCCCGCACCATGGCGCGCATCTCGCCACGGCGGCGTTCCACCTGCGCCGCCGAGGTCTCAACCGTGCCGAAAGCCCTCGGTGCATCATGGCGTAGCCTGCGGCTCGGGGTGACATCGCCAGCCTTGGTGATGCCGCCCGAGACATCGCGTTCGCCGGACCGATTGCGCGACGGGGTCAGGCCGACCCATGGACCCAGCCTTTCCGATGACGCGAAGCGCAAGGGATCATCGAGGGCGGGACGAATGCCCCGTCTTTCAGCGATTGTCCTGTTCGACATGGATCGGCATGCGTTGGTTGTCGACGCCACCGATCGTTCGCAAGCCGCTTCCTGCAACGAAAAAATCGCTTGTTCTCCCTGACAGTGCCTCATATACGGATCAGCGGAGACGTGGCCGAGTGGTCGAAGGCACACCCCTGCTAAGGGTGCAGACCTCTAAAGGGTCTCGAGGGTTCGAATCCCTTCGTCTCCGCCATTTCAATGCAAAATTATGACTTGTTTACCCCACAGTTTCGATGGGTTACGCAAGCATGGTGCTTAATACCCGCTCAGCTTGCTCCACCTTTTCTGCTGAGATTCGGCCTAGCACCTGCTGTCGCGCCAGCGTTTGTTGCGTCCGCGAGCGTATCGAAACCGGCGCCCCTCCGCAGATGCGCCCGCTCCGGATCGGGAGCGGGCACCGCGCTCACTCGCGGATGCCGCGCATCCACCCCCGCACCGGGCCGCGTCCGAGATCGGACGGCCCATCCAGTCCCGGACCTCGGTCGCCTGATCGAACACCGCGACCGCCTCGCCCTTCTCATCGCCGGTGGCGAGATCGGGCTCTTCCTGCGCGTCGAGCAGGAGGTCGAAACCGCCGGGGAAATGGCCGCCGCCCCTGATGCGCGCCCGAGAGATCGCCGCCCGGACAGGCGGAGCCGCAGTCAGGTGGCTGCGGATGTGGCGCAGGCCGGGAACCGGGCGCTGCACGCGGACGGATGACACCCCTTTCCAATTTCGGGTAACTTTCTGGGTGATTTTGGATAACAAAAGGCCCCCGAGAGGGGGGCCTAAGTCCTTGATTTTAATCAAGTGAATGATGGTGGGCGATAACGGATTTGAACCGCTGACATCTTCGATGTGAACGAAGCGCTCTACCGCTGAGCTAATCGCCCGATGGCGGGTTATTACTGCCCCTCGCGGTCCTCTGCAAGGGGCTTGGAACAACTTTTCCGCGCCGGCAGTGCAGTTTATGCAAGAGTTGTAACACGACACTTCGGGGGGGCTGCGACATCGGGCACCTGTTCCGCACCGGCGGCACAGGTGAGGCGATGCCGGGGCCGAAACCTGCCCCCCGGATCGATCCCCGGCCTGCCGTGAGGCGGCACCAATCGCAAAGGCGCGACCGAAGCCGCGCCTTTGCTGTAGCGTCGATTCGTGCGGCGCGGCCGGATCAGTGCGCGGTCGCGGTCGGCGTGTTGTCACGCTCAAGTCGGCGGGCGGCGGCGGCGGCTTCCTCGGCCGCCTCGTCCCACTCGACCGGATCGGGCATCCGCACCAAAGCCTCGCGCAGAACCTCGCGGACATGGGCGACGGGCACGATGCGCAACCCCTCTTTCACATTGTCCGGGATCTCGGCCAGATCCTTGGCGTTTTCTTCCGGGATCAGCACGGTCTTGATGCCGCCCCGCAGTGCCGCCAGCAGCTTTTCCTTCAAGCCACCGATGGGCAGCACGTTGCCGCGCAGCGTCACCTCGCCCGTCATCGCCACATCCTTGCGGACGGGAATGCCGGTCAGAACCGACACGATCGACGTCACCATCGCCACCCCCGCCGACGGCCCGTCCTTGGGCGTGGCGCCTTCGGGGACGTGAACATGGATATCCACCGCCTCGAACTTCGGCGGCTTCACCCCCAGTTCCGGGCTGATCGATCGCACGAAGCTCGAGGCCGCGTCGATCGATTCCTTCATCACGTCGCCCAGCTTGCCGGTGGTCTTCATCCGACCCTTGCCCGGCAGGCGCAGCGCCTCGATCGACAACAATTCGCCGCCGACCGAGGTCCAGGCCAGCCCCGTCACGACGCCCACCTGATCTTCCTTCTCGGCCAGACCATAGCGATAGCGTTTGACGCCAAGGAACCCTTCCAGCGTCTCGGGCGTCACTTCCACCGTTTTGGCCGTGCCCTTGACGATCTCTGTCACCGCCTTGCGGGCAAGTTTCGCGATCTCACGTTCCAGGTTCCGCACCCCGGCTTCGCGGGTGTAGGTGCGGATGATCTCGGTCAGCGCGGCATCGGTCAGGCTGAATTCACCCTTTTTCAGACCGTGGTTGGCGATCTGCTTCGGGATCAGGTGCTGGCGGGCGATCTCGCGCTTTTCGTCCTCGGTGTAGCCGGCCAGCGGAATGATCTCCATCCGGTCCAGCAGCGGCGAGGGCATGTTGTAGCTGTTCGCCGTGGTCAGGAACATCACGTTCGACAGGTCATATTCCACTTCCAGATAGTGGTCCATGAAGGTCGAGTTCTGTTCCGGGTCCAGCACCTCCAGCATGGCCGAGGCCGGGTCGCCGCGGAAATCCTGCCCCATCTTGTCGATTTCATCCAGCAGGATCAGCGGGTTGGTGGTCTTGGCCTTTTTCAGCGCCTGAATGATCTTGCCCGGCATCGATCCGATATAGGTCCGCCGATGGCCGCGGATCTCGGATTCGTCGCGCACGCCGCCCAGACTGATGCGGATGAACTCGCGCCCCGTGGCCCGCGCCACAGACCGGCCCAGCGAGGTCTTGCCCACACCCGGGGGGCCGACAAGGCACAGGATCGGCCCCTTCAGCTTGGCCGAGCGCGCCTGAACCGCCAGATATTCGACGATCCGCTCCTTGACCTTTTCCAGCCCGTGGTGGTCGGCGTCCAGAACCGCCTGCGCCTTGCCCAGATCCTTCTTGGTGCGCGATTTTACCCCCCACGGCACGCCCAGAAGCCAGTCGAGGTAATTGCGCACCACCGTCGCCTCGGCCGACATCGGCGACATCGACTTCAGCTTCTTGACCTCGGCATCGGCCTTGTCGCGGGCTTCTTTCGAAAGCTCGGTCCGGGCGATGCGTTCTTCCAGTTCGGCGATCTCGTTCTGGCCGTCCTCGCCGTCGCCCAGTTCCTTCTGAATGGCCTTCATCTGCTCATTCAGATAATATTCCCGCTGCGTGCGCTCCATCTGGCTTTTCACGCGGGTCTTGATCTTCTTTTCCACCTGAAGGACGGACATCTCGCCCTGCATGTGGCCATAGACCCGCTCCAGCCGCTCGGCCACGTCCAGCGTTTCCAGCAGCGCCTGCTTCTGGGCCACATCAATCCCGAGGTGCCCGGCCACAAGGTCGGCCAGCCGCGCGGCATCGCGGGTTTCCGAGACCGCGGCCAGCGCCTCTTCGGGGATGTTCTTCTTGATCTTGGCGTAACGCTCGAATTCCTCGGCCACGGCGCGCAACAGCGCCTCGACCGTCGACAGATCGCCGGGGGCTTCGTCAAGAAACTCGGACCGGGCCTCGAAGAACTGGTCGTTCGGCAGGAATTCGGTGATGCGCACGCGGCTTTTGCCCTCGACCAGCACCTTCACCGTGCCATCGGGCAGTTTCAAAAGCTGAAGCACATTGGCCAGCACACCGGCGCGATAGATGCCGTCGGTGGTCGGATCGTCCACGGAAGGGTCGATCTGCGAAGACAGCAGGATCTGCCGGTCCTCGCCCATCACTTCTTCCAGCGCGCGGACCGACTTCTCCCGGCCCACGAACAGCGGCACGATCATATGAGGGAACACCACGATGTCGCGCAGCGGCAGCACCGGGTAGCTGTTGGGAAGCTGTTCAGTCATGTCTTTTCCTTCGATGCAGGAAGGCTCCGGCCCCGGCCATTCGGCAGCACTCGACCTTCCCCGGGCGTTCTGTCGTATCTGGTGACGGGGGGGCGGCCTGTCAACCGCGCCCACCTTTGGCTTGCAGAATGAACCCCGCCACGCGGCGCATCAAGCGATCTTTCAGTGCAATTCGGTGAAGGGCGCGGGCGGTCCCGCACCCTTCGGGGCCCGTCAGGCCAATGCCGCCTGAAGCGTCGGATAGTCGGTGTAGCCCGCGGCACCGCCACCATAAAGCCCTGCGGTCGGCAGCGGGTTCAGCGCCGCATCGGCGGCCAGCCGTTCGGCCAGATCCGGGTTCGAGATGTAAAGCCGCCCGAAGGCCACCGCATCGGCCCGGCCGCTTTCCACCGCCGCAACCGCCATGGCGCGGTCATAGCCGTTGTTGGCGATATAGGCGCCATCAAAGCGGTTGCGCAGCGCCGTCAGCGCCTCTTCGGGGAAATCGCGCGGGCCGCCGGTCTGGCCCTCGACCATGTGCAGGAAAGCCAGTCCGTGCCGGTTCAGCACGTCGATGGCCCGGCCGAACAGCCCCACCGTGTCGCTGTCGATCCCCACATCATTGGCGTTCGAGAACGGCGACAGCCGGACGCCGGTCCGCCCTGCCCCCATTTCCGACACCACCGCCGCCACCACCTCGTCCAGGAACCGGACCCGGTTTTCCTGACTGCCGCCATAGCCATCGGTGCGCCGGTTGGTGGTATCGCGCAGGAACTGGTCGATCAGATAACCGTTCGCGGCATGGATCTCGACCGCGTCGAAACCGGCCGCTTTCGCATTGGCCGCGGCGCGGCGGTAATCCTCGACCACACGGGCGATCTCGGCGGTCTCAAGCGCGCGAGGCTCGGACGTGGGCACAAAGCCGGTGCCGTCGAAGGTGCGCGATGCCGCAGCCCCGGCCGATGGCGCCACCGGCGCCTGCCCGCCCAGAAGGCTGGTGTGGCTGATGCGGCCGACATGCCACAGCTGGATCGCGATCCGCCCGCCCTTGGCATGAACAGCCTCGGTCACGGCCTTCCACGCCGCCACCTGTTCCGGTGAGTGGATCCCCGGCGTCCAGGCATATCCCTGCCCCTCGGCCGAGATCTGCGCGCCTTCGGTGATCAGCAGCCCCGCACCGGCGCGCTGGCCGTAATACTCCACCGTCAGCGCGGTGGGCGTTGCATCGGCCGGATTGGCCCGGTTGCGCGTCAGGGGCGCCATCACCACGCGGTTCTTCAGGGTCACCTCACCGAAGGTGGCAGGCGCGAACAGCTTTTCGGTCATCAAACTTGGTCCTTTCCAGACTGTCGACGCGAGATATGCCCGAAGTGCCCCGGTGCAAGGGCCGGGCCATGTGCCCGATACATGTCGCCCGGCGTGTCACTGTCCACGCCGTAGCCGGGCACATCACACCGGCTCGATGTCGCCCGCCGCCCGGGCCGCATGGAACCCGGCGACAAAGCCCGCCAGCCGCCCCTCGGCAATGGCGTCGCGCAGACCCTGCATCAACTGCTGATAGTAATGCAGGTTGTGCCAGGTCAGCAGCATCGATGCGATGATCTCCTGTGCGCGGAACACATGATGCAGATAGGCGCGCGAATAATTCCGGCACGCCGGACAGGTGCAGTCTTCATCCAGCGGCCGCGGATCGTCCATGTGACGGGCGTTCTTGATGTTGACCTGTCCGCGCCGGGTCCAGGCCTGCCCCGTCCGCCCGGACCGCGAGGGCAACACACAGTCCATCATGTCCACTCCGCGCTCGACCGCGCCCACGATGTCGTCGGGCTTGCCCACCCCCATCAGATAGCGCGGCCGATCCTCGGGCAGATACCCCGGCGCATAATCCAGAACACCGAACATCGCCTCCTGCCCCTCGCCCACGGCCAGACCGCCGATGGCATACCCGTCAAAGCCGATCGCCCGCAGCGCCGCGGCGCTCTCCTCGCGCAACTCGCGGGTGACACCGCCCTGCATGATCCCGAACAGCGCATGCCCCGGCCGGTCGCCAAAGGCATCGCGCGACCTCTGCGCCCAGCGCATCGACAGCCGCATCGATTTGGCCACGTCGGCCTCGGTCGCCGGCAACGCCGGACATTCGTCAAACGCCATCACGATGTCAGACCCCAGAAGCCGCTGGATCTCCATGCTGCGCTCGGGGCTCAGATGGTGTCTCGATCCGTCGATATGGGATCGGAACGTGACCCCCTCCTCGGTCAGCTTCCGCAGATCCGCCAGACTCATCACCTGAAACCCACCCGAGTCGGTCAGTATCGGCCGCTCCCAGTTCATGAACCGGTGCAACCCACCCAACCGCGCGATCCGCTCGGCTGTGGGGCGCAACATCAGATGATAGGTATTGCCCAGCAGGATGTCGGCCCCGGTCGCGCGCACGCTTTCAGGCAGCATCGCCTTCACCGTCGCTGCCGTCCCCACCGGCATGAAAGCGGGCGTCCGGATCTCTCCTCGCGGCGTCGAGATCGCGCCCAGACGCGCCCGCCCATCCGTGGCCGTCACCTGAAAGGAAAATCGCCTGCTCATCGCCCGCTCCCGCATCCTGCGCGCGCCCTTCTGCGCGAAAGCCGCACCAAAGCCAAGGCCAAGGCGCAGATCCCCTACCCCTTCACGCTGGCACAAATATCCTCGGGGTCGGGGGTCCGGGGGAGGGGCAGACAGCCCCACCCCCGGGGCATCCATCAAAGCCCGCGATGGCCGAAAGGCGCGGGCCCGGTCAGCGGGCGCCTTCCCGCGCCGCCACCATCTCGCGATGGGCACGCCAAGCGCGATCGGGTTGCGAAATCAACGTGTAGAACATCGGCACCACGAACAGCGTGAAGCAGGTGCCGATCAGCAGCCCGGTGAAGATCACGATCCCCATCGCCTGCCGCGCCGCCGCCCCTGCCCCTTCGGCGATGATCAGCGGCACGACCGCCAGCACCATCGCCGCCGTCGTCATCAGGATCGGCCGCAGCCGCACCTTCGCGGCCGCCACGATGGCGTCGCGCCGGGACAGGCCATGCACGTCGCGCTGCTGGTTGGCAAATTCCACCATCAGGATGCCGTGCTTGGTAATCAGCCCGATCAGCGTGATCAGCCCCACCTGCGTATAGATGTTCAGCGTCCCCAGCCCCAGATTCAGCGGCAGGATCGCGCCAAAGATCGACAGCGGCACCGACATCATGATGATGAACGGATCGCGGAAACTTTCGAACTGTGCCGCCAGCACCAGATAGATCACCAGCACCGCCGCTCCGAAGGCCAGAAGGATGGTGTTGCCCTGTGCCACCTCCAGCCGGGACTGGCCGGAATAGTCCAGAAAGAACCCGTCGGGCATCACTTCGTCCGCGATGCGCTGCAACTCGGCCAACCCGTCCCCGGTCGAGACCCCGATCATCGGCAAGGCCGAGATGGTTGACGAGTTCAGCTGGTTGAACTGCTCGATCGAGGCCGCCGAAGCGCCGGTCGAAATCGAGACCACCGACGACAGCGGCACCATCTCGCCGTTTGAGGCGCGAACGAAGAACTCTCCCAGCCGTTCGGGATTGTCGCGCCAGTCGCGCGGCACCTGCGGGATGATGTCATAGCTGTTCGACTCGCGGTCGAACTGCGCCACCGCCGCCCCGCCCATCAGCAGGCCCAGCGTGTTGCCGATCTCGGAAATCGGCACATCCAGCGCCGCCGCCCGGTCGCGGTCGATGGTCACCGAAATCTCCGGCGCATCGAACGCCAGCGAGTTCTGCACCGCGATGAAGCGGCCCGTCGCCTCGGCGCGCCGACGGATTTCCTCGCCGATCTCGAACACCCGGTCAGGCGACTGGACCGATTGCAGCACCATCGAGATCGGCAGCCCGCCCCCCGTCCCCGGCAGCGTGGGCGGCGCAAAGACAAAGCCCTGCATCCCCGCCACCGGATCGATCAGCGACTGAACCTCTTGCTGCACCTCGGCCTGACTGCGGTCGCGGTTGGCCCATTCGTCCAGCACCCAGATATAGATGCCCTGATTGGCCTGCCCACCGAAGCCCGCAATCGAGAACTCGGTGCTGACTTCGGGGATGTCCTTCGTCACCTCGGAAATCCGGTCGGTGTAAAGGGTGGTATATTCCTTCGTGGCATAGCGCGGCCCGTTCAGGATGGCGAACATCGCGCCCTGATCTTCCTCGGGCGCCAGTTCGCTGGTGGTGTTCAGGAACATGAACCCCGTCACCCCCACCAGCGCCGCCACCATCAAAAGCGTGACCGGCCGATAGTCCAGCGAGGTGGACACCCGCCGTTCATACCAGTTCGACAGCCGCTCCAGCGTGCCGTCGACCGCGCGCTGAAACCGGCTGCCGGTGCCTTCCTTCAGCAGGCGTGCCGACATCATCGGCGTGATGGTCAGCGCCACCCCCCCCGAGATGATGACCGCCCCCGCCAGCGCAAAGGCGAATTCGGCAAACAGCGCGCCTGTCAGCCCGCCGGAAAATCCCAGCGGTGCCAGCACCGCGGCCAGCGTGATCGTCATCGCGATCACCGGCCCGGTGATCTCGGCCATGCCCTTCACCGCCGCCTTGTAGGGCGTCATGCCCTCGTCGATATGGCGGTGGATGTTCTCGACCACCACGATGGCATCGTCCACCACCAGACCGATGGCCAGCACCATCGCCAGCAGCGTCAACAGGTTGATCGAATAGCCCAGCGCCAGCAGCACGGTGCAGACCCCGATCAGCGACAGCGGAATCGTCACGATCGGCATCAGCACCGACCGGAACGAGCCCAAAAACAGCAAGATCACCACGACGACGATGGCCACCGCCTCGGCCAGTGTCTTGAACACCTCGACGATCGAGGCGGTGATGGTTTCGGTCGAATCGTAGACCAGCCGGATCTCCATCCCTTCGGGCAGCGTGTCGTTGATCGTGGGCAGCGCCTCCAGCACCGCGGCCGCCGTGGTCAGCGGGTTTGCCGCCGGCGTGGGAAACAGGCCGATGAAGGTGCCGGCCTCGCCGTTGAAGGTCACGATGCTGTCAGGCTCGGCCGAGGCGAGTTCCACCGTCGCCACATCGCGCAGCCGCACCACCTGATCGCCGACCGAACGCAGCGGCAATGCGCCGAACGCCTCGGGCGTCTGAAGCGTCGAGGCCAGCGTGATCGCCTGCGCCACATATTCGCCTTCGGTCTTGCCCGGCGCCGACAGGAAGTTCGCGGCCCGGATCGCGGCCAGCACCTCCGAGGCGGTGACGTTGCGTGCCGCCAGCTTCAGCGGATCGATCCAGACCCGCATGGCGTAATCGGCAGCCCCGATGATCTCGATCTCGGCCACGCCATCGATGGTGGACATCCGCGGACGGATCACCCGTTCCAGATATTCCGTCATCTGTTCGGGGGTCATGTTGGGATTGATCGCCGCCAGATACATCAGCGCGAAACTGTCGCCGGTGCCTTTCACGATCACCGGATCTTCGGCTTCCGACGGCAACTCGCCGCGGACCTGCTGCACCTTGGCCAGAACTTCGGTCAGGGCCACATCGGGATCGGCACCCAGCTTCATCTGCACCGACACGACCGAAGCCGAGGGCCGGCTTTGGCTGCTGACATAGTCGATGTTCTCGGTGGTGGCGACGGCACGGGCGATGGGCGCGGTAATGAAGCCCTGAATCAGCTCGGGCGCGGCGCCGGGATAGGTGGTGGTGATGGTGACCACCGTCTCCTCGACTTCGGGATACTGCCGCACCGGCAGGTTGAAGATCGAATAGAACCCCAGCAGCAGGATGAAACTGGCCAGCACCGTCGAGGCGACGGGCCGGCGGATGAAAAGCTCTGAAATGCTCATTCCGGCCCCCTTACTGCCCGGCGACCGCAGCCGGGGGGGCCACGGTGTTGTCGACCGTGACCGCAGCCCCGCCCGACAGCCGGTTCTGGCCCGCGTTCACCACCTCGTCGCCCGGCGACAGGCCGCGGATGATCTCGATCATGCCGCCGCTGCGGCGGCCGGCGGTCACGAACACCTGTTCGACCGTGCGCGTTTCGCCGTCACCCTTGCGCAGGACATAAACCGAATCGCCGTAAAGGCTGGACATCAGCGCCGTCTGCGGCACCGCGATCACGCCGTCTTCTTCCGGCAACTCGACCCGCACGCGCAGGAACTGGCCCGGAAGCAGCGTGCCGTCGGTATTGTCCACCTCGGCCCGCACCGTCACCAGCCGCGAGTTCGGATCGACCTTCGGTTCGATCCCGATGATCCGCCCGCGCGCCCGATAGTCGCTGACCTCGGACGAGACGCTGACCGGCAGCCCCGCCTTCACCACCGCGATCTGCTGTTCGGGCACCGCGAAATCGACCCGCATCCGGGACAGATCCTGAAGTGTCGCATAGACCGTGCCCACCGTCACATATTCGCCCAGATCGACCCTCGGGATGCCGATCACGCCATCAAAAGGGGCCACCAGTTCCTTCTGTTGCAGCACCGCCTGAAGCTTGGCGACCTGCGCCCGCGCCGAAACCGCCTCGGCCTGCGCGATGTCGAAATTGTTCAACGCCGACACCCCGCGCTGCTGCAACGTGCGCTGCCGCGCGAGTTCCGTCTCGGCCAGATCCATCGCGGCCTGCGCTGCCGCCAGATCGGCGCGTTCCTCGCGCTCCGAGATCTGCAAAAGCTTCTGCCCGGCCTTGATCGGATCGTTGGCGGCAAACAGGATCTCTCGCACCGTGCCGCCTGACTCGATGGCCAGATCCACCCCCTGCGCGGCGACCGCGGTGCCAATGGCCTCGATCCCCGGCGCCCATCTGATCGCCTGCGCAGGGGATGTCGACACCGTGACCGGCGCGGGTTCCCGCCCGGCGAAGAAATCGGCGATCATCTTGTCGCGGAACAGATTGAACCCGACGATTCCGCCAACGATCAGCCCAAGAAGGACCACGGCAATGACAAGACGCTTGACCATCCGCTTCTCCATCTGACCTGCCGATCGTGGCGACAGGGGTTTTATCTGTCCCCGATTTACTGTACCGTCCAGACGGTAAAGTCAAGTTGGCCGGACGAGTTCATGTCGCAGATAGTTCCCCCCTCACGGAAGAAAACCGCATCCGAAACACGTCGACGGCTTCTTGCCGCGGCCGAACGGCTGTCCTGCACGCTGGGCCCGGCGGGCATGTCGCTGGATGCGGTCGCGGCCGAGGCGGGGGTGTCAAAGGGGGGGTTGCTGTATCATTTCCCGTCCAGGCACGCGCTGCTGCGGGCGCTGGTCGAGGATCATGTCGCGGCCTTTGCCGCGGCGATGGACCATCACGCCCCGGGCTGGCGCGAGGCAGAGGCACCTGCGCAGGCGCTGGCCGCGGCGCGGGTCTATGTGGCGGTGGTCCGCGATCTGCTGCGCAAGACCGAGGCGCCCTCGTCCGGGATCTTCGCCGCGCTGACCGAAGATCCGCTGTTCATGGCCCCGCTGCAACAGCTGCGCGACGAGATCCGCGGCCTGTTCGCCCGTTGCCCGGACGACCAGACCATGCTGGCCTTTCTGGCCTGCGAGGGCATCCTGCACGACCGCCTGATCGACCCCGAACGTTGGGATTTCGCCCGGGCCGAGGGCGACCTTGACCGGATCGATCGCCTGCTTGACCGGATCGCCGCCACGAAAGGCTGACGGATGCGGCCCGGAGACCCGGGCCGTTCGCGGCCAAGCGGTCAGACGGTCACGCGGTCAGGGCACCATCCCCAGCGCGGATTTGTACATCTCGATGATCGCTTCCTGTTCTGCGATATCGTCCTTGTCGCGCTTGCGCAGCGAAATGATCGTGCGCATCGCCTTGGTGTCATAGCCCCGGCCCTTGGCCTCGGAATAGACTTCGCGGATCTGGTCAGCGATGTCCTTCTTTTCCATCTCCAGCCGCTCGATCTGTTCGACGAACTGGCGCAGTTCGTCGGCGGCGACGTCATAGGTGGCGTCCTGTGTCATGGTCCTGTCTGCTCCTGATCGGAAAGCCCAGCGAGGGGAAGGGTCTCTGGCTCGCGGCCGCGTCGGCGCCCCTCCTAGCCCAGCGGGGGCCGCGGGATCAAGCGGGCGCGCGGACGACTTGCCAGCGCGGGCAGGCTGGGCTAGTGCGCAGGCGCAACGCGCGAACCTGCCCGCGCCCACCGCAGACCGCGGCACGGGCGGGCCTTTGCGCAGGCGGCTGCGTGAACCGCAAAGGGGGACGGCGATGGAATGGCTGATCTGGATCGGGGCGGCGCTGACGCTGGGGGGCGTGCTGGGGCTGGCATGGTGCATCTGGCTGGCGATGGCCGCCCGGCGGGCCAACCTGCCCGATGCCGAGATGCGCGCCCGGCTTCAGCATGTTGTGGTGCTGAACCTTGCCGCGGTGGGCGTGTCGGCCTTCGGCCTGATGTTCGTTGTGGCGGGGGTTCTGCTGGGCTGACCGCTGCGCCGGCCGACCTTTCGTCGAAAGCGCGGCCCCACAGGGGAAGCCGCCCTCACCCCCCGCGCAGGCGCCGCGCCGGAACCACCGGCGCAAACAGATCTGGCGAGCCCGCACCCCCGCGCGGGCGCCGCTGTCTAGGCTCCAGACTCATTGTGTTTCAGAGCCAGAACAGGACGATGGCTGCGAGTGCGATAGCAGAGAAGAACGTCTCTGGGCAGCGGTCGTATCGGGTGGCAACGCGCCTCCAGTCCTTCAGCCGACCGAACATGATCTCGATGCGATTGCGGCGCTTGTACCTCCGCTTGTCGTATCTGACGGCTTTCTTGCGAGATTTCCGGCCGGGGATGCAGACCTTCATCCCCTTGTCTTTCAACGCTTCTCTCAGCCAGTCCGCGTCGTAGCCCCGGTCGGCCAGCAACCAGTCCGCCTTCGGCAGGCTGCCCAGCAGCGCCGCCGCGCCTGAGTAGTCGCTGACCTGTCCAGCGGACATGAAGAACCCGATCGGCCGGCCCTTCGCATCGGCGACGGCATGCAACTTGGTGTTCATGCCCCCCTTGGTGCGACCTATCTGACGCGCGCGCCCCCCTTTTTCACGCACAGGCTGGAAGCCGTGCGATGCGCCTTCAGGTAGGTCGCGTCGATCATGATCGTCTTGTGCTCGGCCCTCTCGGCCGCCAGGCCCATCATGATCCGGGCGAAGACTCCGTTCTCGCTCCAACGCTTCCAGCGATTGTAGAGGGTCTTCGCCGGCCCGTACTCCCTGGGTGCGTCGCACCACCGCAAGCCATTGCGGTTGATGAAGATTATGCCGCTCAGGACGCGCCGGTCGTCGACACGGGGCTTGCCATGGCTCTTGGGAAGGAACGGCTTCAGGCGCTCCATTTGCGCCTCGGACAGCCAGTAGAGGTTGCTCATCGGTCAGGTCTCCTTGCGAGGCCTGAATCACGCGATCCCCACGAAATCAATGGGTCTGGAGCCTAGACCGGCATATTGTCGAAATCGGCCTCAATCTCGGCATCCGTCCGGTCAACGGGCGGCAACACCAGCGCAAGGCCCTGCATCTCGGCCAGCAGATGGGCCAGACCCTGATCGGGTGCCGGTGTCTCTGTGCCGGTCTGTTCGGCAGGGGTCGGTTTCTTCGGGGTCGTCACCTTCTCCTCCTTCTCCGGTCTCAGCCGGCACAATTGCGGCAGAACGGCGTGTAGGGCACCACGTCCAGCCTTGAGTCACCGATCTCGGCGCCGCATTTCACGCAAAAGCCGTATTCGCCGCTGTCGATGCGGGCCAGTGCGGCGCTGATCGAGCGGATCTCCTGCTGGGCGGACAGGCCCATGCCTTCCAGCACCTCGTCGCTTTCGCGTTCGGTGGCAAGTTCTTCCCAGTCGCGCGAGGTGTGCGAATCCAGTTCCGCCTCGATCCCTTCCAGCCGCGACCCGAGATCGGCAAGACGGGCCTCAAGCTGGGCCTTGCGTTTGGCGATGTCGGTCATCCGTTTCTCTCCCTTGATGCCCGTAGGCTAGGCGAGCAGTGAATGGCGATCCTTGACGCAGGTCAATGATTTCCGGCCGCGCGGGCAGAGTCGGGCCGCCGGGCGCTTCCCTGCGGCGCTGGCGGGCGATATGGTCGCAGAATGCCGCAGACAGAAGGACCGCCATGGACATCCGCCCGCTGACCGACCGCTATGCCGTTTCGCCCCAGATCGCCCCCGAGGATCTGCCGGCGATCCGCGCCGCAGGCTTTGCCACCGTCATCGACAACCGCCCCGATGCCGAGATCCCGCACGACCTGCAAGAAACCGCGATGCGGCGGGCGGCCGAGGCGGCCGGCCTGACTTTCGTCAGCAATCCGGTGATCGGCGGGGCGATCACCATGGCCAATGTCGATGCCCAGCGCGCGGCGATCGACGCGGCCACCGGGCCGGTTCTGGCCTATTGCGCCTCGGGCAATCGGTCGTCGATCGTCTGGGCGCTGGCCAATGCCGGCCGGATGCCCACCGACGCGCTGATCGCGATCCCCGCAGGCCATGGCTATCGGCTGGACGGGTTCCGGCGCGATATCGATGCGCTGGCGGCACAGGGCTGAAGCGGCGCCGGGGGGCCTTGGCAGCCCGGCCGCGCCGGTTGTTCCAGAGCAGGGAAAGGATGGGCCTGCGCCGACGCGGAAAAGGCGTTGCCCCGGCCACCTGTCCCATGCCCCCTGTCGGACAGGCCGCGTGGCCGGCAGAAACATGCAGAGGTTCTTTGCCATGATACACCAATTCACGCCCCCTGTCGGACAGGCCGCTTGGCCGGCAAAGGCTGGCCGCGGGCGTTGCGCGGGACGGATGCCTTGGCAAGGCGCCACAGCAGGTGTGCCCGTTTGCCGCCGTGGGGGCCGGTCAGGCTTTCAGCCGTCGGTGCCGGTCAGAGACAGGGCAAAGCCGGGGGTGGCCTGCAACGCCGCCGTTCCTGCCAGCCGGACTGCGCGCATTCCGCGGTGCTGGCCCAGCCTGCCTTCGGCCAGTTCCTTGCCGTCAAGCCCCGCAAGCCCGATCCGCTCCAGCGTCGCCTTGGGCAGTTCGACCAGATCGCCCACCTGCCAGCCCATCAGCGCGCCCAGGGGCAACGTCAGCCGGCCCAGCACGGCATCGACCTGACAGGGCGCCTCCATCACCTGTTCGGTGAGGGCTGTGGCGAAACCTTCGGCGGGTAGGGTCTCCTGGGTTTCCGGCGGGGCGGCCGCACGCTCGCCCCGGCCATCGGCGGGCAGCGCCAGCAACAGCGACCCCGTCTTGGCCCCCATGGCAAGATCGACCTCGGCCAGGATCACACGATAGGGGCAATCCTCCAGCAAAAGACCCAGTGGCCGCGCATCGTCAAGAAACGAGGCATAGCGGAAACCCGCCGCCCAGACCCGGTCGCCATCGCCTGCAAGCTGACCATCCAGATCGTCCAGCGCACGGTCCAGAAAGGCCGACACCATCGCCGCATCGGTGCGGGTGGGCTTGCGCATCGGCGCCGCCGTGGCGGACACCCGGCCGATGGTCTGCACCTCGATCAGCGCGGCCAGCACGGGGGGCGACAGCGCCAGAAGGCCAAGCCCCTCGCCCGGCCCCTCAAGCACCGCAAACAGCGAGCGTTCTTCCGGCATGTCGAGCAGTTCGGCCAGTGACCGCCGCGCCATCGTCTGCCGTGTCACGTCCAGCGTGACCGAAAAGGCATCGCGGGCCGATCGTGCAAGCGCCATCCGCCAAGCCCGCTCTGCACCCGAGGGCGGCGGCTCCACCGGCCGCGCCTTCGCCTCGATCTTGCGCCTGATTACCGTCGCGTTCACTGCCCAGTCCCCGATGCCTGCCCTTCGTTCCTGACACAACAGGCTTGACAAAAGGTTTATGTCAGGCGGCGCGTTGCAGACGCAGCGGCAGCGTCACGCGGAAGGCGGCGCCGCCCTGACCGGGCAGATAGGCGATGGTGCCGCCAAGATTGGCCATCACCTCGCGGCAGATCGCAAGGCCCAGCCCGGCCCCGCCGGCGCGGGTCTGGTCCGACAGGCGGGCGAATTTTTCGAAGATCAGTTCCTGACTTTCATTGGGGATGCCCGATCCGTTGTCGACGAAATCCACCGTCACCCGCCCGCCCTTCTGACGGACCGAGATCCGCAGCTCGGGCCGCTCGGAATCGCAGTATTTCCGCGCGTTCGAGATCAGGTTGATGAAAACCTGCCCCAGCCGGTCGCCGTCGGTATGGATGAAGATGTTTTCGGCCACCGGGTCGCGGTGGATCAGGAAGCTGCGTTCCGGCCGGGTGTGGGCGGCGGCCTGCAAGGCGCGGTCGATCATCTGGTTCAGATTGGCCAGCCCCAGATTCAACTGCACCGCGCCGTTTTCCAGCACCGACAGATCCAGCAGATCGTCCAGCAGCCGCGTCAGCCGGATCGCCTCGTCATGGATGATCTTCGCATACCGCACCGACATTTCGGCCGGCATCTCGCCTTCCATCAGGATCTCGGAGAACGCCCGGATCGATGTCATCGGCGTGCGCAGCTCGTGGCTGATCTGGCTGAGGAAGGCATCCTTTTGCACCGACAGCCGGGTGAGTTTCTCGTTCGCCTCACGCAACTGCCGCGCGGTGCGGGTCAGTTCTGCCTGCTGCGCTTCCAGCCGCGCGGAATATTCCATGATCTGCGCGGTCTCGTTCGCGACCGCCAGCAGATCCTCGACCGAGACCGCCGCCCGGCCCGCAAGCTGCGACAGCATCGCATGCGCCGTGGCCGCGCCGACCGATCCCGCAAGCCGCAGTTCCAGCCGTTCGACGAAGGCGGGCGTCGCATCGGGCAGGTAGCCCGCCTTTCCCTGCGCGCGGGCCTCGGTTTCAAACAGCGCAAGGGCCGCCTCTTCGCCCAGAATGCGCTGCGCCATCACCAGCAGATCTTCGGCCTCGGCCTTGCCGCGGGCCCAGCCCTTCGGGCCGCTGCCGCCGGTTTCGAACACATTGACGAAAGCCGCCCCCTGAAGCCGTTCCAGCGGCTTGGGGAAGGTCAGGATCGAGCCGAGGCAGAAGGCGGTGGTATTCAGCACCAAAGACCAGAACATCGCATGGATCAGCGGGTCCATGCCCTGAACCCCGAACAGCGCCTGCGGGCGCAGCCAGCCGATGCCCAGCGGCCCTTCGGCCAGAAAGGCGGCCGAAAACACCGCATCCGCCCCGAATGACGGCAGGAACAGTGCATAAAGCCAGACCGCAAAGCCGATCAGAAGCCCCGCCAGCGCGCCGGCGCGGGTCGCCCCCCGCCAGAAGATGCCGCCCAGCATCGAGGGCAGGATCTGCGCCACCCCCACGAAGGAGATCAGCCCGATGGCCGCAAGCGCACTCGATCCCCCCGACAGCCGATAGTAAGCATAGCCCAACGCCAGCACGGCCGCGATCGAGATCCGACGCGACAGCAGCACCAGCCGCCGCACATCCCCCGAAATCGCGGGCGATGGCCGGAGCGACAGCCACAGCGGCATGACGATGTGGTTCGACACCATCGTGGCCAGCGCGATGGCCGCCACGATCACCATCGACGTGGCCGAGGAAAATCCCCCCAGAAAGGCGAACATCGCAAGCCCGCCCTGCCCCTGATCCAAGGGCACCGTCAGCACGAACAGATCCGGGTTCGCGCCCGGCGGCAGCAGGTCCAGCCCGACGACCGCGATCGGCACGACGAACAGGCTCATCAGGAACATGTAAAGCGGGAAGGCCCAGCTTGCGGTGGCAAGATGACGCTCGTCGTTGGTCTCGACCACCAGAACCTGAAACATCCGCGGCAGGCAGATCACCGCCGCCGCCGCAAGAAAGGTCAGCCCCGCCCAGCGCGCGGGTTGCAGCTCCCAGTCGGCAATGGGCGAACGGTCGATGCGGGCGATGATGTCGGCAGGCCCGTCGGCAATGCCCCAGACCACGAAGATCCCCACCGCCACCAGCGCCACCAGTTTCACCACCGCCTCGACCGCGATGGCGGTGACAACGCCGGTGTGCTGTTCGTTGGCGTCCAGCTTGCGGGTGCCGAACAGGATCGTGAACAGCGCAAGCCCTCCCGCCACCCAGATGGCGGTGCTGTCACGGTCGGGCAGTGCCCAGCCTTCGGGGGTGGAACTGGCGAAGACGGCGAAACTCAGCGTCACCGACTGAAGTTGCAGCGCGATATAGGGCGTTGCGGCGCAGACCGAAATCAGCGTGACGATCACGCCCAGCAGGTTCGACTTGCCATAGCGCGACGAGATCAGGTCCGCGATCGAGGTGACGCGCTGCTGCCGCCCGATCCGGACCAGTTTCCGCAGCGCCCACCACCATCCGATGAACACCAGCGACGGCCCGAGATAGATCGTCAGAAACTCGAGCCCCGAGCGCGCGGCATAGCCCACCGCGCCGTAAAAGGTCCATGCCGTGCAATAGATCGACAAGGACAGCGTATAGATCAAAGGCGAGCGCAGCCACGGCAGCGCACCCCGCACCGCCCGCCGTTCGACCAGAAAGGCCACAAGGAACAGCAGGATCACATAGGCCAGACAGGACAGGACAAGGATATCGAACGGCATCAGACCGTCTCGTCCTCGGCCTCGTCCTCGCGCGCCTCGTCGCGCAACCGCGGCGCGATTGCGGCCGCGACAAGGATCAGAAGCGCCCAGACCACGAACAGATAGATCCCGTCGGGCGCGGTGTCGCGCCTTTCGCTGGCAGCCGGTTCCCACAGGATCGGCAGCAGGAACAGAAAGGCGCCAAACAGCGGCAGCATCCGTGCGCCATCGCGCAGACGCCTGCGCCGATAGCCACGCCGGGCCAGAAACAGCGGGGCGCGGCGGCGGGTCATCGCGGCACCAGCGCCCGGACCGAGGCCAGCATCTCGGTGTTGGAAAACGGTTTCGACATGAAGGCATCCACCCCTGCACGCTCGGCTGCGGCGCGGTCGCGCCCCTGCCCCCGTGCGGTCAGCATCAGCACCGGCAGTTTCTCGGTCATCGGATCGGCGCGCAGCGCGGACAGGATGTCAATGCCGCTCATCCCCGGCAGCATCAGATCCAGGATCAAGAGATCGGGCCGGGCCTGACGCACGACCTCGATCGCATCGGCCCCGCCCGAATGGGTCGAGACGCGAAGCCCGTCGCGCATCAGGATGAACCGGATCGCCTCGGCGATGTTCGGTTCGTCCTCGATCAGCAATACATGCGCTGTCATGCCCCTTCTCCCCCCGGAACAGACCTGAAGGCGCCCCTCCTGCGGCCCCTTGGGCGACTATCGGCGTAAAAGCGCGCAGTGTCAAAGCACCAGCGTCGGACAATGCGCAGGCGTGGGCGCCGAGGATCACGTCCCCTCGATCAGGATCGAAGGCTCGCGCCGGGCGGGACAGGGGGTGCGCGGGCAGATCCGGCAACTGGTGCCCACGGCCCGCGCGGGGGCAGCGGCGGCTTCGGGCGGGGCGGGGTCGATCAACATCCCGGCTTCGCGCAGTTCGGGGCCGGCAAAGTCGCCGGGCAGGCTTGGTTCGCAGAAGGCGCGGGTGCGGAAGCGGCGACGGGTGCGGCTGGCGGGCTCGACCATGGCTTCGACCGGCGCCATCGGCCGGGCCAGCGCGTCAAACAGCGGCCACAGCGGACAGGCCGCACCAAAGCGCGGCAGCACGAAGCCTTCGGGCGGCTTGCGGAACACCAGCGTCCCCGATCCGTCGCAGATCACCAGCCCGGTCTGCGCGCCCGGCAGCGTCGCCATGCGGCGAAACACCGACAGGACCGAGGTGCCGAACCGCCGGGCAAGGCGCACCGGATCGTCGGTTTCGGCCAGCGCCGCCCGGAACGGCATCAGCGGCAACGCCGCCGCATCCGCCTCTGCCCGCGCGATCCAGTCGCGCGCCATGCTGCGCGCCGCGGCCGAGGCCAGCCCCGCGACTTCGGCCGCCAGCGCGGCGGGGCCTGCGCCGGCCTCCAGCTCGGGCAAGTGCCAGCCGCGCGCGGCCAGCCAGCCTTCGACCTCGTCCTGCGGCGCGCCAAGGCCAGTTTCGTCATCCTCGTCGGAACTGTCGAGATAGGCCACCAGCGCCTCGGCCCCCACCGCCAGCCGTTCGCTGTCGGCGTGCAGATTGGCATGGAAGCGCGCCCGCCAGTCGGGGGCGATGTCTTCGGTCTCGGCCAGAATCGCCGCGGTTGACCGCACGGCGCTGACGGCTGACAGAACCTCGTGCAGGGCCTCGCTCAGATGGGTGTCATGGGTCATCCGGTCGTTCAGCGCATTGACCGTGCGTTCCAGACTTCCGATGCGGCGATGCTGCGCCGCCAGCATCCGCGCCCAGCCGGGAAAGCGGCCGACCAGATCCTCGACCCGGTCCAGTTCGGGCTGGTCATCGCCGCCGGCCGCGGCGGCGGCGCGCAGATCCTCGATCAGCGCACCCTCGGCGCCGGCGGCCAGTGTGCCGGTCTCGATGGTCAGCGCGCGGGCAAGGCGGGCCAGAACCTCGTCTCCGATGCGGCGGCGGTTGTGCTCGATCAGGTTGAGATACGATGCCGAGATCCCCGCCGCCCGCGCCAGATCGGCCTGCCGCAACCCCAGTTGCAGCCGCCGCTCGCGCACGCGGCTTCCGGTCAGCGCGGTCATCGGCATCAGGCTTCCCCCCGGAATGCTACAGGATCATCCTGTCATTTCCGGGGGAAGCACAAGCGTTTTCAGGGCGGGTTTTCAACCCCGCCGCACGATCACCGGATCAAAGGGCGGACGCAAAGGCCCGGTCAGGCGTCGGCCACCACGTCCTGCCGCTGGTGCCCCAGCCCCTCGACGCCCAGTTCCACCACATCGCCCGGCTTCAGATAACGCGGCGTCTTCATCCCCATCCCCACGCCGGGCGGCGTGCCGGTCGAGATCACATCGCCCGGATGCAGCGTCATGAACTGCGACAGATAGCTGACCAGAAAGGCCACGCCATAGACCATGGTCCGCGTGGTGCCCTGCTGCATGGTCTGACCGTTCACCTTCAGCCACAGATCCAGTGCCTGCGGGTCGGCCACCTCGTCGCGCGTCACCAGCCACGGACCCAGCGGACCGAAGCTGTCGCAGCTTTTGCCCTTGGTCCACTGGCCGGAACGTTCGGTCTGAAAGGCGCGCTCGGACACGTCATTGGCCACCGCATAGCCCGCGACATGGGCCAGCGCCTCGGATTCGGGGACATATTTCGCCCGCTTGCCGATGACAAAGGCCAGTTCCACCTCCCAGTCGGTCTTGTCCGATCCGCGCGGGATATGGATCGGATCGTTGGGCCCGACGATGGCCGAGGTCGCCTTCATGAAAATGATCGGCTCGGGCGGAACCTGCGCGCCGGTCTCGGCGGCATGGTCGGAATAGTTCAGCCCGATGCAGATCATCTTGCCGATCCCGCCCACGCAAGGCCCCAGACGGGTGCCGAGCGCGACCACCGGCAGGCCTGCGGTGTCAAGGGATGCCAGCCGCGCCAGCCCCGCATCCGACAACACCTCGCCCGCGATGTCGGGCACCACGCCCGACAGATCGCGGATCGTGCCATCGGTGCAAAGCATCCCCGGTTTCTCGGACCCCGAAGGTCCGTGGCGCAGCAGTTTCATTCCGAACTCCCTGATCGCGCGGGCCGCCGGACCCGCCTAGCGCGAAATCTGGCGGATTCGGCGGCCGAGGGCCAGAGCTGTCGGCCCCCCGCCCGATATGCGTGCATACCGGTTTCATCGATTGCCCGCGCCGCATCCGTTACCCTTCACCGGCGGGTCAATGGACATCACCTGCTCGCCGGGGAACAAGAAAGCCGGGTTGACGACGATCCTTGAAAATCGCTTGGGGCGCGCGCGCGCGGCGGCCAAGGCCGGAACCTTGCCGCTGACTGGCGTCTTCCGCTATGGCAAGCCGATCACCAGCCGCGGCTTCACCTTCATGGACCGCCCCGGCCATGATCCCGCCTCGGTCACGGGCCAGATCGCTTCGGGCGGCACGCTGATCGCCTTTCGCACCGGGCGCGGCTTGGCCTTTGGGTCAAAACCTGCGCCGACGGTCATGATCGCGTCGAATACCGAAATGTTTCTGCGCCAGCGTGACGACATGGATCTGAACGCCGGCACCATCGTCAGCGATGGCGCCAGAATCAAGGCGGTGGGGCGCGCGATCCATGATCTGCTGCTGCGCATCGCCTTGGGCGAGCGGTCGAAATCCGAGGCGATGGGGCTTGGTGACCATGAATTCGTGCCCTTGCAAGTGGGTGCGGTGATGTAAGCGGCATTGACCCTGCGCCGGCCCGCGGGTTCAGTGCGCCACAGGAAAAAAGGGACGGCCATGACGATCCAGCGACTGCGCGACCTTCTGGGTGACCGGCTTCTGACCTCGGACGCGGCGCGTGCCCAGCACGCCGAGAACGAGGCCTGGTATCCCACCGCCCTGCCCGATGCCGTGGCGCGGCCCCTGACCACGCGCGAGGTGTCGCGCATTCTGGCAATCTGCCACGAGGACGGGCTGCCGGTGGTGGCGCAGGGCGCGCGATCGTCGCTGGAAGGGCATCATCTGGCGATCCGCGGCGGAATCGCGCTGGATCTGACGGGAATGGACCGGGTTCTGGCCATCCACCCCGAGGATCTGGATGCCGTGGTGCAGCCCGGCGTCACCCGCGAGGCGCTGAACGCGCATCTGCGCGACACCGGCCTGTTCTTCCCGGTCGATCCGGGCGCCAATGCGACGCTGGGCGGAATGGCCGCCACCCGCGCATCGGGCACCACGGCGGTGCGCTATGGCACCATGCGCGAGGCGGTGCTGGCGCTGGAGGTTGTCCAGGCTTGTGGCACAGTGATCCGCACCGGCAGCCGGGCGCGGAAGTCGGCCACAGGCTATGATCTGACCCATCTTTTCGTCGGCTCGGAAGGGACGCTTGGCGTCATCACGGAACTGACGCTGCGCCTGTTCGGCCAGCCCGAGGCACAGTCGGCCGCGATCTGCCGGTTTCCCTCGGTGGACAAGGCGGTGGCCACGGTGATCGCCACGATCCAACTGGGCCTGCCGGTGGCCCGGATCGAACTGGTGGACGAGATGATGGTGCGCGGCTTCAACCTGCACGCCAAGGCGGGCCTGCCAGAACAACCGCATCTGTTCGTCGAGTTCCACGGCTCCGAGGCGGGCGTGGCCGAGACCGCGGCCCAGTTCGGCGGGATCGCCGCCGACCACGGCGGGCAGGATTTCACCTGGTCCGTCCGCCCCGAGGAACGCCGCGCGCTGTGGTCGATGCGCCACAATGCCCATGCCGCAACCCGCAGCCTGCGCCCCGGCGCGCGGGTGGTGTCCACGGATGTCTGCGTGCCGATCTCGGCCTTGGCCGAGGCGGTGGCGGTCGCCCAGCACGAAGGCCGCGCCCGCGGTCTGACGCAGGCCATCGTCGGCCATGTGGGCGACGGCAACTTTCACTGCGGGATCCTGGTCGATCCCGCCGACGCGGCCGAGATGCGGCAGGTGAAGGCGTTTACCGAGCTGCTGTCGGATCTGGCGCTGCGGCTGGGCGGCGTGATCTCGGGCGAGCATGGGATCGGCATGGGCAAGATCACCAAGATGCAGGCGCAGCATGGCGCCGCCCTTGGCACGATGCGGGCGCTGAAACAGGCGCTTGACCCAAGGGACATCCTGAACCCCGGCAAGCTGCTGCCCTAGGGCGCGGCCCTTGCGCCGACAGGAAGGCATGGACGGGGCACAGACGCACCCCGTCCGGTCACAGCCCCGTCAGTTCAGGGCCTTGTCGGTGATCGCATGGCTAAAGGCGCCCATCGGTTCCTTCGAGATCACCGGGTCAGAGCCGCCACCCAGCAGCGCGGCCACGGTGCGTTGATAGTCGGCCTCGTTCAGCGCACCGTTCGATCCGGCGGTCAGCTTGGCGATCTCGCCCATCATCCGCTTCTGGTGGCCTTCGGTCTGGGCGCCGGTGTCGTCATTGTCCAGCACGATCATGGCCGCGGCATCGGGATTCGCTTCGGCCCATTTCCAGCCCTTCATCGAGGCGCGGACGAACTTGGTCATGGTGTCGACAAAGGCCGGATCCTCCAGCTTCGAGGCCATGACGTAAAGCCCGTCCTCCAGCGTGGCCACACCCTGATCTTCATATTTGAAGGTCACAAGATCATCGGCCGAAATGCCTGCATCGATCACCTGCCAGTATTCATTGTAGGTCATGGTCGAGATGCAGGCCGCCTGCTTTTGCAGCAGCGGATCGACGTTGAAGCCCTGCTTCAGCACGGTCACCCCTTCGGACGAGCCGTCGGTGGGCAGGCCCAACTTCGACATCCAGTTCAGGAACGGATATTCGTTGCCGCCAAACCAGACGCCCAACGTCTTGCCCTTGAAATCGGCCGGGCTGGTCACGCCCGATTCCTTCAGGCAGGTCAGCATCATCCCCGAGGATTTGAACGGCTGCGCGATATTGACGATATCGGCGCCCTGCTCGCGTGCGGCCAGCGCCGAAGGCATCCAGTCCACCATCACATCCGCGCCGCCCCCCAGCAGCACCTGAACCGGCGCGATGTCGGGACCGCCCGGCTTGATGGTGACCTCAAGCCCTTCTTCCTCGTAAAAGCCCTGATCCTGCGCGACGTAATAGCCCGCGAACTGCGCCTGCGTCACCCATTTCAGCTGCAACGTCACCTCTTCGGCCGAGGCCCCGCCCGCGGTCAGCGCAAGTGCCGCCGCTCCGGTCAGAAGTCGCTTCATCTCTACCTCCGTGTTGTACCCGTTGGGGGCTATTGTTGTCGGCGTTGCGACGGGTGCCAGAACGTCATCCCGCGTTCGATCAGCGCGACCGCCCCATAGAAGGCCGAGCCCGCAAGCGCGGCAACCGCAATCTCGGCCCAGACCATGTCAAGACCCAGCCGCCCCACCTCGGTCGAGATCCGAAAGCCCATGCCGCGGATCGGGCTGCCGAAAAATTCGGCAACAATGGCCCCGATCAGCGCCAGTGTGGTGGCGATCTTCAGCCCGTTGAAGATGAAAGGCATCGCCGCCGGCAGGCGCAGCTTGAGCAGGGTCTGGGTATAGCTGGCGGAATAGGTCTTCATCAGGTCGCGCTGCATCGCCTCGGTCGCGGCAAGGCCCGCGACGGTGTTGACCAGCACCGGGAAGAACACCATCACCACCACGACCGCCGCCTTCGACTGCCAGTCAAAGCCAAACCACATCACAAGGATCGGCGCGATCCCCACGATCGGCAGCGCCGCCACGAAGTTCCCCACCGGCAACAGCCCGCGTTGCAGAAAGGGCGAGCGGTCGATGGCAATGGCCGTGGCCACGGCCGCGCCGCAGCCGATCAGCCAGCCGCTCAGCGCGCCCTTGACGAAGGTCTGGACGAAATCGCCCCACAGCACCGGCAGGCTGACGGCGATCCGCGCCCCGATGGCCGAGGGCGGCGGCAGGATCACCGACGGCACCTGAAGCCCGCGGACCAGCAGTTCCCACACCACCAGAATGGTCAGCCCGAAGATCGCCGGCACCACCAGCCGCCCGGCCTTCGTGGTGGAAAACCGCGAATGCGAAATGCGGATGTTCAAAGCCAGCGTTGCGGCCCAGAAGACCAGCGCGGACACAATCCAGATCATCGCGCCATCCCCATCCGTTTCAGCACCGCCGCCTGCACCGCGCCCACGATGCCCACCAGCGCCGCCGCGACGAAAGCGGCGGCAAACAGCGCCGCCCAGATCTGGATGGTCTGCCCGTAATAGCTGCCCTGAAGCAGCCGCGCGCCCAGCCCCGCCACGGCCCCCGTCGGCAGCTCTCCCACGATGGCGCCGACAAGGCTGGCCGCAATCCCCACCTTCAACGAGGCAAACAGATACGGCATCGAGGCCGGCAGCCGCAGTTTCCAGAAGGTCTGGCCGCGGCCGGCGTTATAGGTGCGCAACAGGTCCAGCTGCATCGCATCGGGACTGCGCAAGCCCGTCACCATTCCGACCACGACGGGGAAAAAGCTGAGATAGGCCGAGATCACCGCCTTCGGCAGCAGACCCGACACCCCGATCGAGTTCATCACCACGATGATCATCGGCGCAATGGCCAGGATCGGGATGGTCTGGCTGGCAATGGCCCATGGCATCACGCTTTGATCCATGGCGCGGTTGTGGATGATCCCCACCGCCAGCAGAATGCCCAACCCCGTGCCGATCCCGAACCCCAGCAGCGTCGCCGACAGCGTGATCCAGCCGTGATAGACCAGACTGCGCTTCGAGGTGATGGCCTGCCCCGTCACCCCGTCCCACAGCCCCTTGGCCACCTGATGCGGCGCAGGCAGCACCGGGCGCTCCTGCGCCATGGTCTGCGGAACGATCTGAAGGAACGACACCTCGGTGCCGGCGCGGGCCGCCTGATCGCGCACCCATGCCGCGTTCATCCCCACGGCGGCGGCATACCACAGCGCCACGATCACCGCGATCACGGCCAGAACCGGACCCACCGATCTCATCTGCCGATCTCCTGCAAGGGGGCCTCAGTCGTCATAGGAATGCCCCGCCCTCAGCCCGTCGCGGACGCGGTGGGCGATCGCGATGAACTCGGCACTGTCGCGGATGTCCAAAGGACGCTCGCGCGGCAACGGGCTTTCGATCACATCGGTGATCCGGCCCGGGCGCGGTGACATGACGACAATCCTGGTCGAGAGATAGACCGCCTCGGGGATCGAATGGGTGACAAAGCCGATGGTCTTGCCCGTCCGCGCCCAAAGCTTCAGCAGCGCCTCGTTCAGACGGTCGCGCACGATCTCGTCCAGCGCGCCGAATGGCTCGTCCATCAACAGGATGTCGGCGTCGAACGCCAGCGCCCGCGCGATCGAGGCACGTTGCTGCATCCCCCCCGACAATTGCCAGGGATACTTCTTGCCAAATCCTTCCAGTTCAACCAGTTGCAGAACGTCTTTTACCCGCCGATCCTGCTCGGGGCGGGAAAACCCCATGATCTCCAGCGGCAGGCGGATGTTGCCGGCGATGGTGCGCCAGGGATAAAGGCCGGCCGCCTGAAAGACATAGCCGTAAGCCCTTCTTTTGCGGGCTTCTTCCGGCGTCATCCCATTCACCAGCAATCGGCCCTCGGTCGGATGCTCCAACGCGGCCACCGCCCGCAGAAATGTGGTCTTGCCACAGCCCGACGGCCCGATGAAAGAGACGAAATCCCCCTTCAGCACCCGAAGATTGACATCCTTCAACGCATGAACCGGCCCGTCTGCCGTCTGGAAAGTCAGCCCTACCTTCTGCGCATCGATCACCGGCCGGTCACTGGCACTCCCGTCCGTCATCATACCCCCGAAGCCGGAAGGCCCGACCGCACCACCGGACGCGGCGCCGTCAACTCTTTCCAGGCCGACAACGCCCGGTTCACCGCCGGCCGCGCCTCACGGGCCACGAACCTGCCATGCCCCTCCTGCGTTCGGATTTCCCCATCCATCACAGCCACTTGCCCCCGAGTCATCGTGTAGCGCGGCAAGCCCTTCACCACCTGCCCCTCAAATACATTATAGTCGATCTCCGACTGCTGCGAACCCGCCGAAATCACCTTGGTCTTTTCAGGATCCCACACCACCAGATCGGCATCCGCCCCAACCAGAACCGCCCCCTTCTTCGGATAGCAGTTCAGGATTTTCGCGATATTGGTAGAGGTTACGGCCACAAATTCATTCATCGTCAGGCGGCCCGTTCCCACCCCATGGGTCCAAAGCATCGGCATCCGATCCTCAAGCCCGCCGGTGCCATTCGGAATCTTCGTGAAGTCATTGATTCCGAACCGCTTCTGCTCGGTCGTGAAGGCACAGTGATCGGTGGCCACCACCGACAAGGACCCCGACTGCAACCCCGCCCACAACGAGTCCTGATGACTCTTGCCCCGGAACGGCGGACTCATCACCCGCCGCGCCGCATGATCCCAGTCGGGGTGGAAATATTCACCCTCGTCCAGCGTCAGATGCTGGATCAACGGCTCGCCCCAGACCCTCTTGCCCTGCATCCGGGCCCGCCGGATCGCCTCATGCGCCTCCTCGCACGAGGTATGCACGACATAAAGCGGCACCCCCGCCATGTCGGCAATCATGATCGCACGGTTGGTGGCCTCGCCCTCGACCTGCGGCGGACGGGAATAGGCATGGGCCTCGGGCCCGCGGTTGCCCTCGGCCAACAGCCGCGCCGACAACTCGGCCACCACATCGCCATTCTCGGCATGAACCATCGCCAGCGCGCCCAGATCGGCACAGCGACGGAAACTGGCATAAAGCTCGTCGTCGTTCACCATCAAGGCGCCCTTGTAGGCCATGAAATGCTTGAACGAGGTGATGCCCTGACCCACCACGGCAGCCATCTCGTCGAACACCTGCTCGCCCCACCAGGTCACCGCCATGTGGTAGGAATAGTCACAGCTCGCCCGACCGGATTTGTTGTGCCACATCGCCAACGCATCCAGCAGCCCCTGACCGGGCGCCGGCAGCGCGAAATCCACAACCATCGTGGTGCCCCCCGCCAGCGCCGCCCGCGTGCCGCTTTCGAAATCGTCCGCTGAATAGGTGCCCATGAACGGCATCTCAAGATGGGTATGCGGATCGATCCCGCCGGGCATCACATAACAGCCCGAGGCATCCAGAACCTCATCCCCGCCAAGCCCGGGCCCGATCGCCGCGATCACCCCGCCCTCGACCAGCACATCCGCCCGATAGGTCAGATCGGCCGTCACGATCGTCCCGTTCCTGATGACAGTGCTCATGTATCCTCTCCATCGCCCGCATGACGGCGGGCCACCCGGCCCCGACCTCCGCCCCGCAATTTCATTCTGGCTCAAATATCCTCGGGGGGTCCGGGGGGCAGACAGCCCCCCGGCCGTTCGTCACGCCACCACGCCGGCGGTCTCAAGCACGGCATGAAACAGCACATCCGTCCCCGCCGCCGCCCATTCGGGGCTGATCTCCTCGGCCTCATTATGCGACAGCCCACCGACACAGGGGCACATCACCATTGTCGCCGGCGCAACCCGGGCCGCCCAGCAGGCATCATGCCCCGCGCCCGAGATCAGGTCCATATGGCTCAGGCCCAGCTTTTCCGCCGCCTTGCGGACATTGGCCACCAGTTCCGGCGCGAAGGTGACGGGATCGAAATGCCCCACCGCTTCGACCGCGCAGCCCACGCCCAGATCGGCGCAGATTGCCGCCGCGCGGCTCTCGATCTCGGCCCGCATCCGATCCAGCTTGACCTGATCGGGCGAGCGGATGTCCACCGTGAACACCACCCGCCCCGGCAACACGTTTCGAGAGTTCGGCGCAAAGGTCACCTGCCCCACGCCCCCCACCGCGCCCGGCTGCGCGGCCATTGCCACTTCCTGCACCATCTCGAAGATCCGCGCCATCGCAAGGCCTGCATTGACCCGCATCGTCATCGGCGTCGATCCGGTATGCGCCTCGCGCCCGGTCAGGGTGAATTCCAGCCACCACAGCCCCTGACAATGGGTGACAACGCCGATCGACTTGCCCTCGGCCTCAAGGATCGGCCCCTGTTCGATATGAAGTTCGTAATAGGCGTGCATCCTGCGCGCGCCCACCGGCTCGGCGCCCTTCCAGCCGATCCGCGCCAGTTCCTCGCCAAAGGGCTTGCCCTCCAGATCGCGGCGGCCATAGGCATAATCCAGCGTATGCACCCCCGCGAACACGCCCGAGGCCAGCATCGCCGGGGCAAATCGTGCGCCTTCCTCGTTGGTCCAGTTGGTGATGACGATCGGGTGCCGCGTGCGGATGCCAAGGTCATTCATCGTGCGCACACATTCCAGCGCGCCCAGCACCCCCAGCACCCCGTCGAACTTGCCGCCCGTGGGCTGGGTGTCGAGGTGGCTTCCGACATAGACCGGCAGCGCATCGGGGTCTTCGCCGGCACGGGTCGCAAACATCGTGCCCATCTCGTCGACACCCATGGTGCATCCTGCCTCCTCGCACCAGCGGGCAAACACTGCGCGGCCTTCGGCATCGGCATCGGTCAGGGTCTGGCGGTTGTTGCCGCCCGCAATGCCGGGGCCGATCCGCGCCATCTGCATCAGGCTGTCCCACAGGCGTTCGCCATTGATCCGCAGGTTTTCGCCTGCGGCCGGAATGTCGGCCATCGTTGTCTCCCTGTCCGGCATCGCACGGTGGGCCGCGTCGCGCCGAGACTCTTTTTCGTTGCTCTTTTTGCGACCATCCGGTCAGGTCGAAGCGCACCATAACCTGACCAATCGGTCAAGAATATTCTCGGCCCCATTCCGGACGACGCCTGCCCCACCCGACGCGAGGCAACCCGCCGCGACACCGAACGCACCATTCTGGCTGCGGTGGAAAAAGTCTATGCCAAGTAGGGCTTTGCCGGCGCCACCATGCAGATGATCGCGGCGACGGCCGGGCTGCCCAAGGCCGATCTGCACCATGACTTCCCCACGAAAGAGACGCTCTATCGCCGGGTGGTGCAGGATATCTTCAAGATCTGGCTGCATGCGGCCGATGTCTTTGACAAAGCCGATTGCCCCGCCGAGGGCATCGGAGCCTATCTTGGCGGCAAGTTGAAAATCTCGGGCCGGCATCGGTTCGGCGCGAAGGTCTAGGCATCCGAGGGGATGCATGGCGCGCCGGTCATTCCGGATCATCTGGAAACCGCGCTGCGCGACTGGATCGACAGCCTGACAACGGCTCCCCTCTTTGGATCTCCGACGGACGGATACGGTCGGTCGATCCACATGATCTGCTGACGCTACGATCCGGCCCCACGCCGATTTCGCTCATCAGATCGAGACGCTGAACGATGGCCGCCCGCTGTTGGATGCCGACCGGGGGTGGCCATCCCCGACGTCAAGGCGATCATCCTGCGCGGGATCGGCGCGCAGTGACGGCACCCCGTTGCACCACCCTGGCGCCGGGCCAGGCTGTGGGCGCCATCGGCGGGCCAGGACCGCCGGCGGCAAGGGGGATCGGGTGCAGCGCAGTCCACGCGGCCAACGGATCGGGCCAAAGCTGCGCCCGCCGGCCCGGCCCACCCCATGCGCCCTGCCATCTGCCCCCAGCACCGCGTCGCCGGGGCCAATCGCCTCGCCCGGGCGGAGGCCCAGGGGCCTTGCGCAACGTGCCGATGCAAAAGCAGGTCGATGTAAAAGCCGCCATAGCTGTTGCATCGGCACGACAAGGGGCGAGGCCATCCCGGCGGTGTCATTGCCTTCGGCCACATCGGCAGTCGGTGTGCGGCCCGGAACGAACGCGTTGAAGCTGGCGGCCGTGGCTGGATCGTCCCCGGTTGCGGAAAGGCTGGGTTGGGGCCGCGGTTGCGTGGGATCTGGGAAACCGCATCCCATCCTGCCAGCGAACCGCAGAGGCACGGACACGGCACGCGGCTGGCCGGTTTGACCATCCGGTCAGCTTTGGTTTAGCATCACCTCCCGGCAGCACTCAGGTTGCCGCCGTTGCCTGCCAGAAAGGGCCGCCCCGCATGAGCCAGCACCGGCAAACCCGGATCCAGCGCCGCAACTCGGAGGCGATCCTTGAAGCCGCGCTTGAGGTGTTTTCGCAGCAGGGATTCCGCGGCGCCACACTCGATCAGATCGCCGAAGTGGCGGGGCTGTCAAAGCCGAACCTGCTGTATTACTTCCCCTCGAAAGAGGCGATCCATGTCGCGGTGCTGTCGCGGCTGCTGGACGTGTGGCTTGATCCGTTGCGGGCGATGAACCCGGATGGCGAGCCGGTGGCGGAAATTCTGGGCTATGTGCGGCGCAAGCTGGAACTGTCGCGCGATTTCCCGCGCGAGAGCCGGCTGTTTGCCAACGAGATCCTGCAAGGTGCGCCGCGGATGCGTGCGGTGATCGAGGGCGAGTTGCGCCCGCTGGTGATGGACAAGGCCGCCGTGTTGACCCGCTGGATGGACGAGGGCCGGATCGCGCGGCTGCATCCGGTGCATCTGATCTTCTCGATCTGGGCGCTGACCCAGCATTATGCCGATTTCGACGTTCAGGTGCGCGCGGTCCTGGAGGGGGAAGATCCGTATCCGGCAGCGGCGGGCTATCTGGAGGTGTTGTTCCGCAAGCTTCTGGCGGTCTGAGGGGAGGACGGCGCCGGGGGCTTCACACCCCCGGACCCCCGTGGGATATTTGGGCCAGAATGAAAAGCGGCCGGGGAGATTGGCGAGGCCTTCCGGAATCCGGGCCTTGACGGCGGGGAACAGGCAGTTTCCGGGCCGTATGAAGGCCGACCAAAATCAAGCGGGACCGCATCTTTGGCAGATCGCCAGCCCGCCGTCGCATGGAGAGCCTGCGAACCAACGTGAGCGGTGCGCGGGCCAGGTGGTTTCGGCGTGATGTGGCTTCGGGCATGCCGTCCTGCAATCGAGTTTGCGGGAGATATTTGGGAAACGAGCACCTGATGGAGGGGGGTGTCGCGGATCGAGGTTCATTGCGAGGGGCGGCGTTGGCCTGATGACCTCAAGGCGCGGATTGTTGCCGCGAGCTTTCAGCCCGGCGCGCGGGTCAGCGATGATGCGGCAAAATTCGGGCTGATTGCCCGGCAGCTTTCGGTCTGCGCGTAAGGGGTGATTGATGCGGCGCCGGCATTCGTGCCGCTGGAGATCGAGCCACTGGCAGATCCTTCAGTCGGGGCGCTGGCAGGCAGGGGCGTCGATCAAGGTCGAGATTTGCTGCGGAGTTTTGCATGTTGTGCCAGACTGTAGCCCGGAGTTGGCGACGGCCTTGAGGACGGTGCTGTGGTCGTTCCGGATCAGGCCGTCCGGATCGTGATCGCGACGAAGCCTGCGGACTTCCGCAAGGGGCGCGACGGGCTGCCCGTCATGGCGCATGCCGAGTTGGGCTTTGCGCCGCACGCGGGCGGGGGGGGCAAGCGTGGCGGCAGGATCGAGGTTCTGTTCTGGGGCGGCAGCGGGATCGTGATGATCGACGGGGTGTCGGCGCCCAGCCCGGTTGTCAGCGCCGCGACGCTCGCGGCGTTTTCCCCTTGAACCCCGGTATCATGAAATCCGCAGCCACCCCAAAGCGGCCGCCACAGGTATTCAGGGTGAAATTGACGGACACCGCGGGGTAGACTTCGGCACGGCTTGGTTGCTGGGGCGTCTTGACCCTGCGATCTTCGATCGTTCGGCGTTCAAGAAGGCCCCCGGGAGCGGACGGGATATCGGCTGTCTCGGACGGCGCGGAAGTCCTGCGGCGGTTTTTCGGGTCAGTTCTGCGGCGGGACAAAACTTCCGCCATCCGCATGCGATGCTCTGACGATTGAGCATACAAAATCAGACGGCTGCCGAGAGAACTCTCGGCAGCCGTGGCAGGTGTATCCCGAAATGCGCAATGAGCCAGGAGATTGGCCGGGCGCTTTTCGGGGTTATTCGGCCGCGTCGCGCACCGCGGGATTGTTGGGGTGCGAGAGCCAGTTGGCGTAGTCGCCTACGGGTTTGCCGGTGCGCGGGTCGGGGGTGCCTTTGGGCAGTTCGCGCATGGTGATGCAGGTTTCCACCGGGCAGACATCGACGCAGAGGTTGCAGGCCACGCAGTCCTCATCCTTCACGGTGAAGGTGCGGTCGGGCGACATGGCGATGGCCTGATGGCTGGTGTCTTCGCAGGCGGCGTAGCAGCGGCCGCATTTGATGCAGAGATCCTGATCGATCTGGGCCTTGGTGATGTAATTCAGGTTCAGATACTGCCAGTCGGTGACATTGGGGATGGCGCGGCCGACGATGTCGGCGGTCGAGGCAAAGCCCTTGGCGTCCATGTAATCCGACAGGCCCGAGATCATCTCTTGCACGATCCTGAAGCCGTAGGTCATGGCGGCGGTGCAGACCTGCACATTGCCCGCGCCAAGCAGCATGAACTCGACCGCGTCGCGCCAGGTGGTGACGCCACCGATGCCCGAGATCGGCAAGCCGTGGGTGGCCGGGTTGCGCGCGATTTCGGCCACCATGTTCAGCGCGATGGGTTTGACCGCCGGGCCGCAGTAGCCGCCGTGGGTGCCTTTGCCGTCGATGGTGGGCATCGGTGCGAAGGCGTCGATGTCGACCCCGGTGATCGAGTTGATGGTGTTGATCAGGCTGACCGCATCGGCGCCGCCGCGTCTGGCGGCCTCGGCCGGTTTGCGGATGTCGGTGACGTTGGGGGTCAGTTTCACGATGCAGGGCATGCGGCTGTGCTTTTTCACCCAGGCCGTGACCATCTGGATATATTCCGGCACCTGCCCCACCGCCGAGCCCATGCCGCGTTCGGCCATGCCATGCGGGCAGCCGAAGTTGAGTTCCACACCGTCGGCGCCGGTATCCTCGACATGGGCCAGGATCGCCTTCCACGAATCCTCGTCGCAGGGCACCATCAGCGAGACGACCAGCGCGCGGTCCGGGTAGTCGCGTTTCACCGACTTGATCTCACGCAGGTTCACCTCGAGCGGGCGGTCGGTGATGAGTTCGATGTTGTTCAGGCCCAGAAGCCGGCGGTCAGCGCCCCAGATCGCGCCATAGCGGGGGCCGTTCACGTTGACGACGGGCGGGCCTTCGCTGCCCAGCGTTTTCCAGACCACGCCGCCCCAGCCGGCCTGAAAGGCGCGGCGGACGTTGTATTCCTTGTCGGTCGGTGGCGCCGAGGCCAGCCAGAACGGGTTGGGGGATTTGATGCCGATGAAGTCGGACTGAAGGTTGGCCATGGGTGTTTCCCTAACAAGCGAAAGCGGGCCGCGGTGCGGCCTGAAGCGGTGTCTTGGGACGGGCAGCGGGGATCAGCCGCCCGTGACGAGGGACCAGAGATAGCCGAGGATGTTGCCGCCGATCTCGCCGGACTTGGGGGTGGCCCAGGCCCAGGCGATACAGCCAAGGATGTTCACCGGGACGAACTGCCAGGCTGGCAGCCGCGACACCCCGGCCATCACGAAGACGACGGCGCGCAGCGGGCCGAAGAAATGGCCGATCAGCACCGTGAACGCGCCCCAGCGGGCGAAGGCCTGGGTGCCGCGGTGGATCAGCGCGCGATGGTCGCGCATCGGCCACATCTCGAGCGCCCTGGGACCGAAGCGCCAGCCCAGCCAATACGAGAAGAACGAGCCCAGCATCGCCCCCAGCGAGGCGCCGATCCAGATCGGGGTGAAATCCAGCCCGCCGGTCGCCACCAGTGCCCCCACCCCGAACAGGATCGCGGTCGAGGGGATCAGGATCGACAGAAAGGCCGTGGTTTCCGCCGCTGCGAAGACCAGCGCGATCCACAAGGCCCAGGCGCGATTTTCGCCGATGAAGGCCAGGGTCGCATCGGTCAGGGCATCCATGGGGGGCTCCGCAGCCAAGGGTAGGGCTGCCTAGCCCGAAGGTGCCCGGGGTGCAAGCGGGCGTCATGGCCGCATCAGTGCGGCATGGATGTCGATGGCGGCATCGCGGCCCTGAGCCACCGCCGTGACCGTCAGATCCTCGCCGCCGGTCGCGCAATCGCCGCCAGCCCAGACGCCGGCAAGGCTGGTGCGGCCCGAGGCGTCGATGGCGATCTTGCCCTCGGCAAGGGCGAGCCCTTCGGGCACATCGCCCAGACGTTGTCCGATGGCGGTGAACAGTTGATCCGCCTTCAGGCGGAAGGTTTCGGGCAAAAGCGTCAGGCCGCCCGGTCCGTCTGCGGTATAGGCAAATTCGACCTCGCGCACCGTGCCGTTGCCATGCACCTTGACCGGCGCCGCGTTGCAGATGATGCGCACCCCGTGCGAGGTGGCGTGGTCCTGTTCGTGGCGAGAGGCGCTCATCTTTTCTTGTCCGCGACGGTAGACGATGGTTGCGGTCTCGGCGCCCAGCAGTTTCGCCTGAACGGCGGCGTCGATCGCGGTCATGCCGCCGCCCACCACCACCACATCGCGGCCGACCGGAAGGCTGGCAAGGTCTTCGGCCTGACGCAGGGCTGCGATGAAATCAACCGCGGGGCGGACATGCTGTAGATCCTCGCCCTCGGCGCGCAGGGCGTTGACGCCGGCAAGACCCATGCCAAGAAACACCGCGTCATGGCTGGCGCGCAGGCCATCCAGCGTCACCTCTCGCCCCAGAGCCTTGCCGCAGTCCAGCGTGATGCCGCCGATCGACAGCAGCCAATCCACCTCTTGCTGCGCGAAATCGCCGGGCGCCTTATAGCTGGCGATGCCGTATTCGTTCAGCCCGCCGGGCTTTGGGCGCGCGTCGAAGATCGTCACCTCATGGCCCAGCATCGCCAGACGGTGCGCGGCCGCCAAGCCCGCGGGGCCGGCGCCGACCACGGCCACGCGCTTGCCGGTTGCCGGGGCGCGGCTGAAGGGATGCGGCGCCTTTGCCATCAGAATGTCGGTGGCGTGGCGCTGAAGGCGGGCGATCTCGACCGGCTTGCCCTCGGCCACCTCGCGGACGCAGACCTGTTCGCAAAGCTGCTCGGTCGGGCAGACGCGGGCGCACATGCCGCCAAGGATGTTCTGCGAAAAGATCGTGCGGGCCGCGGCCTCGGGGGTGCCGGTTGCGATCTGGCGGATGAACAGCGGAATGTCGATCGCGGTCGGACAGGCGGTCACGCAGGGCGCATCGTGGCAGAAATAGCAGCGATCCGCCGCCACCCGCGCCTCGTGGGGGCCAAGCGGGGCCTCGAGATCGGCGAAGTTCCGACAATAGGCTTCCGCTGGCAGACGCCCCGGCACCACGCCGGGGGTAAGCTGGCTTGTGGACAAGGTGGTGCCCTCCCTGAGCTATTGTTTATGGGGACAGGCTGCCACGGGTCAGATTTTTTATCAAACGGTAAATAATCCAAACGGCCGCGAAGCGCCGTCCGCCGGCGCTGTGGCCTTAAAAAGCGGCAATACCCCGCCTTCTCGCGACGAACTGGCGCTTTTCACCCCCGCGAACCTTGCGTATAAGCCAGCGAAGCCGCGCGCCCGGATGGGGTGCGCGCCCCCATCCGGCAAAAAAGCCAACCGAGGACGGACATGAGCAAGAACAACACCGAGGCCGATGTCGCCTTCATCCAGGCGCTTGCCGAGCTTCTGAACAAGAACGAACTCACGGAACTCTCGGTCAAGCGGGAATACGGCGAGGATGACAGCCTCGACGTGCGTGTGGTCAAACAGGCCAATATCGTGACGACGCAGGTCGCAGCCCCGGTGATGCAGGCAGCCCCCGCCGCCGTCGCGGCCCCGACCGCTGCCGCCGCCCCCGCTGCGGTCGAAGATCCGGCACTGCATCCGGGCTGCGTGACCTCGCCCATGGTCGGCACCGCCTATCTTGCGCCCGAACCGGGTGCCACGCCCTTCGTCGCCGTGGGCGCGACGGTGGCGGAAGGCCAGACCGTTCTGATCATCGAAGCGATGAAAACCATGAACCACATTCCCGCCCCGCGCGCGGGCACGGTCAAGCGCATCCTCGTCGGTGACGGCACCGCGGTGGAATATGGCGCGCCGCTGATGATCATCGAGTGAGGCCGGAATGTTCGAGAAGATCCTGATCGCCAACCGCGGCGAGATCGCGTTGCGCGTGATCCGCGCCTGCCGGGAGATGGGGATCAAATCGGTCGCCGTCCATTCCACCGCCGACGCCGACGCCATGCATGTGCGCATGGCCGATGAAAGCGTCTGCATCGGCCCGGCCTCGTCCACCGACAGCTACCTCAGCAAGGCCGCGATCATCTCGGCCTGCGAGATCACCGGCGCCGAGGCGGTCCACCCCGGCTATGGCTTCCTGTCGGAAAATGCGGCCTTCGCGCAGGCGTTGCAGGACCACGGGATCGAGTTCATCGGCCCCACCGCCGACCACATCCGCATCATGGGCGACAAGATCACCGCCAAGGAAACCATGCGGGCGTTGGGCGTGCCCTGCGTTCCCGGTTCCGACGGCGGCGTGCCGGATTACGAAGCGGCGATCGGTGTCGCGCAATCCATCGGCTTCCCGGTCATCATCAAGGCCACGGCCGGCGGCGGCGGGCGCGGCATGAAGGTCGCGCGCAACGCCGAGGAACTGGAGGTTGCCTTCCGCACCGCACGTTCCGAAGCCAAGGCCGCCTTTGGCAATGACGAAGTCTATATGGAGAAATACCTCCAGCGGCCGCGTCACATCGAAATTCAGGTGTTCGGAGACGGCAAGGGGCGCGCGGTCCATCTGGGCGAGCGTGACTGTTCGTTGCAACGCCGCCACCAGAAAGTGTTCGAGGAAGCCCCCGGCCCGGTCATCACGCCCGAACTGCGCGCGAAGATCGGCCGGATCTGTGCCGAGGCCGTGGCGCGCATCAACTATATCGGCGCCGGCACGATCGAATTCCTTTATGAAGACGGCGAGTTCTACTTCATCGAGATGAACACCCGGCTTCAGGTGGAACATCCGGTGACCGAAGCGATCTTTGGTGTCGATCTGGTGCGCGAACAGATCCGCGTCGCCGCCGGCCTGCCGATGTCGCTGGACCAAGAGGCGCTGGAAATCAACGGCCACGCCATCGAGGTGCGGATCAACGCGGAAAAGCTGCCGAACTTCACCCCCTGTCCGGGCAAGGTGCGGGTGTTCCACGCGCCGGGCGGGCTTGGTGTTCGGATGGATTCGGCGCTTTATGGCGGCTATTCGATCCCGCCCTATTACGACAGCCTGATCGGCAAGCTGATCGTGCATGGCCGCGACCGGCCCGAGGCGCTGGCCCGTCTGCATCGCGCACTGGGCGAGTTGATTGTGGACGGCGTCGATACCACGGTGCCCCTGTTCCACGCCCTGCTGGCCGAACCCGATATCCAGCACGGCGACTACAACATCCACTGGCTGGAAAAATGGCTCGCCGCCCAGTTCGGCTAAGATCGCGCGCGGGCGGCGCATGAGCCCGCCCGCGCTGACCACCCAGCTTCTGTTGCAGGCCTATGCCATGGGGATCTTCCCCATGGCCGAGGCGCGCACATCGGATGAAATCCACTGGGTCGATCCGAAACGGCGCGGGATCTTTCCGCTGGAAGGCTTCCATATCTCGCGCAGCCTTGCCCGTCGCATCCGGCGGATGGGCTGGCGGATCGCGGTCGACAGGGATTTCGCCGGCACCGTCGCCGCCTGCGCCGACCGGGACGAGACCTGGATCAACCCGACGATCTTTGCGCTTTACGCGGGGCTTCATGCCATGGGCCACGCCCATTCGCTGGAAGTGTGGGAGGGCGACAGTCTGGTGGGCGGCGTCTATGGCGTCACACTTGGGCGGGCGTTTTTCGGGGAAAGCATGTTCTCGCGCCGCACCGATGCGTCAAAGGTCGCGCTGGCGTTTCTGGTGGACCGGCTGAAGGCGGGCGGCTTCGTGCTGTTCGACACGCAGTTCCTGACCCCGCATCTCGCCTCGCTCGGTGCGATCGAGATTTCGCGCGCCGAGTATCACCGCCGCCTTGCCAAGGCATTGCACGGACGTGCGAATTTTACGCCGGACGGTTATTCGGCCGATCCGGCCATGGTGCTGCACCGCAACAGCCAGACGTCATAGCGCGGATGATCCAGCGCAGACAGCGCCGGGCTTGACGCGATCATCCAGCCCGCGAAAATCGGATCCAAGGCGCGCGCATCCCGGATCGTCAGAAGGCCGAACGCGTCCGACGCCGGGTCGGCCGAAGGATAGCGGCAGGCATCCAGCCGGATCGTCAGATGGCCGCTGACCGCCGACTGGCCGACGGCCAGTTCGACATCCGCGGTTTCGCCCGACATCTTGTCCAGCCAGCGCAACAGTGCGCCGGGCGCATCCGTCGTCTGCACATCCTGCGCAAAAGCGGGTGCGGACAGAAGCAGAAGCGCGGTAAGGAACCTCATTTGCCCCCGCTCGGCTCGGCAGCATCGTCTGACCCGCTGCCGACGAATTTCATCAGCAGGGTAATCAGACTGACGGCGCCCTGGGTATCCTCGATCTCGTCTCCGGCCCCCAGAACATCGAGCGCGCCCCCCGGCACCAGTTCGACGAAGTTGCCGCCCAACAGCCCCTCGGACGAAATCAGGATCGCCGAATCGGATGGGATCTCGATCCCGTTGCGCACCGAAATGGTGGCATCGGCGAAATAGGTCTGGGGGTTCAGCGCAAGGTCGGTGACGGTGCCGATCTTGACGCCGGCAAGGCGGACATCGGTGCCGACCGTGATCCCTTCGACCGAGCGGAAACTGGCCTTCAGCGGATAGCTGCCACTGTCACGCGACAGGCCGGCAACCTGCCCGGCATAGACAAGAAAACCTATGGCCGCCGCAAGCACCGCTGCCCCGGCCAGAACTTCTGAACGATTCTCGGCCATCACTCGGGTTGCCATGCCTCGTAGTCGCGGCGCGCGACGGGTTCGGGGCGGCGGATCGATCCCGGCGGAACATAGGCCGCGTCGGTTCCGGTCAGGTTCTCGACATGCGGTTTTTCCCATGGCTTGTGGGCCAGCGGACGCGAGGTCGGCGGCTCGTCCCAGGTGTTGTGCAACCATCCGTGCCAATCGGGGCTGATCCGGCTGGCTTCGATCTCGCCGTTGAAGATCACCCAGCGGCGCTTGCCGTCTTTCGAGGCGTAGAAGATGTTGCCCTGCTCATCCTCGCCCACCTTCACGCCGTTGCGCCAGGTGAAAAGCTGGGTGCCGATGGACTGGCCTGTCCACCAGGTGATCGCACGCTTGAGAAGGGACATCCGCGAGCCTCCGAAATCTGTCGCCCCGATATGGCAAATGCCGGCGCCGAGGTCCAGCGCCAACGGCAGAAAAGAAGAAGGCGGGCCAAGGCCCGCCTTTTTCTGCCGGTCGCCGGGTTAGCTGGCGGTGGCATCCTTTTTCTTGGTGAGTTCGGTATAGATCAGCAGCGGTTTGGCGCCGCTGTTCACCGCCTCTTCGTTCACCACGACTTCTTCCACCCCCTCAAGACCCGGAAGTTCGAACATCGTGTCGAGCAGGATGTCCTCCATGATCGAGCGCAGGCCCCGCGCGCCGGTCTTGCGCTTGATCGCGCGCTTGGCGATCGCAACCAGAGCGTCCGGGGTGAAGGTCAGCTTCACGCCCTCGATCTCGAACAGGCGCTGATACTGTTTCACCAGCGCATTCTTGGGTTCCGTCAGGATGGTGACCAGAGCGGCCTCGTCCAGATCGGTCAGCGTGGCGATCACCGGCAGACGGCCAACAAATTCCGGGATCAGACCGAACTTCAGCAGATCCTCGGGTTCGAGTTCCTTGAACAATTCGCCCACGCCACGGGCGTCAGGGTCTTTCACATCGGCACCGAAGCCGATGCCCGATCCCTTGCCGCGCTGAGCGATGATCTTTTCAAGTCCGGCAAAGGCGCCGCCACAGATGAACAGGATGTTCGTCGTGTCGACTTGCAGGAATTCCTGCTGCGGATGTTTGCGCCCGCCCTGCGGCGGAACGCTGGCCACCGTGCCTTCCATAATCTTCAGAAGCGCCTGCTGCACGCCCTCGCCCGATACGTCGCGGGTGATCGAGGGGTTGTCGGACTTGCGGGTGATCTTGTCGACCTCGTCGATATAGACGATGCCGCGCTGTGCGCGTTCGACATTGTATTCGGATGCCTGCAACAGCTTGAGGATGATGTTTTCCACATCCTCGCCGACATAGCCCGCTTCGGTCAGCGTGGTCGCATCCGCCATGGTGAAGGGCACGTCCAGAATGCGTGCCAGCGTCTGCGCCAGAAGCGTCTTGCCGCAGCCGGTGGGGCCGATCAGCAGGATGTTCGACTTTGACAGTTCGATGTCGGTCTTGGACGAATGGTTCAGCCGTTTGTAGTGGTTGTGAACCGCCACCGACAGCACGCGCTTGGCGTGCATCTGGCCGATCACATAATCGTCCAGAACCTTGCAGATCTCACGCGGGGTTGGCACGCCGTCGGCCGATTTCAGACCGCTCGACTTCGTTTCCTCGCGGATGATGTCCATACAGAGCTCGACGCACTCATCACAGATGAACACCGTCGGTCCTGCGATCAGCTTGCGCACCTCATGCTGGCTCTTGCCGCAGAAAGAGCAGTAGAGCGTGTTCTTGCTGTCGCTGCCAGAATTGTTAGCCATCGTCGTCCTCTGCCGTGCGCCTTGTGGCCTGCCGGCCTGAAGCGAAAGTCTAGGCCAAGCCCCAGACCTTCACAACGCCAAATCGCCCCCGCGGCACCCGCCACGGGGGCGTGACCGTCACTTGGACGTGTCGTCCATCTTGCCCCGGCTTTCCAGGATCTCGTCGATCAGGCCCCAGGCCTTGGCGTCTTCCGCTGACATGAAGTTGTCGCGTTCCAGCGCGGCCTCGACCGTTTCGAGATCCTGGCCGGTGTGCTTGACATAGATCTCGTTCAAGCGCCGCTTCAGCTTTTCGGTTTCGCGCGCGTGGATCATGATGTCGGTGGCCTGACCCTGATAGCCGCCCGAGGGCTGGTGCACCATCACCCGGCTGTTGGGCAGCGAGAAGCGCATCCCCTTTTCGCCCGCCGTCAGCAGCAGCGACCCCATCGAGGCCGCCTGCCCGATCACCAGCGTCGAGACCTTGGGTTTGATGTATTGCATCGTGTCGTAGATCGACAGGCCCGACGTCACAACCCCGCCCGGCGAGTTGATATACATCGCGATTTCCTTCGAGGGGTTTTCCGCCTCAAGGAACAGAAGCTGCGCGCAGATCAGCGACGACATGCCGTCATGCACCGGGCCCGACAGGAAGATGATCCGTTCCTTCAGCATCCGGCTGAAGATGTCATAGGCCCTTTCGCCACGGCTGGTCTGTTCGACCACCATCGGCACAAGAGTGTTCATGTAGAGATCGATAGGGTCTTTCATGTGCGCCTGCTGTCCCGTGACTTGTGCAAGGATTATCGTCAACCAGTTACTCGAATCTTAGTGGCGCGCTCGGGCACCCGCAAGGGCGGGGGGCGGAAATGAACTTTTCTATCGAAACGGCGGCTCGGGCGGCAGATCGACGAACAGGCGGCGGGCCAGCATGACGCGGCTGGCCGCCGTGACGAAGCAAAGTCCGCCGAAAACCCAGGCCGCGGGCATGAAAAGCCCCGGAAACAGGCAGATGAACAGGAAAAAGGCGATGGTTTCGCTGCCTTCCAGCAACCCGGCGGTGAAATAAAGCGACTTCTCGCCGCGCGCGTTGCTGTCCATGCCTCGTTTGGCGGCCAGAACCGCAAAACCAAGGAAAGTCGCGCCGTTGACGTAGAACGAGGCCAGCAGGAACGCCCCGGCCGCCCCGTTTGCCGGATCGCGCAGCACGAAGGCCAGCGGGATCGCGGCGTAGAACAGGAAATCGCAGGCAATGTCGAGAAAACCGCCGAAATCGGTCTTGCGCGTCGCCCGTGCGATGGCGCCATCCAGCCCGTCGGCCAGCCGCCCCGCAACCAGAGGAAGAATCGCCCCCCAGCCCGGCGCCCCAGCCGCCAGCAGCCCCGCCGCCAGCAACCCCGCGCCCAGCCCCGCCAGCGTCACGGCATCCGCGCCGATGCCGCGCGCGGCCAGCATCCGTCCGGCGCGGTTCAGGGGCGGGTCGATCAGGCGGCGCATCAGGCCGTCAAGCATGGGGCCTCGCAGGGCTGTCACCTCTGTTTCGCCCAAGCGCCGCGGGCTGGCAACCGTCCGTTGCGAAAACGCCCCCCGCCGGGGTAAGCAAAACCTGACCCGATGAAGGAGAGCCCGATGTTCGCCCGACTGTTCGCCACGGCCCTTGCCTGCCTTGCGGCCCTGCCTGCCACGGCCTCGGACTGGGACACGGTTCTGGCCGAGGCCCGCGGCCAGACCGTCTACTGGCACGCATGGGGGGGCGATCCGAAGATCAACGCCTTCATCGACTGGGTGGGCGATCAGGCGCTGGACCGCCACGGCGTCCGGCTGGAACAGGTGAAGCTGGCCGATACCACCGATGCGGTGGCGCGCGTGCTGGCCGAAAAGCAGGCCGGGCGCACCACGGGCGGGGCGGTGGATCTGATCTGGATCAACGGCGAGAATTTCGCCGCGATGAAGGCGCAAGGGGTGCTGTCGGCGCCCTTTGCCGAACGCCTGCCGAACTGGCGCCTTGTCGATGTGGTGGGCAAGCCCGCCGTCATCACCGATTTCACCGAGCCGACCGAGGGTCTGGAAAGCCCCTGGGCCATGGCTCGGCTGGTGTTCGAACATGACAGTGCCCGCCTGCCCGATTCGCCGCGAACGCTGGCGGGGCTGCTTGACTGGATCAAGGCCAATCCCGGCCGTTTCACCTATCCCCAGCCGCCGGATTATCTGGGCACGACCTTTCTGAAACAGGTGCTGCACGGCCTGACCCCCGACCCGTCCGTGCTGCAAGAACCCGTCGATCCCGCCAGCTATGAGGCGGTGACCGCGCCGCTCTGGGCCTGGCTGGACGAGGCCGCGCCGAATCTGTGGCGCGAAGGCCGCGCCTTCCCCCGAAACGAGCCGGCAATGGCCCAGCTTCTGGCCGATGGCGAGGTTGCGATCTCGTTCGCCTTCAACCCCGGCCGGGCGTCGGCGGCGATCGCGGCAGGCGAGCTGCCGGCAACGGTGCGGACGTTTGTCCTGGACGGCGGCACCATCGGCAATGCCAGCTTCGTGGCCATCCCCTTCAACGCCGCGCACGAGGCCGGCGCAAAGGTGATCGCGAACCTTCTGCTGGATCCGACGGTTCAGGCCCGGGCTCAGGATCCCGCGGTGCTGGGATTCCAGACCGTGCTGGACCTCGGGGCGCTGTCGCCCGAGGATCGCGCCCGGTTCGACGCGCTTGACCTTGGCCCCGCCACACTGCCACCCGCCGACCTTGGCCCCACCCTGCTGGAACCCCACGCCAGCTGGATGGAGCGGATCGCAGAAGACTGGGTCCGCCGCTACGGGTCCGCCGAATGAGGCACCCCGGCGGCGCCCTGCTGCGACAGGCGCCCCGGCTGACGCTGCTTGTGATTGCCGGCCCCGTGCTCGCGGGATTGACCGGAACCGTGGCGCCGGCCTTCGGCTTGGGCACGGGCGGCGGCCTTGACGCCTTCCGCGCACTGGCCGACTGGCCGGGGCTTGGCGCAGCGGTCAGGCTGTCGCTGGCCACCGGGCTGATCTCGACCGTGCTGGCGCTGGCGCTGACGTTGCTGATCCTTGCGCTGCTGCCGGGAACGCGCGCCTTCAGCGCGCTGATGCGGCTGTTGTCGCCGCTGCTGGCGGTGCCCCATGCGGCGGTGGCGCTGGGGCTGGCGTTCCTGCTGGCGCCTTCGGGCTGGATCGTGCGGGCGCTGTCGCCCTGGGCCACCGGCTGGGCCGAGCCGCCCGACCTGCTGACGCTGAACGACCCCGCCGGCCTTGCGCTGATCGCGGGGCTGGTGGCGAAAGAGGTGCCGTTCCTTTTGCTGATGGCGCTGGCCGCCCTGCCCCAGACCGACGCGCCGCGCCGGATGCTGCTGGCCGAGAGCCTGGGCCACGGCCGCGCCGCAGGCTGGGCCTTTGCGGTGCTGCCCGCGCTTTACGCCCAGATCCGGTTGCCGGTCTATGCGGTGCTGGCCTACTCGATGACCGCGGTCGAGATGGCGATGATCCTTGGCCCGACACGCCCGCCGACGCTGTCGGCGCAGATCGCGCTGTGGATGGCCGACCCCGCGCTGGCCGAGCGTGCCCGTGCGGCGGCGGCGGCGGCCTTGCAACTGGGGCTGGTGGTGGCGGCACTGGCGCTGTGGCGGCTGGCCGAAGCCGTGCTGCGTCGCGGGCTGCTGCGGGCCGCGGCTTTGGGCCTGCGACTGGTGTGGCTGGATGCGGCGCTGCGGCTGCTGGCGCTTGGGATGGCGGCGCTGACCGTGGGCGCGGTGGGCGCGGGGCTGGCGGGGTTGGCGATCTGGTCGGTGGCGGGGATGTGGGCTTTCCCCGCGGCACTGCCCGAAACGCTCAGCCTGCGGACATGGGTCGCCGCGGCGCCCGATCTGGTGGCGGATACGGCGATGACGCTGGGGCTGGCGCTGGCGGCGGCGCTGGCGGCGCTGGCGCTGACGCTGACCTGTCTGGAGACCGAGACGCGGCACGGGCTTCGCCCCGGCGCGGGCGCGATGGCACTGCTTTACCTGCCGCTGATCGTGCCGCAGGTGGCTTTTCTGCCCGGGCTTCAGGCGGCGGCACTGGCCGTGGGGCTGGACGGCACGCCGCTGGCAGTTGCCACCGCGCATCTGGTCTTTGTGCTGCCCTACGTCTTTCTGTCGCTGTCCGGCCCGTGGCGGGCATGGGACGGGCGGATCGCCACCGCCGCCGCGGCACTGGGCGCGGGCGAGGCCCGGATCTTCTGGCAGTTGCGCCTGCCGATGCTGCTTGCCCCGGCGCTGACGGCGCTGGCGGTCGGCATGGCGGTTTCGGTCGGTCAGTATCTGCCGACTCTGCTGATCGGCGGCGGTCGGGTGGTGACGCTGACGACCGAGGCGGTGGCGCTGTCGTCGGGCGGGAACCGGCGCATCGTCGGCACCTATGCGCTGCTTCAGATGCTGCTGCCGGCGGCCTGCTTTGCCGTGGCGCTGGCGGCGCCGGCACTGGCCTTCCGCAACCGCCGCGGGATGGCCCCGGCATGAGGGGGCTGTGGCTGGACGGGCTGCGCGTCACACGCGACGGGGCGACGGTGGTCGAGCTGAACCTGACCGTGGCCCCGGGCGAGGTGGTCACCATCATGGGCCCGTCCGGTTCGGGCAAATCGACGGCGCTGGCGGCGATCCTTGGCACGCTGGCGCCGGCGTTCCGGGCCAGCGGGCGCGTCGTTCTGGACGGCCGCGACCTGACCGGCCGTCCCCCCCGCGCGCGTCGAATCGGCATGATGTTTCAGGACGATGTGCTGTTTCCGCATCTGTCGGTGGCGGGCAATCTGGGCTTTGGGCTGCCGTTTGGCCTTCGCGGGGCCGCACGCCGCGCCCGGATCGCATCCGCACTGGCCGAGGCCGGACTGGAGGGCTTTGCCGACCGCGATCCCGCCACCCTGTCGGGCGGCCAGCGGGCGCGCGTCGCGCTGATGCGCACGCTGCTGGCCGAACCTGCGGCGCTGCTTCTGGACGAGCCGTTCTCGCGGCTTGATGCCTACCTGCGCGGCCAGATCCGTGGCTTCGTGCTGGACCGGATCCGGCAGACCGGCTTGCCCGCAATCCTTGTCACCCACGACGCCGAGGACGCTCGGGCCGCAGGCGGCCCGGTGCTGCCCCCCGCCCCCTGACACCCGTCGCGCCCACCGCCGCCTGACAGCAAAGGCCGCGCCCTGCGGCCCGGATCAGCGCGCCAGAACGATCTCGGCCCGCAGCCCGCCCAGCGTTTCGCTTGCGCCCAGCCGCAGCGTGCCGCCGTGGCTGCGTGCGATGTCCTTGGCAATGGCAAGACCCAGCCCCACGCCACCGCCGCGGTTCTGGTTGCGCGCAGTATCCAGCCGGGTGAAGGGGCGCAGCGCCTCGTCCCTCCGGTCGGCAGGGATGCCCGGCCCGTCATCCTCGATCACGATCCGCAACGCGCGATCCGCCAGCAGAACCCGAACCTCGGCCCGGCGACCATGGCGCACGGCATTGCCGATAAGATTCTCTAGCGCCCGTGTCACCGCAGCCGGCCGCAACCGCATCCGGCCCTGCCCCTCGACCTCGACCAGCGCCACATTCTGCCCGGCGCGGTGGGCATTCTCGACCGCCCGCGTCACAAGGGCGATCGGATCGACATCCTCGGCATCTTCCAGCGCATCGCCGCGTGCGAAGGACAGGAATTCGTTCACCAGACGCTCCATGTCGGCCACATCGCGCAGAAGGTCTTCGGCCGCGTCCTGATCCTCGAGCATCGCAAGCCCCAACCGCAACCGCGTCAGCGGTGTTCGCAGGTCGTGGCTGACCCCCGACAGCATCAGCGTCCGCTGCTCGATCTGACGCTCGATCCGGGCGCGCATCTCGACGAAGGCCGCGCCCGCAGCCCGCACCTCCAGCGCACCCCGCGGACGATAGGGCACATGCTGGCCCTTGCCGAAGGCCTCGGCCGCATCGGCCATCCGCTTGATCGGCCGCAACTGGTTGGACAAGAACAGATAAGCGATCAACGTCATCAGGATCGAGGTGAAAATCATCAGCACCAGCAACTGATGCGGATTCGACGCCGACACCCGCCGCCGATCCACCGCAACCGACACCAACCCGTGCCTTGACGTCAAAATCAGCCGCACCCGGTTGTCCGGCGTCAGATCGACCATCCGCAGTTCCGGCAAGCTGTTCCGCAGCGCCATGATCACCGCGCGCCCCGACAGGTCCCAGAATTCGCGACGGTCATCGGTCACTGGCCAGTTCGCCGGCAGGCCGGTGGAAAGGTCCAGCGCCCTGCCCACGGCAAGGGCACGCGCCGCGGCTTCGGCGCCGGTGGCGGCGCCATTCACCTCGGACAGCAGATAGCGCAACTCGATCGTCAGGCCGCGCACCATCTGCTGTGTCACGCCTTCGTAGTGGCGCTGGATGAACACTATTGAAATCACAAGCTGGATCGTGACGATCGGCACGATCAGGATCAGGGCGGCCCGCGCGTAAAGGCTGCGGGGAACAAGGATCTTCAGCGGGGCGAACATGCAGCCAGCCTAGCCGCCCCCCCGAGCCGAGGAAAGAGCGATGTCCGAACCGTCCGAAATCGGCCTCTGTGTCCGGCTGGAGCCCGGCCTGCGCCGTATTCTGGCGCCCAACCCCTCGCCCATGACCTTCCGCGGAACCAACAGCTATCTCGTCGGCGAGGGCGAGCTGGCGCTGATCGATCCCGGCCCCGACCTGCCCGCCCATCGCGCGGCTATTCTGTCGGCTCTGGCCCCGGGCGAGCGTATCGTCTGCATCCTCGTCACCCATGCCCATCTGGACCATTCGCCCCTCGCCCGGCCTCTGGCGCGGCTGACCGGCGCCGAGGTGCTGGCCTTCGGTGGCGCAGAGGCCGGACGCAGCCCGGTGATGGCGGATCTGGCGGCCAGCGCCGCCCTCGGAGGCGGCGAAGGGGTCGATGCCGCTTTCGTCCCGGACCGCTGCCTTGCCGACACCGAGATGGTGCGGGGCACCGGCTGGGGCGTGATCGAGGCGATCCACACCCCCGGCCATTTCGGCAACCATCTCTGCTTCGGCTGGGAGGACCGCTGCTTTTCGGGCGATCACGCGATGGGCTGGGCCTCGTCGCTGGTGTCGCCGCCCGATGGTGACATGGGCGCCTACATGGCCTCGCTGAAGCGGCTGTCGACACGGCCGTGGCGTGTCCTTCACCCGGGCCACGGCGATCCGGTCACCGATCCCGCGGCACGTCTGGAATGGCTCGCCGCCCACCGGCGCCAACGCGAATCGGCTTTGCTGGCCGAATTGGCCCGCAACCCGGCCCGACTGCCCGATCTGACCGCGCAGATCTATCACGACACCCCGCCCGCGCTTCTTCCGGCAGCCGAGCGCAACCTGTTCGCGCACCTGATCGATCTCTGCGCGAAGGGGCTTGTGAGAGCAGATCCCAAGGTTTCAAGGGCCGCGCTCTACCGGCTGGCAGGCTCTGTCACAAAGTTCTGAAAAAAGTTCCAAAACCCTCTGGACGCCCCCGAAACCCGTTGCTATACGGCCCACATGTTCCGGCGTAGCTCAGCGGTAGAGCAGTTGACTGTTAATCAATTGGTCGTAGGTTCGATCCCTACCGCCGGAGCCAGAAATCCCAAACGATTTCAATGAGTTACAGGGGAAGCGGCAACGCTTCCCCGTAGCATTTCAGACGCTCGCAAACATATGGCAAACATTGTGCAGCTTCCACAGTGGTCGGTGCGCAGCATCGCACGGGGCGCGCGTGAGGCTCGCAAACAACTGATCTGACTGCACAATCCTGCACCGAGGGAAATCCCGACCGAAAATTTGGCGCAAGTGTGGGTCGATTAGCCCCCTGCCTTGGCCCCACACCCCCCACCTACATAGGGGGGGGCATCTTCCCATCGACCCCGCACCCAGTCACATAGTCATCTAGTCAAGTATCATGCTGCATGGCCGAGGACGGCCCGAGCAAACACACGATCAAACACGATGAAACGAGGAATCAGACGAGCGAGGCTGACACCTGGATAACGTGGGGGCTGACGCGCAGACGTCACGCGACAAACGACGCCCACGACACGCGCGCAAATCCGCGTCACAGCGCACGACGCCCCCGAGCGCGACACGTCCCCGCATCGAACGCACAACGCGCCCCCAGCCCCCTTGCAGCACGCGCACAGCGCAGGCGTCCAAAGGGGGCGACGCAAGGCAAAGTTACCCGTCACTCGCGCGCCACTCTGAACCGTGCCGATGTTATGGTCCGTTATGAAGGCACATCCCACGCGTAACGCGTGAAATCCTTTTTGTTTCAACGATCTGTTATGGATGTTATGTTGTTTTGAAAATTGAATGAGTGAATAGCCCCATGTTTCCTGGACGCCTTCTTCGCTAACTTTGAGGCAAGGAGGCCATGATGGGCACAGGCAATTTCACGGACGAGTTCAAGCGTGACGCGGTCGCGCAGATCACGGAGCGGGGCTACCCGATCAAGGAGGTTTCGGAGCGGCTCGGGGTCAGCCTGCATTCGCTCTATGCGTGGAAGCGCAAGTTCGCGAAGGCGGCCACTGGCGAGAC
>NZ_OAOQ01000044.1 GCF_900207575.1 Cereibacter ovatus
GTCTCGCCAGTGGCCGCCTTCGCGAACTTGCGCTTCCACGCATAGAGCGAATGCAGGCTGACCCCGAGCCGCTCCGAAACCTCCTTGATCGGGTACACCCATCACGAAATCAAGGCGATCACCGGCCACAAGACCGACGCAGAAGTGCGTCGTTACACGGCGAATGCCGACCAAGTTCGGCTCGCTCACAGCGCGTTCGAGAAGCTACAAGACACCGCCAACAACCCGAAACCTGCTAACCCCCGCTGAGAGGTTAGCAAACACGAGGAAAAACCCCATGCATTCCAATATCTTAGTGGAAGAAGTGGCAGCCCGTAGGGGAGTCGAACCCCTCTTCCCAGGTTGAAAACCTGGTGTCCTAACCGATAGACGAACGGGCCACACTGGACGAGGGGCTGTCTAAGCGACTCGTCCAGCGGGCGCAAGAGACAAAATCACCCGTCGATCTGGCGTGCCATGATGGCGATGGCCTGCTGATAAACTGTCGCGGCGTTCCACTCGCGGATCACCGCAAAGTTCGGCTCGCCCTCCTGATAGCCCAGCCCCGGCCGCCAGCCCTTCCGCGCAAGGAAATTCGCGGTCGAGGCCATCGCATCGGTCAGGTTCATCAGATCCACCACACCGTCGCCGTTGCCGTCCACCCCATAAGCAAGGGCGTTGCCGGGCAGGAACTGGGTATGGCCGATCTCGCCATGCTTGGCCCCGACCGAGGCCGGCGTGATCGAACCGCGATCCACCAGCACCAGCGCCGCCAGCAGATGCGGGGTGAAAAACTCTGACCGGCGGCAGTCATAAGCCAGCGTGGCAATGGCCGACACCACGTTGGTGTCGCCCATGAAGCCACCGAATCCGGTTTCCATCCCGTGGATCGCCAGCAGGACGCCCGCGGGCACGCCATAGCGTTGCTCAAGCGAGGCGTAGAACTGCGCGTTTTTCGCCTTCCGCGCCCGCCCCTGCTGGACAATGGTGGCAGCGCCGCGCACCTGCATGAACTTATCCAGGCTGTAGCGGAAGCTTTTCTGGTTGCGATCGGCGGCGATGGTGCGCGAGGAATAGCCGGTGGCCATCAGCGCATCGATCCCACGACGCCCGACGCCCGCGGCAGCGGCCTCCTGCGCCATGACCGGCTTCCACGCCTCGTAATTGCTGCCGGTGTCGCTGCAAGGCGCGGCCAGTGCCGGGGATGCCGCCAGAAGGGCGGCAAGGGCAAGGGCGCTGTGGCTGAAGATCGAATGCATTCGGCTATCCCGCTTTCAAGAACGGATCGACTTTAGGGCAGGCAAGACGGCACGCAAGAGGCCGGTGGGTCTTGGACACGACATGTTGTCACGAAGTCATACGCCGCGCGCTGGTGGGCATCGACACCACCGCGGATAATAGACCCTGCCGCCGAGATGACCCACAGGTGGCGGAAACGATCGGCCGCGCCGGATGAACATCTGGCCCCCCCGGCGGCGGTCGCGTGGTGGCGCTGGCACCCGGACCCCGGCGATCTGTTCGTCGTGACCACAGTGGCGGGTCGCAAGGTGTTGACGACCTTCTCCTGGCGATGGGCCTGAGCGGCATCTCGAAGAGCACCGTGTCGAAGCTGAGCAAGGAATGAGCCGGGCCAGAAAACGATCCGGGGAATCGTTTTCCCGGCGAATGATGAGAGAGTGGGCGAGTTCCTGAACCGCCCACTGACCGGGGACTGGCCCTATCTCTGGCTGGACGCCACCTATCTGAAGGTCCGCCAAGGCGGCCGCATCGTGCCGGTCGCGGCGATAATCGCCGTGGCTGCCAACACCGAAGGCCGCCGGGAGATCATCGGCCTGGGCATCGGCCCGTCCGAAGCCGAGACGTTCTGGACCGAGGTGCCTCGCGGTCCCTGAAAGCCCGTGGTCTGGGCGGGGTCAGGCTGGTGATCAGCCCTCGGCGGCGAAACGGTCCCCCGGACCGTTTCGTGCCCCACCTCGACCCACACCGGCCTCAAGGCCGCCATCGCCCGGGTGTTCGAAGGTGGAGGCGTGAAGCGATCGATCCAGTGGATCGATCGTAGCCGGAACGGGCAGCGCTGCCGCGTTCACTGGATAAGGACCGCATTGGCGCACGTCTCCCGCGGCCAGCACACCGTCGTCGCCGCCGCGATCCGGCAGGCCTTCGACCAGCCCGACCGCGCTCATGCCGGCGAGACCTGGCGCAAGGTGGCCGAGCAACTGCGCCCACGCTGGCCGAAGCTGGCTGATCTGATGGACACCAGCGAGCACGACGTCCTGGTCTGCATCGGGCTCCGCCCGTTCTTGCCTCAAACTGTCCACCGGACAGTTTGCCGCTTCGCGGACCGGCGCGAACTCCCCCGTCAGCACCGCACGAAGCTTCACAGCACGAACCCAATCGAGCGTCTCAACAAGGAAGTGAAGCGCCGCACCGACGTCGTCGGCGTTGGTCGGGAAATCCTTCCACTGGAAGGATTTCTGATCCTCCCAACTCCCGAACGAAGCCTCCATCCTGCGACTGATCAGCGCCGTCCTGTTCGAGCAGAATGACGAATGGTGGACCGCCAGCCGCCACATGATGGTCGAGGCCTTCGCCCGGATCGACACCGAGGAGATCGACCCCATTCTCAGCATCACAACAAAAGCCGCCTGATCATGCATCAGGCCAACCGGGAAATTACACCAGCTTGACGGACGTGACCTGCGCAAGCGCCGCGAACCTGCTCTTGACCACGACTTCCGGCCGCCCCGTGTGGTCAGGCAAGTCGGCTGGCGGTGCGGCAAGGCCTACTTCTCTCAGGACGTGATCCGCCAGCGCATGTGCGAAGGATGCCACCCGACTCAACCGCCGTAGTGAAGGAGACTGTGGGCTTCCACGGCGCGGGGGCGCCATCCCCGACGAGGCATAGCGTCCAGTTCCTCGGTAAATCCAACGGACGCAGCAGCGGGGGCTTGCCTCTTTTCAGGTCTCGACGCTGTAGCACCTCGGGGGATGGCTCCCGGGGTGTTTTTCTGAGCGAGTCGCCCGAAGGGTCCCCGCTGCTTATCACTTGCTTACGGGATCGGTCCAAGCGGTGTGTAGTGCGCCGAGGGGCGTTGCCAAGCGCTTGTTACTATACGGGAAATTGGTCGGAGCGAGAGGATTCGAACCTCCGACCCCCTGCTCCCGAAGCAGGTGCGCTACCAGGCTGCGCTACGCTCCGACCATGGGTGGGGGGTTAAACTGTGGCGCGGGGGATTGCAAGGGGGGCATTGCGAATTTCATTGGCTTATCTGCTGTTGTGTGACCAATTATTTCCTCACGATACCAATTGCGGGATCACGGAAGTGGGCGACAGTCTGGCCTGCTGCCGGTTTCGTGGACACGAAGATAAGATCGTGACTGAATAGCCCCGAGTTTCTTAGACACCTTCGTGTGTCATCTTCCTCTGCCGTTCGAACTCGACTGGTGACAGCATTCCGTTCCTCGCATGCTTGC
>NZ_OAOQ01000021.1 GCF_900207575.1 Cereibacter ovatus
CCACGCCCCATTCCGTGACCGAGGCGGATTTGCCGCCAGACGACACGCCGAAAGGCTGGCCCGCGACGGGGCCTTTGAACTTGATCCGCATCACAATGCCCCGCACTCAAAGTTATCCAGCGATCCGATCGGCAGGCCCGCCTCATCGCTGGCGTTGATGAACCCAAGGCCGGCCTTTCCGGCGCCAAGGAAGGTGGTGTCCGTCACCGTGGCGACGACGGTCGATCCGGAGATCACCCGCAGCGTCGATCCCTGTGCCTCGACCCGGAGAGTGCCGCCCAGCGGGACAGGGACGCTGGCAATGTTCGAGACAGTCGTCTCCACCCCACCAACGGATTTGAGCACACGGGCCGCGCCGTTGGCCCGCACTCGGATTTTTAGCCAGTTGCCGGGGTCTTGCCAGCGCAGGAAGGCGTAGAAATAGCCGTTGACCGTGACGTTCAGCTTTTCCGACACGGTCACCTGCACATACTGATCCGCCGGCAGATCGACGTTCGCCACAACACAGTTTTCCCCGGTCGCCGCGCCCGCGCTTGTTTTCAGCACGTTTCCGACGATTTCCGGCGACGACCCGATAAAAGCCGTCCAGTTCGGTGAGGCCGAAAGCAACTGATCCGCTCGGTTGAAATCATCCACGAACGGCAGGATCAGCGAACCCGAGGCCGGGGTCGCCGTCACAGGGGCACTCGCCTCGCCGGCGCCGATGGCATTCACCGCCAAAACGCGGAAGCTGTAGCCGGTGCCGTTCGTCAGCCCGATCACGGTGGCGCCTGTCCCGGTGCCCGTGCCATCGGCAAACACCGACCAGCCCGCGCCGCTGGCGTATTCCACGATGTAGTCGATGATCGGCGATCCGCCGTCGGATGCCGGAACCGTCCATGTCAGCGCCACCTGACCATCGCCCGCCACGGCCGACAGCCCCGCGACCTGCCCCGGCACGGTATCGGGAACGCTGACCGTGACCGCGGTGCTGATTGCCATGGCGGTCCTGGAACCGCTGATGGCGGTCTCGGCCACCGTGATCGCGGCCCCGGCATCGGCGCCTGTCAGCACATGGCTCGTGCCCGTGGCGCCATCGATCGCCACGCCATCGCGGCACCATTGCAGGATCAGGTCCGGCTCGGGGTCAGCTTCGGCATAGGTCCACAGCCCGCTTTCAGCCGTCAGGGTCTCACCGACCATTGCGGTTCCGAACAGCCGCGGCGGCAGAAGACTGACCGGCCCGGCCGCCAGATTGTCCTGCGACACCAGCACAGGCCATGTCCGCGCCAGGGCATACGCCCCGCTGGTGACCGAGACCGGCACGCCTTGGTCCGACGGCACGAGGCTGTTGATATCAAGGATCAGGGTGTTGTCACTGTCGGTCTGCAACCGAGAGGCATACTGGACGGTGACAGGATCGGTGGCAAAGGCCCGCTCGGCGCCCCCGGTCGTGCGCACCGTGACCTGGAAACCCGCCCGCTGGCCTTCCAGCAGCGGTTGGTCAGCCGAGACCGCATCGCCCAGAAACGTCACCGAAACCGTGGCGATGCTGTCACCCTCGACCGTGAAATTCGCCGGTGCGATCATCTCGGCATGGAAGGGCACATCCTGCACCGACTGGCCTTCGTAAAGCGGCGCCATCGCGGGCGGACGCGAGGCAAGGACCGCAACCACCGGCACGATGGCGCTGCCGGATGCCGACCATGGGCCCACCCCCAGCGCGTTCACCGCGCGGGTCTGGACATGACAGGGGATGCCGGCGGCAAGGCCCGTCAATGTCCAGAGTTCCGCAATGGCGGTGACCTCGGTCCAGGTCGTCCCATCGGTCGAATGACGCAGATCGTAACGCAGGATGGGGGCATGGTTGTCGGCCGGGGCCGCGGCACGGGCAACAAGCACCCCGCCCGCCCCCGAGGCGGTGACGGCGGGGGCAGCCATCGGCTCGGGCTGGTCGGCCACCGTCAGCGCAAAGCCCGCTTCGGCCTGGCCGCCGGCATTCACGGCCCGCACCACGACGGGCGCCGCGGCGACCAGAGTGGTGGGCCGGCCGGAAATCCGCCCTGTCGCGGCATCAAGCGCCAGCCCCAGGGCCGCAATGTCGGCCGAGACCGGCGCAAGCGTGAAGCTCAGCCCCTCGCCGGTGAAGGCCGCCCCCGCCTCGACCGGGGCCAGCGTCTGGCCACGCTCGGACAGGACGGCGGCAAGCGGGGCCGCAAGCCGCGGCGCCTGCGGCAGGACAACCGTCGTGCCCGCACCAAAGACAAAGGCGTTTCCGGCACTGTCCACGACCGCGACGCGGGCCCGGACCGCGGCGCCGGTGCGCACCCTTGCCGTCCCGTCCAGGGTCCACGGACCGGCATCGACGGACCATTCCGCCGTGGCGGAAACGATCGCGCCCTTGCGGGACAGGTAGTTCGCCGGATCGGTGGCCGAGACGGGAAGCGTCTCGGCAAGGCTTGTATCGTCCCTCACCGCAAGGATCGCGGGACGGACATGGGCGGTAAAGACGGCGCTGGCTGCGGCCGCCGGCTCCAGGGGGGTCCCCGCGCCAAGGGCAAGAGCAAGACTGATCATCAGAACATCGCCACGATGCCGGTGGCGGTGGTGCCGGTCGCCCAGACCCGGCAGGCGCGGACCGGGAAGGCGGTTCCGGCGGCGATCGTCACGGTGGCGATATCGCCGCCGCAGGTGGTGATCCGCACGGCGCCCGAGATCGCAACGTTCAGCGCCCGGCTGACGTTGCTCAGGTTGGCGGTATCGCTGGGGATCACCTCTTCAAGGTGGCTGGCGGGGCTTTCGAGACCGGGAACGCAATGGGCGAAGTGATCGGTCATCTGGATCTCCATCATGGCGGGACAGCGCGGATCGGCAAAGCGCAGCCGGGGCGCTGGCGCAGGTGTCAGGGCCGCCATCTTCCCGAAGATTCACCAACACGCCGTAAGGGTACCGTTCGGGGGGGCTGGCGGTTGTCAGACCGGGGCCTGTCCACTAGGACAACGGACATCACAGCCGGAGCGGCCTGCATGAAAATCACATTCGTTCTTCCCATCCCATCCCTTGCAGGGGGGGTACGTGTGGTTGCCATCTATGCCGGAAAGCTGCTGGAACGGGGGCATGATGTCCGGGTGATCTCGCTGTGCCCTCGCGCGTCTTCGCGGTCACACCGGCTGATGCAACTGGCCCGTCATGGATTCCGGCAGGGGCGCAAGAAATCCGACACCACGCTGCTCGATTTCCTGGGCGACCGGCATATCGTCATCGACAAGCCCCTTCCCCTGAACCCCGATCTGATCCCCGATGCCGATGCCATCGTCGCGACCTGGTGGAGCACGGCCTTCGCGGTCTCGGCACTGCCGCCGTCCAAGGGCCGGCACTTCTACTTCATCCAGCATCACGAGGTGCATGACCACCTGCCCTGGCACCTGTCGCGGGGCAGCTACTTCCTGCCGATGCGGAAGATCACGATCTCGCAGTGGCTGGCCGAGACCATGGCCACGCTTTACGGCGACCGGGATGTGGCGATCATCGAGAACAGCGTGGACATGGCGCAGTTCCACGCCCCCGAACGCGACAGGAACGCGGTGCCCACGGTGGGGCTGCTGTATTCGACAAAGCCGATGAAGGGTGTGGACATCAGCCTTGCCGCGATCAGGATCGCACGGCAGCGGGTGCCGGACCTGCGCGTGGTGGCCTTTGGCGAACATCCCGTCGATCCCGCGCTGCCCCTGCCCCAAGGGTCCGAGTTCCACCTGCGCCCCGATCAGGACCGGCTTCGCGACATCTATGCCGCCTGCGACGTGTGGCTGTGCGGCAGCCGGACCGAGGGCTTTCATCTGCCGCCGTCCGAGGCGATGGCCTGCCGCTGCCCGGTGGTCTCGACCCGGATCGGCGGCGCGGTCGAGATCGTGACCGAAGGGGTGAACGGTCACATCGTCGATGTCGAAGACAGCACGGCACTGGGGGAACGGCTGGCGGATGTGCTCTCGCTGTCGCCCGCGGCCTGGAAGGCCATGTCGGATGCCGCCCTTGCCCGGGCACAGAGCTACACTTGGGACGAGGCGGCCGAGCGGTTCGAACGCTGTCTTGTGGCGGGGCTTTGCGACTGACACCGGCCAAAGACCCTGCAACCGGGCCGCCGCCGGCCCGGAATGCGCAAAATCGACCCGATGCGGTTTGATCCTGCACCGGGTCGGGGTATTGCTGGGGTCGGCCGCAAGGGCATGGAGATCGACGGATGCTGGACTGGTCGGACATGGGCGCCTCTGCCGCGAAGGATGGCGGCGATGGGGTGCGGGTGAACGTGGCCACGCAGGCGGATCTGCTGGCCGATCTCGACCGCCGCCTTGATGCCGGGCACGGCTTCACGGTGGCCACGCTCAACCTCGATCATGTGGTGAAGCTGGGCCGCGATCCGGCCTTTTGCCGCGCTTACCGCGCCCACAGCCATGTCACCGCCGACGGCAATCCGATCGTCTGGCTGTCGCGGCTTGCCGGGCAGCGGGTGGATCTGGTGCCCGGTTCAGAGCTGATCGGACCTTTGGCGCAACTGGCCGCGCAAAAGGACATTCCGGTGGCCTTCCTGGGTTCGACGGCGGACACGCTGGACCGGGCGGCCGAGGTGCTTGTGGCGCGCCATCCCGGGCTGCGGGTGGTGGCACGGATCGCGCCGCCGATGGGCTTCGACCCCGAGGGGGCCGAGATCGGGCCCTGCCTCGACCGGATCGCCCGCAGCGGCGCAAGGCTCTGCCTGCTGGCGCTCGGGGCGCCCAAACAAGAGATCTTTGCCGCCCGGGCGCAGGACCGGCTGCCCGGGGTGGGCTTTGTCTCGATCGGGGCCGGGCTCGACTTCCTGTCCGGCCGGCAGGTGCGGGCGCCGCGGCTGTTGCGGCGGCTGGCACTGGAATGGCTGTGGCGGCTGGCGATGAACCCCAGGCGGCTGGCGGCGCGCTATGGCGCCTGCTTTGCCGTGCTGCCGCAGGCCTTCGGCCAGGCGCTGAAAAGCCGGCAGGCGCAGGGGCGAGGATGACCCCGGCCATGCGGTTTTCCCGGACCCTGCGACGGCCGCCCCACCGGCGTTCGGTCAGAAAGGCGGTCCGCCCATGCTGATGCCCGAGATCGCGCTGTTCTCCTGGCCGCTGGTGGTGCTGATCCTGTTCCGGACCCTGTCCCCGGCCGCCGCGGTGGCGACAGCCATCATCGCGGGTTATCTGTTGCTGCCCGGCGAGCCTTCGATCAACGCACCGCTGCTGCCCACCATCGACAAGGATTCGATGCCCGCCATCACGGCGATGGCGATGGCGCTGATCTTCGCGGGGACGGCCGGACATGCCAGCCGTGCCAGCCGTGCCCGGTCCGGACCCACGGCCACGATCCTGCCGGGCTGGCTGCCACGGACCCCGGTCTCGCATCTGCTGCTGGCCATGCTGTTCATCGGCAGCATCCTGACCGTGCTGACCAACGGTGACCGGCTGGTCTATGGCGACACCACCCTGCCCGCCATCCAGCTCTACAGCGGCTTTTCGGCCATCCTCACCAGTCTGGTGATGCTGCTGCCGTTCCTGCTGGCCCGCAAGTTCCTGGCCGATGACGACGGGCACCGCACGCTGCTGCGCATCCTCTGTCTTGCGGGGCTGCTTTACTCGGTTCTTGTCCTTTACGAGATCCACATGTCGCCGCAGCTCAACCGGATGGTCTACGGCTTCTTCCCCCACAGCTGGATCCAGCACATCCGCGGCAATGGTTTCCGGCCGCTGGTCTTCCTGCATCACGGGCTTTGGCTGGCCATCTTCATGGCCGGCACCTTCCTTGCCGCACTCGGGATGACGCGGCTGTCTTCGGGCGCCACAAGGCTGCGCTATCTGGCGGCGGCGGGCTGGCTGTTTGCCACCCTTGCGCTGTCCAACAGTTTCGGCGCGCTTCTGATCGCGATCTGCGCCGGCGGCCTGATCCTGGCCTTTCCCGTGCGGATCGTGCTGCTGTCGACCGCGGTCATCGCCGCGATCATGCTGACCTATCCGGTGCTTCGCGGCGCGGATCTGGTCCCGGTGGACAGGATCGCAAGCTGGGTGGGCACGATCAGCGACGAACGCCGCCGGTCGTTCGTCTACCGGACCGCGAACGAGGACATCCTGCTGGAGAAAGCCAACGAGCGTCCGCTGGCCGGCTGGGGTGGCTGGAGCCGGGGCCGGGTCTTCGACGAGGATGGCCGCGACATCAGCACCACCGACGGACTTTGGGTGATCGTGATCGGCAGAAGCGGCTGGATCGGCTATCTGGCCCAGTTCGGCCTGCTTGGCCTGCCACTGATCCTGCTGGCGTTTCGGCAGCGAGCCCGCGGGGTGGGGGCGCCCACTGCCTTTCTGGGCCTGATCCTTGCCGCCAACATGGTCGACCTGATCCCCAATGCGACCCGCACGCCGGTGACATGGCTGATCGCGGGCGCGCTGATGGGCCGGCTGGAGCTGTCGTCAAGCCGTGCCGCAGCAAGGTCCGGGGATGCCGCCCCGACGGCCGATCCGCCGATTGCGGACGCGGCCCCGACCGCCGCCGGGCCCGAGCCCCGGCTTTCGCCGCAATACAGCGCCCGTTACACGCGGCAGAAATACCTTCACGAAAGAACCGATTCCTGAATGAGCTGCTCCTTCGTCGTTTCCATCATCAATTACCGAACCGGCGCGCTGACCCTTCAATGCATCCGCTCGGTGCTTGAAGCCGCGGCCGGGCACGAGGTGCATGTCGTCGTGGTCGACAATGCCTCGGGCGACGGCTCGGCCGAGACAATCGCGGACTGGATCGCCGCGCAGCCCGCGCCGCTGCCGGTCACGCTGGTGAAATCGCCCAGGAACACCGGCTTTTCCGGCGGCCACAACATCGGCATGCGGACGCGGACGGCGGATGCCTATCTGATCCTGAATTCGGATGCGCTGCTGCGGCCGGGCTTTTTCGACCGGATTGCGGCGGCCCTGGCCGCCCATCCCGAAGCCGGGCTGTTCGCTCCCCGCATCGAGCACGAGGACGGCACGATCCAGACCTCGTGCTTCCGCTTCCCCTCGCCTTTGGGCGAACTGGTGGGCTCGGCCCGCAAGGGCCCCGTCACCTGGCTTTTCAAGCGTCACGAAGTGGCGCTGGGGCCCCATCCCGACCCCGCCGCCATCGAATGGGCATCCTTCGCCTGCATCCTGCTGCGCGGGCGCATGGTCGATGAGCTGGGCCCGATGGACGAGGGCTACTTCCTTTACTACGAGGATACCGAATATTGCCTGCGCGCCCGTCGTGCCGGCTGGGGCATCGTTCATGTCCCCGACGCGCGGGCGGTGCATTTCCGCGGCGGCAGCGGCCCGGTCAAGGCGCTGGTCAGCGCCCGCAAGCGCCTGCCGGGCTATTACTATGCCTCGCGCACGCGGTTTTTCTATCAGGCGCATGGCTGGGGCGGGGTCATTCTGGCCAATCTGATGTGGTATCTGGGCCGGGGCGTCGCCCATGGTGCCCGCCTGCTGGGCAAGCCCGGCTCGCCGCTGCCCGAAAGACAGGGCCGCGACATCTGGATCAATGCGCTTCGGCCGCTTGGCCCCCGTCTGGCACCGGGGGAATAGGGCGATGGCGCTTCCCGACTTCCTGCTGATCGGCGCGATGAAATGCGGCACCACCACGCTGGCGGCGCAACTGGCCGCCCAGCCCGGCCTGTTCATGACCGACCCGAAAGAGCCGAACTTCTTTTCCGACGATGCCATCCATGCCCGCGGCGCGGGCTGGTATGAAAGCCTGTTCGCCGCCGCCGCCCCCGGCGATCTGAAGGGCGAGGCCAGCACCCATTACACCAAGCTGCCCACCCATCCGCAGACCATCGCGCGCATGACGCGGATGCTGGCGGCGCCGAAGCTGATCTACATGATCCGCAATCCGCTTGACCGCGTGATCTCGCATTTCATCCACGAGACCAGCCACCGGGTGATCCGGACCGACCTTGACCGGGCGATCGGGATGCATCCCGAACTGGTGGAATATGGCCGCTATGGGATGCAGATCGCGCCCTTCCTTCAGGCCTACGGCGCGGGGGCGGTGCTGCTGACCAGCCTTGAACAGCTCAAGGCCGATCCGCAGGCGGAACTGGGCCGCATCGGCCGCTTCATCGGGGCACCCGGCCCGCTGCATTGGGATGACGCCATCGGCGCCCGCAACAGCGCCGAGGACCGCTTTCGCCACCTGCCCGCCCACCAGCTGCTGGTGAACAGCCCCTGGGCCACGGCACTGCGGCGGACGCTGGTGCCGAAATCGCTGCGAGAATGGGTGAAGCGCAAGCGCAGCTTCACCGAACGGCCGCAGCTTTCCCCCGAGACGCGCCGCCGGCTGGAAGACATCTTTGCCGCCGACCACACCGAGCTTGCCCGGGCCTTTCCCGGCCATCCGGCGCTGTCGGCCTGCTATCCGTTCCGCGCATGAGCGGCCCCATCGTCGCCGCTGTCGTGATCGGCCGCAACGAGGGCGCGCGGCTTGCGCGCTGCCTCGGCTCGCTTTCGGGGGTGGCGCGGCTGGTCTATGTCGATTCCGGCTCGACCGATGGCAGCCTTGATCTGGCACGCCGCCACGGCGCCGAGGTGGTCGCGCTTGACCCCGCGCAGCCCTTCACCGCGGCACGGGCCCGCAATGCGGGCTTGGCGCAGCTTCTGGCCGGGGCCGAGGCGCCCGACCATATCCAGTTCGTCGATGGCGATTGCGAGTTGCGCGAAGGCTGGCTGGCCACGGCCACCGCCTTCCTGGACAGCCACCCCCGGGCCGCCGTGGCCTGCGGCCGCCGGCGCGAACGTCACCCGGACGCATCGGTCTACAACCGTCTGATCGACCGCGAATGGGATACGCCGGTGGGCCGAACCCGCGCCTGCGGCGGCGATGCGCTGATCCGGACCCGCGCGCTGACGGCGGTCGGGGGCTACAATCCCGGCCTGATCGCCGGCGAGGAACCCGAGCTTTGCCTGCGCCTGCGTCAGGCCGGCTGGGAGATCTGGCGCCTCGACCACGAAATGACCTGGCACGACGCCGCCATGACCCGCTTTGCGCAATGGTGGACACGGGCCCGGCGGGCGGGGCACGCCTATGCCGAAGGGGCGGCGCTGCACGGCCGGACAGCCGAGCGCCACAATGTGGCCCCGATGCGCCGCGCGCTGATCTGGGGGGCGGGCGTTCCGCTGGGGGCGCTGGTCTCTGCCACAGTGTCGCCCTGGGGGGGACTGCTGCTGCTGGCCTGGCCTGCGCAGGTGATCCGGTTGGGCCTGCGCGACGGCGACTGGGTGCGGGCCTGTTTTCTGACCCTGGGCAAGCTGCCCGAGATGCTGGGCGTCATGCAATTCCATCTGCGCCGCATCGGTGGGCAACGGGGTCGACTCATCGAATACAAGTAAGGCGCGGCCGGCCGGCGGCACCACAAGACGCCCCAAGGAAGGCCGCCGCCTGGCATCCGCACAGATCGTCTGCCGATGGGCACCGGCGATCTGTTAATGCGCTGTAATAAAAACCACTTTTTTCCAGACCCCCGCCCCGTCGAAGGCGTCCGAAAAATCTCAAATCAACACGATTTACATCCTCAGGTTGATAGACCCCGACCCCACGCCCCCATGGATTTATTTTCCGCACAACCGCAATAAGGCAGAAATCTGTTTGAAATCTGGTTTATTCTGGCGCGAATTGTGGTATCTGATGGATGTGCGGCTCATCGGGATGCATGAGTCTGGCGTGACTTATTTGCAACGGGGAATTTGGCATGAGAAACTACATTGGAACTGCAGGCGCCGCGGTCTTGGCGCTGATGATGGGCACGGCCTCCTATGGCGCGACCATAGACTTCACCGATTCCGCCAGCTTTGATTCCAGCGGTCACGTGTTCACCGGCACGCAGGCGGGTGGCTGGAGCCTCGAAGGTTTCGACCAACCTCCGTTCCTGACCGCCGTGCCCCATGACAAATGCGACGACGAAGCCGGCGACACGCTCGTGTGCGACAATGACGGGATCGGCGTGGGCGCCAGCGACGAGGTTCCGGCGACCGAAAAGATCACCAAGTATCTGACGATCACCTTCGACAAGATAGTGAAACTGACCGCCTTCTACACGCTCGACACCTATCTGGTCACGGGGACCGACATCGGCGAGAAGGCCTATGTCAGCCTTGGGGCCGGGCCGGGCGCCGAACTTGCCACGGCATTCGCAACGAAATCGAATGGCGCAGGCTACGCTTCGGCCTCGGGGATTGGCGTGAACGGGCAGATCTTCACCTTCTGGACCGTGTATGAGGCCAACGACGAACGCGCCCTTGCCGACTTCGCGCTGGCCGGGATCGATGTCACGCCGGTTCCGCTGCCGGCCGGCCTGCTGCTGATGGGCACCGCCCTGGGTGGTCTGGGCTTTGCGGCGCGCCGCCGGAAAGCGGCCGTCTGAGACCGCGACGGTTCCGATCGCGACACCAGGCAAAGACGGGGAGGGTTCTCCCCGTCTTTTTTATTCCGGGGCTTTCTGCGACAACCGACGCTCGGATGACAAACGATCTGGCATGCGGAACGGGCGGCCGGTATCAGGGTCTGCCAGAACTGGGTGAAACATCGGGCAGAGCGAACCTCAGACGTTGAAGACCAAATTTTCCCGGTTTCTGTCGGACGAGGGTCTGCGCGCCCGCGCCATGCGCGGCTCGGCACTGACGGTCCTTGATGTCGGGGGGGCGAACCTGCTGCGGCTGGTTTCGAACCTGATCCTGACCCGGCTGCTGTTTCCCGAAGCCTTCGGCCTGATGGCCGTCGTGCAGGTGTTCCTGAGCGGGCTTCAGATGTTCTCGGACATCGGCATCACCACTTCGATCCTGCAGAACCGGCGCGGCGACGATCCCGCCTTCCTGAACACGGCCTGGACCATGCAGATCCTGCGCGGCTTCGGACTGTGGCTGGGGGCCTGCGCGCTGGCCTGGCCGGCGGCCGCACTTTATGACGCGCCGATCCTGATGCTGCTGCTGCCGGTGGCAGGTCTTCAGGCGGTGATCACAGGCTTTGCCACCACCAAGACCGCCGAGGCGAACCGCCACCTGCGACTGGGTCGGCAAACCGTTCTGAATCTTGGCTGGCAGACGGCGGGCATCGCAGTGACGGCCCTGTTTGCCTGGTGGCTGGAATCGGTCTGGGCGCTGGTGATCGGGGGGCTGATCACCGTGGCGCTCAGAACCGTTCACATGCACATCACGCTGCCCGGCACCCCGAACCGGCTGCACTGGGACTGGGAAATCGTTCGCGAGATGGTCGGCTTTGGCCGGTTCATCTTCCTTGGAACGCTGGCAAGCTTCTTCATCAACCAAAGCGACAAGCTGCTTCTGGGCATGTTCGTGACCCTGGCGCAGCTTGGCATCTACAATGTCGGCTATTTCCTGGGCGCGGCGCCACTGCTGGTCACCAAGGCCCTGTCAGGCAAGGTGATCGTGCCACTTTACCGGATGCGTTCGCCCGCGGAAAGCCGCGAGAACCGGGCCAAGGTGCTGCGGGCGCGACGCCTGCTGATTGCGGGCAGCCTTGCGCTGACCGTGCCGTTTTCGCTGGGTGGGCCACCGCTGATCGGGCTGCTTTACGATCCCCGCTATGCGATGGCAGGGGCGGTCGTCTCGCTGGCCGCGCTGTCGGTGGTGCCGCAGATCGTTTTTGCCTCTTATGGCGGGATGCTGCTGGCCCACGGCGATTCAAGGCGCCACTTCCATCTCGTGATGCTGACGGCGCTGCTGCAAGTGGCTTTTCTGTTCGCGGGGATCTGGCTGTTCGGCGTGGTGGGGGCGGTGCTGGCGCCCGGCGTGGCCTGGCTGACCGCCTATCCGGTGATTTCCCGCTATGCCCGGATCTACAACGCCGACGACCGCTGGGGCGAGGCGGTGCTGCTGGCGCTGGGGCTGGGGCTTAACGGCTATGCCTGCTATCTCCATGCCGCCGACATTGCGGCATGGCTGCCCTAGGGCCGGCCACAGCACCGCCTTGAAGATGCCCGCAGCGGCTGTAAGGTTGATCGCTGTAAAGTTGGCCGGGGGCAGGCTGCTGCACGCTTGGCAGTCAACCCGCGCACCCGGGACGTGTGGGTTGGGCCTGTGGCGACCCTATTTTCGTTGATATGATTTTTGCGGACATTGGTCTGGAAGGTGACTGCCGTGTTTCAATCAAGACTCCTTGTCGCTTTGGTGTTCTGTGTGATGCTTGCCGCGTGCAAGACCGATCAGGAACGCGCTGACGAAGCCTATGAACGCGGGCTGGCCCTGCTTGCGGCGGGCGACGAGGCCCGCGCCCGGGTCGAGTTCCGCAACGCGACCACCGCCGAGGTCAATCATGTCGGCGCGCAGACCCAGCTTGGCCGGCTGTTCCAGCGCGAAGGCGCCACACGCGCCGCCTTCCGTGCCTATCTGCGGGTGGCCGAGGCGGACCCGACCAATCTTGAAGCGGTCTCGACCCTGGCGCGGATCGCCTTCCGCCAGCAGGAATGGGACATTTTCGAACGCTACGCCCTGCGTGCGCTTGAACTGGCGCCGGCCGATCCCGGCGTGAAGGTCATCGGCCTTGCGCGCCAGTATCGACAGGCGGTGCTGGACAAGGATCAGGCCCGCCGGCAATCGCTGCTGGCCGAGGGCGAGGCGCTGTCGGCGCAACAGGGCGACGACATGCTGCTGCGCTTCGTGCTGATTGACAGCTATGTCACCGATGGCCGCCCCCGCGATGCGCTGGCCCAGATCGATGCGGCCCTGGCCACCGACCCGAAAAATCCCGGCCTTCACACCATGAAGCTTCAGGTTCTGGGCCGGCTTGAGGATATCGACGGGATCGGCGCCGAGTTGCACCGCGCGGTCGAGGTCTTCCCCAACGACAAGTCCTACAAAGAGGCGCTGATGCGCTATCTTGTGACGCTGGGGCGCGTCGATGAGGCCGAGGCTTTCCTGCGGGCCGAGATCGACAAGCGTCAACTTCCCCCCGGCGTCCCGGAAGAAAACGACAAGCAGAAGACCGCCCGGGACGAGGCACTGGGGGCCGCCATCGTCGATCTGGTGCAGTTCCTGAAGATCGTCCGCGGCAACGACGCGGCCTTGGCCGAATTGCAGACGCGGCTGACCCCCGAGACCCACAAGCTGCGCGCCCTGCGCGCGACACTCGACTATGAAATGGGCCGGCGTGACGCGGCGATTTCGGAAATGGAGACGCTGGTCGGTCTGCCCGAGGACGCCCTGCCCCCCGAGGATCGGCAGAACTTCAAGGTGGTACTGGCCGGGATGCTGGCGCAGAACGGCAACGAGGTGGGCGCGCGGCGGACGGTCGAAGAGGTGCTTCAGACCGATCCGAACAATGTCGAGGCACTGAAGTTCAAGGCGGTCTGGCTGATCGACGAGGACAAGACGGCCGAGGCGGTCTCGGCGCTGCGCACGGCATTGGCCGCAAGCCCCGACGATACCGCCGCCCTGACGCTGATGGCGCGGGCCCATGAACGGGCGGGCAATACCGATCTGATGCTTGAATCGCTGGCGCTGGCGGTCGACGCCTCGAAGACCGCGCCCGAGTCGTCGCTGCGCTATGCCCAGGCGCTGGTCAGGGCCAAGCGTCTGGATCAGGCCGAATCGGTTCTGGTGGCGGCGCTGCGTCTGGTGCCCGAGGATGTGGCGCTTTTGACCGCGCTGGGGCAGGTGCAACTGACCCGCGACAACCGGCCGCTGGCGCGTCAGACGCTGCAACGGCTGGCGGCGCTGACCTCAAACGAGGCGCGCCGCGCGGCGGCCGATCTGGAACTGCGGCTGATCGAACGCGAGCAGGGCACCGAACAGGCGCTGCAATATCTGGGTTCGCTGGCGGGCGACGAGAACGAGCGTGCGAAACTGGCGCTGATCCGGGCGCAGCTGCTGTCGGGCAAGACCGACGAGGCGCTGGCCTATGCCAACGAACTGGTGGCGGCCAGGCCCGACGATCCGTCCTACCGCTATTTCCGCGCCCTCGCGCGGGCGGCGGCGCAGGATTACGCCGCGGCCGAGCAGGACCTGACCGAGCTTTTGCGCAAGAACCCGAAGCTGGTGCAACCCTGGCTGCAACTGGCGCGGCTGCGCGGCATCACCGACTCGCAAGAGCGGCTTCAGGCCACGCTGGACGAGGCGCTGGCCGAACTGCCGGACGCGCCCGACATCCTGTGGGCCAAGGCCTCTTTCCTGGAACGCAACGGCGATATCGACGGGGCGATCGCGATCTATGACACGCTTTACCGCCGCGATTCAGCCGCGATGGTGGTGGCGAACAACCTGGCCTCGTTGCTGGCCACCTACCGCGACGATCCCGAAAGCCTGGCCCGCGCCGAGGTGATCGCCCGCCGCCTGAAGGATTCCGAACTGCCGGCGTTGCAGGACACCTATGGCTGGATCCTGTTCCGCAACGGCAAGGCCACCGAGGCCCTGACCTATCTGGAACCCGCGGCCAAGGGGCTGCCGGGCGATCCGGTGGTGCAGGCCCATCTGGGGCGGGTCTATCACGCCCTGGGTCGTCTGGACGAGGCCCGAACCCAGCTTGACCTGGCCCGCACGGCCGCGGGCGAACGGCCCTCGGCCACGGTCAAGGGCGCGATCGCGCCGCTGGAAACCGCGCTGACCCCGTGATCCGGGGCCAGTGGCGCAACCATCACAGCGGGTCGATAGTTGGCCCGGCGGCGGCCTTGGCTGTTGCCTGGGCCGGATTTTTCCGCAGTATCAACGGAAATCGGCGGGGGAATGCCCCCTCCGGACCATTTGAGGCATGACATGAAGAAAGTTCTTCTTGCGATTTTCGGCTTTGTGCTTCTGGCAGGCGCTGCGGCGGCCCAGAGCGACTACCGCATCAAGTCCGGGGATACGATCGCCGTCGAGGTGCTTGAAGATCAGCAGCTCAACCGTTCGCTTCTGGTGCTGCCCGATGGCACGGTCAACTTCCCCTTCGCCGGAACGATCCGCGCCGGCGGGCAGACCGTGGATGAGGTGCGTCAGGCCATCGCCTCGGGGATTGCGGGCAACTTCGCCTCGCCGCCCACGGTGTTCGTCACCGTCAGCGGGCTGCGCCCCGAGCCGCCGCCCGTCGCGGGCACGGCGGGGGTCGCCGCCACCGGCCCGGTGATCGGGATCTATTTCCTGGGCGAGGTCAAGACGCCCGGCCGTCAGGCCGTGGCCCCCGGTACCACCTTCCTGCAAGCCGTGGCGCTTTCGGGCGGGTTCACCCCCTTCGCCGCCACCAAGCGCATCCAGTTGCGCCGGACGGTGGAAGGCGTGCCCAAGGTCTACAGCATCAACTACCGCGCATTGTCGAACGGGGCCGCGCTTGCCCAGGACATCGTCCTTCAGGAAGGCGACGTGATCCTGACGCCGGAACGCCGGCTGTTCGAGTGACCGGACATCGGGGGGCCAGATCCGTGACGCGCATCCCTGCCAGCGCCGTGGCCCTTGCCGCCCTTGCGATCAGCTGGTCTGTGTCAGCCGTGCGGGCCGACCCGGGGTTTGAGGCCCGCCTGACCCTGTCGCAGGGTCTGAAATCGATCGAGAAAAGCGGCGGCACCATCGAACCCGGCGACGAAGGCTTCAGATCCACCACCGCGCTGGATTTCGGCCTGACCAGTGTCACCTCGTACCAGCGGTTCGGGATCGGGGTCGGCGCGGATCTGGACTATATTCCCGACGCGGCCGACACGTTCTCGACCTCGCGGGAAGTGGCCAACCTCGGCTACGAGATCCAGAGCCGGCAGTCGCAGTTCAACATCGATCTGGGCTACCGCAGCGTCGATATCGAGGACAGCGTCTTTCTGGACGAACTGACCGGCGAGGATGTGATCGCCGACGATGGCCGCCGCGAGATCGTCAGCATTTCCAGCGCGCTTCTGATGGGTCGCGAGGCGCCGCTGTCGTTCTCGCTGCGTCAGCAGCAATCGGAGTCGCGCTATACCGACACCACCGATCCCGACCTGCGCGACAGCACCTCGCGGTCGGTCGCGGCCGAACTGGGGCTGCGCGTCTCGCCTCTGGTGACGCTGAAGGCCGATGCGTCCTGGAGCGATTACGATCAGGACGGGCCGGATGGCAACTGGCGCACCACCCGCCGCGCAGGGCTGGGGGCCAGCTATCAGCTGTCGCCGATCACCGCGCTTTCGGCCGGGATCAACTATTCCACCAACCGCACCGACGATCAGGACGACAGCGACGGGCTGGGCTACAGCCTGGGCCTGCGTCAGGCCCGTCCGAACGGCACCGTTGATCTGTCGCTGTCCAGCTTCGAGACGGTGAACGGCACGCGCAGCGAATTCAGCCTGGGCCGCAGCCTTGATTTTTCCTGGGGGGTGGCCTCGCTGGCGGTGGGGGCCAGCAAGACCGGCGGGTTCGAAGCCCAGCCGACGATCAACGGCCGGATCGACTATACGCTGGACAAGCTGAGCAGCTTCAACCTTGCGCTCAGCCAGGCGGCGGTGACCGGGTCCGAGAATGAGGAAACGATCCGCACCCAGCTTTCGGTCGGCTACAGCCGCGAAATGACCCCGCGCAGCCGGCTGACGGGCAAGCTGCAACTGTCCGATCGCGACGTTCTGGGTTCGACCTCCGAGGATCAAAGCGTGCTGCGCGCGGATCTGGCCTATGCCCATGAGATTGGCCAGGACTGGAATCTGGTATCGGGCTATGAATATTCCCGCACCGACCGCGAGATCCTGGAAGACCGCAAGAGCAGCACGCTGTTTCTGAAGCTGGAAAAGACCTTCGCCTATCGCCCCTGAGCCTGCGCCCTTGCCAGGGCTGCCGCAGGGGCCGAACCTTGGGACATGATCGCACGCCTTCGCCCCATTCTGCGCGATGCCCTGCCGCCGCTTCGGCAGGCGGCGTTGCTTTATGGCCTCTGCGCGCTTTGTATTCTGATCGAGATCGTCCTTCAGGCCGGCGACCGGCACTGGCTGGCATCGCCGCGCCTGCGCCAGACCGTCTATGAATATGCCGGCTTCTGGCCGGGCCTGATGGGGCCATGGCAGCCGAACTATCCGCTGCAACCCTGGGTGATGTTTCTCAGCCATGCCGTCCTGCATGGCGGGCTGCTGCATCTGATCTTCAACATGGCGACACTGTTCAGCCTGGGGTTGCCGGTGCAGGACCGGGTGGGTCAGCGCGGGCTTGGCCTGCTGCTGCTGGCCTCGGTTCTGTCTGGGGGGCTGGGCTACGGGCTGCTGACCAACAGCCCCAGCCCGATGGTCGGCGCCTCGGGCGGGCTGTTCGGACTCGCGGGTGGATTACTCGCATGGAACTACATAGACCGATTCGCTTCGGCGCGGAAACTTTGGCCGGTGCTGCGTGCGACACTGTTGCTCGTGGCGATGAATGTGGCATTGTGGTGGCTGATGCAGGGCCACCTTGCCTGGCAGACTCACCTTGGTGGCTTCATCGGCGGCTGGCTGGCCGCGCTGCTGATTGACCCTTCTTCCCGAAATGAACGGGAAGAAAAGCAGTTAGCGGGAACAGACCCGGGCACCTCTTCGAACGATACGAACCCCTTGAACGGGTGATATTCTTTCGACATTCGCCAAGACAACTTGCGGCTGAGCTGCGCGAACGCGATATATCCGTGGCCGATTTCTGCCGAGCGTTAACCAATTTTAGCAGGCTACCGCCGAGGTTGTGAGCGGAGACTTGCCGGCCGCGCGCCCCTTCCCCTAGAGCAGTTTCAGGCCCGGTGCACATGACGCCATCGGGGAACCGCAAAATCGCCGAAAAGGTGAGGTCTGATCACAACAGGCTAACTCTGCGTTGATGATCTTCCGGCTATGCCCGACACTGGGCGCCCGCTGAAAGGCCATCAAATCCACTGTCCTTCACCGGGCGGGGGGCAAATTCGTTTGCCCGGATGCAGCAAGGAGAGCGCCACGAATGACCCGGACTGAACCTTTGGGGACTGCCGAACGCACTCAACTCCGTCTCTACCGGACGCTGCAGACAGGAATTAGAAACGCCATGGTCTCTCTCGCACTCATCAGTCAGTTGCTTGCCTCGGGCAAGGCTGCGGCGGCCGTCACCGACGGTGGTCTTTTCAAGATGTCAGGCAAGCAGGCGGCACTGGCCGCGCTGCTGCCGGAATTCGCCTCCCCTGTGTCGGCCAAGACGTCGAAAGCGTCCGCCACGGCCGATCAATCCTTCACGGCGAAGGTCACGAAAAGCCTGAAGGTATCGCTCGAGGCCAGCGAAAAGGGCAAGACGCAGGAAAGCTCGATCCTGACGTTCGAAGCCACGACGACGAAAACGCTGTCCAGCCAGAAGACCACCTCGCCCGGCAAGGGCAAGAAGCCGGTCCCGGCACCGGTCGAAGACGAAGTGACCCCCGCCCCGGCCCCGGTCGAACCCACCCCGGTCGTGACCGAACCCGCTCCGGCCCCAGTCGAGCCTACCCCGGTCGTGACCGAACCCGCCCCGGCCCCGGTTGAACCCACCCCGGTCGTGACCGAACCCGCCCCGGCCCCGGTCGAGTCCATTCCGACCACCCCCGAGCCGCTGCCCGTGACCGACACGACGACGCCGCAGGCCCCGACCGACGGGCCGGTCATCCAGACCTCGATGGCCACGCAGGCGATGACCGGCCGGGTCGCGACGATCCAGCTTGATCTGGCGCCGGGCGCCACCGTCCAGGTGACGGGCCAGCCCGCCTATGGCCGTGTCACCGTGAACCCCGACAATTCCCTTGCCCTGGTGCTGACCGGCGAGACGAGCGTGGACGATCTGCTGTTCTCGGTCGAAATCCGGCATGCGAACGGCACGCTGGAACAGCAGGAAATCGCCGTGGACGTGACCGAGGGCCTTCAGGCCGGCGGTTGGGGTCTGGGCGATTATTACATGCTTGAGACCGGCAGCGACGGCCGCGTGGTGGTCGAACATGGCGAGATCCACCGCGAGGTCTATATCTCGGGCAACGCTGCGGCGCTGAGTGCGGCCGACATCGCCGCACGTGAGGGTGTCTCGGTCGAAAGCGTGACGACGAAATTCCTGATGGATCGCCCGCACTATGGCGCAAGCGCGGATCTGGCGCTGGACGAAGCCATGGGCATGAAGCTCTGGAATGCGCTGACCGACAACCAGAACACATCGCACTGGCTGCTGTTCGAGCGGGGCTATACCTATTCGCCCGGCCGCGTGGTTCAGGACGATGCCGATGGCGAATCCGAGCTGCATCCGCTTTATGTCACCGCCTACGGCAGCGGCGCCGATCCGATCTTCGCGACCGAAGTCAAGCTGATCAAGATGTCGTGCGAAAACGTCGTGTTCCAGGGCATCGAGTTCGCCGGCGGCTTCACCGCCCTTGTCGGGTCGAACCTGCTGATCGACGACGTGCAACTCAGCGGCACCAACGGCGTCGATGTCCAGAACGTCCTCGGCTTCACCATGCGCAATACCGAGGTGCTGGATATCATCCGCGACGGCACCTACGACGGCAGCGATTACTGGTCGCCCAAGTCGAACCGCACCAGCGGCGTCTATGTCGAGAACACCAAAGGTCTGCTGATCGAAAACGTCCTGATCGACCACTCGGGCTGGGCCGAGGGCTACGATTACAACCTGTCGGCCACGTCCGGCGGTCAGCCGCCGAGCATGTATTCGCACAACTTCTATCTGCAAGGCACCAACAGCGACATCACATTCCGCGACAACATCTCGCTCCGGCCGGCGTCGGACGGGGTGCAGGTGCGCTCGGGCGGCCTGGTCGAGGACAACATCTTCATCGACGGCAATGCCAGCCTGTTCACCGGGGCGACCAACAACTATTCGCTGGTGACAGGCAACGTCGTCACCTCGGGGGCGCACAAGACGGTTTCGGCCGGACAGGGCGCGCTGACCCAGGGCATCGTGAACAACGGCTATCTGACGACGCTGCTTGACAACCTTGTCACCCACATGGCCGATCCCAACAACCCGGCGGAAATCGCCGCGAAAACCATCACCCACAATGCTCTGAACAGCGCCCCGCCCCTCTACTACAACGACACGATCGTGCATAACTGGGGCAAGCAGGCGAACCTTAACACCGCCGGTCTCGACACCAGCCTGTTGAACGCCACCACGATCCAGAAGTTCGCAGCCCTCGTGACCGGAAAAAGCACGGCCACCATCGAGGATCTGGCACAACATCTGCGTGCCAACAGCGACGACCGGATCGATGGCACGCTGGACGCCGACACGATCATCGCCTACTTCCGGGAAGCCTTCGGCATCGATCTGGCCGAGACCGACGCAGGCAGCGCCCGCTTCGTGCCGAGCGATCTTGGCGAAGGCATGCGCTGGGACAACCGGCTGAACTGGGATACCGGCGTGCTGCCGACCGAGGGTCAGGACATCGATCTGGGCAACAACAAGGTCTACTACAGCGGCACGACCACGATCGGCGATCTGAAGCTTGGTTCTTATGGCGAGCTGGTGGTGAACAACGGCCGCCTGAATGTCGGGGGCGATGTCCTGACCGAAGGCTCCGGCGCCCGGCTGATGATCGACAAGGCCGGCCAGGTCTGGGTGGACGGCTATTCCGACGCCAATCTGCTCAATATCTCGGTTGCGGGCGGTCGGTTCGCCAACGTCGGCGATGTCGACGGTGCGATCCGGATGGATGTCTCGGACAACGGTCAGGTGATCTTCGCCACCGGCGGCGCGAACTTCGACCTGCGGGCCGGCAGCCAGATCATGCTGCACGGCGATGACATCCGCGTGGGCTTTGACGGCGCATCTTCGGGCAATGCTGTGCTGCGGCTGAACCAGGACTCGGCTCTGGGCTTCGATGCCGGGGACGACGGACGGATGGGCCGGATTTCCGAATTCGTCAGCGGCGCGTTCGGCAATTCCCCGAATGTCCAGTCGGGCGTGAACCTCGGGTCGGCACAACTCTATCTGGATCTGAACGGGATGGTTGCGGGAAGCCATGTCCTGATAGCGGTGGACGAGATCATGGGCTCGTTCGGCGGTTTCAGTGCGGCGGGCCTTGGATCGGCGCGCGATGCCACCATCCTTGTCGACTACACCGCCGATCAGGTGGTGCTGCAACTCGGGGCCGAGGGTGCGGGCTCGGGCCGGCTGGATCTGGTGACGAACGGCAACCAGAGCGACTTCGCCACCACGAATGCCGCGCTGTGGCAGGCGCTGACCGATGGCCATGGCAGCTATGCCCAACCCTCGACGACGGAAGCCGCCCTCGCCTGGGACTGGATCTAAGGGATCATGGCGGATCTGCGCCGGCCGTCTCCTCCCCGGGCGGCGTTCAGATCCGGAAAAGATCCGGCAGGGGATGTCCTGCCAACACCACATCATAGACGCGGCGCACCTGGGCGGCCTTGGCCGCCCAGGTGAACTGTCGTTCCACCATGGCCCTGCCCGCCGCGGCCAGACGCGGCAGATCCGACGGATCTGCCAGAATCCGGCCCAGCCGGTCGCGCAGCCCGGCGATGATCGCGGGCCGCGGCCCGATCGGAATCCGGTAGCCCGTGGCCTCGGTCACCAGCTCGCCCGGCCCGGCATAATCCACCACCACCGGCACCAGCCCCAGCGCCATCGCCTCAAGCACCACCCCGCCGCCGAATTCGCGGATCGAGGGGAAGGTCATCAGGCTTGAGCGCACCGCCACATCCTGCACCGCCCGGTGGTCGAGCATGCCGTGAAACGTCACCCCGCCCGCGATCCCCAGCGCCCGCGCCTGATCTTCCAGCGCGCCCCGCATCGGCCCGTCACCGATGATGTCCAGCGCCAGCCGCCCGTCACGCAGGAAGGGTGCCGCCGCCTCAAGCAGCATGTCCGGCCCCTTGTAGGGCACCAGCCGCCCGATGAAACAGGCCCGCAGCGGGCCCTCTGTCCGCTGTTCCGCCCGCTTGTTGAACCGCGCGGGGTCGATGGCATTCTCGGGCAGGTAGACGGTCTTGTCGCGATGGCGCGCCGGGATCTCGCCTTGGGTGTGGCGCGAGCCGACAAGGATCGCGGCCGCCGTCGACAGCGTGGCGGCCCGCCCCGGAAGCAACCTGTAGGCGCCGCGGACATAGGACAGCCATTCGCGTTCGCGCCGACGCTCGGCGTCAAAGCCCGCAGGCCAGGGCACGCCCCCGTTCAGCGGGCCCAGCACGAAGGGCACGCCCGCCCGGGCCAGATGGCGGGCGATGGGGGACTGAACCGTAGGGCTGAGCGGGGTCACCCGATGCACAAGGTCATAGCGCCCGGCCCGCAGATCGGCACCGAAGCGGGCCCAGACCAGCCGCTCGAAATAGGGATAAGAGATCGCGTTGATCGCGGTCGTCATGGTCCAGCCCTTGCCCGACCCCATGCGCAACAGGCTGGCCAGCCGGTGCATCGGCCGTGCGATGGCCTCGGAATCGATGGCGGTGAAATCTTCGCCTTCGCAAAGACCTGCGCGCAGGATGGCCTCTCGGTTGCGGATCTGGGTCACCAGATGCACCCGCGCCACGCCGCGCAGCGCATGGGCCAGCGACCAGCCGACCAGCGGCACGCTGACCCATTCGGGGTTGGCGGCCTCTGCCAGGATCAGGACGCGGGGGGCATCGGACATCGGCCGCCTTTCAGCCATGACGGAATCGCGACTGGACAGGCGCAGGCGAACGGGCAATCCTTTGATCCTGCAAAGTCATCATCAACCAATCCATGATAGCAAACACATATTCATTCCCATGCGCCCCGCGCTGAGACAAGATCATTCGAAAAAGAGGGTATAGACATGCCGGCAACGGCCACCACTGTCCGGTCCCGACCGCGCGTCCTGCCGGGCCATGGCCTGTTCTGGCTGCTGGCGGCGGCGCTGGCGGCGGGCTTTTATTTCATCGACGGGCTTGATGCGCTGCTGACCGCATGGCAGCGCCCGGAATACAGCCACGGGCCACTGATCCCGGTCTTGTCGGGGCTGTTGTTCCTGCGCCAACTGAAGGAATATCCGCCCGAAACCGGGCCGGTGCGCGACCGCTGGGTGGGGGTTCTGGTGCTGCTGGGCGCCATCGCCTTCGGCACAGCCGGCAAGCTGGCCAATATCTCGGACATCGTGGCCTATGCCACCATTCTGTGGGTGGGCGCGATCCTGCTGATCGGCTTCGGCTGGAACCGGGGCAAGCATTTCTGGCCGCCGGTGCTGCATCTGATCTACATGCTGCCGCTGCCGGCGGTGCTGTATTTCAAGGTGTCGAACTCGCTTCAGTTCATCTCGTCGGAACTGGGGGTGCAGTTCCTGCGGATGCTGTCGGTTCCGGTCTATCTTGAGGGCAACATCATCGATCTGGGTGTGCTTCGGCTGCATGTGGCCGACGCCTGTTCGGGGCTGCGTTACCTGTTCCCGATCCTCAGCTTTTCCTACATCTTCGCAGTGCTTTACCGCGGGCCGATCTGGCACAAGGCGGTGCTGCTGATTTCGGCGGTGCCGATCGCGGTGCTGATGAATTCGGTCCGGATCGCGGTGGCCGGGGTGCTGGCGCAGAAGTTCGGCGTCGAATGGCTGGAAGGGTTCACCCATTTCTTCGAGGGCTGGGTGGTCTTTGTCGCCTGTATCGCGCTGCTGTTCCTGCTGGCGCGGGTGATGCTGTTCTTCCATGAACGCCGGATGGGGCTGGCCGAGGCGCTGGACCTGGATACCACGGGGCTGGGCACCCAGGTTCTGCGGCTGCGCAACGTGCAGGCTTCGGGTGCGCTGATCGCGGCGGTGGCGGTGATGGTGGCGGTGAACCTGGCCTGGCTGGCGCTGCCCCAGCGCAACGGCACCAGCATCGAGCGCGATCCCTTCACGCTGTTTCCCCGCCAACTGGCGGATTGGGAACAGACCGGCCCGCGCGAGATCCTGCCACCAGAGGTGGAACGTGCGCTTCAGGCCGACGACTATCATTCGGTCAATTTCGTCCATGCCGTCAGCGGCGCCCCGGTGGGCTTCTTCTCGGCCTGGTATGCCGATCAAAGCAATGGCGGCATCCACTCGCCCGAGATCTGCCTGCCCGGTTCCGGATGGGAGATCGCCTGGCTGCAACGGCTGGACATCACCGAAGAGATCGGCACTGAAATGCCCTTCAACATCAACAAGGCGGTGATCCAGCGCGGCGAGTCCCGGATGCTGGTCTATTACTGGTTCGAGCAGAAGGGCCGAAAGGTGGCCTGGGATTTCGCGGCCCGGTTCTACCTGCTGGCCGACGGCGTGCGCTCGGGGCGGACGGATGGCGCCATCGTGCGGCTGACCACGCCCATCCTTGACGGCGAGACCGAGGCCGCGGCGCAAGAGCGGCTGACCGGCTTTCTGAAAGAGGTGCTGCCCCCCCTGCCGCGGTTCGTGCCGCAGCTTTGACCAAAGCGGCCCCCGCAAGGATCGCGGGGGCCGGATTCGGCGCGGGATGGGATCAGTTATAGGTCATGTGCTTTTGATCGGCGGTATCGACCTGTTTCAGCGTCCAGATCAACGCATCCAGCAGGTCGGGATCGTCGATCTCCGGATCGGGCATGCCGGTTCCGGGGGCAAAGGCATTGGGATCGCGCAGATAAACTTTCAGGGTCTCGTCGTCCCAGACGCCGCCCCGCGCCCGCAGCGACGGCGAATGGCCCGAAAAGGTCGTGGTCGCGATCTTCCGCCCCGCCACCCCGTTCAGCGAGGGGCCGGTGCCGTTCACATACTGCTCGAAGGAATGGCACTGGTTGCAGGCATCCAGCGTGCTGAGAACCCTCTGCGCCAGCGCGGGGGGAAATTCCACCGCGACACGCTTGCGGACATCTTCCAGCGGATCGGGGCGGCGCTCGGCGCGGAACAGGATCAGGTCGTTGCGGTCGGTCAGCACCGCGATCCGGTCGGGGCCGACCTGGGTGACAAAGCGCACCCGTTGGCCCAGGGCGATGCGTTCGACGAACAGGACACGTTCGCCCTCGATGCGGATGTGAAACAGGCTCTGGCCGAACTCGGCCGAGGACAACGAGCCCGCGATCAGATCGCCATCCCAGGCCGGATCGAACCCGTCCAGCGCCACCAGCGACGAGGGCGCGACCGAGGGCAGCCAGGCATAGACCGGCTTGTCATGCAGGTCGTGGCGGGCATAATCGCCTTTGATCGGCATCGGCAGGCCGCTGTAAAGCGTGCCCAGCGTCTCTTCGGGCCAGCCGTAATTGCCGCCTTCGCGGATCAGGTTCAGTTCGTCCCCGCCGCGGTAGCCATGCTCGACCGTCCAGAGCCGGCCGAGCTTGTCGATGGCGATGCCGCCGGGGTTGCGATGCCCCTTCGAGACGATGCGCGACTGGCCGGTGACAAGATCGATGGCCATGATCTTGCCGAAGCTGGTCTGGTCGGACTGGATGCCGGCGTCATAGGTCAGGATGCCGTCAAGCTCATAGTCGCCACTGGACAGATAAAGCGTCGAGGGCGCCCGGAACGCCATCCGCCCGCCGGCCCCCAGCCCGGAAAGCGCGGTGCCGGCGGGGTTCAGCGGCTGGCAGGGATAGGTGTCAAACAGCGTCTTCCAGTCAGAGGCCGCATTCTTCAGATCGGCCACGTCACGGACGGCCTCGGGGATCGGCAGCCAGCTGACGCGGGTGCCGTAACATTCCCTGTCGGCATCGAACCGGGTGTAGGAGAGCACAAGGCCGCGTATCCCACCCTCGTCCACATAAAGCATGTGGTTGAAGCGAACGCGTTGGAACAAGTGCTGATAGCCCTGGTATTTCCCGGTCCGGGCCAGCGATTTGTAGGCCTCCAGCCCGTTTTCGGGCGGGACGATCGGGGTGCGGCGCAAGGCGCCTTCGTCCTCGCGCAGAACGAAGCTTTCGCCCTTGTGGTTCATCACCAGCAGCCTGTCGCCCCAAAGCGTAAGGCTGCCGCCGTTGACCCAGTCGTTGCCGGGCTGGGGATAGACCTGGCCCACAAGACGCAGGTGGGTGGACTCGATCTGCGCCATCTTCTGCGCCAGCGGCGAAGGTTGGCCGGCCAGCGCCTTCAATTTGCGCTCGACCCGGGTCAGGACGGAATGGGCCGGGTTCAGCCCGAACCGCTGGGTATAATAGCCGGCCAGATAGGTGGCCCCGGCCAGGGCCGCGACAAGGCAAAGCGCCAGAAGCAGGCGAAAGGCACGGCGAAGGATCGAGGGGCGGGACGACATATCTGGCATGAAAACACCTGATGAAATCCAGAGACCCAGGACCCTAACACACCAAAGCCGTCAGGGCGCCGGTCAGACCTCGCCCTGATAGTAGTAATCCGCCTCGGCCTCGACATGGCGGCAATCGTTCAGCACCACGCCCAGCACATTGGTCAACTGGCCGACCTCGCGCTCGCAGGTATCGAGATGCGAGGCCCGGGTCTGTTCCGCCTTGGCCAGGACCAGTGCGCAATCGACATATTTCAGCACCGCGCGGGCGTCGTCGGTCTGAAGCATCGGGCCAAGGTCAAAGATCATCACATGCGGCGCATAGCGGGCCTGAAGCGTATCCAGCACCTCGCCGGTCTGACGCGCAGTCAGGATGTCGGTCGGATCGGCGGTCGAGCCGCCCGACATCGCCAGCGCAAGGTTGCCGTTCACGCACAGCATATGGTCCTGCGGGCTGACCTGGCCGGTCAGCATGTCGCGCATGTTGTGCTGCGGCCGACACCCCAGCAGCGCGGCCACCCCCGGCCTGCGCATGTCCAGATCAAGCAGCATGGTCCGGGTCTGGGTCTGCCGGCTGAGACCGAAGGCCAGGTTGCAGGCCACCGTGCTCTTGCCGCAGCCCTGTTCGGGCGAGGTGATGGCCAGCCGGGTCCAGCCGTTCTGGCGCATCGCCAGAAAGACCTTGGTGCGCAGCACGTCGAAGGGGGCGGCCTCTTTCTGTGCGATATAGGAAAAGATGCGGTGGCGGTGCAGCACGGCCGGATCGGGGGTAAAGGGCGCAAGCTCGGCCCAGGGGCCTTCGGTGCTGACGGGCGCGCGGGCCGCCGTGACGGCAGGCCGGGCATCAAGGGCCTGGCCTTCCCGCGACTCGCGGGCCTTCTGAAGGGCTTTCTGAAGCTTTTCCATGGGTGTCCGGTGGTTCTGGCGGGATCGCGCCCGCGCCTCAGGTCAGCCGCTCGACGATCAGCGAGAACAGACGGTCAAGCGGCATGTAATAGGTATCAAGCGCCCAGAGCAGCGCCGGCACCGACACCGCGACCACGGCCACCCCGGTCAGGCGCCGCAGACGCCGAAGCCGGCGCTGCACCGCCGTCTCGATGCGCGGCAGCGTGGCCAGGGGCGTGATATCCAGCCGCGCCACGATGTCGCCCGGCCGGCGGACCGACTGGTTGACCAGTTCCAGCAGCACGAACAACCCACCGGCCAGCGCAAGCCCCGCCGCCACGCCAATGGCCACGATCTTCGGCCGGTTCGGGCTTGACGGCGCGTCGGGCACGCTGGCGGGTTCCAGCACGCTGATCCGCTCGCCCTTGGACGACAGTTCGATCCGCTCGGTCATCCGGGCCTGGTTCAGGCGCTGGACGGCCGCGGAATACAGCGCCTGGGTATCGGCGCGCTGACGCTCCATCGCCTCGATCGCGATGCGGTTCGAGGGCGTGCGGTTGATGCCGTCGGCCAGCGCCTCGAGTTCGGTCTGAACGCTGGCGATCTCTTGCTGAAGGCCGGCGATGCGGGTGTCGATCTCGGCCAGGGTCACGTTCAGCACCGAATCGGTCGAGGTGCCTTCGCTGGCCGGCGCCTGTTTCGTCAGCCGCTCGCGCAGCGCATCGACCTGGGCCTGCAACAGCCGGATCTTCGGGTTCTGCGGCGAATAGACCGCCAGCGCATTGCTCAGTTCCTGTTCCAGCGTCTGAAGCTGGCGTTGCTCGGGGGTCAGCGGCAGCGCCCCCGAGGCATCGAAGGTGCCGTTGGCCTCGTAGGCGCGCTGGATGCTGGCGCGCTGCTTTTGCAGATCGTCCAGATCGCGCACCGAACGCGACAGCCGTTCCTGCAACAGCGCCTGCCGGCTCATGCGGTATTCCAGCGTCTCGGGCAGGGCATCGGCATTGGTGTTCTTGAATTCGACCAGCCGCGCACTTTGCCGGTCAAGCTCCTGGGACAGGGTGTCGACCTCTTGCTGGAAGAAATCCAGCGTGCTTTGCGCCCGGCCGGCACGGAAACTGCTGTTGGTGGACAGAACGATGGTCACATACTGGTTCACCACCGCCGCCACCTGCTGCGGATCGGGGCCCGAAAACCGGATGGTCATCAGCGTGGCCTTGTTGCGGCCGCTGGACTGGGTGACGGCGGTGCGCTCGCGCATCTGTTCGACGATGTCGTCGGGCGACATGGCGGACGCATTGGCAAAGACGGCATTCTGGCGCGCCACATCCAGCAGGTTCGCCCGGGTCATCAGGCGCTGCTGGATCACCTCAAGCTGTTCGGCCGCCGCAATGTCGCTGGGCGCACGCGCCGTCGTGTCAAGGATTTCCGGGCTTTCGACCAGCAGCTTCGCCGAGGTGGCATAGGTGGTGGGCGCACGCACCGCCACAACCAGTCCGATCCCGGAGGCCAGAAGGAACAGCCCCGCCATCGCCGGCAGGCGGCTGGACAGGATACGGGCATAGAACCTGATGTCGTCGATCATTCGGCAGCTTCGTTCTTCTCGCTGGGGACAGGATCGCAAAGCAGCATGACGCCGCCCGGATTGAGAGCGCCCTGGGTGAAGGGGCCGACGAACACGCCGTCGGAAAGGATCTCGCGGATGATGGGCAGATCGACCCTGCGTTCCTCGGCGCTGGCGGCATAGACCAGCGCAAGATCGCACAGCTTGTTGATCAGCCGCGGCGTGCCGCGGGTTTCGGCATGGACGGCCGCGATGGCCGCTTCGGTGAATTCCTCGCCAGAGCCGTCGACATGCTGAAGCCGGTGGCGGATGTAGGCCCGCGTCGCCGTCTCGTCGAGCCGTTCCAGATGATAGGCGGCCGCGATCCGCTGGGCGAACTGTTCCAGCCGCGGGTCCTGGATCATCCGGCGCAGCTCGGGCTGGCCCACAAGGATCAGCTGCAAAAGCTCGTCCTTGTTGGCGTTGATGTTGGTCAGCATCCGAAGTTCTTCCAGCGTCTGGATCGACAGGTTCTGCGCCTCGTCGATCACCAGCACCACATAGCGGCCCTGGGCATATTCGGTGATGACGAAATCCTGGAACTGCTGGAACATCGACACATAGTCGGCATCGGGATCGGCCCGGATGTCGAGCGCGTAAAGCACCCAGCGCAGCAGGTCGCCGCGTTCGCCCTGCGCGTTCGAGATCAGGCCGATGCGGATGTCCGGATCGACCGAGGACAGCAGATACTGAAGCAGCGTGGTCTTGCCCACGCCGATCTCGCCGGTGACCACCGTCAGCGGCGCCCGTGTCGCGATGCCATATTCGAGAATCGTATAGGCCTTGCGGTGCGCCCCCGACCAGTAAAGGAAATCGGGGTCGGGCAGCAGGGTGAAGGGCCGCTCGCGGAACCCGAAGAAGTTCATGTAGAGATCAATGGCCATGGCACACGCTGCGACGCTTCGGCCGGAAAAGCTGGGTCATTTATGGGTATGGTTCAAAAACATCTGGTCACTCTTCTCCCCTGCGACAAGCTTCAGGTCAACTCTGCCCGTGCGAAACAATCGGGCGGGCGGTTCGCGGGGCCGGTCTTGCCCGTGACGCCTGTTTCCAACCTTAAGGCAGCCCGGGCCGGAACGTGAACCGTTTCCTTGGCCCCGGCGTCCGCCGTCCACGGACCCTGTCTTTCGCGCATTCTGACAGGCCATTCGGGCAAGATCGCGGCAAAGCGCCCCCTGCACGCGAAGTTGCATCCCGCGCGGCAGGTGGGGCAGGCGCTTGCCAGACCCGGCAGCCCCCGCAGACAGCCCCCGAAAGCCGGTTTCCTTTCCCCGCGAAATCGGCCAGCCTGCGATCATTCCAGACAACGGTTCATTGCCCGACATGAGTTTTTCTCCCACCCTTTCCGCCCGCCCGCCCCGCATCGCCCTTGCCGTCGCAGCCCTGCTGCTTGTTGCGGAACTGGGGGGGATCGGGCTGATCTTCAAACACGGGATCGCGTTCACCTGTCTTGACAACTGGCCGGCCCTGGCCTGCCGGGGCAGCAGCCGCACCCTGGTCGCGCTTTACTGTGTGCTGGGGACGCTGGCCCTGCTGGCGATGCTGCGGCCGGAACCGTTCCGGACCCTTGTCGGCGCCGCGGGCGAACGGCTTTGGCCGCTGGCCCTGAATGGCGCGGGCGTGGCGCTGGCGCTGGTTCCGATGGCGCTGCTGCGCGAGGGCGGCGGGGCGGCCGCGCTCTGGCCAAGCCTTGGGGCCTGGGTCGCGGGGATGGCGCTGATTCTTGTCGGGCTTGGGCTTTATCTGGCGCCGGCGGCGCGCTGGCGGGCGTTTCTGGCGGAAGCCTGGCCCAACCTTCTTCTGGTCACCGCAGCCGGCGCCGCGGCGCCGTGGCTGGCCGTGCTGATCCGCCCGCTCTGGCGGATCGAGGCCATCGCAGACGCCACCTTCCGCGCGGTAGCCGCGATCATCGGCTTTCTGGGCTATGAGGTGACGGCCGATCCCGCGCGGAAGATCATCGGCACCGACGCTTTCTCGATCTCGGTGGCGCCGGTCTGTTCGGGGATCGAGGGCATCGCGCTGGTGACGCTGTTTGTCACGCTGTATCTGGTGCTGTTCCGGCGGGATCTGCGCTTTCCGCGGGCCCTGCTGCTCTATCCGCTGGGGATCGCGGCCTCGGCGCTGCTGAATGTGGTGCGGATCGCGGCGCTGCTGGTGATCGGGCTGGAGGGCAATCCGGCGCTGGCGGTGGGCGGGTTCCACAGCCATGCCGGCTGGCTGATGTTCACGCTGGTGGCGCTGGCGATCGTGGCGCTGGCGCAGACGGTGCCGGCGCTGAAGACGGCAGCAGTCCCACGGGCCACGGCCCATGCCCCCCTGCCCTTCCTGCGCGATCCGGTGGTGGCGCGCATCCTGCCGTTTGCGGTCTTCATGGCGACGGCGCTGGCGGCCTCGACGCTGACGGCCCAGCCGGGGGTGGTCTATCCCTTGCGGATGCTGGCCCTGACGGCGGTGGTTCTGGCCTTCGCGCCGCTTTACCGACACCTGCCCTGGCGGATCGACCCCTGGGCGGTGGGCGTGGGCGCGGCAGTGGGGCTGATGTGGGTGCTGATCCCGGTCGCCCCCGCCGAGGCCCCGCCCCATGGCGCGCTGGCGGGGGGGCTTTTGGTGCTGTGGTTCGTGGTGCGCGGACTGGGCACGGTGCTGCTGGTGCCGCTGGTCGAGGAATTGTTCTTCCGCGACTATCTGGAAGGCCGGCTGCGGATCGGGACGGGACGGGCCTGGGCGATCTTTGCCGCCCTTGTCACCGCGGCGCTGTTTGCCGCCCTGCATGACCGCTGGGCCGAGGCGCTTGTGGCAGGTCTTGCCTTCTCGGCGCTGGCGCGGCGGCAGGGCAACATCACCGACGCGATCCTGGCCCATGCGGTGGCGAACCTTATCGTCTATGCCGTGGCGATCGCGACGGGGAACCTGGCGATCATCTGACGGCCCAACCCTGTCCCTGGCCCCGCAGGACCATGCCGGCGGCAGGGACGGGGATATCGGGGTTTGTCCTTAATTTTGCCTCAAACCTTGAGCATTTAATCCGAAATGGTCTTTGACCCATCCGAACGTGATCTTGACACATCTGAATGAATGGCCGGACGGACATATGCAGGAGATTGATTTGAAAAAGAAATTCTTCAAGATTGGCCTTCTGGGCCTGGCCTTGGCGACAGGGCTGATGGCCACACCGCCAGCCGATGCCGCAACGATCGGATTCGACATCGACTGGACGAATTCCTCGGTCGCGGTGACCAAGAACGGCCGGGCCTGCGCGGCGGGGATCGACTGCGGCGTGATCGCCACGCTGATCAGAAACGACGGGGCGATCCGGGTCGGCACCGGCGACAGCGAACAGGTGGACCTGCTGACCCTTGAAAGCATACCGGGCTTCCGCGAGCCCAACCGGGGCGCCTATACGATCAGCGTGAACCTTGCCTTCTCGCTGGCGCAATCGAACGGGGAAACCCGGAATTTCACCACCACCGCCATCGGCACGCTGAACCAGCGCGGCGCGCTGTCGTGGACCACGATGGAGCCGATCCTGTTCAACGGATCAGAGGTCGCGCTGTCGTTCGGCGGTGGCCAGGGCGGGCAAGGCGTGGCGCAGGCCACCGTCACCGGGATCAACGTGGTGCCGCTGCCGGCCAGTGCGCTGCTTCTGGGCGCGGGCGTCGGCGGGCTGGCACTGCTGCGCCGGCGCAAGCGCCGCACCGCCTGAAACCGGCCCCTTCGGACCCGCGGCCGGCGCCCCTGCGCCGGCCGCTTTCGTTTCAAAGCAGCGATTTCGCCAGATCGTCAAAGGCGCGCAGCTCTGCAATCAGCGCGCCCATCCGGTCGACCGGGATCATGTTCGGCCCGTCCGAGGGCGCGCGGTCGGGATCTTCATGGGTCTCGATGAACAGCGCCGACACCCCAACCGCACAGGCCGCCCGGGCCAGAACCGGCGCGAACTGGCGCTGGCCGCCGCTGGCACCGCCCAGCCCGCCGGGCTGCTGCACCGAATGGGTGGCGTCAAACACCACCGGCCAGCCGGTCGCGGCCATCACCGGCAGGCCGCGGAAATCGGTCACCAGCGTGTTGTAGCCGAAGGATGTCCCGCGTTCGCACAGCATGATCCTGCGGTTCCCGGTCGAGGCCACCTTGTCGGCCACGTTCTTCATGTCCCAGGGCGCCAGAAACTGGCCCTTCTTGATGTTGATGGCGCGGCCCGTCTCGCCGGCTGCCAGCAGCAGGTCGGTCTGCCGGCACAGGAAGGCGGGGATCTGCAACACGTCGCAGACCTCGGCCGCTTTGGCGCAGTGCCAGACCTCATGCACATCGGTCAGCACCGGCACGCCGAATTCCTCGCGGATGCGGCCGAGGATCTCAAGCCCCGTTTCCATCCCAAGCCCGCGCGAGGTGCCCAGCGACGAGCGGTTGGCCTTGTCATAGCTGGCCTTGAAGATGAAGCGCGTGCCGGTGGGCGCGCAGGCCTCGCTGATGCGTTCGGCCATCATCCGGGCATGGTCCAGGCTTTCAAGCTGGCACGGCCCCGAGATCAGCGCGACCGGATGCGCCCCCCCGATGGCGATGTCGCCGATGGTGACGATGGTGGTGGGCGTCTGTGTCATGGCCGTCTCCCGCGCGCTGAGGGGTTCTGCTTATGCCAAGCGGCGGCCGGGTTCAAACTGCCCTGCCCTGTCGCCGGTCAGCCGCGGGCATAGGCATCTTCATAGCGCAGGATGTCGTCCTCGCCGAGATAGGCGCCGGTCTGGACCTCGATCAGCACCATCGGCACCTTGCCGGGATTCTCCATCCGGTGAACCGAGCCCAGCGGCACATAGACCGACTGGTTCTCGGTCACCAGCCGCGCCTCGCCATCGACGGTGACCTTCGCCGTGCCCGCCACCACGATCCAGTGTTCGGACCGATGGTGGTGGCTTTGCAGCGACAGAACCCCCCCCGGTTTCACCAGGATGCGCTTGACCCGGAAACGATCGCCCAGCACCAGCGTCTCGAACCAGCCCCAGGGCCGGTGATCCAGCGGAAAGCTTTCGGCCTGATCGGCGCCGCGCGCCTTCATTGCGGCCACGGCTTCCTTCACCTCTTGCGCGCAGTCGCGATGCGCGACCAGCACGGCATCGGGCAGGGCCACGGCGATGATGTCGCGCAGGCCCAGCCCCACCAGTTCCAGCCCCGGTGCCTCGGATCGCAGCAGGCTGCCTTCGCAGCGGATCGCGGTGGCGGGGCCCGACAGGACATTGCCCTGCGCATCCGGCCCCGCCTCGCGCCAGACCGCCTGCCAGTCGCCCAGATCGGACCAGCCGCCCGCGAACGGCACCACGGCACGGTTCGCCGCCCGTTCCATCACCGCGCAATCGATCGAGATCGCCTCGGCCTGGCCCCAGGGATCGGGCGCGATGCGCAGGAAACCCAGATCGGGCCTGGCCTCGTCCAGCGCGCGGCGGACAGGGTCCAGCATGTCGGGCACATGGGCCGCAAAGGCCGCCAGAATGGTGCGGACCGAAAACAGGAAGATCCCGGCATTCCACAGATAGCTACCCGCATCGAACATCCGTTGCGCGGTCGCAAGGTCGGGCTTTTCGACGAACCGGGCCAGCGGCACCGGGGCAAGGCCGTCGGGGGTGGCCGACAACTCCAGCCAGCCATAGCCGGTTTCGGGCCGGGTGGGGGTGATGCCGAAGGTCACCAGATCGCCGGCCTCGGCTGCGCCCCGCCCGGCCTCGACCGCGGCGCGGAAGGCGGCCGCATCGGGCACCACATGATCCGACGGGCAGACCAGCATCAGCGCATCCGGCGTGGTGGCCGCGACATGCAGGGCGGCGGCCAGGATCGCAGGGGCGGTGTTGCGGCCTTCGGGTTCGATCAGCACGGCGCCGGGATCGATGCCCACGGCCTGAAGCTGCTCGGCCACGATGAAGCGGAAATCAGCATTGGTGACAATCACCGGCGACGCGAAGCCCGGCCCCGCCACCCGGCCCGCCGCGGCCTGAAACAGCGTCATGTCGCCGGTCAGCGGCGCGAACTGCTTGGGATAGCTTTTGCGCGACAGCGGCCAGAGCCGGGTGCCGGAGCCTCCGGAAAGCAGGACGGGAACGATGGTCGGCATCAGCGACTCCGGGAAACAGGGACCGGGGCCAGATTAGGCCCCCTGCGCGGCTTGGCAACCGGCAGAGCGGCTTGGACGCCTGCGGCCGGCCGGCTATAGGAAACGAATTGCAACGGAGATTTCCATGACCCGCCCCCTTGCCACCGTCCTCCCGAACAGCTGGGCCTTTCTGCGCGATGCGATGATCGCCCCCACCGGCTTTCGCGAATATGACGCGCGCTGGAAATATCCCGATCAGATCAACCTGCCGGGCATGACGGCGCTGGGGCTGGGCTTGGGCACGCAGATGCGGGGGCGGGGCCTGTCCGACATCGTGGTGGCAAACGACTACCGGGATTATTCGCTGGCGATCAAGCAGGCGCTGATCCTGGGGCTGATGCAGGCGGGGGTGCGGGTGCATGACATCGGGCCCGCGCTGTCGCCGATGGCCTATTTCGCGCAGTTCCATCTGGATGTGCCGGCGGTGGCGATGGTGACGGCCAGCCACAATCCGAACGGCTGGACCGGGGTGAAGATGGGTTTCCAGCGCCCGATGACCCACGGCCCCGACGAGATGGCCGAATTGCGCGACATCGTGCTGGAGGGGCGCGGCACCCCCGCCCCGGGCGGGTCTTATGTGTTCCGCGACGGTGTGCGCGAGGCCTATCTGGACGATCTGGCAGGCGGGTTCCGGCTGTCGCGGCCGCTGAAGGTGGTCTGCGCCACGGGGAACGGCACCGCCGGCGCCTTCGCGCCCGAGTTGCTGGCCCGCATCGGCGCCGAGGTCGTGCCGCTGCATTGCGAGCTGGATTACACCTTCCCCGCCTACAACCCCAACCCCGAGGCGCTGGAGATGCTGCATGACATGGCGGCGGCCGTGCGGGCTGCGGGTGCGGATCTGGCGCTGGGGTTTGACGGCGACGGCGATCGCTGCGGCGTGGTGGACGACGAAGGAGAGGAGATCTTCGCCGACAAGGTGGGGGTGATCCTTGCCCGCGATTACGCCCGGCTTCATCCGGGGGCGCGGTTCGTGGTGGATGTGAAATCCACCGGCCTTTTCGCCTCGGACCCGGTGCTGAAGGGGCTGGGCGCCACGACCGAATACTGGAAGACCGGCCACAGCTACATGAAGCGCCGCGTGTTCGAGACCGGGGCGCTGGCCGGGTTCGAGAAGTCGGGACATTATTTCCTCGCCCCCCCCGTGGGGCGCGGCTACGATTGCGGAATGCGGGTCGCGGTCGAGTTGTGCCGGCTGATGGACCGCCATCCGGGCGCGTCGATGTCGGATCTGCGCCGCGCGCTGCCCGTCACCTTCACCTCGCCCACCATGTCGCCCTTCTGCCCCGACACCGAGAAATACGGCGTGCTGTCGCGGATCGGGACGCGTCTGGAAGGGATGGCCGCCGCAGGGGCATCCCTGGGCGGGCGGAAGATCACCGGCCTTGTCACGGTGAACGGGGTGCGGGTGATGCTGGACAACGGCGGCTGGGGATTGGTGCGCGCCTCGTCGAACACGCCAAACCTGGTCGTGGTCTGCGAAAGCCCGGACAGCGCGGCGGAACTGCGCGCAATCTTCGACGATCTCGATGCGGTGATCCGCACCGAGCCGTCGGTCGGCGCCTATGACCAGCAGCTCTGATCAGGCCATCGGCGGATCGACCAAGAGCCCGCGCAGATAGCGGCCATAGTCGTTCTTCGACAACTGGTCGGCCAGCCCGCGCAGCGCCTCGGCGTCGATCCAGCCCTGGGCGAAGGCGATCTCTTCGGGGCAGCCGGTCTGCATCCCCTGCCGCAGTTGCAGCGTGCGCACGAAGTTGCCGGCATCAAGCAGGCTGCCATGGGTGCCGGTATCGAGCCAGGCAAAACCGCGCCCCATGCGCTGCACATCCAGCGTGCCTTCGGCCAGATAGATCTCGAGCAGCGAGACGATCTCCAGTTCGCCGCGCGGCGAGGGGGTGATGCGGCGCGCAAGGTCCGGCGCGCGGGCATCGAGGAAGTAAAGCCCCGTCACCGCATAGTTCGACGGCGGAACCGCCGGCTTCTCGACGATGCCGGTGGCGCGGCCGGTGCCGTCCATCGCCACCACGCCATAGCGTTCGGGATCGGCGACATGATAGCCGAAGACGGTGCCGCCGATGTCCTTGCCACTGGCTTTCGCCAGCAGATCCGGCAGACCGTGGCCAAAGAAGATGTTGTCGCCCAGAACCATGCAGGACGGATGACCGGCTAGGAAATCTTCCGCGATGGTATAGGCCTGCGCCAGACCTTCGGGCCTGGGCTGCACCAGATAGGTCAGCGAAAGCCCCCACTGGCTGCCGTCGCCCAGTGCGCGGCGGAACTGGCCGGCATCCTGCGGCGTGGTGATCACCGCGATCTCGCGGATGCCGGCCAGCATCAGCACCGACAGCGGATAGTAGATCATCGGCTTGTCATAGACCGGCATCAGCTGTTTCGACACGCCCAGCGTGATCGGATAAAGTCGCGTGCCCGATCCGCCCGCCAGAATGATGCCTTTACGAACGGTCATTCGGAAACCTCTTGAAGATCGTGCAAGACCGCGGCCAGACCCGTGCGCCAGTCGGGGCGCGACAGGCCGAAGGCCGCCAGACCGGCCGTATCCAGCCGCGAATTCAGCGGCCTCGGCGCCGTTGTCGGATAGTCCGCGGAAGGGATGTCCTGCACCTGGCAAGGCAGATCGGCCTGGCGGAAGATCTCGCGCGCGAAATCGGCCCAGCTGACATCCGGGCCGCCCGAGAAATGGCAGATGCCCGACAGATCCGGGCGCTGGCGCAGGGTTGCGGCGATGGTCAGGCAGGCGGCGGCGATATCGGCGGCCGGCGTCGGCCCGCCGATCTGGTCGCAGACCACCCGCAGCAGCGGGCGGTCCCGGCCCAGCCGCAGCATGGTCTTCACGAAATTCGTGCCATGGGCCGAAAACACCCAGGAGGTGCGCAGGATGACATGGGGGCCGCCCGCCGCGCGCACCGCCTGTTCCCCCGCCCGCTTCGACCGGCCATAGCCGCCCAGCGGATGGGTCGGATCTTCCGGCCGCCACGGCCGGTCGCCCGCGCCGTCAAAGACGTAATCGGTCGAGATATGGACGAAGGGGATCTGCAACTCGGCGCAGGCCCGTGCCATCGCGCCGGGGGCGTCGGCATTGACCACGGTGGCGGCAGCTTCCTCATCCTCGGCGCGGTCGACGGCCGTCCAGGCGGCGGCATTGATGACGGCGGCGGGCCGGGCCGCCAGGATCGCGCGGGCGCAAGCCGCAGGATCGCCCAGATCGGCCTGATCGCGACCCAGAAAGCGGGCCTCGGGCGCCCGTTTGGCCAGTTCGCGCGCCACCTGGCCCGTCTGGCCAAAGATCAGGATCATGCCCCCACCCCCAGCCGCTGCCCCACGCCCTGCCGGCCCTGAAGCGCCCGCCACCAGGGCTCGTTTTCCAGATACCAGTCCACCGTCCGCTCCAGCCCCTGATCCAGCGTGACCGAGGGCCGCCAGCCCAGTTCGCTGCGGATGCGGCTGGGGTCGATCGCATAACGCAGGTCATGGCCGGGGCGGTCAGCGACAAACGTGATCTGGTCGGCATAGGGCCGCGCCTTCGGCCGCTTGCGGTCCAGGATCGCGCAAAGCTTTTCCACAAGGTCGATGTTTCGCGCCTCGTTCTCGCCGCCGATGTTGTAGCTGCGGTGATTGGCGCCCCGCGCCAGCACGGTCAGCAGCGCATCGGCGTGATCCTCGACATAAAGCCAGTCGCGGACATTCTCGCCCCGGCCATAGACCGGGATCGGCGCGCCCGCCAAAGCCTTCAGGATCACCACCGGGATCAGCTTTTCGGGGAAGTGGAACGGGCCGTAATTGTTCGAGCAGTTGGTCAGCACATAGGGCAGGCCGTAGGTCTCGCCCCAGGCGCGCACCAGATGGTCGGACGCGGCCTTCGAGGCCGAATAGGGCGAGTTCGGCGCATAAGGCGTGTCTTCGGTGAACTGGCCGGTGGCGCCCAGACTGCCATAGACCTCATCGGTCGAGATGTGATGAAAGCGGAAGCCCGCGGGCCTGCCCTGCCCCAGCCAATGGCTGCGGGCGGCTTCCAGCAGCACATAGGTTCCGCGCACATTGGTGTCGATGAAGGCGCCGGGCCCGTCGATGGATCGGTCGACATGGCTTTCGGCCGCCAGATGCATCACCGCATCGGGGGCATGGGCGGCAAAGATCCGCGCCATGGCCGCCGCGTCGCGGATGTCGGCCTGTTCGAACGCATAGTTCGGGGAACCGGCCACGCTTTCGACATTGGCCAGGCAGGCGGCATAGGTCAGGCAATCGACATTCACGATCCGATGGCCGTCGGCAATGGCACGGCGCACAACGGCCGAGCCGATGAAACCAGCGCCCCCGGTGACAAGGATCTTCATGGCGCCTCGCAGACGAAGGGGCTGACCCAGTCAACAAAACGGGGCGCGCGGGCATCCTTGTCCGACAGCACCGCCGTTCCCGGATCGATGCCCCAGTCGATGCCCAGATCGGGATCGGCGAAATGCACCGCGCCGTCGCAGGCGGGGGCATAGATGTCGGTGGTCTTGTAAAGAACCAGCGTGTCGGGTGCCCGGGTGACGAAGCCGTGCAGGAAGCCCTTGGGGATCAGAAGCTGGCGGGCGTTCGCGGCCGAAAGCTCGACCCCCACCCAGCGGCCGAAGGTGGCCGAGCCCACCCGCACATCCACCGCCACATCAAGGATCGCACCATGGCCCACGCGCACCAGCTTGTCCTGCGCATGGGGCGGCGCCTGATAATGCAGGCCACGCACCGTGCCGGGGGCGGCGCTGATCGACTGGTTGTCCTGCACGAAGTCCAGATCCAGCCCAAGGCCCGCCAGCGTCGTGCGGCTCCAGGCTTCCTGAAAGCTGCCGCGCGCATCGCCGAACACCTTCGGCGTCAGGATCAGCACCCCCGGCAGCGCCGTCTCTTCGATCTTCACCGACAAATCCCTCGTTCAAATGCTGCCACCCTTCATCCGCCGAAACCGGCCGGGGGCGCAAGGGTCAGGCCGCCCCTGCCCGCCGCTCGACCCAGCCCAGAAAGGCCGCATCGGCCGACCGCAACCGTGGCTGGCCGCTGCGCTGCCAGAAGCCGTGCCATTCCGCCACCAGCGCATGAACATCCCAGCCGGGCATCAGCGCCCGCACCTTGTCCAGCGTCGCCTCGCGCAGGCTGGGGGCCATGCCGGGGGCCAGAACCGGCTCTCGGCGGGTGACGCAAAGGATATCACCCGGCTCTTCGGCCAGCCGGTAGCCCGGCAGCGTATCGGCCGCGATCATGTCGCGGATCATCTTGCGAAACACCCGGAGCGGCGAGGCCGACCCCGACTTCTTGCACAGCGTCGCGATCGAGACCCGCCATTCCGGCTGCTGGCCGCAGTGCTTGCGCGCCAGTTCGTAGATCCGCCGTTCCAGGGGCTTTCTCAGCCGGAAGTAATCGCGGCTGAGGGTCAGCACCGATTTCGTCAGCACCGCCTGAAACAGCCATTCCGACAGCGTGACCACCACCTGCACCATGCGGCCGCCCCGCGTGCGGCGCACGATCTGCCAGCTTTCGATCAGGCCGAAGCCGGTGGTGATCTCGTGCCCGCCCTGCATGATGTTGGTGGTGATACGGGTGCCGGCCAGCCGCTCGAACGCCTCGCGCAGGCGCTGGTAGCCGTCGCCGCTGGTCTCGCGCTGGGTGGCGGTCATCAGGTCATGCGCGGTCAGATGCAGCCTGCGCCCGATGGCGCGGCCGGCATTCAGCCCGGCCATCAGCTGGCTGATGCAGTAGATCAGGATGTCCTTGTCAAACAGCGTGGCCAGCCCCCGGACCGACGGCGTCACGGTGATGCGCACCCCGTTGTGGGAATAGTCGAGAACGCGCAGATCGGGACGGGTGGCCAGCGAGAACACCGGATGTTCCATCGAGGCCATGTCGTCCTTGGGCAGCGCATCAAGGATGTCGCAGATGAAGAAATCCGCCGTCTCGGGCTGCGGGGCCGGGACGCCCTCGGCCTCGACCACCGCCGGGGCCGCGCCCCCTCCGGATCCGTCCGCGCCCGGGGCTGCTTGCGCACCCCGTCGCGCGGCGGCCGGCTTTCGCCTTCCGCCTGTCGTCTGCATGTCCATTCGCCTGTGCCTGCTCGATGATGCGGCCCCCGATGTGTCCCCGGGATGTCTCGCGCCTTCGTGGTTTCGATGACACCCAGCCTACGGCAAGCCCCCCCGTCCGTCCAGCATGGCAAGCAGCGCACGGTGCCGATCATCGGGGTTCCGGAGTCGGAGAAGCGTGGGTTCAGAGTCGGATCATCGGGGTTCCAGAGTCGCCTCCAGCCCCGGAACCGGAAAGTTCGCGTTTTTTGACAAAGGCTTGGCGAAAGCCACCGGGCCCTGTAACTATATATAACCCAGAACTAACTGATGCAGCCTGGACACGCTTGTGCAAAACCCGCAGGGAAGGCGCGCAGGATCTGTCAGAAATATGCCTTGAAAATCAAAAATCTGTTCGGCCATGTGCGCTGAAAATTGCAATATCGCCAAAAAGGTGATACTTGCGATGAAAGCAGGCAGATAACCCGGAAACAGGGGATGGACATGGCAGAGGCGGCAGGGCGAAAGACGGTCGGGCGGGGCCGGGCAGAGATCCGCAAGGCAGGCAGTCCCAAAGAGCCGCTGGCACCGCTGCCGCCCTATTTCAACATCTCGCCCGACGCCGCCCTGGCCGAGCTTGAGGCGCCGCTGACCACCGCGGGCTTTGCCGAGATCGCCGAAGCCTGCACCCGCGGGCGGGATGATCTGGCCTCGCGCGGGCTGGACGAGGAAGGGCGCAAAAGTCTGCGGCTGTTCTCGACATGGGAGATCACACGCTATCTGATCCCGGTTGCCACCGCGCATTTCCGCCGCGTGCTGAAGGCCAATCCCGACCTGCCGCAGGGCATCTCGGAAACCGAGGGCGGGGCCAAGTGGTTCACGCTGGACGAGGTGCTTCGCCTGCGCGCCCATTTTGCCGCCGAAGGATCGAAGGCCAAGGAATACCGCCCCTACCGCCCCGCGGGGTTGCCGGCCAAACTGGTGGCGGTGGCGAACTTCAAGGGCGGGGTCGGCAAGACCTCGACCGCGGCGCATCTGGCCATGTCGGCGGCGCTGGATGGCTACAAGGTGCTGGTGATCGACCTGGACAGCCAGGGCTCGATGACCTCGATCTTCGGGGGGCGGATCGCGGACGAATGGGGCACGGTGTTCCCACTGCTGGCCCGCCATTACGCCGGCCACCTGCAAGCGGAAAACCGGGCGCGGGTGTCGCGCGGCGACCCGCCGGTGCCGATGGACGAGACCCTGACCGAGGCGCAGAAGATCCGCGCGGGCGATCTGATCGCGAAGACCCACTGGCCCAACATCGACCTGATCGGGGCGCAGCTGAACCTGTATTGGGCCGAGTTCCAGATCCCGGTCTGGCGGATGCAGGGGCGCGGCTGGAAGCTGTGGGATGCACTGACCGATGTGCTGGCCGAAGACGGGGTGCTGGATCGCTATGACGTGATCTTCATCGACACGCCCCCTGCCCTTGGCTATCTGACCATCAACGGGCTGGCCGCCGCCGACATCCTGCTGGTGCCGCTGGGGGCCTCGTTTCTGGAGTTCGACTCGACGGGGCGGTTCTTTGACATGCTCCATTCCACCTTCCGCTCGATCGAAGAGGGCGAGAACATCGCCGCCCGGGCGCTCGGGCGCGAAGAGCTGTCGTTCGAATGGGATGCGGTGCGCGCGGTGCTGACGCGCTTTGACGGCGCGCAGCAGGGCGAGATGGCGGCCTTGATGCAGGCCTATATGGGCCGCACCATGAGTTCGGTCCGGCAGGATTTCACCGCCCTGATCGGTCAGGCCGGCGAGCAGGTGAACGGCATCTACGAGGCCGATTACCGCGACTTCAACCGCGACACCTATATCCGCGGCCGCGAGACCTTCGATGCCACCTATGCCGCCTTCAAGCGGCTTCTGGTGGGCATCTGGCGGCGCGAGGAACTGGCGGCGAAAGCAGCGGCCGAATGATCCGCGGGGCGCAAAATGTTTCGCGCGCGAAACAAGTGACGATGGGGCTGGCCGGGGCAGGTGATGGCCATTTGTTTCGCGCGCGAAACAAATCGGCGGCCAAGGCGACGGAAAGGACAGGCTGATGGCCAAGCGCAAGCGACTGACAGTGCCCGCTTTCGGCGGTTTTGCCGCCCCGCCCCCGCCCGAGGCCAAACCCGCCCTGGGTCCCGGTCTGGCCCCTGCCCCGATCAGCCGCGTGACCGGCGAGGCGGCCGCGACGGCGGCGCTGCGCGAAGTGGCCGAGGAACTGACATCGGCCCGGACCGAAGGCCGGCTGGTGTTGCGGATCGACCTTGACCGGATCGAGGAAGGCTGGCTGGTTCGCGACCGGCTGGGCATCGATGCCGAGGAACTCGACAGTCTGATGACCAGCCTTGCCGCCCATGGCCAGCGCAGCCCGATCGAGGTGGCCGAGATGGGCGAGGGCCGGTTCGGGCTGATTTCGGGCTGGCGTCGAGTGACCGCGCTGCGCCGCCTGCGCGACCGCACCGGCGAGGATCGGTTCGCAAGCGTTCTGGCGATCCTGCGTCGCCCCGATACCGCCGCCGAAGCCTATGTGGCGATGGTCGAGGAAAACGAGATCCGCCTGGGGCTTTCGTATTTCGAACGCGCCCGCATCGCGGCCAAGGCGGTCGAGGCCGGGGTGTTTCCCACCGAAAAGCTGGCGCTGCAAAAGCTGTATGCCGCGGCCAGCCGGGCGAAACGGTCGAAGATCGGATCGTTTCTGGGCATCTTCCATGCGCTTGGCGGGGCGTTGGCCTTCCCCTCGGCGCTGCCGGAACGGCTGGGTCTGATGCTGGCCCGCGCGCTTGAGGACGATCCGGACCTTGCCGGGCGTCTGCGCGCCGAACTGGCCGCTGTCGCCCCCGCGACAGCCGAGGCGGAACAGGCGCTGATCGCCGCTGCGGTCACCGAAGCGCCCGGGGGGGAAGTGCCCGAACCCCCGGCCGAACCCCCTGCCCCGCCCGCCGATCCGAAACCGGCCAAGCCCCGCCCCCCGTCCGATGCGGCCGAGATCCGTCCCGGCCTGTTCCTGAAAGGTGCGAAGCCTGGCGAGGTGGTGCTTTATGGCCCGGCGGTCGATGCGGGCTTTCGCGACCGGCTGCGCGACTGGCTGGCCGGGCAGGTCTAGCGGGCGTTGCAGGGGCTGCGTGCGCTGGCCACACCGGGCCTTCATCCGCAGCCCCTAGCCTCTCGGCCCATCCGGTGCCGAAGGGGTTTTGCATGTCCGACACGTCTCCCATCCTGTCGCTTCCCTATATCCTGCCCTCGCAGGCGCAGAAGCATGTCACCCACAACGAGGCGATCCGGCTGCTGGATGCGCTGGTGCAGTCGGCGGTGATCGACCGCGATCGGACCGCGCCGCCCGCCGCCCCCGCGCCGGGCGCCCGCCATCTGGTCGCCGCGGGCGCGACAGGGCCCTGGGCGGGGCAGGATGGCCGGCTGGCGGTCTGGGACGGCGAAAGCGCGCTTTGGCGTTTTCTGGTGCCGGTGCAGGGCTGGCAGTGTTTCGTGCTGGCCGAAGGGATCGGGCTGGTTTTCACCGCCACCGGCTGGCAGGTTCTCAGCCGGCTGGCGCCGGAATTTCCGCAACTGGGCATCGCCACATCGGCCGATCAGACCAACCGTCTGGCGGTGGCGTCGCCCGCGACGCTGCTGACCCATGCCGGTGCCGGACATCAGGTGAAGGTGAACAAGGCGGCTGCGGGCGAAACCGCAAGCCTGCTGTTCCAGTCGAACTGGTCGGGCCGGGCCGAGATGGGTCTGGCGGGCAATGATGATTTCTCGGTGAAGGTCAGCCCCGACGGCAGCGCCTTCCTGACCGCGCTTCAGGCGGATCGCGCGACGGGGCGGGTGACGCTGCCGGGGGGGCTGACGCTGGACGGCACGCTGACGGGCGGCGCGGTGCAGGACGCGCCGGCGGATGCGACCGCGGGGCGGCTGCTGACGGTGGGGGCCTTCGGGCTGGGCGGGCTGGCGCCGCTGATCGGCAATGCCTCGGTGACCGATGGCTCGATCGTGCCGGGGTTTCATGCCTATGACACCACCCTTGGCAGCAGCGGCGGCCCCACCGGCACCAAGACCGGCATCCTGCTGCATCAGCGGCGCGCGGCCGGGGGGGGCGAGGTTCAGCTTCTGATCGTCGACAGCGCGACGTCTTCGGCCAGTACGCCCGGGATCACCTTTTCGCGGTCGCGTGCCGCCGGTGCCTGGTCGGTCTGGTATCCAGGCGGCATCGTGGCCAGCAACAGCAACGCCAATGGCCGCTTCATCCGCCATCAGGACGGAACGCAGACCTGCTGGCAAAGTGTCACCACCTCGACCTCGGCCGAGGTGACGGCGACGTTTCCGGTGGGGTTCTCCACCACCAGCGGGCTGATCACCACGACCGGGGTGAACAGCCCCGCCGCAGCCGCAATCACCGCCCGCGTCACGGGGCGGACCACGACAGGCGTCAGTGTCTCGGCGTTCGATGCCGCCAGTCTGCGGGTGCAGGCGACGGTCGAACTGATCTCGATGGGCCGCTGGTACTGAGCCTTATTCCCGAGGCAGGGGATCGTCCGGCAGGGTGAAGAAGAAATCCCCCGGCAGATCCCTGTCCAACAGATCGTCGGGGATCGTGTCCGGCCCGGCCATGAACACGGCCGAGCCGAAATGTGGCTGCATCCGGCACAGCTTTTCCATCCGCGGCCCGGTCAGGTCGCGGAAGAAGGCTTCGGGTTCGGGCGTGGCGCGCAATTCGGCGATCCGGGCGCGATGGGCCGCGACCGCGGCCTCGTGCGCGGCCCCGATCGCGGGATCGGCCAGCAGCCGGTCCATTTCTGCCCGCAGGCGGGGTTGCATCCGCAGCGCGCGGCGATCCTCGTCGATGTTGTGGTTCATGCGGAACCAGTAGCTCAGCCCCTGGTCGCGCTCGACATGGTTCACCCGGCCGCGGTCGCGCTTGACCAGAAAGCTTTCGGCCGAGCGCACGGCATAATGGTTCAGCGTCACCCAGTCATAGCCCACCGTGGCCGCGTTCGACCGCCAGCCGGTGCGGAACATCTCTTTCGGCATCGGTTGCCCCGATCCGTTCAGCCAGCGCACCCGGTCCCACAGGTCGGGTTTCAGCCCCTTGGGCCGATGCACCCCCAGCTTCTTGTAAAGCCCCAGATTGCGGAACAGCGTCTTGAAGCCCCAGGCCTGATGCGGCTTGGGCGCATGTTCGGGGGCACAGCGGGTGAATTGTTCCGTAACGCAACGGTCCTGATAGTGGTGGACCCCGGCATTGCCGAACAGCCGCCAGGTCAGCGAGATCAGATTGGCATCCCCCATTGCCGCGTAAAGGTCGGCCAACGTGCCCTGGCCCAGATGGACGGTGATGAATTCATCGACATCCATGCAGATCAGCCAGTCGGCCTTCTGGATCAGCGGCTCTGACTCGGCGGCTTGCAGGGCTGCGTGCTGCGGCCGCAGCCCCATTTCCCGAAAAGGATTTTCACGGTGCTGCACAAGACCGCGGTCCTGCAACAGATCCAGCATCCTGTCGGTGCCATCGGTGCAGTCGTTGGTGTAGATCAGGAAGTCCTCGACCCCGATCATCCGGTGCCAGGCCAGCCATTCCAGAATGAAGGGGCCTTCGTTCTTCATCGTGGTCACGATTGCCGTGCGCGGCTCCGCGGCAGCGGGCGCCCGCAGGCTGGATACCGGGGGGCGCACCGGGCGATGACCCAGCCGCGCGGCCAGCGCCAGCAGCGCCGGGTCTTCGATCAGGCTGGATTTGGGCACCAGTTCGCCGGTGGCCCGCCCCGGAAGCTGGATCGCCATCGCGCGCCAGAACGCCACCACATCGGTCGGCCCGGGCCGCCGATACGAGATCCGCACCTGCCGCCAGGTGTTTTCCAGCCCGGCCTTTTCGGGCGCGACACCCCAGCGGGCGATGCCGCGGCGCAGATCGAACGGGTGGCAGATGTGATCGCCGAACCGCGCCTCGGCGCCGGAACGCAGCCGCCAGGGATAGATCCGCCGCCCCACCAGCAGCACCGTGCCCTGATCGGCCTGCACGCAGAGATCGAAGGCCCGTGGCGCACCTTCGGCCCGCGGGCACAGCAGATCGGTCGCATCCAGCGCCAGCACCGCCCGCGCGGCGGACAGGAACCGCCATTTCATCGCCTCCCACAGCGCAGGCTCGCCCAGGGGGCCGCGCAGGCGGTCTTCGGGCGGCGGGCCCATCAGCTCTTTGCCCGGCGCGTCAGGCGCCAGGAAGGGATGCGACAGCGCCCCCATTCCAGGCTTGCCCAGAGGCTGCGGGCAATCGAGCAGCACCACCGTCAGGTCGCAGCCCTGAAGCGCCGCCTCCAGCCGGGCGGGCAGATCGGCGGGCGCCTCTGGCAGGCGGTTCACGATCAGCGCGGCATCCGCGCCATGTTCGGCGGCATGCCAGCGCAGCCCCTCGGCCAGTTGGGTGGCGGTTTCGCCGATGCGGAAGGCAAGGATGGTGTTCAGCCCGGCAAACAGGTCAGGCTCGGCGGGGCAGGGGGCCGGCACCAGCCGCCCGCCGTCCGCCAGCGCCACCGGGCCGGTGCCGTCCGCCACCAGCATGGCCGCGCCGCCGATCTCGCGGATCTCGACCACCTGCCGGCATCCGGGCGCACCTTCGGCGGCAAAGGCCGCAGCGCCGGTGCCCGCGGCGGTGAACAGCCGCAACCGACCGTCGGGCGTTTCCACCGCCTCGATCAGCCGCAGGCCCTGCATCTCCTGCGCGGCCATCCGGCGCCGGATCACGCGTGCCATGCCTGCCGCCCCCCAAAAGGAATTGAAAGCAATTGCCGGGCCGGCCCTTTCGCCCCGGCCGCGCCCTTATTCCACGCGCAGATCGGGCCGGCAAGCGCGGGTCCGGCCTTGGCAAGGCACGCGGATCGCTTCACCATGGGCAAAAAGGACACCATCGTGGCAACACCGGATTATCAGATCGCGGCACTCTGGATCGGCGGCGATCTGAGCTTTCTTGAACAGTTGTGCCTGAAGTCGTTCCTCGACGCGGGCCATCACGTCCGGCTTTATTCCTACGAGCCGATCGGCAATGCCCCCGAGGGGGTCGAGATGTCCGACGCCGCCGGGATCCTGCCGCGGGCCGATATCCTGCGCCATGAACGCACGCACAGCCCGGCGCTGCATTCCGACCTGTTCCGCTACCGGCTGCTGGCGGCCGAGGATCGCACGATCTGGGCCGATACCGATGCCTATTGCGTGAAGCGGTTCCAGACCCCCACCGGGCATTTCTTCGGCTGGGAATCCGACAAGCACATCAACGGTGGCGTGCTGGGCCTGCCCCCGGACAGCGCGGCGCTGGCGGAATTGCTGGACTTCACCGCCGACCCCTACGCGATCCCCGACTGGTTCGAGCCCGCGGAACGCGACCGGCTGGCCGCACTGCGCGAGGCCGGCACCCCCGTCCATGCCGGCGAGATGCCCTGGGGTGTCTGGGGGCCCCATGCGCTGACCCATTTCCTGCACCGGACCGGCGAGGCCCGCCATGCGCTGCCGCGGGTGGCGCTTTATCCCTTCGCCTATCGCGACCGGGCGCTGATGCTGCGCCCCGGGCTGGACCCTGCGCCCTATGTCACCGACGAGACCTTCTCGATCCATTTCTACGGGCGGCGGATGCGGGCACGGCTGCGCGAGAAATTCGACGGACTGCCGCGGCCGCGCAGCCTGATCGGCCAGCTTCTGAAACGCCACGGCATCGACCCGGCGCTGGCGCCGCTGCCGCCGGCCCTGCACGCCGCCCCCCCCGACGAGGACGAGGACTGATCCCGCCGCCCGGCGCCGGAGCTATTTCCCCGACCAGTCGCGATACCAAGCGACAAAGCGCGCGATGCCTTCGCGCACATCGGTCTGGGGGCGGTAGCCGGTCAGGCGCTGCAAAAGCCCGGCATCGGCCCAGGTGGCCGGCACGTCGCCCACCTGCATCGGCATGTAGTTGCGGATCGCGCGCCGGCCGAGGCTGTGTTCGATCGCCTCGATGAAATCCAGCAGCCGCACCTTTTCCGAATTGCCGATGTTGACGATGCGGAACGGCGCTACCGGCGACAGGCTGTCGCCCTCGACCGCGGTTTCCGGCCCGCCCGGCACCGCATCGATCAGGAAGCGGATCGCGCGCACCAGATCCTCGACATAGGTAAAGTCGCGCCACATCTCGCCGTGGTTGTAGATGTCGATCGGCCGCCCATCCAGGATCGCCTCGACAAAGCGGAACAGCGCCAGATCCGGCCGCCCCCAGGGACCATAGACGGTGAAAAAGCGGAACATGGTGATCGGCACGCCATGCACATGGGCCCAGGCGTGGCCCATGCTTTCATTGGCCTTCTTGGTTGCGGCATAGATCGTCAGCTGGCTGTCGGCCTTGTCGGCTTCGCGAAATGGCATCGTCTCGTTCGCGCCATAGACCGACGAGGTCGAGGCCATCATCAGATGGCCGACCCGCAGCCTGCGTGCGGCCTCCATCACGGTGAAGCTGCCGATGATGTTGGCATCCAGATAGGCGCGCGGATTTTCCACCGAATAGCGCACCCCGGCCTGCGCCGCGAGATGGACGATGATCTCTGGCGCGAAGTCGTCGGCCACCCGGTCGAACAGGGCCTGATCCTCCAGCATGCCTTCGGTGGCCGAGAAATTGCCGTCCTGCAACAGCATCGCATGGCGCCGCCGCTTCAGCGCCACATCGTAATAGTCGGTCATCCCGTCATAGCCATGGACACGGAAACCCTCGGCCAGAAGCAGCCGGGCCAGATGAAAGCCGATGAAGCCGGCGGTGCCGGTGACGAGGATGCGGGTCAAGACAGCACTCCTTTTGCAAGCGGCGACGGTGCGGGGCGCGAGGCCGCAGCCCTCGTTTCGTCCGACCATAGCCGGCCCGCGGTACGGGTGGAAGGTGACCCACCCTGTCCCGTGCCCGTCTGTCCCGTTGCCCGTCTGTCCCGTGCCCGTGTCGTCTGTCCGTGTCGTTCCATGCCCGCGGCCCTCAGGCGAGAAGCGGTTGCCCTTAACGAGCAAGCAGCGTCAGCGCGATCTGGCCCGAACTGTAGGTGCTGCCCGCTGAAATTTCGGAACGGACCAGGAAAGTCTTGATCAATTTTTCCCGTGACTCGGCATCCTTGAACTGGGATGCCGAATTGCTGCCGAACATGGCTTGGGCCTTGTCCTTGTAGACCGCGAGCTGCCGGTCGAGATCGACCGACGCAAATTGTTGCGGCAAACCGAAGGCCCCGTCGAAGACCGCACGCAGCGATTTGGACCCGAGGATGCTGAACCACTTGGCATTCTCGCTCATGGTCTCGGAGGCCAGGGCCCCGATTTCACGGTTCAGGCTCAGCGCGAGGCCCATGTTCTCGTCCAGATTGCCCACCGCCGTCTCGAAACTGCGGGTCCGGAACTGCTCGGTGATCTTCTTTGCGAACCCGTCCGAGGCGGTGCCGGGGCTGCCTGTCCCGTCCAGGGCGAAAGCCTTCGCAAGGGCATGCCATCGCTTGTCGGACAGCCTGTTGGCCAGCGCGGTCTTTTCCGTCGTCCCGTCGGTAAGAACCTTCTTGATCAGGGCTTTGCCGTTGATCGCCTCTTCAAGACCGAAGGCCCCCAGTGCGACCTTGAGCAGTCGGTAGTCCGACACCAGATCCTCGGGCGTGCGGACGCTGCCGATCTTCGCGGCGAAATAGTCCACATCTTTCTGAATCTGCGGGGTCTGGTCGTGGCTTGCCCGCTGCCGCTCCATCGTGCGCTCAAGCAAGCGCCAGCCGGCATATCCCGACAGGGGAAGAACCGGCTGGAAACTCATTGGCGGCCGCCTGCCGTGGCCAGGAGCCGCGCCTCGCGTGGCAGAAGGCTGCGCAGCGCCTTCAGGGTCTGATAGTGCTGCCCGGCCAGAAGGGCCTCGGTCGCAAGACCCAGTTGCGCCCGGCTGTCGGGATCGGTCAGCGCCTGACTGAGCTGTTCTATCCCGCGCAGCAGTTGCGGCCGGATGTCGTCCATCGTGGAATCCCCCGACAGGACAAGCTGGGCCATGTAGCACAGCCGCCGGACCGGCGTGTTCGCCTCTTCGGGGCGGATGGCGTCGCGCTGGCGCAGGATGACGGAATTCGGGGTCATCACCGAAATCCGGGTGCGTCGGTCGCCGTTTTCGATCACGGCGCCGTTGATCATCACCCGTTCGCCGGGGCCAAGCCGCAGGACAAGGCCGCTCATGTTGCGCCCCCCTGACCGGCAAGACCGCGCATCATCGCGGTGTTGATGTCGATCAGCAGGTCGGTGTTGGCTTCGCGCGCCAGCACTTTGGACGACTGTTGCTGGACGACCTCGTAAAGGTAGAAGATCCCCGCCCGCAACTCGCGCGGGAGGCCGTTTTCGGGATGGGCCACATCCACGGCAAAGCGGCTCCAGAGTTCTCGGTTCTGTGTGATCGCCTGGGCGAGGGCGGGAAAGCCGAGGGGATCGGCCGGGTCCGCCTCTTTCAACTGGGCGGTGACCTTGGCGAGGATCGCATATTCGGTGGATCGCGGCGTGCGCGCCGAACCCGGGCCCGCCGCGCCATAGGCGGTCCGGGCCATCGTGGAAGTATTCACGGTCTGTCCTTCCGTGTCTGGGAGCGTCTTGCTCTACCGGAGGGGCCGGAGCGTTTCGCCCCGGCCCGCCGGGACTTAGCGGAACAGCGACAGGATGTTCTGCGGCGCCTGGTTCGCGATCGACAGCGACTGCGTGGCCAGCTGCTGCTGGACCTGCAGCGCCTGCAGCTTGGCCGAGGCGGCTTCCATGTCGGCGTCGACCATCGAGCTGATCCCGTTCTTGAGCGAGTCGACAAGCTTGCCAACGAACTCTTTCTGATCGGTCACGCGCGATGCCGCCGCACCCAGCGTCGCCGCCCCTTCGATGGCCGTGTCGATCAGGGCTTCGATCTCACCGACTGCCGTCAGGGCCGAGGCCTTGTCTGCCACGGCGGTGACCCCGGCCGCATCGACATTGGCCTCGAAATCGGGGCCGGTGACCGTGATCGAGACCGCCGTGGTCGCGACCGTGCCGCTTGTGCGGTCGAGCGAGGCCAGCACGTCATAGGTAGCGCCGCCGTTGCCGATGTCGGTCTTGAGCAGGGCGATCCCGTTCAGCTGCGAGCCATCGATGATCGCGGTGATCTGGTCGCTTTTGGCCTTGATGGCATCCTGCACCTTGTCGAAATCCGCGGTGTCGTTGGCGGCGCCCGCCGCCAGATCCTTCATGTCCTTCAGAAGGCCGACGATCTGTTCCGCACCGGCCACACCGACGGCGAGGGTGGATTCGGCCACCGACAGCTGGTCACCGATAACCTTGAAGCTGGATGCGTCGGTATCCATCACCTTCGCGATCGACCAGATCGCGGCATTGTCCTTCGCCGAGGCGATGCTTTTGCCGGTCGAGATCTCGTTCTGCGTCTTCGACAGGCCGGTGTTGATCGTCTTCAGGGTTTGCAGCGCGACCATGGCGCTGGAGTTGGTCAGGATGCTGGACATTGCTGTCACCTTTCGAAATGGACGCTCGGCGTCGTTGGGTTTCGCCGCAAGGCTTGCGGCACGTCGAGTCGTTCTGACCCCGCGGCGGCAGTCCCTGACGCGCCCCGCGTCGCCCTGATCGGGGCGCAAGAGCACCGTCGCCGTCTCGGGTAAAGGCCAAGCTAACGGCACAGCCCCTTGAAAACGGCTTTCGAGTCAAATTGTTGGCTCACCTTTCCGACCGGCAGTGACGGCGCGCGCGATCCCCACGCAGGACGTTCACGGGCCTTGGGTCCGGGGGCAGGCATGCGGCAGGCAGCCTTGTCATGCGGGATCTGGCCGGGCGCCGTCTCAGACGTGCAGGAACCGCTCGCGGATCTTCGGGTCGGCGGCCAGGTCGGCGCTGTCGCCCTGCCAGACGATGCGGCCGCGCTCGATCACCAGATGGCGGTCCACCAGCCGCGACAGCGCGGCGATGTTCTTGTCGATCACCAGAATGGCCATGCCCTCGGCGCGCAGGCGGGCAAGGCAGTCCCAGATCTCGGCCCGGATCAGCGGCGCAAGGCCCTCGGTCGCCTCGTCCAGCACCAGAAGGCGGGGGTTTGTCATCAGCGCGCGGCCGATGGCCAGCATCTGCTGTTCGCCGCCCGACAGCTGGCTGCCCAGATGGCCACGACGCTCGGCCAGGCGTGGAAACAGCGCCACGACCTTCGCCAGATCCCAGGGGCCGCCGGGGCGGGCGGTGGCGATCAGGTTTTCCCGCACGCTGAGGGTGGGGAAGATCTGCCGCCCCTCGGGGACCAGCCCCAGCCCAGCCCGCGCCACTGCGAAAGGGGGGGCGCCGGTCATGTCGCGGCCCGCCACCTCGATCCGGCCCGAGGTCGGGCGGATCAGGCCGAAGATGGCGCGGACGGTGGTGGTCTTGCCCATGCCGTTGCGGCCCAGCAGCGCCACCGCCTCGCCGGCCGCGATGGAAACGTCGATCCCCGACAGCACCTGCGAGCCGCCATAGCCCGCAAAGATCCCCTGAAGCCGCAGAAGGATCATGCGCCCTCCTCATCGCCCAGATAGGCGGCGCGCACCTGCGCGTCGGCGCGGATCGCGTCGGGCGTGCCGGTGGCGATCAGCCGGCCATAGACCAGCACGCTGATCCGGTCGGCCAGCGCAAAGACCGCCTCCATGTCGTGCTCGATCAGCACGATGGAAAGCCGCCCCTTCAGCCCGGCGATCAGATCCAGCAGGGCCGCGCTTTCGCGGTGGCCGGTGCCGGCCAGGGGCTCGTCCAGCAGCAGCACCTTCGGCTGCATCGCCAGCGCGATGGCGATTTCCAACTGGCGCTTTTCGCCATGCGACAGGGTGCCGGCGCTGCGGTCTTCGGCACCCGCCAGCCCCGCGGCGGCAAGCGCCTCGGCCGCCTGATCGTTCAGCGCGCTTTCGCGGGCAACCTGGCGCAGGAAGCGAAAGCTGGACCCCGACCGCGCCTGCACCGCCAGCGCGACGTTTTCCAGCGCCGTCAGACCGGCAAGGATCGAGGTGATCTGGAACGACCGCGCCAGCCCCCGCCGGGCCCGGGCGGCCATCGACAGCCGGGTGATGTCATGGCCCCCCAGCAGGATGCGCCCCGCATCGGGGGCAAGGCTGCCCGACAGCTGATGGATCAGCGTGGTCTTGCCGGCGCCGTTCGGGCCGATGATGGCGTGAAGCTCGCCCCAGGCCACATCGAAGCTGATCCCGTCGCTGACCTTCAGTGCGTCGAAGCTTTTGGTCAGGCCGCGGACCGACAGGGCAGGGGTCATCGCCGCCCCCGAAGCGCGCCCAGCAACCCGCCGCGGGTGAACAGCACCGCCAGCACCACCGCAGCCCCGAAGGGCAGCCGCCAGTGCGTGGTCAGCCGCGCCAGCGCCTCTTCGGACAGGATGAAGGCGATGGCGCCCAGAACCGGGCCGGTCAGCGTGCCCATGCCGCCCAGAACCACCATGGCGATCATCTCGCCCGACCGCGCCCAGCCCATGTAGGACGGCGAGACGAAAGCTGCGTGATTGGCCAGCAGCACCCCCGCCACCGAGGCGATCATCCCCGAGATCGCATAGGCCGTCAGCCGGTAGCCGAAGGGGGAAAAACCGATGGCCTGCATCCGGGTCTCGTTCTCGCGTGTGCCGGTCAGCACCCGGCCAAAGCGCGACCGGGTCACCGCGCGCAGCAGCGCCCAGATCCCCGCCAGCAGTGCCAGCGTGACATAAAAGAACCGCAGGCTGCTTCCGAACGGATCGGCCCCGAACAGGGTCGAGCGTCCGGCCAGCGCCATCCCGTCATCGCCGCCATAGGCCGACAGCGAACTCATCAGGAAATAGGCCATCTGCCCGAAGGCCAGCGTGATCATGATGAAATGCACCCCCCGCGTCCGAAGCGAGATCGCCCCCGTCACCAGCGCGAAGGCGCCCGCCGCCGCCAGCGCCACGGGCAGCTGCACCTCAAGCCCGGTGACCCCGTTCGCGGCCAGGATCCCCGCCGCATAGGCGCCGATCCCCAGATAGGCGGCATGGCCAAAGGACACCATGGCGCCGAAGCCAAGGATCAGGTCCAAGGACAGCGCGGCAATGGCAAAGATCAGCGCGCGGGTCAGCACCACGGTCAGGAACGGCTCTCCCATCGCGGAAAACAGCGCGGGCATCGGCAGCAGCACCGCGAAGGTCACCAGCATCGCGCGGTCTGAAAGCCTCATCTTTGCACCGGGAACAGGCCCGCGGGGCGGACGGCCAGAATCGCCGCCATCAGGATATAGATCAGCATCGGCGCCAGCGTCCGGCCGGTCTGGCTGGCCATGTCCGGCTCCATCAGGCTGCGCAGCAGGATCGGGCCAAAGCTGCGGCCCAGGGTGTCGACCAGCCCCACCAGCAGCGCCGCGACAAAGGCCCCCCGGATCGAGCCGATGCCCCCGATCACGATGACCACGAAGGTCAGGATCAGCACCGTGTCGCCCATGTCGGGCTCGGCCGAGATCACCGGCACCATCATCGCCCCGGCAAAGCCCGCCAGCATCGCGCCTGCACCAAAGACCAGCAGGAACAGCCGGTTGATGTCGGTTCCCAGCGCCGAGACCATCGCCCGGTTCGACGCCCCTGCGCGCAGAAGCATCCCCAGACGCGTGCGGTGGATCATCCACCACAGCCCCAGCGCCACCCCCAGCCCCGCGCCAAGGATCGCCAGCCGGTAGACCGGATAGCGCAGGGTGCCCCAGACCGGGATCGACCCCGACAGCGCCTCGGGCAGATCGACCGAGATCGGCGCCGACCCCCACAGGATGCGCACGCCCTCGTTCAGCATCAGCATCAGACCGAAGGTCACCAGCACCTGATCCAGGTGACTTCGGTCGTAAAGCCTGCGGATCACCAGCCATTCCAGCACCAGCCCGAAGGCCAGCGCCACCGGCACCGCCAGCACAAGCCCCAACAGGAAGTTGCCCGCAAGACCCGTGAAGGCCGCCGCCAGATAGGCGCCGACCATGTATTGCGCGCCATGGGCCAGATTGATCACATCCATCACGCCGAAGATCAGCGTAAGACCCGCCGCCACCAGAAACAGCAGGACGCCGAATTGCAGACCGTTCAGGCCTTGCAGGATCAGAAGATTGGTCATGGCCGCAGGCGGGGCAGGGCGGGCGCGCCCGTCACTTCATCGGACATTCGGCGGCATAGGCATCGACGGGTTTCTCCAGCACCTTCTCGACGATCTGGGTCTGGAACTTGCCGTCCGCACGTTCGGCCACGCGGGTGACGTAGAAATCCTGCAACGGGAAGTGGTTGGCGCCAAAGGAAAACTCGCCCCGGACGCTGTCGAAATCGGCCGCCTTCAGGGCTGCGCGCAGCGCGTCCTTGTCGGCCAGATTGCCACCCACCGCGCGGATTGCGGAATCCAGGAGGTAAGCCGCGTCATAGGCATGGGCCGCGTAAGAGGCCGGCACCCGGTCGTATTTCGCCTCGAACGCGGCGACGAAGGCGCGGTTGCGCTCGGTATCCAGATCGGGCGCCCAGTCGCCACCGGAATGGAAGCCCACGGCGTCCTTCTTCTGGGCGGGAAGCGTCACCTCGTCCACGGTGAAGGTGGAATAGAACGGGATCGTCTCAAGCCCCGCCTGCCGATACTGGCGCACGAAGTTCACCCCCAGCCCGCCCGGCATGAAGGCATAGACCGCATCCGGCGCGGCGGCGGCGATCTGGGCCAGTTCGGCCGAATAGTCCATCTGGTCCAGCGGCACATACAGTTCATCCGCGACCTCGCCGGTGTAGGTGCGCTTGAAGCCGGTCAGGTGGTCCTTGCCGGCCTGATAGTTCGGCGCGATCAGGAAGGTGCGCGCGGCCTTGCCGCTGACATAGGCGCCCACCACCTCGTCGGGCTGGTCGTTCTGATAGGACACCGCGAAGAAGTTCGGGTTGCAGCCCGCCCCCGCCAGCGCCGAGGGGCCGGGGTTGGGCGACAGCACGAACACGCCCGCCTCGGTCAGCGGGCCGGTGATCGCCATCTGCACGTTGGAATACATCGCCCCCACGACGACATCGACCTTGTGCGATTCCACCAGCTCACGGGCGCGGTTCACCGCGACATCGGGCTTCAGCTCGTCATCGACGACGATGACCTCGGACTCCAGGCCGCCCAGCTTGCCGCCCATCTCTTCCAGCGCCAACAGGAAGCCGTCGCGCCCCTGTTCGCCCAGCACCGCCGCCGAGCCCGACAGCGTCATCATCACGCCCACCTTGACGCCTTCGGCCAGCGCCGGAAGCGCCGTCAGCACCAGACCCGCCGTCAGCGCCGAAATCCTTGTGATCCGCTTCATCGCAAACTCCCTCGTTGCCGCGGGCCGCTGTCCTGCCGCCACGGCGGCCGGGCCCTTGCCGTCATTTCTGGGCGATCGGGGACAGTCGTGCAACCCGCAACCCGGGACCGGCGACCATCCGTCCGGGCGGCAGTGCCGCAGGCGCGGGATTTTCGGTCAGGACGAAGGTGCCGCGCCGCGCATGGCCCTGAGGGCTGTGCGGGCTGTGGTACCTCCATGATGCCTGGCACCGGCACAGCACGTCCGGAAAGCGCCCGTCAAAGCGCCCGTCCGCCCCGCAGCCTGCGGCGCGCGAAGCGGGACTGCGGGCAGGGCGGGCACGGTATCGCGGCACCGGCACCGCACGCCCCCGAAACCCGACCGTTCCCAACCTCGGGTGCCCCGAACACGGCCCTTCCGAAAGCGGTTCGCCCCGCAGCCGCCGGGCCGCAAGACGGCCTGCTGCCGGTCGGGGCTATGCCATCAGGGACAGCAGGCCGATCGCCAGCGAGACCAGTGCTGCTGCCATCGCGGTGCCGGAAACGATCCAAAGTCCGGCCTCGGACCGGGCCGCGGGCGGATCGAACGGGGCAGACAGCCCTTCAAGCCGGACCTGCCCCCGTTTCAATTCGTCCAGCGCGGCGGTCAGCCCGGCCGCTTCGGCCTGGTGCCGGGCCAGCATGTCGCGGCAGGCGGCCACATCCTCGATCAGCCGGCCAAGCGCACGGATTTCCGCGGTTGTGTCCGTGCCAGAGGGGCGCAGCAGGATCTCGGACCCATCCGGGACATGGGCCCGGATGCAAAGCGTGAAGTCCATCCCTGCCTCGAGCGGCGGGTCGAGCGGCACGGAAAAGCCATAGCTGCCGGTGCCGATGCCGGCGGCCTGAAGATCGCGGCGGGGGCGGTCGGCGGCCCCGGTCGCCACCACCCGCCCCTCGCGCCGGACCTCGATCAGCGCATGGGCGGCGGGGTCGCTGCGGTCGATCACCCAGCCTGCGATGCGATCGGGGCGGATCACGTCGATGGCGCCATGCAGCCGCGGCCCGACCGGCGCGGCCGCGGCGCTGCCAGAGGCGGGGGGCTGAACCGGGGAAACCAGGGTCATTCCGCAGCCGCCAGAGGTGCCGGGAAGCGCGCCGCCAGCCGCGCGGCCAGCGCCAGCGGCTCGGCCAAGTCGGCCGGGGTCACGACAGGCGCCTCATAGGGTTGCACGGCCCCTTCGGCAATCCGCTCTTCGATGACCGCAAGGGCCCGGGCCACGTCGTCGAAGGGCGCCGCGAACAGGTCGTAGATCGAATAGCGCCACCATTCGGTCGCCAGCGCCCGTTCGATCAGATTTTCCGGAATGCGGGTGCGGACAACCCGCCCGGGGGTGCCCAGCACCACGGAATAGGGCGGGACGTCCTTGGTGACGGTGGTCCGGGCGCCGATCACCGCCCCATGGCCGATCTTCACCCCCGACTTGATGAAACAGCCCTGACCGATCCAGACGTCATTGCCGATCTCGGTGATCGGACAGCTTTTGTGGAAGGGCCGGCGTCCGGCGCGGATCTCGTCCATGCGATCGGGGGCCACCAGGCTGTCCCAGCCATAGACCTGTGGCCAGTAGGCCGCGCGCGAGGTGGTCAGCCAGTCGGTCGGATGTTCATGCACGCCGATGATCGTGCCCGCGGCGATGTTGCTGTAGCGCCCGATATGGACATTGTTCAGCGTCCCGCCGCTGAGACTGCAAAAGGCGCCGACCCGCAGTTCGGCCCCGGGAACGATGGTGGCGATGATCGTCGTCGGCGCCTCGATCCGCGAGGTTTCGGCCAGTTTCTTCGTCTCGCGCATCCCGGGCAGAAGCAGGCCCACGCGTTCGAGCGCCACGAGGTCGGAATGTTTGAGGTCGAAGGGAAGCTGAACCATGCATTTACCTTTCTCGGCCGGGACTGTCCGTTGGCTGCGCCCGGACGCTAGGACCAACAGGTTGAGGAAGCGTGAAGCGGCATGGCCTCGCCGGTGACAAGATCCGCCTGGCCGTCCGTTGCCACCGCCCACAAGGCGCGACCGTGGCCCGTCGCGTCCATCTTGACGACCTTCAGGCGGCTGATCGCGTGATCTGCATTGCCCGGTGGAGTTGTTTTGGTGTTCCGCTTTCGGCCGTCGTCATTCTTCCGGCCGTGCTGACCCCGGGCGCAAAACCACACCCGCCCGCGCCGCAGAAATCCACATCCGCATCAACGCCCTTGGCACAGCCGAGATCGTCCGCGTCACCTGAAGCCGAAGGCGAGGGGGCTCTCATGCCCCAAGCGCACGTTTGGCAACAACGCCCCACGGATGACGGCCTTCATCAGATCCGTTGGGCCGCGGCTGGCAAACAGACGCGGGTGCATCATGCTGTGAGACAACGAAAACGCCGGACACTGCCGGCTGCGGCCGCTTTGGCCAAAGCAGGTGGCGGAAGAGGTGGGATTCGAACCCACGGACGACTTGCGCCGTCGCTGGTTTTCAAGACCAGAGCCTTAAACCACTCGGCCACTCTTCCATGCCTGCCGCCCTTGATGCCCCCCTCACCCGGTCGAGGGTACGGGCCACGCATCGCAGGGCTGTCCATATCGCTCTGTAGCCACAAAAAAAACATAGGTCCAGCATGGCTGGCGGCGCAGATCTGAAACGGCACTCCAGGCCGCGTCGCCGCCTTGCCGGTCGGAACGCCCGACGATATCGGCCAGGACATGCGCCCGGCTGTCTTCTGGTCTCTGCCCGGGCCGGAACAGCACGCCTGTCTGTCGCGATACCTTGTGTCATGTGATGGCGCGGAACCGGATGTCGTGCCCGCTGGATATTGTCCGGATCACCGTCCTTGCGCGTCGATAACGGCGTTGAGCCCGCCGGGTGCCCGATGGGATGCGTGTGAAACGGCAGATGCGGAAGGGCAGGGGGATGATGCGAATCCCGACGCCGGGGGGATGCGCGGGGCCGCCATCGGCACGCGGATCGGCCGGCAGGCGCCCGTATCGCCGTGATGACGGGCCGCCGATGCCAGGAAAACAAGGGGCTCGGGGCCACCTTCGTGGGCGTCATTGCCCGCGGGTCTGCACCGAATCCGGATCGTTCTGACGGAATCGGTCGGCGGCGAACCTGGCCCGCGGCGGGCGGCCCCGGGCGGAGTTTTTCCGGTAAATAGTATTACTTATCAGTGTCTTATCCTGTGTCATGTGTATTTGTTTATTTTTCCTCTTGCGGGTTTTTTGTGTGTTCCCTAGATAGCGGCTCACCGAAGCGGAACGGCGACGGTTTTTGGGGTTGGGTTGCGGCGGTGCTGCG
>NZ_OAOQ01000013.1 GCF_900207575.1 Cereibacter ovatus
CGGTGAGCGGTGAGCGGTGAGCGGTGAGCGGTGAGCGGTGAGCGGTGAGCGGTGAGCGGTGAGCGGTGAGCGGTGAGCGGTGAGCGGTGAGCGGTGAGCGGTAAGGCCACGGATCGCAGGCCGGGGTCAAGCGCGGCGCACCCGCGCGGTCAGTCGTCGGCGCTCCAGCGGCCGGGGCCGCCGTGAAAGCTGCGGCACTCGGCAAGGCGGAAGCCTGCGCCCCCGGCCTCTGCGACATGGCGCTGAACATGGATGCGGTCGGCCGAGACCTCAAGCAGGTTGAAATCGTTGGGCTCTCCGCGCAGACGGGTCGACAGGCCGGTGCCGGCATGAACCTGAAGCACGCCCCCCTGCCCCGCAAGTTGCGCGAAGGGGCCGACGCGCCATGTATGCAGATGACCCGACAGGATCACATCAGCACCGCAATCGGCCAGTGCGCGCGCCGCTCGGTCGGCACCGCGCATCGGTTCCTTGCGGTCCTCGGGGGTGTGTTCCATCGGGTGATGGGTCACGACGATGCGAAGGCGCGGCCCCCCGCCCGCAAAGGCCCGCCTGATCCGCACAAGTGAGCGGGACCGGAACCAGCCCTGCTGCCACGCCATCGGATTGACCGTGTTGGCGCCGGCCACGATCACCTGATCGTCCTGCCAGCAGGGTTCCAGATCGCGGCCGAACCAGCGCCGATAGCGGCTCCATGGCCGCAGCAGACGCATGAACAGATTGTGCAACGGCACATCATGGTTGCCCGGCACCACCAGAACCGGCGGTTCCAGCGCGGTGACAAAGGTCTCCGCGGCGCGAAACTGCGCCTCGGTCGCGCGCTGGGTCAGATCACCCGAGATCGCCACAAGATCGGGGGCAAGACCGTTCACCCGGTCGATCAGCGGGCGAAGCAACTCGGGCCGGTCGCGGCCGAAATGCAGATCGGACAGGTGAAGGATGCGCCTCATCGCGCCTCGCGATCATAGCTGTCGGGAACCGTCACCTCCAGCGCGTCAGCGATGGCGCGCAACTTCAGCGGAGGGGTCATCCGCTCGCGCTCGCCGTCGCGGGCGACATGCCAGAACCGGGATCGGCCGGTGGGCAGGTCGATCTCGATCCGCGGCGCGCTTAGCATCATGTAGTTCTGATCGACGCTTGCAAAGCCCAGCGCCAGCGCCGCGGCATTGCGCAACATGCCAAGCCGGCCGGTATCGGGGGCAATGAACACCACCAGATCGCCCGCCGCCACCCGGTCGGCGCCGGCAAGGTTCATCTGCTCCAGCTGGAAGGCGTTGTTCACCACAAACACCAAGGGCGAGCGCAGCAGGCGTTCCTCGGCCCCCACCCGCAGCCGCATCTTCAACGGCCGGCCCATGCGCGCCAGAACCTTCAGGACCGACCAGTAGGCCGCAAGGCGGCTGCGGCCCCAGCGACCATAGATTTCCTCGCGGGTTTTCAGGATGGCGGGATAGACGCCAAGGCTGGCGTTGTTCAGAAACACCTGACCGTTCACGCTGGCAATGCGGATGGGCGCGGTGCGGCCAGAGGCGACCACCGCCACCGCGCCATCCAGATCGGCCGGCAACGCCAGCGACCGCGCGAAATAATTGAAGGTGCCAAGCGGCAGGATGCCCATCCGCCGCCCCGTCCCGGCCAGCGCCGAGGCCACGGCGCAGATCGTGCCATCCCCGCCCGCGGCCACCACGGTGGCAAAGCCATGCACGACCGCGCGGCGGGCCGTGGCCTCGATCCGCGCACCGTCCTGAACCGGATCAAGCGCCACCGCCACGCCCTGCGCCGCAAAGGCGGCCCGGACGCGGGCGGCGTCTTCGCCCCTGCCCGCGCCTGTGTTCATCACCACGCAGATGTCGGGCTGGGGCATCGGTCTCTCCGCGGGTTGGGACTGCGGAGGGCAACTCGGCCCGGCGGGGACGGTTCCCGGCTAGGCCCCCGGCAGCCTGTGACGGCGGCGCACCGTGCCCGGCCGCCCCGGCAGCGACAGCCGCGAATCGTTGCGGGCCTTGCGCGCGATCACCCGGCCCTTGGCGATCACGCACAGCCGGTCGGGGCGCAGGCGCAGCGCCTCGGTCGGGTCGCCCGCATCCAGCACCACCAGCGAAGCCGGCGCCCCTTCGTGCAGCCCGTAATCCAGACCCATGATCCTTGCGTTCTCGGCCGTCACCATGTCGAAACAGCGCCGCATCTCGGCCGGGTGGGTCATCTGCGCGACATGCAGCCCCATGAAGGCCACATCCAGCATGTCGGCGGTGCCCAGCGAATACCACGGGTCCAGCACGCAATCCTGACCCCAGCCCACGGTGATGCCATGGGCCTGCATTTCCTTTACCCGCGTCAGGCCGCGCCGCTTGGGATAGGTGTCGTGGCGGCCCTGAAGCACGATGTTGATCAGCGGGTTCGGGATCGCGGCCAGCCGCGCCTCGGCCATCAGCGGCAACAGCTTGGACACATAGTAATTGTCCATCGAATGCATCGAGGTCAGGTGACTGCCCGCCGCCCGGCCCTGAAGCCCGGTGCGGATCACCTCGGCCGCCAGCGTCTCGACATGGCGGCTGAGGGGGTCGTCGGTCTCGTCGCAATGCAGATCCAGCATCAGCCCGCGCGCGGCCGCGATCTCGCACAGGTCGCGAACCGAGGCCGCGCCATCCGCCATCGTCCGCTCGAAATGCGGGATACCGCCCACGACATCCACGCCCATGTCCAGCGCCCGCAGAAGGTTCGCCCGTGCGGTCGGATCGCGGTAAAGCCCGTCCTGCGGGAAGGCCACCAGTTGCAGATCCATCCAGCCCTTGACCTGTTCGCGCACCTCAAGCAGCGCCTGAACCCCCAACAGCCGGTCGTCGCAGACATCGACATGGGACCGGATCGCCAGAAGCCCCATGCTGGCAGCCCAGTCGCAATAGGACAGCGCGCGGGCCACCATCTCGTCCACCGAGACAATGCGCTTCAACTCTCCCCACAGCGCGATGCCTTCCAGAAGCGTGCCGCTCGCGTTCACGCGCGGCAGGCCGTAGGACAGCGTCGCATCCATATGAAAATGCGGATCGACAAAGGGCGGGCTGACCAGATCGCCGGTGGCGTCGATCACCTCGGCGGCCTCGGCCGGCAATTGGCCGATGGCGGCGATCCGGCCGGCCTTGATGCCCACATCGGCCACCCGACCATCGGGCAGCGTGCCGCCCTTCACGATCAGATCGAACATCAGCGTTCCCCCCTGTTGAACGGCTGCATCAGCGCCGCCGGAACCGAGGCCCGGCGCGACATCAGCACAAGTGCGGCGATCGACAGCACATAAGGCGCCATCAGGAACAGCTGATACGGCACCACCTGCCCCAAAGGTGTCTGTTGCAGCCGGACCTGAAGCGCGTCGAAGGCGGCAAAGAGCAGCGCCCCCAGCACGGCCTTGCCCGGCCGCCACGCGCCGAACACCACCAGCGCGATGCAGATCCAACCGCGGCCATTCACCATCTCGAAGAAGAAGCTGGAAAAGGCCGACAGCGTCAGGAACGCGCCCCCCACCGCCATCAGGCCCGACCCCACGACCACCGCCCCGATCCGCAGCCCCGTGACCGACAACCCCTGCGCATCGACAGCCGAGGGGTTCTCGCCCGCGGCACGGATCGCAAGACCCAAGGGCGTGCGCCACAACACCAGCGCCACCAGCGCCGCCACCGCAAAGGCGGCATAGGTCAGCGGCGTCTGGGCGAACAGTGCGGGGCCGATCAGCGGGATGTCGGACAGGACGGGCACTTCCCACACGGCGAAAGGTTCGATCTTGGGCGGGCTTGTCACCTGCGGCAGCATGAGGCGATAGGCGAAATAACTGGTCGATGTCGCCAGAAGCGTCACCCCCAGCCCCACAACATGCTGGCTAAGGCCAAAGGGCACCACCAGCACCGCATGAAGCAGGCCGAACAGCATCCCCGCCAGCATCGCCACCGCCACGCCTTCCCACAGACCCGCACCGGCCCAGACGGTGATCCAGCCCGAAAAGGCGCCGATCACCATGATCCCCTCGATCCCGAGGTTCAGCACCCCCGCGCGTTCGCAGATCAGCTCGCCCATGGTGGCGAAGATCAACGGCGAGGCGATGCGCACGGCTGCGGCCCAGAAGGTGGCCGACAGAAGGATATCCAGAAGCGCGGTCATCCGCGCACCACCCGGAAGCGCACCAGAAGGATCGCCAGCACCATGAACAGCAGCGACGAGGCCAGCAGCATGTCCGCGATATAGGTCGGCACGCCTGCCGCGCGGCTCATGCTGTCGGCGCCGACAAAGACGCCGGCCACGAACAGCGCCGCCGGCACCACCGCCAGCGGATTGAGCAGCGCCAGCATCGCCACCACAATTCCGGTGTAGCCAAAGCCCGGCGACAGATCGAGCGTCAGGTGACCTTTCAGCCCCGCCACCTCGGAAAAGCCCGCCAGCGCGGCAAGGCCCCCCGACAGCAGCGCGGTCTTGACCAGAACGGCATTGACCGGAACCCCGGCAAAGCGCGCGGCGCGCGGGTTCAGGCCGACGGCGCGCATCTCATAGCCAAAGGCGGTGCGCCGTTCGATCACCCAGACCGTCAGCGCCGCGATCAGCGCAAGGCCAAAGCCCCAGTGCAGCCGCAACCCGTCGACGATCCGCGGCAGCCGCGCTTCCTTCGCCAGCGCGGCCGATTTCGGCCAGCCCATCCCCATCGGGTCTTTCAGCGGCCCTTCCAGCAGATAGCTGACAAACAGCAGCATGATGAAGTTGAACAGCAGCGTCGTCACCACCTCGTCCACGCCAAAGCGGGTTTTCAGCAGCACCGGCCCCAGCAGCACAAGCGCGCCCGCAACCATCGCCGCCAGCGCCATGGCCGGCAGCGCCACGGCGCCCGGCAACGCGCCGGTTCCCAGCAGAACGGCCATGATCGCGCCGGCGTAAAGCTGTGCCTCGGCGCCGATGTTCCACAGCCGGGCACGGAAGGCCACCGCCACCGCAAGCCCGGTAAAGATCAAGGGCGTCGCACGGTTCAGCGTTTCAAGCGCCGCGAATCTCGACCCAGCGGCGCCCTTCACGATCAGCCCCAGCGTGGCCAGCGGATCGGCCCCCGCCACCGCCGCCAGCCCCGAAGCGACCGCGATGGTCGCAAGCAGTGCCGACGCCGGCAGGCCCAGACGGCGCAACACCGAGGGGTTGGCAATCGGTTCAAGCCGCATCGGCGAACCCGTGACCGGCCATCCACAGGCCAAGCTGTTGCTGCGTCATCGTCCCCCGCGCAAAGCCGGGCGACAGGCGCCCCTCGGAAATCACATGAATACTGTCGGAAAGCGCCATGATCTCATCCAGATCTTCCGAGATGAGAAGCACGGCCGCCCCTGCGTCCCGCGCCTGCAAAAGCCGGGAATGGACATAGGTGATCGCGCCGATATCAAGGCCCCTGACCGGCTGGTTGGCCAGAATGATCCGCGGCCCGGGTTCCAGCACCCGGCCAAGGATCAGCTTTTGCATGTTGCCACCCGACAAAAGCCGGATGCGGGTGTCGGGTCCGGGGCAGCGCACGTCATAGGTGCGGATGATGCCCTCGGCGAAGGCGCGGGCCGCGCGCCAGTTCATCCAGCCACCCTTTGCGAAGCGCGAACGGTAGCCTTCAAGGATCGCGTTCTCGGTCAGGGTGAAATCGGCGATGGTGCCGGTGGAATGGCGGTCTTCGGGGATGCGGGCGATGCCGGCGCCCACGGCCTCGCGCGGGGTCCAGTGGGTGACGGGGGCACCCGCGATGTGCAGCCGCCCCGCCTGCGGCCGGATCACCCCCGAGACCAGATCCGACAGCGCCGCCTGCCCGTTGCCCGACACGCCGGCAAGCCCGGTGATCGTGCCCGCGCGCAGATCCAGCGTCACGCGGCGCAGCCCCGTAGCCGTGCCCGCCTGCGCGGTGGTGACATCATCCAGCCGCAACAGCACCGGGCCGGGGGTCGGCGGCGCCACCTTTGGCGGCACTACTTCCTCGCCCACCATCAGCGCGGCAAGGGCATGGCGGTCGGTATCGGCGGTCGCGACCTCGCCCACCACACGGCCGTGGCGCAGCACCACCGCGCGGTCGGCCACTCCCATCACCTCGTGCAGCTTGTGCGAGATGAAGATGATCGACAGCCCCCGACCCACCGCCAGCCGCAGGGTGCGGAACAGTGCCTCGGTTTCCTGCGGGGTCAGGACGGCGGTCGGCTCGTCCAGAATCAGGATGCGGGCGTCGCGATACAGCGCCTTCAGGATCTCGACCCGCTGGCGTTCGCCCACAGACAGCGTGCCCACCCGCGCGTCGGGATGAACCGACAGGCCGAAATCCTGCGACAGCGCCTGAACCCGCGCCCGCGCCACCGCCTTGCGCAGACCCGGCCGCCACAAAGGCCGCGTGCCCAGCAGGATGTTGTCCAGCACCGTCAGGTTGTCGGCCAGCGTGAAATGCTGATGCACCATGCCCACCCCGGCCGCCAGCGCGGCGCGCGGATGCCCGGGGGGCAGCGGCTGGCCCATCACCTCAACCGTGCCTGCATCGGCCACATAATGGCCGAACAGGATGTTCATCAGCGTGGTCTTGCCCGCGCCATTTTCGCCCAGCAGCGCCACGACCTCTCCCCGGTTCAGGGAGAGGCTGATGGCGTCGTTGGCGACAAGCGATCCGAACCGCTTGGTGATGCCGCAAAGGCGCAGGACAGGCGCGACGATCACGAGGATTTGGGCTCGGAATCGTCGATCGCCACGGTGAAGCTGCCGTCGCGAATCGCGGCTTCACGTTGGGCGACCAGCGCCATGGCCTCGGCCGGAACCTTGCCTTCGAAACTGCCAAGCGGCGCCAGCGAACAGCCGCCCTCTTTCAGGAAGGAATAGACGCCGTAATCGGCGGCCTTGAAGGTGCCGGCCAGAACCTCGGCCACCGCGCGGTCGAACGTCGGCTCGAAATGCCACAGCGCCGAGGCGACGACGGTGTCGGGGTAGTCGCCTTGCGTGTCGATCACGTTGCCGATGGCCAGCACACCGCGTTCCTTCGCCGCGTCCGACACGCCGAAACGTTCGGCGTAAAGCAGGTCGGCGCCGTTCTCGATCATGGCAAAGGCGGTTTCCTTGGCCTTTGGCGGATCGAACCACGACCCGATGAAGCTGACCTGGAAGGTCGTCGCGGGGTTCACCTCGCGCACGCCGGCGATGAAGGCGTTCATCAGGCGGTTGACCTCGGGGATCGGAAAGCCGCCGACCATGCCGATGTTGCCCTTGCTCATCGCGCCGGCGATCAGGCCCGACAGATAGGCCGCATCCTGGATATAGTTGTCGAACACCGCCAGATTGGGCACCGCCTCGTCCGGTGGGAAGCTGGAGCCCATCAGGAAGGCCACGTCGGGATAGTCGGCCGCCACCTCGCGCGCTTCCTGTTCGACACCGAAGATCTCGCCCACGATCAGCTTCACGCCGCTTTCGGCATATTCGCGCATGACGCGGGGATAGTCGGTGTTGGCGACGTTCTCGGTGAAGACATAGTCCACTTGGCCTGCGGCCCTGGCCGCCTCGGCGGCCTTGTGGATGCGGCTGACCCATTGCTGCTCCACCGGCACGGTGTAGATGCCGGCGACCTTCAGCGCCTCTTGTGCATGAAGGCCGCGCGGCCATGCGCCCAGTGCCAGCGCGGCGCCCCCGGCCATCAGAAGGCCACGTCTTGTCGTTGCGAATCCGGTCATGGTGGTCTTCCCCTGCTGGATGTTTGACCGGACGGTAAGACGCAGCCCCGCCGCGGGCAAGGCCGCCCTGCCTGCCGGAAAGTCAGGCCCGCGGCCCCGAGCTTTTTGTTACAGGCTGAAATGGCCGCGAAAAATTTGTTACATGGGCCGGATAGGGAACTTGCCAGAATCCGTTTTCGGCCTTTAGCTGAGATCAAGCGCCGCCCTCGCCGGCCAGTCGGTCCGACGGGGAAGAACGGTATTCGGTCTGACAACAACCGGGAGAGTTCCGATGACGATGAAACTTGCACTGGCCGCTTCGGTCAGCCTGTTTGCGATGGGAGCCGGCTCGGGCGTCCTTGCGCAAAGCGCCGAACTGGTTGAGGCCGCAAAGGCCGAAGGCATGCTGACCACCATCGCCCTGCCGCATGACTGGTGCGGCTATGGCGGCGTGATCGCGGGCTTCAAAGCGAAGTATCCCGAAATCACCGTGAACGAACTGAACCCCGACGCAGGCAGCGCCGACGAGATTGAGGCGATCCGCGCGAACAAGGACAACACCGGCCCGCAGGCGCCCGACGTGATCGACGTGGGTCTGGCCTTCGGTCCGCAGGCGCAGGCCGAAGGGCTGATCCAGCCCTACAAGGTTGCGACCTGGGACGAGATCCCGGCCGAGATCAAGGACCCCGACGGCCACTGGTATGGCGACTATTACGGCGTGATGTCGTTCGGCGTGAACACCGATCTGGTGGACGAAGTGCCGAAAAGCTGGGCGGCGCTGCTTGATCCGAAATATGCCAATGTCTTCGCACTGGCGGGCGATCCGCGCGCCTCGAACCAGGCGATCCTGGCCGTGATGTCGGCGGGCGTGGCCAGCGGCGCCGAGCCGGGCGAACGTTCGGGCCAGATGGGGCTGGAGTATTTCGCCGAACTGAACAAGACCGCGGGCTTCGTGCCGGTGATCGGCAAGGCCGGCACCATGGCGCAGGGCCAGACCCCGATCGTCGCGGCCTGGGATTACAACCTGCTGTCCTGGCGCGACAGCCTGGCCGGAAACCCGCCGATCGAGGTGGTGATCCCCGAAGGCCCCAGCCTTGCCGGCGTCTATGTGCAGGCGATCTCGGCCTATGCGCCGCATCCGAACGCGGCGAAGCTGTGGATGGAATACCTGTATTCCGACGAAGGTCAGCTGGGCTGGCTGAAGGGCTACTGCCACCCCGCCCGCTTCAATGCGATGGTCGAGGCCGGCAAGATCCCGCAGGAACTGCTGGATGCGCTGCCGCCCGCCGAAGGCTATGCCCGCGCGGTGTTCCCCACCGTCGAGCAGCAGGAAGCCAACAAGGCCGTGGTGACCGCGGGCTGGGACAAGGTCGTGGGCGCCAACGTCCAGTGATCCGAACTTCCGGGCCCCTGCCGCGTTCGGCGGGGGCCCAACCCACGACGGACACCGCATGACAGACCTAGCCCCGCAAGACGCCCGACGCCTGTCGCTGCCGCTGAACTGGTTCGGCGTGGCGCCGTTCCTGCTGTTCGCCCTGCTGTTCCTGATCCTGCCCACGGCACATATCGTGCTGGGCGCGTTCCGCGACGTGCAGGGCAATTTCACGCTGGACAATATCCGCGGGCTGTTCACACCCAGCATCATGGGCGCGTTCTGGATCTCGATCCGCATCAGCCTGCTGACGGCGGCCTTCGGCTGCCTTGCCGGCTTCCTGATCGCGGCGGCGATCACGCGCGGCGGGCTGCCGCAACCGCTGCGCGGCGCGATGCTGACGTTTTCGGGCGTCGCCTCGAACTTTGCCGGCGTGCCGCTGGCCTTCGCCTTCATCGCGACGCTGGGGCGGCTGGGCTTCCTGACGGTGATCCTGAAGGAATGGTTCGGTCTTAGCCTTTATGGCTCGGGCTTCAACCTGATCAGCTTTCTCGGGCTGACGCTGACCTATCTGTATTTCCAGATCCCGCTGATGATCCTGATCATCACCCCCGCACTGGACGGCCTGAAACGCGAATGGCGCGAGGCGGCCGAGACGCTGGGCGCAAGCGGCTTCCAATACTGGCGCATGGTGGCCCTGCCGGTGCTGTGGCCGTCGTTTCTGGGCACTTTCGCGCTGCTGTTTGCCAATTCCTTCGGGGCGGTGGCGACGGCCATGGCGCTGACCGGATCGCAGCTGTCGATCGTGCCGATCATCCTGTTCGCGCAGATCCGCGGCGACGTGCTGCAAGACCCGCATCTGGGCTATGCCATCGCCTTCGGCATGATCGTGCTGACGGGCGTTGCCAACGTGATCTACATCGTGCTGCGCACCCGCGCCGAAAGGTGGGTGAAATGAGATCCGCCAAACTCTGGTCCTGGATCGCGCTGGCGGCGGGGATGCTTTACTTCTTCCTGCCGCTGATCGGCATGTTCGAATTCTCGTTGCGCGCCCGCCGCGGGGAATACAGCTTTGACGCCTATGCCAATGTGCTGGCCGACCCGCGCTTTCGCGAGACCTTCGGCTATTCGGTGCTGATGGCGCTGTTCACCATCGCGTTCGGCATCCTGCTGGTGGTGCCCACCGTGTTCTGGGTGCGGCTGAAACTGCCGCGCTGGCGGCCCTTCATCGAGTTCATCACCCTTCTGCCGCTGGTGATCCCGCCGATCGTGATCGTGTTCGGCTATATCCGGCTTTACAACACCTCAAGCTGGCTGCCGCTGACCGGCAGCGCGATGGGCACGAACCTGCTGCTGATGTTCGGCTATACCATGCTGGCGCTGCCCTACATGTATCGCGCGGTCGATACCGGCCTGCGCACCATCGACGTGCAAACCCTGACCGAGGCCGCGCAAAGCCTTGGCGCGGGCTGGATCACCATCCTGTCCCGGCTGATCCTTCCGAACGTGCTGGTGGCGGTGCTGTCGGGCGCCTTCCTGACCTTTGCCATCGTGATCGGGGAATTCGTGCTGGCCGCGCTGCTGAACCGCCCGGCCTTTGGCCCCTACATGGTCTGGATGGGATCGAACAAAGCCTATGAACCGGCCGCGCTGGCGGTGATCGCCTTTGGCGTCACATGGGTCTGCATGGGCCTGATCCAGCTTGTCACCCGGCTGTCGAAGCATACAAGAGCGCAACACAGATGAACAGGAACGCGGCCTGATGGCCTTTCTCGAAATCTCGCGGCTGGAGAAATCCTTCGGCCCCCTTCACGTCGTCCGCGACTTCAACCTTGATATCGAACAGGGCGAGTTCGTGTCGCTTCTGGGGCCGTCGGGCTGCGGCAAGACCACCGTCCTGCGCATGGTCGCGGGGTTCGAGACGCCGAACCATGGCGCGATCCGGATCGAAGGGCGCGACATGGTTCGCCAGCGCCCGAACCAGCGCAAGATCGGCATGGTGTTTCAGGCCTATGCGCTGTTTCCCAACCTGACCGTGGCGCAGAACGTGGGCTTTGGGCTGAAGGTGGCGGGCGTGCCCCGCCGCGAAGCCGCCGACCGCGTGGCCGAGATGCTGGCGCTGATCGGCCTGCCGGATCTGGGCGGGCGCTATCCGTTTCAGCTTTCGGGCGGGCAACAGCAGCGCGTGGCACTGGCCCGCGCGCTGGCGGTGCGGCCGCGCGTGCTGCTGCTGGACGAGCCGCTGTCGGCGCTCGACGCCAAGATCCGGGTCAGCCTGCGGACCGAGATCCGGGCGATCCAGCAGCGGCTGGCCATCACCACGATCTTCGTGACCCACGATCAGGAAGAGGCGCTGTCGATTTCCGACCGGATCGTGGTGATGAACGGCGGGATCGCGGAACAGGTCGGCACGCCGTTCCAGATCTATAACCACCCGACCACGAAGTTCGTGGCGAATTTCGTCGGCACCCTGAACACCCTGCCGGCCGAGGTGGTCGACCCGTCAGCCGGCATCGTGCGCGTCGGCGGTCAGACCATCCGCCTGCCAGAATCGCTGGAACGCGCCGCAGGCACCCGCATCGGACTGGCCCTGCGCCCCGAGGCACTGCATCTGGGCACCGCCGAGGGCCGCGAAGTGGTGCTGCCTGCGACCATCTCGGACGTGCAGTTCCTTGGCAGCGTGATCCGCGTCCGCGCCGAGACCCAGGGCGCCAGCGTGGCGCTGGATACGTTCAACCGCGCCGACGTTCCGCCGCCGCAGGTGGGCAGCCCGGCACAGATCAGCTTTTCCGCCCGCGATGTGATCGTGCTGGAACACTGACGCAAGCCTGCCTTGCAGGACAAGATCCACCCCACGAAGCTGGGCTTGTCCTGCGGGGCGCAGACAAGCGGCTGATCCTTGCCCGAGGCCCGCACCGGGCGTCCGATGCGGGACCGGACGCCGCGTCTGCCCTGACCGGGTCAGATCTGCTTTTCGGGGATGAAGACCTTCAGCCCGTCCAGCGCATCCGAAACCTTGATCTGGCAGGTCAACCGCGAGCGGGCGGCGTCGGGCTGCCATGCGAAATCAAGCATGTCCTCTTCCATCGCTTCCTTCTTGGGCAGCTTTTCCACCCATGCCGGATCGACATAGACATGGCAGGTCGAGCAGGCACAAGCGCCGCCGCAATCGGCCTCGATCCCCGGCACGCCATTGTCGCGCGCCCCTTCCATCACGGTCAGGCCGTTCGCCACGTCGATGACATGTTCGGTGCCGTTGAATTCGACATAGGTGATTTTTGCCATTTTCAGCGCGTTCTCCCTGCCCTTGGCCATGGCCGAGCCATAGGCCAATCGCGCGCGCTTGGCCAGAGCAAGCCGGGGCGACGAAAGGAGGAAATGGCTGCCCTTGGCGCGGAACGGGCGGGCGATCCCTGGGTGTCCCCGATCGGCTGGACAACCGCGCCGCCTTGCCCGAGGCAAACCTTGCCCCCTGCCGCGCCGCCCGGACCATGCCCAAGGGCCGCCCCCCGGATCAGCGCCACGAGATCGTGAAAAAGGGCCCCGGTGTCACCCGAAGCCCTTCCCGACCCCTTCCCGGATCGAAGCCCGGCGCGCCTTATTCGGCCACGGTCAGCGCCACGAAGCGGGGATCGCCCCCGCGGCGGATCAGCAGCAGCAACGACTTGCGGCCGGCCTCGCGCGCCTCTTGGATGCGGTCTTCCAGATCCTTGATCGTGGCCACCTTCTGCTGGCCGGCCTCGGTGATCAGGTCGCCCTCGCGCAGGCCCTTGGTATAGGCTTCCGAGGCCGCATCGACCTTGGTGATCGCCAGACCCTCGGTCGCACCCGGCAGGCCCAGCTCCTGCGCCTGCTCGGCGGTCAGCGCCGAGACGGTCAGGCCCAGAAGATCGGCCGACGTCGGCTCGACCGGCGCGGCAGGGCCTGCACCCGCGGCCGGGCCTTCGCCTTCGGCTTCCTCGCGGCGGCCCAGCGTGATCGACAGCGAGCGGGTCTTGCCCTCGCGCATCACAACCACCTTCACCGCCTGCCCGATCGGCGCATCCGCCACCCGGCGCACCAGATCGCGGGTATCGGCCACCGGGGCGCCATCGAACTGCACGATCACGTCGCCGGCCACCATCCCCGCCACCTTGGCCGGGCCTTCCGGCACATCGGTCACCAGCGCGCCCTTGGCGTCCTTCAGGCCGATCGCCTCGGCCACATCGGGGGTCACATCCTGAATCCGAACGCCCAGCCAGCCGCGGCGGGTCTCGCCAAATTCGCGCAGTTGCTGAACGACCTTGACGACCACATTCGAGGCCATCGAAAAGCCGATCCCGATCGAGCCGCCGTTGGGCGACAGGATCGCGGTGTTCACCCCGATCACCTGACCGTCCATGTTGAACAGCGGCCCACCCGAATTGCCGCGGTTGATGGCGGCATCGGTCTGGATATAGTCGTCATAGGTGCCCGACAGCGCCCGGTTGCGCGCCGAGACGATGCCCGCGCTGACCGAAAAGCCCTGTCCCAGCGGGTTGCCCATCGCCACCACCCAGTCGCCCACCCGCGCCAGATCAGAGTTGCCGAAGCTGACAAAAGGCAGAGGCGTGTCGCTTTGCACCTTCAGAAGTGCAATGTCGGTCTTGGGGTCGGTGCCAACGATCTTGGCTTCCAGCTTCTTGCCCGAGAAGAACTCGACCTGAATATCGTCGGCGCCTTCGATCACATGGTTGTTGGTGACGATGTAGCCATCTTCCGAGATCACGAAACCCGAGCCCAGCGCCTCGGACCGGCGCGGGCCTTCGCCGCGCTTCTGCGGGTCCATGAAGTCGCGGAAGAAATCCTCGAAGGGCGACCCCTCGGGCACCATGGGCGAATTCTGCGTGGGTGCCGCCACCACCGTCGAGGTGGTGATGTTCACCACCGCCGGGCTGATCTTGTCGGCAAGGCCCGCAAAGCTGGCCGGCGCGCCCTGCGCATGGGCCGCAACGACCTGCGCCAGCGCAAGACCAAGCCCAAGCATCAGCGCAAGAAACAGCCGAAGGGCCGCCGCGGGGACCGGCGTAACCCGGCGGGCAATGGTTTTGGCGTGAGACTGCACACCCGACTCCTTCCAGAAAAAACAGACCGGCCCTTGCAGGCGGCGTGGGGCCTTGGGGACGACAGTCGGACAAGATGCAGCGCAATGCAAATGGCGTCTTTGCCCGTCAAGCGCATGTGAACCCCGGGCGGCAACAACGCGCCGCCCGGGGCCTTGGCCTGTCACTCGACGGCGGGGGCCGTCGTCTCTGCCGGGTCGGCGGCCGGCGGGGGCGCCACGGGGCGCGGCGTGCCCTCGGGGGCGCTGTCGGTGCGCAGATACTGGAAGAACTCGCTGTCGGGCTGCATCACGATCGACGATCCCCCCGTCTGCAACGCCCGTTCATAAGAAGTCAGCGAACGGGTGAAGGCGAAGAACTCGGGGTCGCGGCCGAAGGCTTCGGCATAGATCGCGTTGCGCAGCGCGTCGGCCTCGCCGCGGATCACCTCGGCCTGCTTGCGCGCCTCGGATGTCACCTCGACCACGGTGCGGTCGGCGGCCGCGCGCACGCGCTGCGCCGCCTCGTTGCCGCGGGCGATTTCGTCGGCGGCTTCGCGTTCGCGCTCGGCGCGCATCCGGCCATAGGTGGCCGACAGGTTCTGCTCGGGCAGGTCGGTCCGGGTCAGCCGCACGTCGATCACGTCGACGCCCAGTGCCAGCGCCTGACGGCGGGCAAGGTCGCGGATCTGGTTCATCAGCACGGTCCGGTCTTCCGACAGCACCCGGATCGAGGGCACGCCGCCCAGAACCTCGCGGATGGCCGGACTCATGATCCGCTGAAGCCGGGTCTGCGCGGCATCGATGCCGCCCGCGCCCACGGCTTCGCGGAACTCGACCAGATCGACGATGCGCCAGCGGGCGAAGGCATCGACCACAAGACGGCGGTCGTCCAGCGGCGTCACCTCGATCGGCTGGGTCGGCAGACCAAGGATGCGGCCGTCATAGCGCACGACCTCCTGGATCAGCGGGATCTTGAAGCCGATGCCGGGTTCTTCCTTCACGGCCTTGACCTGACCGAATTGCAGCACCAGCGCCTTTTCACGCTCGTCCACGATGAAGGCCGACGAAAAGCCCAGCGCGACAAGGATGAACAGGATCGGCAGGACAAGCGAACTGCGGTTCATCAGTTTGCCCCCCCGTTCGCGCCGACAGCGCGGGTCTGTCCCGTCCCGCGGCCCAGGTCGTTCAGCGGCAGATAGGGCACGACACCCTGCCCGTTCCCGCCGTCCACGCCGTCAAGGATCACCTTGTCCATCGAGCCCAGAACCTTCTCCATCGTCTCGAGATACATCCTGCGCCGCGTCACTTCGGGCGCCTTCACATATTCCTCGTAGACCGCATTGAAGCGGCTGGCCTCACCCTGGGCATTGTTCACCACTTCGGCGCGATAGCCCTCGGCCTGTTCGGTCAGCCGTGCAGCCTCGCCGCGCGAAGCGGCGGTCACGCGGTTGGCATAGGCGTCGGCCTCTTTTTCCAGCCGGTCGCGTTCCTGCTGGGCGGCCTGCACTTCGCGGAAGCTGTCGATCACCTCTTGCGGCGGGTCGGCGCGGTCGAAGTTCACGCGCACGACGTTGATGCCAGCCTGATAGCTGTCAAGCGTGGCCTGAACCGCGGCCAGAAGGTCCGACGCGATCACGCCGCGATCCCGGTTCAGAATCGGGGACAGTTCGGACCTGGCGATGATGTCACGCATCGCGGATTCCGAAACCGCCCGGATCGTGTCGGCCGGATCGGCAAGGTTGAACAGGAATTCCGCCGGGTCCGAGATGTTCCAGACCACCTGGAATTCGATATCGACGATGTTCTGGTCGCGGGTCAGCATCAGGCCGGTATCGGTATCGCCGCCGCGTCCGGTGCCGATGTCGGTCGTGCGTTCGCCGGTCACCTGCACCACCTCGGCCGTGACCAGAGGCCAGGGCGCAAAGTTCAGGCCCGGACTGCCGATGGCACTGAATTCACCCAGAAACAGCTCGACCGAGCGTTCCTCGGGCCGGACGGTGTAGAACGACATGAAAGCCCAAAGCCCCGCCAGCGCCAGCGCACCCAGCGCCATGCCCTGCCGGGTGAACAGCGGACCCATCGGGTTCCCCCCGCCCCCGCCACCGCCGCGCCCACCGCCCGAGCGGCCCCGGCCGCCCATCAGCACACGCAACTGTTCCTGACCCTTCTTCACGATTTCGTCGATCTCGGGGATCTGCGATCCGTCGCCGCCGCCGGGACGCCGCCCGCCGCGGTTATCCCGCCCGTCCCTGTCGCCGCGATCACCGCCGCCGCCTCCGCCCCACGGTCCTCCGCTCGCCATAAAAACCTTTCCCTTTCCTTGCCTGCCGCCTTAACTGGTGATCCGCACAGCAAAATCAAGCCGTGCGGACTGGTTTGCGCAGGGTCACGAGTTCCTCTGCCATCGTCGGGTGGACTGCAACCGTGCGGTCGAAGTCCTCTTTGGTCGCGCCCATCTTCACCGCGATGGCGGCAAGCTGGATCATCTCGCCGGCGTTCGGCGCAACGATATGGCATCCCAGCACCTTCCGGCTGGACTGGCTGACGATCAGCTTCATCAACACCCGATCAGGCCGCCCCGCGAACGAGGTCTGCATCGGTCGGAACGCCGCGGCATAGACCTCGATCGGTTCCTGCTCGCGGGCCTGTTCCTCGGTCAGCCCGACCGAGCCCAGTTCCGGCTGGGTAAAGACCGCCGAAGCCACCAGATCGTGATCGGCCTTGCGCGGAACGCCCTTGAAGACCGTGTCCGCGAAGGCGTGCCCCTCGCGGATCGCCACCGGGGTCAGGTTGATCCGGTCGGTCACATCGCCCACCGCGTAGATCGAGGGCACGACGGTCTGGCTCCAGTCGTCGACGGGGATCTGGCCGTTGCGGCCAAGCCCGATCCCCAGCGCCTCAAGGCCAAGGCCCGCGCTGTTCGGCCGCCGCCCGGTGGCATAAAGCACCGCGTCGAACGTCCGGTCGGATCCGTCGGTGGTGGTCGCGCGGATACCGTCGAGGGTCCGTTCCAGCCGGATCACGTCGGTGCCGCATTTGATCGCGATCCCACGCTCGGCCATCGCCTGTGCGACATGGCCGCGGGCCTCGTCGTCGAAACCGCGCAGGATCTGCGCGCCGCGGTAGAACTGACAGACCTCGACGCCCAACCCATGCAGGATGCAGGCGAATTCGCTGGCGATATAGCCGCCGCCCACCACCAGCATCCGTCGCGGCAGCCGGTCCATCCCGAACACATCGTCCGAGGTCATCACAAGGTCGCAGCCCGGAAAGTCGGGAACGAAGGGCCGCCCGCCGGTCGCGATCAGGATATGTCTGGCCGTGATCTCGCGCCCCGAGGCCAGCCGCACGGTATGGGCATCGGCCAGCGTCGCGCGCTCGTCAAAGATCTCGACCCCCGCGCCGGTCAGGCCGGCGCGATAGGCGCCTTCCAGCCGGTCGAGTTCGGCCGCCAGATGGCTGCGAAAGCGCGGCCAGTCGAACCCGCCCAACGAGGCTTCCCAGCCATAGGCGCAGGCATCCTGCACCGCATCGGGATAGCCGGACGCAAAGACCATCAGCTTCTTGGGCACACAGCCGCGGATGACGCAGGTGCCGCCCATCCGGCTTTCCTCGGCCAGCGCGACCTTCGCGCCACCCTCGGCCGCCGCAATGCGCGCCGCGCGCACCCCGCCAGAGCCGCCACCGATCACGAACAGGTCGTAGTCGAACGCCACGTCAGTTCCCCGGATCGGCAAAGATGTTGCGGACAAGCCCCGGATCGACGCGGCCTTCCTGCACCCCTTCCAGATCGCGCACCGTCACCCGCCCGTCGGCATGGCCCACCACCACCGCGTCGCAGATGTCGATGAACAACCCGTTCTCGACCACACCGGGGATCTGGTTCAGCATCATCGCCAACTGGCGCGGATTGCCGATCCGCTTCAGATGCAGATCAAGGATGTGGTTCTTTTCGTCCGTCAACAGCGGTGCATCGCCCGACTTGCGCAGCGTGACCGCACGGGCATCGACATCCATGCCGGCCAGCATCTCCTCGATCAGCGCCTGCGTGGTCTGCCAGCCAAAGGGGATCACTTCGACCGGCAGGGGAAAGGCACCCAGCCGGGCCACCTCTTTCGCGGCATCCGCGATCACCACCATCCGGTCCGAGGCCGAAGCCACGATCTTTTCCTGCAAAAGCGCGGCCCCCCCGCCCTTGATCAGGTTCAACTCGGCGTCGAATTCGTCGGCGCCGTCGATGGTCAGATCCAGCCAGCCCGCCTGTTCCAGCGATGCCACCGGCACGCCCAGATCGCGCGCAAGCTCGGCCGTGCGGGTCGAGGTCGGAACGCCGGTCACCCGCAGCCCTTCGGCGCGGATACGCTCGGCCAGACAGCGCACCATCCACGCCGCGGTCGAGCCGGTGCCCAGCCCCAGCTTCATGCCGTCTTCCACAAAATCCACCGCACGCCGCGCGGCCACGAATTTCGCCATGTCGATGGGGGAAAGTTCTGCGGGCATCCTGTCTCTCCGGTCCGGGTTCCCCGGTTATAGGCAAGGAGCGCGAGGGGTGCGAGAGGAAAGCAACCCGCACCGGCCGTGGCACCCTCGTGGCGCGAATGACCGCACGAGGTCGCTTTCGGCCCTGTCCGCGGCGGCCTGTCGCACCTACAGTCAGCAGACAGCCCGCACCAGAGGTCAGCCGATGTTCCTTTCCGTCTTCGACATCTTCAAGGTCGGCGTCGGCCCGTCCTCGTCGCATACGATGGGGCCGATGGTGGCGGCGGCCCGCTTTCTTGACCGGCTGCGCGCCAGCCCGTTCCATGCCCATGGCGTTGCCGCCTCGCTGCACGGCAGCCTGGCCTTCACCGGCGTGGGCCATGCAACCGACCGCGCCACCATCCTCGGCCTCGCCGGGTTCGACCCCGCCAGCTACGACGCAAGCCGCGCCGACGACGTGCTGGCCAGGATCCACACGCAAAAGGTGATCGAGCCGCCCGGCCTTGGCCCGCTGCGCTTCGACCCCGACAAGGATCTGCGCTTCGACTATGGCCCGCCGCTGCCGGGCCACGCCAACGGCATGAAGATCTTCGCCACCGACGCACAGGGCGACGTGCTGCTGGCCGAAACCTATTACTCGGTCGGCGGAGGCTTCGTGCTGACCGAAGCGGAACTGACCGAAAGCCGCGCCGACCGGCCGAAATCCGGCCCCGCCGTCCCGTTCCCGTTCGAAACCGCCCAGCAAATGCTGGGCATGGCCGAAGCCTCGGGGCTGTCCATCGCGCAGATGAAGCGGGCGAACGAACTTTCCCTGCGCCCCGCAACCGAGCTTGACGCAGGAATGGCCCGAATCTGGCAGGTGATGACCGACTGCATCAACCGCGGCATGGCGACCGGCGGAACACTTCCGGGCGGACTGCATGTCCGCCGCCGCGCAAAAGGCATCCACGAGGCGCTGATGGCCGAACGCGGCCTGAACATGACCGCGCCCCACACGATCAACGACTGGATGAGCCTTTACGCCATGGCGGTGAACGAGGAAAACGCCGCCGGCGGACAGGTGGTGACCGCCCCCACCAACGGCGCGGCCGGCGTGGTGCCCGCGGTGATCCGCTACTGGCTTGATCATGTCCCCGGCGCCTCACCGTCCCGACTGGGCGATTTCCTGCTGACCGCCGCCGCCATCGGCGGGCTGGTCAAACACAACGCCTCGATCTCGGGCGCGGAATGCGGCTGCCAGGCCGAGGTCGGCTCGGCCGCCGCCATGGCCGCCGCAGGGCTCGCCGCCGTCCTCGGCGGCACCCCCGCCCAGGTCGAGAACGCCGCCGAAATCGCGCTGGAACATCACCTCGGCATGACCTGCGACCCGGTCCGGGGCCTTGTCCAGGTGCCCTGCATCGAACGGAACGGCCTTGGCGCGATCAAGGCGGTCTCGGCCGCCAGCCTCGCCCTGCGCGGCGACGGCGAACACCTCGTCAGCCTCGACGTCTGCATCGAAACCATGCGCCAGACCGGCCGCGACATGCACGAGAAATACAAGGAAACCTCACTCGGCGGCCTCGCCGTCAACGTCCCGAACTGCTGACCGCTCCCCCCTTCATTCTGGCCCAAATATCCCGGGGGTCCGGGGGCAGCGCCCCCGGCGCCGGCAACCAGCACCCCGCTGCCACATCAGGCGGTCCGGTCCGCCCCCGACGTCGGCCACCGAAACCACCACCCCACTGGACGCCCCCCACCGCGCAGGCTACCGCTTTGCCATGACCCAGCCTCCTGACCGCATCCTTCCCGGCGTCGCGCTGATGATCGCCTTCTGCATCCTCGCGCCGCTTCTCGATGTCTGTGCCAAACTGGCCTCGGCCACGCTTCCCGTGGGCCAGATCACCGGCGCGCGGTTTCTGGTGCAGGCGGTGCTGATGCTGCCGGTGGTGCTGGTCCTGCGCCCCGACTGGCGGATGTCGCCGCGCATGGCGGGGCTTGTGGCCATCCGCGCGCTGTTCCTGATCCTGTCGACCTACAGCTTCGTTGCGGCCATCACCGTGATGCCGATCGCCGATGCGCTGGCCATCGCCTTTGTGGAACCCTTCATCCTGCTGATCCTTGGCCGGATCCTGTTCGGAGACGAGGTCGGCCCGCGCCGGATCGGGGCCAGCCTTGTCGGCTTCGGCGGCGCGCTGATGGTGATCCAGCCCTCGCTTGCGGCCTTCGGGCTCGTGGCACTCTGGCCGCTGGGCACCGCCTTCTTCTTCGCCTTCTACATGCTGGTCACGCGGCAGATGTCGCGCGGGATGCATCCCGTGACCATGCAGCTTCACACCGCGCTGGCGGGGGTGCTGATGATGCTGCCCGTGCTGCTTATGGCCGAGGCGCTGGCGATCCCGACGCTGGATCCGGTGATGCCTTCGGGCGTCGCATGGCTCTGGCTGTTCGGCGTGGGCTTCTGGGCCTCGGCCAGCCACATCTGCATGACCTATGCGCTGAAATTCGCGCCATCAGCGACGCTTGCCCCGCTGCATTACCTTGAAATCGTGGCCGCCGTGGGCCTTGGCTTTGCGGTGTTCGGCGATTTCCCCAACCCGATGACATGGGCCGGCATCGCCACCATCGTGGCCTCGGGTCTCTATATCATCCACCGCGAGAGGATCTCGGCCCGCGCCGCCCGGACCAGCCCGGCACCAGCGCGCTAAGCGCCGCATCCAGCCGCCGCCGCGGCAGGATCACCAGCATCCCCGGCGTGTCGAACGTCAGCCGCACCTCGGGCGCGGTCACCTCGTTCGAGGTGCCGATCCGCGCATCGGGCGCAAAGTCCATGCCCGCGATCGGCCAGCGCAGTCCCTCGCTTTCGCCCCGCACCGCGCCCAGCGGAAACAGCGAGAACCGCTCGCCCACCGCCAGCCGCAAGGTCAGTTCGGCGGGGGCGGCAAACACCACATCCTGCGGGCCCAGCAGCAGGCAGGGCAGCCCGGCCCGCCGCACCAGCACGTTCATCACCGCAAGTCCGTGGTCGATCCGCGCCCCCGCCCCCCCCAGCGCCAGCACGAACGGCGCGTGGATGTTGCGCAGGCATTTGTCGAAATCGGTGGTTTCCTGTTCGGGCAGGTGGTGAATGCGCCCCGCCAGTGCCTGCCGCCCGGCAGCAGACAGCGAATCCATGTCGCCGATCACCGCATCGGGGGCAAAGCCCAGCCGCAGCGCACTGTCGGCCCCGCCATCCGCCGCCACCAGCCGCGGCGCCCGCGCCAGCGCCAGCCGAAGGTCGCGCCGCGTCACCGGCCCGCCAGCCAGAAGGGTGACCCCTTCGCAAGATTGGACAATCGGATGATTCATCTGGATACTGTATTTTAGGAGATTTGCCGTTATGCCTGCGCGTGGCCACAATCAATCCTTCAAATCACCCGACTTTGTCCGTCTACAGGGTCAGGGCTCGGGGGCAGCCGAAGGTTCGAAGGGAGCGACCGTTCGATGAACGGGGGAAGCAAGATCCTCACGGTTAGCTATGGCGCCTTTTCCTGCACGCTGGAGGGGTTTGACGACCCGTTCGCGGCGATGAAGGCGATTGCCGAGTATTTCCGGGATCTTGCCGCCGAAGACCGCCTTTTCGGCGCCGAGCCGCCGCAACCCGACCCCGATCAGCTTCACCGCATCGCCGAGGCCGCGCTGAACCAGCGGGTCGAGGCTCGCCCGGGGAATGGCACGGTGATTCTGCGCGCCGCCGCCGATCCGGCCAAGGGTGACGGCCGCGCCGAACAGCCCGCGACGCAAGAACCCGTTCCAGCGCAGACGCCCCCCGCCGCGTGGATCGATCCCGCTGCGACCGAAGGGGCCACGCATGGCCCTGACCTTGTCTCGCCGCCCGACCGGCCGGCGCCGATCTTCGGCGAACCCGCCGCAGACAAGGCGGCGCTTGCGGTTGCCCGTGCGCTGGCCACGCCCGCGTCCGATACGCCCGGCCCTGACAGTCATTCGACGCCGGACAGTCGGCCGCAGACCCTGACGCCACCCGCCGCGATTGCCTCCGACGTTCTGCCCGAAGATGTCCGCGACACCCCAGCCGACCTGCGTCCAGAGGATGCGACCGACACCGCAGCCGACTGGATGCCCGAAGACACCGCCGGCGACCTGTCGGACGCCGAGGAAGCCGCCCTTCTAGCCGCACTCGAAGCCCCCGACGAAACCGCCGCCCCCCACCCGGCCGATGATGCGGGGCTGCGGGCACTGATCGCACGGGCACAAGCCGAACAAACGGCCGAGGATGCCTGCGAGCTGTCCGAACGTCTGGAACGCGCCCGCGCCCGCGTGGTGCGCATCAAGCCCGAAGACGCCCCCGGTGCCGGCGGCGCCCCGGCCCGGCGACCCGACGGCACCGCCAGCCGCCAGCTTGCCGAAGCCACCAGCGAAGATGCGGTGGAACGCATCCTTGACAAGGCCTCGTCCGAGATGCGGGCGCCGGAAAGCCGCCGCCGCATGTCGGCGCTGGCGCATCTGAAAGCCGCCGTCGCCGCCACCGTGGCCGAGCGTCTGTCGGGCGGGAACAACCATGATGGCGCAGCGGCCCGCCTTGGCGCCTACCGCGACGACCTTGCCCGCGTCGTGCGCCCCGGCACCGGCGCCGAACGGACGGCGCCACTGATGCTGGTGTCGGAACAGCGCATCGACCGGCCACAGGCCGATGTCGCGCCGCCGCCCGCGGCCATGGTCGCTGCGCCCGAGGATGAAGACGAGGACGACGACGATCCCGAAGATGGCGCCCCGATTGCCGAACCCGGGGCCTTTTCGGCCTTCGTGCGCCGCCTTGGCAGTCAGGATCTGCCCGAACTGATCGAGGCCGCCGCTGCCTTTTCGGAACTGGTGGAAGGGCGGCCGCATGTCACACGGCCGCATCTGATGCGCTATGTCGCCTGTGTAGCACCCGAGGGCACGTTCAGCCGCGAAGCAGCGATGCGCAGCTTTGGCATCCTGCTGCGCGAAGGCCGGCTGGAAAAGGTCCGCCGCGGGCAGTTCGCCCTCGCCCAGGGAACCGAGACTCGGGCCACCGCTCTGCGCATGCTGGGTGCAAGCCGCACGCGCCCGATGGCGTGACAAGACAGGCGCAGGCGGCAGCGCCGTTCAACCCGGGGCAGCGCCGTTTCCCAAGGGGCGAAGACGCGGGCGCTGTGTATAGCGGATGCCGGCCGCACGCGCCCGAATGGCGTGACAGAACGGGCGCACAGGCGGCAGCGCCATTCAGCCCGGAGAGGCGCCGTTTCCCAAGGGGCGAAGACGCGGGCGCTGTGAATTTGGCACGCGCCCGCCGGACTGGAAAAAGGCAGGTGCCGGTCGGGGGGTCAGCGCGGAGGAGTGTCGCCCCTTTGGCTGACGGCATCGGGCTTCTGCTCGGGGTCGGGCTGGCCGACCCCGATGAAGATGGGCTTCATCGGCAGAATCCACAGGAAGCCAAGCCCGACATAGACCAGCAGTTCCAGCCAGAACGGCGGCCGGTCGAACAGGTTGACCACCGTCACCGCCACAACGACATAAAGCGGCATGCCGACAAGCAGCACCAATAGCGACAGCCGCCTGCGGGTCTTGTAGCCAAGCGCCATGTGCCTTCCTCCTGCGAAGACGCCCAAGGGGGCGATGCGGGCCTCAGTCCTCGAACGGATCGGTGACAAGGATGGTATCGTCGCGCTCGGGCGAGGTCGACAGCAGCGCCACGGGGCACTGGATCAGCTCCTCGATCCGGCGGACATATTTCACCGCGGCGCCCGGAAGGTCGGCCCAGCTGCGCGCACCGGCGGTGCTTTCCTGCCAGCCCTCCATCTCCTCGTAGATCGGGGTGCAACGCGCCTGCTGGTCGGCCGCGAAGGGCAGATGGTCCAGCCGTTCGCCATCCAGATCGTAGCCGACGCAGATCTTCAGCGTCTCGAACCCGTCCAGAACATCGAGCTTGGTCAGCGCGATCCCCGACACGCCACTGGTGGCGCAGGTCTGGCGCACCAGAACCGCATCGAACCAGCCACAGCGGCGTTTGCGCCCGGTGACGGTGCCGAATTCGCGGCCCCGCTCGCCCAGACGCTCGCCGTCGGCGTCCTTCAGTTCGGCCGGGAACGGGCCTTCACCGACGCGGGTGGTATAGGCCTTGACGATCCCCAGCACGAAGCCGATGGCGCCCGGCCCGATGCCGGTGCCGGTCGCGGCCTGCCCGGCGATCACGTTCGACGAGGTGACAAAGGGATAAGTGCCAAAGTCGATATCCAGCAGCGCCCCCTGCGCGCCTTCGAACAGGATGCGCTTTCCGGCCTTGCGCATCTCGTTCATCACCTTCCACACCGGCTTGGCGTAGGGCAGAACCTTCGGCGCGATCTCGCGCAGCTGGGCCAGAAGCGCCTCGCGGTCGATGGGATCGATGCCCAGGCCACGGCGCAGCGCGTCATGGTGCATCATCAGCCGGTCCACCCGCAGCGCAAGCGTTGCCTCGTCGGCCAGATCGGCCACGCGGATCGCGCGCCGGCCAACCTTGTCCTCATAGGCGGGGCCGATGCCGCGGCCCGTGGTGCCGATCTTGGCCACCGAATTCTGCTGTTCGCGGGCGCGATCCAGTTCCCCGTGCAGAGGCAGGATCAGCACCGCGTTTTCGGCCACCATCAGGTTTTCCGGGCCGATCTCGACGCCATCGGCGCGCAGCTTGGCGATTTCCTCGACCAGATGCCACGGGTCCAGCACCACGCCATTGCCGATCACGGACAGCTTGCCCGGCCGCACGATCCCCGAGGGCAGCAGCGACAGTTTGTAGACCTTGCCATCGATCACCAGCGTATGGCCCGCGTTGTGCCCGCCCTGAAAGCGCGCGATCACGTCGGCCCGCTCTGAAAGCCAATCGACGATCTTGCCCTTCCCCTCGTCGCCCCACTGGGCGCCTACGACGACGACGTTGGCCATGTCCGTTCCTTACGCTGGATTCAACCTTGCGCTCTATATAGCCCCGCCTGCCGGGACGGAACCGCAAATTCGCACCCCAAGACTGCGGCGCCGAAGGGCTTGCGGCGGCGGACGCATGGGCCTAGATAGGCGCGTCAGCATCTGAAGGCCTCGTCCGCATGGAAAATGTCGTTCTCATCGTCCACCTGATCCTTGCGCTGCTGCTTATCGGGGTAGTGCTGCTTCAGCGGTCGGAAGGCGGCGGCCTTGGGATGGGCGGTGGCGGCGCGATGGCCGGCCGGCAGCCCGCCAATGCGATGACCAAGCTGACGTGGCTGTTCGCGATCGCCTTCATCGGCACCTCGATCGCGCTGACGATCTTTGCCGCACGCAACTCGCATGGGACTTCGGTGGTGGACCAGTTCGGCGGTTCGGCCCCGCAACAGGCGCCCGCTGCGCCCGAAACGCCGCTGGGTGGCGACCTGCTGCCGCCGGCGCCGGTCAACGCACCGCTGACCCCGCCGCGCGCTGACGAGGGCGAGCCCGCAGTGCCGGCCCCTGTGGCGCCCGAAGCGCCCGTCACCCCCGAAGCGGTCGAACCGTCTGCCGTTGAACCGGCACCGGCCGAAGTGCAGCCCGCCCCGGCACAGGAACAGGCGCCGGCCCCCGCGGCCGAAGCCCCGGCAGATCCGACCGAATCCGCCCCGGCCGAAGGCGTGGTGCCGTCGATCACCTATCCGCCGGCCGTCGGCGGCGCTGCGAACTAACGCCCCACAATCCTTTGAGCGGCCCTGCAACCTGACGACAGCATCTAGCTGCCGCCCGGTTGCCTGAAGCCTTGCGATAGGCTATATCCCGAACCCCGTGATGGTGGGATTCGGGGCAGCCGATCGCACCCCCTTTAAACGACAGGTCACGGGAGATTCCACCGCATGGCACGCTACGTCTTCATCACTGGCGGGGTGGTCTCTTCGCTTGGCAAGGGGCTTGCCTCGGCCGCACTTGGGGCGCTGTTGCAGGCCCGCGGCTTTTCGGTTCGGCTGCGCAAACTCGATCCCTATCTGAACGTCGATCCGGGAACGATGTCGCCCTTCGAACATGGCGAGGTGTTCGTCACCGATGACGGCGCCGAAACCGATCTGGACCTTGGCCATTACGAACGCTTTACCGGGGTTTCGGCGCGCAAGACCGATTCCGTCTCGTCCGGGCGGATCTATTCCAACGTGCTGGAAAAGGAACGCCGCGGCGACTATCTGGGCAAGACCATTCAGGTCATTCCGCATGTCACGAATGAAATCAAGGACTTCCTGACGATCGGCGAAGACGAGGTCGACTTCATGCTGTGCGAGATCGGCGGCACGGTCGGCGATATCGAGGGCCTGCCCTTCTTCGAGGCGATCCGCCAGTTCGCGCAGGACAAGCCCCGCGGCCAGTGCATCTTCGTGCATCTGACGCTGCTGCCCTATGTCTCGGCCTCGCACGAGTTGAAGACGAAGCCCACGCAACACTCGGTCAAGGAGCTGCGCTCGATCGGGATTGCGCCGGACGTGCTGCTGCTGCGGTCGGAACATCCGATCCCGGAAAAGGAACGCGAAAAGATTGCGCTGTTCTGCAACGTGCGCAAAGAGGCGGTGATCGCCGCCTATGACCTGAAGACGATCTACGAGGCGCCGCTGGCCTATCACCGCGAAGGTTTCGATCAGGCGGTGCTGGATGCCTTCGGGATCTCGCCCGCGCCCAAACCGAACCTTGACCGCTGGACCGATGTGATGGACCGGCTGGAAAACGCCGAGGGCGAGGTTCGGGTGGCCATCGTCGGGAAATACACCCAGCTGGAAGACGCCTACAAATCCATCGCCGAGGCACTGACCCATGGCGGGATGGCGAACCGGACCCGCGTCAGGGCCGAATGGATCAATGCCGAACTGTTCGAGCGCGAAGACCCAAGCCCGTTCCTGGAGGGCTTCCACGCCATCCTTGTCCCCGGCGGCTTTGGCGAACGTGGCACCGAAGGCAAGATCCGCGCGGCGAAATACGCGCGCGAAAAGGGCATCCCCTATCTGGGCATCTGCCTGGGGATGCAGATGGCGGTGATCGAGGCCGCGCGCAATCTTGCCCATGTCTCCGACGCAGGGTCCGAGGAATTCGACCACGAAATCGGCAAGAAGCGGTTCACTCCGGTGGTCTATCACCTGAAGGAATGGATCCAGGGCAACCATCTGGTCGCGCGCAAGCATGACGACGACAAGGGCGGCACCATGCGTCTGGGCGCCTATACCGCGGCGTTGAAGCCCGGATCGCGCGTGGCGCAGATCTATGGCGCAACCGAGATCGAGGAACGCCACCGTCACCGCTACGAGGTGGACGTGCGCTATCGCGAGGCGCTGGAAGACTGCGGGCTGACCTTTTCGGGGATGAGCCCGGACGGCCGCCTGCCCGAGATCGTCGAGATCAAGGACCATCCGTGGTTCATCGGCGTGCAGTTCCACCCGGAACTGAAGTCGAAACCCTTTGCGCCCCATCCGCTGTTTGCCGATTTCGTCCGCGCCGCGGTCGATGTTTCGCGGTTGGTCTGACCTTCGGGCCGGCATGACCTGAAGGCCGCGCCGCCCCCTTCCCGCTTGTGCGGGCGGCCTTTCCCTTGGCGGCCTTGCCGTGCTACCCCGCTTGGGGAACAGAGGTGTCGGATGATCAAGCAGGTGATCTGCATCAACTGGGGAACGAAATACGGGCCCCGGTTCATTAACCGGCTTTACGGGATGGTGGCGCGCAACATAACGCCGCCCTTCAGCTTCACCTGTTTCACGGACACTGCCGAAGGCGTTCGCCCCGAGGTGGACTGCCAGCCCCTGCCTGTGCTGGACGTGGCGATGCCCACGAACACCAAGGGCATCTGGCCCAAGGCGCGGCTGTGGGGCAAGACGCTGGGCACGCTGTCCGGGCCGGTCCTGTTTCTGGATCTCGATCTGGTCATCACCGGCAACATCGACGATTTCTTCACCTATGGCGATCCCGACCGTGTGATCCTGGCGCGCAACCCCGCGAAACCGTTCGAGAGGTTGGGCCAGACGTCGGTTTTCCGGTTTCCGGTGGGAAAGCTGCTGCCGCTTCAGCAGAAGTTCATCGCCGATCCGCAGGGCGTGGCCGACGAATACGGCTTCGAACAGCGTTTCGTGACCCGCAACGCCCCGGGCGGGATCGACCTGTTCCCGCGGGCCTGGGTGCGCCATTTCCGCTATCAGTGCCTGCCGGTGTTTCCGCTGAACCTGATTCTGACGGCGCGTCTTCCCACCGATGCGCGGATCGTGATCTTCCCCGGCGGCCTTCATCCTGAACATGCGATCAAGGGCGGCTGGTCCGGGCGCGAGGGCTGGAGCCTTGCCCAGCATCTTGCCGGGCTGCGCCGCGTGCCGCGGCACGGCACACGCTGGCGCTATCTGCGCCATTTCATGCGGCCCGTCCCCTGGGTCGCAGACGCCTGGCACGAGTGATGCTGTCCTATCAACATATCTACCACGCGGGCAATCTGGCCGATGTTCACAAGCACGCGCTGCTGTGCGCGATGCTGGATTACATGGTGCAGAAGCCGAAACCGCTGACCTATATCGAAACCCACGCCGGCCGCGGGCTTTACGATCTGACCGCGCCCGAAGCGGTCAAGACCGGCGAAGCGGCGCAGGGGATCGCAGCCGTCGAGGCGCGGCTTCCGGCCGATCATCCTTATCGGCGGCTTCTGGCGCAGGAACGCGCACTGCGGGGGCCGAACGCCTATCCCGGCTCGCCGCTGCTGGCCGCGCTGTCGCTGCGCGACGGCGACGTGATGCATCTGGCGGAACTGCACCCGCAGGAATTCCGGGCGCTGGCCGAGGTGATGGCCCCCTGGGGCGCGCATCTGCGGGCCGAGGACGGCTTTCGCGCCGCCCTTGCGCTGACCCCGCCCACCCCGCGCCGCGGGCTGATGCTGATCGACCCGAGCTATGAGGTGAAGGCCGATTACGACGCGATCCCGAAACACATGGCCACGATCCATCGCAAATGGAACGTGGGCACGCTGGCGCTGTGGTATCCGCTGCTGCCGGGCGGGCTGCACCGGCCGATGGTCGCGGCGCTGACGCAGACCTTCCCCGACGCGCTGTGTCACGAGGTCCGCTTTCCCCCCGCCCGCGAGGGGCATGGGCTGATCGGCTCGGGGATGTTCATCGTCAACCCGCCCTGGGGAACCGAGGCGGAGGCCACCCGGCTGACCACGCTTTTCGCAGGACTTGGGGGGCCGCAATGACCAAGGGCTACTGGATCGGCCATATCGACGTGCAGGATGCGGCGGCCTATGACGCCTATCGTCAGGCCAATGCCCCGGCCTTTGCCCGATATGGCGGGCGCTTTCTGGTGCGGGGCGGCGCGCAGCGCGTGGTCGAGGGCCAGTTGCGCGCCCGTGCGGTGGTGATCGAGTTTCCCAGCCTGGACGCCGCCCTTGCCTGCTATGACAGCCCGGACTATCAACGGGCGCTGGCGCTGCGCTTGCCGGTCTCGGTGGCCGATCTGGCCATCGTCGAGGGCTGGGGCGGCTGAACCCCGCCCGGCCGTTGGCATCCCCGCGCGGCTGCCTTATATCGGACGCATGTTTGAAAACCTGCTGCGCCGTCTGACGGCCCCCGCCCCCGACCGCCTGCCCGAACCCGACGCGGATCTTGCGCTGGCGGCGCTTCTGGTGCGCGTGGCCCGCGCCGATGGCCATTATGACCCGGCCGAGATCGCACGGATCGACCGGGTTCTGGCCCGCCGCCGCGGCCTGACGCCAGCCGATGCCGTGGCGCTGCGACAACAGGCCGAGACGCTGGAAGCCGAGGCCCCCGATACCGTGCGCTTCACCCGCGCCCTGAAAGAGGCCGTCCCGGTCGAGGATCGCTTTGCGCTGATGCAGGCGCTGTGGGCGGTGGCGCTGGCCGATGGCAGCCGCGACGATGGCGAGGATCAGGTGCTGCGTCTGGTGGCGAACCTGCTTGGGCTGACCGATCAGGAGTCGGCCATGGCCCGCCGCCGGGCCGAGGTCGGCTAAGCCCGCCCGAACGACCGGCGCAGCCTGCCGGATAGGCCAAGGAACCCCACGTCCCGGCAGATGAACCTTGCCTTGCGCCCGGTTTTGCGCCCTACTCGACCGTCCTGGACAATGAGCAAGCCGACGTGACCGCCCGAACCGAAGATCAACCCCGGACGAACGCCGCCCCCGTCATCGAGATTCGCGACCTCCACAAAAGCTATGGCAGCCTAGAGGTGCTGAAGGGCGTCGATCTGGTGGCGCCGCGCGGTCATGTGGTATCGCTGATCGGCTCGTCCGGGTCGGGCAAATCCACGCTGCTGCGATGCTGTAACCTGCTGGAAGACAGCCAGCAGGGCGAGATCCTGTTCGAGGGCGAAGCCGTGCGCTGGAAGGGCGAGGGCATGGCCCGCCACCCCGCCGACCGCGCGCAGGTGATCCGCATCCGAACCAACCTGTCGATGGTGTTCCAGCAGTTCAACCTGTGGTCGCATCTGACGATTCTGCAAAACGTGATGGAGGCGCCGGTCACGGTGCTGGGCCGCCCCCGCGCCGAGGTCGAAGCCGCGGCCCGGCGCTATCTGGACAAGGTGGGCATCGGCGACAAATGCGATGCCTATCCCGCGCAGCTTTCAGGTGGCCAGCAGCAGCGCGCCGCCATCGCCCGCGCGCTGTGCATGGAACCCCGCGCGCTGCTGTTTGACGAACCGACCTCGGCGCTGGACCCCGAACTGGAACAAGAGGTGGTGCGCGTCATCAAGGCCTTGGCCGAAGAAGGCCGCACCATGCTGCTTGTCACCCATGACATGCGGATGGCGGCGGATCTGTCCGATCACGTCGTCTTTCTGCATCAGGGCAGGATCGAGGAACAGGGCCCGCCCGACCGGCTGTTCGGCGCCCCGCAGACCGACCGTCTGCGCCAGTTCCTGTCCGTCACTGCCTGACCAGACATCAATAACAAACCGACTGGGAGAACCTGATGAAAAAGCTGATCCTGACCACCGCGGTTCTTGCGCTGGCTGCCGGGACCGCATGGGCGCAGCAGACCGTGCGCATGGGAACCGAGGGCGCCTACCCTCCCTACAACTTCATCGACAACGCCACCGGCGAGGTCGCAGGCTTCGAGCGTGAACTGGGCGACGAGTTGTGCAAGCGCGCCGAACTGACCTGCACCTGGGTCCAGAACGAATGGGACAGCATCATCCCCAACCTTCAGTCCGGCAACTATGACACGATCATGGCCGGGATGAGCATCACCGACGAACGCAAGGAAGTGATTGACTTCACCCAGAACTACTATCCGCCGACCGCCTCGGCCTATGCGGCGATAACGGCGGATGCCGATATCAAGGGCGGCGTGGTGGCGGCCCAGATTGGCACGATCCAGGCCAGCCACGTCGCAGAATCGGGCGCCACGCTGCTGGAATTCGCCACCGGCGACGAGGCCGTGGCCGCGGTGCGCAACGGCGAGGCCGATGCGGTCTTTGCCGACAAGGATTTCCTTGTGCCCTTCGTGACCGAATCGAACGGCGAGTTCAGCTTCATCGGCGACGATATCCCCCTTGGTGGCGGCATCGGCATGGGCGTGCGCAAAAGCGACACCGAGATGAAGGCCAAGTTCGACGCCGCCATCCAGTCGATGAAGGATGACGGCACGCTGAACACGCTGCTGAAGAAGTGGTTCGGCGAAGAAACCCTGACCTTCTGATCGAAAGGAAGGGGGGCCGTCGCGCCCCCCTTGCCACCGCATGTTTGCAAGTTGCGCCGATCCCGCATCGCTTCACGGCCTGAACTGGCTGATCTGCTACCTCACCTCGGGGTCGCATATCGCCTTTTACTGGTCCTTCGTCACGGTGCTGGTGCTGCTGGCGGTGACTGCGCCCACGGCGCTGGCCTTCGGCTTTGCCGGGGCGGTGGCGGCGCGCTCGCCGGTCTGGCCGCTGTCGCTGCTGGGGCGGACCTATACGGCGATGGTCCGCGGCATTCCCGACATCGTGTTCTTCCTGTTCTTCGTGATCGCGCTGGATCAGGGCATCGAATGGGTCGTGCATCAGATGCGCTGCCCCGACTGGACCGAGCCGGTCCGGCAGGGCCTTGAATTCCGCGTCTGCCCCGAGGCAAAGATGCCCAGCGGCAACGCCGCGCAGATCTGGCACCAGATCTATGGCTTCTTTCTGGCGGTGATGACCTTTGCGCTGGTGTTCGGCGCCTTCGTGTCGAACGTGCTGACCGGGGCCATGGCCGCGGTGCCGCGGGCCCAGCTTGAAACCGCCGAAAGCTATGGCATGACACAAGGACAGGTGTTCCGTCGTATCCTTGTGCCGCAGATGTGGATCTATGCGCTGCCGGGGCTGTCGAACCTGTGGATGATCCTGATCAAGGCCACGCCGCTGCTGTTCCTGCTGGGCGTGCAGGATATCGTGTTCTGGGCACGGGAACTGGGCGGCACCAAGACCTCGCTTTATGCCTTTCCGCACCCCGACTGGCGGCTGTGGTACTTCCTGTTCCTGCTTGTCTTCTACCTTGCCATGACGCGCGTCTCTGAGATCGTGCTGGGCCGGCTGACCCGCCGGCTGAGTTTCGGTCAGGCCACCGCGGCCGGCGAGGCGCAGCGAAAGGCCGCCGCATGACCTGCTGGAACACCATCGGCGATTATGCCTTCCGTTCGCTGGGCTATGGCGAACGGCTGCTGCCAAGAACCGACTTCACGATCTGTCAGCAGTTCACGCTGATCGGATCGGGGATGATCTGGAACATCTATTTCGGGGTTCTGGCGCTGGCGACGGGCTTCTTTCTGGCCAATGCGCTGGCGATGGCGCGGGCCGCGCGTTCGCCCGTTCTGCGCAAACCCGCCGACTGGTTCATCTTCGTCTTTCGCGGCTCGCCCTTGTTCATCCAGTTCTTTCTGGCCTACGAGACGCTGGTGATGCTGCCACGGGCGGGGATCGACGTCCTTGGGATCACGGTCGAGACGGCATGGCTGACCAAGGCATGGGCCGGCGCGCTGATCGTGCTGTTTCTGAACACCGCCGCCTATTCGGCCGAGATCTTCCACGGTGCGCTGATGGCGATCCCGAAGGGCGATCTGGAAGCCGCCGACGCCTATGGCTTTTCCGGCTGGAAGAAGTTCCGCCGCATCCAGTGGCCGACCATGCTGCGCCTTGCCTGGCCTGCCTATACCAACGAGGCGATCTTTCTGTTTCACGCCACCACGCTGGTGTTCTTCTCTGGTTTTCCGGCGTTTCAGCAGCGTGGCGACGCGCTTTATTACGCGAAATATTTCGCGGACAAGACCTTCAACCCCTTCGTGCCTTACCCCATCGTGGCCTTCTATTTCATCTGCCTCACGCTTCTTGTGATCTGGCTGTTCGGGCTGATGAACCGAAGGCTGAACCGCCATCTGCCGGCCAATGTCCGGCCGCGGATCAGGGTCAGGCCGCAGCTCATCAGGTGAATGATGAAAGACTGGCTAAGAAAACACCCCCAGGTCCGCACGATCCGCGTGGCGGCGGTGGATCTGAACGGGCAGGCACGCGGCAAGCGCATCCCGGCGCGCTTTGCCGACAAGGTGGTAAAGGACGGCACGCGGTTTCCGTTCTCGGTGCTGAATCTGGACATCTGGGGCGAGGATATCGACGACAGCCCGCTGGTGTTCGAACAGGGCGACGCCGACGGCATCCTGCGCCCGACCGAACGCGGCTTCATGCCGATGCCCTGGCTTGAGGCGCCGACCGCGCTCTTGCCGATCTGGATGTTCCGCGAGGATGGCCGCCCCTACGAGGGCGACCCCCGCCACGCACTGCGCGCGGTGGTTGACCGCTACAAGGCCCGCGGCCTGACCCCGGTCGTCGCGGTCGAGCTGGAGTTCTTCCTGATCGACGACAGCGGCAAGACGCTTCAGGTGCCGCTGTCGCCGCGATCGGGCAAGCGCAGAAAGGCGGCCGAGACGCTGTCGATCCGGGCACTGGATGCCTTCGACACCTTCTTCACCGACCTTTACGACGCCTGCGAGGCGATGGACATTCCCGCCGATACCGCCACCTCGGAAACCGGCCTTGGCCAGTTCGAGGTCAACCTGATGCATTGCGACGACGCGCTTCGCGCCGCCGATGATGCCTGGCTGTTCAAGCTGCTGGTCAAGGGGCTGGCCCGCCGGCACGGGTTCGCCGCCAGCTTCATGGCCAAGCCCTACCCGGAATATTCCGGCTCGGGGCTGCATATGCATTTCTCGGTGCTGGACCCGCAAGGCCGCAACGTGTTCGACAGCGGCGGCCCCAAGGGCACCGCGATGATGCGCCACGCGGTGGCGGGCTGCCTGAACGCGATGCACGATTCAACGCTGATCTTCGCGCCGCATGCCAACAGCTATGAACGGCTGGTGCCGGGGATGCATGCGCCGACCGCGATTTCGTGGGGATACGAAAACCGCACCACCGCCGTCCGCATCCCTGCCGGCAACCCCGCGGCGCGCCGGATCGAACACCGTGTCGCGGGCGGCGACGTGAACCCCTATCTGCTGGTGGCCTCGATCCTTGGTGCCGCGCTGACCGGGATCGAGGACGCCGAGGAACCGCCGCCCGCCATCATGGGCAATGCCTATGCGCTGGAAGATCTGCCACAGATCCCGCCGAATTGGGATGCCGCAATCGACGCGTTCGAGAAATCGGCGGTCCTGCCGCGCATCCTGCCGCGCGAACTGATCCGCAACTATGTGCTGACCAAGCGGCAGGAACGCCACTACATTGCGGAACTCTCGCCCGAGGAACAGGTCGAGCTTTACCTTGATACGGTCTGAGCCCTTGCCGCCCGTCCATCTCGGGATTACCTTCGTCGTCTGACAATTTCGGACAATTCATGCTGATCGGCATCCTGCAAACGGGCCACGCGCCCGATGTCCTCTCCGCGACGATGGGGGACTATCCCGACATGTTCCGCCACCTGTTCCAAGGTCAGGACTTCACCTTCCGCGACTATGCCGTGGTGGACATGAAGTTTCCCGCCGCGGTCGACGACTGCGACGGCTGGCTTCTGACCGGCTCGCGCCATGGTGCCTATGAGGATCACCCCTTCATCCCGCCGCTGGAGGATTTCATCCGCCGCGCCCATGGGGCCGGGGTGCCGATGGTGGGGATCTGCTTCGGCCACCAGATCATCGCACAGGCATTGGGCGGCCGCGTGGAACGGTTCGGCGAAGGTTGGGCCGTCGGCCCGACCGCCTATGATTTTGACGGCGAAACCGTGGTGTTGAACGCGTGGCATCGCGATCAGGTGACACAGGTGCCCGACGGCGCGCAGGTGGTCGCCCGCAACGATTTTTGCGCCAATGCCGCGCTGCTTTACGGCGACCGGGCCTTCACGGTGCAGGCCCACCCCGAATTCAGCGATGCCTTCATCGACGGTCTGATGCGCACCCGCGGCAAGGGTGTCGTTCCGGATGACCGGATGGCGGCGGCGCAGGCGCGGCTGGGCCGGGGCAACGATGCCGGACGTCTTGCCCGGCGGATTTCCGATTTCTTCAGACAGGCACGCTGACATGTCCGACTGGACCGACAAACTCCCCGAGGCCGCGCGCAATTACATCGGGAACCGCCGGATGGACGAGGTCGAATGCATCGTCTCGGACATCGCCGGCGTTGCCCGCGGCAAGGCGATGCCGGCGGCGAAATTCGGCAAGCAGACCAGCTTTTTCCTGCCGAACTCGATCTTTCTGCAAACCATCACCGGCGAATGGGCCGACAATCCGTCCGGCGCCTTTACCGAACCCGACATGATCCTGCTGCCGGATTTCTCGACCGCGACGGCCGCGCCATGGACGGCGGATGTGACGTTGCAGGTGATCCATGACGCGGTGGACCAGCAGGGCCGCCCGATCCCCAGCGCGCCGCGCAACGTGCTGAAGCGCGTGGTCGAGCTTTACAACGCCGCAGGCTGGACCCCCATCGTCGCCCCCGAGATGGAATTCTTCCTTGTCGCGCGCAACATCGATCCGAACATGCCGATCATCCCGCCGATGGGCCGATCGGGTCGCCGCGCCGCGGCCAAACAGGCCTATTCGATGTCGGCCGTGGATGAATACGGCAAGGTCATCGACGACATCTACGACTTTGCCGAGGCGCAGGGCTTCGAGATCGACGGCATCCTGCAAGAAGGCGGCGCCGGTCAGGTCGAGATCAACCTTGCCCATGGCGATCCGGTGGCGCTGGCCGATCAGATCTTCTTCTTCAAGCGGCTGATCCGCGAGGCGGCACTGCGCCACGATTGCTTTGCCACCTTCATGGCCAAGCCCATCGAAGGCGAGCCCGGCTCGGCCATGCATATCCATCATTCGGTGGTAGAGACCGCGACGGGCCAGAACATCTTTTCGGATGCGCAAGGCGGCGAGACCGAGGCGTTCCTGCATTTCATCGCCGGAATGCAGACCCACCTGCCCGGCGCGGTGGCGCTGCTGGCGCCTTACGTCAACAGCTATCGCCGCTATGTCCCCGACTTCGCGGCGCCGATCAATCTGGAATGGGGCCGCGACAACCGCACCACCGGACTGCGGGTGCCGATCTCGGGGCCCGAGGCGCGTCGGCTGGAAAATCGGCTGGCGGGGATGGACTGCAACCCCTACCTCGGGCTGGCCGCATCGCTGGCCTGCGGCTATCTGGGCCTGAAGGAACGGAAGATGCCACGCCCGGAATGCACCGGCGACGCCTATATGTCCGAGACCGACCTGCCCTACAATCTGGGCGATGCGCTGGACCTGCTGGAAGAGAACGCGGCGCTGCGCGACGTGCTGGGGCCAGAGTTCTGCGGCGTCTACGATTCAGTAAAGCGCAACGAATACAAAGAGTTCCTTCAGGTCATCAGCCCATGGGAACGCGAACATCTGCTTTTGAACGTATGAACCTGCTTTATGCCAACGACCGGCCGGGGGAATATCCGCGGTCGTATTATGCCGCGACCGCGACCGATCTGGCCGCCTTTCCCACGCTTCAGGGCGAGGTCCGGGCCGATGTCTGCGTCATCGGTGCCGGCTATACCGGGCTTTCGGCGGCGCTGCATCTGGCAGAGCGCGGCTATTCGGTGGCGCTGCTGGAAGCACATCGGGTGGGCTTTGGCGCCTCGGGGCGCAATGGCGGACAGGTGGGGTCGGGCCAGCGGCTGGAACAGGACGAGCTGGAACGGATGGTCGGGCGCGACGATGCCCGCAAGCTGTGGGATCTGTCGGAAGAGGCGAAGGCGCTGGTCCGCGGCCTGATCGACCGCCACGCGATGCCGGTCACCTTTCATCCCGGCATCGTCCATGCCTGCCGCACCAAGGCCGAGGTCGCCCATGCCCACACCAACGCCGAAAAACTTTCCCGCGGCTATGGCTATGACCAGATTCAGCCGCTTGATCGCGACGCGATCCGCGCCCTGATCGGGTCCAGCGCCTATCTGGGCGGCGATCTGGATCAGGGCGCAGGCCATCTGCATCCGCTGAATTTCGCCATCGGCCTCGCCCGGGCCTGTGCCGCGGCGGGGGTGCGGATTTTCGAGACCAGCCCCGCGACCGCAGTCTTGCCGGGGCCTTCGTCCGTGGTGCGAACCGCGGCAGGCCATGTGCGGGCCACCCATGTGATCCTGGCCGCGAACGGTTACCTTGGCGGGCTGGAGCCGAGGGTCGCGGCCAAGGTCATGCCGATCAACAATTTCATTCTGGCGACCGAGCCTCTGGGAAGCTTGGCGAAAAACATTCTCAGTCAGCCCGTGGCGGTGGCCGACACCCGGTTCGTGGTGAACTACTGGCGGCTGTCCGATGATGGCCGGCTGCTGTTCGGCGGCGGCGAAAGCTATGGCTATCGCTTTCCCGATATCGTCAGGACGGTGCGCAAGCCGATGCTCGAGGTCTATCCCCAGCTGCGCGACGTTCGGATCGATTACGCCTGGGGGGGTACGCTGGCGATCACCATGAACCGGATGCCCTGCTTTGTGCGGCTGGCGCCGAACATGTTTTCCGCTTCGGGCTATTCAGGGCATGGCGTGGCGCTGGCAACGCTGGCGGGTCGCCTGATGGCCGAGGCCATAGCGGGGCAAGCCGAACGGTTCGACCTGATGGCCAGCCTGCCGCAGCCGCGCTTTCCCGGCGGCACCGCACTGCGCTGGCCGATGCTGGTTCTGGCGATGACGTGGTTCTCGCTGCGCGACCGGCTGGGGATCTGACAGACGCGCGCAAGGATCTTCGCGCAAGGTGCCCCAGAACGGAAGGTTCTTCGGCCAAACACACCATCGGCGCGGGGATTGGCCGCAGCGGTTGAACCCTTCGGGGCGGCCGGCTAGCCTTGCGGTCAGAGGTCAGGAATGAGGATCAGACATGCGTGACGACGCGCCGAATTCATGGGAATCGCGGGCCGATGCCACATCGCTTTACGGCTTCACCGACCTGCCTTCGGTGCACCAGCGCGGGGCGGTGGTGCTGACCCACGGCAAGGGGCCCTATGTCTATGACGTGCACGGCCGGGCCTATCTGGATGCGAATTCGGGCCTTTGGAACATGGTGGCGGGCTTTGACCATCCCGGCCTGATCGAGGCAGCCAAGGCCCAGTATGAGCGTTTTCCCGGCTATCACGCCTTCTTTGGCCGGATGTCGGATCAAACGGTGATGCTGTCGGAAAAGCTGGTCGAGGTTTCGCCCTTCGACCGCGGGCGGGTGTTCTACACCAACTCGGGCTCTGAGGCGAACGACACGATGGTGAAGATCCTGTGGTTTCTCGGGATTGCCGAAGGCCAGCCGCAGAGGCGCAAGATCATCACCCGGGTGAACAGCTATCACGGGGTCACGGCGGTTTCGGCCTCGATGACGGGCAAGCCCTACAACGCGCTGTTCGGCCTGCCGCTGCCCGGCTTCATCCATGTCGGCTGCCCGCATTACTGGCGCTTCGGGCAGGCGGGCGAGACCGAAGACCAGTTCACCGCCCGGCTTGCGAAAGAGTTGGAGGCCACGATCATCAAGGAAGGCCCCGATACCATCGCCGGCTTCTTTGCCGAACCCGTGATGGGCGCGGGCGGGGTCATCCCGCCGTCGAAAGGCTATTTCCAGGCCATCGCCCCGGTGCTGAAACGCTATGGCATCCCGCTGATCGCGGACGAGGTCATCTGCGGCTTTGGGCGCACGGGCATGACCTGGGGCTGCCAGACCTACGATTTCATGCCCGATGCGATCATCAGTTCGAAAAACATTACCGCCGGCTTCTTCCCGATGGGGGCGATCATCCTTGGGCCAGAGTTGTCCGACCGCGTGCAGGCGGCAGCCGAGGCGGTCGAGGAATTTCCCCACGGCTTCACCGCCAGCGGCCACCCGGTCGGCTGCGCCATCGCGCTGAAGGCCATCGACGTGGTGATGAACGAGGGCCTGGCCGAAAATGTACAGCGCCTGACGCCGAAGTTCGAAGCCGGGCTGGCTTACCTTGCCGATAACCCCAACATCGGTGAATGGCGTGGCAAGGGGCTGATGGGCGCCCTGGAAGCGGTGAAGGACAAGGCCAGCAAGACCCCCTTCCCCGGAGATCTGTCGGTGTCGGAACGCATTGCCAACACCTGCACCGATCACGGGCTGATCTGCCGCCCTCTGGGTCAGTCGATCGTGCTGTGCCCGCCGTTCATCATGACGGATGCTCAGATGGACGAGATGTTCGAAAAGCTGGGTGCCGCGCTGAAAAAGGTTTTCGCAGAAGTCGCGTAACGCAGCCAAAGGCCCCGCGGATCGCCCGCGGGGCCGGTTCGGTCACAGCTTCGACAGCTTTTTTTGCAGATCGGCCAGTTGCTTGCGAATCTGCGCCAGTTCCTCGGCATTGCCAGACTCGGCGGGGGCGTCCTCTTTCGGGGCGGGGGTGGGCCAGGTTTGCAGCCCCATCATGGTCTTCAGGAACGCCTCTTGCTGCTTGCGCACGGCATCGAACCCCGGCATCCCGGCCATCGGGTTCGGCATCTGGGTCAGGTTTTCCATCATCTTGGTCTGGCCCGTGCGCAGCATGTCGAATGACGCAGCCAGAAACTGCGGCACAACCGACTGCACTTCGGTGGTATAGCTGCGCACCAGATCGGTCAGCACCGCCAAGGGCAACACGTTGTCCCCCTTGGATTCATGCTCGGCGATGATCTGAAGCAGGTATTGCCGGGTCAGGTCGTCGCCCGACTTCAGATCGATGATCTGAACCTCGCGCCCCGCGCGGATAAAGCCCGCGATATCTTCAAGCGTGACGTAATCGCTTGTCTCGGTGTTGTAGAGGCGCCGACTTGCGTAGCGTTTGATCAGCAACGGCTTGTCACTTTCGGCCATACCCACCCCGTCGGATTTTTCTGCACTTGCAGAGAAGTTTAGGGCACGGCCGGGCAAAAAGAAAGGGCGGGCTGAAAGCCCGCCCCCGCGCATCCGTCATGGGAGGATAAGCCGGACGCACGCACGTCCGGCTTACTTCGCCGGCGCGGTCGCCTTTTTCGCGGCCGTGGTGACATCGGCGGTGGCCTTTTTCACGGCGGCGGTCGCGTCATCCTGGATGTCCTTGCCGGCGGCCAGCATCAGCTCGACGGTTTCCATCTGCACCTTCTTCGCCACTTCGGCGAAGGCGGCCAGGTTCTCGGCGGCCATCTCGGCAGCGGCCGAAGCGAAATCGGTCGCGGCTTTGGTGTATTCGGTCGGCTCGGACTTGGCTTTCGCCAGGTCGCCGAATTTCGCGATCGTGTCCTTGGCCCATTTGGCGGTGATCTCGGTCGATTTCTCGGCCGCTTCAAGGGTCACTTTCGACATCTTCTCGGCCATCGCGGCCTGGGTCTTGAACGCGTTCTGCATCGCCGACGCATCGACCGGGAAGGCCGCCATCATGTCCTGCATCACTTTGGTGAAATCGGGGGTCTTGGTCATTGCCGTGTCTCCTGCGAGTCGGGCCCATGCCCGGTTTGTCCTGAGACAAGTATATAAATGCTGCGGCGTAGAAAATCAACGCTTATTCTGCACCGCAGCATTTGCCAGACCCCGCCGGGAAAGCCATTGCTTTCCAGATACTTGACCTGATTGCTCAGCCCGCGGGATTGGCCACCACATAGGTTCCAGGGGCCGGGGCGAGCACGGGATGCTTCGAATCGCCCGGAACGCGAGCCTTCACCCGCTGGCCGGAACGCGCCCCCAGCCACTCGGCCCAGCGCAGCCACCACGAGCCCTGATGATAGGCGGCGCCGTCGCGAAAGGCGTCGGCCGTGGTCATCGGCGAAGGGTTGACGTAGTGGCCATATTTGTTGCGGCTGGGCGGGTTCACGATGCCCGCGACATGGCCGGATTCGGACAGGATGAAGGTCTTGTCGGTGGACCCGAACTGCCGGATACCGTTGAAGCTGCTTTTCCACGGCGCGATGTGGTCCGTCTCGCAGGCAATGGCGCAGATCGGAAGCTTCACGTCCGACAGTCCCACCGGCTGCCCCAGAACCGGGAATGTCCCCTGTGCCAGCCGGTCCTGCTGGCACAGGCCGCGCAGGTATTCCACCGCCATCTGGGCCGGAAGGTTGGTGCCGTCGCCGTTCCAGTAGAGCAGGTCGAAGGCCGGCGGCGCCTCGCCCATCATGTAGCTTTTGATCGCCGGCTGATAGATCAGGTCGTTCGATCGCAGATAGCTGAAGGTCCGCGACATGAAGGTCTTGTCAAGGATGCCATCCACCGCGACCTGACGTTCGATCCCGTCCACGAAATCGTCATTCAGGAACACCCCCACCTCGCCCGGGTCGGAAAAGTCGGTCAGCGTGGTGAAGAACGTGGCCGAACGGACGGATTCGTCGCCCGCCTTCGCCAGATGCGCCAGCGTCAGCGTCAGCGTCGTGCCGGCGATGCAATAACCCACCGCGTTGATCTGCTTCTGTTTCGTGATCGAGCGGACCTCGGCCATCGCGCGCATGTAGCCTTCGCGGATATAGTCGTCCATCCCCACCCCGGCATAGGCCGCGCCGGGGTTGACCCAGCTGACGACGAACACCGTGAAGCCCTGATCCACCAGCCATTTCAGCAGCGAATTCTGCGGCTTCAGGTCAAGGATGTAGAACTTGTTGATCCATGGCGGAAAGATCAGCAGGGGCGTCTCATAGACCGTTTCGGTCGTGGGCTTGTACTGGATCAGCTCGAACATGCGGTTGCGATAGACCACAGAGCCTTCGGTGGTGGCCAGATTGTGGCCGACGTTGAAGGCATCGCGGTCGGCCAGCGTCACCAGCAGATCGCCATTGTTGGCCTCGATATCGCGAACCAGATTCTCCAGGCCCTGCACAAGGCTTTCGCCGTCGGTGGCGATCGCACGTTCCAGCGCATCGGGGTTGGTGCCGAAGAAATTGGTGGGCGAGAACATGTCCACGATCTGCCGCGAGAAATATTCCACGCGCTTCTTGTCGGCCGGATCGATATGCTGAAGGCCGTCGACAGCCTGCTGCACGGCCTCGGAGTTCATCATGTATTGCTGTTTCAAATAGTTGAAGAACGGATGGGTCTGCCACAGCGGGTTGTTGAAGCGCCGGTCGCTGGGCGTGGGATCGGGCGGCGCCTTCAGCTCGCCCTTGGCCAGCGCCTGCTGCGCCTCGACATAGTGTTTCAGGCTTTTGCCCCAGAAGTTGATCTGGTGTTCAAGAATCTTGGCTGGATTGTTCACCATCTCGGCCATGTAGGCGGTCATCGCCTTCAGGAACACATCGCCCGACGGCCCATGCAGCGCCGGATCGGACATCTTCCGGCGGCCCAGCGCGGCGGTCAGCCTCTTCGACAACTCGTCGATGCGCCCCAGATTCGCGTTCAGACGCTCCAACTGTGCGTCCCGCACGGAACCCGGTGCCTGCTCTTCGGTTGCCATATTGACTTCCCCCCTTTTTTCATGCTGCCATGCAGCATTGTGTTGCCTGCCTCCGGGGGAGATATGTGCAGGAACACAGGCCTCCACCGGGCAGGGATGAACTATGAAATATATGACAACCTATGACGTCATGGAGACCGCGCGCAACACCAACGAGTGGTTGGGCGCCACGGCGAGGGCGATGGCCTCTTATCCGGTCTTCGCGCTTTCCATGAATCCGGCCCTGAACCTGATGGCGGCCTGGGGCGAAGTGACCGAACGCAGCTTTTCGCGCATGGTCGCCAAGCCCGACTGGGGCATCCGCTCGATCGTGGGCGAGGATGGCCAGGACCATCTGGTGGACATCAAGACCATCGTGGAAAAGCCTTTCGGCAACCTTGTTCAGTTCTTCGTGCGCCGCCGTGCGCCGATGGCGCGCAAGGTGCTGCTGGTGGCGCCGATGTCGGGCCATTACGCGACACTGCTGCGATCGACCGTGCTTAGTCTGCTGCCGGACTGTGACGTGTATGTGACGGACTGGCACAATGCGCGCGACATTCCGGTGTCGGCCGGCAAGTTCGACGTCGAGGATTACACGCTCTATGTCGTGGAATTCATGCGCGCCCTTGGCCCCGACACCAATGTGATCGCGGTCTGCCAGCCGGTGCCGCTGGTTCTGGCGGCGACGGCCTATCTGGCCGGCGAAGATCCAAGCGCGCAGCCGCGCACCCTGACCCTGATCGGCGGCCCGGTCGATCCCGATGCTGCCGCGACCGAGGTGACCGATTTCGGCCGCCGCGTGACCATGGGGCAGCTGGAACAGCTGGCGATCCAGCGCGTCGGCTTCAAATACATGGGCGCGGGGCGGCTGGTCTATCCGGGCCTGCTTCAACTGCAAAGCTTCATCTCGATGAACATGGAACGTCATTCCCAGGCGTTTCAGGAACAGATCGTGCGCGTGGCGCGGGGGCAGGCGTCCGACCATGACGCGCACAACCGCTTTTACGACGAATATCTGGCCGTGATGGACATGACGGCCGAGTTTTATCTGTCCACCGTCGAGCGGGTGTTCAAGAACCGCGAGATCGCCCGGAACGAATTCGTGGTCGCGGGGAAAAAGGTCGATATCGGCGCGATCACCGAAGTGGCGGTGAAAACCGTCGAGGGTGAGAAAGATGATATCTCGGCCCCCGGCCAATGCGTCGCGGCGCTGGATCTGCTGACCGGGCTGCCGGCCAGCAAGAAGGCCAGCCATGTGGAACCGGACGCCGGCCACTATGGCATCTTCGCCGGCAAAAGCTGGCGGTTGAACATCCGGCCATTGGTGCTGAACTTCATCGACCAGAACGCGCCGAAACCGAAGCCGAAGGTCGTGGTGGCAACCGTGCCGCAAACCCCGACCACGTCGCCCGCTGCGGCAAACGGCTGATCCATCCCCCGGACGGGCGCCCCGCAACGGGCGCCCGTTCGCGTTTCAGCGGGGCAGGATTTCCGTCACCGCGGCCTCGATCATCGCAAGGCAGTCCGGGGTCGAAAAGCGGTGATCCGCGCCCTTGACCAGCGTCAGCCGGATGTCCGGCCCCGTCGCATGGTCCAGAAGCCGCAGCGCCACCGCGGGCGGCACGTCGGTATCGTCGGTGCCCTGCAACAGCCGCACCGGGAACGGCAAAGGCAGGGCGTCGCGCAGCACCAGATGGGTGCGCCCGTCCTCGATCAGGCGGCGGGTGATGACATAGGGTTCATCGGAATAGTCCGAGGGCAGGCTGACCCGGCCATCCCGTTCCAGCGCCCGGCGCTGATCGGGGGAAAAGCCCTGCCACATCGAATCTTCGGTAAAGTCGGGGGCGGCGGCGATGCCGACAAGGCCCGCGATCCGTTCAGGACATTCGCGCGCCAGCAGAAGCGAGATCCAGCCCCCCATCGAAGACCCCACCAGCACGACCGGCCCCGCGATCAGGTCCAGCACCGCACGGGCATCCTGAAACCAGTCGCCGATGGCCCCATCCAGAAAGGCGCCGCCCGACGCGCCATGCCCGGAATAGTCAAAGCGCAGGAACGCGCGGCCCGATGCCTCGGCCCAGGCTTGCAGATGCAGCGCCTTGCTGCCTGCCATGTCCGATTTGAAGCCGCCGCAGAACAGGACGGCCGGGCCGCGGCCATCGGTCAGGCGATAGGCAATGCGGCGGCACTGGGGGGTTACAAGAAAGCTGGGGTCTGGCATGGCATCCTCCGGTTTGGGCCTTGTCCTAGCAAAGCCGCCCGACCGCGGCCACCCGGCCGTTGACTTCCGCCCCCCCGGGGCGCAGAAGCGGGCCGCACATAACCCGCAACCGGGCGCAATCGTAGGCGCCAAACCGACGAGGAGAGCCACAATGGCCCCGATTTCCCTGACATTTCCCGACGGCAACATCCGCGAGTTTCCCGCCGGCATCACCCCTGCCGAAGTGGCGGCCCAGATCTCGACCAGCCTCGGGAAAAAGGCGATCTCGGCCAGCGTGGACGGCCGGCACTTCGACCTGCAATGGCCGATCACGGCCAATGCCTCGATCGCCATCCACACCATGGCCGACGAGGCACAGGCGCTGGAACTGATCCGGCACGACCTGGCCCATATCATGGCCCGCGCGGTGCAGGAGCTTTGGCCCGACGTCAAGGTGACGATCGGCCCGGTCATCGCGAACGGCTGGTATTACGACTTTGACCGCGAGGAGCATTTCACCCCCGAAGACCTGGGCGCGATCGAGAAGCGGATGAAGGACATCATCAACGCCCGCAATCCGGTGAAAACCGAAACCTGGGACCGCGCCCGCGCCATCGCCCATTACGAAGCGCGCGGCGAGAACTTCAAGGTCGAACTGGTTCAGGCCATCCCCGAGGATCAGTTGATCCGGATGTATTGGCACGGGGATTGGCAGGATCTGTGCCGCGGCCCGCATCTGCAACATACGGGGCAGGTTCCGGCCGATGCCTTCAAGCTGATGTCGGTGGCCGGCGCCTACTGGCGCGGCGACAGCGCCAACAAGCAGCTTCAGCGCATCTATGGCGTGGCCTTCAAGACCCGCGACGAGTTGAAAGCCTACCTGCACATGCTGGAGGAAGCCGCCAAGCGCGACCACCGCAAGCTGGGCAAAGAGATGGAGCTGTTCCATCTTCAGGAAGAAGCCCCGGGCATGGTGTTCTGGCACCCGAACGGCTGGCAGATCTACCGCACGCTGGAAGATTACATGCGCGGCCGGCTGCGCAAGGCGGGTTACAAGGAAATCCGCACCCCGCAGGTGGTGGACCGCAAGTTGTGGGAAGCCTCGGGGCACTGGGCGGCCTACAAGGAAAACATGTTCATCGTCGAGGTCGAAGAGGAACATGCCAAGGAAAAGCGCATCAACGCGCTGAAGCCGATGAACTGCCCCTGCCATGTGCAGGTCTATAATCAGGGCCTGAAATCCTATCGCGACCTGCCGCTGCGGCTGGCAGAGTTCGGTTCGTGTCACCGCTATGAATCGTCGGGTTCGATGCACGGGCTGATGCGGGTTCGCGGCTTCGTGCAGGACGACGCCCATATCTTCTGCACCGAAGACCAGATCGAGGCCGAATGCGCCGCCTTCATCGAACTTCTGTCCAGCGTCTACAAAGACCTTGGCTTCGACAGTTTCGAAATCAAGCTGTCCACCCGCCCCGAGGTCCGCATCGGCTCGGACGAGGCATGGGACAAGGTGGAAACCGCGCTGGAAAACGCGATCAGGAAGGTCGGCGCCGCCTATGAGATCGACCCCGGCGAAGGCGCCTTCTACGGCCCGAAGCTTGACTTCAAGCTGACTGACGCGATCGGGCGCAAGTGGCAGTGCGGCACCTTCCAGGTTGACCCGAACCTGCCCACCCGTCTGGGCGCGGAATATATCGGCGAGGACGGGGCCAAGCACCGGCCCTACATGCTGCACCGCGCGATCCTTGGCAGCTTCGAACGCTTCATCGGCATCCTGATCGAGAACTATGCCGGCAAGCTGCCGTTCTGGCTGGCGCCGCGGCAGGTGGTGGTGGCCTCGATCGTCTCGGATGCCGATGACTATGTGGCCGAGGTGGTGGCGGCGCTGTGCGCCCGCGGCGTCCGGGCCGAGGCAGATACCCGGAATGAGAAGATCAACTACAAGGTGCGCGAACATTCGGTGGGCAAGGTGCCGGTGATCCTGGCCATCGGGATGCAAGAGGTCGAGGCGCGCAGCGTCTCGGTCCGCCGTCTGGGCGAGACCCGGACCGAATCGATGCCGCTGGATCAACTGGTCGACACCCTCGCCGCCGACGCCCGTCTGCCCGGCTGATTCGCGCCATGCGCCCTTGCGACCCGGAGTCCGCGGTAAAAAGCCGGCCCCGGGTCGTTTTCATTCGCCAAAGCGTCGACCTGGGACTACCCTTTCAGGATACTGACCCCTCTTGCGGTCCGGAACGGCCGGAACATGCTTAAGGTGAAGTTCTGCAACCTATTGGCAAGACTTTGGTCGTATATGGCGCGTCAATTCGCCTACTACGCTCGCCAGACTGTCGAGTTATTCAAAGGACCGGCCGCGATCCGTGGCCCCTTCCGACGCCAGGCCCGGCCCGCGCTTTTGCCCGCGCGGTGAGCAAATACTTGTTTCCGCACAATTATTCATTGGCGCTTGATTTTCGGCCGCGCTTTGGCATCCTTTCGCACAGTGATAACAGACGTTCTGACGCTTTCCTGTTTCCAGGGCATACGCGGCGGACCTGGATGCACGGCCCGCGGCAATGACGCCGCGGGTGAAGGCTGACGAAGGGAGAGACGGAATGCCGACGGGCACCGTGAAGTGGTTCAACAGTACTAAGGGCTTTGGCTTCATTGCCCCCGATGATGGCGGCAAGGACGTTTTCGTCCACATCTCGGCGGTCGAACGGGCCGGCCTGAAAGGGCTCAGCGACAACCAGAAGATCGGCTACGAGTTGCAGTCCGGCCGCGACGGCCGCTCTTCGGCGGGCGACCTGCGGCTGCTGTAAGCAACCGATCGCGCGTGACGATCGAGACAGCCCACGCCGTGGGCTGTTCTCATCCCAGAAGCCTGCGCTGCACGCCCACATCCCATCCCAGCAACAGGGTTTCCTCGGTCCGGATCACCGGCCGCTTCATCAGCGTCGGCTGCGCAGCGATCTGCGCCTCGGGCTCCGAGGCTTTCAGCCAGTCCGACAGCCCGCGCCAAGTGGTCGACTGGCGGTTCACGATGGCATCACCAAAGGCGGTCACGAACTCGGCAATCTCGGATTCGGTCAGCGGGGCTGCGCGCACATCGCGAAACTCGACCGTATGGCCGGCGGCATCCAGCGCCTTGATGGCCTTCTTGCAGGTGTCGCAGGTGGAAATGCCGTAAAGGATCATGATCCGCTTCCGTAAGGGTGTCCGGAGCAATTCATGCCATATCCGACAGCCTGCGCAAGTCGGCTCAGACCGGCGCGACCAGACGTGTGACCGCCACGCCCACCCATGCGGAAACCCCGGTCAGCACCGCACCCCATGTGACATCCATCGCCACCATCGCCGGATGCCAGTCACGCATGATCGCATAGCTGGTGAATTCGTAAGTGCCATAGGCCACCGCCCCCAACACCGCGCCCCCCACCAGCGCCGGCATCAGCATCCCCTCGCGCAGCGCAGGCCAGGACACCAGCCAGATCAGCCCCGCCACATAGCCCAGATAAAACAGCCCCGCCGGCAGAAGCCGAGGGCTCTCCAACATCAGATGGCCGATATGGGCATCGAACAGCGGCTTCATCACCCGCGACAGCATCAGCGCATCAAGACCCAGAAACACCAGCGCCGTGACGACATAAAGAACAAGCAGAGTCATTCGCTTTCCCCTGACTGCGGCCGATCTCAGCGCCTGCGCAGATATTCGTGCAGGATGCACGCCGGGCCGTCCCTGCGCAACTCCATCCGCGAAATGCAGGTCCAGCCCGCCGGATCGAAATCGGGAAAGAAAGTGTCGGCCCCCTCGACCGCCAGATCCACCTCGGTCAGCAAAAGCCGGTCCGCCAGCGGCAGATGCGCAGCAAAGATCCCAGCCCCGCCAATGGAATAGATCCGGGCATGCCCCGCCGCCCGCGCCGCCGGAATCGCCGCATCAAACCGGCAGAACACCGCCTCGCCCTCAGGCGCCCCCGAGGTCACGACGATGTTCATCCGCCGCGGCAGAGGCCGCTTCGGCAAACTCTCCCACGTCCGCCGGCCCATGATGACCGCGCCCCCCAAGGTCTCGCGCTGGAAGAAGGCCAGATCCTCGGGCGCATGCCAGGGGATCGTGCCCCCCTTGCCAATCGCGCCCCCCTTCGCCCGTGCCACCACCACCGTCAGCATCAGACCGCCACCTCTGCCCGGATCGGCGGATGCGGATCATAGCCCTCAACCACGAAATCCCCGATCCGATAGTCGTCGATGCTGCCCGCCCGCCGCAACAGCCGCATCCGCGGCCACCCCCGCGGCGCCCGGCCCAACTGCTCGCGCGCCTGATCAAGGTGATTCAGGTAAAGATGCACGTCCCCCCCGACCCAGACCAATTCTCCCGGTCGCAGATCGGCCTGATCGGCCAACATCACCTGCAACGCCGCCGCACCCGCAAAATTGAACGGCGCCCCCAGCAACAGATCGACGGACCGCTGATACATCAGACAATTCAGCCGCCCGTCCGAGGTCACATGATACTGATAGACCATATGACAGGGCGGCAGGGCCATCCCCTCCAGCTCACCCACATTCCAGGCATGAAACAGCATCCGACGACTGGCCGGATTGCTGCGCAACGTCGCAATCAACGTGGCAATCTGGTCATGCTCGCGCCCGTCCGGCCCCAGCCAGCGCCGCCACTGCTTGCCGTAAACCGGGCCCAACTCGCCCCAGCGCAAGGCAAAGACCTCATCCTCGACAATTCGGCGCTCGAAATCCACCTGCGAGATCTCCTCGCCGGTCTCGCGACGATAGGCCGCCAGCGGCCAGTCGGTCCAGATCCGCACATTCTCCAACAGCAGCGGCCGAATGTTGGTCCCCCCGGTCAGGAACCACAACATTTCCTTGACCGCCGTCTTCCACCAGACGGTCTTGGTGGTCAGGATCGGCACAGACCCGCCCGACAGATCGAACCGCATCATCGCGCCAAAGACGGACAACGTTCCCACCCCGGTCCGATCCACCCGACGATCCCCGGCCTCCAGCACATGCGCCAGAAGATCAAGATACTGCTGCTCGGACTGCCGCATCCACCTCTCCGCAGGCCCGACGGCCCAAACCATGCGCACGGGCAAACGGCCCGCGCCTCTTTCATTCTGGCGCAAATATCCCGGGGGTCCGGGGGCAGCGCCCCCGGCGATCCCTACCAGAGCCACACCCGGGTTTCCATCCCAGGATAGCCTCAGAACCCACGCCCCCGCGGAACAGTCGACAGCGCCTCGGCCAACGCCTCGAGCGAGGCCACCGAATGCGCCGCGCGCAAACTGTCCACATGGGGCAGCATCGCCCGGATGCCCGCCGCCCGCGGCGCGAATCCGTCCCAGCGCAACAGCGGGTTCAGCCAGATCAGCCGCCGCGCCGACAGATGCAGACGCTCCATCTCACGCACCAGCGCCGCGGGATCACCACGGTCAAGCCCATCGGTGATCAGCAACACCACCGCCCCCTGCCCCAACACGCGCCGCGACCAGTCGCGATTAAAGACATGCAGGCACTCGCCGATCCGGGTGCCGCCCGACCAGTCCTGCGCCTCGGCCCCGGCCGCGGCCAGCGCCGCATCGACATCGCGGCGGCGCAGGTGACGGGTGATGTCGGTCAGGCGCGTGCCGAAGGTGAAGGCATGAACCCGCGCCCAGCCCTGCCCCTTCCGGTTCATCACCGCATGGACGAAATGCAGAACCAACCGCGAATAGCGCGACATAGACCCCGAAATGTCGCACAGCACCACCAGATTGGGCCAGCGATCGGTCGGGCTTTTGCGCGCGATCCGCGCAAGATCGCCGCCCTGCCGCAGGGCTTGCCGCAGCGTGCGGCGCAGGTCGGGCCGGCTGCCGGTGGTCGAGGCCACAGCCCGGCGCGACAGAAGCGGCGGCACAGGCAGCGACAGCCGGGCCAGCATCCGCTTTGCGGCCTCGATCTCGTCTGTGGACATCTGTTCGAAATCGAGGCGCTTCAGCCGTTCGTCGCGCGAAGCGGTCTCGGACGCGTCAAACTCGATCAGGCTGCCTTCGGGCTCGGGCGGGTCACGTTCGGGGCGGGGGGCACCGTCCAGCAGCGCCTCGGCCGCGCGCTTTTCGGCCGGTTCGGGCGGGCGGTCGTCATGAAGGCCGCGCAATTGCGGCAGGAGCAGGCTCATCATCTGTTCAAGAAACTGCGGGTCGCGCCAGTAAAGCCGGAACACCTGGGCAAAAACGGCACGATGTTCGGGGCGCGAGACGAAGCAGGCGTGAAGCGTCCAGAAGAAATCCTCGCGCGAGGTGAAGCCTGCGACCTCGACCGCGCGGACCGCATCGACGATCCGGCCCGAGCCGATGGGAAGGCCCGCCTTGCGCAATGCGCGGGCGAACCACAGGATGTTCTGCGCCAGTTTGCCGTCCGGGAGGGCGGTGGGTTGCATGGCTTAGATCACCGGGCCACGGCGGGGGGCGCTGCCCCCCGGACCCCCCGGGATATTTGAGCCAGAATGAAAAGGGGGCCGGGTCATGCCGGGGCGAGGTCGCGGCGGGCCTCGTCCAGAAGGCGGCGGGTTTCGGAGCCCTGGAGTTTCTGGATGTCGTCCTGGTATTTCAGCAGGGCGCCGAGTGTGTCGGCGATGACTTCGGGGGACAGCTGGATCACGTCGAGGGCGAGCAGGCATTTCGCCCAGTCGATGGTTTCGGCGACGCCCGGTTTCTTGAACAGATCTTCGCGGCGCAGGCGCTGGACGAAGGCCACGATTTCCTGGCTGAGGGCGTTCTGCGCTTCCGGGGCGCGGGCGGAGAGGATCGCCAGTTCGCGCGCGAAGTCGGGATAGTCGACCCAGTGGTAGAGGCAGCGGCGTTTCAGCGCGTCGTGGACCTCGCGGGTGCGGTTCGAGGTCAGGATCACGATCGGCGGTTCGGGGGCGCGGATGGTTCCGAGTTCGGGGATGGTCACCTGAAAATCGGAGAGGGCTTCCAGCAGGAAGGCTTCGAACGGCTCGTCCGTGCGGTCGAGTTCATCGATCAGCAGGACGGGGGCGCCGCCGGGTTGGGGGCGCATGGCTTGCAGGAGCGGGCGTTCGATCAGGTAGGCTTCGGTGAAGAGTTCCGATTTCAGCGCGTCGCGGTCGGCGGTGCCGGCGGCTTCGCTGGCGCGGATCGCGATCATCTGGGCGGCGAAGTTCCAGTCGGCCACGGCCGAGGCGGCGTCGAGCCCTTCGTAGCATTGCAGCCGGATCAGGCGGCGGCCGAGGGCGGTGGCCAGGGTCTTGGCGATCTCGGTCTTGCCGGTTCCGGCCTCGCCTTCCAGAAACAGCGGTCGGCCGAGTTTCAGGGCGAGGAAGGTGACCGTCGCCAGCGCGCGGTTGCTGACATAGCCATGGGCCGCCAGAAGGTCGGCGGTGGCGTCGATCGAGGCGGGCAGGCTTAGGGTCAAGGCGGGTCTCCGGCTGTCGGCCGAGGGTGGCCGAGGCGGGGTATCGGGGTCAAGCCGCGGTCGGGCGTCTTGCGACCAAGGTCGGGGCGGGTGGACAAAATCGTCATGCTTTTGCCTCAATGCCCGCATCAACTGGACATGTCGGGAGACCATAAAGGGAATGGGCGGCATATCTCTGCCCCCGCGACTGCGAGGCCCTGACATGACCATCCCTTCCGCTTCCTGTGCGTCTTCCGCCTTTGCCGGTGATCGGGGCGTCTGGTTGCGGCATATCGAGGAGGTCGGCGAGGAGGCGGGGTATTTCCAGCCGCTTGGTGCCCGGCACCACGCCTTTTTCCGCGACGAGGGCGCGACGCTTGTCGTCAGTTTCGAGACACAGGAGGAGATCCGCATCCGGAGGCCGGACGGTCTGCCGCTGGGCGATGCGGTGGCGCGGGCCGAGGGCTGGTCGTCGCTGTGCCTGATCGCGGACGGGCCGACCTGGTATCGCGATCCGGCGGTCTATCGCTATTTCGACCGGCTGGTGGACGATGCCTTTTTCGAGGATTTCGACCGGGTGGTGTTTCATGGCGCCGGGATGGGAGGCTATGCCGCCTGCGCCTATTCCTTGACCGCACCGGGTGCCGTGGTGGTGGCAGTCAGCCCGCGGGCGACGCTTGATCCGGCCCGGGCGGGGTGGGACGGGCGCGACCGGGCGGCGCGGCGGCTGGATTTCCGCGACCGCTATGGCTATGCGCCCGACATGGTCGAGGGCACCGGCGAGGTGTTCGTGCTGCACGATCCGGCCGAGCCGCTGGATGCGATGCATGCCGCATTGTTCGGCGCGGGAAATGTCCGCCATCTGCGCTGTCGCAACGCAGGCGAGCCGCTTCAGGCCCTGCTGGAGCGGACGGGGATGACGGCGGCGCTGCTGCGCGACGCCGGGCGCGGGACGCTTGACCTTGGGGCGGCGGCGCGGATCTGGCGCGGGCGGCGGGCGGCGGTCGATTACCTTGTGCATCACCTGGCGTTGAACGCGCGGCACCCCGAGCGGGCGCGCCGGGTGCTTCTGACCGCGGGGCGGCAGGTCGAGGCGCGGCAGTTGCGTCAGCAGTTGCTGGCCTTGCGCGCCCGTGTGCAGGCAGAGGCGCGGTCGGCCTGACGGATGCGGGTGGGCGGCGGCACCGACTCACTGGAAATGCGCGGGGCTTTGCAGTAGGCGGCAGGCATGACCCAGAGCCTGACCCTCCGCCGCCCCGACGACTGGCACCTTCACCTGCGCGACGGCGCGATGCTGAAGGGGGTGCTGCCGGAAAGCGCACGCCACTTTGCCCGCGCCATCGTGATGCCGAACCTTGTGCCGCCGGTGGTGACCGGCGCGCAGGCCGCGGCCTACCGCGACCGCATCCTTGCCGCACTGCCGGAAGGTGCCGCGTTCGAACCGCTGATGACCCTTTACCTGACCGAGACGACCGACCCGGCCGATGTGCGCGCCGCGGCCGTATCGGGGCTGGTGAAGGCGGTGAAGCTGTATCCGGCGGGGGCCACGACCAACTCGGCCTCGGGGGTGACGAATTTCGACCGGGTGCGCGAGGTTCTGGAAACCATGGCCGAGATCGGCCTGCCCTTGTGCGTGCATGGCGAGGTGACCGACCCGGCGGTGGATATCTTCGACCGCGAGGCGGTGTTTCTGGACCGTGTGCTGGACCCGATCCGGCGCACGGTGCCGGGGCTGCGCGTGGTTCTGGAACATGTGACGACCGCGGACGGGCTGGATTATGTGCGCGGCGGCGGGCCCGATATCGCCGGCACGCTGACCACGCATCACCTGATCATCAACCGCAACCATATCCTCGCCGGCGGTATCCGGCCGCATTACTACTGCCTGCCGGTGGCGAAGCGTGAAACCCATCGGCTGGCGCTGCGCCGTGCCGCAACCGGGGGCGAGGCGTGCTTTTTCCTTGGCACCGACAGCGCGCCCCATGCCGATGCGGCCAAGGAATCGGCCTGCGGCTGTGCGGGCTGTTTCACCGCGACGAACACGATGGCGATCCTTGCGCATGTGTTCGAACAGGAAGGCGCGCTTGACCGGCTGGAAGGGTTCGTCTCGCTTCATGGCCCCGCCTTCTACCGCCTGCCCCCGAACGAGGCGCGGATCACGCTGGTGAAGGGCGGCCCGGTGGACATGCCGGCCAGGATCCTGACCGAGGCCGGCCCCGTCACGGTGTTCGATCCCGGCTTCCCGCTGCACTGGCGCGTGAACGGCTGACGCTTCGGGTTCCCCCATTCTTGCCGCAACCCGATGTCGCACGACCGGCACGCGGCCCGCTGAAAGGAAGATCACGATGATCCCCACCTCTTTCCCCCCGCGCGAGGAAATCGCCCGCCTGACCGCGCGGATGCTGCTGGAAATTCAGGCCGTGCATTTCCGCCCGCACGAGCCGTTCACCCTGGCTTCAGGGTTGCCGTCGCCGACCTATATCGACTGCCGCAAGCTGATTTCCTATCCGCGCATCCGGTCCACGCTGATGGATTTCATGGCGATGACGGTGATGCGCGACGCCGGATTCGAGGCGTTCGACAACGTGGCGGGCGGTGAAACCGCGGGCATCCCGTTCTCGGCGCTGGTGGCCGAACGGCTGGGCCTGCCGATGACCTATGTGCGCAAGAAGCCCAAGGGCTACGGCCGCAACGCCCGTATCGAAGGCGTGATGACCGAAGGCCAGCGCGTGCTGCTGGTCGAGGATCTGACCACCGACGGCGGATCGAAACTGTCCTTTGTCGATGCGATCCGCGACACCGGCGCGACCTGCGCCCATACGGCGGTGATTTTCTACTATGGCATCTTCCCCGAAACGATGGGCCGGCTTCAGGCCCATGGCGTGACGCTGCACCATCTGTGCACATGGTGGGACGTGCTGGCCGAAGCCCGCGCCGCAGGCAGCTTTGACGACGCCACACTGGCCGAGGTCGAATGTTTCCTGTCGAACCCGCGCGATTGGCAGGACGCGCGGAAACCGGCCGATGGCGGGCGCTGACCGCCGCCGCAAGCTGGGGACAACCTGACAGGCCGCCGCGCAGAATCGGCCAGAAGCTGCGATTGTCGGCTGTGATGACCGCAAGATGTGGTAGGCTTGAACCTAGGGTCGGGCTTATCCACAGGCCGTCCACAGGGTTCAGGCCGGGCCATCCCCCGTTCTGTGCCCCCCTGCCCCGGACCGGCAACTTGGGGTATGAACTCGGACCGCAGCCAAGGTCGCCCGCGAGTGGCGACAACGAACGAAAGAGCAGAGAGGCCAGAGCCGACATGAACGAGGTCAGGGCACTTCGCGACCCCCAGCCCGAAAAGGCGCCCGAGGCGCTGCCGCACAACATCGAGGCCGAGCAGCAACTGCTGGGCGCGATCCTGACCAACAACGACATCTTCGACCGTATCGCCTCGGTGATCCGGGCCGAGCACTTCTTCGACCCGGTGCATCAGCGCATCTTCGAAATCTCGGCCGCACGGATCCAGAAGAACGCGCTGGCCTCGCCGGTGACGCTGAAGGCGTTTCTGGAAGACGATCCGGGGCTGAAGGAACTGGGCGGGCCCGCCTATCTGGTGCGTCTGGCGGGGGCCGCGATCTCGGCCTTTGCCGCGCGCGATTATGCGCAGATGCTGTATGATCTGGCGGTTCGGCGCGAGTTGATCGGGCTGGGCCGGGACATCGCCGCCAAGGCCGCCCGCGTCGATGTGACGTCCGAACCGAAGGAACAGATCGTCGAGGCCGAACAGCGGCTTTACAAGCTGGGGGAACAGGGCCACGCCGAACGCGGCTTTCAAAGCTTTCTGAAGGCGGTGACCGACGCGGTGAACGTGGCCAACGCCGCCTATCAGCGCGACGGCGGGCTTGCGGGGATCTCGACCGGGCTGGCCGATCTGGACAAGAAGCTGGGCGGTCTGCATCCGTCCGACCTTCTGATCCTTGCCGGGCGGCCGTCGATGGGCAAAACCTCGCTGGCCACCAACATCGCCTTCAACATCGCCAAAGCCTACAAGCGCGGCCGTCACCCCGACGGCAGCGAAGGCGCGGTGGAAGGCGGCGTCGTGGGCTTCTTCAGTCTGGAAATGAGCGCCGAACAGCTGGCCGCGCGGATCCTGTCGGAAGCGGCCGAGGTGCCTTCGGAACAGATCCGCCGCGGCGACATGACCGAGGCCGAGTTCCGCCGTTTCGTCGAAGCCGCCAAGGCGCTGGAAGCCTGCCCGCTTTATATCGACGACACGCCCGCCCTGCCGATTTCGCAGGTCGCCGCCCGCGCCCGGCGGCTGAAGCGGACGCATGGGCTGGACGTGCTGATGGTGGACTATCTTCAGCTTCTGAAAGGCACTGGCGGCTCTCGTGACAACCGGGTGCAGGAAGTATCCGAGATCACCCAAGGTTTGAAGGCGATCGCCAAGGAACTGAACATCCCCGTGGTCGCGCTGTCGCAGTTGTCGCGTTCAGTGGAAAGCCGCGACGACAAGCGGCCGCAATTGTCCGACCTGCGCGAATCCGGCTCGATCGAGCAGGATGCCGACGTGGTGATGTTCGTCTTCCGCGAGGAATACTACCGCGAGCGTGAAAAGCCGGGCGATCACGAGATGGAAAAGATGGCCCAGTGGCAGGCGCTGATGGAGCAGGTTCACGGCAAGGCCGAAGTCATCATCGGCAAGCAGCGCCACGGACCGATCGGCTCGGTCGAACTCAGCTTCGAGGGCCGTTTTACCCGGTTCGGCAACCTTGTCCGGCCGTGGCAACAGGGCATCGACAGCTACTGAAATCGCGGGCGGGGCGCGCCCCGCCCCGGCCTTACCCCCGCGCCGCCGGGCGGTGGGGGATGATGCCCGCGCCCGGTCTTTTTCGGTCACGGTCAGCTCGGTAAAGATTTCGAACGCATCCACGCCCTGATGGAAATACAGCTCGTTTCCGTTCAGGAACTGCGCACCCATCGCCTTGATCCGGGCAAGGACGGGGTATAGACCGCATCGCCCCCCCTGCCCCCTTCGGGCCGCGGCGAGCCCGGACCGGCCGACCATCCCCAAGGGCTTCCAGTTCATCCCCCCGTCGAAGCCCGCTTCCGCGCATTGCACCAGCACCCGGCGAAGCTCATCCCGGGCTCGGCCGGGGGGATGAGATCGCAGGTCACGTTGCGGCCCACCGACAAACCGCAGGCCGGATGCAGGATCGACGAGCGGGTGGCGGTGAGGCTGCCGCCGATCAGGCCCAACCGGAAGGTGCGGTCGGGCGCGGCGGCGGAAGAAGCGGTCTGGGTCAGACGGCCATATCCACGCGAAAAGGGGAATGGCGATGGAGTCCCGGATTCCAGCCGTTCCGTCCGCTGCCTTTCTTGGCGTGACCGGCAATCCTGATGTTCGTTTCCGGGCCCGCTCGGGCCTTTCGCCGGCTGCGGCGCGGGGCCCCTGGGTGGACGCGGCGCCCCCCTTCTGCAATCAAGATCGCAGACCGGCCGAAGGGCCGCGCCCAAGGGGCATCGAGCGATGGGGGAAAACCGATGACCAAGACGATCTACATCCTGAACGGTCCGAACCTGAACCTGCTGGGCCAGCGCCAGCCCGAGATCTACGGCCATGACACGCTGGCCGATGTCGAACGCAACTGCGCCACCGTCGCGACCGAAAAGGGCTTTGCGGTCAAGCTGTTCCAGTCGAACCACGAAGGCGTCATCATCGACACCATCCATGAGGCCCGCCACGCCGCCTGCGGCATCGTCATCAATCCGGGCGCCTTCACCCATACCTCGGTCGCGATCCTTGACGCGCTGAACACCTTCGAGGGGCCGGTGATCGAGTGTCACATCTCGAACGTGCACAAGCGCGAGAGCTTCCGCCACCATTCCTATGTCAGCCTGCGCGCCGATGGTGTGCTGGCCGGGCTTGGGGTCGAGGGCTATGAACTGGCCGTGCGCCGGATCTGCTCGCTGCTGTCGAAGTGACCCGCGCGAGGCTTGTGGCCCTTCCGCCGATCGCGGCGCGGGCGGGGCCGCAGATGCTGGCTGGCCTCGCGATGGCAGAGGATGCCGGTCCCGCAGGGGCATGGTGGCGGCCTGCCCCCATGCCATTGATCCCGGCCCGGTCCGGCGTTTCGGCGGCTAGCCCGAATAGAGCGTAACCACTCGATTGGGGCCGCCCTTGCGCGTTCGGCAGACATCTGGGGTGTCTGATACGACGTCGTTATTGGCGTCGTTACGGACGTCACCAAGACCCAACCGGTGGCGACGAGTGCTGCTGCACGCCCGATGAGTCGATGCCTGTGTATTCCAACGAAGGGGTGGAGTTGGCCGACGCTCTCGAACTTGCGCGCAACTTCCTGGCTGCCAGGGCGGCGGTCTTGGATGCAGTCGCTGGGGCGCGTGTGATCGAGCGGTTGCTCTGCCGGTGAAAAGGAAAGGCCGGCACTGATGAGGTGCCGGCCGTGGGCTTTGCGGGGCCAACCGCTCCGCCCGTTTTGCATCGCGTGGCTTGGTCTTCGATGACCTGGACGATTCGTAGATAGGTCTTTTTTCGCCTATCGAAAACGCCGATGAACCGCAGTTTCTGTGCGGGTTTCTGTGCGGTTCCAGTGCGTCGCGTAAATTATTGAGAAGCTTGGCGCACCCGAAGGGATTCGAACCCCTGGCCTCTGCCTTCGGAGGGCAGCGCTCTATCCAGCTGAGCTACGGGTGCGTTGGCGGGGGTATAGCCGCTTGCCGGTGCGGCTGCAACAGGATGTCGGCGCCGCCGGCGATAATTCAGGCCCGATAGTTCACCTGACCTGCGGTCCAGCCCAACGGGCCAAGATGGGTCGTGGTGATCGACAGCGGCTCGATCCGGTGGGCGAAGGCTTGCTGCACATCAAGGCCAAGCGCGGTCTGAAGTCCGACCAGAATCGGCCCGAAATGGGCGACAATGATGACATCTTCGCCCGGATGGCGGGATACCAGATCGGCGACGGCCGCCGTGACGCGGGCGCGAAGCTCGTTCCAGCTTTCACCGCCCGGCGCGCGGACGGGGCCGGCGTTTTCCCAGAAGGCGCGGATGCGGGCGGGGGTGCCGGCCTCGATCGCGGCAAAGCTGCGCTCTTCCCATGCGCCAAAGTGGATCTCGCGCAGGCGGGGGTCGTGGGGCAGCCGCTGCCGCCCGTGGGCCAGCGCATCCGCGGTCGCGCGGGCGCGAATCAGGTCGGACGAGATCACCAGAGCCGGCCGCGGAAGTGCCGCATCCAGCCGCGCGACAGCCGCAGTGTCGGACAGATCCGCCGGCCGGTCGGTCCAGCCCAGCATCACGGTCGCATGTGTCGGCCCGTGCCGGACCCAGTGCAGCCGCGTCACGCCACGCCCTTTGGCAGTTCGCCCTTCAGCACCATCGGCAGGCCCGCCATCACCGCCACCACCAGCCCCGCGCTGGCGGCAAGGCGCTGGTTCAGCCGGCCCTGTTCGTCACGAAACCGCCGGGCAAGCGAATTTTCGGGAACTATCCCCCAGCCCACCTCGTTGGAGACCACGACAACAGGCGCCTGACAGGTCTCAAGCGCATGAAGAAGCGAGGCGATCTCGGCATCAAGATCGTTTTCGGCCAGCAGGTGATTGGTCAGCCACAGCGTCGCGCAATCCAGCAGCACGCAAGCCTTGGGGGGAATCCGTGACAGGACAGGGCAAACATCGCGCGGAGCCTCGACCGTGTCCCAGCCGGCGCCGCGATCCTCGCGGTGGGCCGCGATCCGTGCGGCCATCTCGTCATCCCATGCTTCGGCGGTTGCCAGATAGATCCGGGGGCGGCCTGTCCCAATGACCAGCCGCTCTGCCATCCGCGATTTTCCGGACCGCGCACCGCCCAGAACAAGCGTCAGCGGCGGCAGCGCCAAATCATGTGATCCGGACATGGGTTTGTTCCGTAGTATTTACCGAGACGTGAGCCGGTTCGACAGGGGGCCCTGATGGCACTGGACGGATATAACGACCAAACAATGTCGCGCCAAGCGATGAAGGCCGAGCTTCTGGATGCCGAGACCGAGCTGCGCCTTGCCTATGCCTGGCGCGACCGGCGCGACGAGGCGGCGCTGCACCGCCTGATCACCGCCTACATGCGTCTTGCAATCTCGATGGCGGCGAAGTTCCGCCGCTATGGCGCGCCGATGAACGATCTGATTCAGGAAGCATCGCTGGGTCTGATGAAGGCGGCCGACAAGTTCGATCCCGATCGCGGGGTGCGATTCTCGACCTATGCGGTGTGGTGGATCAAGGCCTCGATCCAGGATTACGTCATGCGCAACTGGTCGATGGTGCGGACGGGATCGACCTCCAGCCAGAAGGCGCTGTTCTTCAACATGCGCCGGGTGCAGGCCCGGCTGGAACGCGAGGCCAGCCAGCGCGGCGAGGTTCTGGACGGACATCAACTGCGCGAGATGATCGCCCATGACGTGGGCGTGCCGTTGGCCGATGTCGAAATGATGGAAGGCCGGCTGTCGGGGTCGGACTATTCGCTGAATGCCACGCAATCGGCCGATGAGGACGGACGCGAATGGATCGACGCGCTGGAAGACGATTCGGCACAGGCCGCCGAAGTGGTCGAGGGGTCACTGGACGCGGCGCGGCTGCGGGGATGGCTGATCGTCGCCATGCAGCAGTTGAACCCGCGCGAACGGTTCATCGTCACCGAACGCAAGCTGCGCGAGGCGCCGCGCACGCTGGAAAGTCTGGGGGAAGAGTTGAAGCTGTCGAAGGAACGGGTGCGCCAGCTGGAAGCGGCAGCCTTTGCAAAGATGCGGCGGAGCCTTGAAGCGCAGTCGCGCGAGGTGCATCACTTCCTGCTATGAAACAGTGGGTTCTTCTTGCGGCCGGACTGGTCGCCGCCGCCCGGCCGGGTGTGGCCGGGCAGATCGCTCCGGCTGCGCTGGCCGATCTTCCATCGGCCGATGTGGTGATCCTGGGCGAGGTTCACGACAATCCCCGCCATCACGAAAATCAGGCGGTGGCGGTGGCGGGGTTGGGGCCCGCGGCACTGGTGTTCGAGATGCTGACGCCGGAAAAGGCGGCGCTCGTCACGCCCGATCTGTTGGCCGACGAACGCCGGATGGCCGAGGCACTTGATTGGGATGCCTCGGGCTGGCCCGATTTCGCGATGTATCATCCGATCTTTCTGGCCGCCCCCGAAGCGCGGATCTTTGGCGCCGAAGTCCCGCGCGACAGGGCGCGGGCGGCGGTCAAGGACGGCGCCGCCGCGACTTTCGGCGCGGATGCCGCGCGCTTTGGTCTGGACCGCGCCCTTGCGCCCGAAGATCTTGCCGCCCGGTCCGAGGAACAGCGGCTTGCCCACTGCAACGCCCTGCCCGAGGATCTGCTGCCCGGCATGGTCGAGGCGCAGCGCCTGCGCGACGCGGCCCTTGCCCGCGCGGTGCTGGATGCGCTGGAAACCTCGGGCGGGCCGGTTGCCGTCATCACCGGCACCGGCCATGCCCGGCGCGATGTGGGCCTGCCCGCGGTTCTGGCCGATGCCGCGCCGGGGTTGCGCATCCTGTCGATCGGCCAGTTTGAATCCGCCCCCCGCCAGCCCGCACCGTTCGATCTGTGGCTGGTGACCGCCCCGGTCGACCGCGGCGACCCCTGCGCCGATCTGGCCGCCCGCTAAGGGCGGTTGAACCTGCCCCCCTGCGCCCCTACACCTGTCCCCGGGTCGCGCTGAGGGTGCAGGGATGCTGGACGGCAAGCGGATACTTCTGATCATCGGCGGCGGGATTGCCGCCTACAAGTCGCTGGACCTGATCCGCCGCCTGCGCGAACGCGGCTGTGCGGTGACGCCGGTCCTGACGCGGGCGGGGGCAGAGTTTGTCACCCCGTTGTCCGTCTCGGCACTGGCCGGGGCCAGGGTGCATCAGGATCTGTTCGACCTGACGCAAGAGGCAGAGATGGGCCATATCGCGCTGTCGCGGGTGGCCGATCTGATCGTGGTGGCGCCGGCCACCGCCGATCTGATGGCGAAAATGGCAAGCGGGCGGGCCGAGGATCTGGCCTCGACGCTGCTGCTGGCGACCGACACGCGGGTTCTGCTGGCGCCGGCGATGAACGTGCGGATGTGGCAGCATCCGGCGACCCGGCGCAATCTGGCGACGCTGTCGGCCGATGGCGTGCTGACGGTGGGGCCGAATGCGGGCGACATGGCCTGCGGCGAACATGGCCCCGGGCGCATGGCCGAACCGCTTGAAATCGTGGCCGCGATCGAAGCCGCGCTGGCGGTGGGGCCGCTGGCCGGGCGGCGGGTTCTGGTGACATCCGGCCCCACGCACGAACCGATCGACCCGGTGCGCTATATTGCGAATCGCTCCTCCGGCGCGCAGGGCACGGCGCTGGCGGCGGCGCTGCGCGATCTGGGTGCCTCGGTGGTGTTCGTGACCGGACCGGCGACGGTTCCGCCACCCGCGGGCGTGAAGGTCGTGCAGGTCGAAACCGCGGCGCAGATGATGGCCGCGGTCAGCGCCGCGCTACCCGTCGAGGCGGCGGTGTTCGCCGCGGCGGTGGCGGACTGGCGGGTGGCCAATGCCGCGTCGGTCAAGGTGAAGAAGGGCGCGGGCGGGCTGTCGCTGGACTTTGCCGAGAACCCCGACATCCTTGCCACCGTATCGCGGCTGGACACGGGACGGCCGCGGCTGGTGGTGGGCTTTGCCGCCGAAACCGATCAGGTGATCGCCCATGCCACCGCCAAGCGGGCGCGCAAGGGCTGCGACTGGATCGTGGCCAACGATGTCTCGCCAGCCACCGGCATCATGGGCGGAACCGAGAATGCGGTAACGCTGATTACCGCGGATGGCACAGAGGACTGGCCGCGGATGCCCAAGGCCGAGGTTGCGCGCAGACTGGCGCAGCGGATCGCCGAGGCGCTGGCCTGACAGCCCGTCGCGCGCGGCGGGCTGCCCCCCCCATCCGCAGCGGTGCGGCCCAGGCTTGATGGCCGGCCCGCGGGCTTCTGCGCCCCGCCGGGCCACCCCGGGGTCCGATCCGTCCGCGGCAGCGCCGCCCGTTGCCCCCTCGATGGGGGCGACGGGCGGCCCCTTCCCCTCAGCCGCGCAGCACGTCGGCTACCGCGCGGGCCAGAACCGGCACCGTGGTCCGGTTCAGCCCGGCGATATTCAGCCGCGAATCACCCACCATGTAGACCGCATGATCGGTGCGCAGCTTTTCCACCTGCTCGGGCGTCAGCCCAAGCCGCGAGAACATGCCGCGATGCTCGGCCACAAAGCCGAAACGGTCCGACCCGGTTTCCGCGCGCAGCGCCTCGGCCAGCAACTGGCGCAGGGTCAGCATGTTCAGCCGCACCTCCTCCAGTTCGGCCTTCCAGTCGGCGCACAACGCCTCATCGTCCAGGATCATCGTCACCAGACGCGCGCCGTGATCGGGCGGGAAAGAGAAGTTCTGCCGGTTCAGGAAGTTCAGGTTGCCCTGCGTCACCACCCTGCCCGATGCCTCGCCGATGGCGATCAGGATGCCGGTCCGTTCGCGGTAGATGCCGAAGTTCTTGGAACACGAGGCCGCGATCAGCACCTCGGGCAGTTTCGAGGCCAGAAGCCGCGTCGCCGCCGCGTCCATCTCCAGCCCGTCGCCGAACCCCTGATAGGCCAGATCGATCAGCGGCACCGCGCCCGCCTTGGCAATGGCCTCGCAGATCGCCAGCCACTGCACCGGATTCGGGTTCGCGCCGGTCGGGTTGTGGCAGCAGCCATGCAGCAGCACCACATCGCCCGCCTTCACCTGCGCCAGATCCGCCATCATGCCGTCGAAATCGACCGCGCCGGTCGCGGCGTCGAAATAGCGGTATTCCTGCATCGGAATGCCAAGATATTTCACGATCGTCAGGTGGTTGGGCCAGGTCGGATTGGAAATCCAGACCGTCGCCCCCGGCGCGGCCATGCGGATCAGTTCCAGCGCCTGCCGCACCGCGCCCGTGCCGCCCGGCGTCGCGACCGAGGCCACACGGTCCGCCGCCACCGCACCGGCAAGGATCAGCTCGACCATCGCGGCATTGTAGGCGGGTTCCCCGGCAAGGCCGGTATAGGTCTTGGTGGTCTCGGTTTCCCACAGCCGCTTTTCGGCTGCCTTCACCGCCCGCATCACCGGGGTCAGGCCGGTCGGGTCCTTGTAGACGCCAACGCCGAGGTCGATCTTGCCGTCCCGGGGATCTTCGCGGAACATCTGGATCAGTTGCAGGATCTTGTCCGCGGGTTGCGGCTTGAGGGCGGTCAGCATTCCTTCGTCATCCTTTCGCGACCTTGAGATCGTCATACATGCCCCATTCGGCCCAGGAGCCATCATAAAGCGCGTGATTGCGGTGGCCCAGGATTTCCAGCGCAAGGCTGAGAACAGCGGCCGTCACCCCGGACCCGCAGGTGGTGATCGCGGGCTTTGCCAGATCCACGCCGGCAGCGTCAAAGGCCGCGCGCAGCGCATCGGGCGCCTTCATCGTGCCATCGCCGTTCAGAAGCGTCTGGAACGGCACATTCTTCGAGCCGGGAATATGGCCGCCGCGCAGGCCGGGGCGGGGCTCGGGCTCGACCCCCTTGAAGCGGCCTTCGGAACGCGCGTCGATGATCTCGGCCTCGCCCAGCTTCGAGGCATGGGCGACCTGCGTCACGTCCTTCACAAGGCCCGCCTGCCGCTGCACCGTCATGTGGCGGTCGCGGGTGATCGGGGGCAGGTCTTCCAGCGGGTGGCCTTCGGCCTTCCATTTCGGCAGGCCGCCATCCAGCACCGCAACATCGGTCTTGCCCATCAGGCGGAAGGTCCACCAGACGCGCGGCGCCGACAGGATACCCGCGCCGTCATAGACCACGACCTGATGGCCGTCGCCGATGCCCATGGCGCGCATCCGGCTGATAAACTTTTCCACCGGCGGTGCCATATGCGGCAGGGCCGAACGGAGGTCGGCGATCTCGTCGATGTCGAAGAAGCGGGCGCCGGGGATATGTTCGGCCTGATACTCGGCGCGGGCGTCGCGGCCCGCGGCTGGCAGATACCACGAGGCGTCGATGATGCGCAGATCGGGGTCGCGCAGATGCGCGGCAAGCCAGTCGGTGGAAACGAGCGTTCGGGGATCATCGGTCATGGCGGGCTCCTCGGAAAGCCAACCCGGCTTAATGCGGCGGCGATGCGCAGGCAAGCCCGCTTGGCCGTGGTCGCTGTGCGCAAGCGCCGCAGAGCCGCCCGGCCGGCCGACGCGAGGATCAGACGTGCTGCTTCAGCAGGCGCTGCTTTTCGCGGCCCCAGTCGCGCTTGGCTTCGGTGGCGCGCTTGTCGGCCAGCTTCTTGCCTTTGGCGATGCCGATCATCAGCTTCACGATCCCGCGGTCGTTGAAATACATCCGGATCGGCACGATGGTCATGCCTTCGCGCGCCGTGGCATTCCACAGCCGCGCCAGTTCGCGCCGGGACACCAGCAGCTTGCGTCGGCGCCGTTCCTCGTGGCCCCAGGTCTTGGCCTGAAGGTAGGGCGCGATATAGCCGTTGATCAGCCACAATTCCCCATTCTCGACCGAAGCATAGCTTTCGCCGATGTTCGAGCCGCCCTGCCGGAGCGACTTCACTTCAGAGCCCATGAGGATGATCCCGGCCTCGATCTCCTCTTCGATGAAGTAATCGAAGCGGGCGCGGCGGTTTTCTGCGATGAGCTTGCTGTTGGGGTCGGAATGTTTGGCCATGACGCGGTTGAGATAGGCGAGCAACCGCGCGCTGTCCAGCCCGGTTGGCCGGAAGGGGGGGCCGTCCTCGGGGGCATCGAGCCCCCGAGGACGGCGCTGCCGCGGACTGTGGCGCGGGCCGCGCGGCCCCGGCCGACCGGGGCGGTGTCAGATCAGGCCGGCGTGGCGCATCGCGGCATCGATTCGGGCCTTGGTCGGATCGGTCAGACCCACCAGCGGCAGGCGCACCTCGGGCGAGCAGAGGCCAAGACGCGACAGCGCGTATTTCGCGCCGACAAGGCCGGGTTCGATGAAGATCGCCTCGTGCAGCGGCATCAGCCTGTCCTGATAGTCCAGCGCGCGGGCGAAATCGCCGGCAAGCGTCGCCTGCTGGAACTCGGCGCAGAGCCGCGGCGCCACGTTCGCCGTGACCGAGATGCAGCCCACCCCGCCATGGGCGTTGAAGCCCAGCGCGGTCGCATCCTCGCCCGAAAGCTGGATGAAATCCGCACCGCAGCTGGCGCGCTGCTGGCTGACACGCTCGATCTTGCCGGTGGCGTCCTTGACCCCGATGATGCGGGGAAGTTCCGCCAGTTTGCCCATCGTCTCGGGGGTCATGTCCACGACCGAGCGGCCGGGAATGTTGTAGATGATGATCGGCAGCGAACAGCAATCGTGCAGCGCGGTGTAATGCGCGATCAGCCCGGCCTGTGTCGGCTTGTTGTAATAGGGCGTCACCACCAGCGCGGCATCGGCCCCCACCCGTTCGGCAAACCGGATCAGGCGGATGCCCTCGGCGGTCGAGTTCGACCCCGCCCCCGCGATCACCGGCACGCGACCGGCGGCTGCGGCCACCACCGCCTCGATCACGGTTTCGTGTTCGTCATGGCTGAGCGTGGGGCTTTCGCCGGTGGTGCCCACCGGCACCAGCCCGGTCGAGCCTTCGGCAATCTGCCAGTCCACAAGTTTCTTCAGCGTGTCCAGATCCAGAGCGCCGTCCTTGAACGGCGTGACAAGGGCGGGAATCGACCCTTTGATCATGGCACGCATCTCCTCGTGGGTGGGCTGACTCGCCCGGTTGAAACCGCGTCTTCCTAGCGTCCGGCGCGGCACTTGCCAAGTTGTCGCCAAGCCGCGGGCGGTCTTGCGCTTGTGTGTTGCGGGGGGCGGTGGTCTTGGGCAGATTACGGGGCATGTCCCGCCGCCACCCTCGCCCCGCCCTGAGCCGCCTTTGCGCGCTGATCCTGTTGCCGCTTGTGCTGTCGCTGCCGCCGGGCGCGGCCGATGCCGACGACCCGGCCGCGCTGCGCGGGGCGCTGCGGGCGGTCTGGGCCAGGGACTGGGACGATGCGGCGGCCCGCGCCCGCGCCTCGGGGCCACTGGCGCAATCCATCGTGGAATGGCACCGACTGCGCGCGGGCGAAGGACTCTTGGGCGATTACGAAGGCTTTCTTGCCCGCCATGGCGACTGGCCGGGCCTGTCGCTTTTGCGCGCAAAGGGCGAAGATGCGGCGGCGCGGTCGACCACGCCCGCGCGGGTGATCGCCTATTTCGGCCCGCGCGCCCCCGCGACCGCGACGGGGGCCATTGCCCTTTCCCGCGCGTTGGCGGCCGCGGGCCGAGGCGCCGAGGCCGCAGCGGTGATCCGGCAGGCATGGGTCGGCCTTGACTTCACGGCCGAAGAGGAATCGGCCGCGATGGTCGCCTTCCCGGCCGTCCTGTCGGCCGCGCATGAGGCACGGCTTGACAGGCTGCTGTGGGAGAACCGGCCCGAGCAGGCGCGGCGGATGCTGCCACGGGTGTCGGACGGCTGGAAGCGGCTGGCGGCTGCGCGGATGGCGCTGCGCGCCGATGCCGATGGGGTGGATGGGCTGATCGCGGCGGTTCCGGGCGCGCTGGCCGCCCATCCCGGCCTTGCCTACGAGCGCGCGATGTGGCGGGCGCGCAAGGGGCGCGCGGCGGATGCGGCGGTGCTGGTCCTTGAACGCAGTGCCCGCGCCGACGATCTGGGCGAGCCCGCGCATTGGGCCGACCGCCGCCCCGGCCTTGCCCGCGCGCTGGTCGAGGATGGCGACCCGCGCACCGCCTATCGGCTTGCCGCCTCGCACCATCTGACGGGGGGCGCGGATTTCGCCGATCTGGAGTTTCTGGCCGGGTTCATCGCCTTGCGCGATCTGGGCGAGGCGCAGACCGCGCTGGGGCATTTCCAGCGCCTGCAAGCGGCCGTGCGCACGCCCATCAGCCTGTCGCGGGCGCTGTTCTGGCAGGGCCGCGCCCATGAGGCGATGGGCCACTATGACGAGGCCGGCGCCGCCTTCACCGAGGCCGCCCGGCACCAGACCGCCTATTATGGTTTGCTGGCGGCCGAACGGGTGGGCATCCCGCTGGACCCGGCGCTGGTGTCGCCGCCGCGCGGGGGCGACTGGCGGCAGGGCGGGTTCGCCGCGTCCTCGGTCTTGGCGGCGGGGCGGCTTCTGCTGGCCGCGGGCGAGCGCGATCAGGGCAAGCGGTTCCTGCTGCATCTGGCCGAAAGCCTTGGACCCGACGATCTGGCGCGGCTGGCCGAGATGACGCTTGATCTGGGCGAGGCGCATATCGCGGTGCTGATCGGCAAACAGGCGGCCGAGCGCGGGATCATCCTGTCGCGCGCCTATTTCCCGGTGCCCGAGATGGTGCCATCTGACGGGCTGCCGGTGTCGCGGGCGCTTGCGCTGTCGATCGCGCGCCGCGAATCCGAGTTCAACCCGGTGGTGGTCAGCCCCGCCGGTGCGCGTGGTCTGATGCAGGTGATGCCGGGGACGGCCAAGCTGATGGCGGTGCGTGTGGGGCTGGGCTACAGCGCCGAGCGGCTGAACGAGGCCGCCTATAACGTGCGGCTTGGCACCGCCTATCTGGCACAACTGGTTGAAGAATTCGGCCCGTCGATTGCACTTGTGGCTGCGGGCTACAACGCCGGGCCGGGGCGGCCACGGCGCTGGCTGCAAGAGTTCGGCGACCCCCGCTCGCCCGATATCGACGTGGTGGACTGGGTCGAGCGCATCCCCTTTGCCGAGACCCGCACCTATGTGATGCGGGTGGCCGAATCGATCGTGATCTATCGCGCGAAGCTGCGCGGATCGGGCGGCCCTGTCAGGATCACCGCCGAACTGAAAGGCTGAGCGGTGCCCGGACGATCCCCCGGTCGTGGATCGTCAGCCGCAAACGCACGCTGCGGCAAGCAGCGGGCCGGACAAGCGGGCCCGGAAGCCCCCCGCACGCGGGCGGCGGGGCGGGCTTTTGGCCCCTGCCCTAGTCCTCGCCCTTGATCCGCTTCTTCAGCGAGGCTTCGACGCGGAAGCCCTCGGGGATGGCATCACGGCCGTCCAGCACCAGATCGGCCATGACTTCGCCCACCTTCGGCGCCATGCCGAAGCCGATCTTGAAGCCGCCGTTGGCGACGAACTGTCCGGGCCGGCCGGGCCACTCGCCCAGCATCGGCGCAAGGCTGCGGGCGCGCGGGCGCAGGCCCGCCCAGCGTTCCAGAACCGGCGCGCCTTGCAGCCACGGGCAGACCGCCAGTGCGCGGGCGTGGACGGCCTCCAACTGCTCGTCGGTGGTGTCGGGCGAGGTCCATTCATTTTCGGCGGTCGAGCCGACGGCAGTGGTGCCATCGGCATGGGGCACAATCAGCAGCCCGGCCGCAAACACCTGCGGGCGGTCGCGGGCATCCAGCCCCACGATCATCGCCTGCCCCTTGACGCCGCCGCCGACGGGCTTGCCCAGATCCTCGGACAGGGCCTGAAGGCAGGCGGTGCCGGTGGCCCAGACCACGGGGCCGACCTCGTCGGCGTCACCGATCAGAACCTCGCCACCGCGGGCGCGGATCGCGGCCACCAATGCGGCGGCGGCCATGCGCGGGTGGATGCGCGCGGTCAGTGTGTCGTGGATCATCAGCCCGGTCGGGCTTTGCGGCGCGCCGGGGCCTTCGGCGGGCACCACCTGCCAGTGAAAGCGGCCCTGCCACAGCGTTTTGGCCTCGTCGGCACGGGCGCGGGCATGCTCCACGGCGCGGTCGTCGGCCAGCGGCTGGAACCGGCCAAGCCGGGCATAGCCCGTGGGCAGGCCCGAGGCATCCGCCACCTCGTCCCACCATGCCTGACCCATGGCAAGGCTGTCGAACTGGAACGCCTTCTTGTCGTTCCAGTTTTCCGGCACATGCGGGGAAAGCGCCCCGACCAGACCGCCCGACGAGCCTGCTCCGATGCGGCGCGTCTCGATCAGGCGCACCCTCGCCCCCCGTTTCGCGGCGGCCCAGGCCACCGACAACCCGAAGATGCCGCCGCCCCGAATTGTCACATCCGGCGTTGCCATTTCCCTCGCCCTCGCACAATGTCCGCATTTCGAAGCAGCAGGCTTAGGACAGATGCCAGCCACAGGCCAGAGCGCGGATGTCGCGCGGAACGCGCGCGACTTGCCTGATGAAACGCGGAACGCGCGCAGTTTGCCTGACGAAGCGCGGGCCGCGCCTGACGGCACGACAGACAGGGAAGAACCGGCGGGGACCGCGGCGCTGGAATGGCGCGACGGGGGCATTCCGGTCTCGACCCGGTTCGATGACCCGTATTTCTCGCTGGCCAATGGGCTGGCCGAGACGCGCCATGTGTTTCTGGCCGGGAACGGCCTGCCGGGGCGGTTCCGGCCCGGCTTCCATATCGCGGAACTGGGGTTTGGCACCGGCCTCAACATGCTGGCCACACTGGTGTCCTGGACCGCGGCGGGGGTACCGGGGCGGCTGCGCTATACCTCGTTCGAGGCGTTTCCCATGAGCGCCCCCGACATCGCCCGCGCGCTTCGCGCCTTCCCCGAGGCCGAGGCCATCGCCGGCCCCTTCCTTGATGCCTGGGCCGCCGGTCATTCGCGCTTCGTGAATGACACGCTGGATCTGACGGTGGTGATCGGCGACGCGCGCCAGACCCTGCCGCGCTGGCCGGACCGCGCCGACGCCTGGTATCTGGACGGCTTTTCACCGGCCAAGAACCCCGAGCTTTGGTCCGGGGACTTGATGGCCGAGGTCGCCCGCCACACCGCGCCGGGGGGCAGTTTCGCCACCTACACCGCGGCGGGCCATGTCCGGCGCGCCCTGGCGGCGGCGGGCTTTGCCGTCAGCCGCCTGCCGGGACATGGCACCAAGCGCCACATGTCGGCCGGGGTGCTGCCGGAATGACCGAACAGAACACCCGGCTTGGCATCGGGCTGATGGTGCTGACCACCTGCATCTTCGCGATCCAGGACGGGATTTCACGCCATCTGGCCGAAAACCACAGCGTTTTCATGGTTGTGATGATCCGCTACTGGTTCTTTGCGGCCTTCGTGATGGTGCTGGCGGCGCGACAGGCGGGGGGCCTGGGCGTGGTCCTGCGCTCGCGGTTTCCGCTGTTGCAGACGGCGCGGGGGCTGGTTCTGGCGGCCGAGGTCTGCGTGATGGTGCTGGGCTTCGTCAAGCTGGGGCTGGTGGCCAGCCATGCCGTCTTTACCTGCTATCCGCTGCTGGTGGCGGCACTTTCGGGGCCGGTTCTGGGGGAAAAGGTTGGCTGGCGGCGGTGGGCCGCAATCGGCACCGGCTTTGTGGGCGTGCTGATCATCCTTCAGCCGGGGGTGGCGGTGTTCTCGCCCTGGGCGCTGGTGCCGCTGCTGGCGGCCTTCCTGTTCGCGATCTATGGGCTGCTGACACGCTATGTCGCGCGGGGCGATGCGGCGGCGGTCAGCTTTTTCTGGACCGGCACGGTGGGCGCGCTGGCGATGACCGCGGTCGGCCTTTGGTTCTGGGAACCGATGGCGCGTGCCGACTGGCTGTGGATGGCGGCCCTGTGCTGCACCGCGGCACTGGGCCACTGGTGCCTGATCCGCGCCTATGAGGTGGCCGAGGCCAGCGCGGTGCAGCCCTTCGCCTATCTGCAACTTCCCTTTGCGGCGGCGGTGGGGCTGGTGGTCTTTGGCGAAAGCCTGACGGCCAATGTGGTGATCGGCGCGGGCGTCGTCGTCGGCGCGGGGCTGTTCACGCTTTGGCGGCAGCAGGTCCGGGCGCAGTCCTGACACCGGCAACATCTTGGGGATAACCGCCGCCCCGCCGCCAGATCGTGGGGGCTGCGGTTGACTTGGGCCGCGCAAGGCCGGACCATGCCGCCTTGGTTCAGAATCAGAAGGAATGCCGCTTGCGGTTCACCCGCCTCCGTCTCAATGGCTTCAAAAGCTTTGTGGACCCCACGGATCTGGTGATCCACGAGGGGTTGACGGGCGTGGTGGGGCCAAACGGCTGCGGCAAGTCGAACCTTCTGGAAGCCCTGCGCTGGGTGATGGGCGAGAACCGCCCGACGGCAATGCGCGGCGCGGGGATGGAGGACGTGATCTTTGCCGGCGCCGCCACCCGGCCCGCGCGCAACTTTGCCGAAGTGGCGCTTGTCATCGACAATGCCGACCGGCTGGCCCCCACGGGCTTCAACGATGCCGACACGATCGAGATCGTGCGCCGCATCACCCGCGACGCCGGTAGCGCCTACAAGGCCAACACCCGCGATGTCCGGGCGCGCGACATCCAGATGCTGTTTGCAGATGCCTCGACCGGGGCGCATTCGCCGGCTTTGGTGCGGCAGGGGCAGATTTCGGAACTGATCAACGCCAAGCCCAAGGCACGGCGGCGAATTCTGGAAGAAGCCGCCGGGATTTCCGGGCTGTACCAGCGCCGGCACGAGGCCGAACTGCGCCTGACCGCGACCGAACAGAACCTGTCGCGGGTTGAAGATGTGCTGGATCAGCTGGCCCAGCAGTTGGCGACACTGGCCCGGCAGGCCAAACAGGCCGCGCGTTACCGCGAGATCGGCGAGGAACTGCGACAGGCCGAAGGGTCGCTGCTGTATCGCCGCTGGCGCGAGGCCGATCTGGCACGGACCGAGGCGCTGGCCGCCCTGCGCGAGCGGATGATGACGGCCGGCCAAGCCGAATCCACCGCGCGCAAGGCCGCAAGTTTGCGCGCCGAACTGGATGCGGCGATGCCCCCCCGGCGCGAGGAAGAGGCAATCGCCGGCGCGCTGTTGCAACGCCTGACCGTGCAACGCGATGCACTGGCCGCCGAAGAAGCCCGCGCCCGCGCCACCATCGCCACGCTGACGTCGCGGGTTGATCAACTGTCCCGCGACATCGACCGCGAAGCCGGGCTGAACCGCGACGCCGTCGACACCATCGCCCGGCTGGACTGGGAACGCGACGCGCTGGAAAAGGCCCATGACGGCCATGACGGGCGGCTGGCGGAAGCCACCGAAGCCGCACGAGAGGCCGCGGCCGTGCTGTCCGAACGCGAGGGCATCCTGTCCGAACGCACCGAGGATGTGGCGCGGCTGTCGGCCCGCCATCAGTCGGCACAGCGGATGCTGGCCGACAGCCGCACCACCCTGACCCGGATCGAAGCCGAGGCCGCCCGCGCCCGCGCCACGGTCGATGCGGCCAGCGCGGCGCAGGATGCTGCCGCCGAAGCCTTCGAGGCCGCAGCCTTGGCACAGGAAGAGGCCGAGGCCCGCGCCGAAGCCGCCGAGGAGGCGCTGGTTCTGGCCGACGAGGCCCGCGCCGAGGCGCAATCGCGCGAGGCCGAGGCCCGCGCCACGCGATCGGCCGCCGAGGGTGAGGCCAACGCGCTTCGCGCCGAAGTGGCCGCCCTTGCCCGGCTGGTTGATCGCGAGGCACAGGCCGGGGCGCAGCTTCTTGACCGGGTGCAGGTCGAGCCGGGGTTCGAGGCCGCCCTGGGCGCGGCGCTGGCCGACGACCTTCGGGCGCCCGAAGTGGCGGCCGATGCGCGGTCGGGTTGGGCGGTGCTGGCGGACTATGAAACGGTGCAACCGCTGCCCGAGGGTGTGTCCCCGCTTGCCCCCCATGTCGGCGTGCCCGATGTGCTGCGCCGCCGGATCGGCCAGATCGGGCTGGTGGACCGGGCGCAGGGGGCCGCGCTGCAACCGCTTTTGCATCCTGGCCAGCGCCTTGTCAGTCTTGACGGCGATCTGTGGCGCTGGGACGGGTTCCGCACCGGAGCCGAGGATGCGCCCTCGGCTGCGGCGCTGCGGCTGAAGCAGTTGAACCGGCTGGTGGCGCTGAAACGCGATCTGGAAGAGGTGGCCGCCCGGGCCGAAGGCGCCCGTCAGGCGCATGAGACGCTTCAGGCCCGGCTGGCGCATCTGACCCGCGCCGATCAGGACACGCGCGAGGCCCGCCGCGCCGCAGATGCCCGCGTAACCGAGGCCAGCCGGGCGGCGTCCAAAGCCGAAGCCGAACGGTCGATCGCGGGAGGCAAGCTGGAATCGGCCCGCCTCGCCGTGGCCCGCTTTGAGGATGAGGCGATGGAAGCCCGCGCCCGCCTGCGCGAGGCCGAAGCCGCGACACTGGCGCTGCCCGATCTCGATGCCGCGCGGACCGGGATCGAGGATCTGAAACTGGCGGTCGAGGCCGCCCGGATCACCATGATGGCACGCCGCTCGCAGCATGACGAATTGCGCCGCGAGGGCGAGGCGCGGATGCGCCGCAAGCAAGAGGTGACCAAGGATCTGTCAGGCTGGAAGCACCGGCTTGAGACCGCCGAAAAGCGCGGTGCCGAACTGGCCGAGCGCAAGGCCGAAACCGAAGACGAGTTGCGCGAAGCCCTTGAGGCGCCCGAAGACATCGCGGCCCGCCGCGAGGATCTGGCCGAGGCCACCCATGCCGCGGAACTCCGCCGTGCCCGTGCCGCGGATGCGCTGGCCCAGGCCGAAGCGGCGCTGCGCGCTGCGCAAGACGCCGAACGCGACACCGAACGGCAGGCCGGCGAGGCCCGCGAAGCCCGCGCCCGCGCCGAGGCCCGCGCCGATGCCGCCTCGGAGGCCCTGCACCTTGCCACCGAGCGCATCCGCGAGGAAACCGAGCGCACGCCCGATCAGCTTCTGGCCGGGCTGGGGATCGCCGCCGACCGCATCCCCACCGTCGAGGCGCTGGAAACCGACGTGGCGCGACTGAAGCGTCAGCGCGAGGCGTTGGGTGCGGTCAACCTGCGCGCCGAGGAAGACGCCCGCGCCGTTCAGCAGGAACACGACACGCTGCGCGTCGAAAAGCTGGATCTGGAGGAAGCGGTCAAGCGCCTGCGCGCCGGCATCCAGGGCCTGAACCGCGAAGGGCGCGAACGTCTTCTGACGGCCTTCGAACAGGTCAACGCCAGTTTCGGCACGCTGTTCACGCATCTTTTCGGCGGCGGCGAAGCGCGGCTGGTGATGGTGGAAAGCGACGATCCGCTGGAAGCCGGGTTGGAAATCATGTGTCAGCCGCCGGGCAAGAAGCTGTCCACGCTGTCGCTGTTATCGGGGGGCGAACAGACGCTGACGGCGCTGGCGCTGATCTTTGCGGTGTTTCTGGCCAATCCCGCGCCGATCTGCGTGCTGGACGAGGTCGACGCGCCACTGGATGACGCCAACGTGACCCGGTTTTGCGACCTTCTGGACGAAATGACCCGGCGGACCGAAACCCGGTTCCTGATCATCACCCACCATGCCGTGACCATGGCGCGGATGGACCGGCTGTTCGGGGTCACCATGGCCGAGCAAGGAGTCAGCCAGCTGGTCTCGGTTGATCTGAAGAAGGCCGAGGCGCTGGTGGCCTGACTGAACTTTCGGGCAGGTCAGGCCCGGCAAAAAAGTGCCTGCCCCGGTAAACTTGGTATGCCCGCCCTATGTATTAACCCGCCGTTAAGGCTTTGCCACCAAAGCTTGGACAGTTCTCGGCAAACTCTAGGAAAGGCTTCTCATGCATGTTCTCATCGTGGAGAGCCGCGAAGAGCTCGCGAGCAGTTGGGCCGATCGGCTGCGCCAGGCCGGCATCACGGTCCATGTCACCCATACGCAGGAATGTGCGGTCAGGGTGCTGTGCGCGCACCGGATTCAGGTGGTGATGCTGGATCTGATGCTTGACGATGGCTCGGCGCTGGCGGTTGCGGATTTCGCGGCGTTCCGGCAACCTTGGGCGAAGGTGGTGTTCCTGACCGATACGGCCGTGTTCTCGGACGGGTCGATCTTTACCCACTGCCAGAATGCCTGCGGCTACTTTGCAACATCGACGCCAGTGAACGATCTGGCAACAATTGTCGAACATTACGTGCGCGCCGCGTAGGCCGCGAACTTTTTGTTACATTGCGTCCGGTTTTTGTGAAATCTTCTTTCGGGTAGCTTGATTTTTTACCATTTGCCCCCAGACTCTGACGTGAGCACCAAGGAGTCTGTTCATGCTCGAGTATCTGCCTCAGGAAATCAGGGATGGCCTTGCCGCCGCGCAGAAGGCCGAGTTGAAGCGCAAGTCGCGTTTGCAGGTCCGCTTCGGCGGGACTGAGATTCCGGTCCTGCGGCTGTGGGACGGGGGCTTTGCACTGGATGCCGAGCAGATCCCGAACCTGCGCGGGCTGGTCAATCTGTATGATGGCGAGCGTCTGGTCTGCCAGTGCCTGATCGTCTGCACCACGATCGACAATGGTGAGTTGATCTGCGAGTTCAAACGCGCCACCGCGCCGAGCGACCGTCCGCCGCTCGACTTCTGGCACGACGAGAACGCGCCTGCGGGCTACCTGCCGCGCCGCTGACTATTGCAGATCCGAAAAGGCGCGCGAAAGTCTTTCGGTCGCTTCTTCGATCTGCGCACGCGGGGCCGCGATGTTGAACCGCAGGAAGGTTTCGCCACCGGCGCCAAACGTGGCGCCGTGATTGGCGGCAATCTGCGCCCCCTGCTCGACCCGCCGGGTGAACTCGTCGGCGGTCATGCCGGTGCCGGAAAAATCGACCCAGGCAAGATAGGTGGCCTCCAGCGGCATCGACCGCAGGCCGGGGATCGCATTCACGCCTTCGTCAAAGATCCGCCGGTTGCCGTCGAGATAGCTTACAAGCTCGTCGACCCATTGTGCGCCTTCGGCCGAATAGGCCGCGGTCATCATGAACAGCCCGAACGAGTTGGCCGAGATGCCCAGCGCCGCCATCCGACCCGCAAAGCGTGCCCGCAGTTTCGGATCGGGAATGATGACATTGCCGGTATGAGCGCCCGCAATGTTGAAGGTCTTGGTGCCGGCCGTCATCATCACCAATCGTTCGGTGATCTCGGGCGCGGCCAGCGACATCACGGTGTGGCGATGGCCGGGGAAGACCAGATCGTGGTGGATCTCGTCCGAGACAAGGATCAGATCGTGCCGGGTGCAGAAATCCGCGACCTGCCGCAGTTCCTCGACCGTCCAGACCCGGCCGCCCGGATTGTGCGGCGAGCACAGGATCAGCATCCGTTCGGCCCCGGTCATCTGGGCATCCCATGCGTCGAAGTCCATGACATAGCGGCCATTTTCCTGCGCCAGCCGACATTCCACCACCTCGCGGCCCGCGGCACGGATCACCCGCGCAAAGGCGTGATAGACCGGCGTCATCAGCACGACCCGATCCCCCGGCGCTGTATAGGCATCGACGCAAAGCGCCGTGCCGTTCACCAGACCATGGGTGGTGAAAATCCATTCCGGCGCCACTTCCCAGCCGTGGCGATGCGCCATCCACCAGCGGATCGCACCAAGGTAATCGCTTTCGTCTCCGAAATAGCCATAGACGCCGTGGCTGGCCATCTTTTCAACCGCGGCCTGCACGCAGGATGGGGGGCGGAACTCCATGTCGGCGACCCACATGGCGATGCCGGTCGATGTCGGGACGCCATAAAGTTTCTCCATCATGTCCCATTTCACCGAATGGGTGCCCCGGCGGTCGATGCGTTCGTCGAAGTTCATGGCGGCTCCTTGATTTCGCGCGAAGCCTAGCCGACAGATCCGCAGGTGCAAGGGATGCTGCGGCGTGCCGCAGCGCGGCCGCGGCCAGCGACCATTGCGCGACGCCTGCGCAGATTGTAAATCACGGCCATGATACGCTCCATCCTGATCCATCCGGACCCGCGCCTGAAGAAGATCTGCGACCCCGTCGCCGAGATCGGTGACGACCTGCGCCGTCTGGCCGATGACATGCTGGCCACGATGTATGACGCGCCGGGCATCGGCCTTGCCGCGCCGCAGGTGGGCGTGACGCGACGGCTGGTCGTGCTGGATTGCAACAAGGACCCCGAGGGGCCGCGCCGGCCGATCGCAATGATCAATCCGCAGGTGGTCTGGGCGTCCGAGGATCTGTCGACCTACGAAGAGGGTTGCCTGTCGTTGCCCAACGTCTTTGCCGAGGTCGAACGCCCGGCCGAGGTCAAGGTGCGCTGGACCGGCATCGACGGCCACGAGGAAGAGGAACAGTTCTCGGGCCTGTGGGCGACCTGTGTCCAGCACGAGATCGACCACCTCGACGGCAAGCTGTTCATCGACTATCTGCGCCCGCTGAAGCGGCAGATGATCACGCGCAAGATGGAAAAATTCAAGCGCGCACAGGCCAGTGGCCTTGTGGTGAAGGCCTGATGTCGGCCCTGCCGGTCCTTCGCTGGCCCGATCCGCGGCTGACGCAGCGGTGTGGCGCGGCCACGTTGGGGCCGGATCTGGACAGGCTGGCCGCCGACATGCTGGCGGTGATGTATCACGAACGCGGGCGCGGGCTTGCCGCGCCGCAGGTCGGCGCGATGCTGCGGCTGTTCGTGATGGATGTAGCGTGGAAGGAAGGCCCGGCCGAGCCGCAGGTCTTCGTGAACCCGGAAATCCTGTGGATGTCCGACGACCGCACCGAAGGCCCCGAAGGCTGCCTGTCAATTCCGGGAGTTGTGGCGCATGTCTCGCGGGCAGCGTCGATCCGGTTGCGGTGGACATCCCTGTTCGGCGCCGAACAAGAGGCCGGGTTTTCCGGTCTGGCGGCAATCTGCGCCCAGCACGAAATCGACCATCTTGACGGCGTGGTGACGCTGGACCGGCTGTCGCCCGCGGCCCGCGCGGCGGCCCTGGCGGAGTATGCGGCATGATCCGGCCCTTTGTGATGTATCCCGACAAGCGGTTGAAAACGGTGGCCGCCCCCATCGAGGCGGTGACCGACGAGATCCGCGGGATCTGGGACGACATGGTGGAAACCATGGATGCGATGCCGGGCTATGGTCTTGCGGGGCCGCAGATCGGGGTGATGCTGCGGCTGGCGATCGTCGACTGCTCGGACAGTCGTGGCAAGGCGATCCGGCTGGCCAACCCCGAGATCCTTCATGCCTCGGGCCAGTTCCGTGACCATGAAGAGGGCAGCCCGAACCTTCCCGGCGCCACGGCGGTGATCGCGCGCCCGCGGGCGGTGACGGTGCGCTTCCTGAACGAAAAAGGCGAAATCGAGGATCGAGATTTCGTCGATGTCTGGGCGACCTCGGTGCAGCACCAGATCGACCATCTGAACGGGAAAATGTATTTCGATCACCTGTCGGCGCTGAAGCGCAAGATGGTGATCGCGCGGTCCGAGAAATATCTGCGCCGGGTCGGGTGACGCGATGAAAGTGATTTTCATGGGGTCGCCGGACTTCTCGGTTCCGATCCTTGACGCGCTTCACGCCCATCACGAAGTGGTTTGCGTCTATTGCCAGCCGCCCCGGCCCGCAGGACGCGGAAAGAAGGATCGCCCCACGCCGGTTCAGGCCCGGGCTGAAGAGCTGGGCCTTCCCGTCCGTCATCCGGTGACGCTGCGCACACCCGAGGCGCAAGCCGACCTTGCCGCGCTGGGGGCCGAGGTGGCGGTGGTCGTGGCCTATGGGCTGCTCCTGCCTCAAGCGATTCTGGACGCTCCGACAAGGGGTTGCGTGAACATCCACGCCTCGCTTCTGCCACGCTGGCGGGGGGCTGCGCCGATCCATCGCGCCATTCTGGCCGGCGATGCCGAGACCGGGATCTGCATCATGCAGATGGAGGCCGGCCTTGATACCGGCCCGGTGCTGATGTGCGAAAAGACCCATATCGGCCCCGAGGACACCACGCAGGATCTGCATGACAGGTTGTCCGGCATGGGCGCGCGGCTGATTCTGGGCGCGCTTGATGCGCTGGACGATCTGGCGCCACAGCCGCAGCCCGCCGAAGGCGTGACCTATGCGGAAAAGATTTCCAAGGATGAGGCGCGGATCGACTGGACCCGCCCCGCAGCCGAGGTGGATCGGCACATCCGGGGGCTTTCGCCCTTTCCCGGCGCCTGGACGATTCTGGCCGGCGAGCGGGTCAAGCTGTTGCGCTGCCGCCTTGCCCCGGGCAATGGCAGGCCGGGCGAGGTTCTGGACGGCCTGACCATCGCCTGCGGCGAGGGCGCTGTCGAGGTCACGCTTGTGCAGCGCGAAGGCAAGCGCCCGATGGAGCCGGACGAGTTCCTGCGCGGCTTCCCGCTGGACCGGGGCAGCATCGCCGCGCAATCGTGACCCCGACCGGCGCGCCCTACCCTTGTCGTGCCGGCCCGCACTGCCCATAGTCTGGCCATGTTCGCCGGACGAGGGGTCAAATGGGACTGTTCCTGCTGCTTTTGATCGTGGGCGCCGCGGCGGGATTTCTTGCCACGCGCCTCATGCGGGTTCAGGCGGACGTTCCGACCACGGTCGCGCTGGGAATGGCTGGCGCCGTGGTGGCATGGCTGGGGATGCGCATTCTGATGGCGCTGTCAGGAGCGTTCGCGATCTTTGTAGGCGCGGTGCTGGGCGCGATGCTGCTGATCTGGATCTGGCGGCGCTACGGCAACTAAGCCATTCGTTTGGCAGCATCTTTCAGGCGGAAGCCGCGCCCGCCGGCCGGCTGCCACAGCCGCTGGCCCTGCCATGTCGCGAACATCATGGCCGCCGTTTCCGCCCGGCCCAGCCGCAGCGCCAGCGCGGCTTCGACCGCTTGCCGCCACGCCTCGGCCCGCGGCACAAGCCGCCCGTCGGCTAGCGACAGCGCGATCAACCGCGGTTCGGCCACATAGGAAATCGCCTTCAGGAAGCCCGCGGCCTTGGGCTCGGCGGTGGCGGCGGTGGTCGCTTCTTCCAGGCCATCCCAGAACTGGACAAGTGCCGCCTCGATCATCCCCGCGCGCGAGCCATATCGGCCGACCAGAGTCGCCGCGGCAAGGCCGGTGGCACGGGCGACGGTGCCGAAGGTCACGCCCTTGTCGCCATCCGCCGCCAACATCCGGCAGATCGTTTCATGCACCGTCAGGTCGGGAAGCGTTCGGGGTCTGGCCATGATCGGCAGCCTAACCGAACGGGCGGTCGTTAACTAGCGCGACTTGAACGGCGCCATGCCTTCGCGCGCCAGTTCGTCGGCGCGTTCGTTCTCGGCATGGCCGGCGTGACCCTTGATCCAGCGCCACGTCACCTTGTGCCGGGCCTGCGCCTCGTCCAGTCGTTTCCACAGGTCGTCGTTCTTCACCGGCTTGCGGTCGGCGGTTTTCCAGCCATTCTTCTTCCAACCGTGAATCCAGGTGGTGACACCGTTCTTCACATAGGCGCTGTCGGTCACCACGGTGATTTCCGCCGCCCGTGCAAGGGCTTCCAGTGCCGAGATCGCGGCCAGAAGCTCCATCCGGTTGTTGGTGGTCAGCGGCTCGCCCCCGCGCAGGGTGCGCTCTTTCACCACGGTCTCGCCGTCACGGGCCAGCATCAGCACGCCCCACCCCCCGGGGCCGGGATTGCCGCTACAGGCACCATCGGTATAGGCGAAAAGTTCGGTCATGGCGCGGGCCTAGCCCAAGCGAACGCAGGGCACAAGTCAGACCCGATGATAGGGCGAGCCGGCAAGAATGGTTGCCGCGCGGTAAAGCTGTTCGGCCAGCATCACCCGCACCAGCATATGCGGCCAAACCATCCGCCCGAAGGACAGCGCAAGATCGGCCCGGTCGCGCAGACGCGGCGCCAGCCCGTCGGCACCGCCAATCAAAAGCGCCACGTCACGCCCGCCGTCGCGCCAGCGCCCCAACTGATCGGCAAATTCGGGCGAGGACAGCGTGCGGCCGCGTTCGTCCAGAACCGCCACCACGGCACCCGCGGGGGTCGCCCGCGCCAGCAGGTCGGCCTCGGCTTCCATGCCGCCGCCCTTGCGGTCCTCGACCTCGATCAACTGCACGGACGGGAAGCCCAAGGGCTTCCCGGTGCGCTCGAACCGGGTCAGGTAATCATCGACCAGATCACGCTCGGGCCCGGAGCGAAGCCGGCCCACGGCGCAAAGCGCAAGCTTCATCAGACCTGCGACAGGCCCTGGGCCCCGCCCGGCAGCCACATCTTTTCAAGCTGGTAGAACTCGCGCACCTCGGGGCGGAAGACATGGACGATCACATCGCCGGTGTCGATCAGCACCCAGTCGCCGGTTTCCTTGCCTTCGACCTTCGACGGGCGGCCGAACTGCTGCTTGACCCGGTCCATCAGCTTTTCCGAGATCGCCGCCACCTGCCGCGATGACCGGCCAGAGCAGCTCACCATGTAATCGGCCATGTCGGACCGGCCGCGCAGGTCGATCTGCACGATATCTTCGGCCTTGTCGTCTTCCAGCGACGCGATGACGGCGGCCAGAAGGGCCTCGCTTGTCGCCTGGTCTTCGGTTTCGGCGGCGGCGCTCATGCGGGGCGGCCGTTGCCCGACCGGAAGCCCGGTCGTGGGATCAGAATGAGACAGGACATCGTCCTCCGGTATTGCGCGCCGATCAGGCCCCGGCGCTGGGCAATGCCCAAAACTAGCACCGCCGCCCCGGAATCTCAATGAGGCGACCGCCCGCCGTTAGCCGCCCGTGGTGGCAAAGGCAACCGGCCATTGCCTGCGCGGGGATTCGGGCGTAAAAGGCCGGCCATGGAACGCATCTTCGACATGGACGATCGCGCCCGGCTGCCTTGGCGGTTCTACGGCGCCAGCCTTTCCATCCTCGCGCGGCTTTGAAGCCGGCGCAGGGCTTCCGCCTGTGTTTCCCCCAATATCCTCATCAGCCATCCGCGAGAGAGCCATGACCGCTCCGAGAACGCTTTACGACAAGATCTGGGACGATCACGTCGTCCATCAGGCCGAAGACGGCACCTGCCTGCTGTATATCGACCGCCACCTTGTGCATGAGGTGACCAGCCCGCAGGCCTTCGAGGGGCTGCGCATGACCGGCCGCAAGGTGCGCGCGCCGGAAAAGACCATCGCCGTGCCGGATCACAACGTCCCCACGACCGAAGGCCGCGACACCCGCATCGACAACGAGGAATCGCGCATCCAGGTCGAGGCGCTGGACAAGAACGCCCGCGATTTCGGGATCAACTACTATCCGGTGTCCGACATCCGGCAGGGTATCGTCCATATCGTCGGCCCGGAACAGGGCTGGACGCTGCCGGGCATGACGGTGGTCTGCGGTGACAGCCACACCGCCACCCACGGCGCCTTCGGCTCGCTGGCGCATGGCATCGGCACGTCCGAGGTCGAACATGTGCTGGCGACCCAGACGCTGATCCAGAAGAAATCGAAGAACATGAAGGTCGAGATCACCGGCAGCCTGCGCCCCGGTGTCACCGCCAAGGACATCACCATGTCGGTGATCGGCCTGACCGGCACCGCCGGCGGCACCGGCTATGTCATCGAATATTGCGGTCAGGCGATCCGCGAGCTGTCGATGGAAGGCCGGATGACGGTCTGCAACATGGCGATCGAAGGCGGCGCCCGCGCCGGTCTGATCGCGCCGGACGAAAAGACCTTCGCCTATGTGATGGGCCGCCCGCACGCGCCGAAGGGCGCCGCCTGGGAGGCCGCGCTTTCCTACTGGAAGACGCTTTACACCGACGAGGGCGCCCACTTCGACAAGGTGGTGACGATCCGCGGCGAAGACATCGCCCCCGTCGTCACCTGGGGCACCAGCCCCGAGGACGTGCTGCCGATCACCGCCACCGTCCCTGCCCCCGAGGATTTCACCGGCGGCAAGGTCGAGGCGGTTCGCCGCGCGCTGGACTACATGGGGCTGACCCCGGGCCAGAAGCTGACCGACATCAAGATCGACACGGTCTTCATCGGCTCTTGCACCAACGGCCGGATCGAGGATCTGCGGGCCGCGGCCGAGATCCTGAAAGGCAAGAAGATCGCGCCGGGGATGCGGGCGATGGTGGTGCCGGGGTCGGGCCTTGTGCGCGCGCAGGCCGAGGAAGAGGGTCTGGCGCAGATCTTCATCGACGCGGGCTTCGAATGGCGGCTTGCCGGCTGTTCCATGTGTCTGGCGATGAACCCCGATCAGCTGTCGCCCGGCGAACGCTGCGCCTCGACCTCGAACCGGAACTTCGAGGGCCGTCAGGGTCGCAACGGCCGCACCCATCTTGTCAGCCCCGGCATGGCCGCCGCCGCCGCGATCACCGGGCATCTGACCGATGTGCGCGAGCTGATGGCCGAAACCGTCTGATCCCAGCCAGAGGCGAGATCGCCTCTGGCGCCGCCCCGGCGGACCTTTCAGGGAAATCGAAATGGACAAGTTTACCAAACTGACCGGAGTCGCGGCCCCCATGCCGCTGGTCAACATCGACACCGACATGATCATCCCCAAGCAGTTCCTGAAGACGATCCAGCGTTCGGGTCTCGGCAAGAACCTGTTCGACGAGATGCGCTACACCCAGGACGGCACCGAGATCGCGGATTTCGTGCTGAACCAGCCGGCCTATCGCAAGGCGGAAATCATCGTGGCGGGCGACAACTTCGGCTGCGGCTCGTCGCGCGAACATGCGCCCTGGGCGCTTCTGGATTTCGGCATCCGCTGCGTGATCTCGACCAGTTTCGCCGACATCTTCTACAACAACTGCTTCAAGAACGGCATCCTGCCCATCGTCATGCCGGCCGAGGTGGTCGCCGTGCTGATGGATGACGCGCGCAAGGGCGCCAACGCGCGCATGACCGTCGATCTCGAGGCGCAGACGGTCACCACCTCGGACGGGCAGTCCTTCCCCTTCCAAGTCGATTCGTTCCGCCGGCACTGTCTGATGAACGGTCTCGACGATATCGGGCTGACGCTTGAGAAAGCCGCCGCCATCGACGGATTCGAGAAACGGGCCAGCACCCTCCGGCCGTGGGTCTAAGGCGGTGTTACAACTTTAAGGCATTGGGCCGCCTTCGGGCGGCCTAATTTTTTCCACCTTTTGATGCAAATTGGCGACAAAATCTCCACGATTACGTCCAAAAGGTTAGGTTAACCTCCCAAGTGATTGCGGCGAAAGACAGAATTCGCCACATTCCGGACAGGAAAGAAACAATCCGCCGCCAAACGGTGGGTAGTGTGGGAAACTGTTCGGGTCGATACGACGATTCGGGTTGGGGATAGTAGGGCAGTGATTACAAGGCTTGCGGGGGCGCTGGTCCGCGCCGCATTCGTCATGTTGCTTCTGGCGACGCCTTCCATCCTGCTTCCGGGTGTCGGGTCGGATGGCAAACAGATGGTGGCGCTGGTGGCGCTGTTCGGCGGGGTTCTGACCTTTGTCGAATATAACGCAACTTACCCGGGACTGATAGAGTTTCGTGACGCGCCGCCCTTCAACCGCATTCGTTTCCTGATGCTGTTTGCGATGGTGCTGGCGCTGACGCTGATCCAGCGGGGCGGGATCGACCCGACGCCGCTGACGCAACTGGCGGCGGAACTGGGCGCGCTTCTGGGCGCTTCCGCCGATTTTCCCTATAGTCCGGTGCGGCTTGCCACGCTGATGCTGGCGGATGCCGCCCCGCCAGAGGCGGTCGAGGCTGTGCGCGCCGCCGCAGCGACAAGCTATGTGATCGCGCTGTCCACGCTGGCGGTGTTCATTGTGATCATCCGGCTGAACCGTTGGCCGTCGCGCAATGCCGCCTTCAATGTCTGGGTCAACCTGCCCACCTTCGAGGCAACCGCCGGCGGGGACGTGGTCCAGCGCCTTGTGCGGGACGCGCGCGTTAACGTGGCCTTAGGCTTTCTGCTGCCATTCCTGATCCCGACAGTGGTGAGGATCGGCAGCAGCGGGGTGGACCCGATGGCGCTGACCTCGCCGCAGACCTTGGTCTGGACGATGGCGGCATGGGCATTTCTTCCGGCAAGCCTTTTCATGCGTGGCGTGGGCATGGCCCGCATCGCCGAGATGATCCGCGAAAAGCGCCGCATGGGCGAAATCGTGGGCAGTTCCGGCTTTGTGCCGGCCTGATTTTTCTTCTTCTGTTGCTGCCGATGGCGGCCGCGGCCGAAGGGCTGCGCCTTGCCACATTTGACGCGGGCCTGTCACGGCAGGGGCCGGGCCTGCTTCTTCGCGACATCCTGAAAGCGGATGATCCGCAGGTGACAGCGGTGCGCGCGATGATCGCGGCGCTGGATGCCGACGTGCTGCTTGTCACCGGGATGGACTATGATGCCGGCCTGCTTGCCGCGCGTGCCCTTGTGGGGGACGGCTATCCGCACATCTTCGCGCTGCGACCGAATACCGGCTGGCAGACCGGCCTTGATCTGGATGGCGATGGCAAGCGGGGCCACGCTGGCGATGCGCAGGGCTGGGGGCGCTTTTCGGGGCAGGCCGGTCTGGCGCTGTTCTCGCGCCTGCCTCTGGGCGTGGCGCGCGACTTTTCGGGCTTTCTCTGGCGGGATCTGCCGGGCGCGAACCTTCCCCCGACAAGCGCCGAGGCGCTGGAAATCCAGCGCCTGTCCACCACCGCCCATTGGGATGTGCCGGTGCTGCTGCCGGGGGGCGGCAACCTGCACCTGCTGCTGTGGTCCGCCACCCCGCCCGCCTTTGACGGCCCCGAGGACCGCAACGGCCGCCGCGGCGGCGACGAAAGCCTGTTCTGGCAGTTGCTTCTGGATCGCCGCCTGACAATTCCGCCGCCCGATCCGCCGTTCGTGCTGATGGGCAAGGCAAATATCGACCCCGTGGCCGGCGATGGCCTGCACACGGCCGTCCGGATGCTTCTGGCACATCCCGCCGTGCAGGATCCGGAACCGCAGGGGGCCGAAGGGACCGCCACCGCCGATTTTCGCGCCCGTGACGGGCCGGGTCTGCTGCGGGTGGACTATGTGCTGCCCTCGGCCGAATTGCGGGTGACGGCGGCGGGTGTGCTTTGGCCCTCGCCAGACGATCCTCTGGCGGCAGTGGCGATGGCGGCCTCGCGCCACCGCCCGGTCTGGGTCGATATCGCCCTGCCCTGATGCTTGACCGTGCTGGAGCGAGCCGTTACGCGGAACGCGATTTCCCCAAAACGGCAGGAGCGCACCTTGGCCAATCCCTCCCTCCTTATCCTTGCCGGCGACGGCATCGGCCCCGAAGTGATGGCCGAGGTGAAACGCATCATCGGCTGGTTCGGTGACAAGTGCGGCGTGACCTTCGATGTCAGCGAAGATCTCGTCGGTGGTGCGGCCTATGACGTGCATGGCGTGCCGCTGGCAGATGCCACCATGGCCCGCGCGCAGGAAGCGGATGCCGTGCTGCTGGGCGCCGTCGGCGGGCCGAAATACGATGTGCTCGACTTTTCGGTCAAACCCGAGCGTGGCCTGCTGCGGCTGCGCAAAGAGATGGATCTTTATGCCAACCTGCGCCCCGCGCAGTGCTTCGACGCGCTGGCCGACTTTTCCAGCCTGAAGAAAGAGATCGTCGCCGGGCTGGACATCATGATCGTGCGCGAACTGACCTCGGGGGTCTATTTCGGCGAGCCGCGCGGCATCTTCCCGGCCGAAGACGGAACCCGCGTGGGCATCAACACCCAACGCTACACCACCGAAGAGATCCGCCGCGTCGCGCGCTCGGCCTTTGAACTTGCCCGGCGGCGCAACAACAAGGTCTGCTCGATGGAGAAGGCCAATGTGATGGAATCGGGCATCCTCTGGCGCGAAGAGGTGCAGTGGGTCCACGACAACGAATATCCCGATGTCGAACTGTCGCACATGTATGCCGACAACGGCGCGATGCAGCTGGTCCGCTGGCCCAAGCAGTTCGACGTGATCGTGACCGACAACCTGTTCGGTGACGTGTTGTCGGATTGCGCCGCGATGCTGACCGGCTCGCTCGGGATGCTGCCCTCGGCCAGCCTTGGCGCGCCGATGGCGAACGGGCGGCCCAAGGCGCTGTATGAACCTGTCCATGGCTCGGCGCCCGACATCGCGGGTCTGGGCAAGGCGAACCCGATCGCCTGCATTCTCAGCTTCGCCATGGCGTTGCGCTATTCCTTCGACATGGGCGACGAGGCCGCACGCCTTGAGCGGGCGGTCGAGACGGTTCTGGCCGACGGTGTGCGCACCGCCGACCTGATGGGCCCCGAGGGTGGCACCCCGGTCTCGACCTCGGGGATGGGCGACGCGATCCTCGCCGCGCTCGACGCGAGCCTCTGACGCAAAAGGGGGCGGGCTACCGCCCCTTTTTCCCTTGCCGGCTTGCGCCTGCGCATATTCCGCGCGATTGTGCCGCATCCCTCCCTTCGAAAGCGGCGCGCGATGCCCCCGGCCAAATCGAACACGCGCGGGGCACTGCTGGCCCTGCTCGCCTTCGCAATCTATGCGACACACGATGTTGTGGTGAAAAAGCTCGGCGGAACCTATTCGCCGGTGCAGATCATCTTCTTTGCCACGCTTCTCGGCTTTCCGCTGGCGACGCTGATGCTGATGCGTGACCGGACCGACGGCAACCTGCGCCCGCGCCATCCGTGGTGGACGCTGATCCGCACGGTCTGCATCGTTACAACGGCACTTTGCGCCTTCTATGCCTTTTCGGTGCTGCCGCTGGCGCAGACCTATGCGATTCTCTTCACCATGCCACTGCTGGTGACCCTGTTCGCCATCCCCCTGCTGCAAGAGAAGATCGGCCTGCATCGCGGTGTGGCGATCGTCCTGGGGCTTGCCGGTGTGCTGATCGTGCTGCGTCCAGGGGCCGAACCTTTAAGCCTGGGTCATGTTGCCGCACTTCTGGCGGCACTCACCTCCTCGCTCGCTTCGGTGATCGTGCGCAAGATCGGCACCAACGAGCGGTCGGTGGTGTTGATGCTCTATCCCATGGTGGCGAATTTCTTCGTGCTGGGCTGTGCCTTGCCGGCCGTTTACCGCCCGATGCCGCTGATGGACCTCGCCCTGATGGGCGTCATCGCCGCCTTCGGTTTCATCGCCATGCTGATGACGATTGCGGCCTACCGCATGGCCGAGGCGGTGGTGGTGGCGCCGATGCAATATTCGCAGATGATATGGGCGGCGGTTTTCGGCTGGCTGATCTTCGGCGAGGCGGCCGATCTGTGGACCTGGGTCGGCGCGGCAGTGATCATGGCAAGCGGGCTTTACATCGTCGGTCGCGAGTCGCGCCGGAACGTTTCGGAAAATCGCCCGGCATCCCAGACCCGCGCCCGCCCCGAGATGGGCCTGATGCCGCGCCTGCTACGCCGCCACTAGCTGTTCAGCCCCGGCATCTGGTGGATCGGGTCGAGGATGAATCGATCCGGCTCTGATATCCAGACCTTGCAAATGTATTCATGGGGTGTGAGGTCGTTCAGCGTCTTCAGCCTGCGTTCGAAGTTGTAGGCTGCGAGAACGTCGTCACGGTGGGCGCGCAACTGGTCGTGGCTGTCGTAGTGGAAGCGCTTGACCGTCACCCCGTTGATCGTGCGGTGCGGCCTCTCAAACAGGCTGTTCGGCCAGAAAACAGTCCCACGGGGGCTGTTGAACACATCCGCTCAGGTGTCAGCTTGGATTTGTCTTGGCGCCCGACATTCGATGATCGAGAAGAATGGCAGTGAACCGCGCCGGGTTTGCCGGAGGCTCCAACTCGTGAGAAGGATGGAGCATCATGAGCAAGACCACGAACAAGTTCTCCCCTGAGGTGCGCGAG
>NZ_OAOQ01000027.1 GCF_900207575.1 Cereibacter ovatus
CGTCAGCGAGCCACGGCGCTTCAGCGCTTCGTTATAGGCCGGCCAGTTCCTGGTCTTGTAGCTCGGGGGGGTCGGTCTGCTCATGCGGCCCTGCTGCCACGCCGGATAACACCAGATGAATCCCTCACGTGATTTGTGCAACAGAGCCCCACAGTATAGTGCTGCGAACAGGCTCCGCAAAGTGTGTAGCTAGTGTGCAGGGGCGGGTTGAGCCAGTGTGTATCGGCTAAGGTGCTGATTTCGCTTGAAGAAATCTGGAGGCGGGTACCGGAATCGAACCGGTCTTCACGGATTTGCAATCCCGCGCCTCGCGTTGATTTTGTGGGAAAATTCTTCAAAAGGGCCAGTTTTACCCCTACCAAGTATCAATGGGTTACAAGACGCATTCAAAACGCCAGCGGGGGAATATCGCTGGAATTTCTGGGCGTTGCGCGGCCGATGATGCCGCGCGTGAAGTGCCAGAAATCTTAACCTGTCTGCCCCCTTGATAGCGGCACGTCCTGCCCCGGAAGGCGACGTTTGCGGCCCGCGTGATCCTTGGCAGAGAGACACGCGGGCCGCTTCATTTCCGGGGGGTGTTGCCGTGCCTATGCCGTGACCGTATCAAGCACCAAAGCGATGCTGCATCAGAGAAGCCGCGCCGGGATGGTCGGGGCTAAGGTCCACGCCTTTCTGTTCTGCCTTCAACCGGACATAGCCTCGGATCATCTTTTCCGTAAATTCATACCAACCCTGCCGGGTTCCTGTCAGGATGTAGCCATGTGGTTCGCTCTTTAGACGGTTCATACGCGTATTGAACTGTTCGCGGGTCATAGGCTCTTTATGCAGGCCCTTCATCACCCGCCTATAGACTTCAAAAATATCTGCGCTTCGTTTCTTCAACTCATGGCCATCTGCCACGGAGAAAAGTATTGCGCTATATGTGTCATCATACTTCTGTGTGGCTTTTTCATATGGCCCTCTTAACTTCATGTCCATGGCACTGGCTGCATCTTCCATTGCCTGAACAAATAGCTCTGGGGTCACTGCTCCGCCATTCTGGGCCTCAAATACACGCCAGAACAACTTTTCAGAAATAAAGTGGACGTAGTAGGGGAACCCGTCGCAAATCATCGCAATTCGATAGGTAGTCGTCTTGTCGATCTTGATTCCGAGAGTTTCCGCAGCCGTTTCGACAATCTCAATTCTCGCATCCCATGGCAACCTGCCAAGGTCAACGGCATGGAAGTATCGGTCTGCACTGCCATGGGCCGCCATCAATGCTTCCGCGCTTTCGGCAATCCCGCAGAAGATGAAGCAAGCCTCGACGTGTTTGTCCGAAACCTGCTTCACCAAGTTGGCGAAGTCCCGCTGAACGTCTGCCGACGCAATTAGGTCAAATTCATCGACCACGAAAACAGGTTTCCCGCCAAGCTCCTGCGCCAGAAATTGTATGACGCGGACGGCATCGTTCACGGACAACGGTTCTTCAATTTCCTTTTCTTTTTGGGTATTGCTGCCTTTTAGTAATGCAGAAAATCCCTTGAATGAGAGGCCTGCACTCCCTTCCTTTGTCTTGGTCTCTTCAGCAATTCGAGGGTCTTTCCCAAACGCCTCATCGAAAATGTCTTTAATGATTGACTTGAAGGTGCTGTTGGGGTCGCAGCTCACGATAATCGGGTCGTGCCCCTTTGCAATTTTGAAGGCGGCTGTTTGAGCGAGGGAAGACTTTCCCACTCCCCGAAGCCCATGTATCAGGACATGCCGTCCGGGTGCATAGAGTGCTTTCTCAATGCCATGAAGCTGATCCGCACGACCTTTCAAATACTCTTCTGACTGAAGCGGCTGCGCCGGTGACAACACTCTTGAAAGAGCGCGACCGAACTCCTGTTGTGTCTGTGTCAAAACCGCGCGCAATGTTTCCAGCTTTTCCAACGAATGCCCCTGAAGAATAGCCCACTAACCATAGGCTACACGCCGCAGAGGAACCCGCGCAAGCCAGAAACCCAACTCGATCTGCCCCGCCGCTCGCGCCCCTCTCTGCCCCGCGCCCCCTGTTCCAACACATAAACCGATCTGCCCTGATTTTGGATCGGGGGAAGTGGCATGATGCCGCCCGGCATTCGCCGGGCGAAGAGGACGCGAGGCGGAAGCGGGGGCTTGCGGGGCAGTTTGGGGCAGGTGCTGCCCCGAGGGGGCGGGGTTTGGGGCAGGCTTGGGGCAGGAATTTTGCCGCGAAAACGCCGTTTTTCTCTTTGTTCTTATGATCTTATCTATTCTTTGGGGCAGATAGGGCAGGTAGTCTATACGCTGAACCTAAAAAACTAGGGGAAACAGGGAATTTATAGGTCCGACTATAGGGCTTTGCTGCCCCAACTGCCCCGATATGCCGCAAGGCCATGAAACGAAATGGAAAAGGCCGGGCCGAACGCTGCCCCGCCGTTGCCCTGTGCTGGGGCAAGGCTTGCCCCGAGGGGCTTCACCACGGGCCGGGGCGGGTGCAAAGTTGGGTGTTGCGTTGCGCGACCCTAACCGCCCGGTGCTGTTGCAGTCCGTTAAATTGTACCTGTTGTCCTAACTGTGCCGCGACTTGAACCAGTCGCCACAGGATAGGACGCCGAAGCGATGCAAACCGAAAAGCGCCACCCGATTGCCCATGCGCTGCAAATCATCGGCACGGGGCGGACCACGCTCAACAATTACATTTACGGGCCGGGTGCCATCCTGTCCGCGATCTTTGGCGAGGCAGGCGAAAGCCTTGAAGATCACATTGGCCCCAACCGCCCGCCGGTCTGCGAAAATCAGCGGTGGCTGCGCCGCTATCTGACAGACGAGGCGGTGGTGGTGCTGTCCATCGGCTTCCGGCTGATCCGCTACGGGGTCAAGGCAGAAGAAGCGTTCCAGTTGGGCTTCCGGTTCGCCTTCGGCACCGATGCGCCCGAGGGCCATCCGGTGCGCTGGACGCCCCTCTATCCCGAGGGTGAAACCATCCTGATTATCAATTCCCCAAGCCCGATCACGGAAGACGCCGAGGGCCGCACGGCCTTTGCCTTTGTCGGTGATCGTTACCATGGCTCCATGGCAGAGGCCGCGCGACTGGCCGGGCATGAGGAAGACGGCGAGCCGCTGGTGGTGTTGAACCTCTCGCACCTTTGCCGCTCAATCGCGCTTTGGTTGGGCGAAGACCCGGCAACCTTCATGCGCCCGGCGCGGGCGGCCGCATAATGGGCGCGGCACTCAATAGCATTCGGGCGGGGTTGGAAGGTTCCGCGCCCGAACCGGCCTGCGTGGTGGTGGTGGCCAGCGCAGGCACCTTGCGGGCAGGGAAGGCGGGCAAGGACCGCGCTTGTGTCAGGGCGCGGCCCGCCTTCCCGACCGCATCGTTCGGCACCGCACAAATCGCCCTGGACTCGCACCTGTCAGACCCGTTTGGGTCCTTCCCCCACAAGCAACGTGGGGTAATTCGCGGCCACGTTACTTTGGGCAGTCTGAAGATTTTGCAGGGTGGTCTTTTGGGTTGGGGTTGTTGTTATGAAAGGGAAATTCGGATGCTTCGGCATGAAATGAACCAGAAGACCCCGCCCGGATTTGTGGCGGTGGATCGGGCGGACGTGGTGGCGGCCTGTCTGGCCGTGCTGATCCGCGAATTGCATGGCCTCGGCCTGAAGCGCGAGGTTGCGCTGGCCGTGCTGCGCGATGCGGCCGACCGGATCGACGCCGCCCTGACCCGTGGGCCGCGCGCCCTTGTGCTTTACCGGCTGGACCGGAAGGCCCCGGTGGGCATCGTGTCGGATGATGACGCCCGCCTCGCCACCTTCGCCGCCGAGGCCGAAGCCTCGGGCGCGGGTCTGATCGGGGTGAATCCCTATCGGGTCGCCGTGCTGGCCGCCAAGGCCAAGGCCGAGGGCTGCGCCACCGTGAAGCAAGGAGGGCAGTATGACCGCGCGCTTCACTGACTTGGGCGCGGGTGCCGGGGATGCGGCAACCCGCATTGGTGCGGCCGTGCTGGCCGAGGTGCAGGCCGAGGGTGACGACGACCGCACCGTGGCCCTGTCGTTTTCCTCGGAAGCGCCGGTCCTGCGCGATTACAGCTTCGGCCCCGGATGGGAAGTCCTCGGCCACCGGCCCCAAGAGGTGGACCTGTCGCGCATTGCGGCGGGCGCTGTTCCGCTTCTGAAAGACCACCACCGCGACCTTGATTCCAAGGTGGGCACCGTTGCCCGCGCATGGATCGAAGGGGCGCGGGGGAAAGCCATTGTTACCTTCGCCGCCACCCCCGAGGGCGAGGCCATGCTGGCCCGCGTTCGCGCGGCCGAGGTGCAAAGCGTGTCTGTCGGATACGCCGCCCATGCCTTTGAGGTGGTGGGCGATCTGGAAGGCGTCCCGGTGGTCCGCGTGACCGGCTGGGAATTGCTTGAAGTCTCTCTCGTCGCCACCCCTGCCGACCCTTCCGTGGGCATCGGCCGTTCGTTTACCCCCGCCCTGAAAGGATCTTCTATGACCACCCCGAACCCCGCCGCGCCGGTCAATCCGGCCCCTGTCGCCTCGGCCACGGCCGCGATGGAAGCCACCCGCGCCGAACGCCACCGCGTCCGCGAAATCGAAGCCACCGCCCGCCAGATGAATATGCCCGGCGACATGCTGGCCGCCGCCATCGAAGACGGCACCACGCTGGCCGATTTCCAGCGCCAAGCCCTTGACTTCATCGGGTCCGACACGGCCACCGCCACGCGCCAGCGCATGTTTGCCCCAGCGATTCGTCGCGGTGGCGAACGCGAATACAGCCTGACCCGCGCCATTGCCGCCGAACTGTCGGGCAACTGGTCGGAGGCGGGCTTCGAGCGCGAAGTGGCGCAGGAAACCACCCGCGCCGTGGGCAAGTCCGCCTCGGGCTTCTATGTGCCCCCGGCGGTGCTGGGCCGCGCGGTCATCACCACGGCCACCGCCCCGGCGCTGATCGGCACCGATCACATGGCCTCGGCCTTCATCGACGCTCTGCGCCCGGAGGTGGCCGTCATGGGCCTTGGGGCCACGGTTCTGCCGGGTCTGGTGGAAAACGTGGCAATCCCGCGCATGGTGTCTGGCACGGCCGCCGAATGGATCGGGGAAGACGCCGCTGCGTCCGAATCCTCGCCCGTCTTCGACAGCGTTCCGCTGACCCTGAAGCAACTGTCGGCCCGCAGTCAGCTTTCGCGGCGGCAACTGAAGCAGTCCCTGCCGGGGCTGGACGTGCTGCTGAAGAACGACCTGCGCCGCAGCATCGGAATCGAACTGGACCGGGCGGCAATCTCGGGCGCGGGCACCGCGACCGTGCCGCGCGGCATCCTGAATACCGTGGGCATCGGGTCCGTTGCCATCGGCGCAAACGGTGGTGCCCCGCATTTCCCCTTCCTGACCCGGCTTATGGCCGAGGTGGAAGCCGAGAACGTGGCGGGCACGTCCTATGGCTGGCTGACGAACCATTTCGTGAAGGGCACCCTGCTTTCCACCCAGACGGCGGACGGCGCGCAACAGATGATCCTTCAGCGCATCGGCACCGACTGGACCATCGCGGGTTACAAGGCGGCCTTCAGCAACCTTGTGCCCGCGAACGGCACCAAGGGCACCGGCACCGATCTGTCGACCCTGATCTTCGGCAACTGGTCGGACCTGATGGTCGGCCAATGGGGCGGCATCGACATTGTGGTCGATGACGTGACCGAGGCCGCCAAGGGCAACGTACGGATCATCGCCCATTCGGAATGGGACATCGCCGTGCGGCACCCGCAGTCCTTCGCGGCCATCACCGATGCCGTGACCGTCGCGGGCTGATCCTGCGGCACCTGCCCGCCCCACCTCGGGGCGGGCTTTCCCCAAATCTGGAAAGGGCCATACATGGCAATCATTCACGGGAAGGACGGGGTGGTGAAGATCGGCACGGCCGATTTTGCCCACGTCCAAAGCTGGAATCTGGACGTGACGGCCGATGTGGCCGAAGCCTACAGCATGGGCGAAGAGTGGAAGGACGCCGGGGTTGGCGTCAAAGGTTGGTCGGGGTCGCTGGAATGCTACTTTGACCCGGCCGATACCACCCAAGGTGGCCTCGATGTGGGCGACGTGGTGGCGCTGAACCTCTATCCGGGCGGGGATGCGACCGGGGCGCGCTACTTCAGCGGCAACGCGGTGGTGTCCGGGGTGCCCCTGTCGGGAGCCAAGGATGGGTGGGTGTCCGTCACATTCAACTTCACCGGCAAGGGCGCGCTGGCCTCGGCCACCGCCCTGTGACGGCCGCCCCCCGGCCTCTCAGCCCCTTTGCGGATCGGGGCAGGACGGGGCGAGAGGGGGGTGCGGATGCCTTCACATGGGCGCGGGGATATGCACTTCAGGGCGGCCGCCAAGCGGCCGCTTTGTCAATTCCGGCCTCGGCCGTTCCGGCCGCAGGGCGCGGCCTTCTAGGGCCAGCATGGCACGGGCTTGCGCAAGCTGGCCGGTGGCCCAGCCGATGCCCTGCCGCGTCACGATATAGCGCCCCTGTGCCGCCGGGTGAATGAAGCCCTGCCGCAGCGCCATGCCCACGGCCATATCGAGGCCGAAAGGGTCAAGCCCCGCCGCATGGGCCAAGGGCACCTCCGGGGCGTCCTGCACGGCCGCCACCGCGCACAGGAAGTCCAGAAGATTCCGGTTGCGAAAGCCCCGCCGCTCACGCATCCAGCCGCCCCGCCTCTTCGCGCTTCTCTGCCTCGGCCCCATGGCCGGGGATCACGCCGCCCCATGCCGTCAAGCGCCAGATGCGTTCCCGATGGGTCCGGGCGGCCTGCGCGGGCATCACCTCGGCCCGGCCGAGGCGCAACAGTGTTACGGCCGTGCGCAGGCGGCCCAAGGCCCCGCCGTTGCGAGTGGTGGCCGGATCGGCGGCAAGCTGGACGAAGACCTGTTCCGGGTCTTCGATGTTGACCGCAATCGTCAACATGCCTCGCGCCGCGCATTCCTGAAGCCCTGCCCAGATGCCTGCCGGGGTCAGGTTGTATTCTTCCCCGGCCGAGGCAAGGTCGATCCACGCGGAAAGCTGTTGCAGGTCTTCGATGCGTTCGCGGGCGCAAAGGTTGTCCATCGCGTCCGAGAAGTCCACCGACAGGGCGAATAGCCCGGCGGCCGTGTATTCGTTCAAGCTGATCTGCCTGCCGTCCGAACGGGCAAGACGGGCCTGCATGGCCGTGTAGGCGCTGCGGTCAAACTGAAGCGTTTCCATGTGTCACCTTTCTTTGGGCATGGCTTCCCCGTGGCCGGAAAGCATGGGCTTTCGGCATTGCGGGAACCGCCAAAATGCTGTTATGGTCATGCGTCACCTTAATGGTGACAAATGCACTATAGTGAGGGCGGAACGTGGTGACAAGCGCACAAATCAGGGCGGCGCGGGGTCTGCTTAACTGGACCGTGCGCGACCTTGCTGAACGCTCGGGGGTGCATAGGAACACCGTAACGCGGATTGAAACCGAAACGACCGGGCCGGGTCATTCGGTTGCGGCGATTCGGGCGGCACTTGAGGCGGCCGGGGTTGAGTTTATTGCCGAAAATGGTGGTGGTGCCGGGGTGCGCATGGCGAAGCCCGGCGGCGCGGGCGCTTAGCAGGCTTTCGCTAACAATGCCCTAACGAAAACCCGCCGCGCGCTTCAAATCTGACCTGATTTCCTTAACCGCACCTTGCCGCCTTGCCTTGCATTTTAGGCACATCAAGACGTTTGCAGGCAGGTAGGTGACATGCGGAAGGCGGCACAACGGCAATCGACATTTCTTTTGCACGATGCTGCACTACCGGCGGCCACCCCTGCGTCGGAGGTGAAAGCACATGCCTGAATTGATTTCAGCCGAAGACCTTGCGCGCCAGATGCTGTTTTCTGGCGTCAACGGGGCTTTCCGCGACTGGTGCGCCCTGATGCGCATTCATCCGGTGCCGGGGCGGCGCGGGGTCTATGATCCGGCGCTTGTGCGGCGCAGGCTGGATGAAGCGCAAGGGTTATTGCAGGGCGAGGGCGCGGCCTCGGGCGTGGGTGCGGGTCTGGTGGCCCAGAGAAGGGCGCGCCGTGGTGCAGCGTAAGCGCCAGCGCCTTCCGGCCGAGATTAACCGGGTCCGCGCCAAGCTGGCGGACGGGACAGTGCGCTATTACTTCTACCTGCGCGGCCGGAAGGCGGCACGGTTCTGGACCGATGCCCAGCCGAACCCTACCGATCCGGCCTTCTTCGTCGCCTATGTCGCGGAAATGGAAAAGGGGCGGCCGAAGGTCGGGCACCTCGTTCCCGGCATGGTGGACGCCTATCTGTCTTCGGCCGAGTTCAAGGCGAAAAGCCCCCGCACCCAAGACGACTATCGCAAGTGGGCGCTGCGCTTCGCGGCCGAGTTCAAGGACGACCCGGTGGCGATCTTTGAAGAACCGGCCTCGCGGGGCGAGGTGAACGAATGGCGCCAACAGTGGGCGCATTCGGCCAAGCAATTCGACTATGCCGGAACCGTGGTCACGCTGATTCTGAATTGGGCGCGGGACGCCGGGAAGATCGCGGAACACCATTGCGACCGCTTGCCCAAGGCATACAAGGCCGACCGAGCCGAGGTGGTCTGGACCGAAGCCGACCTTGCCACCTTCACCGCTCTTGCGCCGGAATGGGTGTCACGCATCCTTCTGGCCGCTTGCGAAACCGGGCTGCGGCCGGGCGATCTTATCAAGCTGTCCCGCGCCCATATAGAAGACACGCCCGGCGGGCGGCGTCTTCGCATCAAGACAAATAAGCGCGGCCGGGTGGCACATATCCCGGTGCTGCCCCGCATGGCGGCCATTCTGGACGCCACGCCGAAGGACCGGCTTCTGATCCTGACCAATGCGAACGGCCAGCCCTTGACGGAACACCGGGCTTCAGAGGGCGTTCGCCAGTGGCGCGACAAGGCCAAACTGTCGGATACGCTGCGCCTTCAGGATGCTCGAGGCACGGCCGCCACGCGGCTGTTGAATGCGGGCCTTAGCCTAGCGCAGATCGCGTCCTTTATGGGCTGGGGGCTGCGCCATGCGCAGAACGTTATCGAGCATTATGCGCGCCTTGCCCCCGACGAATCCGACCGCATCCTTGAGGCCCTGACAGTGGCAAAACGGGGTGTAGCATGAACGGATTTGCAAAACGTCTTACAAAATGCCTGCCCGAAGGCGCGGAATTTTTCGGCTAAGTCATTGGAAAGATTTGGAGGCGGGTACCGGAATCGAACCGGTCTTCACGGATTTGCAATCCGCTGCGTAACCTCTCCGCCAACCCGCCGGAGCCTTGCGCTGATTAGGTTTTTCGCGCGCAGCCGTCAAGCCGCTTTTGCGGTTCCGACAGAGGTTCCGACATTCTCGATTCGGGCGCCATCTGTTCCTTATGGCCTAGCCTCCACGTTTCGCCGCATTCCCGCGCATAGAGGGAGACACTTTTGCGTCGTGCCGGAGCAGGTCTCACAACCGGGCCGGCAGGGCTGCGGCCGGGTCGCTCCGGGCGTCGCGATCAGCCTCACCCCACATCGATCCGCCGCGCCAGTGAGTAGCCAACCCCCCAATGGCTGACCAGCAGCCCTTGCGGCAGTTTCGCGCGCATTTTCTGGATCACAGCATGGACAGACCTTTGAGACCGATCCCATTCGGTCCCGTAAATCGCTGCGAAAAGCGCCTGATGGTCGAGGACGCGCGGAGCTGCGGCGTTCAGTGCCGCAAGCATACGGGCCTGCGTCGGGGTCAGCCCAAACTTATGGCGGAGCGCCGCGACGGTCTGGGATCCAGTCAGCTCGCCCAACAGCTGCAAGGCAACCTCCAACCGTTCGTCGGCGGGATGCGCCATCACATGCGCCCGAAGATCCATGCTTTCCGTTCCCGCCGTCAAGTCGGAGGTGGCAGTTCGGCCTCGACGCTGGACCGCCAGCCGCCGGCGCCGACATCGTGCCGGACGGACGTGATCAACCACTCTGTCGGCACACCTGGGCGCCAGCCGATCAGCTGCAGGCGCGCCTCGGCCGTGAGATCGGGCCGGCCCGGCAAGTCGAGAGTGAGTCTGCGCGACTGCCGGTAGGCGCGATCCGCTTCAGCCTTCGCAGCTCGCCTTGCTGCAGCCTCGCTGGCATAGGTGCGCTTCAGGCGGCGGGTCTTAGGTTGCCCGGCAAGTGTTTGATCGGCCGCCCCCGCAGGCGCGTCCACAGCGACATCGACAGTCGCGGCGCCGTTCAGATCGCGATAGGTTGTGACCACCTGATCCGTTGCTTCGCGCCGATTCACCGCAAATCGCCAGCGCGTCACCTGCGCAGGCGTCAGCTCCACGACCGGCAGCGGCGTTCCATCGACAGACGTGCTTTCGCCCGGGGTCACCACCACCAAGGCTCCACCACCCGGCTTGAAAATCAGACCGTTCTCGCGGGCCACGCGCGACAACAGGTTCATGTCCGACTCGGCTATCTGATCCAGGTGGGCCAGCGTGACCTTCGACGCCTCGGCCGAGACCGCAGCTTTGTAGCCGGCTGCCTTCGAGATCTTCGCGACCAGAGCGGAAACACTTGTGCCCTCCGGCCAGCTGCGGGTCTTCGGCTCGTTGATCGCCGTCTTGCCGCCATCAGATGCACCAAAACCAGAGGCAAAGGCCGTGATACGCACCTGACCTGGCGGGCCGCTGACCTCGACCTCATCGACGACATAGAGGCCGACGACCTTGGATACGAACTGATAGCCGAGCGCGATCTCGATCTCAGCGCCGGTCTTTGGCAGCGCGATCGGCATCATCGGGATGTGATCTGCCAGCACGATCTCGGCCTTGTCCGCTTGGATGCCCGCGGTGTCCGTCAAGCTGATGGATATCAGCCGCGGCATGAAGGCCCCAGTCATGTCCTGGCCGTTGACCACGACCGACACCATCGGCCGGAAGTTCGCCATGTCGGAAATCGTTTCGGTCAGCCCCACAGCCGCACCTCGCGCACCACCGCCGGCGCGGGCGCGTCGGGCAACATCAACAGCAGGCCCGCCGGCAGTACAGGGCCGTGATCGGCCAAGCCGGGGTTGGCGTCGAGCAGCCCCTCGACCAGTCGGCCATTCTGCCGCCCATAAACCACAAAGGCGATGCTGTCGGCGGTGTCGCCCTCCTTAGAACGGTAGTAGCGCACGCAGACCTCCATCGTAGCGCGTCATGCGCAGCTGGAATTCTTGCCGGCTTGGCGCGCCATCCCGCACGAACGCGCCCTGCGTCTCGGTGATCTGCTCGACGCACCACAGGCCGAGCACCCGGCCCGTGCCGCTGATCAGGGGCAATGGGATGCCGATGCTGGCCTGCAGGCGCATCCGGTCAGGCTCGCCGGTCGACCCGCAGACCGCGGGGAAAACCACCCCCTGCATCTCGACCGTATCCGGGCCGAGGCCAGTCCACTGCAGGGCATCATTCGTTCCGATCCGCTCTTGCCGCGCCCATCGATAGGACGTGACCCGCGAGAGTCGCTGATAGGCCGCGCTGCTGACCGCGAATTTGTAGAGTCCCAGCCGCATCATCACGTCGCTCATGGCGTTGCCTCATCGTGGAGCCCGCCGCGGGCGCGATCCGCGAGCTTGCGCACCACTTCGTCGGCGATGGCGTTCGCGTCCGCGTTCTGCGGGGCGTTGATGGTGATACCCCCAACGCTGACGTTTGCCGGTGGCGGAGCGGCAGGCGCAGTCCCCCTGTCGCTGAGCCCACCCTTTGCGGGCGGGGCACCGGCCGGACGATCACTCAGCCCGCCTCCAAAGGCTCCCTTCCGCCACTCAAGCGCGTCGTCATACAGTTCCATCAGGCCACCCAAGCCGGGCAAACTGCGCAGATTGCCTTCCAGCTGCTCCCGATTGCCCCTCTGCCACTCCTCGATCTCGGCCTTCGTCTCGAACTGCGGGACGCGGGAGAAGTGATAGGCTCCCTGTGCGGCGGCGAGCAAGCCGCCGATCTGGACGCCGCGCACGGCGGCCTTCATGCGCGCCGCTGCCGTCTCCGTCTGGGCCGCCGCCGCCGCCATCGCGGGGCCGACGCGGCCCGCGGAGGCCGCGATGCCATCGGTCGCGCGGCTGATCGCCCCCAGCCCCATCGCCATCAGGTCAAGTGCACCGCCCTTGCCCAGCAAGCCGACGAACCTGAGCGCGGATACTGCGCCCTTGAATGCGATCAAGGATCCAGCGGCAGCAAAGCCGGCGCGCGGCCGTTGAACCTGCGGGGCGCTGGCACCCGCGGGGCGCCAACGTTTTGCGTCCTGCCCGTGCCGCCCGAACGCCCCCGCGCGAGCCGCACCGGGTCCGCCCATTCTGCACCTTCGGTCCGACACGGCCGACCCACCGTGATCGTTCATCACCACAAGCAGGAAAGGCCACGGCAAACGTCGCCGGTGGACCGAGGCTCGCCCATCACTTTCCCGTCTCAGCGGCATTCCATCGGCGCCAGCGTCGCCGCATCCTATCGGTCGCGGTGCGCCGATGCTTGCGGGCCATCGCCCTGGCCGAATCCCCGGCATCCAAGGCAAAACCGGCGCCATCGCGACCAACGCCCGGCGCCGCGACAGCGGGCCACGCCAATCCCGCCATGCGGGCCAATTCCGACCTGTGTCTCGCCGCAGAAGCCATCACCAACACCTGCGCCTCTCTCGGCCAGCCTGTCGACGCGCGATTTGCCCCTTGCCGGCAGCGCCACGCCATGGGGCCCGTCCCTCGCTTCGGGCTTGCGTCCTGCGGCGGGGCCGCTATAAGGCCACATCCTTCCGCACTCATGGGAACCGGCGCAGCCTCTCGTGGACGGGCCGCGGAAGGCAAGGCCCGACCTATGAAATGCGCCCTGTGGAACTGGAGACCGCATGCCTCTCTACGAGCATGTCTTCATCTCGCGTCAGGATCTCTCCAACGCGCAGGCCGAAGGCCTTATCGAACATTTCTCGACGGTCCTCGCGGACAACGGCGGCAAGGTCGTCGATCGCGAATACTGGGGCGTCAAGACGATGGCCTACAAGATCAACAAGAACCGCAAGGGCCACTATGCCTTCCTGAAATCGGACGCGCCCTCGGCCGCCGTGCAGGAAATGGAACGCCTGATGCGTCTGCATGACGACGTGATGCGTGTCCTGACCATCAAGGTCGACACCCACGCCGAAGGCCCCTCGATCCAGATGCAGAAGCGCGACGAGCGCGAACGTGGCGACCGCCCCGATCGTGGCGACCGCGGTGATCGTGGCGACCGCGGTGACCGTGGCGGCTTCGGCGGCCGGCGCTGATCAGGTAGAGGAGACATCCCATGGCCAACAAACCCTTCTTCCGTCGCCGCAAGGTCTGCCCGTTCTCGGGCGACAACGCGCCTGCGATCGACTACAAGGACACCCGTCTGCTTCAGCGCTACATTTCCGAGCGCGGCAAGATCGTGCCCTCGCGCATCACCGCCGTCTCGGCCAAGAAGCAGCGTGAACTCGCCGCCGCCATCAAGCGTGCGCGTTTCCTCGCCCTGCTCCCCTACGCCGTGAAGTGAGGAGCTGAACATGCAAGTCATTCTTCTCCAGCGTGTGGCCAAGCTTGGCCAGATGGGCGAGGTCGTGAACGTCAAGGACGGTTACGCCCGCAACTACCTGCTGCCGCAGGGCAAGGCGCTGCGCGCCAACGACTCGAACATCAAGTCGTTCGAGGCCCGCAAGGCGCAACTCGAGGCTCAGAACCTCGAGACCAGGAAAGAGGCCGAAGTGGTCGCCGCCAAGCTGGACGGCCAAAGCTTCGTGGTCATCCGCTCGGCGTCGGACGCCGGTGCGCTTTACGGCTCTGTCACCACGCGCGACGCGGCCGATGCGGCCACCGAAGCCGGCTTCACCGTTGATCGTGGCCAGATCGTCCTGGACCGTCCGATCAAGGAACTGGGCCTGCACACCGTCACCGTGACGCTGCACCCGGAAGTTTCGGTCAAGATCAAGCTGAACGTCGCCCGTTCGGCCGAAGAGGCCGAGCTTCAGGCTTCGGGCAAGTCGATCCAGGAACTGGCGGCCGAAGCCGATGCCGCCGCCGATTTCGAGATCGCCGAACTGTTCGACGAAATCGGGGCCGCCTCGCAGGACGAGTGATCGTTTCTGCCGGACCTTTTTCGGAACCGCGCCGGGCAACCGGCGCGGTTTTTTGATGCGCAGCCGCAGCATTCGGTTGCCCTGCGGCCGGGGTTCTTGCACTCGGCCGGGTTTCCCGCCATAGGCTGATACGGCAAGACCCAGTCCCCAGAAGGCCTTTTCCGATGAGCACCCTGCCCTCTCCCCGCATCGCCCTTGTCACCGGAGCCTCGCGCGGGCTGGGAACCGCGATCGCCGAAGAGCTGGCGGTTCAGGGCTGGCATGTCGTGGCGGTTGCCCGCACCACCGGCGGGCTGGAAGACCTTGACGACCGCGTGAAGGGGCGCCGCCCGGGCGCCGAGCCGACAACGCTGGCCCCGATGGATATCACCAGCGACGATGCGATGCGCCATCTGTGCCGGTCGATCTTCGACCGCTGGGGGGCGGTGCATCTTTGGGTTCATGCCGCGATCCATGCCGCGCCGCTGTGCCCGGCCGGGCATCTGGAACCCAAGGACTGGGACAAGTCAATCGCCACCAATGTCCGCGCCACCGGCATGCTGATCCCGATGGTCGAGCCGCTGTTGCGTGCCGGCCAAGGCACTGCGCTGTTCTTCGACGACCCGCGCGGGGGCGAGCCGTTCTTCGGGGCCTATGGCGCAACCAAGGCGGCGCAGATCGCGCTTGTGCGAAGCTGGCAGGCCGAGACGCAGAAGATCGGCCCGCGCGTGGTGATCGAGACGCCGAACCCGATGCCCACCGCCACCCGCGGCCGCTTTTTCCCCGGCGAGGATCGCGATGCGCTGACCGACATCCGCACCGAGGCCGAGCGTATCCTTGCCCTGCTGTAACCGCGGGTAGGCCCGGCCCAGATCACGGCCGGTCGCAACCGGGTTCCCTCCGTGCCGGATTGGCGCGGGGGTGGCCCGTCATGGCGAAGCCCGCGGCCGTTCGGCGGCAATCGCGCCCGTGATGTCGCGAAACAGGTCGGTGTCAGGCAACGCCGCCAGATCCACGCCCAGACGCCGGCGCCAGTTCGGGTGTTCCTCGACCGTCGAGGGCACGTTGACGGGCGCGACCTCGCCGGCCAGATCCTCCAGCCGGACGGCAAACAGCCGCGAGGGTGCGCGGGCCAGATGGCGATGCACCGCCACCACCAGATGCGCGGGCGGGTCGCCGGCGCCGATCCGATGCACGTCGTCCCACGGCATCAGACCCGCATGGCCCAGATCCTCCAGCAGTTGCCGCCGCTCGGTCCAGCGGAAATCGGCCTGATGGCGGGCGGCCTCGTCCGAGATCAGGTGAAAATCGCACCGGATCGTCACGTCATCCCCGCGCCACCAGCCGCGGAAGGTGGGCAGATCGTGGGTCGACAGGCAGACCAGCGCCTCGCGCGGGTAGTGACAGGGCGCGATATAGCCGTGGTCGTGCCGTTCGAACAACAGGATGCGGTAGGACAGGATGTTCATCGCTGCCATCACCTCGCGGAAGCCCGCCGGGACATTGCCCAGATCCTCGCCGATGATCAGGGTGCGGTTCTCTTGCGAGGCTTCGGCCAGACGGCGCAGCATATCCTCGACCGGATAGCGGACATAGGTTCCCTGCGGCGCCCCCATGCCTTCGGGGATCAGGAACAACTGCCAGACCCCCATCGCGTGATCGATCCGCAGGGCACCCGCACGCCGCGTCGCATCCTGCATCAGCGCCCCGAAAGGCGCGGCCCTCAGCGCCGCCAGCTTGACCGGCGACAGCGGCGCCAGCCCCCAGTCCTGCCCCTGCGCGTTGAACCAGTCCGGGCAGGCGCCGATCTTCACCCCCGGCACCACCAGTTCCGGGTCCGACCATGTGCCAGAGCCGTCCGGCGCCTCGCCCACGGCGAAATCCAGGTATAGCCCGATCTTCATCCCTGCCGCGCGACAGGCATCGCGGGCCTCGGCCAACTGGCGGTCGGCAAGCCATTGCAGCCAAAGATGAAACTCGACCTCGGCGGCCTCGGCCTGCGCAAAGGCGCGGACCTCGGGGCTGTCGGCATCGTGGAAGGCCGCAGGCCAGCCGCGCCAACCCGCGCCATGGCCCTCGGCCACCATCCGGGCCGAGATCACCTCGAACAGGGCATGCCGGTGCAAAAGCGCGCCGCCCCCGTCGCGGAAGCGGGCGAAGGCGGCCGGATCGCCCGGGTCGGCCGCCCAGATCGCCCGCAGCGCCGCCAGTTTCGCGGCAGCCACCGCCGGATAATCCACCAGATCGGTGTCGCGCAGCGCCTGAAGCCCGGCCGGCGCCAGCCCCGGATGAAAGCCGGGCACCCGGTCCACCGCAATGTAAAGCGGGTTCAGGAACCGGCGGTTCGACGGCGAGAACGGGCTTGTATGCGCCGGATTTGCCAGAAACAGCGCATGAAGCGGGTTCAGCCCGATGAAATCCGCCCCCGCCGCGCCCGTGATCCGGGCCAGATCGCAAAGATCGGCAAAATCCCCGATCCCCCAGTTCCGCGCCGAGCGGATCTGATAAAGCTGGGCCGCCACGCCCCAAAGCCGCATCTCGCCCTCGGGCATGAAGCAGGCCACACCTTCGGGCGCCCGCAACACCGGCAGCGATACCCCCTCGCCGTCATCCGCGACGCCGAACGCGTCCAGCAGATGGCGCAGCGTCTGCTGCGGCGGCCGGATGAACTCGCCCCCCAGCGCGTGATAGCTGGGCTGAATGGCGAAGCGCGCCGCCCGGTCTTCGATGGTGTCGGTCATGCTGGCTCCTGAAGCGTCACCGGCACCGGACGGGCGGCGGCGGACCGCCGGGCGCGGCACCCGATGCACCATGGATCACACGAGCCCCGCCGCCGGCAAGGGCTGCGCAGATGCGTCAGGGCCGGCGCAAAGCCGCAGCAACCCGGGATGACAGGCCGAACGCCAAGAACGTGCCCTCCCCCGTGCGCCCAAGATGGCAGGCGTCACTCTGACGCGATCGCCAGCAGATCAAGCGGGCAGCGCAACGGGATCGTCACCCATTCCGGCCGGCTGCCCAAGTCGTGAGAGATTTCGTAAACCGCTTGCTGCACAAGGAAAAGCCGCGCGCAGCCCGGGATCTTCGGGCTGGTTCGCAAGTCCCCCGGCATGGGCGTCATGGCCGGCAAGAACGTCTGCGACCACCGACCGCCACGCCTTGGCCTGCGCAAGGGTCTGCTGACCTGCCGGGCCGAACATTTCGTCATGGCGCACCAGCCCCCCGCGATCGCATGATCGAACGAACGCAGCATCCCCGCCACATCGCACAAGGGCAAGAATTTCGCCCGCAGTTCCGCCAGCGTGCGGCGCGGCTCGCCTTCGAAGTCGATGATCGCCACATCGTCCTGCGCCCGCAACACCTGTCTGAGCGGCCGCTTGAACAGCACCTTGATCGACAGGCAAAACCGGATCTCATGTTGATTTCCACCCAGAACTGAGTCGGGTTTTTCATCGAGAAGTGAGCCACTTCTGACTATGGATATCGGTTCATGCTGGGGTCAAGGCAGGTTTGTCTCCTTCTTTTTCCGTGCTGTGGCGGCTGAACTGGCCTTGAAGCGGAAGCTGTCGTTTCCGGTCTCGAGGATGTGGCAGCGGTGGGTGAGGCGGTCGAGCAAGGCGGTGGTCATCTTTGCATCTCCGAAGACCGTGGCCCATTCGCTGAAGCTCAGGTTTGTGGTGATGACGACGCTGGTGCGTTCGTAAAGCTTGCTCAGCAGGTGGAAGAGCAGCGCCCCACCCGAGGCGCTGAAGGGCAGGTATCCCAGTTCGTCGAGGACCACCAAGTCGGGCTTGGTCAGCCCTTCTGCGATCTGGCCGGCCTTGCCCTTGGCCTTTTCCTGTTCGAGAGCGTTGACCCGCTCGATCGTCGAGAAGAAACGGACCTTCCGGCGATGATGCTCGATGGCCTGGATGCCGAGGGCGGTGGCGACATGGGTCTTGCCGGTTCCCGGACCGCCGATCAGCCCGATGTTCTGCGCGCCATCCATGAACTCGCAGCGATACAGGGTCCTGACAGTGGCCTCGTTGATCTCGCTGGCAGCGAAGTCGAAGCCCGCGAGATCCTTGCAGGCCGGGGTGAGGAGGATGAGGAAACTCTCTGGTGGAGAGTTTCCCCGACGAACGGCGGCCTTCATGTGACAGGCGATGGAACGGACCTCGCGTTCGGCCTGTTCGGCCTTCAGCCGTTGCGACAGGATCGGGAGGACCGCCTCAAAGGCCGGTACTCCCTGCTCGATCAGATCAGTGACGGCCTGGGCCAGGCCATACATCTTCCGGCTGCGAAGCATGATGACGAGGGCGCCGCTGGCGGGATCATGACGCATGGCGGCCTCCGGTAATCTGGCTGCGCAGGCCGTCATAGCGCTCGACATTGGCCTTGTACGGCGCAGGATCAGGGCCTGCGGGGTGTCCAGTGGGGGCCCACCGATCACCTTGCCGTCGACCAGTCGGTGCGAGCCGGGTTCAGCACATGGGTCTTGGTTGGCACGCCCTCTGCAAGGGCCAACTCCACGGCGATGAGCACCGCCTGTTCGTCGTGCTGGAGAACCAGAGCGAGGATGTCTGCCATCTCGCGATCACCGCCGGGCTTGCGCAGCATGTGATCCTGCAACTGCCGGAAGGCAGTTGGTCATTCTGCGAAGGGCGCGCCATTCCGAAGCGCCCCGGGCTTGCGCTGAACGACAGCCAGATAATGTCGCCAGTCGTAGATCGTCCGCGGTGGCAGGTGGTGGCTGCGTTCGATGATCCGCGGATGCTCGCACAGGATGTTGCCCTCCGCCGCCACGACCAGCCGGTCGGGATGGATCCGCAAGCTGACCGGTCGGTTCGCAAAGGATGCCGGAACGCTGTAGCGATTGCGCTCGAAGCTGATCAGGCAGGTGGGCGAGACACGCTTGCTCAACTCGATGAATCCGTCAAAGGCGACGGGCAAGGGCATCAGGGCGGACTGCTCTTCGGCCCAGACATCGGCGATTGTGCCGAGCAGCGTGCCATGGGCCGTCTCGCGCCACAGTGCGACGCAGCGCCGTTCCAGCCAGACGTTCAGCGCGGCGATATCAGGGAAGTCCGGCATGCCTTGCAGCATCTGGTGGCGGGAATCCCGGACGTTCTTCTTGACCTGGCCGTTCTCCCAGCCTGCGGCCGGAGTGCAAAAGTCGGGCTCGAAGACATAGTGGTTCGTCATGGCCAGGAAGCGGATGTTGACCTGCCGTTCCTTGCCACGGCCGACACGATCTGCCGCCGTGCGCATATTGTCGTAGATCCCGCGCCCGGGCACGCCGCCGAAGACCCGGAACCCGTGCCAGTGCGCGTCGAACAGCATCTCGTGGGTCTGCAAGGGATAGGCTCGCAGCAAGAAGGTCCGGCTGTGCGCCAGCTTGATATGGGCGACCTGCAGCTTCCTGCGCTCACCGCCCAGAACCGCAAAGTCCTCGCTCCAGTCGAACTGGAAGGCTTCGCCCGGGCGGAAAGACAGCGGAACAAAGGTGCCGCGTCCCGTGGTCTGTTGGTCGCGCTGGCGATCCGCTCGCCACCTCCGCGCGAAGGCTGCCACACGACCATAGGAACCGGTGAAGCCGAGCGTCACAAGATCGGCGTGCAACTGCTTCAGCGTCCGCCGCTGCTTGCGTGCCTTCCCGGCCTCGGTCTTCAGCCAGCCGGCCAGCTTGTCGGCAAAGGCGTCAAGCTTGCTCGTCCGTTCCGCTGTGGCAAACTGCGGCGCGATCGTGCCAGCCGCCAGATGCTTGGTCACGGTATTGCGCGACAGGCCCGTCCGCCGGGCAATCTCCCGGATCGACAGCTTCTGCCGCAAGTGCATGCGTCGGATGATGTTCAAAAGCCCCATGTGGACCCCCGCCGCTCTCCGCTTCGGGGAAGGTTCACAGGGCTCAATTCTCAGTGGAAATTACGCGCCTACCCGGTTCAGTTCTGGATGGAAATCAACACCGGATCGTCGCATTCAAGAACACCGGCGGGCGTCCAGACCGGCCCTCATGCGGCACGTGCCAGACCATCTCCTTGTCCAGCCAGATCAGCAACGACCCGCGCTTGCGCAGCGCAGCGTGGCAGGCGGACCGGTTCGTCGTGCGGTAACGGGTGGGAATGGGCTTACTCAGGCAACACGCCTGACCGATTGAATTCGAGAGATGAACCCTTCACGGCAAAGAGGTCTGCAACAATGCCGCGGCGCCGTGACCAGGGTGATCGGCATTTTAGACATCACAAAGCCAAAGTTAGGGGATCCTTAGCGGTTGGCGGGCCAAATCGGTCGGAACGAACCACCAGATCAGGCCCCGACTCATGCGCCCAGACACCGTCCTTGTCGTCCTTCCCGAACGGGCCGGCCTGCCCGAGGCGGGTCCGCTTGCTGCCGACCTCGCCCGCGCGCTTGCCGACTCTCGTCCCGTCCGGGTCGAAACCACCGCTACAAAAGAAATCGGCCTTCCGATCCTGCAACTGCTTGTGGCAGCCCACCGCGAAGCCGCAGGCCAGGGGACCCGGCTTGAAGTGACGGTCGCGGCAGGGTCCGCGCTTGCCAGAAGCCTCGACGCCCACGCCATGACCGCCGCCGGACTGCGGATCGAAGCCGGCCTGTGGACTGGGCTCTCCACGTCGGGGGCCGCGGCATGAGCAAGACAATCCTTGCGGTGGACGATTCCCCCTCGGTGCGCCAGATGGTGCGCCTGACGTTGGTTGGCGCCGGCTATACGGTGGTCGAGGCGGTGGATGGACAGGATGCGCTGGAAAAGGCCACAGCGCACCGCTTCGATGCGATTCTGACCGATCAGAACATGCCCCGACTGGACGGGATCGGCTTCATCCGCCAGTTCCGCACGCTGCCCGAAGGCAAGGGCGTGCCGATCGTGTTTCTTTCGACCGAATCGCAGGACACGCTGAAGGCGCAGGCAAAGGAAGCCGGAGCCATCGGCTGGATGATCAAGCCGTTCGATCAGGCACAGCTGCTGGCTGTCGTCAAAAAGGTGGCCGGCGCCTGATCCCGCAGGGCGCCCTGCAACGATCCTGAACCTTCGTACCAAGGCGCCCGCCCCGGCGGTTCGCGCCTCGGCACTTCCACGTCGCGCGAGTCTGCGCGGCGACCGACAAAGGACATGGATTCCATGAGACTGTCTATCAAGGTCAAGCTTGCCACCGCCTTTCTTCTGGTGCTGCTGGTGTCAAGCGCGGGACAGATCACCGCTTTGACCGACATGACGCGAATTCGTTCGGCGCTTGACGATCTGGTTCAGAACAAGTCGGCACAACTCAACCTTGTGCATGAGATGGTGGCGCAGCAACTGCGCATCCAGCGCGAGGTGCGCAACTTCCTGCTGTCACGCACCAAGGACGAACGGGCTGCCATCGAACAGCGGCTGAAACTGGCGTCGGAAACGTCGGCCAGCTCGCTCGCACAACTTCGAGACATGGCAACCGGCAATACCGCGCTGCTGGACACTTTCGCCGAAAAGGAGGCCCGACTGGTCGACCTGAACACCAAGGCGATCAACATGGCGCGCATGGGCCTCGGTTACGAGGCGTTCAAGATCGTTATCAGTGATGGCCGGACCGACTGGCTTGAGATGGAAGGTGCCCTGAACGCGATCCTGACCGAGAGGGTCAAGGATCTTGCGCAAGCTTCGCAGGCGGCCGAGAGGGAACAGGAAAATGCGCGCACCGTGATCCTTGTCTCGTTCGCGGCGAACCTGCTTCTCATCACTGCCGCTGCGGGCTGGATCATGGTCACGATTTCCAGGGGTCTTACCCGGGCATTGTCGCTGTCGGAACGTGTTGCCCGCGGTGATCTGAGCCACACGGAACCATTGAACGGCAATGACGAGATCACAGATCTTCTACGCGCCCTCAATGCCATGGTGGACCGGCTGCGTCTGGTCGTGTCCGACGTTGCGGCCTCGTCGCGCAATGTCGCCGCAGGCGCCGAAGAGATGTCCACCACCGCCGAGGAACTCAGCCGTGGCGCATCGGAACAGGCCGGATCGACGCTCGAAGCCTCTTCCTCAATGGAGGAGATGACGGCCAACATCCGGCAGGCCGCACAGGCCGCCTCGGACACCGAAGCGAAGGCGCGCAAGGCGGCCGCAGATGCACGCGACAGCGGCACGACCGTTATCGAGGCGGTGGACGCCGTCCGCACGATCTCGGAGAAGATCGGCGTCGTGCAAGAGATCGCGCGCCAGACCGACCTTCTGGCATTGAACGCCGCGGTCGAAGCCGCACGTGCCGGAGAGCATGGCCGCGGTTTCGCGGTGGTCGCAGCAGAAGTTCGCAAGCTGGCCGAAAGAAGCCAGACCGCCGCGTCCGAGATCTCGGTTCTGTCCGACAGCACTCTGCGCTCGGCTCAAGCGGCGGGGGGCAAACTGCAGAATCTGGTTCCGGATATCGAGGAAACCGCGCGACTGGTGCTCGATATCTCGACCGCCGCACAGGAACAGTCGGCCGGCGCAAGCCAGGTCAACACCGCAATCCAGCAGCTTGACCGGATCACACAGGTCAACAGTTCCGCCTCGGAACAGCTTTCCTCGACCGCCGGTCAGCTTGCCTCGCAGGCAGAGCAACTTCAGGATGCCATCGCCTTCTTTCAGGTTTCCGATCAGAGCAGCGGAAGCACCGCCGCCGAGTGGGAAGCCGCACGCACTGCGCCAGCCGAACTGCCGACTGTGACGCAGCCCCGTCAAAACGGTCCCGAGGTCCAGAAGGGTCGTTCCAAAATTTCACCCGCAACGAGAACCAGGGGTGGTTTCATCTTCGACCTCGCTTCCGGCCAGGACGATCTGGACGAAAGTTTCCAGCGCCGTGCCGCGCCGGAGCGCAATGAATGATGCCCTCCGTTGCACGCCGTTCAGGTCCATTCCCGGACCAGCAACGCTCCCCTCACCTGTCGGTCGCCCACAGACGGCGGATGTTCCCCATACAAAGCAGGTTCTGACATGGCACTACCGAACCAGATCGACGGAACTGCCCTGCATGGCACCGATCCGTCCGGACAAGTGGCCCGCCCACCCCTGCACCAGATGGGGAAGCCTGTCGTCAGCACCCGCCTGTCCCGAAGTGCCATACGCCGTGTGGCCAAGCAGATTTCTGGTCTCGCCTGTGCAACCGAAAAGGCCTTTCTTCGTGCCGGATCAAGTCTCGAACAGGCCATCGGCCGCTTCGATCGGCTATCCATACCGCTGACCAACCTGCTGGCCCTTGTCGATGCCGGTGAATTCGCCGATGCCGCAGCCGAGGCTGCACGTCTTGAGGAACGCGCCCTCAGCTTCGCCGCAAACGGCGGCCCATTGTTTGACCGTATCGCTGCTCTGGCTGCCCGCTCGGACGTTCTGAATGCCGATCTCGCAGCGATGCGGCAGGTGATCCGCACCATGTCCATCGTCGCGCTGAATGCGCGGGTCACGGTGGCATCGCTGACAGAACAGAATACGGGCCTTGATGTCTTCACTACGGCAGCGACATCTCAGGTGCTCGAGGCCAGTGGCATCATCGGACAGATCAGCGAGACGGTCGAAGTTTTGGGCCATCGCATCCAGGTGGCAGCGGCCGAGGCGCAGTCCTTGTCCCATCTGCTAGGGCGCAATCTCGGGCAGACCCTCGCCGGCCTGCGTCTCGACATGGCGGCCTTTGAAATCGAGTTGGCCCGCACCACCACAGAAGGAAGCGTTCTGGTCCGACATGGCGACGATTTCCGCAGGGCAATCACGACAGCCGTCCTATCGCTGCAAATTGGCGACACCACGCGACAGCGACTCGAACATATTGCAGCCTTTCTGGAGCCCTCAGCGGGCGTTCTCGATGTCGATCCGGCCGCAGCACGCATCATTCTGGCGCTTGCTGCGGGACAACTGCGTGACGCCCACGAACGTCACGCCGCCGCCATCGTCACTGCGCGTTGTGCCTTGCGGGATTCCGGGCAGGAAACGGCAGAGATCGGCCGCATCAGTGCGCGCATCGCGACGGCTCCCCGGCACAATCTCAAGCACCATCTTCAACGCCTGCGAGAACTGCTCTGCGACTGCAGGTCCGCACAGGGCAGGCTCGTCGATGTCGCCGAGGGGCTGTCAGAGGGTTTGAACAATCTGCTCCAGATCCTTGGCCGGATGACAGGCGTGGAAGAGCGGATGGGTATGATCGGCCTCAACGCAGTTATCGCTTGTGTCCAACTGGGCGACGAGGCTCTCGCTCTGCGAGAGATATCGCTTCAGTTGCGAGAACTTGCTGCCACATCGGCAGACCGTCTTCGCCAGATCAACGAAGGTCTGTCGGACATGGCGAACGAAGCCGGCAAAACCACCGCCGATCTTTCGGGCAACTTCCGCATCGATCTGGACCAGCTGACCCAAGCTGGCGAACGAGTTTTCAATTGCCTGTCGCGGATCGAAACCGGGATACAGACAACCGGTGCGACCATTGAGCGAGAGCGTCGCATGGCGGAACGCGATGTTGCCGCCGGCGTATCTGCGCTTGACGGGCACTCTTCAGCATTCGCTGACCTCGCCGGACTGACGCCAGAGCTGGAGTTCTGGTCGTCTCTCCTGTCAGAAAGGGATGCCGGGCCAGAGACGCCGCAAACCATGGCCGGCATCCGAAATGGGTATACGATGGCCGCAGAGCGACTCGTCCATGATACGATCCTTCGCGATCTTCTTCCCCAGGCTGTCGAGACCGAACCTGCCGAGATGCCACCGGCAGCGGATGATGACGACCTTTCCGCCGTGCTTTTCTGACAGTCACCGCGCCAATTTTCACCTTTGCTAAAGAGCTACTCCCTACCCTGCCAGCAACCCGCTGACGGGCGATGCTGACAATGACACCCCGACGACACGGCCTCTGCCTTGCCATCGGGCCAGAGAATGGACGATCAATATGACCTCGCTAGCACGGCCGCCATTCATTCACCGGCACACTACCCGGCAAATGTTCCTTATACTGGCTTGCGTGCTTCCACTGACATGCGCAGGACTGGCGTCGACGATCTGGGCCGTGCGCACTGAGACTTTTGCACTCCAGACCAAACAAGCAGAGGCGTTGGTTGAGATTGTCAGCCGACAAGGTCGCGCCGCCCTGGCTTTTCGTGACGTACGCCGGATCGAGGATCTGCTTGACGCGGCAATCTCCGCGTCGAGGGGAGGAACCGTGGCAGCGATCGCCGTCGATCAGGCCGGTCGTCCGGTTGCAATATCTGGCGCAGATGCCGCCACCGACATCGAATTACTGGAATTGGCTCGCAAAGCAGTGGCCGAACGGACGATGCTCCGCACATCGGGCGGAACAATTCTCGCCACTCCCGTGGAGCGCGATGATGACCACTCTGCGACCGGTGCCTTTGCGATCCGCTTCGAAAATTCTATCGCCAATGCAGGCACATGGATGGGCTCCGCGATCACATTGTTCACCCTCGCCTTGAGCCTGACAATAATTGCAGGATTGCTCAGCTCGAGAAAATCCGCACGCCTCTGGAAAACCGCGGAAACTATCGATGGACTTGTGCACGATCGATCGATCGACAAGCAAATTTCCACGACAAGCAGAGACGAGCTTTCCGTAATAGAGAAGGGCATTTACGACCTTCAGTTGCGACTGACACGCGATCACGCAGACGACAAGAAACTCCTTAAAATGGAATCGGTGTTATCGTCACTTTCAACTCCGATCATATTCCTTCAACCCAATGGCAGAATTTTCTTTGCCAACCAAGCCGCAGCTCTCATCACATCAAAACCGGCGAATGAACTCGCAGGCACTCCAATCACAACGATACATCCCGACCTTGGAGCAATCCACAACGATACAGGCCCGACAACCATTGAGATCGATGGCAATACATACGATATTACCGCCAGCAGGATGGGCGAACCTGCCAAGGGTTTTGCCCTGATATTCAACAATGCCATGACAAACACCAACGAAGGCGCACTGATAAAGGCACTTGATCAAGGAATGGCATGGGCCCACTTCGACGATGATGGAAATCTACTTGAATCCAACGATTCTTTTTCTCAGGCATTTGACGGGAAGGCGATAAATCTCTCACAGGCCCTGGGAAATCCGAAATCCACCAGCGACATCATCCAAGAGGCTTGGCAGCGGGGCGTCGCGCAGTGTACAGTTCGGTCCTTCTCCGCTGGGAGCAATCACACCTCCATCGTCAGGCTCGTGGCAGTGCCAGCAGGTGGAATCGTAATCTTCAGCATTGATGCGGCAGGTGTCATTGCGGATATCGAATCTGAAGTTTCGACAAAGTCGAACTATCTGCAAAATCAAGACGGCGCCGTTGCTATCCTGCGCGATGCCTTTCTAAACCTCGGCTGTGGCGATCTCACCCAAAGAATCGATCAACCGCTCGAAGGTGGCCTCGACGATTTGCGCCAAGCCTACAATGGCACAGTGGATCACTTGGTGCTCATAATGCGTGAGGTCATTGCAGCGGCGGAAAGCATACGTAACGAGGCACATGACATAAGCTCGACAGCTCAGTCTCTGGCGCAGCGCACCGAAAACACTGCCGCCACTCTTGAAGAAACCGCCGCGGCTCTCGACGGGCTCACTGTTTCCGTCCGAACCGCCGCTGAAGGCGCCGCCGAGGCCGACCGGGTCGTCGCTGATGCCAAGGCGAGCGCTGAACAGAGTGGCCATGTCGTAGTGGAGACGGTAGCGGCGATGGATATGATCGCGGCATCTTCAGAAAAGATCACCTCTATCGTCAAGGTAATTGATGACATCGCGTTCCAAACCAATCTTCTCGCACTGAACGCCGGCGTCGAGGCCGCCCGAGCCGGCGAGGCGGGCCGTGGTTTCGCAGTCGTTGCCTCCGAAGTCAGGGCACTTGCGCAGCGATCATCCGAGGCTGCCCGCGAGATCACTGACCTCATCCTGAAAAGTGGCAATCAGGTTCGCCGTGGTGTCGACCTCGTCGGAAAGACAGGCGATGCACTGAAGCAAATCGTGAACTCCGTATCTGAAATTTCAGAGCTTGTCTCCGAAATTGCGGTGTCTTCAAAACAGCAATCAGCCAGTCTCGCTGAAATCAACTGCGCAGTAAACAATCTTGATCATTCCACACAGCAGAATGCCGCTCGCCTCGAGGAAGCCACAGCTGCAAGCGAGTCGCTTACCCAAGACGCCAATTCGCTCTTCGAGACGGTAAAAAACTTCCGCCTCAACCAAGAAAACCACGACCGCAACCCCGTATTGAGCTTCCGCACGCGCCAGCTCGCCCCTGCAGCCTCGAAGCGTCAGGCGATAGCAACTCCGAAATCTGAATCGGGATGGGAGGATTTCTGACGTGTCCAGCCTCCGATCTTCAAGCTCCGTTTCAGGACGAAAAAACAATCGAGAAATTCGAATGGATGATGCGACCTCGGCAAAAAACGAAGTCCAAAACATTCACGTCATGCAAGGTGGGTGTGAGGCATCCGCTTCGGAGGCAACAGTCCTTGTGACAATTCTGGGTTCATGTGTCTGCACATGCCTATGCGATCAAGAGGCAAAGGTCGGCGGAATGAATCACTTTCTGCTGCCGGATGCCAGTTTCGACAATTCGGGACAGCTTCGCTACGGATTACACGCCATGGAGTTGTTGATCAACGGGGTACTCAAGCTCGGCGGGCGGCGGCACCGGCTGCAGGCAAAGCTCTTCGGAGGCGCCATGATGAACGCCCGGCTGGGAACAATCGGGCGCGCAAATGCTGCATTCGCTTTACGGTTTCTAGAATCGGAAGGGATCGCCTGCACCGGCCAAAGCCTCGGCGGAACTCGGGCGCGCCGCATCCGATTCTGGCCGGCCAGCGGGCGTGCTCAGCAGATGTTCCTAAATGGCGATGTAGACCTGCCTGTCGAGAAACCGGAAGTCCAGATCGAAAGAGGAGCCGGTGATGTCATCTTTTTCTAACCCTTTGTCGGGGATCCCGGCATCTTCAACCACCGCGGTGAACCATGACCACACGCATTGATCTCCCTGCCCGCCTGGACCATCAGGCAGCCCGCAACCTGTATTCCATCCTTTCTCGTGAGCAAGGCAAGCCAATCCACATCGACTGCAGCACCGTTACGTTTGTGGGGGGGCTCGCCGTGCAGGTTCTGCTTTCTGCCGCCGTTCGATGGCGTCGTGACGGTATTCCCTTCAGTTGCGATCTTCCTTCCCTGGCCTTTACCGACGACCTCGCCCGTCTGGGGGTCGACCCTTCCGAACTTTACGAGGACGTAGCCCCATGCCACTGACCGTGCTGGCCATCGACGACTCACGAACAATCCGGGAACTTCTCCGAGAGGCCCTTGTCCAGGCCGGATTTGAGGTTCAACTCGCGATCGACGGTATCGACGGGCTGGAAAAACTTGCACTCGCTGTGCCCGATGCCGTGATCACCGATATCAACATGCCGCGCCTAGATGGATTTGGCTTCATCAAGGCGGTTCGCGACAAGGCCGAGCATTCCGCACTGCCTATCATCGTCCTGACAACCGAAAGCGCGGCAGAACTCAAGGCGCGTGCCCGCGAGGCCGGAGCAACCGCTTGGATCGTCAAACCGTTCGACGAAGCCAAGCTTGTCTCGGCGCTGCGCCGCGTCACCGCTGCCTGAGGCCCGCCATGGATCATGCGGATATTCGCGGAACCTTCTTCATCGAGTGCGAAGACCTGATGGAGGCCCTTAACGACGGTCTCGACCGGATTGACGACAGTTGGGACACAGGTGCGGATCCCGAAACAATCAACGCCGTCTTCAGGGCCGTCCACTCGATCAAGGGCGGGGCAGGCGCCTTCAAGTTGGATACGCTCGTGCGCTTTGCGCACCAGTTCGAAACGACACTGGACGCCTTGCGTGCCGGACGGATCATGCCTGAGCCGGCATTGCTCCATCTCTTCCACCGCGCGGCCGACCAATTGTCCGATCTGCTTCAGGCGGCACGAACGGGTGCCGCTGTCGAAGCGGATAACAGTGCCGCACTTGTGCGCGAACTGGCCGCCGCCGCTGGAGATGAGGACGCGACAAGCGACGCGGATGCCGAGGATTTTGGCTTCGTGCCCATGGCGCTGACCCTCGATCTGGACATGGACGCGGCACCTCTGCCCGAAGGCAACCGTCGCTATGCGATCACATTCAGTCCCCTGCGAGGGCTTTATTCCTGTGGCAACGATCCCTGCGTTCTCTTCCGTGTTCTCGCAGATCTCGGACAGCTGGAGGTGCGCCTCGACCGGTCACGTCTGCCCGATTTTGATGCGTTGGACTGGCAAGAAAGCTGGCTTTCCTGGGAACTCACGCTGGAGACCGACGAGCCCGAGCATCAGATCGACGAGGTTTTCGAGTTCGTCGAAGGCCTTTGCACCCTCGAAATCAGGTTGTTGTCCGACACGCCCTCTCCCACCGACCCCGGCAATCCGACCGCCCCAGATCCTGGAGCGCCAAGCTGGGATCCACCGGCTGAGGACAGCACGCCACCCAGCTCCGGCACCCTGTCTGCCGCCGTTCCCACGGCATCTCGGGACAATGAGAAATCCTCGCCCCCGCGTGCGACCGTGCGAGTTGAACTCGACCGTGTGGATCGCCTTATCAACATCGTGGGCGAACTTGTCATCAACCAGGCAATGCTCTCCCAATGTGTGCAGGACGAGGGCGTGCCACCACGTTCTCCAATCCGAACAAGGCTGGACGATTTCAAGAGCCTGGCCCGCGAGATTCAGGAAAGTGTGATGGCCATCCGGGCTCAGGCCATCAAGCCGCTGTTCCAGCGCATGTCGCGCATCGCCCGCGAGGCGGCCGACATCGCCGGAAAGCAGATCCGGCTTGTCACCGAAGGCGAAACGACAGAGGTCGACAAGACAGTGATCGAGCGTCTGGCCGATCCTCTCACCCACATGATCCGCAATGCGGTCGATCACGGGATCGAATCGCCAGAGAAGCGCCAAGCCGCTGGCAAATTTGAAACCGGCACGATCATTCTCTCGGCCGAACACCGATCGGGTCGCGTTCTTATCGAGGTGCGCGACGATGGTGGGGGAATCAACCGCCCCAGGGTTCTGGACATCGCCAAGTCGAAGGGGCTCGTTCCCGAGGACGCCCAGTTGGCCGACGAAGAGATTGACTCGCTGCTTTTTCTTCCCGGATTCTCGACCTCCGCCGTGGTCTCGGACCTCTCCGGGCGCGGGGTCGGCATGGACGTCGTCAAGAGCGCGATCCAGGCCCTGGGCGGGCGTATCGCCATCGCCTCCGAACCGGGCAAGGGCACGACGTTTTCGATCAGTCTTCCCCTTACTTTGGCGGTGCTTGACGGAATGGTTGTCGATGTCGCGGGACACACCATGGTGGTTCCCGTTCCTGCCATCATTGAAACGCTTCGTCCGCGACCGCAGGACGTGCATTCTCTCGGTGCCGGCGAACAGGTCGTCGCCATCCGTGGCAGTTTCATCCCGATCGTCGATTGCGGGGCGATCTTCGGATATCGCAGTCCGGTTCGCCGCTATGACAGCACGGTTCTACTGCTCGTCGAAACGGGTCGCCAGAAGCTCTGCGCCCTCGTCGTCGACGGCATTCATGACCAACGCCAGGTGGTGATCAAGGGCCTCGAGAATGGCTACGGCCGCATCCCCGGCATTGCGGCCGCCACCATTCTCGGCGACGGCCGCATCGCACTTATCATCGATCCAGAAGAGGCGGTCGCACTCGGTTCCGGCGATCCGTCCCTCAATCCCGAGGTTTGACCCATGGCAGTGCCCCGCACCGCATCCGACCTTCGCGAGATCGTCGCATTCCGTATTGGCAATCAGGAATTCTGCCTTGATATCCGCAGCGTGCGCGAAATCCGCAGTTGGACTCCCACGACGGTGCTGCCCCATGCCCCGCCCTATGTGATGGGAGTGATCAACCTTCGCGGCGCAGTCGTGCCAATCATCAACCTCGCCGAGCGCCTGGCACTCGGTGCACTTCAGCCCGACACGCGGCATGTCATCATTATCGCGGTGATTGAAACGCAGATCGCGGGGCTTCTGGTCGATGCGGTCTCTGACATCCTTACGGTCGCTCCCACGGCGGTGCAGGCGACCCCTCGTGTCGGGTCGGAGGTGACGCAGGCTTTTGTCCGCGGGGTCATCGCGATGGAGCAGCGAATGCTCCGCCTGATCGACCTTTCAGCCGTCATCCCCGGGGTCGGAGATCGCGACTTATGATGCAGGATATCCGGCACTGCCTGACAGAAGAACGGGATCTGCCGCTATCCGCGGACGATTTTCAGCGGATTGCACGCATCGCGCATGACGAGGCCGGACTCGCCATGGCCGACGCCAAGGAGGCGCTGGTCTATGCCCGTCTGGTCAAGCGCCTGCGCCAACTCTCGATCGACAATTTTACAGATTATATCGACCTGATCTCGCAGCCCGAATCAGAATACGAGCGCGCGGTGTTCATCTCGATCATGACAACCAACACAACGCGGTTCTTTCGCGAAGACCATCATTTCGAATTTCTGGCCGAAACGGTCTTGCCACCCCTGGTTGCCGCCGCCCGTCGTGGAGATAGGGTTCGCCTATGGTCGGCCGGATGTTCCTCGGGCGAAGAGCCCTACAGCATCGCCATGACGGTGTTACGCCTCTGTCCCGGGGCGGGATCGCTAGACCTGAAGATCCTTGCGACCGATATTGACCGACAGATCCTGCTCGCGGCCCAGCAGGGAAGCTACGTCGAAGCGGCACTGTCGGAGCTGCCCGAGGATGTCCGCAAGCGCCATTTCAGCCCGGCGGACAAGGCCGGAAATTGTCAGATCGGCGATGAGATCAAGGCGCTGGTGACCTTCAAGACACTGAATCTCGCGAAGCCATGGCCGGTGACAGGGCCATTCCAAGTGATCTTCTGCCGCAACGTTGCGATCTATTTCGACTCGGCCATGCAGGAACGGGTCTGGCGTGGCTTTGCGGGGACGCTGGCTCCAGGCGGATATCTTTTCATCGGACATTCCGAACGACTTTCGTCTTCGGTCAGACACCAATTCGAAACGGTTGGCATGACATCATATCGCCTGCGCGCTTCGCATATCCCCGACAGGCGGGGGAAAGGAGAATACTGATGGCACTGAGGGACAGCATCCGGATCATGGTGGTGGACGACATGTCCACGAGTCGCGGGCTGATCATCCAGGCGCTCGAAGAACTGGGCATCAAGAAGATCGACTTCTGCAAGGACGGCGCAAGCGCGCTGCGTCAGCTAGCGGCCAATCCCGTGCATCTTGTGATTTCGGACTACAACATGCCTGGACTTGACGGTTTGGGACTTCTCAAGGGCATTCGCGAGAACAAGACGACCCAGCGAATGGGTTTCATCCTCGTCAGCGGCACCGCAAACCGCGACATCATCGAGAAAGGGCAGGCACTGGGCATGAACAACTTTCTGAAAAAGCCCTTCACAACCGACGGAATGCGACGGGCAATCCAGACCGTCGTGGGCGCACTATGAGCACCTCGATCCCCCTGAACATTCTTATGGAACGATTGGGCAAGCAGTTGCACCGGCTTGCAGAGATGGGCGCGGATATCGAGGATGCCGTCGGCCGCACCATTTCCCGCACGGCTCCTTCCCCTTCAGATCTCCCGACACTGCAAGAGATCGATAATCTCGTGCAGTCGTTGCAGGGCTTGGCCGGATATGTCGAACGGCTCGCCGATCAGGTTGATACGATCGTAAGAGTGGACACGTCAGAGCCGATCCGAGCGGTAAACCAAAAAAGCCTCGCGGCGGTCCTGATCGGATGCGATACCGTCGCGGTCGAGGCCGGAAGCGCAGACTTTTTCTGATGTTCCGGCCGCGGCAGTTCCACTCACCACGGAGTGAACCGCGCCGGGTTTGCCGGAGGCTGATTTCGGTTAGTTACGCGGCCATGGGCTCGGTTTCCAGAGCGGCATAGAAGTTGGCCTCGGCTTCGG
>NZ_OAOQ01000031.1 GCF_900207575.1 Cereibacter ovatus
CGTCAGCGAGCCACGGCGCTTCAGCGCTTCGTTATAGGCCGGCCAGTTCCTGGTCTTGTAGCTCGGGGGGGTCGGTCTGCTCATGCGGCCCTGCTACCACGCCGGATAACACCAGATGAATCCCTCACGTGATTTGTGCAACAGAGCCCAGCGATGGGGGCGCAACTGATGGGCCGCACCCCTAGCGCCCCTTGCCTGTCGTTCGCGGTGAGAACGAAGGGGGGCGCCGGTATCCGACTTCGCAAGCCTGCTACTTTGGACGCCCACCGGTATAGCCCCCGTTGCGCGCCCTGCCGCTAGGCGCATGTCGGGGCGCGAACTACCCTTGGCGTGCAAGGCCGGGAAGAACCTGATGGCTGGGGGGGGCTTCCCGCTTTGGCCCAAGGCGCACGGGACCGCGCTCAATGGCCGGGTTTTCGCCCATCCAGAACAGAGGCGCTTTCCCATGCCTCGAATTGTGGAAGCGAGCGTTTCGTTTTCCCCGCCGGTTCCGATTGCCATTCACGTGAAGATGAAGGCGCCCCCGGCCCATCTTGTCGCCTGAAAGCCGGTAACGTCCGGCGCGCGTTGGGGGAAGAAAAGGGGGAAGGACTTTTGGCTTTCCGTTGAGGAACAAGCGCTTAAGCCCTTGAAGTGGCGGAGAGACAGGGATTCGAACCCTGGGTCGGCTCACACCGACAACGGTTTTCGAGACCGCCGCATTCGACCACTCTGCCACCTCTCCGCGTCAGGGGTCTTCGTGGCGTCGGCGTTTAGCGGAGCATGGCGTCGGTTGCAAGCGACAAATCGACGGCATGATCACGCAGCGGTGCGGCGCGGGGTTGCCTCGTCCCTTGGCAAGGGGCGGGCAAGCGACTAGCTATTGGCAGAACCGCTTGCGTCAGAGGCTTTCATGTCCGTCCCCCCGTCGCTTCGTCGCCTTGCGTTCGCAGCCCTTCTTGCGGGGGGGGCAGCGCCCTTGATGGCCGAGGCGCCGCCAGCCAAGGACAGGGGCGATTCGCAGGTTGTCGCTCCGGCGGTGCAGGTGGCCGCCCTGGGCGAGGCGCTGCGTATCGCCGAGGTCGTCGAGGTCATGCGCGAAGAGGGGCTGGAATACGGCGCAAGCCTTGAGGACGAGCTGTTTCCCGGCCGCGGCGGGGCGCGCTGGCAGGCGGTTGTCGGGCTGATCTACGACACGGACACCATGCGCAAACGGTTCGACGCCGCGCTGGAACGCGAGGTGGCGGCCGATCCTTCGGTGATCGGCGGCATCCTTGATTTCTTCGGCAGCGAGCGCGGCCAGCGCATCCTTGGCCTTGAGATCGAGGCCCGACGTGCGCTGCTGGACGAGTCGACCGAAGAAGCCGCCAAGGTCGTTGTCGAGGACATGACCGCCAACGACGATCCGCGCCTTGGCCTGCTGCGCGACTTTGCCGAAGCGAATGACCTGATCGAGTTGAACGTGGCGGGCGCGCTGAACGCGAATCTGGCCTTTTACCGCGGCATGATCGAGGGCGCGGCCTTCGATGAGCCGATGAGCGAAGAGCAGATGCTGGCCGATGTCTGGACGCAAGAACCCGAGGTTCGGCGCGAAACCGAAGAATGGCTTTACCCCTATCTGGCGCTGGCCTATGGTCCGCTGTCGGATGACGATCTGCGCGACTACATCGCCTTTTCGCGCTCGGCCGAGGGCAGGCGGCTGAACGCGGCCACTTTTGCCGCCTTCGACACCGTGTTTTCCGCGATCTCGCGCGATCTGGGGCGGGCCGCCGCGCGCCAGATGCAGGGCGAGGACATCTGACATCGAAAAGCTTGACTAAGACGCGCCGATCCCGGATAAGCGCGCATCCCGGCTGGACCAGTCTTGCCGGGTTTCTCTATTCGTCGGCGTCTGGCGGGCGAAACCATCAATGACACCCTTTGCGGGGTGCGCTGTCCGAAGGCATCAAACGCCGGGTCGCACCGGGGCCGAAGGACGCGGAGCAAGAAGGAAAGACCCATGTTCGCGGTCCTCAAGACAGGCGGCAAGCAGTACAAGGTGCAAGCCGGCGACGTGCTGCGCGTCGAGAAACTGGCGGCGGAAGCCGGCCAGAAGATCCAGTTCAACGATATCCTGATGGTCGGCGGCGAGTCCGTGACCGTCGGCGCGCCCTTCGTGGCCGGCGCCGCGGTTCAGGCCGAGGTGATCGCCCAGATCAAGGGCGAAAAGACCATCCACTACGTCAAGCGCCGCCGGAAGCATTCGTCGCAGCGCACCAAGGGCCATCGTCAGCAGCTCACGCTTCTGCGTGTGACGGACGTTCTGGCCTCGGGCGGCGAGCAGTCGGGTGTGGCCGCTGCCACCGGCACCGCCGATGCGCGCCGTGCCGCCCACAACGCCAGCGCGAAGGAGTAACAATCCATGGCACACAAGAAGGCAGGCGGTTCGTCCCGCAACGGCCGCGACTCGGCTGGCCGTCGTCTCGGCGTGAAGCTGTATGGTGGCCAGGCCGCCATTCCGGGCAATATCATCGTGCGTCAGCGCGGCACCACCTGGTTCCCGGGCTCGGGCGTCGACATGGGCCGTGATCACACGATCTTTGCCGTGGTCGAAGGCCGCGTCGAGTTCAAGAAGGGCCTCAAGGGCCGCACCTTCATCTCTGTGCGTCCGGTCGCGGAGGCCGCAGAGTAAGCCGAACCTTCACAGGTCAAACTGGTGCGGGGGATCGGCTGGAAAGCCGGTCCCCCTTCCTTTTCCCGGTTCCGCACCAGACATAGAAAACGGTTCCGAAGGCATCCCTTCGGTTCAGGCCGCTTCATCAGGAGGAAGCCGTGACGCTTGACGTGATCCCGACGACCGAGACCCTGGCCGGTGCGCATCCGCATGGCGGGCGCCTTATGCTGCGGCCGGTGCAGAAGTCCGATGCGGGGCTGTTTGCCATGTATGCGGGCGACCGTCGGGTGGCCGAAGGCACGCGCGGCATTCCCCATCCGCTGCCCCCCGGCGCGGCCGAGGCGTTCGTGGCCCGCGCCATGTCGGACCAGCGGACCGAAGATGTCTGGGTGATGGATGGCTCGGCTTCGGGCCTGTCCGAGATTCTGGGCGTGATCTCGTTGAAGAAGCTGGATCGGGACCAGTCCGAGATCGCCTATTGGGTGGCGCCGGCGTTCTGGAACGCGGGCTTTGCCTCGGAAGCGGTGCGGGCGCTGATCGAGGCCAACCCGCAGGGTTCTCGCACCATCTTTGCCGCGGTGTTTCAGGACAATCCGCAATCGGCGCGGGTGCTGACCAACTGCGGCTTCGAATATATCGGCGATGCCGAGGCGTTCTCGGTTGCGCGCAATGCACGGGTGCCCACCTGGACCTATCTGCGCCGGATGTGACCGACGCGCGGTGTGGGGCCATTCTGGCGGCCGAGGCTTGAGCCTCGGCCCGTTTCTCTTTATCGCCTGAGGCGACCAACCGGAAAGCCGCGCCCATGAAATTCCTTGACCTCTGCAAAGTCTATATTCGTTCGGGCGGCGGCGGTGGGGGCTGCGTCAGCTTCCGGCGCGAAAAGTTCATCGAATTCGGCGGCCCCGATGGCGGCGACGGCGGCAATGGCGGCTCGGTCTGGGCCGAGGCGGTCGACGGGCTGAACACGCTGATCGACTTCCGCTATCAGCAGCATTTCTTCGCGAAGTCCGGCCAGCCCGGCATGGGCAGCCAGCGCACCGGCAAGACCGGCGACGACATCGTGCTGAAGGTGCCGGTGGGCACCGAAATTCTGGACGAGGATGAGGAAACCGTGATCGCCGACCTGACGACGGTCGGCCAGCGCGTGTTGCTGGCGCAGGGCGGCAATGGCGGCTGGGGCAACCTGCGGTTCAAATCCTCGACCAACCGGGCGCCGGCGCGGGCCAATCCGGGCCAGCCCGGCATCGACCGCACGATCTGGCTGCGGTTGAAGCTGATTGCGGATGCGGGCCTTCTGGGCCTGCCCAATGCGGGGAAATCGACCTTTCTGGCCGCCACCTCGAACGCGCGGCCGAAGATCGCGGATTATCCCTTTACCACGCTGGTGCCGAACCTTGGCGTTGTCGGGATCGACGGCAAGGAATTCGTGATGGCCGACATCCCCGGCCTGATCGAAGGCGCCTCCGAGGGGCGGGGGCTGGGCGACCAGTTTCTGGCCCATGTCGAACGCTGTTCGGTGCTCTTGCATCTGATCGACGGCACCTCGTCGACGATCACCAAGGATTACCGCACCATCATCCACGAACTTGATGCCTATGGCGGCGCGCTGGCCGACAAGCCGCGCATCACCGCGATGAACAAGATCGACGCGATGGACCCCAAACAGGTCTCGGACCGGCGCCGGGCACTGGAAAAGGCCACCGGCGGCAAGGTTTACACCATTTCCGGCGTTGCGGGCACCAGCCTGAACGAGGTTCTGCGCGCCCTTTGGGCCGAGATCGAGGCCGCGCGCGGCGACGGACAAGAGGAACAGGCGCCGTGGCACCCCTGATGCCTTTGCAGGCGCCCGATATCCGGCAGGCGAAGCGGCTGGTCGTCAAGATCGGCTCGGCGTTGCTGGTCGATCGCGACGGGCTGCGCCGGCAGTGGCTGTCGGCGCTGGCGCTGGATGTGGCCGAGGCGCGGACCCGCGGCACGCAGGTCATTCTGGTGTCCTCGGGGTCGATCGCGCTGGGGCGGCGGGTGCTGGGCCTTGCACCCGGGGCGCTGGCGCTGGAACAAAGTCAGGCGGCGGCGGCGGTGGGCCAGATCCGGCTGGCCCGCGCCTATGAGGAAGTGCTCGCCCCCCACGGCATCACCACCGCGCAGGTTCTGGTGACGCTGGAAGATACCGAGGATCGCCGCCGCTATCTGAATTCCCGCGCCACGATGGAGACCTTGCTGGGTCTGGGCGCGGTGCCGATCGTGAACGAAAACGACACCGTGGCCACCGACGAGATCCGCTATGGCGACAACGACCGGCTGGCGGCGCAGATCGCGGTGACGGTGGGGGCGGATCAGCTGGTGCTGCTGTCGGATGTGGACGGCTTTTATTCCGCCAACCCCAAGGAAGACCCCACCGCCCAGCGGTTCGATCTGGTCGAGACGATCACGCCGGAGCTTGAGGCGATGGCCGGCGATCCGATCTCGGGGCTGTCCAAGGGCGGGATGAAGACCAAGATCATGGCCGCCAAGACCGCGGTGGCGGGCGGCTGTGCCATGGCGATCATGGAAGGTTCGGTTCTGCGGCCGCTGAAGGCGCTGGAACAGGGCGCGGCGCGGACGTGGTTCGTGGCCCAGGGCGATCCGCAGGCGGCGCGCAAACGCTGGATCAACGCGATGAAGCCGCGCGGCACGCTGAAGGTGGATGCCGGCGCGGTCGTGGCGCTGAAGGCCGGCAAGTCGTTGCTGCCCGCGGGCGTCGTGGGGATCGAGGGCAACTTTGGCCGTGGCGATCCGGTCGAGATCGCCGGCCCGATGGGCGAGGTTCTGGGCAAGGGGCTCAGCCGTTACACGGCGGTCGAGGCGGTTCAGATCGCCGGCCACCGCTCGGCCGAGATCGAGGGCATCCTTGGCTATCCGGGGCGGGCGGCACTGATCCACCGCGACGACATGGTGATCTGAAGAAAGGCAAGAGGCAGATGGGCGAGGGCGATGTGAAGGGCTTGATGCGGCAGATCGGCGAACGCGCGCGGGCCGCGGCGGTCGAGTTGTCCTGCACCGATCCGGCCCGCAAGCAAGAGGCGCTGTTCGCCGCCGCCGAGGCGTTGATGGACAGCCGGCCGGCCATCCTTGCCGCCAATGCCGAAGATCTGGCCTATGGCGCGGCCAAGGGACTCAGCCCTGCGATGATGGACCGGCTGAAGCTGGACGACGGCCGGATCGCCGCCATGGTCGAGGGCCTGCGCTCGGTCGCGGCGCAGAAAGATCCCGTGGGCGAGGTGATCGCCGAATGGGATCGGCCCTCGGGGCTGCATATCCGCCGGGTGCGCACGCCCCTGGGTGTGGTGGGCGTGATCTACGAAAGCCGCCCCAACGTGACCGCCGATGCCGGCGCGCTGTGCCTGAAATCGGGCAATGCGGTGATCCTGCGCGGCGGATCGGAAAGTTTCCATTCCTCGGGCGCCATCCATGCCTGCCTGCAAGACGGTCTGCGTGCCGCGGGCCTGCCCCAGGATGCGATCCAGCGCGTTCCGACCCGCGACCGCGCCGCCGTGGCCGAGATGCTGCGCATGGTCGAGTTCATCGACGTGATCGTGCCCCGCGGCGGCAAGGGGCTGGTGGGTCTGGTGCAGTCCGAAGCACGGGTGCCGGTGTTCGCGCATCTGGAAGGGATCTGCCATGTCTATGCCGATGGCGACGCGGATCTGGAAAAGGCCCGCCGCGTGGTGCTGAACGCCAAGACCCGCCGCACCGGGATCTGCGGCGCGGCGGAATGTCTGCTGATCGACCGCGCCTTTTTCGCCAGACACGGGGCGGTGCTGGTGACCGATCTGCTGGCCGCCGGCGTCGAGGTCCGGGCCGAGGGTGAACTGGCGCAGATCCCCGGCACGGTGCCGGCCCGGCCCGACGATTTCGGGCACGAGTTTCTGGACATGATCATTGCCGCGAAGCTGGTCGATGGGGTGGACGGGGCGATCGCCCATATCCGCCGTTTCGGGTCAAGCCATACCGAATCGATCCTGACCGAGAACGACGCCGTGGCGGATCGGTTCTTCCGGCAGCTCGACAGCGCGATCCTGATGCGCAACGCCTCGACCCAGTTCGCCGACGGCGGCGAGTTCGGCATGGGCGCCGAGATCGGCATCGCCACCGGCAAGATGCACGCCCGCGGCCCGGTCGGGGCCGAGCAGTTGACCAGCTTCAAGTATCTGGTCGAAGGGGACGGGACGATCCGGGCCTGACGCCGGCGACGCAGGTCGGGGGCAAGCCGTGATCGGCTTTGACGCGGTCCGCCAAGCCGGGCCGCGTGCATCGTTGCAACAGCATGGATTTTTCGATGGCATGACCGCTGAGCGGACGGATAATCGTTTATACTTGCCGACATGTCTTATGAAGGTGTCGTCATGAAAGTGTTAGTTTCGCTATCGTCGCGTCCCTGCTGGCCGCCCCGGCCATGGCAGGATCGTTGAACGAGCCGATCCTTGAACCCGAGCCCGCGGCCGCAGCGTCAAGTCTGCCGGGATGGTATGCGTTCGGCGCGATCGGCAAGACCTTTTCTGGGCCGGAATACACCTACAACGGCAGCGATACGGACAACGTCACCGACATCAGCATTTCGGGCTTTGCCGGAACGGTGGGCTTCGGTCGCGAGTTTGCCCGCCGCGGCAATCTGTCGTTCGGGTTCGAGGCCGACCTGACTGCGGGCGACATGTCGTCGGATCGCGAGTTCGGCGGGACCACGCCCTGCCTGACGGGCGAGGAGGGCTGCACGGCGGATGTGAACTGGATGAGCGCCGCGCGTCTGGTGGTGGGGGCGCCACAAGGCGCGACCATGCCCTATCTGACCGCCGGCGTCGTTTTTGCCGATATCGAGGGCAGCGCCGATCTGGGGGCCTGTGGCGCCACGGAATGCGGGTTCGACGAACGCCGGCTTGGCTGGACGGTCGGCGCGGGCATCCGGCACGAGTTGAGCGACCGCTGGGCCGTGAAGGGTGAGGTTCTGTATGTCGACCTCGGCAGCCCCGATTTCACCACCGATGGTGTTTCGGGTGATTTCACCTTTGGGTCGGCCCGTCTGGGGATGATCTACAAGTTCTGATCCGGCAGGCCCCGGGGCGCTTTGGCGCTTCGGGGTCGCCCCGGTCCGCAGGGGTGGGTTCTGTTGCGGCCATCCCGTCTTTTTGCGGTGCGCAGGATCAGCCGGTCATCGCGCGGATTTTCAGGGGCGACTTTGTTGCCAAAGCTATCGGATCGCTAGAACGTCAACCGGATCTCGGTCTCGCGGATGTCGGCGGTCAGGCGGCGGTTCTGGCGGGACATCTCGTCGGGGATCAGCGCGAAATGCACCCGCGAGGCCGACATTTCCACCTGTGCCATCGGATTGGACAGCGATTCCCACAGGTCGGCATCGACCTTCATCTTGTTTGCTTGCCCCGTCATCGTCCATCGTGCGTCGTTCCGCTCGACCCGGATCTTGCCGCCATAGGCCATGGCGGTCTCAAGGCACAGGATCAGCAGGAACGCCGCCTTCACCTCGCGCCGGGGCAGGTCGGTCGGGCCTTGCCAGTCGATCTGAAGCCGCCCGCCGCGGGTCAGATCGGTCAGGATCGACAGGATCTCGGGCCGGCCGATGCGCTGCTCGGCCATCGAGGCCCCGAAGGCCACCCGGAAAAACCGGATGCGGGCATTGGCATTGGCGACGCTTTCCGAAATCAGCGTCATCTCGGGGCCGCGGATCGATCCGTCCATCATCAGAAGTTCGACCCCGTTGCCGATCGCCCCTATCGGACTGATAAGGTCGTGGCAGATACGAGAGCCCAGAAGGGCGGTCAGGTCGGTCTTCTCGGTCATTCGCAGGCTCCACGGAAGGCGGAAGGAAGAAACATGAACAGTCTACTCGAACCGGGCATGCTGGTCCGCCATCCGGATCGTCCGGACTGGGGGACCGGGCAGGTCCAATCGCATATCGCGGGGCGCATCACCGTGAACTTTGAACATGCGGGCAAGGTGGTCATTGATGGTCGCAAGGTGGAGCTTCGAAGGATACTTGATGGGTATTCGATACATCCGAATGAGTAGCCGTTTCCGTGCTGTATACAATCGGCAATTGATTACAGGTCGTCTCAGGGTTGTCCAATGTTGCGCCGATGCCACCGTGCTTTGCGGCGGTTGCATTCGCGGGGGGCATTTTCTATGACACCGCCACGCCTTCCGGGGCAGGCGAGGAGGCAGGAATGATAGCCGACGACCCGCATCTGGTGCTGCGTCTTGCAGCGTCCGAGCGCGACCTGAAGGCCGCGCAGCGCCTGCGCTATCGTGTCTTTGTCGAGGAACTGGGCGGCTCTGGCGATCTGGTCGATCACGCCGCCCGGCTGGAATGTGACGCCTTCGATGCGCATTGCGATCATCTGCTGCTGATCGACCGCCGCCGCGATGCCGCGGCGCTGGACGATGTGGTGGGGGTGTATCGCCTGCTGCCCGGCGATCGCGCGGACGCCTGCGGGCGGTTCTACACCGAGGGCGAATATGACCTTGGGCCGTTGCGGCGATCGGGGCGGCGGTTGCTGGAGCTTGGCCGGTCCTGCGTCGATGCGGACTATCGCGGCGGGCCGGCGATGTTCCTGCTGTGGGGCGGGCTTGCCGATTATGTGCTGGACCGCGGGGCCGAGCTGCTGTTCGGCGTGGCAAGCTTTCACGGCACCGATGTGGCGGCACTGGCCGAGCCGTTGTCGTGGCTGCATCACCACCATCTTGCCCCCGAGGAGTTGCGGGTTCGGGTCAACCCCGACTGCGGCATGGCGATGGATCTGATCGAGGCCGCACGCATTGACCGGCGTGCCGCAATGCTGGCGATGCCGCCCCTGATCAAGGCCTATCTGCGGCTGGGTGGTTTTGTGGGCGAAGGCGCATGGGTCGACCAGGCCTTCAACACCACCGACGTGTTTCTGGTGATGGATACCGCCCGGATGTCGGCCAAGCATCGCGACCTTTACACCCGCCGGAGGGCCGCCGCGGAATGACCGACTGGCGGGCCGAGCGGATGGCGCCGGTTCACATCGGCTGGGCCGGCTGGCTGCGCGTGCTGCTGCGCGGCGGGGCGATGGGAGCAGTGATCTATGGCGGGCTGCTGCTGCTGCTGGCGCTGCGGCTGATCGAGGCGCCGCTTTGCGGTGTGCGGCGGCCGGTGACGCCATGGATCACGCAGGGCGTCTGCCGTCTTTCGGTGGCGATTCTGGGGCTGGGCTACCGGACGCGCGGCCGTCCGATGCAGGTTCCCGGCGCGGTGGTGGCCAACCATGCCTCGTGGCTGGACATCTTCACGTTGAACGCAAGCCAGCGGATCTATTTCGTCTCGAAGTCCGAGGTGGCGGGCTGGCCCGGTATCGGCTGGCTGGCACGGGCGACGGGAACCGTCTTCATCAACCGCAAGGGATCAGAGGCCAAGGTGCAGCAGCGCCTGTTCGAGGAACGGCTGCGTGCGGGCCACCGTCTGCTGTTCTTCCCCGAGGGCACCAGCACCGACACCCTGCGCATTCTGCCGTTCAAATCCACGCTGTTTGCGGCCTTTTTCGGCCATGGGCTGGAACATGTGCTGCATATTCAGCCGGTCACCCTGCGCTATGTGGCGCCCGAAGGCGAAGACCCGCGGTTCTATGGCTGGTGGGGCGACATGGATTTCGGCAGTCATCTTCTGACGCTGCTGGCCGCACCGCGTCACGGCCGGGTCGAGGTGACCTTTCATCCCCCGGTTCCCGCCGATGGTTTTCACGGCAGGAAAGGGCTGGCCGCCCGGTGCGAGGCGCAGGTTCGGTCGGCCTTTCCGGTCTAGGCGCGGCACGCGATGCGCCGCGCCTTGCATGTCTTCAGGCGAAAGCGATCAGCCCAGCGGCGCCAGAAGCGCCTTCAACGCGGCCACGGGGTCGTCCTCGCGCCAGATTTCCTCGCCCACGGCGAAGAAATCGGTGAGAGCGGCCAGTTCGGCCACCTTTTCGGCGGTCAGCGCGCCTTCGGCCACCACCGGCACCTCGATCATCTCGGACCACCACGAAAACAGTTCGGCCCCGGCGCGGCTGCCGTCGCCAAGCGCGGTCTCGCCCACCGGGCCGAAGGCTATGTAATCGGCGCCGGCTTCGGCGGCGTTGATGCCTTCGTGCCGGGTCTGGCCGCAGTAGGCGCCGATGATCGCGTCCGGCCCCAGATCCTTGCGCAGCTTGCGCACCAGCCGCGCGCCATCGGTCAGATGCACCCCGTCAAGGCCCAGCCGTTCCACCATCAGCACATGGTTTTCGATCACCAGCGCCACGTCGCGGGCGTGGGCCAGCTCGCGCAGGGCGTCGGCGCTGCGGGCGATGCGGTCTTCGTCCCGGCCGGCCACGGCAAGGCGCAGGCAGGCGACCTCGGCCGCATCCAGCACCCGCGCCAGCCGGTCGGGGAATGTCCCAAGATCGAATTCGGGCGGCGTGACAAGGTAAAGCTGCGGGCGGTCGACTTCGGCCATGGGAACCTCCTACGGATCGGGGCAGGCTATAGCCCAGCCTGCCGGGGTTGGAAATGCCATTGCGCCGCAGGGGGCTTCTCGCCTAGGGAACGGCCCGGAACCGAAGGACCGCCATGACACCCGAACCTGCCATCATCCTTGTGCGCCCGCAGATGGGCGAGAACATCGGCGCCGCCGCGCGGGCGATGCTGAATTTCGGGCTGGGCCGGATGCGGATTGTCGATCCGCGCGACGGCTGGCCCAACCCCAAGGCGGTGGCGATGGCGTCCGGGGCGGGGCGGGTGCTGGATCATGCGGGGCTGTTTGGCACCGTCGCCGAGGCGATCCGCGATTGCGATTATGTCTTTGCCACCACCGCCCGCGGCCGCGAGTTGACCAAGCCGGTGATGACGCCGGAACGCGCGATGCAGCACGCCCGCGCGCTTTCGGCCGAGGGACGGCGCGTCGGCATCCTGTTCGGCCCGGAACGCACCGGGCTGGAAAACGAGGATGTGGCGCTGGCCAATGCCATCGTGACCGTGCCGGTCAACCCCGAGTTCTTCTCGCTCAATCTTGCGCAATGCGTGTTGCTGACGGCCTATGAATGGCGCCGCCAGACCGATGCCACCCCGCCCGAGGTGATGGACATGGCCCGGATCGATTTCGCAACCGCGCTTGAGGTCGAAAAGCTGGGCGACCATTTCGAGGAAAAGCTGTCGGCGGCGGGCTTCTTCTTCCCGGCCGAAAAGGCGGCGGGGATGAAGCTGAACCTGCGCAACATGTGGGCGCGGCTGCCGCTGACGCGGGCGGACGTGCAGACCCTGCACGGGATGCTGCGCCAGATCGCCTGGAAGCTGAAGCAATAGCCGGTCCGACCTTTGGATGAGGCCCGGGCGCGCGGATTCGTGCGACAGTCGCCCGGCCAGATTGCGGAGGGGACCATGGCCAGATTGCTTGTGATGTATCGCACGCCCGTGGATGCGGCGGCGTTTGACCGCCACTATTCCGACATCCATATCGCTTTGGCGCAGAAACTGCCCGGCCTGCGCGGCTACCGCATCAGTCACGGCCCGGTCGTCGGTCCCGATGGCGCGGTGGCCTCTTGTCATCTGGTCGCGATCCTGGACTTTGACGATGTGGCGGCGGTGACCGCGGCGCTGGCCAGCCCCGAAGGGCAAGCCGCGGTCGAGGATGTGGGCCGGTTCGCCACGGGCGGCGTCGATATCCTGATCTTTGACGACCGGCCCGCCGCGGGCTGATCCCGCGTCCCTGCGCCACCCTGCTGGCCCTTGAAGCGGCCACCCTGCGGCCCTAGTCTCGCCCGCGGAACGGGAGAGCCCGATGGCAATGAAAAAACGCAGCATCTTCGAGGAAGTGGGGCAGGGGGCGAAGTCGCCGGTCCCGCAGGGCGGCAGCATCGACCGCGGTCACGGCGGAGCCCGCAGGGGCATCCGGCTGTGGCTTATGGCTCTTTTCGTCCTGGTCATGGCGATGATCGTCGTGGGCGGTCTGACGCGGCTGACCGATTCCGGCCTTGCCATTCCCGAATGGCGCCCGGTGACCGGCGCGCTGCCGCCGCTGGATAGCGCCGACTGGCAGGCCGAATTTGCCCGCTATCAGGCAACGCCCGAATACCGCCTGCAAAACGAAGGCATGAGTCTGGCCCAGTTCCAGCGCCTTTACTGGTGGGAATGGGGGCACCGGCAGCTTGGCCGGGTTGTGGGCCTTGTCTGGGCGGTGGGCTTCCTTGGCTTCCTGATCGCGCGCAAGATCCCGCGCGGCTGGTGGCCGCGGCTGCTGGCCCTGGGCGTTCTGGGGGGCGCGCAGGGGGCGGTTGGCTGGTGGATGGTGTCCTCGGGGCTGGTCTATGATCGGGTGGATGTCGCCAGCTACCGGCTTGCGGTCCATCTTGGCCTTGCCTTTGCCATCCTTGGCCTGATCGCCTGGCAGGCGCTGGCCCTTGGCCGGTCCGAAGCCGAGCTGTTGCAGGCCCGCCGTCAGCGCGAGGGGCGCCTTTTCGGTCTGACCACGGCGCTTGTCGCGGTGGCCTTCCTTCAGATCCTGCTGGGGGCGCTGGTCGCGGGCATCGATGCGGGCCGTGGTTTTCCCACATGGCCCGACATGAACGGCACCTTCCTGCCCGCCGACCTGCCGCCCGTGCCGGGTGCGGATCAGCTTCGCGAACCCGACTGGTGGCTGGGTCTGCTGGAAAATTCCGCGCTGGTCCAGTTCGCGCATCGGATGGCGGGCTATGCGCTGGTTCTGCTGGGCCTTGTCGCCTGGATTGCCGGCCGCCGTTCCAGGCATCGCGTGACGCGCGGCGCCTTTGACCTTCTGGCGCTGGCGCTGCTGGCGCAAGCCGGTCTAGGCGTCGGCGCCGTGCTTTCGGCCGCGGAATGGCAGGTTGCCATTGCCCATCAGGTGGGTGCGGTGGTGATCTGGGTGCTGATCCTTCACGCGCGGCACCTTGCGCAATATCCCCGCGTGGGCTCGATCCGGAAGGGAACGCTATGAGCGTCGACACAGCCTACACCGAACTGATGGAGTTCCAGCGCCAGACCGAAGCCCTTGCGCAGGTCATGGGCCGGCTGTCGTGGGATCAGGAAACGGTGATGCCCCGCGGCGCCACCGCGCAGCGCGCCGAGGAAATGGCCGCGCTGGAAGGCGTGCTGCATGGCCGACGCAGCGATCCGCGGCTGGCGGAATGGCTGGAACTGGCGATGCCCGAGGATGACGAGGCCGCCTCGCAGCTTCGGCTGATCCGGCGGATGCATGACCGGGCGACCAAGGTGCCGTCGCGGCTGGCGCAGGAAATCGCGCGGGTGACCTCGGCGGCGCAGGGCATCTGGGCCGAGGCGCGGGCGGCCGACGATGTGTCGATGTTCCTGCCGACCCTGTCCGAAGTGGTCCGCCTGAAGCGGGAAGAGGCGGCGGCGCTGGCCGCGGGGCGCGACCGCTATGACGCGCTGATCGACGATTACGAACCGGGGGTGACGGCGGCCGCGGTCTCGGCCTTGTTCGACCGGATGCGCCCGCGTCTTGTCGCCCTGCGCGAGGCGGTGCTGGGCGCCGCGTTCCAGCCACCGCCCTTGTCGGGCCATTTCGGGCTTGAGGCGCAGGTCCGCATGGCGCGCGATCTGGCCGCCACCTTCGGCTATGACTGGTCGCGGGGGCGGATGGACATGGCGGTGCATCCGTTCTCGTCGGGGTCGGGCTGCGATGTGCGCATCACCACCCGAGTGGTCGAAACCGATCCCTTCAACTGCTTCTATTCCACCATCCACGAGGTCGGCCACGCCTGCTATGAACTGGGCATCGATCCCGACTATGCGCTGACCCCGCTGGGCGCCGGCGCCTCGATGGGGGTTCACGAAAGCCAAAGCCGGATCTACGAAAACCAGATCGGCCGCTCGCGGGCCTTCACAGGCTGGCTTTTCGGCCGGATGACGGAACGCTTCGGCGATTTCGGCGTGGCCGATGCCGAGGCGTTCTATGCCACCGCCAACCGGGTGCAGTCGGGCTATATCCGCACCGAGGCCGACGAGGTGCATTACAACCTGCACATCATGATGCGCTTCGATCTGGAGCGTGGCCTGATCCGCGGCACGCTGGAACCCGAGGATCTGGAAGAAGCCTGGAACACCCGCTTCCTTGAGGATTTCGGCGTGGCGGTGGACCGGCCCTCGCACGGGATGCTTCAGGATGTGCACTGGTCGGTGGGGCTGTTCGGCTATTTCCCGACCTATGCGCTGGGCAATATCTATGCCGGCTGTCTGATGCAGGCGATCCGCGAGGCTGTGCCGGATCTGGACGATCAGTTGGCGCGGGGTGACACCTCGGGGGCGACGGGCTGGCTGCGCGAGAACCTTCAGCGCCACGGCGGGCTTTTCACCCCGCATGAAACCGTCACCCGCGCCTGTGGGTTCGAGCCGTCCGAAGGGCCGCTGCTTGACTATCTCGAAACCAAGTTCGGCGCGCTTTACCGTCTGTAAGGCGGGCGCCGAAGCCATCGCTGCATGGGGCGCCTGCATGGGACCGGACCGGAACCAGATCCTTCGCGCACTGTGGCTGCCGGCGCGGACCGTGGCCCTGGGCATCCTTGCGGGTGTCTTGCGCTGGCGCGACCCGAAGCTGATCGAGGCGCGGATTCTGGCGCTGTCGCCGCGCGATCAGGCGGCGGTGGTGCTGGCCGTTCTGGGCGGGCTGTTCCTTGTCAGCCTGCTGTTTGCACAGGCGGGTGCGGTGGGGATGCTGGGATTTCTGCTGCTGGTGATCGTTCTGATCGGATGATGTCGATCACGAATGTGTGATCCTGGCGGCTGTTTCGCCTGAAAGGCGTTCAAATTCAATGCATTGCTGGGGTGGCCCCGGGTTCGCGCGGAAGCTGCGCGACATTTTCGCGCAGGCGGGGTGATCCGGTGTCCATCCGGCTGCGTAACCTTCGCACGATACCCCAGCAAGGAAAGGGAACTGACCCATGATGGAATATCTCGTGATGGATTTTCTCCTGACGTTCGGCACCATCGGTTTCGTCCTCGCCTTCGCCTATATCAACATCCGGCAAACCGAACGGCAGCTTGAAGAGTCGCGCGCCCGCCGCGCACAGGCCGAACTGGCCGCCGCCAAGTAAGACCGCCTTGGCCGGGCAAGCCATTGCCCGGCCCGTGTTTCGCCGCGGCCTAGGCCTGCCAGTCCGGGGCGCGTTTTTCCAGAAAGGCGCAGATGCCTTCGTTCGTGTCGCGCAGCAGCATGTTGTCGGCCATCACCGCGCCGGTCTGGACATAGGCGGCCCCAAGGCCAAGCCCGATCTGATCATAGAACGCCCGCTTGCCGATCCGAACTGCCGTGGACAGCTTCCCGGCCACGGTCGAGGCCAGCCGGAAGGTTTCCGCAGACAGATCCGCCGCCGGCACGATGCGGTTGACAAGCCCGACCTCGCGCGCACGGGCGGCGTCGATGAACTCTCCCGTGGTCAGCATCTCGAACGCCACCTTGCGTGGCACCACACGGGTCAGCGCCACCATCGGGGTCGAGCAGAACAGGCCGATGTTCACCCCGTTCACGCCAAAACGCGTGCCCTCGGCCGCCACCGCCATGTCGCACGAGGCGACAAGCTGGCAGCCTGCCGCCGTGGCGATGCCGTGAACTTCCGCGATCACCGGCTGCGGCAGGGCAGGGATCGCCTGCATCACCGCCGCACACCGCGCGAAAAGGTCGGCAAAAGCGGCCGCGCCGTGATCCTCGGACTGGCGGGCGGCCTGCATCTCTCGCAGGTCGTGGCCGGCGCAGAATGCCTTGCCAGCCCCTTTCAGGATCACCACCCGCACCGTGCGATCCTCGGCCAGCCGCGCGAAGGCATCCCCTAGCGCGGCAAGCATGGCATCCGACAGCGCATTCAGCGCCTCGGGCCGGTTGAGTGTCAGCGTGGCAACGGCGCCTCGGTCCTCGCGCAGCAGGATCTCGGTCATCTTGTGTCTCCTCCCCTTTCGCTTCAGCCTAATCCGCCAAAGAGAACGAGGAAAGCATGGCTCACGGGATGAACGTGGCGGAACTGGCGGCGTTTCTGGTCCGCGAATTCCCCGAGGTGGCGGGGGATTTCGCGGTGGTCTCGTCGGGGGATGAGCTGGTGATGCGGCTGAAGGTCGGGCCGCAGCACCTGCGCCCGGGGGGCACCGTTTCGGGGCCGTCGATGTTCGCGCTGGCGGATGTGGCGATGTATCTGGCGATCCTGGCGCGGATCGGCCCGGTGGCGCTGGCGGTCACCACGAATATCTCGATGGATTTCCTGCGCAAGCCGCAGGCGGGCCGCGACCTGATCGGCACGGCGCGGCTGTTGAAGCTGGGGCGCGTGCTGGCGGTGGGCGACGTGCTGATCCGCGCCGAGGGCGCGGACGAGGTGGTGGCGCGGGCGGGTCTGACCTATTCGATGCCGCCCGCCCGGTAAGGTCAGCCCTTGGTCAGCTTGAAGCGGCCCTCGACCGAGGCGCCGTTTTCGATCACCAGCGCGCGGTAGGTCACGTCCGATGTGACCCGCGCGGCCGAACGCACCACCAGCGAGGAACACGACACCCGCCCGTCAAGCCGACCGCGGACCTCGATATTCTCGGCGCTGAAGGTGCCGCTGGCGCGACCCTCGGGGCCGATCGTCAGATCGCGCGAGGTGATCGTGCCCTCGATCTCGCCCATCACCTCGATGCTGCCCGCCGAGGTGATGTCGCCCACGATCTTCAGATCCGGACCGAGCGTGGACTTGGAGGCGTTGGAGCCGGTGCGCTGCGGCGCAGGCTCGGCCGGTCGGTTCTGCATCGTCGTATCCTCTGTCGCGGCCCTGCCGCGGAGGGCGGCAGGAAAGGCGGGCCGGGCCCGCAGATCCGACCGATAAAGGGTCAAGCCCGCGGTGTGGTCAAGAGAGGGGCGGGGGATTTCGCCAACCCGTGACCGGACCGGCAAGGCCGCGGGATCGGAAAGCGCCGCAGGCCACCGCACCTTGTGGCCGACCACCGTCAATCGTGTCGGGATGCCCGACTCAGGATAGGTCACCCGAGTCGCCCCGGTCTGCCGCCGCCCGCGAAGTCGCGGACAGCAAGCATGGCGATGGCGGGCTGCCGGGCAAACAAAAAGTCCAGGAATCCTTGGCCCTGACATAAAATCTTCACCTAGCCCAAAAAATCCGCTTGCAGCCGGCGTCAACTGCTCCTAGAACACACTCCACCGAGACGACGAACGGCGGCGACGCTGGATGGCGGTTCGGAGATGGCGGTGAAAGTCGCCTGATAAAATTCTTGAAGGCTTAGCGGACGGTTACGCTAGTTGGTCTAGCGGATCGTTCCTTTTTGTCTTCATTGCTCTTTGACATTGATGATGATGAAGGGATATGCGGGCGGTTTGGTCGTTTTCGACGGCGGACCTGATGCATATCGGCTC
>NZ_OAOQ01000011.1 GCF_900207575.1 Cereibacter ovatus
AAGCTGGCGACCGGCCCCGGAACCGGCGCGGTCACACCCACCTTCACCTGCGGCGGCACGCTGGACCTGACCGGCCTGCCGGTCGGAACCCATACGATCATCGAGGCCGACACCATCACCGGCACCTTCGCCGATGTCATCGGCGGAACCGTCAGCTACGCCACGTCGGGGCAGGTCATCGCGACCGTGGCCTGACGACGGCAAAAGCCGGAAGGCCAGAGGGCGCTGGAACGCCCTCCGACACGGGGAAACTGCAAACCTCCCCGCCGACCAGACGCAGATCATGGCCGCCTCCGCACCCTTGCGGGCACGGCCGACAAGACGTGATTCCCATGGACAAACCATTAACAGCCGTCACCCCGGTGCAGCCCGTCGCCCCATGGCTGGGCGGTAAGCGCAACCTTGCAAAGCGCATCTGCGGCCTGATCGACCGCACGCCCTGCCTGACCTATGCCGAGCCCTTCGTCGGCATGGGCGGGATCTTCCTGCGCCGCGCCACCCGGCCGCGGGCCGAGGTGATCAATGACCGCGGCCGCGACGTCGCCAACCTGTTCCGGATCCTCCAGCGCCACTATCCGCAGTTCCTCGACACGCTGCGGTTCCAGCTGACCACCCGGGCCGAGTTCAACCGGCTGGTGGCGACCGATCCCGACACGCTGACCGACCTCGAACGCGCGGCGCGGTTTCTCTACCTTCAGCGCACGGCCTTTGGCGGCAAGGTCTCGGGGCGGAACTTTGGCGTCTCGTCGCACCGGCCGGGCCGGTTCAACCTGTCCACGCTCGAGCCGATGCTGGAAGATCTGCATTCACGTCTTGCCGGCGTCATCATCGAGTGCCTGGACTGGGCCGAGTTCATCCCGCGCTACGACCGCGACGGCACGCTGTTCTACCTCGACCCGCCCTACTGGGGCTGCGAGGGCGACTATGGCCGCCGGCTGTTCCAGCGCGGGGACTTCGAACGGATGGCCGAACTCTTGGCCGGGATCGAGGGACGGTTCATCCTGTCGCTCAATGACGTCCCCGAGGTGCGGGCAATCTTCGCCCGCTTCCACCTGACCGAGGTGACGACCAGCTACACCATAGGCGACCGCGCCGACCGCAGTTCCACCCGGGCCGAGCTGCTGATATCGAACCGCGACCTGCCCCCGCCGGGCTGAACGTGGAAGGGGCCGTTCAAGGACCCTTTAACACCCCGCCAAATGCCCAAAGCGCGAAATGCGTCTGCTGCAAGTTCTGCTGTCCCGTCCTGCAAATTCTGCTGTCCCGCTACAACAGCTACAGCTGCCGATTTGTCCACAGAAGATTTCTTAGAAATCGCTTTACAGGGTTCCGCTTTCGCAACACCATATCTAGTAAGGGCGGCGGCAGGCAACGCCGTCCCTTGCCGAACACCCAGCCTCTTGTGGGTGGAACCCCACAGGCGGCTCAATAATCGAGGCCGGGCACATGGCACTTTCCGAGACCTACCTCTCGTCAGACGAGATGCACCCGATCGACATCGTCGAGACGCTGGCCGAACATCACGAATGGGAGTTCGACCGCGTTACCGAGGATCAGATCGCCATGGCCGTCGAAGGGCAGTGGCGGACCTATTCGCTGACCCTTGCGTGGTCGCCCCATGACGAAACGCTGCGGCTGATCTGCACCTTCGAGATGGAGCCACCGACCCGCCGGATGGCCGAACTGCATGATCTGCTGAACCGCTGCAACGATCTGGTCTGGACCGGCGCCTTCACCTACTGGGCTGAACAGAAGCTGATGGTCTGGCGCTATGGCCTGCTTCTGGCGGGCGGGCAGACGGCCTCGGCCGAACAGATCGACCGGCTGATCGCTTCGGCGGTGACGGCGTCGGAACGGTTCTATCCTGCGTTCCAGATGGTGTCCTGGGCCGACCGCCCGGCTGCCGATGCGATCAACGTCGCCATTGCAGAGGCTTACGGCCGCGCCTAGTCTTTTCCCCGCAGAGACGGGGGAAATGATGAATCTTGCGGATCTTGGCCGACGGGGGCTGGTGCTTCTGGGCTGCGGGAAGATGGGCTCGGCGTTGTTGGAAGGCTGGCTGGGCCGGGGGCTGGCGCTGAATTCGGTCTGGGTGACCGAGCCGTTTCCGTCCGATTGGCTGAAGGGGCTGGCGGCCCGCGGGCTGCATCTGAACGCGCCGCTGCCCGATGCGCCCGCGGTGGTGCTGGTCGCGGTCAAGCCGCAGATGATGGCCGAGGCGCTGCCCACGCTGGGCGCCCTTGGCGGGGGGGGCACGCTGTTCCTGACCGTCGCCGCCGGCACCCCGATCGCGTTCTACGAACGCACGCTGGGCCCCGGAACGCCGGTCATCCGCGCGATGCCGAACACGCCCGCCGCCGTGGGCCGCGGCATCACCGCGATCACCGGCAACCCTCTGGCGTCCGAGGATCACCTGGCGCTGGCCGAGGCGTTGCTGTCGGCGGTGGGGCAGGTGGTGAGGTTGGAGGGCGAGCATCAGATGGATGCGGTCACCGCGCTGTCCGGCTCTGGTCCGGCCTATGTCTTTCACCTGATCGAGGCGCTGGCCGCCGCCGGCGAGGCCGAGGGCCTGCCCGCGCCGCTGGCCATGCAGCTGGCCCGCGCCACCGTCACCGGCGCAGGCGAATTGGCCCATCGTGCGCCGGAAACGGCGGCACAGCTTCGGATCAACGTGACCTCGCCCGGTGGCACGACGGCCGCGGCGCTGGCGGTGCTGATGGATGCGGACACCGGCCTTGGGCCCTTGATGCAGCGCGCGGTCAAGGCCGCCGCCGACCGCGGACGGGAGTTGGCACGGTGATCACCTACGACGATTTTGCCAAGGTCGACATCCGCGTGGGCCGCATCACCCGCGCCGAACCCTACCCCGAGGCGCGCAAACCGGCGCTGAAGCTGTGGGTCGATTTCGGGCCCGGGATCGGCGAGAAACGCTCGTCCGCGCAGATCACGAAACACTACTCGCCCGAGGCGCTGGTGGGCCGGCAGGTGCTGGCGGTGGTGAACTTTCCGCCGCGGCAGATCGGCAAGGTGCTGTCCGAGGTGCTGGTTCTGGGGGTGCCCGATGCCGAAGGCGAGGTCGTGCTGATCGGCCCCGGCCACGACGTCCCCGACGGGGGGAGGCTTTATTGAGGCTGCTTGTCACCCGTCCGCTGCCCGCCCCCGTGATCGAAGCCGCCCGTGCCCGCTTCGATGTCACCCTGCGCGACAGCACGCTGCCGCTGACCCCGGCCGAGTTGCGCGATGCGCTGGCCGGATATGACGCAGTGCTGCCGACGCTGGGCGATCTGTTCCGCGCCGAGGTCTTTGCCGATGTGCCGGCCCCGCGGGCGCGCATCCTTGCCAATTTCGGCGTGGGAACCAACCACATCGACGTGGCCGCAGCACAGGCGGCGGGGCTGTGCGTGACGAACACTCCGGGCGCCGTGACCGATGCCACCGCGGATATCGCGCTGACGTTGATCCTGATGACAGCCCGCCGCGCGGGCGAGGGCGAGCGTCTTCTGCGCGCTGGCGGCTGGCAGGGCTGGCACCCGACGCAGATGCTGGGGCTGCATGTCTCGGGCAAGCGGCTGGGCATCATCGGCATGGGCCGGATCGGCAAGGCCATCGCGCGCCGTGCCCATGCGGGTTTCGGGATGCAGGTCAGCTTTTTCAATCGGTCAACCGTCACCGACCCCGGCGTGCCCGCGCGACAGGTCACCCTGCCCGAGGCGCTTTCGGCCGATGTCGTGGTGCTGGCCGTGCCCGCCACACCCGCAACGCACCATCTGATCGATGCCGCCGCGCTGGCGCAGATGCGGCCGCACGCGATCCTTGTGAACATCGCCCGCGGCGATGTGGTGGACGAGGCCGCGCTGATCGAGGCGCTGTCTCAGGGCCGGATTGCCGGTGCCGGTCTCGATGTCTACGAATTCGAACCGCATGTGCCCAAGGCGCTGATCGCGATGGAGAATGTGACGCTGCTGCCGCACTTGGGCACCGCGGCGCTGGAAGTGCGCGAACAGATGGGAATGATGGCGGTCGACAACCTTTGGGCCTTCGCCGAGGGCCGCCCGCTTCCCAATCCGGTCGAGGCCCCCGATGCCCCGCCTGTGTGAAGGCGCTGCCCGCCGGTCCGGGCGCCAAGGCCGCGCACGGGGGTTCGATGCCCCCGTGCGCGGCACCCCTGCCAGGGGGGCGCCATGATCATCTCGCGCGGGCGCCGGTTCATCTTCGTTCATATCCCCAAGACCGGAGGCACCTCGCTGGCGCTGGCGCTGGAACGGCGGGCGATGAAGGATGATATCCTGATCGGTGACACGCCCAAGGCCCGCGCCCGCCGCGGCCGGTTGCGCGGGGTGAAGGCTCAGGGCCGGCTGTGGAAACACTCGACCCTCGCCGATATCGCGGGCCTTGTGACCGATGCCGAGATCGAGGATTTCTTTACCCTCGCGCTTGTTCGCAATCCATGGGATCGGGTGGTCAGCTATTACGAATGGCTGCGCGGCCAAGGCTTTGCCCATCCTGCCGTGGGCCTTGCCAAGTCGCTTGATTTCTCGGGCTTCGTGAATCACCCGCAAACCCGGACGTCGCTGCGGCTGTGGCCGGTGTCGGCCTATATGCGCGACCGTCACGGCGTCGAACGCGCCAGCCTTTTCCTGCGGCTGGAACATCTGCACGACGATCTGGAACCGTTCGAATCCCACCTTGGCTTCCGGCTTTCGCCGCTTCCCCGCACCAACGAAAGCACCCGCCAGCAGGACTGGCGCGGCTATTACAGCGATGCGGACGCAGCCCTTGTGGCCCGGCTCTGCGCCGAGGATATCGCACGCTTCGGCTATGGTTTCGACGATGCCGCCGCGCGCTAGGGCGCGCGCATTTTCTTCCGGTGCAGCCCTTGACATCCACCGTCACTTGGGCGAGATACCGCCTCGTTGGGGTCGTAGCTCAGTTGGGAGAGCGCGTCGTTCGCAATGACGAGGTCAGGGGTTCGATCCCCCTCGGCTCCACCATTTCGCATCTATTGCGATAAAAATCCGTCAGCCCCTTGAATGGAAAGGTGGCCTCGGCGGTTCGACAACCCTCTAAGCAATTATAGCGCAGAGGCGCTGCGAAGACCAGTTTCAGCACGGGTCTCTTGAGGGAAAAGCCCCCTTTTTCGCAGATAGTCCAAGGGTTTGAGAGAAACGCAACAGCGTGTTCGATAACTTCCTCCAGGCGTCCTTGTGGGGCACGCTCTGGGAAGCCGCCTGACCGCAATCTGCACTGCGATCATCGAAAAGCGCGCCGAATCGGCCTCGGCGGGCTTCTGACTGTCCGGCGGTGCGGGGCTTCCGAGGGGTCACCCGCACAGAGCCAAGCCATGTGGGCAAGCCGCCGAACTGCACCACATGCAACCAAGTCGAACCGTGGAACCAGTTACAAACAAACGATTTATGGAAATGGTCGGAGTGGAGGGATTCGAACCCCCGACATCCTGCTCCCAAAGCAGGCGCGCTACCAGACTGCGCTACACTCCGACGCGGACTTCCTACCGCGTCAGGCCGCGGATGGGAAGGGTCCGTCGCATCGCCGGATCGCAGGGGGCAGTGCAACCGTGGCGACCGAAAGGCCCTAGGTCACAGCCGGAGCAATCGCCCGCGTGTGGTTTGCGCGCCTTGGTGCAGCCGTGGCGACCGAAAGGCCCTCAGTCGCAGGGCCAGGCGGCGGTGGCCTGATCCAGTGCCGGGTGACGCAGCACGCTGCCGGGGACGATCCCCAGCCGCCGGGCCAGACCGCCGTTGATCTCAAGCACGCTCTGGATGCCGTCGCCGCCACGGATCGGCGTCAGGTCGCCCGGCACGGCTTCGGAATGAACGTGTGTCACCGTGCCGTCAGCACCGACGAAAATCATGTCGAGCGGGATCAGCGTGTTGCGCATCCAGAAGCTGGCAACCTGCGGGCGGTCGAACAGGAACAGCATCCCCGCCGACCGCGGCAGGCTTTCACGGAACATCAGCCCCTTGGCGCGCTCGGCCGGGGTGTCGGCCAGCTCGATCGTGAAACGCAGGACCGATCCCGAGGGTGTGCGCAAATCGACGCTTTCGGGCGCACAGGCGGCCTGCGCCCCTGCCCCGGCCCACAAGACCAGTGCCAGCCCGCAAAGGGCAGATCTCACTCGTCCGGTTGCTGAGACTGCCGCGCCGCCGCTTCCCATGACACCACCTGAACCGCCATGCGGCCGCGCCGGCCCTCGATGATGCGCAGCGCCACCGCTTCGCCCGCCGCAAGATCGGCAAAGCCCGACATCCGCAGCACCTCGACATGGATGAACACGTCTTCGTGCCGGCCGAACACATTGGCAAAGCCGAAGCCCTTGCCCTTGTCGAACCACTTGACACGCGACGGTTCCAGCGGCCGGGCGGCGATTTCTTCGGGGGTGGTGGCCTCGCTGTCTTCGGCCAGATGGAAGGTGGTGCCGGCGGGCGGCTCGATGTGAACCACCTCGACCGCCTGCACGCCGCGCTGGGTCGACTGCACCTTCACGGTGATCCCGGCGCCATCCGCGACCGAGCTTTGGCCATAGTTCCGCAGGACGTTGGCGTGCAGAAGGATGTCAGAGCCGCTTTCCTCGGTCACGATGAAACCGAAGCCCTTGGCCGGATCGAACCACTTCACACGGCCTTGCACAACCAGCACAGCCTTCTCGTCTTCCACCATTCCAGAGCTTTCCCAGATGAGCCCGTAGCTTGTGAGTAGTGCCGTCAATCGACCGCTGGATTCAAGTGCAAATTATCACTGACAGGCGAACCTTTCATTCGCGAAGCGCGAAATTCAGGGGTTCAGCCGGTCGATCGTCCAGTTTGCGGAAGGATCCGTCCTGCGCCACCGGAAGCGGTCGTGCAGCCGGAACGCGCCGTCGGCCCAGAATTCGATCTCCAGCGGCAGAATCCTGAACCCGCCCCAGAACGCCGGGCGCGGCGGATTGGTTCCGAACCGTGCGGTGACGCGGGCGACCTCGGCCATCAATGCGGTGCGCGAGGACAAGGGCCGGCTCTGTTCGGACGCCCAGGCCCCCAGCCGGCTTTTCAGCGAGCGCGAGGCGAAATAGGCGTCGGCGCTGGCGCCATCCTCGCGTTCAACCAGACCGCGGACGCGGATCTGCCGGCGCAGCGATTTCCAGTGCAGCACGAAGGCGGCCTTGCCGGTGGCCTCGATCTCGGTCGCCTTGGCCGAGCCATAGTTGGTGTAGAACACGAAGGCGGCAGGCTCGATCTCTTTGAGAAGAACCATACGGACATTGGGCAGCCCCGCCGCATCCACCGTGGCCAGGGCGATGGCATTGGGGTCGTTGGGTTCCTGCGGCTCGGCCTCGGCCAGCCACGCCCGCGCGATGGCGAAGGGGTCGTCCCCCGCGAAGATGCCCGACCTGTCCATGCCCTGCCCCCTTGCTGCCGGACAAGCCTAAAGCGGCGGCCCCGCGCGGGCAAGGCCGCCGCATCCTGCCGCACTTGATGCAAGCCCGGCAATGGCCTACACCACGCGCGACGTAAGGGAACAAGACGAGGGTCACCCGATGGCGAACGGACTGATGGCAGGCAAGCGCGGGCTCATCATGGGGCTGGCCAACGACAAGTCCATTGCCTGGGGCATTGCCAAGTGCTGCGCCGATCAGGGCGCGGAACTGGCCTTTTCCTATCAGGGCGATGCGCTGAAAAAGCGGGTCGAGCCGCTGGCGGCCTCGGTCGGGGCGACCGAGATGATCGATTGCGACGTGTCCGACGAAGGCTCGCTTGATCGGCTGTTCGCCCATCTGAAAGAGATCTGGGGCACGATCGATTTCGTCGTCCATGCCATCGGCTTTTCCGACAAGTCCGAACTGCGCGGCCGCTATGTCGACACCTCGGCTGCAAACTTCCGCATGACGATGGACATCTCGGTCTATTCCTTCACCGCCGTCTGCCAGCGCGCCGCGGCGATGATGCCCGCGGGCGGCAGCCTGCTGACGCTGACCTATTACGGCGCCGAGAAGGTGATGCCGCACTACAACGTCATGGGCCTTGCCAAGGCCGCGCTGGAAACCTCGGTGCAATATATCGCCGAGGATCTGGGCAAGGACGGCATCCGCGTGAATGCGATCTCGGCCGGGCCGATCAAGACGCTGGCCGCCAGCGGCATCGGCGACTTCCGCTACATCATGAAGTGGAACGAGCTGAACTCGCCCTTGCGCCGCAACGTCACGCAGGAAGAAGTGGGCAAGGCCGCGATTTACCTGCTGTCGGATCTGGGCAGCGGCACCACGGGCGAAGTCCTGCACGTCGATGCGGGCTATCACGTCGTGGGCATGAAGGCGGTGGACGCGCCCGACATCGATGCGGTGACCGGTCGCAAGGACGGCTGAGGTGCTTGCCGCCTTCGCGGCTGCATGGTTCATCCACCTGCTTGCCGCGATGAGCCCCGGCCCGGCGACGCTCATGACCGCGCGCACCGGCATGACCGAGGGGCTGCGGGCCGGCGTGCCCCTTTCGGTCGGGATCGCCGTCGGCGCCCTTACCTGGGCCGCGGCCGCCCTCTCGGGGCTGGCGCTGCTGTTCGAGCTGGCCCCCGCGCTTCTGGCCACGCTCAAGATCGGCGGCGCGCTTTACCTGATCTGGGTGGCGGTCCAGATGTGGCGCGACGCGGACCGGCCCTTCGAGATCGGAACCGCGCCACAGGCGCCGCGCAGCGCCGGCTCGGCCTTTCGGCGCGGGCTTTTCGTGCAATATGCCAACCCCAAGGCCGCGCTCTTCTTCTCGGCGGTCTTCGTCGGGACCATTCCGCCCGACGCGCCGGGCTGGGCCATCGCGCTGATGCTTGTCGCGATCTTCGTCAACGAGCTGGTCTGGAACCTGATCGTCGCCCGCGTTTTCTCCTTTGAGCGGGCGCGCAGCGGATATATCAGCCTGAAATCCGTCATCGACCGCAGCTTCGGCGGGCTGCTCGGCGCCCTGGGTCTGAAGCTCGCCGCGTTCTAGGAGACCACCATGAGAGAGCGCCTTCCCCACGAGAAAGGCTTCCACGTCAGCTGGGACCAGATCCACCGCGACGGCCGGGCGCTGGCCTGGCGGCTGGACGGCAAGGGGCCGGACAACGGGTCTTGGCGCGCGGTGGTCGGAATCACCCGGGGCGGCCTTGTGCCGGCGATGATCGTCAGCCGCGAGCTGGACATCCGCGTGGTCGATACGATCAGCGTGAAAAGTTACAACCACCAGGCGCAGACCCAGCCGCAGGTGATCAAGGCGCCGCAGGCGGATCTGATGGGCGACGGCACCGGGATCCTCGTGGTGGACGATCTGGTGGATTCGGGCAAGACGCTGGAACTTGTGCGCAGGCTTTACCCCAAGGCGCATTTTGCCACCGTCTATGCGAAACCTTCGGGCAAGCCGATGGTGGATACCTACATCACCGAGGTCAGTCAGGACACCTGGATCTTCTTCCCCTGGGACATGGCGCTGCAATATGTGGAACCCTATCGCGGGCGCGACTGATCCCTTGCCACGGCTTCCCGCGGGCTGAACCCTGCTGACGCGCGCGGGCCAACGAGGTGCCGACATGACCCTGCTGCCGCTGAATCCCGCCATGGCCGCGACCTTTCCGCCCCCGGTGATGGAGGCGCGGCGCTGGCTTGAGGGCGCGACCTTCCCCGAGGGTCGCCCACTGATCAATGTCAGTCAGGCGGCCCCGGTCGATCCCCCGCCGCTGGCGCTGCGACAGGCGCTGTCGGACGCCGCGCTATCGGATCCGCAGGCGCATCTTTACGGACCCGTCCTTGGTCTGCCGGCGCTGCGCGAGGAAATCGCCGCGCGCTGGTCGGTGGCCTATGGCGGCGAGATCGCACCGGCGCAGGTCGCGATCACGCAGGGCTGCAATCAGGCATTCTGCGCGGCGATGGCGACCCTTGCCGGCCGGGGGGATGAGGTGATCCTGCCTGCGCCGTGGTATTTCAATCACAAGATGTGGCTTGAGATGCAGGGCGTCCGGGCGGTGCCGCTGCCCACCGGCGCCTCGCTGCTGCCCGATCCGGCGCAGGCGGCCAGCCTTGTCACGGCGCGGACAAAGGCGATCGTGCTGGTCAGCCCGAACAACCCCGGCGGGGTGGAATATCCGGCCGCACTGCTGGCGGCCTTCCGCGATCTGGCCCGCAGCCGCGGTCTGGCGCTGGTGGTGGACGAAACCTACCGCGATTTCGACAGCCGCGACGGGCGCCCCCACGATCTGTTCACCGATCCCGACTGGCCCGACAGCTTCATCCAGCTTTATTCCTTTTCAAAGGCTTACCGGCTGACTGGCCACCGCGTCGGCGCCATCCTCGCCTCGGCCGCGCGTCTGGCCGAGGTCGAGAAGTTCCTTGATACCGTCGCGATCTGCCCCGGCCAACTGGGCCAGATCGGCGCCCTGTGGGGGCTGCGCAACCTTGGCGCATGGGTCGCGGGCGAACGGGCCGAGATTCTGGCCCGCCGCGCCGCCATGGTGGGGGGATTCACGGCGCTGCCGGGATGGCGGCTGCTGGGCTGTGGCGCCTATTTTGCCTATGTCGAACATCCCTTTGCGCGCCCCTCGGACGAACTGGCCCGACGGCTGGTGCATCAGGCAAGCCTGCTGATGCTGCCCGGAACGATGTTCCAGCCCGAAGCCGCCGCCGAGGGCCGCCGCCAGATGCGCATCGCCTTTGCCAATATCGACCGCACCGGCATCGCCGAACTTTTCACCCGGCTTGCCGGCGTCACAGACTGACTTCGCCCTTCCCCGCGGGCTGCGGCATCGCTATATCGGCCCGATGCCGCAGAACCCGCCCAACCTCCGCCCCGATCTTGCGCCCCGCATCCAGCTGGACAGCCCCCGCCGCGAGGGCCAGCCGACCATCGGCATGGTTTCGCTGGGGTGCCCGAAGGCGCTGGTTGACAGCGAACGCATCCTGACGCGCCTGCGCGCCGAGGGCTATGCCATCTCGCCCGACTATTCCGGTGCCGATGCGGTGATCGTGAACACCTGCGGCTTTCTGGACAGCGCCAAGGCCGAAAGTCTGGACGCCATCGGCGAGGCGTTGCGCGAAAACGGCCGGGTGATCGTCACCGGCTGTCTGGGCGCCGAGCCCGGCTATATCACCGGCGCGCATCCCAAGGTGCTGGCCGTGACAGGTCCGCATCAATATGAGCAGGTTCTGGATGCGGTCCATGCGGCGGTGCCGCCTTCGCCCGATCCGTTCGTGGATCTGCTGCCAGCAACCGGCGTCAGCCTGACGCCCCGGCATTTCAGCTATCTGAAGATTTCCGAGGGCTGCAACCACAGTTGCCGGTTCTGCATCATCCCCGATCTGCGCGGCAAGCTGCAAAGCCGGCCCGAAAAGGCCATCCTGCGCGAGGCGGAAAAGCTGGTCGAGGCCGGGGTGCGCGAGCTTCTGGTCATCTCTCAGGACACCAGCGCCTATGGCACCGACTGGAAGGGCGAGACGCGCTTTCCGATTCTGCCGCTGGCACGCGAACTGGGGCAGCTTGGCGCTTGGGTGCGGCTGCATTACGTCTATCCCTACCCGCATGTGCGCGAACTGATCCCGCTGATGGCCGAGGGGCTGATTCTGCCCTATCTCGACATTCCGTTTCAGCATGCCCACCCCGAGGTGCTGAAACGCATGGCCCGGCCCGCGGCGGCCGCCCGCACGCTGGACGAGATCGCGGCATGGCGGCGCGACTGCCCCGAGATCACGCTGCGGTCGACCTTCATCGTCGGCTACCCCGGCGAGACCGAAGCCGAGTTCCAGACCCTGCTTGACTGGCTGGACGAGGCACAGCTGGATCGCGTGGGATGCTTCCAGTATGAGAATGTGGCCGGGGCGCGGTCAAACGCGTTGCCCGACCATGTGCCTGCGGAACTCAAGCAGGAACGGTTCGACCGGTTCATGCAGAAAGCGCAGGCGATCTCGGAAGCGAAGCTGGCTGCCAAGGTGGGCCAGCGCCTTCAGGTGATCGTGGACGAGGTGGATGACGAAGGCGCCACCTGCCGCACCAAGGCCGACGCGCCCGAAATCGACGGCAACCTGTTCATCGACGAGGAGTTCGAGGGCTTTGCCCCCGGTGACATCCTGACCGTCGAGGTGGAAGAGGCCGGCGAGTATGACCTTTGGGGCCGCCCGGTGTAACAGCCCCGATCTGACAGCCGATCCGACAAGGCCGACCCTGACGATCAGCACGGGCAGACCACCGCAGTCAGCAGCCGCCCCCCTGGCGGATCAGCGACCGCAGTCGCCGTCAGATCCAATAGGGCGGAATCCCATGGCAAATGTGGGTAGCGGCGCCCCATTCGCGGTCGTCACACCAGTTTTCATCCCGGCGGCAATTCCTGTCCTTGATCCGCCGGGATGAAATGTTCCCGCAGCCGGGGCGATCAGCAGACCAGCGCCTCGATCTCGGATTTGTTGCGGCAGAAGGCCGGCAGCGTGGTCGAGCGGGCACAGCGCGACAGCCAGCCCGTGCAGGCCTCGGACGCGGTGCAGGTCTGGCAGCGGTCGACCATGCCGGCCAGTTCCGCGCGCGTCAGCCATCCCTCAAGCACGGCATCGGGCAGGTTCACCCCCGCCACCCGCGCCATGCCGCGCGTCAACGACCAGGCCCGCGGTGCCTCGACATAACCGATCATAGCGATCCTCCTCAGGAACGTCCCGGCACGGACCATGCTTCCGGTCCGGCCGCGCCTTCCATGATGCAGATCAACCCTCAGTGGGTGCTGACATATCCAAGACTGCGCGCCGCCCGGCGCACCATCTCGATGCGCTGCGCATTCGGCGGATGGCTGCCAAGGAACGTGTCGCCCGGGTCGGGCAACCGGGTGAAGAACTGCGCGCCGTGGACCGGATCATAGCCGGCCAGCATCGCAATTTCGGTGCCCAGCCCGTCGGCCTCAAGCTCGTAATTCCTGGAATAGCTGCGCGCGCCCAGACTTGCCCCCATCTGCTGAACGGATCGGATCGTCGTCTCGCTTGCTCCGCCCATCTGCGCCAGCACCCCGGCCAGAACCGCGCTGGTCATCGCGGTTTCGCGCTGGCGCGGGATATGGCCAAGGATGTGGTGCGCCGTTTCGTGACCCAGCACAAAGGCCAACTCATCGACATTGCGCGCGTTTTCCAGCAAGGACAGCGTCAGGCCGATCACCGGCCGGCCCTGCCGGTCCAGGGTCTGAAAGGCGTTGGGATCTTGCCCCCCGCGCGCATCGACCACGATCTGGAAATCGCAGGGCACGTTGCGCGTCCGCTGGCGGCAGATCGCCTCGGCCACAGGCTCGACCCGCGCCTGCACACCGACAAAGGCGCGCTGCGCATCAAGGCTGGTGCGGATCGGCCCCGGATCGGGCGCCAACGTCACCGCAGGACCAGGCCCCGCCACCGGCGGCCCCATCGGCCCGGCGACGCACCCCGCCAGAGCAAGTAGAACGGCGGCCCAGCCGACCCGACGCATTCCCCACCTCACGCTGTTGCGATGCGAACCTTAGCAGAACGCCCCGCGGGCGGAAGGGGGGGCCGCAGAAACCTGCGGGCTTGAGCCGCCGCCCCTGCTGCCCTAGCATCGCCCCATGTTCACCATCGAGCACGATTTCGACGCGACCGTCATCACCCTCATCGACGAGGGCGGCCCCCATCTGCACGAAGATGTCACCATCTGCGCCTTCGAAGAGGTGGTGACGCTGGAACAACTCGACCCGCGCCGGAACGAGGTGATGCGCCTGACCCTGTCGATGGCGCAGTTGCGCGATCTGGCGGCGGCACTTGATCTGCCCGAAGGCAGCTACCGCCTGACCCGCAGCGGGCAGGACTGATCCCCCCCGCCGCTATGACCGCCGGTCAGGCTTTCAGCTTCGCGGCCACCCCCACCAACCGCACCACCTGATGCGAGATCGCGGCACGGGCCGCTTCGTCGAACTCGGCGCCCTGGGTGTGGCTGTAACCATAGGGGTTGCCACCCGCCCGCGCGATCGCAGGATCGGTGAAGCCCGGCGCCACGATCACCGCCCCCCAATGCATGAAGGTGGTGTAAAGACCCAGCAGCGTCGCCTCTTGACCACCATGCGGATTCTGCGCCGAGGTCATGGCACTGACCGCCTTGTTGGCCAGCTTGCCCTGAAACCACAGCCCGCCCAGCGTGTCGATGAAGGCGCGCAACTGGCTGGGCGCCTGACCGAACCGCGTAGGCGCCGAGAACAGATAGGCATCAGCCCAGTCCAGATCTTCGGGCGTGGCGGTGGGCAACACTGCCGCCCGCTCGGCCTGGGCCTTCCACGCCTCCTGCCCGTTCACCACTGCCTCGGGCGCGGTTTCGGCGATCTTCAACAGCCGAACCTCGGCCCCGGTGGCGCGGGCTGCTTCGGCCGCGATCTCTGCCATTTTCTGGTTGGTGCCATAGGTCGAATAGAACAGAACGGCGAGACGGACAGACATGGAAACCTCCTTGCAACGGTTGACCGGAAGATAGCGCCGGCCTGCCCCCGCGCCATTCCCCGCCGCCGCAACCCGACTGTGCGCCCTTGCACCGATACACCGCTGCGGCGGTGCGGCATTGTGCCCGCCCCCGGCCTCTGGCACTGTCTGCCGAAAACGGGAACCGCCGCATGATCCCCATCCTGACCCTGACGCTGAACCCGGCGATCGACCTCGCGGCCGACGTGGCCGACGTCCGTCCCGGCATCAAGCTGCGCTGCACCGAACCGCGGGTCGATCCGGGCGGCGGCGGGCTGAACGTCAGCCGCGCGATCCGCATCCTCGGGGGCCAAAGCACCGCCTTCGTGGCGCTCGGCGGCAACCTCGGCGGGCGGCTCTCGGCGCTGATCGCCGCCTCGGGCATCGAGATGGTGGCCTTCCCCGGCCCGGGCGAGACCCGCGAAAGCCTGACCGTAACCGAAACCTCCACCGGCCATCAGTTCCGCTTCATGCTGCCCGGCGCCCCATGGAGCATGTCCCGAACCGAGGCAGCCCTTGCCCGCATCGACCGCGCCGTGCCCGAAGGCGGGATCGTAGTGCTGTCCGGCTCGCTGCCACCGGGCGTTCCGGCCGACTTCCCGGGAATGGTCTCGCACCTCATCGGCCAGCGCGCGATACTGCTGGTGGACACCTCGGGCGAACCCCTTGAACGACTGACCGCCGACTGCGTGCCCGACATCGACATCCTGCGCATGGACGAATCCGAAGCCGCCAGCCTCGCCGGCCGCCCCCTGCAAGACCGCGCCGAAACCGCGGATTTCGCCTCGCACCTTGTCGCGCGCGGCGTGGCGGCCTGCGTGATCGTGGCCCGCGGCCCCGATGGCTCGGTCCTGGCCACGCCGCAGGGCCGCTGGCACGCGCGCTCGCCCCGGGTCGAGGTGCGCAGCGCGGTCGGTGCGGGCGACACCTTCGTCGGCGCCTTCGTCCTGGCCCTGGCCCGCCACCTGCCGCCCGAAACCGCCCTCGCCCATGGCGTTGCCGCCGCCGCCGCCGCCGTGATGACCGAGGCCACCGAACTCTGTCACCGCGACGATGTCCTGCGCCTGCTGCCCGCCTGCCAGCCGGAACCGATCTAGCCCCGATCCGGCAACACAGGCCGCCGCGCATTCGATTCCGCGCTTCATTCTGGCCCAAATATCCCGCGGGGGAGTCCGGCCAACGGCCGGGCCGGGGGCGCGAAGCCCCCGCCTCCCCCGGCCTTCCGCGCGAAGATCAGCCCTCGTCGCGCCAGCGGTTCACGATCGGATAGCGCCGGTCCAGCCAGAACGCCCGCCGCGTCAGCCGCGTCCCCGGCGCCGACTGGAAACGTTTGTATTCGCTCAGGTAAACCAGCCGCTCGACCTTTTTCACCGTCTCGCGGTCAAACCCTTTGGCGACCAGACCGGCCACGCTGTCCTCGCGGTCCACCAGCCCTTCCAGAATCGCATCCAGCGTCGGATAGGGCGGCAGGCTGTCCTCGTCCTTCTGGTCGGGGCGCAATTCGGCCGAGGGTGGCTTGTCGATCACCCGGGGCGGGATCACCTCTCCGGGCGGCCCCTGCATCCAGGGCCGGTGATGTCCGTTGCGCCAGCGGCACATCTGGAACACCCGGGTCTTGTAAAGATCCTTGATCGGGTTGAACCCGCCGTTCATGTCGCCATAGATCGTGCAATAGCCCACCGCGAACTCGGACTTGTTGCCGGTGGTCAGAAGCATTTCGCCGAACTTGTTCGACAGGGCCATCAGCAACAGTCCGCGCAGGCGGCTTTGAATGTTCTCCTCGGTCAGATCGGCGGGCAGGCCCGCAAACAGCCCCGACAGCGCCTCGGTCACCGCCGCCTGCGGCCCGCCGATCGCAACCTCGTCCAGCGGGCATCCCAGCGCCTTCGCCACCGCCTCGGCATCCCGCAGCGACTGCGCCGAGGTATAGCGCGACGGCAGCATCACGCAGCGCACATTCTTAGGCCCGATCGCATCGGCGGCAATCGCCGCCACCAGCGCCGAATCCACCCCCCCCGACAACCCGAGCACCACGCGCGCGAATCCGCTTTTGCGCAGATAATCCCGCAACGACAGCACCATGGCGTGATAATCGGCTTCCCACAGGTCGGGCTGGGGCACGATTGCACCCTGCGCCGCGCGCCAGCCGTCAGGCGTCAGGGTGAAATCCAGATGCACCAGCGCCTCTTCGAACGCCGGCAGTTGCGCCATCAGCCGTCCGCCCGGGTTCAGCACGAACGAGGCGCCATCGAACACCTGATCGTCCTGCCCGCCCACCATGTTCAGATAGACCAGCGGCAGCCCGGCCTCGATCACGCGGCTGACCATCAGGTTCACCCGCACATCCAGCTTTTCGCGATGATAGGGCGAGCCGTTGGGAACCAACAGGATCTCGGCCCCGGTCTCAGCCAGCGTCTCGCAGACATCGGGGTGCCAGCTGTCCTCGCAGATCGGGATGCCGATGCGCAGCGGACCGATGCGGGCCGGGCCATGCACCTCGCCGGCCACGAACACGCGCCGTTCGTCGAACACATCCACGTTCGGCAGGTGGTGCTTGAACACCGTGGCCACCACCCGGCCGCCATCCAGAACGAAATAGGCATTGTAGATCCGCCCGTCCCGCAGGCAGGGGCCGCCGATCCCGATCGCGGGGCCATCGGCACAATCGGCGGCCAACCGATCAACCGCGGCCATCGCGTCGCGCAGGAAGGCGGGCCGCATCACCAGATCCTGGGTCTGATAGCCGGTCACGAACATCTCGGGCAGTGCCAGCATCCGCGCGCCGGCGGCCCGGGCGCTGTCCCACGCCCGGCGTGCAAGGGCCAGATTGCCCTGAAGATCGCCCACCGTCGGGTTCAGTTGCGCAAGGGTAAGGCGGAACTGCTCTGCCATCTGTTCTGATCCATCCGGTCCCCCGCCCCTGCGGGTTCGACTTTTCTTCTAGCAGACTGCCCGCCAAGGAAAAGGCGATAGCGGCAGGCCCCCTGTCAGCCGGGCCCGCTTGTCAGCCGGGAATGAGCCGACTAGGCTTCCGCCGCGGCTGGCGGATGGCCCGCAGGCAGGGCAGTCGGCGCACGGTCAGCCGGCGAACGGGGCGGAGACGGGATGCGGATGAAGAACGGACAGCTCGGCCGGGCCTTGCGGGTGGGCCTGATCGGCGTGGCACTGGGCGCGGGCGCGGGACATGCGCAGGATCATGGTCCGACCACGACCAAGCAATATGACGACGGTTCGGTCTATGAAGGCACGTTCCGCAACGGCGTCCAGCACGGAACCGGCACCTACCGCCTGCCCAACGGCTATGAATACACCGGCGAATGGGTCGACGGCGAAATTCGCGGCAAGGGCACTGCGCGCTTTCCCAACGGCTCGGTCTATGAAGGCAGCTTTGTCGCCGGCAAACCCGAGGGGCGCGGCAAGATCACCTTTTCCGATGGCGGCAGCTATGAAGGCGACTGGCGCGAAGGCCAGATGACCGGCGAGGGCGTGGCGCGCTATGCCAACGGCTCGGTCTATACCGGCCAGTTCAGGAACGCCGTCCACCACGGCCGCGGCGTGATGGAGAACCCCGGCGGCTATCGCTATGACGGCGACTGGGTCGAGGGCGTGAAAGAGGGCAAGGGCAAGATCGTCTATCCCGATGGGGCGATCTATGAAGGCGGTCTTGTCAAGGGCCAGCGGCAGGGTCAGGGCATGCTGACCATGCCCGACGGGCTGATCTATGTCGGCGAGTGGCGTGACGGCCAGATCAACGGTGTGGGCAAGCTGACCCAGCCCAACGGCGACATCTACGAAGGCCCGCTGAAGGATGGCCAGCGCGAGGGGCGCGGCCGCGTCATCCACAAGAACGGCGATCTTTATGAAGGCGACTTCCTTGCCGACCGCCGTCATGGCAAGGGCATCTTCCGCGGCGCCGATGGCTATGTCTATGATGGCGACTGGATCGAAGGCCGGATCGAGGGCGAGGGCCGCGTGACCTATCCCGACGGCTCGGTCTATCAGGGCCGGTTCAAGAACGACCAGCCCGAGGGCAGCGGCAAGATCACCTATCCCGACGGCTCGACCTATGAAGGCCAATGGGTCGCTGGCGTGATCGAGGGGCAGGGCCGCGCCACCTATGCCAACGGCCTTGTCTACGAAGGCGCGTTCCGCGCCGCGAAGAACCACGGCCGCGGCGTGATGAGCTATCCCGACGGCTACCGCTATGAGGGCGACTGGCAGGACGGCCAGCGCCACGGGCAGGGCGTGGCCACCTATGCCGATGGCACCGTCTATACCGGCGGCTTCGTCAACGGCCAGCGCGCAGGCGAGGGCGAGATCGTGATGGCCGACGGCTTCCGCTACAAGGGCGGCTGGAAGGCGGGCGAGATCGACGGTCAGGGCATCGCCACCTATGCCAACGGCGACATCTACGAAGGCACCTTCCGCGCCGGCAAGCGGCAGGGTCAGGGCGTGATGCGTTACGCCACCGGCCAGCAAAGCGCCGGCGAATGGCGCGACGGGATGCTGACGAAACCCGCCGCCCCCGAGACCCCCGCACCGGCAGAGGCCGCCCCCCCGCCCGCCGAGGGCGCACCGGCCACTTCGGACTGACAGCACGTCCCGTCTCGGCTTGGCCTGATGATCCCGCCAAGCGGCTGATGGCGTAGCCGCAAGCCATCGATCACGGGCCGGATGCGGCCCGCCCGATGATCCCCGAAGGCGGCGCGCGCAAAGCCCCATCCGCGCCCCGCTGGCCGGCATGACCGCGCAGACCGGCCTGGTCCGTCGCGCCCCCCCCGAAAGCGCCCCGGATCTTTCCACGGCACCCGCGCGCTTGGCGGTTTTGTTGTGCCAGCGCAAACTCACCCGGCGCGAACGGATCTACCAATCGGCTCATAGACATGATCCATCGAAGGAGAGATCCGATGCTCACCCGCCGCGCAGCCCTGATGGGGGCCGCAGCCATCGCCTCAGCGCCGCTGGTGATCCGCGCCGCAGCCGCCGAAGAGGCCCCCGCCCAAGTGGCCACCGCGGCCAAGGTCGATCTGAGCGCCCTGCCCCGCGTGAAACACAAGCTGGTGGCGCCGCCCTTCGCCCATGACCACGCCCAGGTCGCGGCCTCGGGTCCGGTCATCAACGAATTCGAGATGGTGATCGAGGAAAAAGAGGTCCAGATCGACGAAGACGCCTGGATGCAGGCCATGACTTTCAACGGCTCGATCCCCGGGCCGCTGATGGTGGTGCATTAAGGCGATTATGTCGAACTGACACTGGTCAACCCCGAAACCAACACCATGCCGCACAACATCGACTTCCACGCCGCCACCGGCGCGCTGGGCGGCGGCGGGCTGACGCTGATCAATCCGGGCGAAAAGGTGGTGCTGCGCTTCAAGGCGACGCGCGCCGGCACCTTCGTCTATCACTGCGCGCCGGGCGGCCCGATGATCCCGTGGCATGTGGTCTCGGGGATGGCGGGCTGCATCATGGTGCTGCCGCGCGACGGTCTGAAAGACCATGAAGGAAAGCCCGTAAGCTACGACCGCGTCTACTATATCGGTGAAAGCGATCACTACATCCCCAAGGGTGATGACGGCAGCTACCTGCGCTATTCCGACCCGTCTGAAGGCTATGACGACATGGTGGCGGTGATGAACACCCTGATCCCCACCCATATCGTCTTCAACGGCGCGGTGGGGGCCTTGACCGGCGACGGCGCGCTGAAGGCCAATGTGGGCGAGCGGGTGCTGTTCATCCACAGCCAGCCCAACCGCGACTCGCGTCCGCATCTGATCGGCGGCCACGGCGATCTGGTGTGGGAGACCGGCAAGTTCAACAACCCGCCCGAACGCGATCTGGAAACCTGGTTCATCCGGGGCGGATCGGCCGGGGCGGCGCTGTATGAATTCCTGCAACCGGGCGTCTATGCCTATGTCAACCACAACCTGATCGAGGCCGTCCACAAGGGCGCCACCGCCCATGTTCTGGTCGAGGGCGAGTGGGACAACGATCTGATGGAACAGGTCGTGGCGCCGACCGGCCTTTCGGGCTGACAGATCCGCCGGGCGCGGCCCCTGACCGGGCCGCCCCTTCCCCGGCGCCTGCACCGGGCGTCGCGGGGCACGCCCCCCCCCGCGGGGCGTCGCTTTCCCCAGATCAAGGAGTGCCGCCGCCATGCTCCGCCCGATCCTTGCCGCCGGACTTGTCGCGCTCGCCTTGGCTGCGGGCTATGGCGTGGTCGCCCGCGATCCGCTGCCCCTGCCCGAGACCGTCACCATTCCGGGCGGAACCCAGATCTACCGCGCCTCGGGCGAATACCGGATCGGCACCCGCCGCATCGATGCGCCGGCGGTCAGCCAGCAGGTCGGGCCGCTTCACATCATGAAATATCAGGTGACACAGGAGGATTACGCCCGCTGCATGGCCGACGGCGCCTGTCTTGAGGTCACCACCAGTCCGGGTGCGCAGATCCCGCAGACCGGGGTAAGCTGGTCCGACGCCACCGCCTATGCCGACTGGCTGTCCGACCGCACCGGGCTGCGCTGGCGGCTGCCGACCGATGCGGAATGGCTGCGCGCCGCCGCCGAACGCGGCTTTGACGGCGCATTGGGCGCCGAAGGGGCAAACCCGGCGGACCGCTGGCTGGCCAGCTACCGCTCTGAGGTGGAACGCCGCGGCGAGGCCGACCTGACGCCGCGCCCCACGGGCCATTTCGGCGCAACCAGCACCGGCATGCAGGATGCGGCTGGCAATGTCTGGGAATGGACCAACAGTTGCGACGAGCGGGTGCAACTTGCCGAAGACGGCCAGACCCGCGCCATCGAACGATTCTGCGGTGTCCGCGTGGCGCAAGGCAAGCACCGCGCCTTCGTGGTGGATTTCGTGCGCGACGCACGCTCGGGCGGTTGCGCGGCGGGGGTGCCGCCGGATTTCCTGGGCTTCCGCCTTGTGCGCGAGGATTGACGGCTTTGCCTCGCCCTTCCCGTCCGGCGCGGGCTGCGTCCGCCCTGTGCGCCAGAATTGACGGGATAGCCCCCGGACCACCCGCACGATCCGCTTTGCCCAAACCCCCAACCGCACGGGGCAGCCCTTTGCACAGCGGCCCATGCCCGCCACCCGCGGGCAAGCCGCTGGATGTATCACCCGATTGAAACCGGACTTCGCGCGGCCGTGCCGGGCGCGGGCAAGCCGCCGCCTGCAAGGCCCTGCCGTTCACGAAGCGCGAATGACAAGGCTTTGGACAAAAAAGAAATACCCGGCCTTTCGGCCGGGCTGTTCCGATAGGGGCAGGCCGTGGCCCCGGATGTCAGTTGGCCTGATAGTTCTGCATCGCCTGCGCCAGCATCGGTTCCATCCGGGCCTGGGCGCGGGCCGGCAGCGGCACCGACAGCGCATCCTGAAGGTTCACCGGCGTGCCGACCTGGATCAGCGCCACCATGCCCATGCCGAAATAGGGCATGCTTTTCACGCCCCAGACGCCTTCCTGCGTCAGGGTGACGGTCACGGGGCGGTTCATCTCGCCCTTGAAGCCACGGGCGCCAAGGGGAAGCATCCCGGGAATGACCTCGGCGTTGAAGCCCTTGTCCACCGGGATGAACGTGACGGTATCGCCGACCTTGGCCTCGATGAAGGCGGGCTCGAACGCCTTGGCGCCGGACGAGCCGATGTTGACCATGGCGATTTCATGGTTCGTCGCATGGGCCGCAGGGGCGACAAGGGCCGCGGCAAGCCCGGCGGCCAGGCCGATCATCGGGAATTTCGCGAGCATGGCAGGAATCCTTTCTGCGCGTATTGCGGAAACGTTCATTCATTCGGAGAGTTCTTTCACCCGCCGCATGTATCCGCATATGGGAAGGGGCGGGTTGTGCTGCATCAATTCGGGAAGTTCCAGCCCCCGCGGCCTGTTCGCGCAGGCAATCGCTGCATGGCAGCATTGCGCGCTGCGCAAGGCGGCAAAGCTGCCCTTCGGCAAAATTGGCGCTTTCCTTTTGCCGCGCGCTCCGTAATATCCGGCGCCATGACACGGGACCGCCATACAGCGACCACCACGCCCGCGCGCTGCGCGCAGGCTGCCCGTGCGCTTCTTCTCCTTAGCTGCCTCTGAGCGTGCCCTTGGGCGCGACCGCTCAGAGGTGACCAGCGCCCGGGAACGAAGCTGAGGAACAAGAGAGATTTTCGCATGACCGACACGACCAAGACCGCCGCAGAGCAGGACCGCGTCCTGATTTTCGACACCACGCTCCGCGATGGCGAACAATCGCCCGGCGCCACCATGACCCATGACGAAAAGCTGGAAATCGCAGCTCTTCTGGACGAGATGGGCGTGGACATCATCGAGGCGGGCTTTCCCATCGCCTCGGAAGGCGATTTCGACGCGGTTTCGGCCATCGCGAAACAGTCGAGGAACGCCACGATCTGTGGCCTTGCGCGGGCGAACTACAAGGACATCGACCGCTGCTGGGAAGCGGTGAAACACGCGAAATCGCCGCGCATCCACACCTTCATCGGCACCTCGCCGCTGCACCGCGCGATCCCCAATCTGGACATGGACCAGATGGCCGAGCGGATCCACGACACGGTCAGCCATGCGCGCAACCTGTGCGACAACATCCAGTGGTCGCCGATGGATGCGACGCGGACAGAACATGACTATCTGTGCCGCGTGGTCGAGATCGCGATCAAGGCGGGCGCCACCACGATCAATATTCCCGACACCGTGGGCTATACCGCGCCGCGCGAAAGCGCGGATCTGATCCGGATGCTTCTGGAACGGGTGCCGGGCGCCGATACGGTGGTGTTTGCCACGCATTGCCACAATGACCTTGGCATGGCGACGGCGAACGCTCTGGCTGCGGTCGAGGCCGGCGCGCGACAGATCGAATGCACCATCAACGGTCTGGGCGAACGTGCCGGCAACACCGCGCTGGAAGAAGTGGTGATGGCGCTGAAGGTCAGGAACGACATCATGCCGTTCCGCACCGGCATCGACACGACCAAGATCATGAACATCAGCCGCAAGGTTGCGGCGGTTTCGGGCTTCCCGGTGCAGTTCAACAAGGCCATCGTCGGCAAGAACGCCTTTGCCCACGAATCCGGCATCCATCAGGACGGGATGCTGAAGAACGCCCAGACATTCGAGATCATGCGCCCCGCGGATGTGGGTCTGGCCGACACCTCGCTGGTGATGGGCAAACACTCGGGCCGGGCGGCGCTGCGCGCAAAGCTGAAGGATCTGGGCTATGATCTGGCCGACAACCAGCTGAACGATGTCTTCGTGCGGTTCAAGGCGCTGGCCGACCGCAAGAAGGAAGTCTATGACGACGATATCGTGGCGCTGATCCAGGATCAGGTGACCTCGGCCGAGCATGACATCCTGCAACTGAAGCGCCTGCGCGTGGTCTGCGGCACCGAGGGCCCGCAAGAGGCCGAAATGACCCTGACGGTCGAAGGTGTCGACCATTCCATCGATGCCACCGGCGACGGCCCGGTGGATGCGGCCTTCAACGCGGTCAAGATGATCTACCCGCACAGTGCGAAGCTGCATCTTTATCAGGTTCATGCGGTGACCGAAGGGACGGATGCGCAGGCGACCGTCTCGGTCCGGCTGGAGGAAGACGGCAAGATCGCCACGGGTCAGGCCGCCGATACCGATACGGTGGTGGCCAGCGTCAAGGCCTATGTCAACGCGCTGAACCGGCTGATCCATCGCCGGCAAAAGTCGGCGCCCGGCGCGGATGTGAAGGACGTGCATTACACCTCGCACGCCTGAGCGGCGGATCAGGAAGACCCAAGGGCGTCCCGATGGGGCGCCCTTTTCCATGCGCGGTCGGGGGTGCGGCCGACGCACCGCCGGCGGTGGGTGTCTGGTCCGCAGCGAAACCCGCGCGGGGGGGGCGTCAGCCCCGATTGCGTCATGGCGTGGTTGTCCGCTGGTCTTGGCGGCCCGCGGGTGTGACCCGGTCGCCCGGCTTGCCTGCCCCCCCGCAGGGCTCAGGCGCTCAGCCGGTGGGGGGCGCGGCAGGTGGCCCAGGCGCGGACGGCCTCGCCAAAGGCCAGAAACAGCGGGCGCGACACCGGATCGTTGACCGCGTTCCATTCGGGGTGCCACTGCACCGACAGCGTGAAACCCGGCGCGCCAGCGACATGGATCGCCTCGGGGGTGCCGTCGGGGGCGGTGCCGTCGATCACGATCCGGCTGCCCGGGCGGGCGATGCCCTGACCGTGAAGCGTGTTGGTCATCACCTCTTCGGTGCCCAACAGGCGGTGGAACACGCCGCCCGGCGTGAAGCGGACCGGGTGACGCAGGGCGAACTTTTCCTCGATGGAGCCATCGGGCGGCATTCGGTGGTTCATCCGGCCCGGCAGGTCGCGGATCTCGGGGTGCAGCGTGCCGCCCATCGCCACGTTCACCTCTTGAAAGCCGCGGCAGATGCCAAGGAACGGCTGGCCACGCTCGACGCAGGCCCGAACCAACGGCAGGGTGATCGCGTCGCGCGTGCGCTCGAACATGCCATGCGCGGGGGTCTCATCCTCGCCATATTCCGAGGGGTGAACGTTCGGCCGGGCGCCGGTCAGCAGAAAGCCGTCGCACAGATCCAGCAGTTCCTCGACCGTGACGAAATTCGGATCGGTCGGGATGATCAGCGGCAGACAGCCCGAGACCAGCGCCACCGCCTCGCTGTTCATCGTCCCGCCGGCGTGGACGGGATAGCTTTGGTCCAGCAGCGACGAGTTGCCGATGATGCCGACGACCGGGCGACGGCTGGCGGGGCGAAGCATGGGGCTGCCACAGATCTGGGAACGCATGAGGGACAAGATAGGGCGTTGCGGGCCTGCGGTGAAGACCCGGCTGCGCCGCAGGCCCCGCGCCTGCGCACAGATCGGCGCTTTCCTGTGCAGAACCGGCGCGGTTCGGTCGCGCATCGGGCAAGGCGCAGGCTCACACGGATGTGACTTGCCTTCCAGCAGGGGCCGGGCAGTTCGATGGACACACCCACAGACGGAGGTTCCGATGCGCATCCCAGGCCTTGCCCTGATCACAGCCCTTGCCGCCGCCCCGGCGCTGGCCCAGACCGACCATTCCGGCCATGGCACCGATGCCGGCACCAGCGCCTCGACCGCGGCCTATCAGGCGGCCAATGCCGAGATGCATGCCGCAATGGACATTCCGCTGTCAGGCGATGCCGATGCGGATTTCGTGCGCTCGATGATCCCGCACCACGAAGGCGCGGTGGCCATGGCGCGCGTGGTGCTGGACCACGGGCAAGACCCCGAGATCCGCAAACTGGCCGAGGCCGTGATCTCGGCGCAGGAAGCCGAGATCGCCTTCATGCGCGACTGGCTGGCAAAGCACGGCCAGTAAAGCGGCGGTCAGGCCGCAGCAGCCCCCACCACGGATGCGGCGGCGGCCAGCGCGCCCGCCCCGTGCGGGATCGCCAGTGCCGACAGGCCCGCCTCGATCACCGCCAGCGCGCCAAGGGTCATGTGGGCATTCACATGGCCCATATGCGCAACCCGCAGAAAGCCGTGATAGGCCGGATCGGACGGGGCGGCCATGCCCAGACCGATGCCAAGCGTCACCCCGGCATGGCGTTCGGTCCAGTCGCGCAGCCGCGTCGCATGGGGCGCCCCCAGCCGCGCCGCCGTGACCGACCGCCCGCGATGCGCGGGATCGGTGACGTTCAGCGCGATTTCAGGGTTTCCCTGCCCCCAATGGTCGAAGGCGGTCCAGACTGCACGGGCCAGCGCATCATGTCGGGCCCAGACCGCGGGCAGCCCTTCCTCAAGGATCATGTCCAGCGCCGCGCGCAGGCCATAAAGGTGATGGGTGGGCGCCGTGCCGCAGAAATGCTGCCAGAACTCGGTCCCGAAGCTGCGCGTCGTCCAATCCCAATAGGGCGTGCGCAGATCGCTGCCGCGGCAGCGGTCGCGCGCCCGGTCGGAAAACCACACGAACCCCAGACCGGGCGGCGTCATCAACCCCTTCTGGCTGGCCGAGACGGTCACATCCGCGCCCCACTCGTCCATCCGGTATTCATCGCATGCAAGCGAGGCGATGCAATCCACCGCCAGCAGCGCCGGATGCCCCGCCGCATCGATCGCGGCCCGCAGCGCGGCCACATCGTTGCGGATCGAGGTCGCGGTATCGACATGGGTGACAAGAACCGCCTTGATCCGATGCCCCCCATCGGCGCGCAGCGCCTGTTCCAGCCGCGCCGGATCGGCGGGGGCCGACTTGCCGAAGTCGATCACCTCGACATCAACCCCCATCGCGCGGGCGCTGGCGGCCCAGCCTTCGCCAAAGCGGCCCGTCACCAGAACCAGCGCGCGGTCGCCACGGCTGAACAGATTGGCATTCGCCGCCTCCCACGCGCCATGGCCGTTGGCGATGTAAAGCGCCACATGATCCTTTGTGCCCGCCACCTTGCGCAGGTCGGGCCAAAGGCTGGCCACCAGTGCATGCAGCTCGCCCTCATAGATATTGGGCGCCGCGCGATGCATGGCATTCAGCACCCGGTCGGGCATGGCCGAGGGTCCGGGGATGGCAAGATAAGGGCGGCCGTGCGAAAGCGACATGGGAAACTCCGGGCTGATCGATCTTGGCTACGCCCGCGGACCGGGCGGGTCAATCGGTCGCGCACGGGGGAAAGGCGGGCCGGGGCGCTGGCCCCAACCCGCCACCCGGGACGCCTGCCGATCAGGCGCGGGCGCCTGCATCACGGATCGGGTTCGCCCCGCCAACCTTGGCCGCCCCCCGCGCCAATGCCAATGCCCGACCCCTGCCTTGCGGCCCGCAAGGCTTTCGCGCTAGACCCATCCGACCCCACGCGTCCGAGGCCACCTTGCCCCGCCAGCCGACAGATCCCCGTTATTCCTCTGGTCGCCTGTTCGGGCGGCTTTGGCACGGTTATCTGCGGCGGCACACCCCCACCATGGCCGCGGCCTTCGCGCTGAACGTGATCGAGGGCAGCACGCTGGGCGCGTTGTCATGGCTGATCCAGCCGCTGTTCGACCGCGTGTTCGCCCCCGGCGGCGAGGGGCTCTTGATCCTTGTAGGCCTTGCGATCCTTGGGCTTTTCGTGATGCGGGCGGTCACCTCGGTCGCGTCCAAGACGCTGCTGACGCGGGTCGCGCTGAAAAGCTCGACCGCGATGCAGGCCGACCTTCTGCGCCATATCCTGACGCTTGATCACGGGTTCTTTCAGAAGAACCCGCCCGGCGCGCTGATGGAACGGGTTCAGGGCGACACCACCGCCGTGCAGGGGGTGTGGTCCAGCCTGATCCTTGGCATGGGGCGCGATGTCGTGGCGCTGGTGGGGCTGTTTGCGGTCGCGCTGTCGATCGACGTGGGCTGGACCTTTGCCGCGCTGATCGCGGCACCGCTGCTGATTTCTGCCGGCGGTGGTGGTCCAACGCTATCTGCGGCGCAAGACCGGGCAGATGCGGGAACAGGCCGGCGACCGCTCGACCCGGCTGGACGAGATCTTTCACGGCGTCCAGCCGATCAAGCTGAACCGGATGGAAAACTATCAACTGGACCGCTTCCGCCGGATCGTGGCCAGCATCGTGCGCGGCGAGACCCGGATGGCGGTCGGCCGCGCCACCATTCCGGCACTGATCGACGTCATCACCGGGCTGGGCTTTTTTGCCGTGCTGCTGCTGGGCGGGCGCGACATCGCCTCGGGCGAGCGCACGGTGGGCGAGTTCATGTCGTTCTTCACCGCCATGGCGCTGACGTTTCAGCCGATGCGCCGGCTGGGCGACCTGAGCGGCTACTGGCAGACCGCGGCCGCCAGCCTTGAACGGATCTTCCGGCTGTTTGACACCGAACCGCTGGTGACCCGCCGCCCGGCCAGCGCCCTGCCCCGCCCCGGCACGCCCGAGATCGTGTTCAGCGACGTGCGCTTCGGCTATGACGATCAGCCGGTGCTGAACGGGCTGTCGTTCACGGCCCGGGCCGGGCGGATGACGGCGCTGGTGGGGCCGTCCGGCGCGGGGAAAAGCACGGTGTTTCACCTGCTGACCGGGCTGGTCGAGCCGTCTTCGGGGCGGATCCTGCTGGATGGGGTGGACACCGCCGACCTTGCGCTGACCGATCTGCGCGCCCAGTTCGCCGTTGTGTCGCAAGAAGCGGGCCTGTTCGACGAAACGATCCGCGAAAACGTCACCCTTGGCCGCGACATCCCCGCCGACCGACTGCGCGACGCGCTGACGGCGGCGCATGTCGTGGATTTCACCGACGATCTGCCCGATCGTGACCTGACGCCGGCCGGCCCGCGCGGCTCTCGGCTGTCGGGCGGGCAGCGGCAACGGGTGGCGATCGCGCGGGCGCTGGTGTCGGACGCGCCGGTTCTGCTGCTGGATGAGGCGACCTCGGCGCTGGATGCGGCATCCGAGGCGCTGGTGGCCGAGGCGCTCTTGCAGTTGGGCGAGGGGCGCACGACACTGGTGATCGCGCACCGGCTGTCGACGGTGCAGCAGGCCGACCGCATCATCGTGATGGAGGCCGGCCGCGTGGTCGATCAGGGCACGCATGATGAATTGCTGGCGCGGGGCGGACTGTACGCCGACCTTTACCGGCTTCAGTTCAGAGAGAAGGGCACCGATGCCGGCTGAGATCGCGACCGACCGCAAGCTGTTCGACCTGACCGGCAAGGACTGCCTGCATTTCCTCCAAGGGCTGACCACCAACGACATGCGCCCGCTGGACGGCGCGGATGGCATCGTCTGGGCTGCACTTCTGTCGCCGCAGGGCAAGTATCTGGCCGATTTCTTTGTGGTCCGCAGCGGCGGGCGGCTGTTTCTGGACATCGCCGCCGGTCTGGCCGAGGCGACGGTGCGGCGGCTGAGCATGTATAAACTGCGCGCCGATGTGCAGATCAGCGAAAGCGCGCTTTCGGTGGTGCGCGGTCTGGAACCCCCGCCCGCGGGCGCCCTGCCCGATCCCCGCCATCCGGCGCTGGGGTGGCGCGGCTATGGGCTGCCGGGGGGGGCGCCCGTCATCGACTGGGACGCGATCCGGGTGACCCATCTGATCCCCGAAAGCGGGATCGAGCTGATCCCGGACGACAGCTACATTCTGGAACACGGCTTCGAACGTCTGCACGGCGTCGATTTCCGCAAGGGCTGTTATGTCGGGCAAGAGGTGACCGCCCGGATGAAACACAAGACCGAATTGCGCAAAGGGCTGGCCAGGGTCCGTATCGCGGGCGAGGCCCCGGTGGGCGCCGAGATCACCGCCGACGGCAAGCCCGCCGGCACGCTGTTTACCCGCGCGGGCGGCTTTGCCCTTGCCCATCTGCGGTTTGATCGCGCCGAAGGCGAGATGCGGGCCGGCGACGCCACCCTTCATCTTGCCGAATAAAGGCGGCGCGGCGAGGGCTGTCCCCGCCGGGCGCCCCCGTCAGGCGCGTTCCGAATATTCCATCAGTTCGGTGTGAACGATGATGTCCTCATCCGGGCCGACAAAGGGCGGCACCATCAGCCGCACGCCGTTGTCCAGAATCGCCGGCTTGTAGCTGTTGGCGGCGGTCTGGCCCTTGACCACCGGCTCGGTCTCGACCACGCGGCAACGGACTTTCGGCGGAAGCGTCACGTTCAGCGCCTCGTCGCCGTAATAGTTCACCGTCGCGGTCATGCCGTCCTGAAGGAAGGGCCGACGCTCGCCCAGAAGCTCGGCGTCGATCTCGACCTGCTCGAAGGTCTCGGCATCCATGAAGATCAGCCGGCCGTCGGTTTCATACAGGAACTGCTGGTCCTTGTTCTCAAGCTCGACCCGCTCTACCTTGTCTTCCGAACGGAAGCGTTCGTTCAGCTTGCGCCCGTCGCGTAGGTTCTTCAACTCGACCTGCGCAAAGGCCCCGCCCTTGCCTGGTTTCACATGGTTGACCTTCACCGCGGCCCACAACCCGGCATCATGTTCAAGGATGAACCCCGGCTTTATTTCATTTCCGTTAATCTTCGGCATGTGGTCCCCGGCAAAACCTTGATCGGTGGCGAACCTTCGCTATATATGTTGCCGGAACGGGCGGCAATGCCTCAAGATACGGTGGCACTTCGTGTGCGCCATGCGCTGCGTGCATGGCTGTCATTCCAAACAGGAAATGCCGAATCGTGCGGCGGTATGCATATTCGCCAGACGCCGCAAGAGAAAAGAGCAAGAACAGGACAACCTCATGGCCGATTTCATTGACAGCACCGCTTTCAACTTCGAACAGGGGCAACGTGCCCGAAAACTGTTCGCCGCTGTGGTGCTGGCCGCGTTGGACGACGCCATCGCGGACGACAAGAAGTATGGGAACGGGCCGGAACAGATCGCCCGCTGGGCGCGTTCGCGCGACGGGCGCGAAGTCCTGTCCTGCGCCGGCATCGACCCGAACGAACGGGTGGTCAAGGGGCTGATGGAATTCGTGTCGAAAGGCATCCGCACCTCGGTCGCGCTGTCGCGCGAAGAGAGCGAGCGTCGGCATGCGCTGGAACTGGATCAGGCGGAAGCCGCCTGATCGCATCCGCGGCCGAACGGAACAGCGCGCCCTTCGGGGCGCGTTTTCCATTTCTGCGCCATGCCGCGATGACAGCAGGCGGCCCCTGCTGCGGATCAGTTCAGATCGCGGGTCAGAAGCGCGCGGTGAATCTCGGCGCGGATCAGTTTGCGAAGGTTGCGGGTGATCCGTTCGCCCATCGCGCCCTGCAATTCCTCGCGCACCACCTCGCGCACCAGATCGCGCAGATGCGGTTCACCGGACGCCGGGCCTTGGTCGGCGGCCATGATACGGGCGATCGCCTCGGCTTCTGCCGCGTCATCGGCGGGGCTGCCTGCGGGCGGATCTGCAACGATGCGCGGCCAGCCCTCGGCTTCGACCTCGACGAAGGGCGCAGGCGGCCCCGAATCGGCCACGCGCAGCGCGGGTGTCAGCACCAACGGCACCGCCCCCACCGCCTCACCCGCGGCGACGCTGCCTTCCTGTTCCACCAGACGGCGGATCGATGAGAGGACATCGCCATAGTCGACATTGGTCATGCGTTCAGACATCGGGGACTCGGGTCAGGACAGTGGCGGCAGTTTAGGGGCGCAGGGCAGAGGGCACAAGTTCCCACCCGAAAAGCAGAAGGCCGGCGCAAGGCCGGCCCCCCGCCACGCTGATCGAAGGCCTTAGTCGCGCCCGATGGACTGAAGCACGCGGTCCAGCCTGCGCCCCTGCGAGCTGGTCGCCGGGGCGTTCTTCACCGCGTTGTAATAGGCGGCCGGATCATAGGTCGGGATGCCGAGGTTCAAATGCTCGACCGTCAGCAGACCCATCGAGGACAGAACCTGATAGATCCCGACATAACGCTGCGCCTCGGCGGTCAGCCGGTCGGCCTGCGCATCCAGCAGATCCTGTTCGGCGTTCAGCACATCCAGCGTGGTCCGCGCGCCCAGCGTCGCCTCTTCGCGCACACCTTCAAAGGCGGTGCGGGCGGCCCGCACCTCTTCGGTGCCGGCAGCGATGGCGGCGCTGGCCACCTGCACCGTCGACCATGCAATGCCCACATTCTGGCCAATCAGAACGCCGGTCTGAAGCAGGTTGGCCTTTTGCGCATCACGGTTTGCCAGCGACTGACGATACAGCGCCGAAAGCTGCCCGCCGGAATACAGCGTCTGCCGCAGGCTAAGCCCGACCGAGGCCGTTTCCTGACCCGACTCGTCCAGCCCGACACTGGCATCGCCGCTGAGTGTGGGCCGCATCGCCGCCTTGGCACGCGCCACGTTCAGATCCGCCGCAGCCACCTGACGCTGGGCCTGACGCACCGAAGGATGGCCCCGCAGCGCAACCTGCCGGGCGGCGTCCAGGCTGTCAGCCGTGCGCGGGGCCGACGGCAACGCCTTCAGATCGCTGGGATAATGGCCGATCGCGGCCTTATAGGCCTCGCGCGCGACGGTCAGATCGCCCTCGGCGCTGGTCAGGTTCGACCGCGAGGCCGCAAGTGCCGCCTGCGCCTGTGCCACGTCGGTCCGCGTCACCTCGCCCACGTCAAAGCGGTCCTGCGCCGCCTGAAGCTCCTGCTCGATCAGGCTGAGGTTGCTGCGCCGCAGATCAACGATCGACTGCGCCAGCCGCACCTGCACATAGGCATCGACCGCATCGAGCAGCACGTTCTGTTCGACATTGATCAGCGCCTCACGGGTGGCGAGCACGTTTTCCTTCGCGGCTTCGACCGCCAGCCGGTTGCGGCCGAAATCGAACAGCGTCATCGAAGCGGTGATGCCAACCGAGGACGACAGCGACTCGGTGTTGCCCCGCTCACCTACCGACAGGTCCAACGATGCCACCGGGCCGTGAAGGCGCTGGAAATTGTAGGTGGATTGCGCCACGAACTGCACCACCGGCCGCAACGCCGAAACCGCCACGGCCACATCTTCATCGGTCGCCCGCAGAAGTGCCCGGTTCTGGTCCAGAAGGTTGCTGTTGCGATAGGCCGAGATCAGGGCATCCGTCAGTGTCTCGGCCTGGGCCGCCGCGCCGGTCAGAAGGGCCACGGCCGAACAGGTCGCGGCGGCCAACAGTCTGAGCTTGCGCATCTAGTTCTCCAATGCTCGATTATTGCCTGTGTGTCAGGATACTCGTCACAGCGCGAAACTGCGCTTTACCTCGAAGCCGGGAAGAACCGGGGCCGTGGCGTTGAAAACCTGCCGCCAGGTGATCGCGCCGTCAACCTTGTAGCCGATCCGCGCGACCCCCAGCGGACCTTCCATGAAGACGCAGCCGATCCGGCCGCCCTCTTTCACCTGATCCAGCAGCGCCTGCGGAACCGTTTCCACCGCACCTTCAAGCGTGATGACATCATAGGGGCCGTGCTTGGCCGCGCCCTCGGTCAGCGGGGCGACGATCACGGCGGCATTGTCCACACCTTCGGCCGAAAGCGTGCGCTGCGCGTCGGCGGCCAGCGCCGCGTCTTCCTCGACGCCCACCACCGCCTCGGCCAGGCGCGCGATCACGGCGCAGGAATAGCCAAGGCCACAGCCCACATCCAGAACCGACTCGGACGGCTGAATGTTCAGCGTATCCAGCAGCTTGGCAAAAGTGCGTGGTTCCAGCAGGACACGGTTCGACGCGACGGCAAGGTTCTCGCTCATATAGGCGAGCTCACGCAGGGCGTGAGGAACATAGACCTCACGCGGGACGGCCAGCATCGCATCGATGATCGGAAATTTCGTCACGTCCGAGGGCCGGATCTGCGTATCCACCATCAACACGCGCCGCGTCGCGAAATCCGTCATTTTCCCAAGCTCTTCAGGCTGCCACAGTCTTTACCCTCTTGCCACAACTGGGCAGGCGCGGCAACAGACCGCGGGCGCGGTTTTCCCCGGCCGTGTCGTGGAGCGCACGCAGACGGCGAAAGGCTGGGGTTTCCCCTCGCCTTCCCGTCGCTGACCGCCGGTTTGCCCGCCGTTTCAGACCGCGCGCGGCTTGGCCGACGCGCGCGGCATCATGCGCCCCCGGGCCAGCGCCCCCTTGACGGTGGCGGCGATATCCTCGGCCCGCATGCCGGCATCGGCATACATCTGCTCGGGGCTGGCCTGTTCGATGAAACGGTCCGGCAGCGTCATCACCCGCAGCGCAAGCCCGCCATCCAGCTGGCCGCTGTTGGCAAGGTAATGCATCACATGGGCGCCAAAGCCACCCATCGCCCCCTGCTCGATCGTGACCAGCGCGGCGTGGTTCTTCACCAACTGGTCGATCAGATCCGTATCAAGCGGCCGCGAGAACCGCGCATCGGCAACGGTGACGCTGACGCCCTCGGCCTCCAGCAGTTTCGCCGCCTGAAGCGACTCGTGCAGATGCGCGCCGAACGACAGGATCGCCACATCCGTGCCCTCGCGGATCACGCGACCACGGCCAAGTTCCAGCACACGGCCACGGTCCGGCATCTCGACGCCGGTGCCCTCGCCGCGCGGGAAACGGAAGGCGATCGGGCCGTCGTCATAGGCGACGGCGGTCGCGATCATATGCACAAGCTCGGCCTCGTCGGCAGCGGCCATCACGGTCATGTTGGGCAGTGCGGTCAGAAAGCCCACATCGAAGGCACCGGCATGGGTGGCGCCATCCGCCCCGACAAGACCCGCGCGGTCGATCACGAACCGCACCGGCAGGTTCTGAAGCGCCACGTCATGCGCAATCTGGTCGTAACCCCTTTGCAGAAAAGAGGAATAGATCGCGCAGAACGGCTTCATCCCCGCCCCCGCCAGGCCGGCGGCAAAGGTCACGGCATGCTGTTCGGCGATGCCGACGTCAAAGACGCGATTGGGAAAGCGTTTCTGCATGATATCGACGCCGGTGCCCGAAGGCATCGCCGCGGTGATGGCGCAGATCCGGGGATCGCGGGCGGCCTCGTCCGTCAGGGTCTGGCCGAACACCTTGGTATAGTTCGGCGCGTTGGCGACCGATTTCTTCTGCTCGCCCGTCACCGGGTCGAACTTGTTCACGCCATGATACTTGTCGGGCGCATTTTCGGCCGGGGCATAGCCCTTGCCCTTCTTCGTCACGACATGGATCAGCACCGGCCCGGTGGTCCGGGCGCGCGTGGCCCGCAGGGTCTGCAAAAGCGACGGCATGTCGTGGCCATCGACCGGGCCGACATAGGTGAAGCCCAGCTCCTCGAACAGCGTGGCCCCGCCCGAGGTTCCGGTTACCAGTTGCCGCGCGCGCCGGGCGCCGTCACGCAGCGGCCCGGGCAACGATGCCTCAAGCGTGGCAAAGGGCGCGGATGAGGACAGGTTCAGCAGATAGCGCGCCAGTGCCCCCACCGGCGGCGCGATGCTCATGTCATTGTCGTTCAGGATCACGAACACGCGCTTGTTCAGGTGGCCCGCGTGGTTCAGCGCCTCATAGGCCATGCCCGCGGTGATCGAGCCGTCGCCGATCACGGCAATGGTGTCGCCCACGGGCTGACCCAGTTCACGCCCCATCGCAAAGCCAAGCGCAGCCGAGATCGAGGTCGAGGAATGGGCGGCACCGAACGGGTCGTAGTCCGACTCGGACCGTTTGGTGAAGCCAGAAATGCCGTTTTGCTGGCGCAGCGTGCGCATCGCCTCGCGCCGGCCGGTCAGGATCTTGTGCGGATAGCACTGGTGGCCCACGTCCCAGATCAGCTTGTCTGTGGGCGTGTTGAAAACCGCGTGCAGCGCCACGGTCAGCTCGACCACCCCCAGCGAGGATCCAAGATGTCCTCCCGTCTCGGCAACGACCGAAATCACCTCGGAACGCACTTCGTCGGCCAGCCGCTTCAGGTCGTCGTCAGAGAACGCCTTGATATCGGCCGGGCAGCACACGCGATCCAACAAAGGGGTGTCGGGTCGCGGGGTGGGATTGGTCATAGAAGCCTCCCGAATGTCAAAAGGGTGCCGCGTGGTTTACCACACGGCACCAGGTCCCTGTCGCCAACAGGAAGGGAACCGGGCTGTGTCGCCCCGGAACCGGACCGGCGATATGGCCCGGATTTCGTGGGCGGGCGGCTTCGTGGCCGCCCTGCCCTGCGGCGGTTCTCAGACCAGCCGCTGGATCAGGTCGAGACCCGTTTCCAGAGCGCCGGTGATGTTCGGCGCCGGGGCCGGGTTTTCCTCGATCGGCAGCATACGGCCGATGACGCGGAAGATCCCGATACCGATGAGGATCGCGAAGAAGATCCCGCCGGCCCAGCCCGCACCCTTCATCATCTGGAAAGCGACCCAGAGGCGAAGAGAGGTCTTCGGGTTGGTGTTGAGGTGATCGTTGAAGATGGTCTTGTCAGCCATTGTGATCGCTCCTCAGTTCAGCGGCGCCATGCCGTGGTTCTGGCCCCAGACGTACCAGTTGTCCACAACAGTGCCCGAGAGAAGGATGCCGATGCCGCCGGTGAGGGTCACAAGGACCGCCATCCAGATGGCCCAACGGTGGATACCTTCCATCGTGGCGTTGAAGCCCATGGTCCACCGCCAGAAGAGGGCGGCACGTTCCGCTGCCGTCCCGCGGTCGGCGATCTGCTCCAGCTCGCGCTCGCCGCCGAAGCGGGAAACCGCGAGGATGGTCGCACCGTGCATGGCGAACAGCAGGGCCGAACCGTAGAGCGTGGCGATCGAGAGACCGTGGAAGGGGTTGTAGAACAGGTTGCCGTGGGTGAGCGAGAAGTTGTTCGTCCAGTCCAGGTGCGAGAAGATGCCGTAGGGGACAGCTTCCGACCACGACCCCATCAGGATCGGGCGGATGAAGCCCAGCACCATCCACAGCCAGATGGCCGAGAGGAACGCCCAGGCGACGTGCTTGCCCATCCCAAGCGCCTGAGCGCGGAGATAGGTGCGGCCCCACCAGGCCCAGACCGACACGAACATGAAGAACGAGGCGATCATCCACAGCCCGCCTTCCTTCAGCGGAGCCGAGAAGGACAGACCGTATTCCGGTGCCGGCGGCTCAAGCGAGAAGTAGAACAGGTCGCGCATGAACACGGCCGGGTTCCATCCTGCCTGATACCAGAACCAGACGCCGATGGTGAAGAACCACATCAGGCCTGCGAACAGCGACAGCACACCAAGCGAACCCAGATAGATCGGGCCGAGCTGGGCGTTGCCGAACCAGCCGAGGATGGCCGAGAACGGGCCGACGCCGGAACGGTTGGCAAGGTTGACATCTTCGGTCATCCCCAGGTCGGCAGGTCCACGGACCTGCACCTGAGTGAAGAAGTTCTGATAATCAGCCATTGATGCCTCCCGGGATGTTCGCCCACCAGGGCAGTTCCACCCACCACAGCCACCAGGTGGCCCATTCGTCGAACCAGATGGTGCCGGTGACGATCATGCAGAGGGCACTGAAGAACACGGCGCTGAGCGACAGCAGCAGGCCGAGCCGGTGGATCCCGAGCGTCCCGATCGAGTAACCGACGAGATCGCGGAAGAACGTGTCCTCATGGTCCGGAGTCCGCATTTCCTTGCCCTTCTCGGGGTTGGCGGCGGACAGAACCAGGGCGCCATGCAGCGCCAGAGCCAGCGCGTTCGTAAAGAAGAACGAGATGGCGATCATGTGGGCAGGGTTGTAGTGGAAGTTGCCGTAGGTGTAGCCCGTGTTCGACACCCAGTCGAGGTGCGTCCAGATCCCGTAGGGGAACGCATAGCCCCAGGCACCCATCATCACCGGCCGGAACAGGACCAGGGTCAGGTAGGCCAGGATGGCGAACGAGAAGGCGAACGGAATGTGATACCCGATGCCCAGTTTACGGCAGATTTCGACTTCGCGCAGCGCCCAGCTGACGAAGGCACCTGTGGCACAGACTGTGATGATCTGCCACAACCCGCCTTCACGGAGGGGTGCACCTCCGAGGCCGTATTCAAGAGCCGGCGGGTAGATCGAGATAAGTTGGGGGTTCCAGGTGCCCTGAATCACGGCACCCCAGGCGATCAGAAGAATGCCGAGGGCCGCGAAGAAGACAGTCGCTACCCCGAAAAAGCCGACGTAGAAAGGGCCGACCCAGAAGTCGAACAGGTTTCCGCCGACCAGCGTGCCCCCCGGCACGCGATATTTTCGCTCGAAGCTGAGCAGTGCCATGCTTCCCTCTCCGCTTGCAGTCGGCCCGACCGGCGCGTGATCGCGCCAAGCAGAGCCGTCTCAATGGCTGAACCTTTGAATCGTCGCGGGCGGTGGGTGCCGCCCGCGACGGAGGGTCGTCCCGATTACTCGGCCGCCACCGGCACGCGGTCGTACTTGACCGCCGCAATGTCCAGCCAGTTGTAGCTGGGGGTGCTGAGCAGGATGAGGTGGATCATCACCGCCAGCAGGAACAGGAACACGCCCTGAGCCACGAACACGCGGCGGGGGTCGAAGATCATCCAAATTTTGTAGAACTTAGCCATGATCTTTATCTCCTCAGAGCCACGGACGCCAGATGTAGACGGCGAGGTGGGCGACGATCGCCACCGCGCTGAACAGCCAGAGACCGCTCATGTAGACGGAGTGCAATTCCTGCGCCTGCTCGTCCGTAAGACCTGTGTAGCCCAGGTCGGATTTATCAGCCATGCTATCCTCCGGATCGTAGGACTGACGCCACATGTCGGTGGCGTGGGTTACGGTAAGGCACCATGCCCTCCCGATTAATCCGTCACCCCGTTGGGGATGACGAATGGCGTGACCGCAGCCTTTTCAGGCGCGGAAAATCAGCGGCGTGATCGCCTTGGCATCGAACCAAGCGGACGCGAAGGGGCCGCGCTTCGGCAGCCTCTGGTGGCGGATCGCAGAGATGACCCAGCCCACAAAGGCGAGCGGCAGTGCCCCCATCAGAATAACGGCGAAGTAGACATAGAACTCGGCACGCGGTGCTCGGTGCCCGTGGGCCCTGGCGGCATGGTCCGGCGTGTTGACGGCATGATCGCTCATTTCTCAGTCCCCCTTCTTCACCCCGAAGCCCGGCCCACGCAGGGCTTCGACAGTCTCCTTCACGACCCGCTCCGCGCCAGCATCGAGGGCAGCCTTTTCGGCGGCGTCGCGCAAAGCCCGCGCGGCGCTGATCCGGGTCAGAACCGGATGCTCCTCTACGATGCGGTCCAGAGCCGCTTGCGCATCGGCATCCCAAGGGAAGTCGCGGCGCAGTGTTGTCGGCGTGGCGGCGGCGCTGTCCATTTCCGTCCCCAGAGGCAGGATGTGGAACAAAGCGTCGAACAAGGCGTTACATACTTCCTGAAGCAACCACGTTGCACCTGCATACCCCATAACGGGCGTTCCGGTAGCGCGCCGGATCGCCGCACCCGGGAAAGAGGCTGCAATGAAAGAGGGTTGCGGGCCATGGCCGGCCTTCAGCTCGGCCAGGTAGATCTTCTCGTTGATCGAGCCCATCATCACGAGCGGACGGTGCTGGCGGATCAGCGCACGCACGGAATCATTGTCCGTCTTCGTGCCCCTCTTGCGCGCCACAGCAAAGGCACAGGGCAGCCCGAGATCGCCTTCGAGGTAGTTTTTTACCCCTCTTGCGTAAGTTTCGGTCGCCACGATGCCGAAATTGGCCGTCCCGAAGAAGTCCTGCGTGACACTGCGCCACAGATCCCACACCGGCTTCAGCGTCGAGTGCTTTTCGCGCTCGATGAAGGGTTCGGGATCAAGGCCCAGAATCTCGCCCAGAGACCGCAGGAAGGCGGTCGTGCTTTCCACGCCGATGGGGGCCTGAAGGTAGGGTTTGCCCAGAACCTCGGCCAGCCCGCGGCCGAATTCGCGATACATGACGATGTTGGCATCGGCATTGACCAAGTGTCGCATCTCGGCCAGATGCGCGCCAAGCGGCATCACCATATTCACTTCGGCGCCGATGCCTTCGACAAGGCGACGAATCTCATGCAGGTCCGACGCCATGTTGAAGACGCCATACATCGGACCCAGGATGTTCACCCGGGGCCTGGCGCCTTCGGGACGCTTGGCTTCGGGCGGCATGCGACCCTTGGTCATCCCGAATTCGGTGAAGATCCAGGTCATCGCGCGGTCGGCGCATTCCCACTGATCCTCGTCGATGGTGCGGGGCAGGAATCGCTGGATGTTGGTGCCCTGCGGCGTCACGCCGCCGCCGATCATCTCGGCGATCGAGCCCGTGACCACCACGGCCGGCAGCGCCGGGTCCAGCACCTTCCAGGCGCGGCGCATCGATTCCTCGGTGCCCTCGCTCATCTCGTCTTCACCAAGGCCGGTCACCACGATCGGCAACTCGTGCGGGGGAAGCGCGTCGGTGTAATGCAGCACCGAGGTCACCGGCAGGTTCTCGCAGCCCACCGGGCCGTCGATCACCACCTGCAAACCCTTTACCGCGCAGAAGGCATAGACGGCGCCCCAGTAGCCCCCTGCCCTGTCATGATCCTGCACCAGCATCAGATCATCTCCTCGGCCTTGGCGGCCTTGGCGGCCTTATCGAGCTTCTTCTGATGCGCGGCGCGGAAATCGGGGCGCAGATTCGGCGCACCCTCCCAGATGCCCGCGGTGTCGCCCTCGCCCACACCGGCAAAGAACGCCTTCATCTTTGCCATGCGCTCGCGGTTGCCGATGGCGGCGTTGATGACCTGCGCAAGGCTTCCCGCCCCCGCCGGCCCCATCAGCGGCCGCGCCGAAATCAGGTTGGTGAAGTAAAGCGAGGGCAGACCCATCGCCTTGGCCTTCTGCACCACCGGCGTCGTGCCGATCGCAAGATCGGGGGCAAACCCCTCCATCGCGGCCAGATCGTCTTCCAGCGAGGCGCGGTATTTCACCACCACGCCTTTCGATTCCAGCCAGTCGCGATCAGCCGCGCTCCACGGGGTCTTGCCCGCGGCGGTGCCGACATAGGGCACATCGGCGCCGCTTTCGATCAGCAGACGCGCGACCAGCAATTCCGAACCTTCATAGCCCGACAGCGTGATCCGGCCCTTGATCGGCGCACCGGCCAGCGCGCCCTTGATCGCAGGCAGAAAGGCATTCTGCGCGGCGGCGACCCGCTCGGCCGGGATGCCGTAAGCCTCGCCGATCGCGGCAAGCCAGGCGGCGGTGCCGTCATGGCCCACCGGGGCAGAGCCGACGATGGCACGGCCCGCGGCCTGAAACTCGCGCACGGATGCGGTGTAGAACGGGTGGATCGCGGCGGCCACGCCCGAATCCAGCGCGGCATAAAGCTCGCGCCAGTCACGGCAGGGCACCACAGGGCCGGCGGCCAGACCCAGAGGCGCCAGCAGCGCCCCGATCATCACCGGATCGGCGGGGAACATCTCGCCCAGCAGCGCAACCGTCGGCCGGTCGGACCGGCCCGAGACGGGCGCCTGCACCGGGCCGGCCTCGGCCTCGGCGCGGGCATATTTCAGCATGGCACCAGCAAGGACGTCCTTGGCCTCGGCGTGGGTCGGCACGCCAAAGCCCGGCACGTCGATCCCCACCACGCGCACACCGTTGATCTCTGACGGCAAAAGCCGCAGCGGCACGCCCGAGGCGGTCGGCACGCAGAGGTTCGTCACCACAATCGCGTCATAGCGTTGCGGATCGGCCATTTCGTGGACCGCCTCGCGGATGTCCTCGAACAGCTTGCCCGTCACCAGCGATTCCGAGTTGAACGGCACATAGCCGATCGACCGCCGCGCGCCATAGAAGTGCGACACGAACGACAATCCATAAGTGCAGCAGGCCGACCCCGAGATGATCGTGGCCACCCGCCGCATCCGCAAGCCGGTGCGCAGGCTGCCAAAGGCCGGGCACATGCTTTGCGGTTTGTCATGCGGGCCTACCGGATAGTCGGCCTTGAAGCGATCCATCAGTTCGGCATTGCCCGCGGCACTGGCGGCGGCGGCCATGTCGGCCGCCGAATGGCAACCCATGCCCTCGGGGGCGCCAATCGGTGCGGATTCCGTCATTTCTTCCTCGTCGCGCGGTTTTCGCGCTTCGCGAATTGCTCAAGCGCCTCGTCGAGGCGGGCGAGACCGGCAAGATCAAGCATCGTCGTAGATCACTTCCAGCGATTTCTTCGCCACGGCGTTCTTGCCGCGCATGTCCGCATCGGTCGCGGGGTCAAGCACGAAATCCGCGCCCACCGCTTCGGGTGTGAACAGATCCAGCAGGCCGTCCTGCGTCAGCGGCTTCGGACGGACCGGCAGCGCCTCGCCCACCGCAAGGGCCAGCCCCTCGAACAGCGGCCCCCATTTGGTGCCGGGGATGCCCACGATCTGATAGTTCGCGGATTTGCGGCGCAGTTCCTCGTCGGCCGGGATGGTGGCAAGGATCGGGATGTTCACCGCTTCGGCAAAGGCCTTCGCCTCGCCGGTGCCGTCGTCCTTGTTGATGACAAGGCCGGCCACGCCGACATTGCCGCCCATCTTGCGGAAATATTCCACCGCCGAGCAGACGTTGTTCGTCACATACAGCGACTGAAGGTCGTTCGAGCCGACAAGGATCACCTTCTGCGCCATGTCGCGGGCGATCGGCAGGCCAAAGCCGCCGCAGACCACGTCGCCCAGAAAGTCCAGAAGCACATAGTCGAAGTCCCAGTCGTGGAACCCGAGCTTTTCGAGCAGTTCAAAGCCGTGGATGATGCCACGCCCACCGCAGCCGCGGCCGACTTCCGGCCCGCCCAGTTCCATCGCGAAGACACCGCCGCGCTTGAAGCAGACGTCACCGATCTTGACCTCTTCGCCGGCCAGCTTCTTCTTGGCCGAGGTCTCGATGATCGTCGGGCAAGCCTTGCCGCCGAACAAGAGCGAGGTCGTGTCCGACTTCGGGTCGCAACCGATCAGCAGCACGCGCTTGCCCAGCTGCGCCATCATGTAGGACAGGTTGGCCAGCGTGAAGCTTTTGCCGATGCCGCCCTTGCCGTAGATCGCAATCACCTGCGTCTTTTTGGTGGGCTCTCCCTGGGGGATTTCCAGCGTCGGCTCTTCCGCCGCCTCGTCGCGCAACCGCTGATCGAACTCTTTAAGGTTGGGTGCGTCCGTCATACGGTGGCCCTCCAGTCCAGGATCATCTTCAGGCAGTCCGGGTCGTTGAAGGCGGTGGCATAAGCCTCGGGCGCCTCGGACGCGGGTCTTGTGTGGGTAATCAGGTTGGCCAGCGACAGCGCGCCGCCCTCGATCAGCGCGCGGGTCGCCACCATATCCTCGGGCTGCCACTCGGCGGCGATGCGGATGCGCGCCTCTTTCATGAAGGCGGGCACGAAGGTGAAGGCGACAGGTTCGGTGTAGAAACCAGCCAGAACGATCTCGCCACCCTTGGCCAGCCGCATCACAAGGCTGTCGATCAGCTTCGGGTCGCCCGAGGCATCATAGATCGAGCGGTAGTCCCGGCGTTCGTCGGTCGCGGGGTCGATCACCTCGTAGCCCTGCGCGTGCTTGCGGCGCTCGGCCTTGGTTTCCCAGACCACCGGCGGCTCGCCGCCCGCGGCGATGGTCAGCCGCGCCAGCAGGCGGCCCAGCGTGCCGTGGCCCACAATCAGATCGGGCAGCACATTGTTCAGCCCGGCCAACGCATGACGCGCGGTGGCGGCCAGCGCCAGCAGCGCGCCTTCGGCCTCGAGTGCCGGATCGATCCGCACCGCGCGATGGGCCGGTGTGATCAGCCGCTTGGTCGCCGCGCCGAACAACCCGCGGACAGGCCCGGCCTCGGTCGGGGCAAAGCAGTTGGACCCCGGCACGAACACCCGGTCACCGGGTTTGAACCCGGTGTCGGGGGCGGCCTCGACCACCTCGCCCGCGGCCTCGTAGCCCGGAACCAGCGGATAGCCCATGCCCGGAAACGGCGGCATCTGTCCGGTATAGAACAGTTTTTCGGTGCCGGTCGAAATTCCCGAATGGGTAATCTCGACCACGATGTCGCCCGGCGCGGGCTCGTTCAACTGAACAGACTGAAGACCAAGGTCTTTTGGACCCGACAAAATGACGGCGGTCGTTCTCACAGCGTTTTCCCCTGCGCTCTTCCGACCGCGGCGCCCCGGCGGGACTCGGGCGGTCTATATCGACGCTTCAAGTGTAACTTTAAAGGGACAACAAGGGGTGTCAACTTAATTGGACAGTGATCCCCTGCGTCCGAATTGCACTTGCGCGCCCCTTACGCCACAGCCGAGGGCCGCAGCGCCGTGATGGCGCTGGCGACATAGGGCCGCGGGCCGGGGAAGGTCTTGATCCCGGTGAAACCTTGCGCGGCGAGAAGTTCACCGATTTCCACCGCCGAGCGGGTGCGCCCGGTCCGCATCGCCGCGGTGTAGAAGGCGAAATAGGTATCGGTTTCGCGGTGGGGGGCGGCGCCGCCCGACATCGGCTCGGCGATGATGATGCGGCCATCGGGCGGCAAGGCGTCGTAGACGCGCGACAGAAGCAGCTTCACCGTATCGTCGGAATGGTCGAACAGCACCCGGATCAGGCTGATCGCGTCGGCCCCCTTGGGCAACGGATCGTCGCGGAAACTGCCGCCGTGAACGGTGAAACGGCCGCCCAGCCCTTCAGCCTCAAGCCGGGCGGGGGCGGCGGCGACCACCACCGGCAGATCGAACAGCATCACCTCGATCAGCGGATAGGCCCGGCCGACCGCGCCCAGAAAGGCGCCGGCGCCGCCGCCCACATCCATCAGCCGCCTGACCCCCATCAGATCCACCAGCCGCAGGGTGTCTTCGGCCACCAGACCCTGACTTTCGGTCATCAGCCGGGAATATTTCGCCGTCACCTCGGGGTCGGTCGCGCCGGTCGCGCCGAACACATAGGGCCAGAACCGCGCCAGATCGGGGTCGGTCTCGCCCTTCAGAAAGGCCACCGGATCGGAAAGATCGCGATACAGCACATGATGATGCCCCACCATCGCCTCAAGCCCCGGCACCGCCAGAAAGGCCGCGCCGCGCGTGGCCAGATCAAAGCGCCCGTCGCGGCAACGTTTCAGCAGCTTCAGCGCCGCGCCGCCCTGCAACAGAAGCTGCATCCGGTCGGGCGAAAGGCCCGCCTTCGCCGCCAGCGCGGCCACCGTCTGCGGCCCCGGCTGCACCATGTGCAGCACCCGCAGATCGACCAGCGCATACAGCACCTGCGAATGAACAAACCCCGCCACGATGTCGAACAGCGCATCCCCCTCGCGCCGGCCAAAGCGGCGCAGAAGCGGAATACGCTCGGCGATCAACTGGAAGCGGCGCGATCCTGCGAGGCGCAGCCCCAGACGGGACAGGCTGAACCCCCCGCTGGCGGAGGGACGAAGGGCGCTCATGTCAGTCCTTTCAGACGCGGCTTGCAACCTGCGCGGGCACGATCTTTTCGGCATAGCGGCGGACCATCTCGGCCAGCATCGCCTCGCCGGGACAGGACGGGATCGAGGCGATGGCACCGCCAAGGATGTCCTTCAGCCGCCGCGCCGCACCGTCCACGCCATATTCGCGGACCGCGTTCGGGCGTTGGTGAACCTCATCCTGACCGGCAGGCTTGCCAAGCGTCTCGGCATCGCACAGGGCATCGCGCAGATCGTCGGCCACCTGGAACGCCTCACCGATCCGCGAGCCAAGCTCCTCCCACGGTTCGGGCTCATAGCCGGCGGCGATGGCGCCCATCTGAGTCGCGGCAATGAACAAGGCGCCGGTCTTGGCGCGATGATAGGCCGACAGGTTGATCTCGGACTCGCTTTCCCAGCCCTGCCCGGCGCAGATGCCCATCGGCATCCCCGTGCGCACCGCAAGCGCCGTCACCAGTTGCAGCGCCCGCAGCGGATCGTGCTGACCCGCCCGCGCCAGAACCTCGAATCCCATCACGATCAGACTGTCACCGGTCAGAATCGCCAGCGGCTCGGAATAGGCGCGGTGAACGGTCGGCTTGCCGCGACGGATCTCGGCATCGTCGAAACACGGCATGTCGTCATGCACAAGGCTGGCGCAATGGATCAGCTCCAACGCCACCGCGGCGGCATCCGACAGCTCGGGCCGGTCGTCGCCGCAGGCGGTGGCCACGCTCAGCAGCAGCGTCGGCCGGATGCGCGCCCCGCCCGGCGTCACCGAATATTCCAGCGCCGAGGCCAGCCGCGAGGGCGCCTCGGACCCTTGCCCGCGCGCAATGGCCGCTGCCATCGCCGCCTCTATCCGCTTGTCAAACGCCATGATATGCCTCTCAGCGACAGCAACGGCGCGTCTCTTACGCGCGCCGCGGCGGCCACCGTGCCGCCGACTCCACAGGTGTCAACTTTTTATTACACCTTCATGTCATTCATACTGGACAGCCTGCACCGAGGTGTCAACAATTCCGGACATGAGACAGATTGCAGCGAAAGTTGTCGTGGTCGGCGCAGGGATGGGGGGGCTTGCCTCTGCGATCCGGCTGGCGCGGGCGGGGTGCGAGGTGACGCTTGTCGAGGCGCGGGATGCGCCCGGCGGCCGGATGCGCACGATCCCCAGTATCGCAGGCCCGGTGGACGCGGGGCCGACAGTCCTGACCCTGCGCAGCGTTTTCGATGATCTTTTCGAGACTTGCGGCCAAAAGCTTGACCATCACCTGAAGCTGATCCCGCAGCCGCTGCTGGCCCGCCACTGGTGGACCGATGGCAGCACACTCGACCTGACAACCGACCTGGCCGAGAATGTCGACGCGGTGTCCCGCTTCGCAGGCAAGCGCGAGGCCGAGGGTTTCCGCCGCTTCCACGCGCTGTCGGCGCGGCTTTATGACGCTTTCGACGCACCGATGATGCGCGCGTCCCGTCCCGACCAGAAGGCCATCGCGATCGCGGCGCTGAAAGACCCGAAAACCTGGCCCGCACTGCTGCCCGGCGTGACGCTGGACCGGCTGCTGGCCGCCCATTTCCGCGACCGGCGGCTGCGGCAACTGTTCGGCCGATATGCCACCTATGTCGGCGGCTCGCCCTACCGCTCGCCGGGCGTTCTCGCCCTGATCTGGGCCGCCGAAGCCCAGGGCGTCTGGGCGGTCGAGGGTGGGATGCACCGGCTGGCCCATGCGCTGGCCCGTCTGGCCGAAGATCAGGGCGTGGCGCTGCGCTATGGCCAGCCCGTGGCGCGCATCCTGCGCCAGGGCGGCCGTGCGACCGGCGTGCAACTGGCCGACGGCCGGTCGCTTCATGCCGATCATGTGGTGTTCAACGGCGATCCGGCGGCACTTCTTGCCGGCCTTCTGGGCGACGGGCCACGGACGGCGGTGGCCGAGACCTCGGTCCATCCCCGCAGCCTCTCGGCCTGGGTCTGGTCCTACGCCGCCCGCGCCACGGGCCAACCCCTCGTCCATCACAACGTCTTCTTCGCCGACGACCCACGACGAGAGTTCGGACCGATCGCCGCAGGACAGATGCCCGAGGATGCGACACTCTACATCTGCGCCGAGGATCGCTCTGCCGGGCAGATGCCCGACGGACCCGAGCGTTTCGAGATCATCATGAACGGGCCGCCCGGCCGCCCCGAAAGACCCGAGGACTTCGCGCTATGCCGCAGCCGCACCTTCGACCGACTGAGACAATTCGGACTGACCTTCGATCCGGTGCCGGGACAGACGGCGCTGACACCGCCCTCGGGCTTCGCGACCCTGTTTCCGGGCTCGCAGGGGTCGATCTACGGGCTCAGCCCGCACGGGGCGCTGGCCTCGCTGAAACGGCCCCTGGCGCGGACGACGCTGCCGGGGCTGTGGCTGGCGGGGGGCGGGGCGCACCCGGGGGCGGGGGTGCCGATGGCGGCCCTCTCCGGACAGCACGCGGCCGAGGCGATTCTGACGGCCCTTGCTTCGCGCTGAAGGTCGACCCCGACGGCTATGCCTGGTGGTATCTCGATGGCGTCTCGGATGACGGCACGAAAGCGGTCTCGGTCATCGGCTTCATCGGCTCGGTGTTCTCGCCGTGGTATCGCTGGTCGGGCCGACACGAGCCACAGAACCACTGCTGCATCAACGTCGCCACCTATGGCCCCGGCGGCCGCTTCACCATGACCGACCGCGGCCGCGCAGCCCTGCGGCAGACGAAGGACACCCTGACCGTCGGCCCCAGCCGGATGCACTGGACCGGAACACAACTGATCGTCGAGGTGAACGAGGTCTCGGCCCCCCCCGTGGTCTCCCCTGTCAAGGGGCGCATCATCCTGACACCCGCAGGCCTCACCGATGTCGAGGTGGCGCTGACCGAAGACGGCTCGCACATCTGGCGCCCGTTCTCGCCCACCGCCCGGATCGAGGTCGACCTGACCCAGGGCCACCGCTGGCACGGACACGGCTATTTCGACGCCAACTTCGGCAGCGCCGCACTCGAGGCCGACTTCCGCTTCTGGACCTGGGGCCGCTACCCGGTGGCCGACGGCGCCGCCTGCTTCTACGACGCCACCCGCAAGGACGGCTCACGGCTGGAAATCGGCCTCCACGTCTCGACCGACGGCCGCGCCCGCATGATCCAGCCCCCCCCGCCCGCCCGGTTCCGCCGCTCGGGCTGGTTTGTCGAACGCCACACGCCGGCAGACCCCGGCACGAAACCGCGGCAGGTGATGTCCATGCTCGACGCCCCGTTCTACTCGCGCTCGTTGGTTGAAACCACCGTCTTCGGCCAGACCACGGTCGGCGTCCACGAAGCCCTCGACCTGCGCCGCTTCGCCTCGCCGCTTCTGATGCCGATGCTGGCCGTCCGCGTCCCGCGCCGCCCCGGCTGGAACTTCACACCGTAACCCACGCCGCTTTCATTCTGGCCAAAATATCCTCGGGGGAGTCGGCCCGTCAGGGCCGGCGGGGGCAGACAGCCCCCTGCCCCACCCGCCACAAGAAAAGCGGCGCCCGTCAAGGCGCCGCATTCCGTTTCGGACCGAAAGCTCAGGCCCGCGCTTCCGGGCGGCTCCAGTTCAGCCGGACCGCTTCCAGATTCAGCCCCGTCGCCGCGGTCGCCCAGATCAGATAGGGCACGAACAATACCCCGGCCCAGATATCGAGCTGGAAGAAGCTCCACATCGTCGCGGCCACGAACAGCCACATGATCGCCACCACCGCAAGCCCGGTCGCCATCCGCTTCAGCCCGAAAAACACCGGCGTCCACAGCGTGTTGAAGGCGATCTGCGCCGCATAGAACGCCAGCGCCTGCCCCGAACCCTCCAGTTGCGCCACCCGCATCGCGGCAAGGCTCATCAGAAAGTAAAGCGAGGTCCAGGCCAACGGGAACACCCAGCGCGGCGGGTTCCACCACGGCTTGTTCAACCCATCATACCACTCGTCGGGCTTCATCAGCGCCCCCGTCGTCGCGGGCGCGCCGCAGGCGGCGAGGAATGTCAGGAAGAGAGCCCAGTCCATGTTCATCATCGTTACTCCGGTGTTACCTTCACGAGAACCTAGATCGGGTTGGCGCGGTTCCCCATGCGCTGGCGCGTGATGCGCCGATCCTGCGCCTCAAGCTGGGCCAGAACCGCGATCAGCGCATCCGAGCGGCCGCGATGCGGCTTGGCCCGCGCCGCGGCATTGACAAGGAAGGCCACCTCGGGGGCGGGCGCGGCGTGAAGCGTGGCGCAGCCCGGCCCGACCGGCGACAGCGCCGCCCGCGTGGCCGACAGCGTCAGAAAGCCCAGCTTCTGCCAGCGGTTGGTATAGGCGCGCCGCGTAACACTGTCATAGCCGTTGCGCGCAATCTCGGCGCCGATGGCCCCATAGATGTGCCGCGCGGCATAGATACCCGGCCGGCAGGCCAGCGGCAGACCGCAAACACCCGATTCCGAACGATAGTAAAGGCGGTCAGCGGCCAGCAGCAGCCGTTTGGTCACACCGCGGATGCGTTTGCAGGCGACGGGATTGGCCAGAAAGTCCTCGAACGGAAGGCCCGCCTCTTCCATCCAGTCGCGCGGCAGGTAGATCCGCCCCGAACGCGCATCGGTGCCGACATCGCGCGCGATATTCGTCAACTGCATCGCAAGGCCCAGATCGCAGGCCCGCGCCAGCACATCGGGGTCGCGCACGCGCATCAGGACGCACATCATCGCCCCCACCGCCGCCGCCACCCGCGCCGAATAGTCCAGCACCCCCGAGAACGTGTCGTAGGTTCGCCCCACCGCGTCCCAGGCCAGCCCTTCCAGCAATGCCTCGGGCAGGGTCCGCGGCATCTCGAACTCTTCCACCACCGCGGCGAAGGCCCGGTCGGCGGGCGCATTTTTCGGCCGGCCGGCATAGACCAGATCCAGCCGGTCGCGCAGGGAAAGGACGGCGCGGCGCTTGGCCTCGGCGTCCTCTTGCTGGCCTTCGTTCACCGCTTCGTCGACCTCGTCATCCGCCACCCGGCAGAAGGCATAAAGCGCCAGCGCCGGCGCGCGCACCTTCTCGGGCAGCAACCGCGAAGCGGCGTGGAATGAATAAGAGCCCGTCCGGATCATCTCGCGACAGGCGTCGAGGTCGGCGGGCGCGATCATTCTGCGGCAAGCCTCTCTGCGGGTTGGGAGGCGCGGCGCGCCCCGGGCGCGTCGGGGGCCAGTTTCGCCATCACCTCGGCCGAGCCGATCACGCCCGGCACGCCGGCGCCCGGATGGGTGCCCGCGCCGACCAGATACAGGCCCTTGACCTCTTCCGAGATGTTGTGCGGCCGGAACCACGCCGATTGCAGGATGCGCGGCTCGATCGAGAAGGCCGACCCGAACGGGCTGAGATAGCGATCACGGAAGGTTTCCGGCGTGAAGACCAGCGAGGCGCTGACCCGTTCGCCAATGCCCGGCATCGACTGTTCCAGCACCTCAAGGACGCTTTCGCGATAGGACTCTTCCATCGCCTTCCAGTCCACCGCATGGTCGTGTTTCAGGTGCGGCACCGGCGAGAGGGCGTAGAAGGTATCGTCGCCCTCGGGCGCCACGGTCGGATCGGTGATCGACGGACGATGGATGTAAAGGGCCATGTCCTTGGCAAGCTTGCCCTTGATGAAGATGTCCTCGACCAGACCCTTGTAGCGCGGGGCGTTGACGATCGTGTGGTGCCCCACGTCGGGCCACATGTTCCGCGTGCCCTTGGTGCCGAAATACCAGACGAACAGACCCATCGACCAGCGCCGGCTTTTCAGATGCGCATCGGTCCACCGCTTGCGCTTGTGATTGCGCAGAAGCCGCATGTAGGTGTGGCCGGCGTCGGCGTTCGACACCACAAGCCCCGCCCGGATTTCTTCGCCGGATGCCAGACGGACACCCTTGGCAGTGCCGTTTTCCACAAGGATCTCATCGACTTCCGTGTTCATGCGGAAGCTGCCGCCCTGCCCTTCGATCACCTTGGCCATGGCGCTGGCGATCGCCTGCACGCCGCCGATGGCGTAGTGAACGCCGTATTCCTTCTCCAGCTGACTGACGAGGATATACATCGAGGTGACGTTGAAGGGGTCGCCGCCGATGAACAGCGGATGGAACGACAGCGCCATCCGCAGCCGTTCGTCCTTCACCCGCGCCGCGGCGTGCTGGTAGACCGACTTGTCGGCCCGCAGCCAGCCGAAGATCGGCAGAACCTTGATCAGCTCCCAAAGCTCGTGCATCGAGCGGCGGCCGAGGTTTTCATAGCCGAACCAGTAGCGTTTCTCGCTGTCCTTCAGGAACTGCTCGTAGCCCGCCACGTCGCCCGGCGACAGCCGCGCGACCTCGGCCTTCATCGCCTCGGTCGATTGGCGCACGGTGAAGTTCGACCCGTCGGGCCAGCGCACTTCGTAGAACGGATCGATCGGCTTGAGCGCCACATCCTTGTCGAAGTCGCGGCCGCAGGTGGCCCACAACTCGCGCAGCGACTGCGGCACGGTGACGATGGTCGGGCCCAGATCGAAGCGGTGGCCGTCCTTCGTGATCGACGAACCGCGCCCGCCCGGCACATCGAGCTTGTCGATGACGGTCACCCGCCACCCCTTGGCGCCAAGGCGCATGGCAGCCGAAAGGCCCCCAAGCCCCGAGCCGATCACGATGGCGTGGTCGGCCTCTGAATGGGTGGAAAGCGGGGGCATGGCGGAACTCCTGCAAGGCTCTGTCAACATGCCGCTCACAATAGACTGTCTAGTCAGGTTTACAATGCGCCTTGAGGGCGGTGCGACTTCGCGACTAATGTCGGGCCGACACGGTTCGATGTTTGATCGCGCCACCCGCATCTGCAGGAGGATATGACATGCAGACTGTCACGCTCAGTTTCTTCCGATTCACCACCCCCGAAAAGCGCCTCTGGGCGCTTGCCCAGATGACCGCCAACAAGCTCGGCATGCAGTATATGCCGAAGGCCAAGTTCTGGAAGATGCTCGGCTCCGGCACCGGGGAAGGCTTTACCCCCAAGCCGAACTGGGATGTCTGGGGGCTGCTGGCCGTCTGGCCGGACGAGGCGACCGCGCGTCAGGAAGTGGCCGAATCGGCAATCTACAAGAAGTGGGCTGGCATTGCGGACGAAGGCTATACGGTCCTGCTGAACCCGATCAACGGGCGTGGCAAATGGGACAACTCGATGCCCTTCGACGTCACGAAACCCGGCGAACCCGGCGAGATCGACCCCGACAACGTGCGGCCTATCGCCGCCCTGACCCGGGCCACGCTCAACTTCTGGAAGATCGAACGCTTCTGGAGCTATGAGCCCCCGGTCAGCCACATGATCGGCAAGGATGCCGATGTGGTCTTCAAGATCGGCATGGGCGAGATTCCCTTCTCGCAGCAGATGACCTTCTCGGTCTGGCCGGATTCAGAGTCGATGGTGAAATTCGCCTACGGCTCGGGCGCCCATGCGGAAGCGATCAAGAAAGGCTACGAAGAAGGCTGGTTCAAGGAAGCCCTATTTGCCCGCTTCCGGATCGCCGGAACCATTGGTAAATGGGAAGGCAAGGACCCGGTCGGTGACGCGCTGAAACAGTTCAAGCCGGCCGAGGCTCCGAAACCGGCTCCTGCTGCCGCGGCACCGAAACCTGCCCCGGCGGTCGAGGCCCCCAAGCCCGCTCCGGCTTTCGAATCCGCGAAGGTCGAGGCTCCGAAACCCGCTCCGGCTCCGGCCGCCGCGAAACCCGCGCCGCAGCCCTCCTTCACCCACAAGGGCAAGCCCGGCAAGGGCGGCCGCAAAGAGAACGCTTGAGGATATGAGAAAACCCTTCCCCTTCTCGGCCATCGTCGGTCAGGAGCAGATGAAGCAGGCCATGGTGCTGACTGCGATCGACCCGGGCATCGGCGGCGTGCTGGTGTTCGGCGATCGTGGCACCGGCAAGTCCACCGCCGTCCGTGCTCTTGCGGCGCTTCTGCCGCAGATCCAGGCGGTCGAAGGCTGCCCCGTGAACTCTGCCCGCCCCGAGGATTGCCCGGAATGGGCGCAGGTTTCCTCGACCACGATGATCGAGCGGCCGACCCCCGTGGTCGACCTGCCGCTCGGCGTGACAGAGGACCGTGTGGTGGGCGCGCTTGATATCGAGCGCGCCCTCACCCGCGGCGAAAAGGCCTTTGAACCCGGCCTGCTTGCCCGCGCCAACCGCGGCTATCTTTACATCGACGAAGTCAACCTTCTCGAAGACCATATCGTGGACCTGCTGCTTGACGTGGCGCAGTCCGGCGAAAACGTGGTCGAACGCGAGGGCCTGTCGATCCGCCACCCGGCCCGCTTCGTGCTGGTCGGCTCGGGCAACCCCGAGGAAGGCGAGTTGCGTCCGCAGCTTCTGGACCGCTTCGGCCTGTCGGTCGAGGTTCGCAGCCCGCGCGACGTGGAAACCCGGGTCGAGGTCATCACCCGCCGCGATGCCTATGACGCCGACCATGCGAATTTCATGGACAAATGGGGCGCCGAGGACATGCAGCTTCGCGGCCGCATCCTTGGGGCGCGTGCCGCGCTGTCGGGCCTCAAGACCCCGAACACGGTTCTGCACGATTGCGCCTCGCTGTGCATCGCGCTGGGATCGGACGGTCTGCGCGGCGAACTGACGCTGCTGCGCGCGGCCCGCGCGCAAGCCGCCTTCGACGGCAAGGACGCGGTCACCCGCGAGGATCTGCGCGCAGTCGCCACCATGGCGCTGTCGCACCGCCTGCGGCGCGATCCGCTGGATGAAGCAGGGTCGACCTCTCGGGTCGAGCGTTGCGTGGCGGAGGTTCTGCCCTGACACAAGCTGTCACCCCCGAGCCGCTGACACCCTGGGAACGGGTCGAGGCGGCTCTGACGCTTCTTGCAATCGATCCCGCGGGCCTCAAGGGCCTGTGGCTTCGGGCGCGGGCCAGCGGCCTGCGCGACCGGATCACGGCGGCGCTGTCGGCGCTGCCGCTGCCGGTGCGGCGCATCCATCCGACCATCGGCGACGATGCGTTGTTCGGCGGGCTGGATCTGGCCGCCACGCTGTCATCGGGCAGCCCGGTGATTCAGCGCGGTATTCTGGATGCGCCCTCGGCGCTGGTGCTGGCGATGGCCGAACGCAGCCCCGCGGGCCTTGCCGCCCGGCTGGGCACGGCCCTAGATCAGCCGCGGCACTGCCTGATCGCGCTGGATGAAGGCGCCGAAAAGGACGAACTGCTGCCCTTGGGCCTTGTCGACCGGCTGGGGCTGTTTCTGGACATCGACGGCCTGCAATGGAGCGAAACCCGCGACATCGCACTGGACCCCGACCGACTTGCCGCCGCCCGCACCCGTCTGGCGCAGGTGGTGACACCCGCGCGGGCCGGTGAAACGCTGGCCCGTGTCGCCGCACAACTGGGCATCGCCAGCCTTCGCGCGCCGACGCTGGCCCTTGCCGCCGCCCGCGCGCAAGCCGCGTGGGAAGGCCACGATTCGGTGACCGACGATGACCTGCGCCGCGCCGCGGATCTGGTCTTTGCCCATCGCGCGCTGCCCGCAACCGAAGAAGCGCCGCCGGAACCCGAACCGCCGGAAGACCAGCCCGACGATACCGACACCCCGCCGCCGCCCGAACAGCAGCAAGGCGAGGAAATGTTCCCCGAAGAAATGCTGGTCGAGGCCGTGCGCGCCGCCCTGCCCTCGGACCTGCTGGAACAGCTTGCCGCCGGCCGCGCCGCGCGGATGGCACGGGGGGCCACCGGCACCGGCTCTGCGAAATCGGGCAACCGCCGCGGCCGTCCCCTGCCCTCGCGGCAGGGCCGTCTGGGCACCGGCGCGCGGATCGATCTTGTCGGCACCCTGCGGGCCGCCGCGCCGTGGCAACCGCTGCGCCGGCGCCAGCAGCAGACCGACGCGGTCCTTCTGGTCCGACCGTCCGACATCCGCATCAAACGGTTCCGCGAGACCTCGGACCGGGTGCTGATCTTTGCCGTCGACGCCTCGGGGTCTTCGGCGATGGCGCGTCTGTCCGAAGCCAAGGGCGCGATCGAACTGTTGCTGGCTCAGGCCTATGCCCGGCGCGATCACGTCTCGCTTCTGGCCTTCCGCGGTCGCGATGCCGAACTGATCCTGCCGCCGACGCGCAGTCTGGTGCAGACCAAACGGCGGCTTGCCGGCCTGCCGGGCGGCGGTGGCACGCCACTGGCGCATGGGCTTCGGCTGGCGCTGGCGGTGGGCATTCAGGCCCGTGCCCGGGGGATGACGCCGACCGTGGCACTTCTGACCGACGGGCGCGGCAACATCGCGCTGGATGGCAGCGCCAACCGCGCGCAGGCGGAAGAGGACGCGCTGAAGCTGGCAACCTCGCTGCGGGCCTCGGGTCTGCCGGCGCTGGTGATCGATACCGCGAACCGGCCACAGCCGTCGCTGGCGAACCTCGCCCGGGCGCTGGATGCGCCCTATATCGCGCTGCCGCGGGCGGATGCGCACCGGCTGTCGTCGGTGCTGGGCGCGGCGATGGGGGACTGATCCATGGACCTCGACCGGATGCCACCAGACTGGCCCGGCCGAGGCTTCATGCGCCGCATCGACTGTGCGCCGCATCAATGGTGCGTGCTGGATCAGGGCGAGGGCCCCACACTTCTGCTGCTGCATGGCGCAGGCGGATCGACCCATTCATGGCGAAATCTTGTGCCGCTGCTGACGCCGCACTACAGGGTCGTGGCGCCTGACCTGCCGGGTCAGGGCTTCACCAAGGCGGGCAGCCGCCGCTTTTCGCTGGAAGCGATGGCCGGCGACATGGCGGCCCTGTGTCAGGCCGAAGGCTGGCGCCCGGTGGCGATCATCGGCCACTCCGCCGGTGCCGCCCTTGCACTAAGGCTGTCCGAGATTTTACTCACCCCGCCCCGTGCGGTGGTGGGCGTGAATGCAGCACTTGGCAATTTCGAGGGCACGGCCGGCTGGCTGTTCCCACTGATTGCCAAGATGCTGGCGCTGAACCCGTTCATTCCGCCAATGGCGGCACGGCTGTTCGGGGTCGAGGATCGGGTGCGGCGGCTGATCGGCTCGACCGGGTCGGATCTGGACGAGGCCGGCCTGCGGCAATATCTGACCCTGATCAGCGATCATGTCCATGTCGATGGCACGCTGGCGATGATGGCGCAATGGCGGCTGGATGCGCTGCAACGTCGCCTGCCGGCGATCGACCTGCCGGCGCTGCTGATCGCGGGTGCGAAGGACGGCACCGTGCCCGCCCGCATTTCGCGCGAGGCGGCCGCTCGGATGCCACTCGGAGAGTATGTCGAACTGCCCCGCCTTGGCCATCTGGCGCATGAGGAAAATGCGGCAGCGGTGACGGCAATCCTGCTGCCGTGGCTGGAAAAGCACGTTACTTCTGAGACTTAAGCACGCGTTCATTCACGAAGCGCGAAATACAAAGGGCGGCTTCCTGATCGGAAGCCGCCCTTTGCGTATCGGCTGCGGGCCTTATTGAACCACGCGCATCTTGCCAAAGATCCGCTCCATATGGTCGGCCAGATAGATCCGAAGCCAAGGGGTGAACCGCTCGGGGTGGTCCTGCACCTCGCGCGACAGATCGTTCAGATCGATCCAGCGGGTCTCCCAGACTTCTTCCGGGTCGGGCGAAACCGGCAGATCCTGCGGCGCCTCGGCCACGAAGATGTCGACCACCTCGTGCTCGATCAAGCCGCCGCCAACATCGGCGCGGTATTCAACCTGATCGGCGAACACCGTGACCAGCCCGGTGATCCCCAGTTCTTCGCGCAGGCGACGGACGGCACAATCGGCCGCCTCTTCGCCCCAGCGCGGATGGGTGCAGCAGGTGTTCGCCCACAGACCCGGCGTGTGATATTTGCCGGCGGCCCGGCGCTGGATCAGCACCGAATCCCCGGCCATGACGAACACGGAAATCGCCTTGTGGCGAAGTCCGCGCTGATGCGCCTCAAGTTTTTCGACCGGCATCAGGCGACCATCGACCCAGGCGGGAACCATCTCGCTCATGCCGTCAGGTCCATTGCGGCGACACCAGCCGCGACAGGTGCATCACGTTCTTGAAGCCGATCTTGATATGGGCCCAAGGCTGTTTGCTGGTCAGCTTCTTGTTCATGTAGGACTCGAACGTCAGACGCTGGACGTCGGTATCGTGGCACAGGCTGACAAAGCGTTCACGGCGTTCATCGTCACGATAATAGGCATCCTGCATCGAACGCAGAACCTTGAACACGGTCTTGTGGTCGGCCATGAACATCTTGCGCGCCAGTTGCAGGTCGCTGGCGCGGCCCGACTTCAGGCAGGCAAGGCAGGCCTTGGCCGCCACCTGCCCGCCGACGAAGGCGTAATAGATCCCCTCGCCCGAGGACGGCGCCACGACGCCCGCGGCGTCGCCCGCCAGCACCACATCCTTGCCGTTGTCCCATTTATCAAGCGGTTGCAACGGGATCGGCGCGCCTTCCTTGCGGATGGTCTCGCAGTTTTCAAGCCCGCCCTGCTTGCGCAGCAGCGCCGTCGCAGCTTTCAGGTCAAAGCCATGGATGCCGGTTCCCATGCCGACCGAGGCCGTCCCGCCGTGCGGGAAGATCCAGCCGTAGAAATCGGGGCTGACGCGGCCATCATAGATCACGTCGCAGCGGGTGGGATCGTAGTCGATGGCGGGATCGGTCGGCGGCTTGATGATCTCGTGATAGGCGATGACCATCGGGATCTTGTCGCCACCGGGCACCTCGGCGCGGGCCACATCCGACTTGGCGCCATCGGCCCCGATCACCAGCTTGGTCTCGGACCGGCGTTCCTCGCCCGACTGCTTGTCGCGCCAGACCACGAAGGTGTGGAAGCTGTCGCGCTCGATCCGCAGGAAGGTGCCGGTGAGGCGTTCGGCGCCCGACTTGGCCGCGCGGCGGCGCAGCCATTCGTCGAAATGCTCGCGGTCGACCATGCCGACAAAGCCGCCCTCGATCGGGATATCGACCTTGCGGCCGGTGGGCGAGATCATGCGCGCGGTCTTGATCCGCGCCACGATCTGGCTGTCGGGAATGTCGAAATCGGCAATCAGCCGCGGCGGGATCGCGCCGCCGCAGGGTTTGATGCGGCCCTCACGGTCCAGAAGCGCCACGCGCTTGCCGGCCCGTGCCAGCTCATCGGCCGCCGTGGCGCCCGACGGGCCGCCACCCACAACGAAAACATCATAGGCCATGATCACTCTCCAGGCACAAGCCGGCCGGCGGGCATTCCGCGCCCACCTTCCAGGATACGAAGCGCCATCAGCGCAGAAACGACGAACAGAGCGGCCTCGACGATGAAGACAAGGCCGAAAGCGGTGGGAATGGAAGTCCAAAGGCGCAGAAGATCGGCCGCGCCCGCGCCGGCAAGGCCGCCGAAACCTGCGGCAACGGCCTGCGCCGCGCCCCACAGGCCCATGCGGGTTCCCTCGCGGGCGGTGCGGCCCTCGCTGGCAAGCTGCATCATCGACCCGATGGCGGCGACGGCGAACATGCCATTGAACAGGCCCATCATCACCACGGCCGGCACGATCAGCGGCAGGTTCATCTGCCCCAGAAGCGCGATCGCCAGCAGCGCCAACGCCGAGCCAAGGCACCCCGTCACCACCCACGACCGAAGCGAGCCGATGCGCAGCGCGCTTTGCCCGATGCCCACGGCCAGCATGCCGACGAAGACGCCGCCGTTCTGCGCCCCCGAAAGCGAGGTGGTCTGCCCCGGCGTCAGGCCGAAGACGAAGCCGGCATAGGGTTCAAGGATCAGTTCCTGCATGAAATAGGCGGTCATCGACAGGAAGACGAAGAAGGTGAAGATCCGCGCCCGCGGCTCGGCCCAGATCTCACGCAGGCCCTGCATCAGGGGCGCGGCGTCGGGTTCGGGCTCGGCCGTCAGGCCGCGTTCGACCCCCCAGGTCGCCAGAACGGTCAGGATCACGCTGCCGATGCAGACGGTGGCCACGATTTCCAGCAGCAACTCCGGCGAATAGGGTTCCAGCAGCGCACCCACGGTTCCGGCGGTGGCGGCAATGCCGAAGATCATCATCAGCCAGGTGATGGTGGCGGCCGCGGCGCGACGGTCGGGCCGGGTGCAGGTCGCCATCAGCGCCAGAAGCGAGGTTCCCCCCGCCCCGGCGCCAAGGCCGATCAGCAGATAGGCCACGAAGGACAGCATCAGACCGGGCCAGAAGGCATGGCCCATCATCACCACCCCGGCCGAGGCCGAGAAGGCGCCGATCGCCAGCACCGTGATGCCGCCAACGATCCAGCGCGTGCGGTTGCCCGACGTGTCCGAGCGATAGCCCCAGGACGGCCGGGTGATCTGCACCGCATAATGCAGCGCGACCAGAACACCCGCCAGCACCGCGGGAAGGGCCAGTTCAACCACCATCAGCCGGTTCAGCGTCGAGGTGGTCAGCACCACCATTCCGCCAAGGCTCATCTGCACAAGACCCAGCCGGAAGATGCCGATCCAGCCCAGGGTCACGGCATGACCTCCAGCCCGCGGATCGCGAAGGCGGCAACCATCATGCCCAGCACATACATCGTGACGCCGGTGCCGTTATACCACGGGCACTTGCCCGCCGGATCGCGCAGCAGAACCCGCATCGCGACCAGTTGCGCCACCAGCAGCGCCCCGATTGCCGCCGCATGGATCGGCTTGCCCCAGATCACCAGCAACGAGATCACCAGCATCTGCGCCAGCGCCATCACCGTGCAGGCCAGCTTGGCCGCGACCTCGGGGCCGAGAACCACAGGCAGCGATCGCACACCATGCTGACGGTCGCCTTCCAGCGCCTTGAAATCGTTCAGCGTCATGATGCCGTGCGCGCCAAAGGCATAAAGCAGCGCGATCGACACGATGAAGAAGTTGGGCGCCCCCGCCGACAGCACGGCCGCGCCGGTGAACCAGGGCAGCCCTTCATAGCACAGCGCGACAAGGCCCGGCCCCCACCATCCCGACCGCTTCAGGCGGATCGGTTCGATCGAGTAAGCCCAGGCCGCCAGCACGCCAAAGACAGTGGCGCCAAAGCCCCATGGGCCCAGCATCCAGCCCACCGCCAGCGAGGCGACCGACATGATGATGGCAATGTAAAGCCCCCAGCGGCCGGGAATGCGCCCCGACGGGATCGGGCGGTGCGGCTCGTTCACCGCATCCACATGGCGGTCGCACCAGTTGTTCGCCGCCTGACTCATGCCGCAGACCAGCGGGCCGGCCAGGAACATGCCCAGCAACACCAGTGGCCATTGCGCGCCCGGCCAGACCCCGACCGAGATCGTGCCGCAAAGATAGGCCCAGATCGGCGGGAACCATGTGATGGGCTGGATCAGCTCGAGCAGCGCGCTCGGCTGAGGATAAGAGCGGGGCTGTAAGGAGAGATTGACACTCATGTGTGTCACCTATGCATGACAGGAGGGAGTCGGGCAAGAAGATTGCCCGCGGCCCCCAGTGACAGGATTACGCATCAGTTCCCCCTTGGCAGGAGCTCGAACCGGCAGGCGGAGGCGCCCATGGCGCAGCAGTCCGTCTCGCGCACGGCCACATCGGGCCAGACGAGACGCGAAAAAAGGCGCTCGAACACCGCCGCGTGCCAGTGGCACATCGGGATGTCCGAGCTTTCTCCGGCGACCACGGGGTTTCTCGCGATCTCGAATGACAGCGGGCGTTTCGAGACGATGCGGAAGTGGCCCGAGCCGGCGAAGGTCCAGGAATGCTTGGCGATGGCCGAGGCAAGCACGCGCGCGCCCAGAAAGGCGGGCAGCGCGCGGATCACCTTTTGCGCCAGCGCCGGGATGCGGTTGGCAAGGATATAGTCCCCCGTCGCCAACCCGGCCTCGCGCAAGAGGCGCGGGGCCTCTTGCGGATGGGTCTCGCGCACCCAGCGGTGCAGCGTCCGGACCTGCGTCTCGGGCAACATCCCCGAGTCGGGGCCCGGCCGGGGCACACCCGCCGCGGCAAGGGCGCGGTCGGCCGCGCCCGGACCGAAAGCTGCATCCAGCACCGGAATCAGCTGGAGGATCGCATTGGGCCCGATCCGGTGAACCACCGGATCGGACTCGATGCGCTGGGAATGCGCGGTCATCGGCGATTACTCCGCCGGACGGACCAGCTGGTCCTCCTCCATCTGCTGCTTGCCGCCGCCACAGGCCATCGGCATGGCGAACTCGTCCATCTGTTCCTTGCCGCCACCGCAGGCCATCGGAACGAGGAATTCATCCACCTGTTGCTGCTTGTTGCCGCCGCAGCCGCAATCAGAGCCGTCCGCGTGACCGCCGCAGCCACCAGCCGCCGCAGCCGCAAAGATCGGCGCCGCGTCGGCCTTTGCGGCGGTGCGCTCGGCGGCCCGGGCCTTGCCCTGCTCGCGCAGCGCCTCGCGGCGTTCGGCGGCCTTGGCGGCACGGTCGGCCGAAGCCTCCCAGTCGGCCATCTGGGCGTTGCCGATCTTGCGGGTCTCGTCGAAGTGGAAATCCACCTTGTCCTTGGACTGCGGACCCCAATAGCCGGCCTTGCCGAGGTCGTAGAAGGTTCGCCCCACCCCGGCCTTCAGGAACGCCTTCAGACAGCCAAGCAGATACCGACGACGGAAGCCGGTGCCGCGCCACGGATAGTGGAACAGCGCCTTGCGCATGTAGAAGCGGCGATAGTTGTTCATCACGCCGTCCAGCAGTTCGCCGCGGGTCAGCGCCTTCGGCTTCATGATCGGCGTCACGAAGTTGTATTTGGAATAGTCGAACACCTCGACCTGATCACGCATTTCCTGGAACAGCGGCGTGAACGGCCACGGCGTATACATCGCCCAGTTCGCAAGGTCGGGCTGCCAGTCCCAGACCATCTTGAAGGTTTCTTCCAGCGTCTCTTTGGTCTCGTTCTCGAGGCCAACGATGAACTGGGCTTCGGTGAAGATGTCGGCCTCGCGCAGAAGGCGGATCGCCTCCTTGTTCTCGGCCACCGTCGTCTCCTTGTTGAAGACGTCGAGCTTCAGCTGCGCCGCGGCCTCGGTACCAAGCGAGATGTGGACCAGACCGGCCTTGCGGTAGAACTTCAGCAGTTCCTTGTCGCGCTTGATGTCGGTCACGCGGGTGTTGATGCCCCACTTGACCTTGTCGGGCAGGCCGCGGGCGATCATTTCCTCGCAGAATTCGATGAATTTCTTGCGGTTGATCGTCGGTTCCTCGTCCGCAAGGATGAAGAAGCCGACCTGATGCTCGTTCACCAGCTTTTCGATCTCGTCCACGACCTTTTTCGGGTCGCGCACGCGGTAATCGCGCCAGAACTTCCACTGCGAGCAGAACGAGCAGGTGAAGGGGCAGCCGCGCGCCATGTTCGGGATCGCCACCCGCACGCCAAGCGGCGTGTAGATGTAGTTCTTCCAGTTCAGGATGCCCCAGTCGGGCTCGATCGAGTCGACATCCTTGATGGTCGGCGCCGCCGGGGTGGCGATGATCTCGTCGCCTTCCTGGAAGGCCAGACCCTTCACCTGATGGCGGGTCTCGGCGAAGTTGCCGGCCTCATAGGCGCGCAGCAGGTTCACCAGAACCTCTTCGCCCTCACCGCGCACGATCACGTCGACCTGCGGCGCTTCTTCGATCACCTGACGGAACATGAAGGTGGCGTGGATGCCGCCCAGAACGCGCAGCGCGTTCGGCACCACTTCCATCGCGATCTTCAGCGTTTCCTCGGCCTCGTAGATCGAGGGGGTAATGGCGGTGGTCGCGACGACGTCGGGCTGAAGTTGCTTGAACTTCTCGGCAAGCTGTTCGTGCGAGACGTAATCCGTCATCGCGTCAATGAAATGGTAATCGGTATAGCCGGCCTTCTTCAGGGCGCCGCAAAGATAGGCGACCCACGCCGGGGGCCAGCTGCCGGCGATCTCGGCGCCCCCGGAGTGATAGTTCGGGTGAACGAATACGATGCGCATTGGTGGACTCCCGCTGTGTCCATTTCAGTTGACATACTTCTCTGCCGGGCAATTTGATGCATGTCAAAGCGACCATTCGTACCCAAGGGGGCGCCCGAAGGCGGGGCGCAAGGCCCACGGCGGGGCGTGGCCACGGCGCCCGGTCACTCGTCCTTGTTGACGAGACCGAACTTGCGCAACTTGACGTAGAGCGACTGCCGCGACAGGCTTAGCATCTCGGCTGCCGCGACACGGTTGTTCCGTGTCAGCTCCAACGCGGTTTCGATACACATTTTCTCAACCACATCAGTGGTTTCCGCGACGATATCCTTCAGCGTCGAATTGCCCACCAACTCCATCACGTTGCGAACAGGCTCGTCCACGGCGCCCGGTTGCGGCGCGGGGCGACGCAGCGTGTCGGCGCGGCTGGCATCGCGCACGACCAGAACCAGAAGCGGCTCTTCGCGGTCGTCCAGCCATGTGGCCGACAGCTCTGCGGCAATCTGCCCCGCGAAGTCCGTCGTGAGTCGGGTGGCATAGAGCCGCAGTTGTCCAGTCCGCCTGACACTTTCGAGAAGAACCCGCAGATCGACCGAACCGCGCGCAAGGAAGTCGGCCAGCGACCGGCCGCGCACCGCGGCCAGACTGGACGAGTCGGTCATGTTCAGGAACGCCTCGTTCGCCCCACGGATCGCGCCTTCGGCATCGGTGAACACGATCCCGTCGGCACCTTCATGGTAAAGCCGCGCCAGATTCGCCGACAACTCGTCGCTGACCGGCTGCGCGGCCTCGGCCGGATCAAGCTGGCACAGCAAAAGCCGCTCGCCCGCCGCACGGAACACCTTGGGCGTCACCAGCAGCCGTTTCTGCGACCGCCGCGCGGTCAGTTCCACCGGCGTCACCGTGTCGGCCACCGCCAGATTGGCCATCGTCTCCATGAACTCGCCGCGGCGGCGGCCCTCGAATTCCTGCGCGATGGCGGCGCCCAGCAGATCCTGCCGCACGCCCCCCAAGAGCATGGCCGCGGCCGTGTTCACATCGATGATGCGCCCCGACGACATCGACACCAGCACCATCGGATCGCGCGAGGCATCCAGGATCACGCGGTAGCGCGTCTCCATTTCGCGCTGGGTTTCATAGTCGCGCTCCATCGCAAGCTGCGCCGCGACCAGTTGCTGCTGCACCTCGGCGATCGGGCGCAGGTCGCGGCCCAGCATCAGAACCGAGCGGTCTTCGGGCACGCGATGCAGCACATAGCGCACGGGAAATTCGAAGTTGTGGTGATCGGAATGGTTCAACTCGACCGCGACCGAACCGCGCCCGGCCTCCAGCGCCTCGGACCGGGTGCGGAACTTGGCGATGCTTTCGGGGGTCAGCACATCCTCGATCCGCCGCCCTTCCCACGAGGACAGCTGACCGAAGGACGGGTGATGCGGGTTGACCATCACTGTTCGGATCAGCCCCTCGGCCGAAACCAGCAGCGAGATGTCGGCGGCCGTGGCAATCACGTCGCCCACCATGTCGGGCGAGAGAAGCGGCCCCTTTCCGCCGTGGATATTTCGTCCGTCTGAGCTCACTGTCCTATCCGGTGCCCGCCCCGCGAGCCTTCCGACCTATATGCGCGCCGCTTGCGGCCGGGCAGCAAGGCTTCCGCCCAGCCCACAGGCTTGCAGCGCCGCTTCTACGTCGTTCGTCACGATATCCGCCCCCAGCAAGGCCGCCGCCTCGGTTCCGTCCAGGAAAAGGGCCCCTCCGACGGCGACCGGCACGCTGTTTCCGGTCATGTCCTTCAGCGTCTTCACCAGATTGCGGCAGACTTCAAGCATCTCCGCATGTGCGATCGATATGAGAATCGCATCAAACCCCCGGCGAACAAACAGTTCGCGCAGCTCTGCCGTCCCCGTGCCGATCCGCAGACAGACCGAGATGCCCAGCCGCCGCAGCTTGGCCACCGCCACCATCGCCCCCAGCGTATGCTGCTCGCCGGGGGGCAGCAGCACCAGCACGGTCGGCCCGTCGCGCAGGCCGCCCTCGTCCGCCGTCCAGGACGTGGCGATGTCGCGCAGGATCGCCTGAAGCCGGGCGGTGCCAATGGTGACCTCGGCGAAGGTGCAGGTATCCTCGTGCCAGCCCTGCCCCAGCCGCCGGGCGACCTCGGGGATGTAAAGCTCGGCCAGGGCCACCCGGCTGACCCGCGCGCGGCGCAACTCTGGCTTCAGCGTTTCGAACGGCGCGCGCTCGGTCGAACGCACGGCATCCAGCAGGCGCCGGACCAGATCCTCGCGGATGGGGGTATTGGTGGCGCCGTCGCGGGCCGACAGCCGGGCGACGATCTCGGCGGCAAATCGGGAAACGGCAACCGGCCCGTCGCCGGCAAGTCCCGTCCTTCCTCTTTGCAACCCATCATCCATCGTACGCTCCGACAGGCATCCGGCGGGCGCACCGCCACGCCCCTTCCCCGGCCGGTCATCAATGAGCGCAAGCCGGAACGGGCGCATACGGCTTCAGCCGGACGCTTGTCGAAACTGTTCACCAAGGCTTGGAAGATGTCAAAGAAAATTGACACTCTGCCGCGGGCAGTCCGGTGCAAGACTGCCTAGCGGCTTGTTTTAACGCTTTAATTACGGCGTATTGTCGCAGTTTGCCCGCGGCGATACGCACCTTTGCCGCACCCCGCCCGCGCTGCAAAAGATGTAAGTCAGAATTGACACTTTCGGAATCGGAACGATAATCTCCCCCAAAGGCCGCCCCTTTTGCGGGCCCTTTCTCGGAAGGCGAACCTCAAGATGCAGCCCACTACTTCCCAGGCCCCGCGCAGGCAGCTTTACACCGCGGAACAGCGCGCCCGTCGCGACGCGACGCGTTGGACACTGGTGCAGGCGATCCTCGCGCCGCTTCAGTTCGCGGTCTTTGCCGTCTCGCTTGGACTGGTGCTCTGGTATCTGGCGACCGGCGAGGGCTACACCGCCGCGACGGTCTCGATCCTGCTGAAAACCCTCCTTCTCTACACGATCATGGTCACCGGCGCGATCTGGGAGAAGGTGGTGTTCGGCAAGTATCTGTTCGCCCCCGCCTTCTTCTGGGAGGACGTCTTCTCGATGGCGGTGATCTCGCTGCACACCGCCTATCTCTGGGCGCTCTTCACCGGCCAGCCGCATGAGACGCAGATGTTCATCGCGCTTGCGGCCTATGCCACCTACATCATCAACGCCGGCCAGTTCCTGTGGAAGCTGCGGATGGCCCGCCTCGACATGAAGGCCGCGCAATGAGCCTCGATCTTCCGCCCCCGCCCGCCCGCGGCTGCCGCAACGCCGATGTCCTGAAAGAGCGCGGCCAGCGCGAAGTGTTCTGCGGCCTTACCGGCATCATCTGGCTGCACCGCAAGATGCAGGACGCCTTCTTCCTTGTGGTCGGATCGCGCACCTGTGCCCATCTGCTGCAATCGGCGGCGGGCGTGATGATCTTTGCCGAGCCGCGCTTTGGCACCGCGATCCTTGAGGAAAAGGATCTGGCGGGTCTTGCCGACGCCAACTCCGAACTTGACCGCGAGGTGGACCGGCTGCTGTCGCGCCGCCCCGACATCAAGCAGTTGTTCCTTGTCGGTTCCTGCCCGTCCGAGGTCATCAAGCTGGACCTGCACCGCGCGGCCGAGCGGCTTTCGGCGCAGCACGGGCCGGCGGTCCGGGTCTACAATTTCACCGGCTCGGGGATCGAGACCACGTTCACCCAAGGCGAAGACGCCTGTCTTGCCTCGATCGTCCCCACCCTGCCCACGTCGACCGCGCGAGAGTTGCTGCTGGTCGGCGCGCTGCCCGATGTGGTGGAAGATCAGGCGGTCTCGCTGCTGACGGCGCTGGGGATCGGGCCGATCCGCGTCCTTCCCGTCCATCACGCTGCCGAGGCGCCGGGCGTCGGGCCGAACACGGTCTTTGCTCTTGTCCAGCCGTTCCTTGGCGAGACGCATGGTGCGCTCCTGCGCCGGGGAGCGCGTCACATCGCGGCGCCCTTCCCCTTTGGCGAGGAAGGCACGACGCTCTGGCTGAAAGCCATCGCCGACGAGTTCGGCGTCAGCCCGGCGAAGTTCGACGAGGTCACCGCCGCGCCCCGCGCCCGTGCCCGCAAGGCCGTGGCCGCCGCGGCCGAGACGCTGAAGGCCAAGTCGCTGTTCTTCTTCCCCGACAGCCAGATGGAACCCTCGCTTGCGCGCTTCCTGACCCGCGAATGCGGGATGACCGCGATCGAGGTCGGCACCCCCTATCTGCACCGCGATATCCTTGGCCCCGATCTTGACCTGCTGGCCGAGGGGCCGGTGATCTCGGAAGGGCAGGACGTCGAGCGCCAGCTCGACCGGGTGCGCGCGACGAATCCCGATCTGACGATCTGCGGCCTTGGCCTTGCCAATCCGCTCGAAGCCGAAGGCTTCACCACCAAATGGGCCATCGAACTGGTCTTCACCCCCGTTCACTTCTACGAACAAGCCGGCGATCTGGCGGGACTTTTCGCCCGCCCGCTGCGGAGACGGGCCATCCTGCGGCGCGAGGCCGCGGAATGACGCATCCCCAGAACCCCAATTCTCGGCTATCCCAAGGCCAAGGGGCGGCTCACGGCCCCGGGAACCGGACATGAAACTGACGCTCTGGACATATGAAGGCCCGCCCCATGTGGGCGCGATGCGTGTGGCGACCGGCATGACCGGCCTGCACTATGTATTGCACGCCCCGCAGGGCGACACATACGCGGACCTGCTTTTCACCATGATCGAGCGGCGCGGCAAACGCCCGCCGGTCAGCTACACCACCTTTCAAGCCCGCGATCTGGGCTCGGACACGGCCGAGGTGTTCCAGTCGGCCTGCCGCGACGCCTATCAGCGGTTCCAGCCGCAGGCGATCATGGTGGGGTCGTCCTGCACCGCGGAACTGATCCAGGACGATACCGGCGGGCTTGCCGATGCGCTGGCCCTGCCGGTGCCGGTCGTGCATCTGGAACTGCCGTCCTATCAGCGGAAAGAGAATTTCGGCTGCGACGAAAGCTTCCTTCAGATCTGCCGCAAACTGGCCAAGCCGGTCGAGCGGACGGCGCAGGTGTCGTGCAACATCCTGGGTCCGACCGCGCTTGGGTTCCGTCACCGCGATGACGTGACCGAAATCACCCAGCTTCTGACCGGCATGGGAATCGCGGTGAACGTGGTGGCGCCGATGGGCGCCAGCCCCGCCGACATCGCCCGGATGGGGGCTGCGCATTTCAACGTGCTGCTTTACCCGGAAACCGCCGAATCCGCGGCCCGCTGGGCCGAAAAGGCGCTGGGTCAGCCCTATACCCGGACCGTCCCGATCGGCGTCGGCGCCACGCGCGACTTCATCGCCGAAGTGGCGAAACTGGCCGGTGTGGCCCCGAAGGCGGATGAATCCCGCCTGCGCCAGCCGTGGTGGTCGGCCTCGGTCGACTCGACCTACCTGACCGGCAAGCGGGTGTTCCTGTTCGGCGACGCGACCCATGTGATCGCCGCGGCGCGCATCGCCCGCGACGAAGTCGGCTTCGAGGTCGTCGGCATGGGCTGCTACAACCGCGAATACGCGCGCCCGATGCGCGCCGCCGCCAAGGACTACGGGCTCGAGGCGCTGATCACCGACGACTATCTGGAAGTCGAAGAGGCGATCCAGGCCCTTGCGCCGGAACTGATCCTCGGCACGCAGATGGAACGCCACATCGCCAAGCGGCTCGGCATCCCCTGCGCGGTGATCTCGGCGCCGGTCCATGTGCAGGACTTCCCGGCCCGCTATTCGCCGCAGATGGGGTTCGAAGGCGCCAACGTCATCTTCGACACCTGGATCCATCCGCTGACCATGGGCCTCGAGGAACACCTCCTCACCATGTTCCGCGAGGATTTCGAGTTCCACGATGAGGCCGGCCCCTCGCACCACGGTGGCAAGGCTGTCGCCGCCGCGGCGCCCCGCGCCGAGGCCACGGCCGAGGGGGGCTCGATGCCCCCCGAGGCCGTCCCCCCCGCCGAAGCCGGAGAGATCGTCTGGCTGTCGGACGCCGAGAAAGAGCTGAAGAAGATCCCGTTCTTCGTGCGCGGCAAGGCACGCAGGAACACCGAGAAATTCGCAGCTGAAAAGGGCCTGACCCGGATCAGCATCGAGACCCTGTACGAGGCGAAGGCTCATTATGCGCGGTGAAGTCTCAGGTTCGGCCGGCGTGACCGGCTACAACATCGTCATCGTCACGCTCGACGCCCATGCGGCCGGGCCGGCAGCCCGGATCGCTCCGCGTCTGCGGCAGGATTTTCCGGGGCTGACGGTCTCGATCCATGCCGCAGCCGAATGGGCCGAAAAGCCCGAGGCGCTGGTCAAGGCGAAACAGGCGATCAACAGCGCCGATATCGTCATTGCGAACCTGCTGTTCATCGAGGAACATATCAACGCCGTCCTCCCCGAGCTTCAGGCCGCGCGCGAGCGTGTGGATGCCTTTGTCGGCATGATCGCCGATCCCCAGATCGTGAAACTCACGAAGATGGGCGATCTCGACATGCAGAAACCCGCTTCGGGGCCGATGGCGCTGCTGAAGAAGTTGCGCGGTTCCAGCAAGGAATCTGGCAATGGCGGCGAAAGCCAGATGCGGATGCTGCGCACCATCCCGAAGATGCTGAAGTTCGTGCCAGGCAAGGCGCAGGATCTGCGCGCCTGGTTCCTGTCGATGCAATACTGGCTGGGCGGGTCCGACGACAACCTGGAACAGATGCTGCGCTATCTGGTGTCGCGCTATTCCCGGGTGCGCGAGTGGCACAAGGTCCACGCCAAGGCCCCGATCGAATACCCCGAGGTGGGCCTTTATCACCCCCGCCTGCCCGACCGCATCACCACCGATCCGAACGACCTTCCCCGCCCCGCGGGCGCCAAGGTCACGGTGGGGCTTCTGATGCTGCGGTCCTACATCCTCGCATCAGATACTGCCCATTACGACGCGGTGATCGAGGCGTTCGAGGCCAAGGGCATCGCCGTGCTTCCGGCCTTTGCCGGCGGTCTGGACGGACGCCCGGCGATCGACGCCTATTTCAAGGATGCCTACGGCAGCAGCATCGACGCCATGGTGTCGCTGACCGGCTTCAGCCTTGTCGGCGGCCCGGCCTATAATGACAGCCCCTCGGCGGTCGAGGCGCTGAAGGCGCTGGACGTGCCCTATGTCGCCGCCCATCCGCTGGAATTCCAGACGCTGGGCCAGTGGGCGCAGGCCGGCGGCGGCCTTGGCCCGGTTGAAACCACAATGCTGGTGGCCCTGCCCGAGATCGACGGCGCCACGAACCCCACCGTCTTTGCCGGTCGCCACGACCTTGCCGGTTGCGACGGCTGCCCCGGGGGCTGCCGCGCGACGGCGCAGGGCGCCGAGACCCGCGCCATGGCGCCCTGCCATGAACGCATCCGGACACTGGCCGAAAAGACCCTGCGACTGGCGCTTCTGCGCAGGTCCAAGGTGGCCGAGCGCCGCGTGGGCGTCGTGCTTTACGGCTTCCCGCCGAACGCGGGCGCGGTCGGCACCGCCGCCTATCTCGGCGTGTTCGAAAGCCTGTTCAACGTCCTTAACGCGATGAAGCGCGAGGGCTATCAGCTTGAGGTTCCCGAAAGCGTTCAGGCGCTGCGCGATGCGGTTCTGGGCGGCACCTCCAGCCAGTATGGACAGCCCGCCAACATCGCGGCCCATGTCCCGGCCGAACAGATCGTGGCCAAGACCCCGTGGCTGGCCGATATCGAAAAGGCATGGGGCGCCGCCCCCGGCCGCATCCAGTCGGATGGCCGCGGCGTCTATATCCTTGGCCAGAACTTCGGCAACGTGTTTGTCGGCATCCAGCCGGTGTTCGGCTATGAAGGCGACCCGATGCGCCTTCTGTTCGAAAAGGGCTTTGCCCCGACCCACGCCTTCAGCGTGTTCTACCGCTGGCTGCGCGAGGATTTCGGCGCCGACGTCCTGCTGCACTTCGGGATGCACGGCGCGCTGGAATTCATGCCCGGCAAGCAGGCCGGCATGTCGGGCGCCTGCTGGCCCGACCGGCTGATCGGCGCGCTGCCGAACGTCTACCTTTATGCCGCGAACAACCCGTCCGAGGCCTCGCTGGCCAAGCGGCGGACCAACGCGATCACCGTCTCGCATCTGACGCCGCCCTTGACGCAAGCCGGTCTTTACCGTGGCTTGCAGGATCTGAAGGACAGCCTGACGCGCTATCGCCAGCTGACCCCCGAGGCGCCCGAACGTGACGATCTGGCGATCCTGATCCAGGAACAGGCCAAGGCGGTGAACCTTGACGGCCACGACATCGACCGGATGTGGCTGAAGCTCTTGGAAACCGAAGGCTCGCTGATTACCGACGGTCTGCATGTCGTGGGAACCCCCATGACCGAGGAGCAGATCGCCGCCAATATCGCGCTGATGCCCGAGATGGACGCCGAACGCCGTGCCGAGATCGAAAGCCTGCTGCGGCAGGAAACCGAGATCCCCGGCCTGCTGCGCGCCCTTGGCGGCCATTTCATGGAGCCGGTCCCCGGCGGCGACCTGATCCGCGCGCCCGAGATCCTGCCGACGGGCCGCAACATCCACGCCTTCGACCCGTTCCGCATGCCCACCGCCTATGCGTTGCAGGATGGCGCGGCGCAGGCGCAGCGGCTGCTGGATGCCCATGCCACGCTGCCGCGCACGGTGGCGCTGGTGCTGTGGGGCTCGGACAACATCAAGTCCGACGGCGGGCCGATCGCGCAGGCGCTGGCGCTGATGGGGGCGCGGCCGCGGTTCGACCATTATGGCCGGCTGGCGGGCGCGGATCTGATCCCGCTGTCGGAACTGGGCCGCCCGCGGATCGACGTCATCATGACGCTGTCTGGCATCTTCCGCGACCTGCTGCCGCTTCAGACCCGGATGTTGGCCGAGGCCGCGTGGAAATGCGCCCATGCCGAAGACGAACCGCTGGCGCAGAACTTCATCCGTGCCCATGCCCTTGCCTATGCGCAGGAAATGGGCGTCGACATGGAGACCGCCTCGCTTCGCGTGTTCTCGAACGCGGAAGGGGCCTATGGCTCGAACGTGAACGTGCTGGTGGGATCGTCCGCCTTTGGCGAGGAAGACGAGCTGGCCGACGCCTACGAGTCGCGCAAAAGCTTCGCCTATGGCCGGTCGGGCAAGCCGGTGCAGAACGCCGCGCTGTTGCAGAAATCGCTGAAAACCGTCGATGTGGCCTATCAGAACCTTGAATCCGTGGAACTGGGCGTCACCACCGTCGACCATTACTTCGACACGCTGGGCGGCATCGCGCGTGCGGTGAAGCGCGCCAAGGGCGAGGAAGCGGCGGTCTACATCGGTGACCAGACCCGCGGCGGCGGCACGGTCCGCACGCTGAAGGATCAGATCGCGCTGGAAACCCGCGCCCGCAGCCTGAACCCGAAGTATTACGAAGGTCTGCTGCGCCATGGCGCCGAAGGGGTCCGCCAGATCGAGGCGCAGGTGACCAACACGCTTGGCTGGTCGGCCACGACCCAGCAGGTCGAACCGTGGGTCTATCAGCGCCTGTCCGAGACCTTCGTTCTGGACGAGGCGATGCGCCGCCGTCTGGCCGAACTGAACCCCGAGGCGAGCGTGCGCATGGCCGAACGCCTTCTGGAAGCAAGTGCCCGTAACTATTGGCAGCCCGACGCGGAAACGCTTGCCGCGCTTCAGGGGGCTGCGGACGAGTTGGAAGACCGGCTGGAGGGGATCGCCGCCGAATAAGGCGGCGCGCCCCCGGGCGGCAAGCCCTGCCCGCGGCAGGGATGGCTTTAACTTTTGAAGGGGGCCTCCGATGAGCCCGAAAGACGTACCGAACCTGACCGGAGAGGATGGCGAAGGCTCCGTGCAGGTCCATCTGGACGAAAGCGACCGCATCACCGGCGCCAAGGTCTTCGCCATCTACGGCAAGGGCGGCATCGGCAAGTCGACCACTTCGTCGAACCTGTCGGCGGCCTTCTCGATCCTGGGCAAGCGGGTGTTACAGATCGGCTGCGACCCGAAGCACGATTCGACCTTCACCCTGACCGGCAGCCTTGTGCCGACGGTGATCGACGTTCTGAAGGATGTGGACTTTCACCCCGAGGAACTGCGCCCCGAGGATTTCGTCTTCGAAGGCTTCAACGGCGTGATGTGCGTCGAGGCGGGCGGCCCGCCTGCGGGCACCGGCTGCGGTGGCTATGTCGTGGGCCAGACGGTGAAACTGCTGAAACAGCACCATCTGCTCGATGACACCGATGTGGTGATCTTCGACGTGCTGGGCGACGTGGTCTGCGGCGGCTTTGCCGCGCCCTTGCAGCACGCCGATCAGGCGGTGGTGGTGACGGCGAATGATTTCGACTCGATCTACGCCATGAACCGCATCATCGCCGCGGTGCAGGCCAAGTCGAAGAACTACAAGGTGCGGCTGGCCGGCTGCGTCGCCAACCGCTCGCGCGCGACGGATGAGGTTGACCGCTTCTGTGCCGCCTCGGATTTCCGCCGTCTGGCGCATATGCCGGATCTGGACGCGATCCGCCGCTCGCGTCTGAAGAAGAAGACCCTGTTTGCGATGGACGACGATCCCGATGTGCTGATCGCACGGGCGGAATACCTGCGGCTGGCGCAAAGCCTGTGGGATGGTCTGCCGCCGATGTCGCCGCACTCGCTGCCGGATCGCGAGATTTTCGAGTTGCTGGGTTTCGATTGAGCCGACCCCTGCCGGGCCCTGTGGCCCGGCCAATCAGGAAGAACCCATGAACGACTATTCGACCACCCGCGACCGTGTCGAACATTACTTCGACCGCACCGCCACCCATACCTGGGAGCGGCTGACCTCGTCTGCGCCGGTGAGCCGCATCCGCCAGACCGTCCGCGAAGGGCGCGACAAGATGCGCGCCACGATGTTGTGGCGGCTGCCGAAGGATCTGACTGGACTGCGTGTGCTGGATGCCGGCTGCGGCGCCGGTCAGATGACGGCCGAGCTGGCCGCCCGAGGCGCGCATGTGACCGCCATCGACATTTCGCCGCAACTGGTCGAGATCGCAAAGAAACGCCTGCCGCCGGAACATCTGGACCGCGTGACCTTTACCAGCGGCGACATGTTGTCGGACGATCTGGGCAGCTTCGACTATGTCGTGGCGATGGATAGCCTGATCTACTACACCGACGCCGACATTGCGAAGGCGCTGGACAGGCTTGGCGCCCGCACGCGGCATTCGGTCGTCTTTACCGTGGCGCCGCGAACGCCTTTCCTGATGGCGTTTTGGTGGATGGGAAAGCTGTTCCCGAGGTCCGACCGATCGCCAGTGATGATCCCGCACCCGTTCAAGCCCTTGAATGAGGCGACGGGGGGGCGGCTGGTGAAGATCGGGCGTATCTCGCGCGGCTTCTACATCTCCGAGTGTCTGGAGTTCCGGCCGTGATCCTGGGGCGGAAGCAGCTGAAAAGACTGACGATCGGTGCGCTTCCCTTCGCGGATGCGGCCTCGGAAGGGCTGCCTTTGCGGCAACTTCTGCGATTGTCGCTGTTTCAGGTGTCGGTCGGGATGTGTTCGGTGTTGTTGCTGGGCACGCTGAACCGGGTGATGATCGTCGAACTGGCGGTCCCCGCCACGGTGGTGGCGCTGATGATCGCGCTGCCGGTGCTGTCGGCGCCGTTCCGGGCGCTTCTGGGGCATCGCAGCGACACTTACCGCTCGTCTCTGGGCTGGAAGCGTATCCCCTATCTCTGGTTCGGCTCGCTCTGGCAGATGGGCGGGCTGGCGATAATGCCGTTCGCGCTGATCGTGCTGTCGGGCGACCAGATCCACGGGCCCACATGGGCAGGCGAGGCGCTGGCGGCGCTGGCGTTCCTGATGGCCGGCCTTGGGATGCACATGACGCAGACCGCGGGCCTGGCCCTGGCCTCTGACCGCGCAACCGATGAGACGCGTCCCCGTGTCGTGGCGCTGCTTTACGTCATGTTCCTTGTGGGCATGGCGATTTCGTCGGTGGTGGTCGGCTGGCTGCTCTCGGACTTTTCCCAGATGCGGCTGATCCGCGTGGTGCAGGGCTGCGCCGCGCTGACCATGGTGCTGAACCTGATCGCGCTGTGGAAACAGGAACATGTGCGCCCGATGTCGAAGGAAGAGCGTGCCGCGCCGCGGCCGCGCCTTCGCGATGCATGGCGCGACCTGAATGCCGACGGCACTGCCGCGCGACTTCTGGCCGCGGTGGCCTGCGGCACGCTTGCCTTCAACATGCAGGACGTGCTGCTGGAACCCTATGGCGGCGAGGTCATCGGTTTGCCTGTAAGCGCGACCACCCTTCTGACCGCGATGTGGTCGGTGGGTGCGCTGATCGGCTTTGGACTTGCCGCGCGCTGGCTGGCGCGCGGTCTCGACCCGGCCCGCATGGCGGGACGGGGAATCCTGATCGGGCTTGCGGCCTTCTCGCTCGTGCTCTTCGCGTGGCCCGCGGAGTCCTCGGCGATGTTTTTCGCCGGCGCGGCGCTGATCGGGATGGGCGGCGGTCTGTTTTCCGTCGCCACCCTCACGATGGCGATGGCGATCCCGTCGTCCGGTCTGGCCGGACGGGGTCTTGCCCTCGGCGCGTGGGGGGCTGCGCAGGCCACGGCGGCAGGCGTCGCCATCTTCCTGGGCGGCGCGCTGCGCGACCTTATCGGCCATTGGGCCAAGGCGGGGCATCTTGGTGCCGCGCTTCAGGACGCGGCCTTTGGCTACAGCTTCGTCTACATCCTCGAGATCGGGCTGCTGTTCGCCACCCTGATCGTGCTGGGCCCTCTGGTCCGGACCACGATCCTCGCATCTGAACGATCGGTCGGCGGGGCCCGGATGGGCATTGCCGACTTCCCCACCTGACACCGGAGGACCCTTAAATGGTTGGTGTGACTGCTTTTGGAAACTTCGATCTGGCGTCGCTGGCGATCTATAGCTTCTGGATCTTCCTCGCGGGCCTGATCTACTACCTCCAGACCGAGAACATGCGCGAGGGCTATCCGCTGGAAAACGAGGACGGCACGCCGGCCGCGAACCAGGGCCCGTTCCCGCTGCCGAAGCCGAAGACCTTCATCCTGCCCTTCGGCCGTGGCACCCTGACCGTTCCCGGCCCGGAAAGCGAAGACCGTCCGATCCCGCTGGCCCGCACGGCCGTGTCGGAAGGCTTCCCGCATGCGCCCACCGGCGACCCGATGGCGGACGGCGTTGGCCCGGCTTCGTGGGTTGCGCGTCGCGACGTGCCGGAACTGGATGGCCACGGCCATGCCAAGATCAAGCCGATGAAGGGCTCGGGCTTTGTCGTTTCGGCTGGCAAGAACCCGATCGGTCTGCCGGTTCGCGGCTGCGATCTGGAAATCGCTGGCAAGGTCGTCGATCTGTGGATCGACGTGCCGGAACAGATGATCCGCTACCTTGAGGTCGAACTGAAAGACGGCAGCAAGCGCCTTGTTCCGATGCCGATGGTGAAGGTCAAGCACAACCGCGTTGACGTGAACGCGCTGTCGTCGGACCTGTTCGCCGGCATCCCGACCACCAAGTCGGCTTCGGAAGTGACCCTTCTGGAAGAAGACAAGATCTGCGGCTATGTTGCGGGCGGCCTGATGTATGCCGCGCCGAAGCGCAAGTCGGTGATCCAGGCCATGCTGGCCGAATACGCCTGATGACCTACGGCGCGGCCCTTCCCGGGGCCGCGCCGCATTGCCGGCCCGATCCGTGTCCGGTCCCATGGGACCGCATCCGCGTCCGGCCAGATCCGCAGCCAGTCGCAACCGGCCCGATCCGAAGCCGACCGTTTACGTATCAGTTTCCATTTTCCCTATCCGCATCCGATCCGCATCCGCCACGGGAGACCACGATGGACCATGACGATTTTGCCTTCGAACCGATTCCCGGTCTTCCCGCAGAGCCGCCGAAAGGTGAGACGATCCTTTGGCAGGGACGCCCCGCCGCCTTCGCGCTGGCGCGCGAGGCTTACAAGGTGAACTGGATCGCGGGCTATTTCGCGGTGATCGTGGCGTGGCGCGCAGCCTCGGGCTGGGCGGATGGCGGGCTGCCGATGGCGGTGGCCTATGGCACGCCCTATGCCGCCATGGGGGTGCTGACCTATCTGTTGTTGCTGGTCGGTGCCTATTGGCAGGCCCGCGCCACAGTCTACACCATCACCACCGCCCGGGTGGCGATGCGGATCGGCGCCGCGCTGTCGGTGACGCTGAACCTGCCCTTCACCCAGATCGAAAGCGCCGATCTCGATCTGCGCAAGTCGGGCACCGGCACCATCGCCATGCTGATCGCCAAGCCGAACCGGATCTCGAAACTGGTCTGCTGGCCGCATATCCGGCCGTGGAAGTGGCGCGGTCAGCCGGCGCTGCGCTGCATCCCCGATGCCGCCCGCGTCGCGCGCATCCTGTCGGATGCGGCGGAATCGCGGCTGTCGATGCCCACCATCAGCCGCGCCCCCGAGGCTGCGGCCCCTGCCGGCGCGATGCCGGCCGCCTGAGGAAGTTCCGATGACAAACCCCAACGCCCCCCGTCGCAAGCCCGAGCCCGAAAAGGAACTGATCCCGCCGTTCATGGTGAAGGGGATGTTCGCGCTGGCGCTGGGATCGCTGGCCATCGCCAGCTATGCGGTTCTGACGGGACGCGAACCCACGGGCCAGCCGCAGGCGGCGCCCGTGGTGGCCGAACGCCCGCTGATCCTGGAAGGTCTGGGCAAGCAGGCGGTCGAAGTCCGCTCGCCCGAAGGGGACATCCTGTTTCAGGCAGAAGACGGCGGCTTTGTCGCCGTGATCAAGATTGGCCTTGCGCGCGCCCGCACCGTGCACAGGGTAGACGGTAACCCGCCCGTGCGGTTGGTGAAGTACGAGAACGGCAGACTTTCCCTGCAAGACGATGCAACCGGCTGGAGCACAGAGCTTCAGGCATTCGGGGAAGACAACAAGGCGATTTTCGACCGGCTGCTCTCCGAATGACGCCAACCAGAAGGGAGCCCAGATGGGTCTGTTCACGAAACGAGCGGAAGAGGTGCCCTGCACCGTTGAAGTAAGTCATCGGTTCGAGTCTCTCCACGCGCATGTGCGTTTCGATAATGGTGCCGTCGTTCATCCGGGCGACGAGGTTCTGGTTCACGGCGCGCCGGTGATGGCCGCCTTTGGCGAGGTGGTGGTGGCTGAGCGCACCGCCACCATCACGCGTGCCAGCCTGCTGGAACGGCTTTGGACAAAGGCCACCGGCGATCTGGGCGCGATGGAATTGTGCGAGTTTTCCTTTTCCGAACAGGTGACGCTGTGAACGCGGCGCCCGGAGATCTGTCCCCCGTTCTCACCCCGCAGGCGGTCGCCGATACCACGGCGATGGCCACGGAAACCCACATCCTGAACCCGCGGTTCTACACCACCGACTTCGACGAGCTTGACCGGATCGACGTGACCCCGGTGCGCGCCGAATGGGATGCGCTGCTGGCCGAAATGCAGGCCGATCCGAACAAGGCGCATTTCCGCAAGACCGACGACTGGGACCGGATCGACTGGGACGCGATGGACCCTGCCCTTCGGGTCGAGTTCATCGATTTTCTGGTATCGTCCTGCACAGCCGAGTTTTCGGGCTGCGTGCTTTACAAGGAAATGAAGCGCCGCGGCAGCAACCCCGACATCTGCGCGCTGTTCAACTACATGGCCCGGGACGAGGCTCGGCACGCAGGTTTCATCAATGATGCCCTGCGCGAGGCGGGCGTGGCGGTGAACCTGGGCTTTCTGACCAAGGCCAAGAAATACACCTATTTCCGGCCCAAGTTCATCTACTACGCCACCTATCTGTCGGAAAAGATCGGCTACGCGCGCTATATCACGATCTATCGGCATCTTGAGGCGACCCCCCAGCACCGCTTCCATCCGATCTTCAAGTGGTTCAAGGAATGGTGCAACGACGAGTTCCGCCATGGCGAGGCCTTTGCGCTCTTGATGAAGACCGATCCGAAGCTGACGGGTTCGGTGACAAACAAGCTGTGGATCCGGTTCTTCCTGACCGCGGTCTATTCGACCATGTGGGTGCGCGACCACGCCCGGCCCGAGTTTCACAAGGCGCTGGGGGTGGATATCGACTGGTATGACCAAGAGGTGTTCCGCAAGACCTCGGAAATTGCCCGGCAGATCTTCCCGGTCGAGATCGACATCGACCATCCGCGCTGGAAGCCCGGCCTGAACCGCATGAACGAAGGCTTCATCCGGATGGACGAAGGTGCGCGTCAGGGCGGCCTTGGCGGACGGCTGAAAAAGGCGCTGGGGATGGCGCAGGCGGCGGCGGCGTTCGTCTCGCTTTACACCATCCCGGTCAAGACGAACGACTTGCCGCAGACTGTCCGACTGGAGCCTGTCTATTGAACGTGCAAGAACAGCGGAGGCGGGCGCTGCCCGCTTCCTTCTCTAAGGCGGAGTGACCGCTGATGTTTACGAGTCCCTGGGTCGTCGCCCTGTCGGCCATCTTCGTCTGGTGGTTCTCGACCGGCATTTTGCTGTGGCGGGTGCGCCATGCCGACAACCGCGGCCCGGAATCGCACATGATTTCGGTGATCATCGGCCTGCCCCTGCTGTTCGCGGGGGTCTGGGGCTATTCGCACACGCTGGCCGATCTGTCGGTCAAGGGGGTCTATGTCGCCTTCCTGTCGGCGCTGGCCATCTGGGGCTGGATCGAGCTTGCGTTCCTGTCGGGCGTCATCACCGGCCCGAACACCGGCCCCTGCCCGGCCCACGCCCGCCCGGTCGAGCGGTTCCTGCGCGCGGTCGGCACCGTCCTGTGGCACGAAATCGTGCTGCTGACGGTTCTGGTCGCCATGACCATGCATGCGGTCGGAACGCCGAACCGTTTCGGGCTTTGGACCTTCATGATCCTGTTCATCGCCCGGATCTCGGCCAAGCTGAACCTGTATCTTGGCGTGCCCTACATCAACGTCGAGTTCCTGCCCTCGACGCTATCGCACCTGCCCAGCTACTTCCGCCGCACCCGGATGAACAATTTCTTCCCGCTGTCGATCACGCTTCTGACCTTCGCCACTGGCTGCTGGGTCGAACGCGCGCTGTCGGCGGATGGGTCAAATCATCGTGCGGTCGGCTTCTGGCTGCTGGCGGCGCTGACGGCGCTGGCGGTGCTGGAACACTGGTTCATGGTGATGAACCTTCAGGACAAGAAGCTGTGGAAATGGATGATGCCAGAGCCGCGAATCCCTGTCGGGCCCTATCACCCTGCCTCGCATCCCGCACCCCGGAACGCCGCAGAACCCGCACGGGCGCCCGAGGTCAAGTTGCTGAATAAAAAGGCAAACGGCCTTTAGTCCGGGACCGGCGGGAAAAGGTTCTGCGGCAATCAGTCATATCAAGGCGGACGGGCGCCAGCGCCATAGTCCGCCCGTCCGAATTGCTCCGGCAGGAAGCCAGATGTTCAGCCGTGCCACCGCCGACAGACCGTCGCAGGCCCCAACGGGCCAGCCCTTCCCGCGCCATTTGGCAAGCACGACCATTACCTTTTTTGCCGCCTTCTATCCCGTTGCGCGATCCCTCAGGCAGTGGCATGAGATGAACCGGAGCCCGCGTTCCAGAGTAACAAGTATGTGCCGGCGGCACCAATATCGTCACACCCATCTACCCATACAGGGAGGATCCACATGAAGTTCGACGTCAAGGCCCTCGCAGCCATCGCCGCTTTCGCGGCCGCCCCCGCTGTCGCCCAGGAAGGCGATGCCGCCGCGGGTGAGAAGGCCTTCAACCAGTGCCTGACCTGCCATGTCGTCGTGGACGACGCCGGCACCGTCATCGCCGGCCGCAACGCCAAGACCGGCCCGAACCTCTACGGCGTCGTCGGCCGCAAAGCCGGCACGCGCGAAGACTTCAAAGGCTATGGCGACGGCATGGTTGCCGCCGGCGAAAAGGGCCTGAACTGGGATGAAGAGCATTTCATCACCTACGTTCAGGACCCGACCAAGTTCCTGAAGGACTACACCGGCGATTCGAAAGCCAAGGGCAAGATGACCTTCAAACTGAAGAAGGAAGAAGACGCCCACAACATCTGGGCCTACCTCGTTTCGGTTTCGCCGGCTCAGTGACGCGCGTTTCGCGATCGGTCATCCGATAGCACGAAGGGCCGGCGGGACACCGCCGGCCCTTTCGTCTGGCTGCTGCCACTTTGGCAGCCCTGCGCGGATGGGCGGCCGAAACCGGCCGATCAGACGGACACCGCCTGCCGCACCCGGTCTCGGCCCAGTTCCGCCTTCGTGCCGGCCACATCGACCGCGCCACGCTTCAGCACATAAAAGCGGTCGGCCAGACCATAGGCAAAGTCGAAATACTGCTCGACCAGAATGATCGCCATATCGCCCTTTTCGCGCAGATAGGAAATCACCCGACCGATCTGCTGGATGATGTTGGGCTGGATGCCCTCGGTCGGCTCGTCCAGCAGCAAAAGTCTGGGCTTCATGATCATCGCCCGCGCGATGGCCAGTTGCTGTTGCTGCCCCCCCGACAGGTCGCCGCCGCGGCGGTGGGCCATGTCCTTCAGCACCGGGAACAGGTCGTAGATCTCGTCCGGGATGCGATGTTCGGACTTCGGCAAGGTGGCAAAGCCGGTTTGCAGATTCTCGGTCACCGTCAACAGCGGGAAGATCATCCGGCCCTGCGGCACGAACCCCAGCCCCCGCCGCGCCATGCCCTGCGGCGGCAGTTTCGGCAGATCCTCGCCATTGAGGATCACCCTGCCGCCCGAGCGCGGATGCGCCCCGGCAATCGCCTTCAGCAGCGAGGTCTTGCCCACGCCATTGGTGCCCATGATGCAGGTCACCTCGCCGGCGCGGGCTTCCATGTCGATCCCGTAAAGGATCTGGCTGCCGCCGTAATGCAGGGTCAGCCCTTCGGTTTTCAGCATCTTATCCACGCCCCAGATAGACTTCGATCACGGCCGGGTTCTTCGTCACATGGTCAAGGCTGCCCTCGGCCAGAACCGAACCCTCGTGCAGCACCGTGACCTTGCAGTTCAGCCGGCGCACGAATTCCATGTCATGTTCCACCACCACGACCGCGCGGGTTCTGGCCATCTCGACCAGCAGCGCGGTGGTGTGTTCACGCTCGGCCAGCGTCATGCCGGCGGCGGGTTCGTCCACCAGCAGCAGACGCGGTTCCTGCGCCAGAAGCATCCCGATTTCCAACCATTGCTTCTGGCCGTGCGACAGCTCGCCCGACTTGCGGTCGAGATGATCGCGAAGGCCCACCTCGGCGGCCAGTTCGGCCACCCGCTCGGCATCCACCTTCGCCGGGCGGAACAGCAGCACCGCAAACGGCGAGCGCGGCTTTTTCAGCGCCATCATCAGGTTGTCGAACACCGTCTGATCCTCGAACACGGTCGGACGCTGGAACTTTCGCCCCACGCCGGCCTGCGCGATCTGCGCCTCGGACAGCGACAGCAGCGAGACCGAGCGTTCCCCGAAGGTCACGCTGCCTTCGTCGGGCCGGGTCTTGCCGGTGACGATGTCCATGAAGGTGGTCTTGCCCGCCCCGTTCGGCCCGATGATCGCGCGAAGCTCTTGCGTGCCGATGTTGAAGGACAGGTTGTTGATCGCGCGAAAGCCGTCAAAAGTGACCGAGACGCCCGAAACTTCAAGAAGTGCGCTCATTCGGTGGCCTCTTTTTCTTGCAGCGCGCCGTCGTTCGGGCCAAGGGCCGCGCCGCGGCGGCTGGGATGGCGCAGGCCCGCGGCCCAGTCGATCAGGCCACCGATGCCCTGCGGCGCGAACAGCGTGACAAGGACAAAGGAGAGGCCCAGCAGGATCTGCCACCAATCGACCCACTGGATGATGTAGACGCCAAGGTCGATTGAGGGCGCCCGCCCGCCGGTGAACCATGTGGACAGAAGCGAGACGAAGGCCGCGCCGATGACCGCGCCGTAAAGCCGGCCCCTGCCCCCGATCGCGACCCAGACCGCCAGATAGATCGAGGCGATGGGCGCAAGTTCGGCGGGGTTAATGATGCCGGCCTGCGGATAGTAAAGCGCGCCGGCAATGGCCGCGACGATGGCGGTGACGGTGAAGACAAAGAGCTTGTAGCCCTCGACCGAATAGCCAAGGAAGCGCACGCGTTGTTCGTCGTCGCGGATCGCGCGCATCACCGATCCGAACTTGCCCGAGACGACCCAGGCCGCGATCAGGTAACCGAGGGCCAGCGCCGCGGCCGAGGCCCAGAGAAACCAGACCGACAGCGCATCCTGAGACACGCCGCCAAGGCCGGGGATGTTCTGAAGCCCCGACAGGCCGTTGTTGCCGCGCAGGCCCGAATCGTTCTGGTAAAGGTAAAGCGCCAGCGCCAGCGTCATCGCCTGCGTCAGGATCGAGAGATAGACGCCGGTGACCCGGCTGCGGAACGCCAGCCAGCCGAACGCCAGCGCCAGAAGACCGGGCACCGCCACGACCAGCACCAGTTGCGCAGGCAGACTGCCGGCAAAGGTCCAGACCGCGGGCAGGTCGGCCCCGCCCACCACGCCGAAGATCTGCGTCGCCACGCCATCGGCGATTTCCTGCGGGGTCGCGGGCAGCGGGGCATTGGCCAGCGCCTGAACCACGATTTCCTCGGTCCGGGCATACATCAGCCACATGCCGATCATGTAGCCCCCCAGCGCGAAGAAGGCCATGTGGCCAAGGCTGAGGATGCCCATGTAGCCCCAGACCAGATCCATCGCCAGCGCGACAAGGCAGAGGCAGAGGGTCTTGCCCAGCGTCTTGACGAAGGAGGTGGACAGGAACGACGTGCCGTAGGCGTGCGAAAGCAGCGTCACGCCGAGGGTGAACAGGGCAAGCAGGGCAAGAAACACCAGCACTGACGGATTGCGCGCGAAAAAGCCCTGTTTCATGCCATGAGACCTGGAACTGGAAGGCGGAGTGTCTGGCGCAGGCCGGTGCGGCGGGGGGCCAGCCCCCCGCTCCCCCCGGGATATTTGTGCCAGAATGAAAGGGAATGGCGGGTCACTGGGTCAATCTCCGGCGGCGCGGCCTTTGAGGGCGATGATGCCCCGTGGCCGGAACTGGATGAAGATGATGATGAGCAGGATCATGTAGGTCTGTGCGGCGAGTGTGTTCGAGGGGTTCAGCCACTCGATCCCTTTTTGCGCGCCGCCGATCATCGCGGCGCCCGCAAGCGTGCCCCAGATGTTGCCGACGCCGCCGACGACGACGGTCATGAAGCTTTGCACGATATAGTCCTGACCGAGTTCCGAGGTGACCTTGGCGAAGAGGCCGATGGCCACGCCGGCAATTCCGGCGATGCCAGAGCCGAGGCCGAAGGTCAGCATGTTGATGCGGTCGGGGTTGATGCCCATCGATGCGGCCATCGCGGGGTTTTGCGTCACGGCGCGGACCTCGAGGCCGAGGCGGGTGCGCTTCATGATGAAGAGGAAGATGCCGAGGAAGATCAGGGCCAGGGCGAAGATCGCGATGCGGATGTAGCTGATCGAGACCACATCGTTGAGGGTGAGGGCGCCGTCGAGCCAAGCAGGCGAGGTGAGCGGCCGGGCCTGGGTGCCGAAGATGTTCTTGGCCAGTTGCTGAAGGGCGATCGAGATGCCGAAGGTCGCAAGCAGGGTTTCCAGCGGGCGTTTGTAGAGGTGGCGGATCACCAGCCGTTCCATCGCGACGCCTGCCGCGAAGGTGACGGCGAAGGCGAGAGGCAGCGCCACGAGGATCGAGATCGTGTAATCCGCGATCCAGAGCTGGGTGACATAGCCGGTATAGGCGCCCATCATGATGAATTCGCCATGGGCCATGTTGATCACCCGCATCACGCCGAAGGTGATGGCAAGGCCGATGGCGGCAAGGAAGTAGATCGAGGCGAGAGAGACCGCATCAAGGGCCAGGTCGGCGGCCTGCATCAGGCCCACGCGGGTCTCGATCCGGTCAAGCGCCTTGCGAGCGGCGGTCGTGACTGCGGGATCGGGTTCGGCGTAGGTTTCGAGGAAGCGGAAGGTGGCGAGGGTTGCGGTCACCTCGTCTTCTGTGGCGGCGGCGGGCACGATGCCTTGGGTTTCCAGCGCCGTATAGGCGCGGTCGCGGGCCTGTTGGCTGTCGAGGGCCTGCAGGGGGATGCCCGCCACGGCCCCGTCGCGGATCTGTGCGATCAGGGTTTCGCGCTGCGCGGTGCGGGTCAGGCGGGCGGGGGCCGCGCCTTGTGCCACGAGAAGGTCATAGGCATCCTCGCGCGGGAGATCCTTGCCGGGGGTCAGTTCGCGGGCGACGTTCAGGCCCTGCGGCGCACTTTTGACCGCAACGCGGGTGGTCGCCACCAGCGGGTTCAGCGCGGCGCGCAGGTCAAGGCCAAGGTCGGGACCGAAGCTGTCGATGGCGGCCACGCGTTCGTCAGCGGTGGCGCCGAAGCGCAGGGTCAGCAGCCGTTCGAGCCGCGCCAGCGCCGGGTCGGGGGTCTGGGCCAGTGCGGCGCGCAGGGGGGCGAGATGTTCGGCGGCGGGATCGCGGGCGACCGATTGCAGCGCCTGTGCGCGCCGCACCGGGTCGGGGTCGGCCAGCTGGAACCGCACAAGCGCCGTGGCGATCAGGCCGCGCACGCCGCTGTTGGGGCGCAGTTGCGCGATTTCGGCCTTGGGCGCGGTGCCGGCAGGGGTGCCGGCAAGATCGCTCAGCGCCCAGCCGCCATTGGCGGGGGCGATCAGAACGAAGCTGCCGTCGGCTTTGCGCAGGCCGAGGCTGCGGTCGGCCCAGGCGGCGAGGATCGTGGCGGCGGCGGGATCGCCCGAGGCGGCCAGCGCCTCGATCACCGGGCCGATGGTCTGGCGCGAGGCCTTTTCGATCAGCGCGCGGTTTTCGGACAGGATCTGCGCGGCGGGAGTGCCTTGCGCAAGGGCGGGCAGCGCGGACACCAGCGCCGCGACAAGAATCAGGACAAATCGCATTCGGACCTCGGCCATCAGAGAGGGGGACGGCGCGGCGCCGTCCCCGACCGGATCAGTAGTTCGACTTGATCTGCACGCAGGTTTCGGTCTGCGTGTTGTACATGCCGCATTTCAGGCCCTTCCAGTCCGACTCGAGCACGGCCGACTCTGGCAGGAAGTCGGTCCAGGCATCGCCCGGCACCGGCTCGGTCTGAGACACGATGTCGAACTGGCCGTCTTCCTGAATCTCACCGATCAGCACCGGCTTGGTCAGGTGGTGGTTCGCAAGCATCTCGGATTCCGAGCCGGTGAGGTTCGGGAACTTCTGGCCCACCATCGCATCGGCCACGGCGTCAACCTCGGTGCTGCCGGCCTGCGCGACCGCGTTCGCCCACATGTTGAAGCCGATGTAGGTGGCCTCCATCGGGTCGTTGGTCACGCGGGTTTCGCCCATGCGGGCCTTCCACGCGGCGACGAAGGCTTCATTTTCGGGGCTTTCGGCCGACTGGAAGTAATTCCAGGCCGCAAGGTGGCCGACGAGGTTCGAGGTATCGAGACCCGACAGTTCCTCTTCGCCGACCGAGAAGGCCACCACCGGGATGTCGTCGGCCGAGATGCCCGCCGCCGCCAGTTCCTTGTAGAAACCGATATTAGCATCGCCGTTGATGGTCGAGATCACGCCCACCTTCTTGCCGTCGGCCCCCAGCGCCTTCACATCGGCCACGATCTTCGACCAGTCGGAATGGCCGAAGGGGGTGTAGTTCACGAAGATGTCGCTTTCCGGGATGCCTGCGTCTTTCAGATAGGCCTGAAGGATGTTGTTCGTGGTCCGCGGGTAGACATAGTCGGTGCCAAGCAGCGCGAATTTCTGCACGCCCAGTTCGTTCAGGAAGTAGTTCACCGCCGGGATCGCCTGCTGGTTCGGCGCGGCGCCGGTGTAGAACACGTTTTTCGACGATTCCTCGCCCTCATATTGCACCGGATAGAACAGCAGGCCGTTCAGTTCCTCGATCACCGGCAGGACCGACTTGCGGCTGACGCTGGTCCAGCAGCCGAAGATCACGTCCACGTCCGAGACCGTCAGCAACTCGCGCGCCTTTTCGGCAAACAGCGGCCAGTCGGATGCCGGATCGACAACCACGGCTTCCAGCTTCTTGCCCAGAAGCCCGCCCTTCTTGTTCTGCTCGTCGATCAGCATCAGGACGGTGTCCTTCAGCGTGGTTTCGGAAATCGCCATGGTGCCCGACAGCGAGTGCAGGACGCCGACCTTGATCGTGTCCTCTTCGGCCCAACCGGCCCCCGCAAGCGACAGCCCGAGCGCGGTCCCGAGCAGATATCCCTTCATGCGGATCATATATGCGTCGTCCTTTTGTCTGGCCAAGCGTCGCCGGTCCGTCCCGAAGGTCGGTCGCGGTCTGTCAAGACTTGGCATTCCCCGTTGAATCCGCCGCGGCACTGGCTGCCACGGGCGCCGGGCCGGTCATGGCGCGACCCTCGCGGCATCCAGATGACGCCGGCACCCGGTCTGCGGCAAGACGAGGGGCCGGGCGGCCCGTCGGCTCGGGCGGTTTCGCCTTCAATTTGTGCAAGTCACAGGGCGAAGTGCTGAAATCGGGCAGAAGCCGCGCGCGGATGGCGCAAAACAGGTCGTCTGCTTATTCCTGAGGCTTCAGGACAAGACCGCCTTCGCGTTCCAGAAAGGCCAGGATCTCGGCCACGCCCTGCCCGCTGCGCAGCCGCGCCATGACATAGGGCCTGGGTCCACGGGCGCGACGGGTGTCGTCTTCCAGAAGCGCCAGATCGACCCCAACATGCGGGGCAAGATCGGTCTTGTTCACCACAAGCAGGTCGGATCGCGCCAGCCCCGGCCCACGTTTGCGCGGAATGTCCTGCCCGGCGGCGGTATCGATCACATAGATCGTCAGATCGGCCAGTTCCGGGCTGAAGGTGGCGGCCAGATTGTCGCCGCCCGATTCGATCAGGATCAGATCCAGATCGGGAAAGGCGCGGCGCAGGTCGGCCACCGCGGCCAGATTGATCGAGGCATCCTCGCGAATCGCGGTATGGGGGCAGCCGCCGGTTTCCACGCCCCGGATGCGGTTGGCCGGCAAGACCTGCGCCCGCATCAACGCCTCGGCATCCTCGCGGGTGTAGATGTCGTTGGTGATGACCGCCATCGAACAGCGGTCGGCCAGCGCGGCGCACAGCTTTTCGGTCAGGGTGGTCTTGCCGGCGCCCACCGGGCCGCCGATTCCCACACGCAGGGGGCCATGGTTCATGTCTTGAAGATCCTTACATTCAGGGTTTCGTGCCGCATCGCGGCCAGATCGGCACGGAAGGCCGCGGTAAAGATCGCCTCCAGCGGCGCCACGGCGGCCGTGGCCGCAAGATCGGTGATCAGCGGATGCAGCGCGGCCAGAATGCGCTGTCCTTCGGTCTGGCCCAGCGGCACGAATCGCACCGCAGCCGAGACCAGATTCGCCGCAAATCCATGCAGCGCCAGCGCCACCACATCCGCCACCGGCAGGCCAAGCGGCGCCGCGGCCTCGCCGATCGCCACCGGCAGCGGACGGGGCGGCAGCGGACGCCCGGTCAGCGCCGCAACGGTGGCGGCAAAGGCTGCGCCCTGCTCGTCGGTTTCGCGCAGGCGTTCGGCCGAAGGGGCAAGCGCGCGGGCCAGATCGGTCAGCCGGTCGGGATCTTCCCCCTTCAGCGCATGGGCCAGCAGGATCGCATCGGTCCGCCCCGCGCCAAAGCGCAGGACATCGGTGATCCAGGCCCCGACCTTGTCCCGGTCGCAAAGCCCGTCCTCGGCCGCCGCCCATTCAAGCCCGTGCGAATAGGCGAACGCCCCGGTCGGAAAGGCAGGGGACAGCCATTGCACCAGCGTCAAGAGCGCAAGGCTCATGCCGGGTCGGCGTCGGGGGCGTCGTCCTCGTCCGGCTGGCGCGAGACATGCACATGCACATGTGGATGGCCATGGCCATGGTCATGCATCTCGGGGCCGTGGTCGTGGCCCATGGTCCTGCCATGGCCATAGGCGCCCCCCTCGGGGCGGAAGGGTTCGGTGGCGGCGGCGACGGTCATGCCAAGGCCGCGCAGCATGGTCTCGAGCACATGGTCCTGTCGGATCACCAGCCGGTCGGCCTCGATCTGGCAGGGGGTGTGGCGGTTGCCGATATGCCAGGCGGCGCGGGTCAGCGCACCGGTCACCACCAACACCGCCTCGGGGGCGGCGCGCACTTCGATCAGGCGGCCATCGGCCAGTTCAAAGGCATCGCCCTCATCCAGGCTGGTGGTCTCGGGCAGATCGACCAGAAAGCCCTCGCCGGCTTCGGTTTCCAGCCGTTTGCGGCGCAGGAAACGGTCGTCATGGCCAAGGCGCACGCATCCCGCGGCCGCGCCGGTCCAGTCGCCCTGTCGCATCAGGCGGCGGGCTTGGGGAAGATCGGTCATGGCAGATCCTTTCTTTGGGTCGGCATCAGCGATTCGTTAACCGCAGGGCGGCAGTGTGTCGGGGAACAGAGTGGCAACGGGGGCAGGAATGCACAAGGCGAACGCAGCAGACGAGCTGGCCGAGGTCCGGGCGGCCATCGCCCGCCTGCGGCTGAGAGAGGCAAGGATCTGCGCCACGATCCTCGCCACCCCCGAAGAAGCCGCAGGCGGGCTTCAGTTCCGCGCCGAGGTGGCGGAACGGCGGTTCCGTCTGTTTGACCCGGCGCTTCTGCCCGGCTCGGTTCTGTCCGATCCGCGCTACTGGCGCGAAAGCGTCAGCCGCGAGGTCCGCTGCCTGCCTGCTGCGGATACGCCGCCGATGATCGCGCCCCGCCCGCGCTGCCCGCTGCATTAGCCCGTGCATCGCACGCGATGATCCATCTTGCCCGGTGCGTCCGACGTTGGGTCGTGGCGTCAGTAAAGGAAATACCGCTGCGCCAGCGGCAGTTCGGCCAGTGGCTGACAGGTCAGAAGTTCGCCATCCGCGCGCACCTCATAGGTTTCGGGATTCACCTCGATCTGCGGGCGATGCGCGTTCAGTTTCATGTCGGCCTTGCCGATGCCGCGCGTGCCTTCCACCGCCAGCACCTGCTTGCGCAGGCCAAGGCGGTCGCCCACGCCATCGGCCCGTGCCGCCTGCGACACGAAGGTGACGGCACTGGCATGAAGCGCGCCGCCAAAGGCACCGAACATCGGCCGGCTGTAGAACGGCTGCGCCGGGATCGAGCCATTAGGATCGCCCATCTGCGCGCAGACGATCATGCCGCCCAGCAGCACCATGTCCGGCTTGGCGCCGAAGAACGCAGGCGACCACAGCACAAGATCGGCGCGTTTGCCTTCCTCGACACTGCCGATGTGGCGCGAGACGCCGTGGGCGATCGCCGGGTTGATGGTGTATTTCGCGATATAGCGCCGGACGCGCAGGTTGTCGTTGGCACCGGTTTCCTCGGGCAGCCGCCCGCGCTGCACCTTCATCTTGTGCGCGGTCTGCCAGGTGCGGGTGATGACCTCGCCCACGCGCCCCATCGCCTGACTGTCCGACGAGATCACCGAGAACGCACCCATGTCGTGCAGGATATCCTCGGCGGCGATGGTCTCCTTGCGGATGCGGCTTTCGGCAAAGGCCACGTCTTCGGGGATCGAACGGTCGAGATGATGGCAGACCATCAGCATGTCCAGATGCTCCTCCACCGTGTTGGCGGTGTAGGGCATCGTCGGGTTGGTGGAGGAGGGAATCACGTTCGCCGCCCCCACCACCTTGATGATGTCGGGGGCATGGCCGCCCCCCGCGCCCTCGGTATGGAAGGCGTGGATGGTTCGCCCGCCGATTGCCGCCAAGGTGTTCTCGACAAAGCCCGATTCGTTCAGCGTGTCGGTGTGGATCATCACCTGCACATCCATCGCATCGGCGACCGTCAGGCAGCAGTCGATGGCGGCGGGCGTGGTGCCCCAATCCTCGTGCAGCTTCAGACAGGCGGCGCCAGCGCGCACCTGTTCTTCCAGCGCAGCGGGCAGGCTGGCGTTGCCCTTGCCCGCAAAGGCCAGGTTGATGGGAAAGGCATCGGCGGCCTGCAACATCCGCCCGATATGCCACGGCCCCGGCGTGCAGGTGGTGGCAAGCGTTCCATGCGCGGGCCCCGTGCCGCCGCCCAGCATGGTGGTGATGCCGGAATGCAGGGAATCCTCGATCTGCTGCGGGCAGATGAAGTGGATATGCGCATCCATCCCGCCCGCGGTCAGGATACGACCCTCGCCGGCGATCACCTCGGTTCCGGGGCCGATCACGATATCCACGCCGGGCTGAGTGTCCGGGTTGCCGGCCTTGCCGATCTTCCAGATCAGCCCGTCGCGCAGACCCACATCCGCCTTCCAGATCCCGGTCCAGTCCACGATCAGCGCATTGGTGATGACGGTATCCACCGCGCCTTGCGCACGAGTGCGCTGGCTTTGGCCCATGCCGTCGCGGATCACCTTGCCGCCGCCGAACTTGACCTCTTCGCCGTAGGTGGTCAGGTCACGCTCGACCTCGATGATCAGATCGGTATCCCCAAGGCGCAGCCGGTCGCCCGTGGTGGGGCCGAACATTGCGGCATAGGTCGCGCGGGAAATGGACGTGGGCATGGACGCTCCTTCAGGTCGGACAGGGCCGGGCGGGGGCCGGCACAGCACCGGCCTTCACCGCAAGGAGGCGTCGGACCAGCCTCAGCCCCGGGGTTTCTTTGCCGCCCGCGTCAGACGCGCCGCATTCACGCGAGTCCGCCGGCGGATCGGTTGCAGCGCGGCGGCCGCCACCTCGTGCGGGTGCTTGCCTTGCATCGCCGCCATGGCCGCAGCCTGGGCCGACTGGGCGAAGGCCACGCCTTTCTCGGCCACCATGCGCTGGTTTTCCTGGGGATGCGGGGTCAGAACGCCCATCATGCCCAGCGTGCGCAGCGTCATCACGGTTTGCGCCTCGACCACCATCATCCCCATCTGCCAGGAAAGCTTCATCATGTCGGCAAGCGGAAAGGTGGGGGCCATCTGGCATCTCCTGCGGTGTGCGTCCTACAGCTTGCCCATGATCCGGGCGTTGAAGCCATAGACTTCTCGGGCACCGGCATAGGACACAAGTCGGACTTCCCGGGTCTGGCCCGGTTCGAATCGCACCGCCGTTCCGGCGGGAATATCAAGCCGCATCCCCTGCGCCGCATCCCGGTCGAAGGCAAGGCCGGGATTGGTCTCGGCGAAATGATAGTGCGACCCGACCTGCACCGGCCGGTCACCCGTGTTCGCGACCAGAAGGGTGATCTGCTCGCGATCCGCGTTCAGCAGGATGTCGCCCGGCGAGGGAAGGATCTCTCCGGGAATCATCGCCATCCCCTCAACCCAGCGCAAGAATCAGACCGGCAAGAGCGGTGCCACCGCCCAGTCCGCGCGCCGCACCCGCCCCCGTCAGACGCGCAAGCGCGAGTCCCGCGACAAGACCCACACCATGCAGCGCCGCTGTCGAGACCAGAAAGCCCGCGGCATATGACACAAGGCCCTGTACCGGCCCTTCGGCCCCATGGGCGACGCCATGCGCCGCGCCGAACATGGCGATGGCCGCCAGCGCAAGAGGCAGCGCCGGCCGCAGCGCCAGCGCGGCGGCCGCCCCGATCAGGATCGACGAGGCAAGGATCATCGGCTCGGCCACAGGCAGTTCAAGGCCCGCAGCGCCCATTGCCCCGCCGCCCAGCATCGCGGCCAGAAACGCCGCCGGCATCGCCCAGATCCCCCGCCCCCCGGTCACGGCCGCCCACAGGCCAACGGCCAGCATCGCCAGCACATGATCGGCACCGCCGACCGGATGCGCCAGACCCATCATCAGCGACGCGCCTTCGACATGTCCCGGATGGGCATGGGCGACCGCCGGCAGCAGGCTCAGCGTTGCAAGGCCAACGGCAAGGTGATGAATTCGCATGGCAACCTCTTAGCGGATCGGGTGGTGGACAGTGACAAGCTTGGTGCCGTCGGGAAAGGTCGCCTCGACCTGCACGGAATGAAGCATCTCGGGCACCCCTTCCATGCACTGCTCTGCGGTGATGACATGGGCGCCGGCCTGCATCAGATCGGCGACGGTTCGGCCTTCGCGCGCCCCCTCGATCACGAAATCCGAGATCAGCGCCACCGCTTCGGGATGGTTCAGCTTGACCCCCCGCGCCAGGCGGCCGCGTGCCACCATGGCCGCAAGGCTGACGAGAAGCTTCTCCTTCTCTCTGGGTGTCAGGTTCATCCGTTCCTCTCTTACAACTGCCAGACGCGGGGCAGATCGCGCCCACGCAAGGAGGCCAGCACCCGCGCCACCTGCCGCCGTAACGGCCAGCCGTCGGGCGCAAGCAACCGCAGCACCAGTTTGCCCTGAAACGCCGAGGCCGCGGCCTCGACCCCCGGTTCGTCCAGCGCGGCCCGGGCGCGCACCAGCGCATCCTCGGCCCCCGGCCCGACCATCGCCAGCGTCGCAAAGGCCCGCGCCCCGCCAAGAATCGCCGGCCCCGCCCCCGCCGCCAGCGCATGCGCGTCAAAGGCCAGCGGGTCGACCAGAACCGGGCGCCCCTTGTGCCGGACGCACCGCAGATCGCGAAAGGCCAGCCGCGTCACTGTCTCGCCCATCGCGGCCCGGCCCAGAACCACCGTTTCCAGCATCAGGCAACCCGCGCCTTCGGCCAGATCAACCGTGGTTTCGCGATCCAGCGCCGCACCGTCGTAAAGAATTGTCTCTTGCGGCAGCCAGTCCAACCAGCCGCCACGACCCACCTGATGCGCCACCGTCACCCGCGCGGTGCCTTCGCCCGCGGCATAGGCACGTTCGGCGGTCTGCGTGGTGACAACCGCACGGCAGCCTTCGGCCAGTGTCAGGCTGTAATCCAGCCGGTCGCCCCCGGTCAGCCCACCCGCGGTGTTCAGAAACACGATCTCGGGCACCGGCCCCGCGACATGCGGCAGGAACGCCTTGGCCGAACCGCGCTGCGCCAGATCGCGCAACCGCACCGCCCCGCGCGCCATGCCCATCGCCACATGCGCGGCACCTTGGCTGCGTTCAAGACGGGCAAGCTGGGGGGTATGGGCGGTCATCTTGGCGCCATCGGATCAGCCCGAAGCCCGGACCGCAATCGCACCCGCCCGGTATTCGGGCACTTCCGGCAGGGGCGCGGCGGTGCAAGCCCGCCAAAAAGGCAGATTGCCCACCAAACAGGCGACGCAAAAATCCTGCGCGGCCTTTCCTTCCGCCGCGCGATTTCCGATCATCCCCCGGACCCGAGCCCCGAGGAGCCCGCCTTGCCCCAGACCGCCCCGCCCATCGGCACCCTCCTCAGCGCGCCGCCGCCCGCCTTTTCCGAATCCGAAGCCGTCCGGCTGGCCGAAACGCATTTCGGCCTGACCGGCCGCGCCACCTGTCTTACCTCGGAACGCGACCAGAATTTCCGCCTTGTGACCGAGGACGGAACCTTCGTGTTGAAGATTGCGAACTCGGCCGAGCCGCGCGCGGTGACCGAATTTCAGAGCGCCGCGCTGATCCATCTGGAAGGCACAGACCTGCCGGTGCCGCGGGTGATCCGCACCCGGGACGGGGCGCCCGGGGCGGACCTTCCCGGCGGCAGCCTGTTGCGGCTGTTAAGCTGGGTTCAGGGAGAGCCGCTTTGGCGTGCCCGCGCCGGCGCGGCGCAACGCCGGGCGGTGGGCGATTGCCTTGGCCGGCTGGCGGCGGCACTGGCGGATTTCACCCATCCCGCGGCCGACTACGACCTGCTGTGGGACATCCGTCATGCCGCGCGACTGCGGCCGCTGCTGCCGGCGATTCCCGATGCGCCGACAGCAAGGCTGGCCAGCCGCGTGCTGGACATCTTCGACGCCGAGGTGGCGCCGCGGTTGCCCGATCTGCCATGGCAAGTGATCCACAACGATCTCAATCCCTATAACATCATGGTGGACCCGACCGATCAGGCCCGCATCACCGGGGTGATCGATTTCGGGGACATGGTGCGCACGGCGCGGGTGTGCGATGCGGGGGTGGCGGCGGCCTATCAGATCGACCCCTGCGACCCGGCCGGATCACTGGCCGATTTTGCCGCAGGCTATGCGCAGGCCAATCCGCTGCTGCCCGAAGAAATCGCCCTGCTGCCCGATCTGGTGGCAGCGCGAATGGTGACGACCATCGCCATCGCCTCATCGCGCGCGGCCAGCCACCCTGAAAACGCACCCTACATCCTGCGCAATCTGCCGGCCTCGGCCGCGGGGCTTGAGGCGCTGATGCGCCTGCCACACGGCGAGGTGGCGGCCACCCTCGCCCGGGCCTGCGCCCCATGACCACCGACCGGATGCCCAACGCCTTTCGCGCCGGCACCACCCCCCTGCCCGAGCGTGACGCCGCGCTGATCGCCCGCCGCAGCGCCGCCCTTGGGCCGGCATACCGGCTGTTTTACGAAAAGCCGCTGCATCTGGTGCGCGGTCAGGGGGTCTGGCTGTATGACGCCGACGGCCGGGCCTATCTCGATGCCTATAACAACGTGGCCTCGGTCGGGCATTGCCATCCGCGCGTGGTCGAGGCAGTGGCGCGGCAGGCAGCCACGCTGGCCACCCACACCCGCTATCTGCACGAAGGGGTGCTGGATCTGGCCGAGCGGTTGCTGGCGACGATGCCGGCCGCGATCGGTCATGTGATGTTCACCTGCACCGGGTCCGAGGCGAACGACCTTGCGCTGCGGCTGGCCTTCGAGGCGACCGGCGGAACCGGGGTGATCGTGACCGAGAACGCCTATCATGGCGTGACGCTTGCGGTGGCAGGGGCCTCGCCCTCGCTGGGGGCGGGGGTGGCGCTGGGGCCGCATGTGCGTACCATCCCCGCGCCCGACCCCGCAACCGGCGCCGACGCCCGCTTCGCCGCCGCGGTGGAAGCCGCCTGCGCCGATCTGCTGCGCCACGGCATTCGCCCCGCCGCGCTGATGGTGGACACGATCTTTTCGTCCGACGGCGTGTTCGCCGAGCCGCGCGGCCTGCTGGCCCCCGCGGCGCAGGCGATCCGCGCCGCGGGCGGCCTGTTCATCGCCGACGAGGTGCAGCCCGGTTTCGGCCGCACCGGCGAGGCGATGTGGGGATTCGCGCGGCATGGCATGGTGCCCGACATGATCTCGATGGGGAAGCCGATGGGGAACGGCTATCCGGTGGCGGCCCTTGCGCTGCGCCCCGATCTGGTCGCCGGATTCGGCGCCCGCGCCCGGTATTTCAACACCTTCGGCGGCAATGCGGTGGCGGCCGCGGCGGCGCTGGCCGTGCTGGACGTGATCGAGACCGAAGGTCTGCAACAGAACGCGCATGCGGTGGGCGGCCGATTCCGTGCGGCCCTTGCCGCGCTTTCCCACCGTCATCCTGCGGTCGGAGAGGTCCGCGGCGCCGGACTTTTCATCGGGCTCGACATGATCGACCCCGAGTCGCGCGCCCCCGATGCCGCAAAAGCGGGCCGGATCGTCAACAGCCTGCGCGAAGCGGGGGTGCTGATCTCGGCCACCGGCCCGCAGGGCCATGTGCTGAAGATCCGCCCGCCGCTGGTGTTTTCAGACAGCGATGCGGCGCTGTTTCTTGACCGGCTTGATGCCGTGCTGACGGCCAACCCCTGATTCCAGCCCGCCTGCCGCGCCGGGGCAGCAGCGGGGTGGACCGGCCAAGCGTCCAAATTTCATCGAAAAAATCCCCCCACATGGGGATGCGGCGGCCCCTTGCCAAGGGGGGGCCACGGCGCCCGCACGACCCCGTCCGTGCTGCACCGGGGCCGGGTCAGCCAGCGTCAATTTCCCGCGCGCCTGCGTCAAAATTGTCCCTTTTCAACCGCTTACCGAACCCATGGCGCCAAAACGGAAGCCAATAAGTCGCACCCAAAACGGCCTTGTAAGGGGAGGTTGACATTGAATCTGTCAGCCAGATGTGACACCCATAATGTGAGCCGGGCAGAACCGAAGCTCACCGCAAGGTGGACAAGGAAAGCTCGGTCTCGATCGAAGCCAGCGTGCAGGCCCTACACGCAAAACGTCGATTACCAGTTGGGAGACGACACAGTGACTGACGATCTGAACAAAGTCTGGCCGAGCGGCCTGACCGTTGCCGAAGCCGAAGAAGTTCAAAAGCAACTCATCCTCGGCACTCGCGTTTTCGGTGGCATGGCGCTCATCGCGCACTTCCTCGCCGCCGCTGCGACCCCGTGGCTCGGCTGATAGGAGAATATTGAAATGACCAACGGCAAAATCTGGCTCGTGGTGAAACCGACCGTCGGCGTTCCGCTGTTCCTCAGCGCCGTCGCGATCTCGTCGTTCCTCGTGCACCTCGCCATCGTGACCAACACGACCTGGCTGCCCGACTACTACGCGGGCTCGGCGAAAGCCGAGTAATGCTGCCAAGGGCGCGGGCCCTTCGGGCCCACGCCATGCAGTAGCCAACCTCCGAGCAGGCCGGGATCGCAGGGTTCCGGCCTGCTCGTCGCGCAAGCGGCGCGCGTATCCGCCGCCTTGTCCGTTCGGGCTGCGTGCCTGAGGCCCGACCTTCTGTCTTCGCCGCATGACGGCGCAATCCCGGGATTCCTCACGCATGAGCCGCTTTGCCGAGCACCTTGTCCGGATCGGACCGCGTTTTCTTCCCTTCGCCGATGCCGCCTCGGACGATCTTCCGCTAAGCAAACTGCTGCGGCTGTCGCTGTTTCAGGTCGCCGTCGGCATGTCGATCGTGCTGCTGGTCGGCACCCTGAACCGGGTGATGATCGTCGAGCTTGAGGTGCCGGCCTCGGTCGTCGGCATCATGATCTCGCTTCCGCTGCTGTTTGCCCCGTTCCGCGCGCTGATCGGCTTCAAGTCGGATACCCATGTCTCGGCACTGGGTTGGCGGCGGGTGCCGTGGATCTACAAGGGCACGCTGGCGCTGTGGGGCGGGTTTGCCATCATGCCCTTTGCGCTGATCGTGCTGGGCGGCAAGGGCTATGCCGAGGGCCAGCCGTTCTGGCTGGGCGTCTCGTCCGCCGGTCTGGCCTTTCTGATGGTCGGCGCGGGCGTCCACACCATCCAGACCGTCGGCCTTGCGCTGGCCACCGACCTGGCCCCGCGCGAGGATCAGCCGAAAGTGGTCGGGCTGATGTATGTCGTGCTGCTGATCAGCATGATCTTTTCATCGATCGGCTTCGGCTGGGTGCTGGAACCTTATCACGATGCGCAGCTGATCAAGGTGATTTCCGGCGTGGCGGTGGCGGTGTTCTTCCTGAACATGGTCGCGCTGTGGAAGATGGAGGGGCGAAACCGCGCCTACACCGTCAAGCCCGAAAAGCAGCCCGAGTTTTCCGAGCATTGGCGCGAGTTCATCAGCCGCAAGAACGCGCTGCATGGGCTGGTCGTGATCGGGCTGGGCACGCTGGGCTTCGGCATGGCCGACGTGATCCTTGAGCCCTATGGCGGGCAGGTGCTGGCCATGACCGTGTCCGAGACGACGCGGCTGACCGCGACCTTCGCCGGCGGCGGTCTGATCGGCTTCTGGCTGGCATCCTGGGTGTTGTCGCGCGGGTTCGACCCGATGCGCATGGCCGCACTGGGCGCCGCCGTCGGCATCCCGGGCTTTTTCGCCGTGATCGGGGCGACACCGATGACAAGCACATGGATCTTCGTGATCGGCACGCTGGTGGTGGGCTTTGGCGGCGGGCTGTTCAGCCACGGCACCCTGACCGCCACGATGCGGCTTGCCCCGAAAGAGCAGGTGGGCCTTGCCCTTGGCGCCTGGGGCGCGGTTCAGGCCACCTGCGCGGGGGTGGCCGTCGCGTCGGCGGGCGTGCTGCGCGACATCGTCCAGGCGATGCCCGACCTGCACCAATATGGTGCGGCGACGCCCTATCTGTTCGTGTTCGTGCTTGAGGCGGCGTTCCTTGTCCTGACGGTTCTGGTCGTGTTGCCGCTGCTGCGCGCGGCACTGGCCGCCCAGCGGATCTGATCCGAATCAGCCGATTGCGCTAAGCCGACCCCCCCCACGACCGAGGATGACGCGCCCTGATGGTTCGCTCCTCGGTCGTTTTATTTGCACATTTATCAATCTTAGGTTGCCAGCAATCAATCATGGCGGAATATTGCTGCCGATGGGCAGTGGGCGGCAGCCGCGGAAGAACTGCCATAAATTCGCCATAAATCAGTTTCTTGCCGTCAAACGGGCCCTGTGATGCCCCGAGCCTTCGTGTCAGGGCGGTCACAGCAGGAAACGACACCGAAGGCGCGGATCTTTAAGGGCGCGCGAGGCTATGCTAAAGTATAGGCACTGAACAAAAGTCATTACGACATACATTGACCAGCCCTAATCGGCCCTGTCGACAAGGTGGATAGTTACAGATGAACCATGCCCAGGATTCGTTTTCCAAATCCCCGACCGCCCTGCCTTCGACCGCACCCCCGCTGCCCGCCGAACGCCGCGCGCTGGCGGTGATCGATCCCCGCACGCTGGAGCGCGACTGTTTCGTGCGCTGCATCGAACTGGCGCGCCCCGACATTGCCATCTCGGGGTTCAACTCGATCGACGACTGGCAAAACCGCCACGACGCCGGCCTGTGTCAGGTCGTGCTTTACAGCACCGGCAACCGCGCGGTCCAAGAGGTCGCGGCCGAGATCGCAGATCTTGTGGCGCTTGCAGCGGCCTCGCCGGTGGTGGTCATCGGCACCGCCAATGACCTGAGCGAGATGCTGGCCGCCTTCGACTGCGGCGCACGCGGCTATCTGCCCTCGTCCGTCGGGGTGGATGAGATCGTCGAGACCAGCCTGCTGACCTCGTTCCGGGGTATTTTCCTGCCGCTGGCCAGCCTTCAGGCACTGCGCGCGTCGGTGCCGCAGACGACCCCGCCCGAGACCTCCTGCGATGAACACCTGACCGAGCGTCAGCGCGCGGTCTGCGAGGCGCTTCGGCGGGGCAAGTCGAACAAGATCATCGCCGGCGAGTTGAACCTGTGCGAAAGCACCGTGAAGGTTCACATCCGCAACATCATGAAAAAGCTGGGCGCGAAGAACCGCACCGAAGCGGCGTTCAAGCTGAATGCAAGCATGATTGCGGGCGGGGGCCGTCTGTCCTGACGGCAAGGATCGCGCCCCGGCCCGGAACCGGGCCGGGGCGCCAGAACTCAGGACGCCTGCGAGTAGCGGGCTTCCGGCGTTTCATAGGCATCGAACACCCGCGCGATCATCCGCGCCAGCGCCCGGCCTTCCGGCGCGATCGACATCGAGCCATTTTCGTCCACGGAAATGAACGGTGCGAACTTCGCATTCGCCTCGGCGATACGTTCGACCATGGTTTCGGCCGCCTCGCCAAAGCTGGCGCGCAGCGCCGGCAGGTCAAGGAAGAACTCGCACATGATCATCTCGATGGCGCGGGCGTGCAGGTAATCCGCATCGGTCATGCGGTGGCCGCGATAGCCGGGAAGGCGCCCCTCTTCCACCGCCTTGATATAGGCTGCGGTGGCCGCGGTGTTCTGAAGATAGCCTTCCGAGAACTTCGAGATCGACGAGGCGCCGATGCCCAGCAGCGTCGGACAGCTGTCGTCGGTATAGCCCTGGAAGTTCCGGCGCAGCTTGCCGGTGCGGGCGGCAATGGCCATGCCGTCGTCGGGCCGGGCAAAGTGGTCGATGCCGATCCGGTCAAAACCGCCCTCGGTGAACATCTTCGCCGCCAGATTGGCCAGCTCGTGCCGCTCGATATCGGTGGGCAGCACCGCCTCATCGATCAGCTTCTGGCGCTTGGCCATCCACGGCACATGGGCATAGCCGAAGATCGCGACGCGATCGGGGCCAAGTTGCAGCACCTTGTCGATGGTGGCGGCAAGGCTTTCGCGGTTCTGATGCGGCAGCCCGTAGACAAGATCGGTGTTGAGCGAGTTGACGCCATACCGGCGCAGCGTCTCGACGCAGGCCAGCGTGTTCTCGAACGGCTGTTCGCGGCCGATGGCGTTCTGGACGATGTCGGTGAAGTCCTGAATCCCGATCGAGGCGCGATTCATGCCCTCTTCGCTCAGGGCGCGGATCTTCGGCTCGTCCACCATCATCGGGTCGATCTCGACCGAGAATTCGTAGTCGTCCGCGAAAGGGATGACGGCCTTGATCGCCTGCGCCAGCTTGTGGATCAGCTCGGGCGACAGAATCGTGGGCGTGCCGCCGCCCCAGTGCAGCCGGCCGGCCTTCACCCCTGCCGGCAGATGCGCCTTCACCAGTTCCAGCTCTTGCAGCAGCGTGCCGACATAGGCTTCGACCGGGGCCAGCGTCTGGGTGCCCTGCGTGCGGCAGGCGCAGAACCAGCACAGCCGTTCACAGAACGGGATGTGGATATAGACCGAGATCGGCACGGCAGGATCGAGGGCCTCGATCGCCTGGGCCTGAAACTCTGCTCCGACGGCACCGGAAAACACGGGCGCCGCCGGATAGCTTGTATAGCGCGGCACGCGCGCATCGAAGAGTCCGAGACTCTGGAGAAGGGCGATGTTTGTCATGGGGAACCTCTTAACGGTTCCGGTCAAAGTAGACTTTGCGCAAGATCAAACGCCCCGGACAGGGTGTCGCAGCCTTAGAACGGCCGCGGCGAGACGCCCAGAACCGGCCCATGCAGCCCAAGCGCCAGCGCCCACAGCGCAACCATCAGCAGAAGACGCGGCAAAAGCCAATCCTCGTTCTGCCGCAGCCAGTGCGGATCGGCCAGCGGGCGCAGCGAAAACAGCGCCGTGGATCGGAACGCCGTGGCGGCATCCGTCGGCGGCAGGGCGCGGCGGGCGCGGGCGTCGAACATCGGGATCGCCGCAATCGACAGGCAGAAGAACGATCCGAACATGATGACATGGGCCAGATCGCCATTCGCGATCATATGCGCCCCCGACCACAGCATCAGCGCAATCAGCAGCGGATGGCGGGTGATGGCGGCAAAGCCGGGACGGTCGGGATCAAAGCCCGCACCGCGCTTGCCGCCCAGCGTCCAGGGCCAGGGCAGGCCGATGCCCTGCACCACCAGCGTCCAGAAGATCGGTGCGGTAAAGTTCGGCACCCAGCGCAGGGTGACGGTCTGCGACCAGAGTTCGACGAAAGGCGCCCGGCCCGCGGCCGAGATCAGCCATGCCAGCACCAGAAGCGAGACGGTGCCATAGGCCGCAAAGTAAACCCGCCGGCCCATCCGGGCGGTCAGCCATTCGCGCAGGCCGGGGCGTGCCGGCAGCATGTGGGATGCGAAGAAGGCGGCAAGGGCTGCCGCAAATTCGATCCAGTCCGTCACCCCGGGGTCTCCGCTTTTTGCATGAGGCGCACGATATGCGCTGCAAAAAGGTGGGTAGCGGGCAGCCCAAGCACAATACCGCCAATGACCGACCATCCGGGGCTCAGGACCGGCATCCCCACCCAGGACAGGATGAGCGAGGCGAAGAACAGGTTCACCGCCGCCGCGCCCGCCCCGAACGGATAAAGCCAAAGGGTGACGCGGGTCTGGCGGGTCATCGGCGCTGCACCATCCATTGCACCGCCGCCAGCGCCAGCACAAAGCCGACCGAGGCCATGGCGAACCAGAATTCGGCCACATCGGTCTGGGCCTGCGGCACGGGTCGTTCGAAGGTGGCGGCAGCAAGGACGCCGGGGATCAGGATCAGCAGGGGAAGCAGGATGCGCATGTCAGGTCTCCTGTGTCAGAGTGCGATAGATGTCGGGCAGCGCACGCGACAGGCGCGCGGGATCGGGAAGAAGGGTAAAGCCGGACCGGCCAAAGATGCGGGCGAACCAGTCCTGCCCGTCCGCATCCACAACCACGCCATGCACGGATTGTGCCAGCGCACGCGCCTCGCGAACGGCCATGCGACTGTCCTCGATGCCATGGATGCCTTCGTAATGGTCCAAATCGTTGGGCTTGCCATCAGTCAGGATCAGCAGAAGTTTCCGGCTGGAAGGCTGGTCGGCCAGCATGGCCGAGGCGTGCCGGATCGCAGCGCCAAGGCGGGTGTAATGGCCCGGACGCAGGCCGCCGATCCGGGCGGTGACGGCGGGGCCCATGTCTTCGTCAAACCCCTTGCAGCGGTTCAGGAACACCCGGTCGCGCCGCAGCGAGGAAAAGCCCCAGATCGCCAGCCGGTCGCCCGCCACGTCGATGCCGCCCGCCAGCGCCGCCAGCGCCTCGCGCGCGGTGTCGATCACCGAACGGTCGCCCACCACGGCCTCGGTCGAGCGTGAGCAATCCATCAGGATCGCCACCGACAGGTCGCGCTCGATCGCGCGGGCGCTGCGGTAGATGCGGTCGCTGCCGTGGCCGGTGGACCGCAGCGCGACCTGCGCCTCGATCAGCGCGTCCAGATCCAGTTCCGCCCCTTCGATCTGCCGCTTGCACAGGATGCGGCGGGGGTGAAGCGTCTCGAACTGGCGGCGGACGCGGGTCATCAGCCGCGGGTCGGGGTGGAAGGCGGCGCCCGGCTCGGCGCAGGCTTCCAGCACGCGGGTATGATCGGGCATCAAGCACCGCGCGCGGTGATTCCATTCGGGGTAGGTGAAGCGGTCCGAGAGACGCTCGTGTTCGGCATCCTGCGGGGCAAGGTCGAGATGCAGGCGCAGCCGGCTGGCCGCCCGTTTGAAATGCTGGGTCAGGGTGATCTGGTCCTGATCCTCGGCCGCCTTCTGCGCGTTTTCCTGATCGTCGTCGTCGGTGGCGCGGTTGATGTTCAGCGCCTCGACCCAGGACAGGATCGCCTCGAAGCGGTGGACGATGAAACTGTCGCGGCGGTTGGCCTGATCCAGCTCGCGCCGCTGGCCCACCTTGCGTGTCGTGGTGGGCAGGCCCGCGGGGGCGGTGGTCTCGTCGGGCGTGGCCGCCGCCGCGCCCCCTGCCCCGCGCGACAGCCGCAGCCACAGCGGCACCGGGGCGAAGGGCATGTAGCCGCGCGGCTCGTGATCCGAAAGGCTGCGGGCGGTGGCCGGCCCGCCCAGCGCGGCGCGCAAGTGGTCTTCGACCGCAGCTTCCGCACCGAAGGCGGGATGGGTCACGCGCGCCAGCCGGACATGGGCCGACAGCGCCTTGTAAATCTCGGCCAGCCCCGGCGCCAGCGCCAGAACCCGCGCCGTCGCCGCCTGCATCGCGGCGATCTGCGCAAGGTCGGCGGCCAGCAGCCCTTCGGTCGCCGGCACCTCGGTCTGGCTGGCAAGGGCTGCCAGCCACAGGTAAGCCGCCCGGTTCAACTCGGCCGAGGGGAAGCAGTCCAGCACCGGGGGCAGGCGTAACCGTTCGCCATCAAAGCTGGCCACATGTTCAAGGATGCGGGTTTCCCCCAGCCGCGACCCGATCCCCCGGCGATGCCGGGCGGCGGTGGCGGGGCTGGCGGCGATCTCGACCCCCGCCGGCCCGCCAAGGCCACGAAACAGCACGGCGACACTGGCGCGCATCGCCTCCAGCGGGACGGCGGCGGCCTCGTGGCCCCGAAGGGCCGCGAACCGGCTGGCATAGTCGTGCCAGAGGTTGCCGACCGTCTCTTCCGGCTCCATCAGGTCGAACACATGGAAGCTCATGGCGGCGCCTTATCCGTAGACGGTTGCGATCAGGTCACGCAGCGCCTGCGCGACATCGGGTTCGTCCGTCAGCGGCTCGATCACCGCGGCTTCCAGCGCCTGCTCGACCGACATCCCCCCCGCCATCAACGAGGCGGCATAGACCAGAAGCCGGGTGGACACCCCTTCTTCCAGATCCATGCCCGACAGCGCCCGGACATGACCGGCAAGGCGCACCAGCGGCGCAACCCGCGCCTCGGACAGGCCGCTTTCGCGCGCCACCACGGCCGTTTCGGTGACAGGGTCGGGGAAGGTGAAGCCGATCGACAGAAAGCGTTGCCGGGTCGAAGGCTTCAGCCGCTTCAGGATGTTCTGGTAGCCGGGGTTGTAGCTGGCCACCAGCATGAAGCCGGGGGGCGCCACCAGTTCCTCGCCCGTCCGGTCGATCATCAGGGTGCGGCGGTTGTCGGTCAGCGGGTGCAGGACCACGGTCACGTCCTTGCGCGCCTCGACCACCTCATCCAGATAGCAGATCGCGCCTTCGCGGACCGCCCGCGTCAGCGGGCCATCGACCCATTCGGTCGCCCCCCCTTTCAGCAGGTAGCGCCCGATCAGATCGGCGGCCGACAGGTCGTCATGGCAGGCGACGGTATAAAGCTTGCGCCCCATCCGCGCCGCCATGTGTTCCACGAACCGCGTCTTGCCGCAGCCGGTCGGCCCCTTCAAAAGAAGGGGAAGACCTTTGGCGCTGGCCGCCTCGAACAGGGCGCATTCGTTGCCGACGGGCTTGTAGAACGGCACCGTGGCATCGCGGACGATGGCGTTCATGCCACATCCCCCACCGCTTGGGCCGTCGGCGCCCGCCGCACCACCGCAAGGCTGTAGATGAACAGCAGCGCACCCAGCACCACCATCGCCCCCGAGCCGAAGCGGATCAGGTAGAACATGGCAAGCTGATCCTGCACGTCCATGTAATATTCACCGATCACCCGCTGCATGTGGACCTGGACGGTGCCCGCGAAGGTCAGCGTGAAGGTCATGAAGGCCATGCCGGTCGTCATCAGCCAGAACGAGGTCATGTTCAGCCACTGGTTATAGGGCGCGCGTCCCCGCAGCATCGGCATGGCATAGGTGAACATCGCCAGGTTCAGCGCGACATAGGCGCCGTAGAAGGCCAGGTGCCCATGCGCCGCGGTGATCTGCGTGCCGTGGGTGAAGTAGTTGACGCCGTGCAGCGTGTGCAGAAAGCCCCAGACGCCCGCGCCGAAGAAGGCCACCGTCGAGGCACCCAGAGACCACAGCAGCGCGGCCTTGTTCGGGTGGTTCTTGCGGCCCTTCCAGACCATGACGAAGGCAAAGGACATCATCGCGAAGAAGGGCACGACTTCCATGGTCGAGAAGATCGAGCCGATCCACTGCCAGTAGCCGGGGGTGCCGATCCAGTAGAAGTGGTGGCCAGTGCCCAGGATGCCGGAAAACAGCGCGGTGGCGACGATGACGTAAAGCCACTTCTCGATCACTTCGCGGTCCACGCCCGTCAGCTTCAGCATCAGGTAGCCAAGGATCGCGGCCATCACCAGTTCCCAGGTGCCTTCGACCCAGAGGTGGACGATGTACCACCAATACATCTTGTCGAGGCCAAGGTTGTCGGGGTTGATGAAGGCAAACACCCACAGCAGGCACAAAAGCCACAGGCCGCTCAGCAGGATGTTGGTGATCGCGGTCTTGCGGCCCGCCAGCGCCGTCAGCGAGATGTTCACAAGGAAGATCACCGCCGCGACAAGGATGCCGAACTTGACCCACAGCGGCTGTTCCAGGAACTCGCGTCCGCCATGGATGCCGATCAGATAGCTGACCACCGCGCCCAGCGTGCCCACGACCAGAATCGCCAGTTGCAGATAGGCGAGTTTCACCGAGAACAGCTCGCGCTCGGCTTCCTCGGGGACAAGGAAATAGGCCGCGCCGAAGAAGCCCAAGAGCAACCAGACGATCAGCGCGTTGGTGTGGATCATCCGCACCACGTTGAAGGGCAGCACCTCGGACAGCGTGTTGGGCGAGACGTAGATCCAGCCGGCCAGCAGCCCGCCAAGAACCTGGATGGCAAACAGCGCCATCGCCACGCTGAAATAGGCCAGCGCCACCTTTTGCGATTGATATTTCATGGCTTTTCCCCTCAGCCGGCGTCGTTCGGCGGCCAGGATTGCGTGTTCATCTGGTCGGCCCAGCGCAGGAATTCGGACAGGCCGCGCTTTTCCTCGTCGGTCAGGGCGAAATGCGGCATCTGCCGGCGCCCCTCGACGCCCGAGGGCTGCGCATCCATCCACCCGCCCAGCATCTCGGCGGCGGCGTCAGGGTCATCCAGCACGCCCCAGCGCGTCATCACATTGCCGACCTCGGGGGCGAAATAGGCGCCCTCGCCGTGCAGCGTGTGGCAGTTGATGCAGCTGTTCTTCTCCCAGACATGCTTGCCAAGGCGAACCTCGTCGGTCAGCGGCACGGCGGCGGTCGAGGTGACGATGTAGTTGTGGCTTTGAACCGTCAGGCCGACGAAAATGGCTATGAAGAACAACGATCCCCCATAGAACACGTTCCGGGCCCGCGATTTCGTAAGGATTTCCGACATGGAAGCGTCCTGGCGAATGGTTTCGGGTCAGGCAGGTCTAGCGAGGCCGGGCCGGCCGGAAGTTGCGGGATCACAAAGAAGGGCGCGATTGGCCGGGGCATAAGTCAGGAACCGGATCGGGCGGCTGGCGCCCGACCGGGCGGAGCAGCCCTCATGTCGCCGAAACTGGACGATCCCGACCTGCCGCTTGCGCGGATCTTCGAGCGTTGGCCAGCGACGGCCGAGGTGTTCCTGTCGCGGCGGATGCTGTGCCTTGGCTGTCCGATCGCGCCGTTCCATACCGTGATCGACGCCTGCGACGAATACGGGCTGGACGAAGGCGCCTTCCGCCGCGCCCTTCAGGCCGCGGCCCCGGGCTGACCGCGCCCAGCCGGATGCGAAATCACCGGATGGGTCGGCGCAACCCGATCACCCCCGACAGGCGCATCGCGGGGCTTTTGGCGCGCATCCCGCCGCTGTCGGGGGCCTGCGTGACACGCACGCCCGGCCCCCACGGCAGGCCCATCCCGCCGGTCATCCCAGGGGTCAGCCTGCCGGACCGATCAACGGCAGGCGCATCCCGCCGGTCATCCCGGGGGTCAACCTGCCGGACCGCTCAGCAGCACAAGGCGGTGGGGGGCGGTGACCACGATGCGACGGCGGGTGCTTTCGACGATGCCTTCGCGTTCCCATGCCGACAACAGCCGCGAAACGGTGTGCAGCGTCGTGCCCGTCATCTCGGAGATGTTCTGACGGGTGACCGGAAAGGCGATCTCGATCCCCTGATCGACCTTGCGGCCCGACTGGTTCACCATCCGCAAAAGGCAAGCCGCCACGCGCTGCTCGACCTGCTGGGTTGCAAGCTCGGTGATGCGGCTTTGCATCTCGCCCAGACGCGCGCCCAAGGTGCGATAGCTTTCCGTGGCGAAGCCGTCGTATCTCTGCACGAACTCGGGCCAAAGCCGCACCGGCCACGACAGCGCCAGCGATTCCGCCGCCGCCACCGCCGTCGCCGGATAGGTGTCACGCGCCAGCGCCGGCGCGATCCCGAACAACTGCCCCGGCCCGATATGCAGCGCGATGATCTGCTCGCCGGTGGGGGTGGTGCGGATCACCCGGATCGTGCCGTCCAGCAACAGATGGAACCGCTCGGCCGGCATGCCTTCCCCGAAGACCGTGGCCCCCTCATCGTAGCGGCGCGACGCCGCCTGATCCAGAATCGCCCGGATCTGCGCACGGTCCAGCATCGAGAACGGCGGCAGTCTGGTGAGAAGGCTTTCGTCGAGCTTGTTCAAGACCCTGTTTCCGAATTTGCGTAAGAGCAAAGTGCCGCCTGTCTAACTAAAGCATAACTGCCCCGGACGGAACAGCGTGCGACGGACACCGACACCCCAAGCACATCCGTCAGGAAAAGGCGACCGTCCCTTCCGCGTCCCGAAGGGGCGGCGCGCCCCCGGGGGCGGCGGGCCGACCGCCGTCCCCCTTTGCATGTGCGAGGAACACCCCATGTCAAACGAGATGCCCAGACCCTACACCGGACCGGCGATCCTCAGCTATGGGTTCCGGCCGTTCTTTCTGGCCGCGGCCCTGTTCGCGGCCGCGGCAATCCCGATCTGGATCGGCGCATGGTCGGGGCATCTGAACCTGCACGGCCCGTTCGCGCCGGTGGACTGGCACATCCACGAGATGTTGTTCGGCTACAGTTCGGCCGTGATCGCGGGCTTTCTGTTCACCGCGATTCCGAACTGGACCGGCCGGATGCCGCGCCGCGGGCTGCCGCTTGCGGCACTGGCGCTGTTGTGGCTGGCGGGGCGGCTGGCGGTGGCGGGCGCGCTGGGGGATCGGCCGGCGCCGGTGATGGTGATCGACGCGGCCTTTCTTGCCGCCGTGATCACCATGGCCCTGACCGAGATCGTCGCCGGGCGGAACTGGAAAAATCTGGCGGTGATCGCGCCGACCGGGCTTTACCTTGCTGCGAACCTGACCTTTCACATCGAGGCGATGCGAGGCGGCGAAAGCGACATCGGCCGCCGGCTGGGCTTTGCCACGGTGGTGTTCCTGATCATGCTGATCGGCGGGCGGATCATTCCCAGCTTCACCCGCAACTGGCTGGCCCGGGACAAGACCGCCCGCCCGCCGGTGCCGTTCAACCGTTTCGATGCGGTCTGCCTTGTCTCGGCCGGGGCGGCGCTTCTGCTTTGGACCGCCCGCCCCGAAGGCTGGCCCACGGCGCTGGCGCTGCTGGCGGTGGCGGGGCTGCATGGCGCGCGGCTGATGCGCTGGCGCGGGCTGACGACATGGCGCGCACCGATCCTTGCGATGCTGCATGTGGCCTATGCTTTTCTGCCCCTTGGGCTGGCCGCTTGCGGGCTGGCCGCGGCGGGGCTTGTGGCCACCCCACCGGGGATGCACCTTCTGGGCATCGGCGGCATCGGCGGCATGACGATCGCGGTGATGATGCGCGCCTCGCTGGGCCATACCGGCCGGGCGCTGGAAGCCGGGCCGGTGTTGACCCTGGGATTTGGCTGCATCGCCGCCGCCGCCGTGGCGCGGGCGCTGCTGGCGCAAAGCCAGCTTGCGGGCCTTGACGGTTTCACCATCGCCGCAATCCTGTGGACGCTGGGTTTTCTGCTGTTCCTTGTGCGGATCGGTCCCTTCCTGATGAAACCGAACCCCGCGCGACGCCGCGCAAATGTATGAAGAATTGTCTCATACGGGCTGGCACGGGTTGACAGGGCGCACAACCGAAGGACTATCTATAGGCGAAATTCCGCTCAACACGTCAAATCGTCCGCAGCAGGAGCGCCCTCGCGCATGGCAATGGCAAAGCTCGAAGACGAAGCTGCAAGGCAATCGGCACTTGAGCGATATAACATTCTCGATTCCGGCCCCGAGACCGAGTTTGACCTGATTACCGGGCTGATGCGCTCGATCTTTGCGGTGCCGATGGCGGCGATGACGCTGGTCGACAGTGACCGCCAGTGGCTGAAATCCCGCCAAGGGATCGATGTCGAAGAGACGCCGCGCAGCCATTCGTTCTGCGACCAGACCATCCGCCAGAACGAGGTGCTTCGCGTGGTCGATGCACGCCAAGACCCACGCTTTCGCGAAAACCCCTTTGTCACCGGCGAGCCCTACATCCGCAGCTACATGGGCGCCCCGCTGACCACGCCGGACGGCTATAACATCGGCACCATCTGCGTGATGGACACGATTCCGCGCGAATACGGTCCGGTGGATTGCGAGGTTCTGGCCAATCTTGCGCGGCTGGTGATGTCGCAGATGGAATTGCGGATGATCGCAGATGAAGATCCGCAGACCGGGGCCTGCACCCGCCGGGCGTTTTTCGGCGTGCTTCGACAGGCGCTGGAACGGGCACGGCATGGCGATCCCGAAGGGGCGGTGCTGGTGTTCGACCTCGATCACTTCCGCACCCTCAACGAAAGCTGCGGCCATGCGTTCGGTGATGTGGTGCTGAACACCGTCGCGCGCTCGGTCAGCCGCATGATTCGGCGGGGCGACCGTTTCGGCCGGCTGGGTGGCGAAGAGTTCGGGATCTTCCTGCGTGGCATCGGACTGGATGCGGCGCTTCAGACCGCGGAACGGTTGCGCGCCGCGATCGAGGATACGCGCTTTCCCGGCCATCCAGACGTGCGGGTGACGGCCAGTTTCGGCATCATGCCCTGTTCGTCGGATTTCAATAGCGGCGAAGCCTGGGCCCTCGAGGCCGAACGGCTGATGCAGACCGCCAAGGCCGCCGGCCGCAATCGCTGTGTCGGCCCGACGGTCCGGACCAGACGCAAACAGACGCCCCCGCTTAACAGCGGCTCGCTGCACTGAACGTCAGCGCCGCGCCAGCCCAAGGCCGGCTGCGGCAAGTGCGGCCGCCGTCGCGGCAAGCCCCAACAGGCCCAGCGCCAGAAGCCAGGGCCGCGCCGACAGCAGGGTTCCCAGCACCTGCCGCAGGTTGCCGGGGCGAAGCGGCTCTGCCAGGTGCGGCAGTTGGCCCGGCACCGTGGCACTCTGCCACCGCCCGTCGCGCCCCAGGATCGCAACCTGACCGTGCGGCCCATCAGCCCGCCCCGCGGCCAGCGTGGCCGCAACCGGCGCCGGCGCCACCCCGGGCCCCAACACCATCCAAAGCTGCCCCGGCCGGGCTGTCAGCAGCACCGCCGTGCCGCCGCGACCGGCCAGCCAGCCTTCCAGCGCCCCAAGGTCCGGCCCGGCAAGGTGCTGCGCCACAGCACCCAGCGGCGCCAGACTGGCGGCGGCAAGGGCATGGGCCCGACCAGCCAGATCCACAGGCCGCGGCACCACCGTCGCCGGAACAAAGCCGGCCTCGCGCGGGCGGGGCGGCATCAGGGCCAGCGCCACTGCCCGCGGCGTCAGCCCCACCTGTGCCAACGGCACCTGCGCCAGATCCTCGATTCCCGCAACGCTCAGCCTGACCCCCACCCCCGGTCCCGGCGGCAGCAGGGCCGCAACACCGCGCGCCCGTGCGGCCTTGTCCGGCGTAAGAGCCACAACGCCGGCAGCGCCAAGCCCGGCAAGCGCGCGCGCGATGTCGGGCAGGCGCATCCGCGCCGAGGGCGGCACGCCAAGAACCAGCTGCGCCCCCCAAGGCGTGGCGTCCAACAAGGTGATCCGGTTCGCTCCCGGGCGCAGCAGCCGCGCGGGAAACAGCAGATCCGGCGCCCGCGCATCGTCCCCCGCCGGCGCAAGCACGCCCGCCCAAGTGCCGTTGACCGCCACCCCGATCGGCCGGATGCCGCGCAGAACGCGCAGCCGCGCCCGCTCGGGGCCCAGCAGCAGCCAGTCATCCGGCAGGCGAAACTCGACCCCGCGCGCCGAGGCCGTCAAAGCCACGTCCCGCCCCGGCGTCACCGCAGGCAGGGGCGCCATGGCACTGGCAGACACGGGCGGGGCGACGACCGGGATCTCGTCCGCCGCCGCAAGGACCAGCACCGCCCCGATGGCAAGGATCAGCCGTGCACCGCGCATCACGACGCCTTTCGCAGCTTGGGCTTGTCCGGCACCGGCGCCGGGTCCGGGCAGGGGGCAGCCCCGAACGCCAGCGGATGCGCCGGCCGGTCGGATGGATGCGACCGCCCGCACCGGCCGGTTGCACGCAGCAGCACGACCGGCAGCGCCCCGACCGCAAGCCACAGGATCAGCAGCCCTTCGCGCAGCAGCCCCTTGGTCCGCTGTGTCGCCTGCCGCCGTCGCAGCCACGCCGCGCTATCACCGAAGATCAGGCAGGCCACGGTTTCGCGCACCGCCGAGGGCTGGCCGGGATCAAGCGCCACCCCCAGCGTGACCATGCCCCCCATCCGAACCGCCGCCCGCACATGCCCGCTGACCATCCGTTCAAGCTGCGGCGCATCGGGGAATTTCGGTCGGAACCGGACCCCGGTCCCCAGCCCGATCGCTGGCGCCCCCGGCGGCAACGGCAGCAAAAGCCGCACCCCCCGGGTCGAGGCATCCAGCACGGTGGCATTCATCGGCCGCACGTCCTCGGCCGGGCAATGCACCTCGGCCGAAACCTGCATCTGCACCCGCGGCATCGTCCGGCGCTGGCATTTGTCCAGCCCAGCGCGCATCCCCGCGGCAAGGACGACCAGATTGAACCCCGCCCAAAGCGTCATCGCAAGCGGCACCGCTGCCGCCTCGGCGGGGGCGGCGCGCAGCTGCGCGATCCCGGCCAGCACGCCCGCGAGGCAAAGGCCCGTCACGGCCCAAAGCGGCACGCTTGCCCGCGCCCCGGCAAGCCGATCCCCGAACAGGGCCGCCAGCACCACCGAAGGCGCCTGAGCCGCCTCTTGCACAAGGCTTGCAAGCGGCGGGGCATGACGGTCAAACAGCGCCCGGCGCAGCATCAGGCCAACCGCCAGATATCCGGAACCATGCGCCAGCAGATCCTCGAATCCGGCGGACAGGAAGCGAACCCCGGCCAGAAGATGCGCCAGCGGCGCCAGCAGGAACACCAGCAGCAGCAACGGCCGCAGGCCCTCGCCAAGCCTCACCAGATAGCCCAGCCGCTGCGACAGGCACAGCCCGCGGTGCCGCAGCGGATGCCCCGCGGCCAGCAGGCGCAAAAGCCCCGCGATGCGCCGGCCGCGCGCGGCGATCTGGCCGGCGAAGGTCTCGGGCTGGACGCCCGCGATCATCACCCTGTCATGGTAAAGACTGCGCCAGCCGCGGACATGCAGCGCAAGCGAGGTCTGAAGATCCTCGGCGCCGGGCTTCTCGGCAAAGCCGCCGATCTCGTCCAGCGCGCGGCGCCGCAGCACCCCGGCCGAGCCGCAGAACACCGCCCCGCCCCAGCGGTCCAGCCCCGGAAGGATCGCGCCGAACAGCCGTTCGCTTGCGGCAGGCCAGCCCGGGCCAAGCCCAAGGTTGCGCTGAACCGGGTCGGGATTGATGAAGAAATGCGGCGTCTGAACCAGTGCCAGCCGCGGATCGGCCGCGAAATGGCCCACGGTGCGGGCCAGAAAGTCACGGCTGGGCACATGGCAGCCCTCAAGCACCAGAACCAGATCGCGGCTGACACAGGCAAGCGCCGCGTTCAAGGCACCGCCGCGCCCGCCGGCATTGCCCGGCCGGGTGGCATAGACCACGCCAAGGTCGTGGCACATCTGCTGCAACCCGGCCCGCCGCGCCCGCGCCGCCGCGGCGCTTCCCGCATCGGCCGAGGCGCAGCGGGCGTCGGTGCCGCCCTCGTCATACAGCACCACCGTCCGCAGACGCGCCGGGTAGACCATGTTCTTCGCCGCAGCCAGCGTGATCGCCAGCATGTCGGCAGGCTCGTCGGATGAGGTCACAAGAATGTCGACGCCGGGCAGCGTCTCGGGCTTCACTGGCGGCGCCTCTGGGCGGCGCAGCGGCCCCACAAGCAGGCAGGCTTCCAGAAACAGCAGGCCGATGGCGCAGGTCTCGGCCAGAAACAACACCAGCGCCACGACAAAGCCCGCATCGGGGGCCACCGCGGGCAGCGTCTCGAACAGGCGCCAGAACCAGTATCGCAGCGTCACCGCGCCGGCTGTGGCCAGCAGCAGAAGCCGCGGCCCGGTCCGGTCCGCGACAGGCAGAAGCGCCGCCACCAAAGCCACGGCCAGCAGGGCAAACAGGCCCTGTGCCGCGGGGGCCACCGGCGCGGCTGCCAAAAGCAGCGCCGGCACCAGAAGCAACAGCCACAAACCAGCCAGCAGAATGCGCAAGGCCGGGCCTGTCCGGCGGCGCGGGGGCTGCGCGGTCATCGGCGGGCCTTGGGCAGCGGACGCGCGGCGGGGTGAGGGTCGCCCCAAGGCGGCACGCCCGCAATCCCGGCCAACGGTCCATTCGGCCGGCATATTCGCCCTGAACGGTTTGACAGTCCGCGGCGCTGTGCTCTAGGTTGAGCGTCAAGAGGCCGCACCCGCTGCAACAGGACACAAAGCCGATCGAATGACGGGAAAGGGACAGCGTGGAACATGGGTGCAACCGGCCGAGGATCTTACGGCCTATGGCAAGTTGCATGCCAGTCGGGCCATGGCCGAACTGCTGGACATCACCGAAACGCTGCTGCGGGCCCCGGCAACCGGGATCACCCGGGCGATCCGGCTGGCGCTGGCACGGGCGGCCACGGTCTGCGGCGCGGATCGGGCGCTGCTGTGCGCAGCCGGGCCGGACGGCGGCCTGCGCACCATCCACGACTGGATGCGCAAGGGCCTGTCACGGCGGCGCATGGCGCTGATCGGCGGGGCCACGGACTGGGCCGGTGATTGGGCGCCGATCCTGTTCGCAGGTCGGACGGTGGTGCTGCACCCCGGCGCCGCCGCGCCCGGCGACAGGGCCGCCGCACCGCTGGCCGCTGCGGGGCTTCAGACACTGGTTGCGGTGCCGATACCCGACGACGCCGGCCGGCCGGGATGCCTGACCCTGTGCTGGACCGGCGCCGCCCGCATCGCCGCCGAGGATCTGCCGCCGCTGCGCCCGCTTGCGGCGGCCCTTCTGGCCGCGCTTGCCCGGCGCGAGGCCACACGCGCGCTGGCGGATGGCCGGACGCTGCTGCGCTCGATCCTGCAAACCGGAACATCGGCGGTTCTTGCCTTCGACGGCGCGCGGCGGATCGTGTTCGCCAATCCCGAAGCCGCGGCCCTGCTGGGAAGCCCCGCCGAGACGCTGCCGGGCAAGACGCTTGACGCGATCGGCTGCCGCCTGCTGACCGCCGAGGGCGCGCCGATTGCCGATGCGGACCGCCCGGTGGATTGCGTGCTGGCCAACGGACAGCCGATGTGCGGGCAACATGTGGTGCTTGCCTGCGCCGATGGCCGCCACCGCATCCTGAACGTGAACGCAACCCCGGTGGCGACCACCTCGGCCGGGGGCGTGCAGGTGGTGGCAACGCTTGACGATGTGACCGGGCAGGTCTCGACCGACAGCGCCCTGCGCTCGGCCTTGGCCGAGGCGCATCAGCTGGCCTATTTCGACCCGCTGACCGGGTATTACAACCGCCGCGGCATCGTCGAGGTTCTTCGCGACTGCCTGCACGGCTGCGGCAGCGGCGGCACGCATCTGGCGCTGCTTTATATCGATATCGACGGGATGCGGCAGGTGAACGGCGGCCGCGGACACTGGATGGGGGACCGGCTGCTGGAAGCGGTGGCCCGCCGGCTGGACGGGCTGCGGCTGGACGGCGGCGATCTGGGACGGATCTCGGCGGATGAATTCGTGCTGACCCTGGCCGAGCCGCAACCCGACGCAGCCACCGCGGTCAAGGCGGCCGAGGCGCAGGCCGAGGCGATCCTTGCCGCCCTGCGCGAACCGTTCCGGCTGGACGGGCTGACGCTGGAGATCACGGTCAGCATCGGGCTTGCGGCAATCTCGGCGGGCACCACGGTCGAGGCGCTGCTGAAGGGGGGCGAACTGGCGGTGATGGCGGCAAAGGCGGGCGGCGGCAACCGCGCCTGCGCCTACCGGCCCGACATGGAACAGGACATGGTGGGCCGTGTGGCCCTGACGCAGGATCTGCGCGAGGCACTGCGCCGCAATGAATTCCGCATCCATTTTGAACCGATGGTCCGGCTGGACGCCACCGGCCTGCACATCGTCGGCCACGAGGCGCTGATCCGCTGGCAGCATCCCACGCGCGGGATGGTCCCCCCCAACGCCTTCATCCCCTTCGCGGAAGGCAGCGGCTTCATCCGAGACATCGACCTGTGGGTGCTGCGCCGCGCCGCGGCCGAACTTGCCCGCTGGACGCCCGACCCTGCGCGCCGGCATCTGACGCTGTCGATCAACATCAGTTCGGCCAGCTTCCTGTCGCCGGGCTTTGCGCAGGCGGTGCGCGATCTGCTGGCCGAGACTGGCGCCGATCCGCGCCGGATCGAGCTTGAGGTGACCGAGGGCACGCTGTTGACCAACCTTGGGGCCGCACGGACCACGATGAGCGAGTTGCGCACGATGGGTCTGTCGATCGCGCTGGACGATTTCGGCACCGGCTTTTCATCGCTCAGCTATCTGCGCGACCTGCCGGTGGACGTGCTGAAAATCGACCGCAGCTTCCTGTCCGCCCTGTCCGAAGCCGATGCCAACATGACGATTCTGGAAGGCATCATCGGGCTTGCCCGCGGGCTGGGGGTCGAGATGGTGGCCGAAGGCGTCGAGACGCCGGCCCAGTTCGAATGGCTGCGCGCCAAGGGATGCCAGACCTTTCAGGGCTATCTGTTCGGCCGCCCGCAGCCCGCGCCGCAACTGGCCCTGCCGCCAGAGATCCTTGCCCTTGGCGGCCTCGACGCGGTTGCCCCCGCAGCGGGCGCGGGCCGCCACAATCATCCCCCCCTCGCCAACGGCTGAACAGGTCTGCCCCCGCGCGATCCGGCGACGTTCGCCCGCCCCATGGCGCAGCGACCGCAGCAGCAGGCGGTGAGCAGCAGGCGGTGAGCAGCAGGCGGTGAGCGGTGAGCGGTGAGCGGTGAGCGGTGAGCGGTGAGCGGTGAGCGGTGAGCGGTGTGAATAGCCCCATGTTTCCTGGACGCCTTCTTCGCTAACTTTGAGGCAAGGAGGCCATGATGGGCACAGGCAATTTCACGGACGAGTTCAAGCGTGACGCGGTCGCGCAGATCACGGAGCGGGGCTACCCGATCAAGGAGGTTTCGGAGCGGCTCGGGGTCAGCCTGCATTCGCTCTATGCGTGGAAGCGCAAGTTCGCGAAGGCGGCCACTGGCGAGAC
>NZ_OAOQ01000047.1 GCF_900207575.1 Cereibacter ovatus
CGATACCTCTCAAAAACGTACAAAACAAAACAACCAAACATAAATCAACGCGGGGTGGAGCAGCCCGGTAGCTCGTCAGGCTCATAACCTGAAGGCCGTAGGTTCAAATCCTACCCCCGCAACCAAATCTCTCAAAGAATACAGCGTTTTGAGAGCCTCCCACTCGGGAGGCCTTTTGCGTTCGAAGGCCGTGTCAACACTGTGTCAACAGAACCCCGACGCCGCGTGTCAACGAATGGCGCCGAGTCGCGCCGCACTCTCCGCTTGATCGAGCCGCGCCCGCGAGCCTGATGGTCCCCGACAACACGGCGGGAGACCACCCCATGCCCAAGAGCAACGACGCCGCGCTCGCCGTCCTTGCGCCATCAGGTCCGGCTGGATACCAAGAAATTGTCCGCGAGTTCCCGTTCTGATCAAAGGCGAAGCGGGCTTCAAGCCAAGTTCTCGTGCTGACGTGTGGAGTTACGAAGTCGATGTTGAGACTGGTCGAGGACACTGAGGAGAAGGTGCGCGCGCAGGCTCGCCTTGAGCGCGAAGTAAGCGACGCGCTCGAAAACCAAGGATCGCGGAACATCGGTTTCCGTGGTGGAAACGTCGATCACACGGTCTATGCGTCAGGGGAAGGATCACTCTGGGTCGCGTTTGGTGGAATTGTGGAAGACTCGGCGTTTCCACGATTCTGGAATGCTTTTGGCGTCTATCGTGCGGATCGCCCGATGCAGGAGATCACGGTTGAGATCAACATTCCGACCGACACCAACAGCGCCAAGGTGGCGGGATTTCTCGCGAAGGATTCCGACACCGGCGATATTTTCCTGATGCATAGCGGCAAAGTCGGTGGTGGACGCCCCGGAATTGGGAAATCAGCATTCCTCGTATGGTCCAAGGCGAAGCTTGTGGAAGTTTTCACGTCAGAGGGTAACATTCGTAACGGTATCGCAGTCGCGCGACTTGGTGACGAGGATCTTGTTGAGCGATTGTGGGCTTTTGTAACGACCGTACACGACTTCAAGGAGACGGCCGCCACAGGTGAATTGGATACGCCAGACTTCAAGCGGCGGATCGAGGAGTTTGATCGATACAGTAAAGAGTTCTCAGGTAGGAAAAGGGGTACGCGCAATGGCGAGTTCGAGTATGTGACGTACCACGGCGATATTGTTCATGCGATCCAGGTAGAAAGAACTGCACATGCCGCGCCTGGCGAGGAGGTCTTCAACTCTCCCTTGATTGACCTCTACGTCAAGAAGGGAGGGGCAGTTTCAGAAATCTACGAGGTAAAGACCGGTGTTGGTCGGCAGGTGCTCTATACCGCCATAGGGCAGCTGGTAACGCATGCAGCAGCCGTTGGCGGCAATGTGGCCCAATATCTCGTTGTTCCTGCCAACGAGCCCATCGCCGAGGATTTGGCGCGAGCCATGGCGAAGCTCCGGATAGAGGTTCGTCGGTTTCAACTAGTTGGCAATGGCCGCAGGAAGACGGTGAAGCTGATTTGACCGGTCTCTTGGGTTTGATCATCCTTACGCCGCCGCCGTTGCCACCCCATCCAGCCGCACCGCGACGCTGGTGACGCCGTTTCCGGCGGCCTCAACCGCCACGCCGATGGGGAACCGCCCCGCGGCCGGGGTGGAGACTTCCTTCGCGGTGTTGTCCCAGGCGACGCACGCGCCGACCGTCAGCACGGCGGCGCTGGCCTTCGGCAACTGGAACACGCCGGTCGTGGAGAGCTCGACCGGGTCGCCCTCGGCCGAGGAATACGCGGCGATGCCGAAGATGTTGCCGACGATCAGTGCGTCGCCCGAGGCGATGCCGCCCGTGGGCGTGGTGACGCGGACGATGTGGCCGTTCTGGAGGTAGTTCTTCATCTCAGAGCCCTTTCGAGGATTGGATGCGGACGACTGAGATGCGCTCGGTCGCCCCTGCGATCTGCCGGTTGAGGTCCGCGAGCGCGGCGGCCATCTCGCCATCGCTCGCGTAGGTGATGCGCTTGCCGTCGTATTCGACGGTGCGGACGCTCCGGTAGCGCGCGGCCATCAGGGCGTCGCGCCAGGCGGTGAGCTGGGCAAGGTCGGCCATCACGCGCCCGCATTCATGAACCAGCCGCGGTGGTCGATGAACCCGGCCCCGAAATCGAGGATTACCCGGATCTCCACGCCGTCCACGTCCCAGCCCGAGCGGCTTTCGACCTGCGGGCCCTCCGCGCCAGAGAGGTACGCGAACTCCAGCCCGTCGATCTCGCCGGGATCGGCGGTGACATACCAGCGGGTCGCGCTCGACAGGCGCGGCTCGACCACCAGCGAGAGCGAGCCGGAGAAGGGATTCACGTCGGCCGCCGTCGCGGGTGCGATGCTGGCCAGCCACTTCTCGGCCGTGGTCTCCAGCGCGGGCGGGACCAGCAGGTTGCGCGGCGTCACACGGATCGTGCGATCCTCGATGCCCTTCTGGGTGCGCAGCGCCAGCCGGGCGGCCGAGAGCGTCGCGTCGGAGATCACAGCCCCGGTGCCCGCCTTGTTGCCGTGATCGGCGTGGAACAGCGTCTTGCCGTCCGACATCGTGGGCCCGTTCCCGCTGCCCGCCTCGAGGAGGGTGACGAGGATCCGTGCTTCGGTCTCGGCCGCGGCCTGTCCCATGCGGCGGGCGAGGTCCGCGAAGGCGCCGAGGTCGTCGTTGACCAGCACCTGACGGGTGATGCCGATCTTCCGCGCCCAAGTCTCGACCTTGTAGGCCTCGCGCGCCTCGGCCATGGTCCCGGCCTTGATCTCGCCATGCTCGTTCAGCTTCTCAAGCAGCGGCGCCTCGCCCAGCATGATCTTGTTCACGGCGCGGAAGTCGCGAGCTGTAGTCTGGCGGCCCAGGCGGCGGATACCCGAGGGTGCGGCCTGGTAGGCATCGCGCAGCACACGGCCCACCGTGTCCCCGAGGATGATCGGGAAGTCGGAGGTGGTGTGCAGCGCGCGGGTCACGAGGCTCGCGGGCGACAGCGCCATGGTGGACTCGCCGCGGAGCGTCAGCAGTTCCTTCGCCATGTCGACGGGCGTGGCATAAGCATAGCGGCGGGCGGGCTCTGAGAGCTCGTGGCGCGGGTTGATCCGGGCGTAGGTAAGCGTCGCCTGAACCCCACCTTCCTGGCTTGGTCGTAATCGGCTGATTGGAGCCTGATGTTGATCAGGACGGAGTTTCTCCATGGAGGCTGG
>NZ_OAOQ01000042.1 GCF_900207575.1 Cereibacter ovatus
TCCCCACCGCCGCCGCAGGCAAATCCACCCGCGGCGGCCGCATCACCCCCGGCGAATGGGAGCGCCGCACGGGGCTGCAATTGCGGTTCATCTACAAGCGCCGCGGACCGAGCCTGCTGGTGGCCGAGGGGCGGCTGAACAGCAAGGGGCGCGCGGTGGCATCGCAGTCGAAATCCGGCCGCGGGCTGACCACGGTACCGATCTTCCTGCTGCTGCCACAGGTCAAGCTGCGCAAGCGGCTCGATCTGGCGCGGGATGCTGAGCGGGCCATCGACGCCGTGCCGGGGCGGATCGTGGCGGGGTGGGTTGAAACACGGTCATGACGGGACCTGTCGACATGGCAGGCCCGTTGGCATATATTGCCAATGATCCTCAGTGAGACTCCCATGGCCACCAGAAACGTTGTCCTGACTGAAACGCAATCCGACCTTGTCGACCGCCTGGTGGCATCCGGTCGGTATCAGAACGCATCCGAAGCGCTGCGCGCCGGGCTTCGCCTTCTTGAACGCGAAGAAGCGGAACTTGGCGCGTTGCGCAGCCGTCTGACCACCGGGCTTGAACAGGCCCGGCGCGGGGATCTGGCCGAGGGAAGTGGCGAGGATGCAATCCGCCGGGCTTTTGCCGCCGCGCGTGCCAATTCCTGATGCCGAAACCATGGCGCCTGACACGACAGGCGGAGGCATCGCTGATCGAGATTGCACGCTGGACCGTCGAGACCTTCGGACCACGACAGGCAGCTGCCTATGAGGATGACCTGATCTCCACCTGCCGCGAGATCGCCGCGGGCACCGCCCTGTCACAGGATTGCCGTCGGCTCATCGACCCCGATCTGGTCGAGGATCTGCGCTTCGCGCGGGCAGGCCAGCATTTCGTGGTCTTCGTCGAAGACGCCGAGCAGGTGATCATCATCGATTTCCTGCACAGCCGCGCTGATCTGCCGCGACGGCTGGCCAACCTGCCCCTCCCGAAAGGCGACAGGGAACACTGACCCCGGGCCTGTCCCGGAACCCCGGAACACAAGATGCCAACCACCCGCGAGACTGTCCTCGCTGCGCTGCACGCGCGGCTGCAACCGCTTGCCGCCCTCACCCTGCGTGACGAGGTGCTGCCCGAGAGGATCCCCGCGGCCGGGCTGATCATCCTGCGCGACGGCCAACCCGGTGAGCCGGAGGTGACGCTGTCGCCGCTGCGCTATCACTACCAGCATCGGGCCGAGCTGGAGGTTGTCGTCCAGGCGGGCACCGGCCGGGCCAGCGCCTTCGACACCCTGATCGCTGCCATCGGCACGGCGATGGAAGCCGATCGCACACTCGGCGGCCTTTGCGACTGGGTCGAAGCCGAAGCCCCGGCCTCGGTCGACCTGCCGGTCGAGGGCGCCGCGGCCCTGAAGGCGGCGGTGATCACTGTCGTCCTGCACTATACCACCACCGGCCCCCTGGCCTGACATCCCCCACATAGGAGACCCCCATGGCACGCGCACACGGCGCGCGGGCGCAGATGGCGCTTGCGTTCGAGACGGTTTACGGCACCCCGCCCGCCAGCGGCTATCGGCTGATGCCCTTCGCCCGCACCACGCTGGGCGCGGAACAGCCCCTGCTGAATTCTGAGCTTCTCGGCTACGGCCGCGATCCCCTGGCCCCGATCAAGGACGCCGTCACCGCCGATGGCGAGGTGGTGGTGCCGATCGATGTGGAGGCCTTTGGCTTCTGGCTGAAGGCGGCCTTCGGCGCCCCGACCACGACGGGGACCACGCCCAAGACCCACACGTTCCAATCGGGGAACTGGACGCTGCCCTCGATGGCCATCGAAGTCGCCATGCCCGAGGTGCCGCGGTTCGCGATGTATGCGGGCTGCGTGATGGACCAGCTTTCGTGGCAGATGAGCCGTTCGGGCCTCCTGACGGCGACTGCCCGGCTGATCGCCCAGGGTGAGGCCATTGCAGCCACCACGGCCGCAGGCACGCCGACCGCGTTCGGCCTTCAGCGCTTCGGCCATTTCAACGGGGTGGTGAAGCGCAACGGCACGGCGCTGGGCAATGTCGTCTCGGCCGAGATCACCTATGCCAACGGGCTCGACCGGATCGAGACCATCCGCAACGATGGCAGGATCGAGGGCGCCGATCCGGGCATGGCCGCGCTGACCGGCCGGATCGAGGTGCGCTTCGCCGACCCGGCGCTGGTGACCCAAGCCATCGACGGCACGCCTTGCGAGCTCGAGTTCGCCTACAGCCTCGGCGCCAACGCCAGCTTCACCTTCACCGCCCACGCCGTCTACCTGCCCGTCCCGCGGATCGAAATCCCCGGACCCCAGGGCATTCAGGCCACTTTCGACTGGCAGGCGGCAAAGGCCACCAGCCCCGCCCGGATGTGCACCGCTGTCCTCGTCAACACCATCACGGGATACTGACCATGATCCGTCTGAACCTGTCGAACCGGCCCGAATGGCTGGACCTGCTGCCCGGCCTGCGCGTCCTGGTGGCGCCCCTGACCACCGCGATGATGGTCTCGGCCCGCGCCGACCCGGCCATCGATGGCCTGTCGGAAACCTCCAGCCAGGAGGACATGGCGCTGGCTATGGCCAAGGCCGTCGCCCGTCGCGCCGTTCTGGAATGGGAAGGTGTCGGCGACGAGGCGGGCAACCTCGTCCCGGTCAGCCCGGCCGGGATCGACGCCCTTCTCGAAATCTGGCCCGTATTCGAGGCCTTCCAGGCGCAATATGTCGCCCGCGGCCTGATGCTGGATCTGGAAAAAAACGCCTCCGCGCCCTCGCCGACTGGTCCTTCGGCGGGGGCGACGGCTACTGCGCGGCCTGCGCAGGCCCCTGCCCCGACTGCCCCGCAAGATTGAACCGGCCGCAGACCATCGAGGGCTGGCAGGTCTGGGACCTGACCCAGCGCCTCGGTGGCCAGCTGCGCATCGCGCCGGGGGCAGTGATCGGATGGGACATGGGCGCTGCGCTTTCACTGGCCGAGGCGCTGGGCGTCAATGCCCTGATCGCCGCGGAACTGCTGCCCGAAATCGAGGCGGTGATGGTGCGCAAACTCAACGAGCAGATGGCCGAGCGTTCAACGGCGATGACCCCGATCTGACGCCATGAGACCAACCGGCGCGCCGCGCGCATGATTCAGGTTCGATCGGATCGATCCCGATAGCCGTTTGGTACAGCCCCACGCGCCAGTCCCTTCAGGTCCTGCTTTGCCGGAAGCGAACGGGACTGTGCCTCATCGCCCTCATCAAATCCACGCAGTGGCAACCCGAGCCCCGCTTGATCGGTGGGCTTGGGTTCTTCATCGCCGTGCTGCGTGCTTTGGCTTTGGCCGATCATCGTCAGTCCTTTGGCAACTGAAACAGAGACTCCAAGTCCTGCCCTCCGCCCTAAGCACTTACCACAGAATCAAGGTTTTCCTCATGGCCGAAAAGAAGGTCTCCGTCCGCCTCGTGGCGGAGGGCGGACGTCGCGTGCGCGCCGAACTGGAGGGCGTGGGCGAGGCCGGGGCGAAGGGCCTCGGCCG
>NZ_OAOQ01000035.1:2500-5629 GCF_900207575.1 Cereibacter ovatus
GGACGTGATACCCTGCGTTAAGCCATGGGGAGCCGGGAATAGGCTTTGATCCATGGATCTCCGAATGGGGAAACCCACCTGACATTCCGCTATTGTTATCCATCGGATATCGATAGTGGGGTGAAACAGGTATCATTACCCTGAATACATAGGGGTTTTGAAGCAAACCCGGGGAACTGAAACATCTAAGTACCCGGAGGAAAGGAAATCAACAGAGACTCCGTTAGTAGTGGCGAGCGAACGCGGACCAGCCGATCCTCGAAGAGTGACTGGAATGCGCTGGAAAGCGCAGCGATACAGGGTGACAGCCCCGTACAGGAAGCTCCACAGGACATATCAAGTAGGGCGGGACACGTGAAATCCTGTCTGAAGATCGGGGGACCACCCCCGAAGGCTAAGTACTCCTTGCTGACCGATAGCGAACCAGTACCGTGAGGGAAAGGTGAAAAGCACCCCGACGAGGGGAGTGAAACAGTACCTGAAACCGAACGCCTACAAGCAGTCGGAGGGTCCATGAGACCTGACGGCGTACCTTTTGTATAATGGGTCAACGACTTGGTCTCACGAGCAAGCTTAAGCCGGTAGGTGGAGGCGCAGCGAAAGCGAGTCTTAAAAGGGCGTCGAGTTCGTGGGATCAGACCCGAAACCAGGTGATCTAGCCATGAGCAGGATGAAGTCAGGGTAACACCTGATGGAGGTCCGAACCAACACCCGTTGAAAAGGGTCTGGATGACTTGTGGCTAGGGGTGAAAGGCCAATCAAACCTGGAGATAGCTGGTTCTCCGCGAAAGCTATTTAGGTAGCGCCTCGGACGAATACCTCGGGGGGTAGAGCACTGCATGGATGATGGGGGCCCACAGCCTTACTGAGTCTAAGCAAACTCCGAATACCCGAGAGTACTATCCGGGAGACACACGGCGGGTGCTAACGTCCGTCGTGAAGAGGGAAACAACCCTGACCTGCAGCTAAGGCCCCCAATTCGTGGCTAAGTGGGAAAGCATGTGGGACGGCCAAAACAACCAGGAGGTTGGCTTAGAAGCAGCCATCCTTTAAAGATAGCGTAACAGCTCACTGGTCTAGATAAGCTGTCCTGCGGCGAAGATGTAACGGGGCTCAAGCCACGAGCCGAAGCTCAGGATGCACAGCAATGTGCGTGGTAGCGGAGCGTTCCGTGATATAGCGCACTGTCTGTTCTAATGATCGCGACACCAATGCGCTCAAGTAGCGAAGCGGTAGCGCGCGCATATGCGCAGACAAGGCGCTTTCTGTGAAGCCGGGCCGTAAGGCATCCGGTGGAGAGATCGGAAGCGAGAATGTTGACATGAGTAGCGACAAACAGGGTGAGAGACCCTGTCGCCGAAAGTCCAAGGGTTCCTGCTTAAAGCTAATCTGAGCAGGGTGAGCCGGCCCCTAAGGCGAGGCCGAAAGGCGTAGTCGATGGGAACCAGGTTAATATTCCTGGGCCAGGAGGATGTGACGGATCTCAAAGGTTGTCTGCCCTTATCGGATTGGGCAGGCCGCTCAGAGGTCCCTGGAAATAGCCCTCCATCAGACCGTACCCTAAACCGACACAGGTGGACTGGTAGAGTATACCAAGGCGCTTGAGAGAACCACATCAAAGGAACTCGGCAAAATGCCTCCGTAAGTTCGCGAGAAGGAGGCCCCGTCTGTAGGCAACTATGGGCGGGGGGCACAAACCAGGGGGTGGCGACTGTTTACTTAAAACACAGGGCTCTGCGAAGCCGTAAGGCGACGTATAGGGTCTGACGCCTGCCCGGTGCTGGAAGGTTAAAAGGAGAGGTGCAAGCCTTGAATTGAAGCCCCAGTAAACGGCGGCCGTAACTATAACGGTCCTAAGGTAGCGAAATTCCTTGTCGGGTAAGTTCCGACCTGCACGAATGGCGTAACGATCTCCCCGCTGTCTCTGATGTGGACTCAGCGAAATTGAACTGTGTGTCAAGATGCACACTTCCCGCGGTTAGACGGAAAGACCCCATGAACCTTTACTATAGCTTCGCACTGGCATCAGGATTGTGATGTGCAGGATAGGTGGTAGGCATCGAAGCGGGGACGCCAGTTCCCGTGAAGCCATCCTTGAGATACCACCCTTCGCACTCTTGATGTCTAACCGCGGCCCGTTATCCGGGTCCGGGACCCTGCGTGGTGGGTAGTTTGACTGGGGCGGTCGCCTCCCAAACAGTAACGGAGGCGCGCGATGGTGGGCTCAGACCGGTCGGAAATCGGTCGTCGAGTGCAATGGCAGAAGCCCGCCTGACTGCAAGACTGACAAGTCGAGCAGAGACGAAAGTCGGCCATAGTGATCCGGTGGTCCCGAGTGGAAGGGCCATCGCTCAACGGATAAAAGGTACTCTGGGGATAACAGGCTGATGATGCCCAAGAGTCCATATCGACGGCATCGTTTGGCACCTCGATGTCGGCTCATCTCATCCTGGGGCTGGAGCAGGTCCCAAGGGTATGGCTGTTCGCCATTTAAAGAGGTACGTGAGCTGGGTTTAGAACGTCGTGAGACAGTTCGGTCCCTATCTGCCGTGGGTGTAGGAGACTTGAGAAGAGTTGCCCCTAGTACGAGAGGACCGGGGTGAACGATCCACTGGTGGACCAGTTGTCGTGCCAACGGCAGTGCTGGGTAGCTATGATCGGACAGGATAACCGCTGAAGGCATCTAAGCGGGAAGCCCCCTTCAAAACAAGGTCTCCCTTGAGGGCCGTGGAAGACCACCACGTCGATAGGCCAGAGGTGTAAGCGCAGCAATGCGTTCAGCTGACTGGTACTAATTGCCCGATAGGCTTGATCTGATCCGGTAACAGCAAGGCTAAATAAGCCAATTACCAAAATCAGAAGCAAAAAAAAACCTGGAACAAAACTGATGTTGCCGTTTCTTCTCAGGTCTGGTGGCCATAGCACGAGCAAAACACCCGATCCCATCCCGAACTCGGAAGTTAAGTGCCGTCGCGCCAATGGTACTGCGTCTCAAGACGTGGGAGAGTAGGTCGCCGCCAGACTTGACAAGAAACGATACCTCTCAAAAACGTACAAAACAAAACAACCAAACATAAATCAACGCGGGGTGGAGCAGCCCGGTAGCTCGTCAGGCTCATAACCTGAAGG
>NZ_OAOQ01000014.1 GCF_900207575.1 Cereibacter ovatus
CGATACCTCTCAAAAACGTACAAAACAAAACAACCAAACATAAATCAACGCGGGGTGGAGCAGCCCGGTAGCTCGTCAGGCTCATAACCTGAAGGTCATAGGTTCAAATCCTATCCCCGCAACCAAAAAATAAAAAGATATCAGATGCTTAGAACCCGACGTAAACCGTCGGGTTTTTGCTTTTGGATTTCTTGTCAACACCTGGTCAACGTTTTGCGAGCCCCCCATCGACGGTGCGGATAATCGTCGAAAGTACACTCACAGCACCAACTCATAGTGCGTGCTGCGGCCGCCGCCTTCGCCCTTCCGGAGCAGGCCGAGCTCGAGCAGCGCCGCGATGTCGCGGTTCGCGGTGTCCTGTGAGCACTTGGCGATGATGGCCCACTTCGAAGAGGTCATCTTTCCCTCGAACCCATCAAGCAAGCGGTTCAGTACCTTGATCTGGCGTTCGTTCAGCGCCAGTGCTGCAGTGCGTTCCCAGAACTGCCCCTTGGCAACGACCGCCGCCAAGACGCCATCTGCGCCGTGGATGGCTCGGCCGAGGCAGTCGAGGAACCACAAAATCCACGCCGTGACGTCCGTGCCGCCCTTCTGGGTGCGCTCAAGCTGGTCGTAGTACGCGTTCCGCTCGGTCCTGATCTGCGCGGACATACTGTAGAACCGCTGCGAGCTCCCCTCCGACCGGGCAAGCGCCAGGTCAGCGATGGCGCGGGCGATGCGGCCGTTGCCGTCCTCGAATGGGTGGATCGTCACAAACCACAGATGCGCCAGCGCCGCCTTGATCACAGGGTCGGTGGCCAAGGGCGCGTTGAACCATGCGAGGAAGGCTTCCATTTCCTCCGCGACGCGCGGTGCTGGCGGGGCCGAGTAGTGAACCTTCTCCCGGCCGTAGGGCCCCGACACAACCTGCATCGGGCCGGTACTGTCATCGCGCCAGTCCCCGACGATGATCTTCGTCATGCCGCTGCGGCCGGTGGGGAACAAAGCCGCATGCCATCCGAAAAGGCGCTCGGCGGTGAGCGCGGCCTGATAGTTCCGCGTCGCGTCCAGCATCACCTCGACGATGCCCTCCACATTGCGATCGGTCGGAGGCAGGGCGCCAATGTCGATGCCAAGCCGTCGCGCGAGGGATGACCGCACCTGAGTGGCATCCAGCTGCTCGCCCTCGATCTCGCTTGTCTTGACAACATCCTGCGTGAGGGTCTGCAGGACCGCCTCCTCGCGCAGCTTGAAGCCCAGCGCCTCCATCCGGCCGATCAGTCGGCCCTGGTTGTGACGCACTGCAGCCAGGGGCGCGGCGATGCTGCCATCCTGCCAGTTCAGCTTCGGCCAGTCTGGTTGCTCCCAGATGTACACCATATTCTCCGCGCTAGATGCGGCGATTGTGCGCAGCATTCTCCGCAAGCGCAAGAAAAACACCGCAAGACATGCGGAGAATGTGGGAGCTAATTCCGCACGACATCGATAGGTCTCGGATCTGACGCCACGCTGCGCATCTCAAAATCCTTTGGCGTCAGAATACAGGTTCAAACTGTCATCAACGGCTGTTGCTGCTAGCGGGCTGAAATCAAAGCACGCACGACACGAACGCGTGGTTTCGTCGATTGTCGGCCAATGAAGCTGTAGAACTCCCAACCACGGCCTGTGCACTCGCCAGTTGCAGTTCAAGCCGGTCGCAGCACAAGCTGACAGGGCGCGACGACGAGGCCCAGTTCATTGATTCGACTGCAACAACGCCCTTTGCTTGGTTTCCTGATTGATCCCTTTGGGATGTCTGCTCGTGCCATGGCGCTAGACGGGGATCACATCAGGATTACGCGAGGCGGTCAGGTTGCGACCGTGTCACTGCAGGCGCTGACCCATGCACCAGCTCTCCGGAAAGGGATGCTCGGAACTGCGCTGACCATAAACTCGCAGGAGCATAACATTGTCACGCTGAAGGGGGCGGGGCACGTCGCAGCGAGGGAGTTCGCGGAAGAGGTCAAGGAGGCCTGGACGCGCGTCAATCTCGTAGCCCTTGAGAAGGAAGCGGCGCGGCTGAACAGGGTTCTTGCCGGGGTGCTTGGACTAGCGGCACCGCCGCAATATCCCTCGGCGTGCAAGATCGCGCCGCTCATGGATGACGCCAAGGCTCTGGATGCATCGCTTCTGTCGAAGCTGAATGCCGATGCCATCGGCCCCGAGGTCGTCGCGCGCATCGCACCTGTCCGGAAATTCGTCGCCGACCCGCGAACGGCGCGGGCGAATGCCATCACCGCCTTCGTCACGGCCGAACTGGACCGCTGGAAGGATTTCTTCGACACCATCGAGAGCAAGCCGCTGACGCCGGAACAGCGCCTTTCGGTTGTCGTCGATGAGGATGCGACGCTGGTTCTCGCCGGTGCGGGATCGGGGAAGACCAGCGTCATCACCGCAAAGGCGGCCTATCTGGTCAAGGCGGGCATCCGCCAGCCGGACGAAATCCTGCTTCTGGCCTTCGCGAAGAATGCGGCTGAGGAAATGTCGGAACGGGTCGAGGCCCGATCTGGCGTACCCATCGTCGCGCGGACCTTCCACGCGATTGCCTACGACATCATCGGGATCGTCGAAGGGTCCAAGCCCGCCTTGGCGGATCATGCCACCGACGACACCGCCTTCTCCAACCTGATCAAGCAGATCCTGAAGGACCTGGTCTACCGTCTGTCAGAGGTGTCGAAGGCGATCATCCAGTTCTTCGCGCATTTCCTTGTAGAGCCCAAGACGGAATGGGACTTCAAGACCAAGCATGACTTCTACACCCACATGGAAAGCCAAGACCTGCGGACGCTGCAGGGCGAAAAGGTCAAGAGCTACGAAGAACTGCGGATCGCCAACTGGCTTTACGAAAACGGCGTCGAGTACGAGTACGAGCCCCTCTACGAACACAAGGTTTCCGAGATCGGCAGGCGCGATTACCAGCCCGATTTCCGCCTGACCGAAAGCGGCATCTACATCGAGCATTTCGGAGTGCGGCGTGAGAAGGCGCGGGACGGTAGCGAACGGCTGGTCACGGCGCCCTTCGTGGACCGCGACGAATACCTGGCGGGCATGGACTGGAAGCGGAAGGTCCACGCTGAGCATCAGACCACCCTGATCGAGACCTTCAGCTATGAGCGGCAGGAGGGCCGCCTGCTGACCGGCCTCGCCGAAAAGCTGGCGCCGCATGTCACCCAGACCCCCCGGCCCGTCGACACAATCTATGACCGGATCGTCGAGCTGAAGCAGGTCGATGACTTTTCCAAGCTGCTCGGAACCTTCCTGCGCAAATTCAAGAGCGGCGGCTACAGCCTGCAGGACTGCCAGACCAAGTCAGATCGGATGAAGCTGGGGAAACGCGCCCGGGCGTTCCTCGATGTCTTCGCGCCGGTCTTCGAGGAATATCAAAAGCGTCTGGAGGGCCGGATCGACTTCGAGGACATGATCCTGCGCGCCGCGCTCTATGCAGAGGACGGCCGCTATGTCAGCCCGTTCCGTCACATCCTGGTCGACGAGTTCCAGGACATCTCGCAAAGCCGCGCAAGGCTGGTGAAGGCGCTGAAGGCGCAGCATCCCGATGTGCGCGTCTTTGCCGTGGGTGACGACTGGCAGTCGATCTTCCGCTTCGCCGGATCCGACATCCACCTAATGCGCCATTTCGGGCGGGAGTTCGGCGGCAGCTTCGACGGCGAGGCTGGCGTGCACAGGACCGTCGACCTCGGCCGCACCTTCCGGTCGGTCGACCACATCGCCTTTGCCGCCCGAACATTCGTTTTGCGGAACCCCGCCCAGATCGACAAGAAGATCGTCCCGGCCGGGACTGCGACCGAACCGGCAATCAGGGTCGTCTCCGTGTCCAAGGGCGAGGATGAGGGGAAGCTGAACGAGCTGCTCGGCGCCCTGTCAGCCGCGATGGCGCCGGAGGCAAAGCCCGCGACGGTCCTGCTTCTTGGTCGCTATCGCTTCACCGAGCCGGACATGCCGGGTCTCCGCCGCCGGTTCCCGCGGCTGAAGATCAGCTTCAAGACCATCCATGCCTCGAAGGGTCTTGAGGCTGACCATGTCATCCTGCTGAACGCCGACAGCGGGCGCATGGGGTTCCCGTCAGAGATCGTCGACGACCCCCTCCTGTCTCTGGTCTCGCCCGAGGAGGAGGCGTTCCAGAACGCTGAAGAGCGGCGCGTCATGTATGTGGCGATGACGCGGGCTCGCCATACCCTGACGATCCTTGCCTCGAATGCCCGTCCTTCGTCCTTCGTGACCGAGCTTCGCAAAGATCCCGCCTACGGGATATCGACAGCCCCCGGAGCTGAAACAGAGGCCCACGTCTGTGGCGAATGCGGTGGGCGATTGCTGGGCGTGACCGGGCAGGATGGCCGCATCTGGTATCGATGCGAGCACGTCCAGCACTGCGGAAACCTGCTGCCCGCCTGCCCGTCGTGCAGCGCAGCACTGCCACGCCTTGCCGAGGGGACGAGCGAGGTTCGCTGCGGGTGTGGTGCCAGTTATCCGACTTGCCCGGAGTGCGAGGATGGCTGGCTGGTCGAACGAAGCGGCACTTTTGGCAAGTTCCTTGGCTGCGTCCGCTACCCGACATGTACCGGGAAAGCGAAAATTTCAGGTGGTGACCGGCCGACGATCACCAAATCACGACGCCGAACCAGGGCTTGATCCAAGTTGCACAATTGTGCCCATCGCCGCAGGGGACAGATGCCGCTTAGCTGTGCCACCATTCCGCCGCAGCGAATCCCTGCCGCTCTTTGAAACCGTGAACCTGTGATCCGGGCCGGGCGATGCGCCATGGTCGAGGCGTTCGGCGCTTCCCGTTGATGTCGCTCGGCCCGGGCTTCACACGCGTTGGTTTCCTATGAAGCCTGATCAGAAATCCGTCTCCAGATAAACCCCGGCGCAGTCATAAGCGACCGCCGCCGCCGTTGCGCCGGTGTTCAGGAACAACCGCGGCGACAGGAATTGCGTGGTGGCAGGCAGGTCAGCGGTGATCTCCTGTTCGAAAATCGCGCCGGAGACCTCGTCCACCACCCGCACCCAGACGGAACTGCCGTTTGGCGGTGCGGCGATGAACAGGGTCAGCACGCCGCCCGTGGCGATGGCGAAGGACGCGCCCATGTCGGTCAGCGTCGGCGCCCCGGTGCCATCGTTCGCGACCAGCTGCCAACGGGTGTGCGTCCCGCGCTGGAAGCCGACCCCGATGCAGTTGATGGCCGCGGCCAGCGTCAGCGTGGTGGCGAGCGCGGCCGTCGATCCGTAAAGCCCGAAGAAGCCCATGCCGGTCGCCTGCAGCGTGGTCAACGAAATCCGCGTCACAAAGGTCCAGCCGCCGAGGCCTGCGGCATTGCCGCGCCAGCAGGCCCAGCCTGCCGATCGCTGGTCTGCTGCAGAATCCACAACTGCCGCGGAGGTCAGACGCCAGCGCCGCATGCTGGCGGCCAGGTTCGTGGCGGCGAGGGTCGGGTGTGAGACGGTGCCGACCGAGGTGATCGGCATGCCTTCCGTTGTGATCGTGGTGCTGACCGACGGCGACCAGGTCGCGATCCGGTTCACCCCGAAATGCGGCTGCAGGGGGAAGTCCCGGCCGGAGGGGCGCATCACGTCGATCCACGGGGCCCCCGCCCGGTTGCGGGCGTAGACGGCCGCCTTCCCCGCGGGCGGCGGGGGCGGCGCGGCGCTGAGGCCGGGCAACACCGTCGGCTGCGGCAGTTCCACCTGGCCGTTGGTCCGGTCGATGCGGAGCGCGTCATAGAAGGCCGACCCGTCCGGGCTGACCTTGAAGCTGAAGTCGTCGTTGCCGAGCAACCCGATGAGGGCGCGGGCGGAGAAACCGGTCTTGAAGGCGAAGGCCGCATCGTTCGCCGGGGCCGCCTTGTTCACTGTCGCCTCGATCCCCGCGCCTGCATTGTTCAGGAGGACCGCAGGCGTGTTGACCGACAGCCGGTTGTAGCTGTCGGCCGTCGCCCCGCCGAGGCCCAAGAGTTGCGCGGTAAGGTTCGCCTGCGGCATGCCGACCTGCGTGACGGCATTGGCGAAGGTGACCGTGGGCGTGTTCACCACCGTCGTGCCGCCCGCGCCAGCCGTCGCAGAGCCGATGTTCACGACCGTGGTCGATCCGGAGGCGCCGCCGGTGCCGATGTTCACGGTCTTGGTGACGCCGGTCGTCGTGGCGCCGGTGCCCATACCGTAGGTGGCGGTCGTCGTCGCCGTCCCAATACTGGCCGACGCCGCCGAGACCGTAACCGTGCCCGAAGCGGTCAGCGTTCCCGAGAAGGTCTTGCTACCGGTGAAGGTCTGGGTGCCTGCAAGGATCGCCAGTTCCGACGAGGTATTCGGCAGGGTGAAGCTGCGCGTTGTGCCTGCGCTGATTCCTGCGAGGGAGAAGGTGGCCTTCTTTGTCGGGTCCGCATCGTTCACCAGGCTGAAGACCGCGTCCGAGACGTCGCGCGGCTCGCCCACGACCTCCCAGACGCTGCCGCTCCAGACGAGGAACAGGCCCTCGGCTGCGACCCACACCAGCCAGCCGGTGCGCGGGACGAGGCGGATCCAAGCGCCATCGACCCAGAAGGCGATGTTCAGATCCCATCCCGCCCAGAGGCCGGTGGCGCCCGGGGCCACAAGATAGCGATTGCCGTCCGCCGGGCTGGCCGGGGGCGCGGTGCGCGTGCGGTCGAGGACCGAGAGCTGCACCATGGCATCGAGCAGCCGCAGGGCCTCGTTGTGGGTGACATGCTTCTGCGCCTGCGCCGCCAGAAGGTAGGGCAGGCCCAGATGGGTCGTGGTGTCGGACATGGGAAATTCCGTCAGAACTGGAGGGTCACGGCCGCGGGCGTGCCGCGGCCGAGGCGGTTCGAGAGCTGGTAGATGCGGATCGCCAGCGTCTGGCCGGGCCCGAGCGGAGCACCCCAATCAGTGGTCTGCTGGGCGGCGGTGTAGAGGACGGAGGTCGTGGAGCTGGTCAGGGTGCGCTTGATGGTCGTCCCGTCGAGGATCTGCACATCGTACCTTTCGAAGTCTTCGGCCAATGGCACCTCGACCTGTTCCCAGGCATCGGCGACCAGCGCGCGGGAGCGGCGCGTCCAGCGGATGGTCAGATCGCCAGGGCTGCGGGCCGTTCGCCACGGCTGTTCGATCTGGACCGGGGCGAAGGGGACAAGCCCCCGGCCAGTGGGGGTGAAGCCCAGCGCGGCGTAGCTCGCGTCGCTGACCGCTCGCGCAGCCGGGCCGACCCGCCAGTTCCATGGCAGACCGAGATCGGCCTCGGCGATGGGTAGCGAGGCCAATGTCGTGTCCAGCACAACGACCCGCGCCCCTGCCGGGGCCGGGTTGCCCATCGCATGTTCCGTCCCACGCTGGCCTCGCAGGAGGCGGGTCAGGCGGTAGCGGCCCGGGGCGATGAGTTCAGCCGCGCCCGCCTGGACGATTTCCCAAAGGCCCGCCGCTGTCTCGACCGCCAGCGCATTCGCCCCGCCGAACAGCGCGACGTCGGTCACGCTTTCCAGCGTACCGGACAGGAGATCGACGATCAGCGCGTTGCCCAGATCGAAGCGGGAGGATGGCCCGGGAAAGAAGTCGAGGGCCAGAGTGCCGATCCGGGCCCAACTGCCGAAAGTGGTCAGGAGGTTGAAGCCATCGGTCGAGGCGCTGCGGAAGACGGCGATCTCGCCCGGCCAGGGGCTGGCATGGGCAGCGATCAGGGGGCGATGGGCGGGCTGGTCCTCGCTGATCTGGGGCAGGTCCAGCATCACCACCTCGGGCGTGCCGAACACGACGGGGCTGGCGAGCGAGGCCGGGCGGGGATCGCCGGGCGGCAGATCGTAGGCGGCCCTGTCCTGGCGGACAGCCTCGATCCCTCGTGCCTCGGCATCGGCCACCGACACCAGCCGGAACTCGACCTCGCGGCCGTCATGGGCCAGCCGGATCACGTCGGCAGGGTCGAGGGCCAGGCGAGACGGCGGCAGGCGGAAGGTCGCGCTCTCGCGGCCGATCCAGGCTTCCATCAGCGCGCGACGGCAGCGGCGTTCCGCCTCCTCGGGCGGGATTGCGATGGGGAAGGACTCGGAGGCGATGCGGGTGGTGTCGACTGTGATGCGGCGGGCCTCGACAAGCGCTGCGTCATAATCCTCATCCGCCCGAGCGACCTGCCACTTCAGGGCCTGGGGCAGTTCCGTCTCCTGGCCACGGGTCAGCTCGAAGGCCTCGCCCTCGCGAGAGGCGACAAGATCGTCGATGGTGAGCGTCGCAACCGAGGCCCGCCCGCGCATGACGAAGCGGATCACGCCCTCCGTCTCGATGGCATCGAAGCCGAAATGCCGTGCCAAGGTGGAAATCGATGCGCGCGGGCTTTCCAGCGCGCCGATCACATAACCCTCGACCGCGCCCCAGAGACCGGAACCATCGATGAGGTCTTCCGCCAGTCCAGCGCGCAGGCAGAGGTGGCGCACGAGCGCGGCCAGCGACACCGCGCCCAGCCTGCCGGTCAGCCAGTGGCCAAGGCGCCAATTCGGGCCGTCCGTCCAGACCCCGGTAAGTTCCGGAAAGAACGGATAGGGCCGCGCATCCCAGGTCCAGGCGGCACATTCCGGCACATGCACCATCCGGCCGCCGTAGACGGGTGAGGGCGGGTTGTTCGCGTCCTGACCCCACCAGAGATAGCTGGCCTCGAGGTAGGCACGCTGGATCGCGTCATCCCGCCAGCCGCGCGAGAAGTAGGGCGTGAAGCTCTCCGACGACTTCGGGTCGAAGAAGACGTTCGGCTGGTTTGTGCCCCGGTCGATTGCGGGGCAGCCCAGTTCCGTGAACCAGACGGGCTTTGATTGCGGCACCCATGCGGTCGGCGTGCCGATCTCGACCCCACCCGGCCGGTTGAAATGCGGGTTCGACCACCAGGCGCGCAGATCCTTGTAGCGGAAGACCCAAGGCTTGCCCGCGCTGCCATCTGTGATCGGGGTGCGGATCTGTGCCGATCGATCCGCCGCGCTGGCATAGAACCAGTCGAAGCCCTCGCCGCCTGCAATGTTGGCCTGCAGGTAGCCCCGGTCATGGATCGCGGGCCAGCCTTGCAGCGCATCGGCATGGTCGAACCCGTCGCGCCAGTCGGAGAGCGGCATGTAATTGTCGATGCCAATGAAATCGATGTTGGCATCCGACCAGAGCGGGTCGAGGTGGAAATAGACATCGCCGCTGCCATCGCCCGGTTGATGCCCAAAATACTCCGACCAGTCCGAGGCGTAGCCGACCTTGGTGCCCGGCCCGAGGATCGACTTCACATCCGCCGCCAGCGCCTTGAACGCGGTGACGGCCGGATAGGCGCTGGCGCTGGAGCGGATCGTGGTCAGCCCGCGCATCTCGGTCCCGATCAGGAAGGCATCGACACCGCCCGCCACAGCGCAGAGATGGGCGTAGTGCAGGATCATCCGGCGCAGGCCCCAGTTGCCCGAGGGGCCGATCCAGGTCACGTTGTCGCCCGAAACTGCGAACTGCGCCGGGGTGGCTGCGCCGAAGAAGCTGGAAACCTGCGTCGCTGCAGCGGTGGTCTTGTCGGCCGTCCCGGCAAAGCCTGCCGCCGGGGAACAGGTGATCCGGCCCCGCCAGGGGAAGGAAGGCTGGCCCGGCGTGGCGGCGTTGGTAGAATAGGGGTTCGGCAGGGTGTTGCCGGGCGGAACGTCCATCAACAGGAACGGATAGAACGTCACCCGCAGCCCGCGCGCCTTCATCTCGCGGATCGCCTGCACCACAGCGAAATCCGCAGGTGTGCCGCCATAGACCGGACGATCCTCGGCATCGCGGCTGACGAGATGGGCATTCGCCCGTGCCACGCCGTTGACCGTCCACACCTTCGGGCTGGTGACCTTCGTCGCCACTTCGACGCCCGGCTTGATGCTGCAGTTGCCCGCACGCAGGTCATTGCCGAACCAGGCGACGACCAGGCTGACGCTTTCGACGGCAGGGGCCATGGCCTGCAGCCGATCGAGGGCCACGACGATATCAACCTCGTCGGGCAGCGCGTTCAGGTTCTCGGCCGAGGTGGTGCCGCCGGTCGTCTGGCCGAACACCGTGGTCGTGGCCCCGACTGTCTTGCGGACAGCCTCCGTGGCATAGGTGAACTCCCCCGAGGCCGGGATCATGGTCACCGCCTTGACCAGACCCTCGGCCGTGTCCGGGTCGGCCAGCGGCCGGAACACCTCGAAGGACAGTTGCGGCAGGCGGTTGCCGTAGGTCGAGAGCGGCAGTTCCTCGAAGACTACGTAGGCCGTGCCGCGGTAGGCGGGCGTATTGGCTGCGCCCATCTTCGCCGCGATGAACGGGTCGGCCGTCTGGGCCTCGTCGCCTCGATACCAGCGCCAGGTGATGCCGGTCATGTCGAGCGGCTTGCCGTCGGCCCAGATGCGACCGATGCCTGTAATCGGACCCTCGCAAAGCGCCACCGCGAAGCTGGCGTAGTAGAGGTACTCGGTCGTCTGGACCCGCCCGCCGCCGCCGCCCTTGCCGCCGCCCTGTGTGGTGGTCTTCGTCTCCTCGCGGAAATCCGTGGCCCATATGATGTTGCCGCCGATGCGCATGCGGCCGTAGAGGCGCGGGATGATCGCACCCTCCGTCGCCGAGGTGATGCGCAGGCTGTCGAGGCGCTGCCCCTCGATCTTCTGGGCAGGCGCCAGCGAGGACACGATCCAGCTGTCGACCACCGATCCGATGGTGGAGCCGATGAAACCGCCGATGGCGGCGCCAGAAAAGCCGAGGATCGCGCCGCCAAAGGCCCCGCCGATGGCGGAGCCGACAGCGCCGAGGACAAGCGTGGCCATCTGCAAATCTCGAGATTGTAGGGGTCAACGTGCGGGAAACAGGAAGGCGAAGGCGATGCGGCGGCGCCACGCGGGGGTCAGCAGTTCCTCGATGACGCCGAGCCGCTCGTAAGCGTGCAAAAAGGTGTCGGGGCCGGTGAGGATGCCCACATGCTTGGCGATGGCGCGGGGCATCATGCGGAACAGGATCAGCGCGCTGGGTGGCGCATCGGCCGGTGCGATCTCGGGCATCATCGCGCGCGCCCCATCGGCCAGCACCTCGCGCGGCCCGGTCTCGCCCCAATCCCGGCTGTAGGGCGGGATCGGGAACGGCTCCGGGCCGATGACTTCGCGCCAGACGCCACGCGCGAGGCCGAGGCAATCGCAACCGACCCCGCGCAGGCTGGCCTGGTCGTGATAGGGCGTGCCGAGCCAGGATCGGGCAGCGGCGATGACAAGAGCGGGATCGGCCGTCAGGGCTGTCGCGGTCACAGGACCGCCCCCTCGTGGCCGCCGTCCTTCGTCGCATAGCGCAGGACTGCGTCTTGCCCGGGGATGTGCGGGAACCCACGGAAGTTGGCTATGTTGGCGAACTTCCCGCTGCAGGTCGCGATCCGCTTGTCGCAGCCCGCCCGGACCACGAACGCGTCTGTTGTCGCAATCGGCCGCACAGGCGCTTCCAGCAGGGTCAGGATCGCCACCCCGTCGACGAGGTCATGCGACAGCACCTCGACCCGCCGCCCTGCATTCGCGCCGCTGGTCCATTCGACAAGCCCGAAGGCGAACCAGCCCGCCGCGAAGCTGCCGAGGCCGGAACCGGTTAAGGCCCGATCACGCAGCACGTCAATGACGGTACCGCTGCCCTTGAAGGCCGATGCCTCGAGATTCATGCCGCAACGCACATCGCCCAGCGCGGCATCGCAACTCGCCTGAAACGTCCGTCCCACGGTCTGGCCAAGGACATGGGCCAACGACCGCACCTCCGCCACGAAGGCGAGCCGCCCGCGCCGGATCTGGCCGATGGCACCGCGGCGCAGCAGCACGCGCTGCGCCGGTGCCGACCAATTCACCCGCCAGACCTCGACCGACGCATTGTCCCATCGGCCATCGAGGATGTCGGTCTCGGTGATCCGGTCCGACGACAGTACCCCTTGGGCATCCTGCGCATCGACGGAGAGGTCCGATCCCGACCGGACCTCTGAGGCGGTCAGCCCGCTTTCCGGTTCGAACTCGGTCCCGTCGAACGACAGCGTCCGGTCGTGGTCGGTGAAGCCGAAGGTCACACCATCGGACCGGGTGATGCGCCAGCACCAGGCAAGCGTGGTCGTGCCCTCGTCAAGATGGGCTTGCACCGCGGGCGGAAGGGATTTCACTTCCGCCCCCAGCCGCGCAGCAGGGCCACGGAGGCCAGGAGCGAAGACACGACACCTCCGGTCGCGCCGGTCAGGGCATAGAGATTGAAGGGGCGAATATCGAGCGTGCCGGTTGCGAGGTCGAAATCTGCCAGCCCTGCCACAGCGAGGCCGGAGGCGGCAAGGCAGGCCAGATAGACGAGGCCACGTGCGAGGGTCCAGTTCATGGTCATGCTCCGATCAGGGTCTTGAGGAAGGTGAAAATGCGGCTGGTCAGGCTCGGCGCCGCCTGCACGGGCGCGGTGCTGGTGGCGGCCGTGGAAGGGGCAGGTGACATAGGGGTTGAGGGTGGATTGAGCAGCGGGCGCAGCAGTGCCAGCGCCTCGGTCTCGCTGAGCCGCCGGATCGGCCGCGAGAAATCGACCCGGCCGTTGCGGTCGACCGACCAGACCGGGATGGTACCGGCCGGATAGCGGCCCTTGGCGAAGAGATCGCGCTCGGCCTCGCGTCGGGACCGGATGGCCGCAGGGCGCAGCCAGCCCATGAATGCCGCCGCCGCTGCTGCCCGGTTGCCCGCGTTCAGGTGCCGTGTCAGCGCCGCCTTGGCGATGCCGCCGGTATTGTAGTGGAAGGACACCAGCGCATCGAACTCGTGGGGCGCGAGCGGCACCTTTACGGCGCGCAACACCTCGGCCTCGTAGGCGGCGAGGTCGGTGCGGAAGATGCGGAACGCCTCGCGGATCCCGGCATCGAGATTGGCGGGCATCCCATGCGGCAACCGTGCCGGATCGGGCGGACCGGCGGCGACGGTGTGACCGATGCCGAAGGTCCAGACGTCCTTCACGTCGAGATAGGGTCCGGGCACGACGCCTTCGTGCCGGATCAGGGCCAAGAGCCCACGATCAGAGGTTTGCATGGGATTACCCGAGGGTTGAGAGGATAAGGATCAGGATGGCGACCGCGAGGCCGATGCGCAGCCGGTGCGCAAAGGCCTGACCGGGGTCGGCAGGATCGCAGCGCAGCGAGCGGGCAAGGCGAAGGATCTCATGCATCGGCGTCATCCTTCCCGGCGCGGCGGAGCCTCGCGAGGATCAGTTCGATGAAGGCGGCGCCGAAGACGCCGACCAGGTAGGCGGCCGAGCCGACCGCCCCGCCCGCGGCGACGGCGCCATCGGGCAGACCGAGCCAGCCCGCCACGATCACGATGGAAAAACTGCCCATCCCTGCGGCGATCAACCCGCCGAGCAGGACATGGCGCAGGGCTTCGCGCAGCGCCATCCGGGTGGTCAGGGCATTGGTGGCACCGCCCAGCGCGCCCCAGAAGGCCAGCATCAGCGCCGTCGAGGCGGCGATCTCGCGCCAAAGGTGGGACCAGAAGGATTCGTCGTTCATGTGCGGATTTCCACGAGAGGGATCGAGGTGATCGAGCCGAGGCGTTCGAGGTCGAGGGTGACGTCGAGAGCATCCGTGTCGAAGCGGACGGGGACGTCGAACTCGAAGCCCGCGGTGATGTCGACGCCTGCGACGGGGGCCGTGGTGAAGGTAACGAGGCCGGTGGTCGTGGAGACCGACCAGCCGGAGGCTTGCGGCGTGCCGTTCAGGGCGATGGTCACCGTCCCGGCGACGGGCTTGGTGATCGCCCGCGTCCAGGACTGCGCGCCGGAGGTGTAGCGTTTGGTCAGCTGGAAAAGGGTGGCCGCCCCGTTCCCGGTCCCGATGGGCTGGTCGGTCGGGTCGGGCATCTGCGATGGCAGGCAGGACTTGAAGTCGGCCCAATCCTTGAAACGGAAGCCGTGTAGGCGGCCGTTGCGGGCCTCGAAGAAGGCGACGACCGCCGCCAGATCATCGGCGCGGCGGATGCCGTAGGCGACATCATAGCGGCGGCGGCTGTTGGCCCAGCTGGCATTGCGTTCCTCTGCCCCGCTCGCCAGTTCGACGATCTGGGTGCGCCGCTCGGGGCCGCCCCGCGCGCCCCGGCTGATGTTGTCCGGAAACCGGACCTCGTGGAAAGCCATAGCTGATCCTCACATGCCGCGCCGACCCAGCGACACGGCGCGGGCGATGTCGCTGGCGACCTGCGTTCGGGACTGGCGGAAGCTCTGGGCGTCGCGGGCGTTGATCGTGACGTTGATGGTGGGCGCACCCGCCCGGCCGTACCCTGCCGCCTCCTGGCGCGAGAGAACCCGCTCGCCGCGCTGCAGGATTGCGGGGACCTCGTCGGGCCGCAGCCCGGCCCAGCCGCCGTTGTGCATGCGCGGGGCACCCGCAAAGGCCAGCGCCGGGACCATCCGGCCGGGACCAGAGGCACCGACCGTCCCGCCCGCATGCAGGATGTTCGCGAAAATCCCACTCGCGCCGCCCAGCGCGCCGGAAAGGGCATTGGCGATGGGGCCGAGGATGAAGCGACGAGCCGCGAGCTTGGCCAGATCGGCGATCATCGACGTGACCAGATCGCGGAAATCGAGCTTGCCGGTCTTCACGAAGTCGCCGATGGCGTTCTCGGCCGAGGTGAACGCGCCCACGAGCGCGCTGCCGATATCCCCGCCGATGTCGCGCGCCTTCGCGGCGTAGTCGGCGAGCGCGGCAGTGACGGCTTGCCAGCCGGTAAGGGCCGTGTCCGCGCCGTCGACCGCCGCAGCGCCCGCATCGCGTGCCGCGCCGCCTGCTCCTTCGGCGGCGGTGGCGGTGTCGTTCAGCCCGGAAGTCAGGGCATCGGCAGAAGCGGCCGCATCCGCCAGCGCGGTTTCTGCTTCGGTCCCCGTGCCGGTCACCGCATCCTTCAGCGCCTGCCAGCTGGCGAGCGGCCGACCGGCGGCATCGGCCAGCATCCCGGCCGCTTCGCGATAGCCGTCGGCCCGGGTGCGGGCATCGGCAGCCATGGCCCCGAGGCCGAGGTCAGGCGGTTCGAGATAGCTGCGAGCCAGCGCGGCGGAAAAGGCGTCCGCCGCCGCAGCGCCCGCAGCCGTCGCGGCACCCTCGAAGGGATTGCCGATGCGCCCCAGCTCTACTGGGTCGAGAACGCCGATCCTCACGCCGCCTTCGCCGGTGGCCCATTCGGGCAACAGCGCGAGGGCCGCGTTCAGGGTCTCGATGAAGCTGTTGATGCGGGTGACAACGCCGTTCAGCATCGCCTCGACACCCGAGATCAGCCCGTTTGCCGCCTGGAAGGCGAAGTCGCCGATGGCGCCCGGCAGACTGCCCCAGATCGCCACGGCCGCATCATACGCCCCCTGGAAGATCGCGGCTGTCCGGTCGCCGAAGCTGACGACGCCCGCGATGGTGCCTTCGAGCGCAGAGAGACCAGCCGCCTTCAGGCCCTCCCATCCGGCCGCCATGCGGGCGAGTGCGGCGTCCAGCGACAGGCCGATGCGGGACCAGACCTCGCGCGCCAGATCCCCGAGCAGCCGGAAGGCTTCGCCCACACCGCCGACCCGGGCCACCAGCTGCGAGAACTGATAGACCAGCTCGCCCGCGCCGACGATCAAGGCGCCAATGCCGGTGCGGATCAGGGCACCGCGGAAGAAGACCAGGGTTGTCGCGAGGCCGCGCGCGGAGAGGGCTGCAGCGGCGAGCCCTGCGACCCAGCGCCCGGCCATGACAGCGGCGAAGGTCGCGGCATAGGAGGCAAGTCGGCCGAGGTTGCCGATCAGCCCGTCGATGGCCGACCGCAGGATGCCACCGTCTGACGCGAGGGCGACGAAGGCATTGGCCAGCGCTTCGATGGTCGGGGCTACGGCGACGGCGATGCGGTTGCGCAGACCATCAAAGACCAGCGACACAGTGCCGAGTGCGAGTTGCGTGCGGCGTAGGGCTTCGAGGGCGTCGCTGTCCAGCACAGCACCGAGTTCGTAAGCCTGGTCGCCAAGCCGCGCCATCTCGGCTCCGCCGTTCCGCAGAAGCGGCAGCAGGCGGGTCGCGTCCGAGGCCATGGCCTCGAGATAGAAGGTCATTTCCTGCTGGCTGAGACCGGCGCGTTCCAACGTGTCGACGTAAAGTTGCAGTGCCTCAGGGCCGGAAAGGCGGGCGAACTGGTCGGCGGTGACGCCCACGCGCGGGGCGACGTTCTCGAAGAAATCCGCCATCGGCCCGCCGCCGGTCTGCAGGAAATCCCCCACCCGGTCGTTCACGTCCTTCAGGATGTCGGCCAGCTTCTCCTGCTCGATGCCCACCGTCCTCGCGCCAGCCGACCAGCGCTGCAACGCCTCGGGCGTCGCATTGGCGACCTGTGCGAACTGCCGGATCTGCGCGGCACTCTCGGTGGTGGAGCGGACGATCAGGCCGAGCGAGGCCGTGGCAGCGGCAGCAGCGGCCCCGAGGGCAAGCCCCGCCCGGCGTGCGAAAGCGGCCAGCCGGGTGTTGGCCAGTTCCATCTCGCGCGAAAGGCGGCCAAAGCCGCGGGCCCCGGCTTCGCCGACGCCTTCCAGCTCGGCGCGCACGCGCCGTCCGCCCTCCGCCACGAGGCGGACGGAGACCTTCTTCTCAGCCATTCCGGCGTCCTTCCATCTGCTCGTTGAGTTTGCGCACCATCACCGCCTCGACCTCAGGCAGCAGTTCCGCGGCGATCAGGGCGTTGACGCCCAGCGCCTCTGCCAGTGAAAGCGCGGCGCCCATGTCCCATCCGATGACGGCCCCCGGTGCGATGCGCAGCTGGCCGCCAAGACGCTGGGTCAGGTCCCAGACCTGCCAGCCCTCGACCGTCTGCGGCCGGTTCAGTCTTGCGGGGCAGTCCGGGCAGGGGTCCGCGCAGGCCGCGCAGTAGCCGCCGCCCCCGCCGAAGGACCAGTCGGCGAGGGCGCGGAGGCGTTTTTTTCCTGATCCAGCATCAGGCCACGGGCGACGTACTGCGCCTGGAAGGCCTCGAAGACCGGCCAGATTTCGAGGAGGGCGTCGATCCCGGCCGGGCTGACCGGCAGGAGGTTGCCGTCATCATCGCCGACGCCTTCCCATTCCAGCACTGCGCGGCGGGCGACGGACTTGGCCATGGCCAGCGCCATGTCCTCCTGGCTGGAGGTTTCCGAGAGGCCGTCGATCATGGGGTCGGCGCGGGCGGAGACCATCAGCGCGGTGGTCAGAGGGGCCACCAGGACGCGCAAGCCGGGCAAGAGGTCCAGCCATTCGGGGCGGTTCGACAAGTTCAGGCGGATCATGATCAGTATCCTGTGACGGTGTTGACGAGGACGGCGGTGCACATGCGGGCGGGGCTGGTGGCGCGGGCCGCCTGCCAGTCGAAGGTGGCCTGGATGCCCTGCGGCCCGGGGATCTCGATCCGCGGGACGGGCAGGTAGACGGCATGGGCGGTGAAGGTGAAACTTGCATTCGCCCCAAGGCTGTAGGCGAACTCGAGCTCGCAGGGCGTGCCATCGATGGCCTGGGTGACGAGGGCGCTATCGGCGAAACGCACCTCGATGCGGCCGGTCAGGGCCGCCATGCCGGGATCCGCCCCCTCGATCTTGCCGTCGTTGCGGATGGTCTCGATCCGGTCGAGGCCGTTGGCATAGGTGATCTCGGCCGAGACGACGTTGCCCAAGGCGGTGCCGTTGCGCTTTACCACCCCGTTGAAATGGCCGAAGCGCTGCAGGCCGAGCGCGGTCGGGGTGCCTGCAGCCGTGGTGGCAGCGATGGCCTCGCCTTGGGCGATCAGCCGGGCGGTGGCGGTCAGCAGGCCGGAGCGGTTCATCTGCCACGACAACTGGTCCATCACGCAGCCCGCATACATCGCAAACCGCGGCACCTCGGGCATGGCCACTTCGATGGCCATCGAGGGCAGGGTCCAGTTCCCCGATTGGAAGGTATGGGTCTTGGGCGTGGTCCCCGTCGTGGTCGGGGCACCGAAGGCCGCCTTCAGCCAGAAGCCGAAGGCCTCCACATCGATCGGCACCACGACCTCGCCATCGGCGGTGACCGCGTCCTTGATGGGGGCCAGGGGATCGCGGCCATAACCGAGAAGCTCCGAGTTCAGCAGGGGCTGTTCCGCGCCCAGCGTGGTGCGGGCAAACGGCATCAGCCGATAGCCGCTGGCGGGCGGGGTGCCGTAGACGGTTTCGAACGCAAGCGCCATCTGCGCCCGCGCGCCGTGTGCGCGTGCCATGGAGGTCTCCTGTGGATGTGGGGAAATTCAGGCCAGAGGGCCGGTCGTGGTGTAGTGAAGGACGATGGTGATCACCGCCGCCTTCAGCGCCGCGGCGCCCTCGACGGGCAGGTCGACCGAGGCCGGGGCCTCGGCTTCGACCCAGTCGCAAAGGCCGCCCAGCGTCCGATCACCTTCCAGCGCCGCGCCGATGGCGGCGATCAGATCGTCGAAGGCGCTGGCGCGGCCGCTGCCCGCCTGGACCACGACCTCCAGCTCGGCCCGGTGCTGGTAGTGATACCGCAGGGGCGACAGTGTCACTTCCGGCTCGCCCGGTTGGCCGTCGCGCAGGATGATCAGCCCGGCCGCGGGGATCCGCTCCGGCAGCACCTCGTCACGCAGGGTGAGGGCGGCAAGCGGCTGCAGCCGCGCATGCAGCGCGGCGAGGACGGTTTCGCGGGTGGTGGGCATTTGTGTGTAGTGAGCCAAAAAATAAATTAGCTGACGCAGATTTGGGCCTATTTGCCCTTTTTCCCGACAGATTGGGAGGCGAGAATCAACCGCCAAACCATTCCATTTTCGCCAGCGACAAGATCACGACAAGCCTCATAGTCAGACTTATCAAGTTCATCTATGTGGGCCGCTCGATTCCTGAATTTTGACGTCAAGGTCACTAAAGACTTGTGTAGACCACTTGGCTCAAGAAGCCAATTGGAACCCGGCCAATCAGCAAGAAGACTGAGAAAAGCGCGTATTAGCGGACTGTTTTCGCGTCGTGATTGACTGTGAATTGTGGTCTGCAAGAAGTGCGAAAAAACTCCAATCTCTGGAGGTTTCCCGTCTGGCCTTGAACAGAACTTCGCCACCCTGCCAATGTCTTTGTCATTAACGTCCTCCCCAAGCGACGCTCCAGCAGCCTGCTTTGCAAGGGGAATGATAATTCGCCTTACGATCTCGACTTCAACAGCCTTGCAAAGACCAATTACTGCAGGAGACCACTCAAGATCTGGATCATCTCCTAGTCTTTCAGAGAGTTTCTCGCTTGTGGCGAGAAAACGAATGGCCTCTGGTGTGAGCTTCGCCAATCGAGTGTCTTTTGCGAGAAGAAGCTCTTCCTGCCTCTTTATCGCACTCTCATCGACCAATGCGCGCAGGGTCTCGGCGAGTTGGTCAATTCGATCTTCGTCCGCCCCTGTGCCAGACTTTATGTCGTAGATCGACAATAGCCTTCCATAACAGCCGTTACACAAACGTTTGTCCCAATCTCCTAGATAAATGGTGATTAGCTTTGATTTCTTGGAGCTGCTGCAGCGAAAGCAGTCAAATGCGGTGGCTTCTTGAAACCGAAACTGCTGAAGTGGGCCTCTGGCTTCGTATGTCTTTATGATCGACGAAGGTACGGGCTGCATGCGTCACCATTCTTTGCTAGAGCTTTCTCGAAACTACATCCCGCTCGAGCCCCGATCCACCCAGTTTGCAGCAATTCGCCCCGGCACGCCGTCCATGGCCCGTTCGGCATCCCGCGCCAGATCGAGCCGCTTGCGCAGCTTGACCTGCGGCACCAGCAGGAAGATCGGCACGGTGGTCAGCCCACGGCCGGTCTTCGCGCGCGACGCCACAGCCCGGCCTTTCGAATTCAGCCGCCCCTCGGCGACCAACAGGCTCGGGCCCCGGCGGCGATAGATGAAGCGCAGTCGCAGCCCCGTGCGGCGTTCCCACTCGCCGGGGGTGATCCGGCCGCCGCGGGTGGATTTTCCCGCGGCCGGGGTGGGGATCGCCAGCCAGAAGCCTTGGCGCGACCGGATCAGCGGCCCCGCATCATGCGCGCCGACAATCACCGGGGCATTCGACCAGACCAGCGCCGCTGCGTTCAGGCTCTCGCCGCCCTTGGGATAGGTGGCAAGCCGGATCGAATTGCCGAGCCTAGTGCCCAGCCCCGCGCCGGTGATTTGGCCGCGCCAGGCGGATTTGAGGCCCGCGCCTGCCACGCGCATGGCGGCGGTGACAGCCTTTTCACCGGCAGCGATTTCCGCCTGCATCAGGGCTGCAAGGTCGGGGCTGATTTCCAGCTTCAGTCTCATGCTGGCCTCAGTTCGAGTGTCCAGATCAGCCGTTCGCGATCCCGTAGTGGTTCTCCCTGGATGACATGGCTGTCCGCGCCGATGACGATCACGTCTCCCGGAAGCGGGGCGGGCAGGTCTGCCACACGCACATCCACCACCGTCGTGTCGCTGACGAACCGGCCAGCGCCGAAGTCGGTCACGCGATCCGGGGCGCGGCGGATGATGCGGATCGGGCGTTCCTCGGAGGTGGTGGCCGAGATCCAGAGGGCCGGGGCCGCCATGGAGGCATGGGTGAAGATGCGGTCCATGGCGGCGGCAAAGACGGACATTCGTGGACCCGTCAGTTCGACGTGTGCAGCCGGATCGCCAGCCGCGGCCGCTTGTTGACCGGCAGGATCGAGGCCTCGGTCATGACGTCGATCCAGCGGCCCTTCTCGTCGAGATGCTGACGCGCATAGAGCGGCAGGCCGATGGTGTTGGCGGTCTCGAGCAGGTTCGCCGGGCCGCCATAGGTGGTGAAGGTGTCCATCGTGCCCAAGGGGAAGGCGATGCCCTCGTTCGCCGGGACCAGCCGTTCGGGGACCTTGGTCGAGAGGGTGACGGTGCCGGAATATTCCTCGAAGAGGATCCCGCCGAAGGGGAAGTTGCGCCGCACATCCTCGCGCAGGGGCTGGGCCCCGGTCGCGGCGTAGAACTTGTAGGCCTCTTCGGTCTTCGGATGCGCGATCAGCTTGTCGAAGAACTCCCGGCTGACCAGCGCATGGACGCTGGTCATCGCCTCGCCCAGCAGATTGTCTTCGATGGCTCGCAGCACCTCGCGGACCTTGCCCTGCACGTTCGTTCCAGCCGTGCCCAGCACGAAGTCGACGGAGATCTGCGCGAGGCCGAATTCGGTGAAGTAGTTGTAGAGGGTGGTGCCCGCACCGTCCTTCACGATCCCGCGCAGGGCATTCATCTCCATGTATTCGCGGGTCTGCGCGTGCTTGCGGCGCATGAGGAGCAGCTTGCGGTTCATCACCTCGACCAGCGGATCGGCCGCGTCGAAGGCGCCGCCCAGCGCGGGTTGGCCCTGGATGTCGGCGGGGAGGACCACGTCATCATGTGGGATCCACGGCAGGGCAAACGACCGCATGGAGCGGCCCTCGCGGGTGCCGACGGTGGCGGGGCCGCCGAGGGGAACGGAGGGCAGGAGGCTGAGGACGCCTTCGTATTGTTCGATGATGACCGAGCGCTGGCTGACGCCTTCAAAGCGGAAGAGGCCGATCTGGGCGAGGCGGGTGTAGAGGTTGGGCAGGATGTTGATGGCCTGCGTCATCTCGGCCAGCGAATAGCCGCCAGCGTCGAAGGGATTGCGGACGAGGGTCATGGGATGCTCCGGGGGATGAGGGGATGGGCGCGGCCGGGTAGGCAGCGTCAGACGCCGTCGCGGGCGACGATGCCGACGGCGGCCAGCTGGGTGAGCTTCGCGGCGATCTTGGTGCCGTCATCGACCGTTGCGCCGTAGGCGAGGGCTGCGCGCGACACGATCGAGGGACCGCGGACCAGCACAATGCCCGTGGCATCGGCCAGCGTGGCGTCGACGGCGTAAAGCAGGACAGCCGTGGCGACCTGCGACCCGTCGGCCCCGGTCGCGGGCGACAGGGTATACTTGCCGCTGGCCGTGATTTTCCCGAGCACCGAGCCGACGGGGTAGGGCAGGCCCGCGAGGAGCGTCACCACCTCGCGGGTGTAGTTCGGGTTGACCTCGTATTTGAGGACGTCGCCCATGCTGGGCGGTTCCGTCAGGACGGGCATGGTTCAGTCTCCACGATGTTGGGGGATGGGGTGCGCCGCGCGATGACGCAGCGCGGGGTGGTCCGCGCCGGTATCAGCGCGAGGCGGCGGCGGATTTCTTGGCGGCCGCGACGATGGGGCTTTCCTTCGCGCCAGCCGCCGGGGCCGTGGCGATGATGCCCGCGGCATCGCTGCGGGCAGCGAGATCGGCCAGGACCTTGGCGCGCAGGGCCTCGGGCTTCACGCCCTTGGCCACGGCTTCGGCGGCGTCGATCTGGATGCCGAGGCGTGCGGCCTGTGCGCAGACCTGCGCGACCTCCGCCGCCTCGGCGCGGATCGCTTCGGGTGACATCGCGGCCGCCGTGGTTTGCACCGGCGCGACTGCCGCGGGCGGGGTTGGTTCCTGCGGCGTGCTGGCAGCAGGCGCGACCGCAGGCTGCGCATGGTCTTCGGGGGCGGTGGTCATCATCGAGCCCTTTCCTCTGGGGGTGATTGTGCCGCGATGTGCGGCGGTGAACGCGCGGAAGGCGGTGACGGGATCGGCCACCTCGTCGGCAAGACCGGCAAAAACCGCCGCCTCGCCGCGGAAGACGGCGGCTTCGGTGCCCAGCGCGCGTTGGGTGTCGAGGCGCTGGCCGCGGCCCTCGGCGACGGTCTCGGCAAAGAGTTGGCGGAGGTCTTCCAACTCGCCCGCGATCCTGGCTCGGACGGCCTCGGGCAGGGGCTGGTAAGGGTTCGCATCGACCTTGCGAGCGCCAGCGTGGATCAGCGTGACGGCGATGCCCTTCTGGTCGAGCGCGCCGCTCATGTCGCTGTGCATGGCCACGACGCCGATGCTGCCGACGGCACCAGTGCGAGGCAGGATGATGCGGTCTGCTTGTGAGGCCAGCGCATAGGCGGCGGACAGGGCATGGTCAGCGACGAAGGCCTGCACGGGTTTGACCTGCCGCGCCGCCCGGATGCGGTCGGCCAGGTCAAAGGCGCCTGCCACCTCGCCGCCAAAGCTGTCGATGTCGAGCGCAATGCCGCGGATGGCAGGGTCAACCACCGCCGCCTGCAGCTGGGCCGCGATCCCCTCGTAGGAGGTCAGACCGGAGGATTGCCCGATCCAGGCCCCGCGATGCACCAGCGTCCCTGCGATTTCGATGACCGCGATCCCGTCGACGACGGCGAAGGGCTGGCCGCCGTTCCGGGCCTGGCGGCTGGTCAGGTCGTCGCCAAAGAGCGACGCCCGGGTTGGCATGGTGGCAGCGGCCTGATCCGCGGGATCCACAGCCATACCCTCGATGCTCACCACCCGCCCCACGATCCGAGGGCCAAGCCCGGTCAGGAAGGCCAGTGCCTTGGCAGGATCGACCATCAGGGGCGTGTTGAAGACGCGCTGGGCGATTTGGGTGTGATGCATCATCCCTCCTCCCTGGTCCGGGGCTCCCGGTCCTCGCTGTCGTCGCTCTCGCGCTGGTCCTGCTCGTCAGGGCCTGTTTCGCTGCCCTGTTCCTCGCCGCCGGTAGTTCCCGCCGCCTGCGCGGGGGATCCCGGCCGCCGGAAGTCGAGGCCGAGTTCCGCCTCGCGCTTGCGTTCGGCCGCGATTTCCCGGTCGACCTGCTCGGCGTCGTAGCCGCGTTCGGCGATGGCCTGCGTGCGGGATTTCAGGCCTGCCTCGATCTGCAGGATCTCGGCCGCGGCATCCTTGGCAGGGTCGATCCAGTCCCACTTGGTGGGGAGCCAGTCGCAGGCAAGGTATGCGCGCCGGTCAGTGGCATAGCCCGGCAGGTCGATGGCGCCCGCCAGCACGGCCATCTCCATCCAGCGCGTCCAGACGGCGCGGCAGAGCTGATAGACCATCACCGAATGCTGGAAGGCCGAGATGCGGCGGCGGAAGTCGACCAGCGCGATGCGCGTGTTCGAGAAGTTCCCCTTCGCGGTGTCACCTGTGAGGTAGCCGTAGGGCACGCCCAGCGCCGCGCCGACCTGCAGGAGCGTGCGGTACTGGAAGGGCTCATAGGTGCTGCCCGAGTCCGGGGTGGATGGCGTGGTGACATCTTCGCCCGGATCCAGCCGCACCACCTGTCCGGGTTCGACCTCCAGATCGTCCTCGACCGGGTCGAGGGCGGTTTCCGGGGCGGGCGAGGTGATGAACATCGCGAACATCGCCGCGGTCTTCTTCCGCTCCAATTCCGCATCGTCGTAGAGATCGAGGGTGAAGAGCTTCACCACTGCCGCGGCGAAGCGCGACACCCCGCGCAGCTGGCCCGCCTCGACCGGGTCCAGAATGTGGATCACCTCGGACGCGGGCACGCGCACCGTTTCCCCGGCCAGCCCCGGATCGGTCATGTCGCCCGGGTGGCGGCGCAGGAAGTGGTACGCCACACGCCGACCGATGCCGTCGAACTCGATCCCCTGCCGGATCGACCCGGCACCGGGCAGAACGCGGATCATGTCCTGGGGCAGCATTTCCGAGGGCAGCATCTGAAGCTGCATCGGCACCGTCAGACCAACTTCGGGACGCCGGGCGCGGATGCGCAGGAAGACCTCGCCAGCAAGGAACACTTCGCGTGCGGCGCGGCGCTGAAGGCCAAAGAAATCGGTCAGACCCTCGGAATCCGCCTCGTCGGTCCAGGCGAGCCAGAGCTTCTGCAATTCCTCCTTCTTCGTTGCATCCGCGATCTTCGACGAGGGCTTGATGCCGTCGCCGACGACATGGTTCGCGAAGGCGTCGACCGCGTTGGCCGCGTAGCCGTTGTTCCTGACCAGCCAGCGCGCCCGGGCGGTGATGGTCTCGCCCGAGGCCGCGATCAGCGTGTTCACATGCGCGCGGGTGGCCCGGAACCCACGCATGCGCCGATGGGACTGCGCCGCGTCGAACCCGCCGATGATGGACCCGAGCCGCGCGCGGAAGGCATCCAGCACCATGGTCACAGACCCTTCGTGGCGACCGTGCCCCAGCGGCGGCGGCGTGGCGTGGCCGAAGCCGCTGCAACCCGTGCCTCGAGATCGCGAACGGCCGCCGCCAGTTCGGCATCCGAGCCATAGGTCACCGTCTTGCCGTCGTAGCTGACGCTGCGCAGCCCGGCGAAGCGGGCTTCCTGCAGCGCGGTCAGCAGGGCCTGCATGCGGTCGAGATCCATCAGTCCCTCATGAAGTTCGGGGTGTAGGTCCGCCGTTTCCGGCGTGGCGTGGTCAGGGTTCCGGCCTTGGGCTGGGCCGGGTCTTGTGTAGCGATGTCGGTCGCGGTGGCCGAGGGCATGCGCGTATCGACGCCCGCCTGCGCCTCGAGTCGCCGCCAGGTCGCCTCGTCCCATCGGTCGGCGCCGAGGATCCACACCGCAGCACGGGCGTAGACCCGGCAGTCCAGCGCCTCGTTCCGCTCGCGCATCTTCTGCCATTCCTGATGGGCATAGCCGCGCTTGTTGCGGATCGTGACCAGCTGTTCGGCCACCAGCTGCTTCAGCCATTCGGTGTCGGCCCAGCCGGGCAGGTGGATTGTGCCGGGGGCGTCGAGCACACCAGTGGCGCGATTCTCATCCGAGGGCCGTTCGATCCGCAGGAACCGATAGGTCTCCGCCTTGAACGTCGCCGTGGCCACAGACCAGAGCCGCGCACCGCGGCGCAAGCGCTTCCCGCCGATGGTCGCATCGACATATGTCGGCCCCGAAACCGGCGCGGCCCGGTTGAAGCCCTCGAGGCCCTTCAGCGGTGCCACCTGTTCGAAGCCGACCTTGCGCGACCAGGCATAGACGGCCGCGGCCTCGTAGCCGGTGTCGATCCCGAGCCGCGCCACGGTCATGAAGGCACCGTTGGAATGCTGCCAGCTCTTCCCCAACAGCGTGGTCAGCTTGTCCCATGCCGCGGGATCGTCAGGCCCGCCCGGGATGACGATGTGATCGACGAGCCAGCTTTCCATTCTCCGGCCCCAGGCCCAGATGTCGACCTCGATCCGGTCCCTTTGGACGTCGGCCCCGGCGGTCAGGAACAGCCCCGCCATGGGCACGGTGCCCGGCTTCCAGGCTTCGCGCCGATCCGCCAGCCGCTGCCATTCCGGAGCGTCGCCGCTCTCGACCCATGTCTCGCCAAGAAGCGTGTTGCGCGCGGCGCGCAGCGTCTCGTCCGACCCTTGGGCCGCCAGCCATTCCCGCGCGACGTCGGACCAGCTTTTCCACCCGAGCGGCGAATAGAGCGCCGAGAGGTGGAAGCCGATGGCCTTCGGATCCTTGGAAACCGCCGTCGCCCGCCATTCGCCGCGGGCCAACATCTCGGTCTTGTGGTGCTCGGCGATGGGACGCTCGCAGCCCTCGCAGTGATAGGCGGCGGTTTCCGGTCGGCCCTTCGCCCAACGCAGGCGGTCGAATTGCAGCCACTGCATCGCGCCGCAATGCGGGCAGGGGACAAAATAGCGCCGCTGGTCCGATGCCTCGAACTCCCGCTCGATGCGTGACAGCCCCCGGATCGTGGGCGTCGAGACCATGAACACCTTGCGCCGGTGCGAGAAGGTCGTCGTCCGCGCCTCGGCCAGCGTGACCGGATCGCCCTCCTCGTCGGCCGAGGCCGGGTAGGCGTCCACCTCGTCGAGAAAGACGTAGCGCGCGGGCATCGACCGCAGGCCGGTCGCGCTGTTCGCCCCGGTCAGCACCAGGATGCCGCCGGGGAATTCCTTCGACAGCATCGAGTTGCCCGCATCGCGAGACCGCGCCGGGTTTACCCGTTCACGGAGTGCCGGGCTGTCCGCGATCAGGGGGTCAAGACGACCGCGAGACGTCCGCTTCGCCAGTTCCAAGGATGGCAGCACCGCCAGCATCGGGCCTGGCGCGTGATGGATGACGAAGCCGATCCAGTTGTTGCCCGCTTCCGTTGCCCCGACCTGCGCCGCCTTCATGAAGGTGATGCGCTGCGCCGGATGGCCGGGCGACAGCACATCCATGATCTCGCGCAGATAGGGCGCGCGGGCGGTGCGATACCGCCCCGGCTCGGCCGCGCCCCGCGACGACAGCCAGCGATGCTGATCCGCCCATTCCGATACCGTCAGGTTCGGGTCGGGGCGCATCCCCTGTCGCCAGACCCGAAGCAGGTCTTCAGCGCCGTCGAAGCCGAGGTCGAGGCCTTCGGTCAGATCGTTGTCATCGTCCTCATCATGCAAGCGAGACCCGGAGGTCGGCGAGGGCGTCGAGCTGTTCGCGGACATGGGCTTCCAGCACCCTCTGCATGATCGCGGTCTCGATCGTCACCGATGCCCCGGATTGCCGTTCCACCTCCGCCATGATCTGCGCCGCCATCAGCGCGGCCACCCGTCCGGGCCAGGTCACCCAGACATCCCGTTCCTGCCGCGCCAGGCGAAAGACGAGGGTTTCCGCCCGCGCGCGGTCGACCATCGTGCCCTTCTTCTTCTGCACGGCCAGCTGGCGTTCTTGCGCGGCGTAAACCGTCAGCGCCGTGCGCGCCTTGATGTAGGATGTCGTGTCCCCGGGGCCGCTGGCCAGCCCATCGCCACCAAGCGACCGGCGTTGCTGGTCGGGGTCCGTCATTTCCGCCCGCCGCACATCCGAGGCCGCGGCATTGATCGACCCGTCGTCATGGACCACCAGCCGCCCGTTCTTCCGAGCCTTCTGGACCCCGCCGCGCGACAGACCGGAATGGGCCGCGTACTCGCGTTCGCTCATGCCTTTCATGGCGCAGATAACCCGATCAACCCAATGATATCGCTTGGTATTCAGTTGATTAGACAGCGCGATAGAGCGAGTCTGATCTCGAGGAAACGATCCAACTCAGCGAAGGACGCCCCGCCATGACCACCCGCCGCGCCAGCGACAATTCCAAAGCCCTCGACGCCTTCATCGCCGCCAAGGCCGAGATCGACATCATGCTGGAACGCCTGAAGGCCCTCAGCGACGACCACTTCGAGACCCACCCCGACGAGATCCATTGGGGGCATGTCGGGACGCTGAAGAACTACGCGAGCCTGCTGCGCCAGATCACCGACAGCGCCTTCAAGGAAGGCGAACACGCCGCCTGACGCGCCCACGCGGCGCGACGGCCGCCCCGTCCGAGGACGGGGGTGAGCCCGGACCGTGGCCCCAGTGGGGCCGCGTAAGCCGGGCGAACGTCCGTAGAAGGCACGCACACCGCGCGCCCACAGCCACGGAGGCCCCGATGACCACCCCGTCCGACACCCAGTCCCTGATCCTGTCCCGCGCAGCGACCCGGCCCGGCAACCTTGCCCTGCCGCTGCCCGAGGGGCTGGTCGGCGCCGCCGCCAAGATGGTCGTCGGCAAGATGATCGCCCGCGGCTGGCTCGAGGAGGTCGAGGCGAACCTTCGCCGCGGCGAGCCGATGTGGCGCGAGACCGGCGACGGCCACGGCACCACGCTGATCGCGACCGAAGCCGGGCTGGAGGCCATCGGGATCGAGCCGTTGGCGGCCAGTGCTGTCGCCAGCGCGCGGAAGGCGAAGCCGAAACCGGAACCGGTGCAGATGCCCGACGACACCGGCACCGCGAAATTCGTCACCATCCGCGCTGGCACCAAGCAGGCGCAGATCATCGCCATGCTTCAGCGCCCCGAGGGAGCGACGGTCGCCGAAATGGTCGACGCCACCGGATGGCTGGCACATACCGTCCGCGGCTGTATCTCGGGGGCGCTGAAGAAAAAGCTGGGTCTGCCCATCGCCGCGGAGAAGGTCGAGGGCAGGGGAACCGTATATCGCCTCGTCAAATAGGCGAATTCTCAGGGCGGAGCCAAATGGGTTTCAGTAGGGCCCGCCTATGTGCATAGGCCAGCCCAAGGACGAACATGCCGCCACCACTCCAAAGGAGTGAGAACCCTGATCGGCAATAGCCTCAACTGGTCGCGCTTCTTGATAATTGTCCGCCGATCTCTTGTGCAGAAGACGTCACATTCGAGGCCGACTGCATTTCCGATCAGTTCCCGATCCGCCTTGTCGGGCAGTCGGCGGGTGAAAGGCGCATCGATCATGCGCCGCCCGACCACGGAAGCGTAAGCGATCGCTTCGTCTTCAGGCGAAATCAACTCTACAGCGAAGTCTCGCAGCCGCTGGCGGTGTTCGGGATCGGGCGTATTGTCAACCTCATCAAGCGTCTTTCGGGATGCCATGATCGCCCAGTTTGCCCGCCTGCCAACGTAGAAGATGTGCATTAGCGCTTCGAGATCCTCGGCAAGTAACGCGTCCTCGATACTCGGTAGCGGCTGTTGCTCGAAAATCTGGTCTGGGTAATTCACGAGCAGGTTCACAACATTCGTGTCGAGAAAAATCCGCCCGGGTACGGCGTCATAGGGATAGGCCCTGCAATCCGCACTATGTTCGGCCTCACTGCGATAAAGGATCCAGCGCCGTCTGGTTTCATCCCAATGTTCGATTCCCAAGGATCCACCATCTCATCCGGAAGCTGATGGCATGGAGAATAGACTTGGTTTGAGGTTGATCCAAGCCTCCAACGGCCCGACAAAATGGCGCTACTCCACCGTCAATCCAGCCTTCCTTCCCGTCGCCATCTCCCACCGCCGCACCGCGACGTCGCAGTAGACCGGGTCCAGTTCCACCGCGCAGCAGCGTCGTCCGGTGCGTTCGGCGGCGATCAGCTGGGTTCCGGAGCCGCAGAAGGGTTCGAACAACAGATCGCCAGGATCGGTGAAGGCCTCCAGCACCGCCTCTACCAGCGCCACGGGGAACACGGCCGGGTGCGATCCGGCTGCGCCAAGTCCGCCCTTGTGCCGCATGATCCGGAACACGGAGTCCGGGATCCGGTGGCTCTGGATCGCGTTGCCGAAGCCGGTCTTGCGGTGGACCGTGCCGTCGGCCCCGCGCAGGCCGCCGCCGCCGAGGGTTTCGCCCGCGTGCTTGCTCTCGACCGTCTTGTTCGGTTTGCGGGGCTGGCGGTTGAAGTGGAAGATGAACTCGTGCGAGGGCGCGAGGCGGCCGTTCCAGTCGCCGGGCAGGCCCGGCCCTTGGTCCCACACATACCAGCCAAACCGCCGCCAGCCCTGCGCACGCATCCAATCGAGCCAGCCCTCCCAATACGGAACCCACTCGCCATCGCGATGGACGAGGCCGAGGTTCACCAGCAGCTGGGAATCGGTATTGACCGGCGCTGTGGCGAAGACACCCTGCATCAGCGCATCCCAATCACCGACCTTCTCCTTCGCCGCGCCATAGTCGCGCTGCTGGGCGTAGGGCGGGGAGGTGAACATCAGCGCTGCCTGCGCCCCATCCATCAGCCGCGCCACCACGGCCGGGTCGGTCGCATCGCCGCAGATCAGCCGGTGGTCGCCCAGCGCCCAGATATCGCCGGGGCGGGTGATCGGGTCAGCCGGGGCCTCCGGGATGGTGTCGGCCGCGTCATCGTCGATGGGCGCTCGGCCGTCGGCATCCTGCAGCAGCGCGTCCAGCTCGTCCTCAGGGATGCCCATCAGCCCGAGGTCGAAGTCCTCGGCCATCAGGCCCCGCAGTTCCTCGAGCAGGAGTGCCTCGTCCCACCCGCCCAGTTCGGTCAGCTTGTTGTCGGCGATGCGATAGGCCCGCCGCTGCGCCTCGGTCAGATGGCCCAGCACGATGACCGGCGCCTCCGCCAGCCGGAGTTGTAACGCGGCCAAGACGCGACCATGGCCCGCGATCAACTCGCCATCTGCGGCGACGAGGCAGGGGACGGTCCAGCCGAACTCGGCCATGCTCGCGGCGATCTTTGCCACCTGGTCGGCGTCATGGGTCTTGGCATTTCGGGCGTAGGGGCGGAGACGGGCCAGCGGCCAGTGCTCGATCCGGCCGGGCAGGAGGGGCGCGTTCATGCCGCGAGCCGCTTTGCCTTGAGGGCGGCGAAGCTCTCGCCAGTTTCCACCAGCACCGCTTCCTGGCCGGTGAAAGATTGCCAGCGTTCGATGGCGACATCGACATAGGCCGGGTTCAACTCGACCCCGAAGCAGACCCGGCCGGTGGTTTCCGCCGCGATCAGCGTGGTGCCGGATCCCATGAAGGGCTCATAGACTGCCTGGCCGGGGCTGGAATTGTTCAGGATCGGGCGGCGCATGCATTCAACCGGCTTCTGCGTGCCATGCACGGTGTCGGCGTCCTGATCCCGGTTGGCGATCTGCCACAGCGTGGTCTGCTTGCGGTCTCCGGCCCAATGGCCCTTGCCCGTCGCGCGCACCGCATACCAGCAGGGTTCATGCTGCCAGTGGTAATCGCCGCGGCTGAGCACCAGCCTGTCCTTGGCCCAGATGATCTGCGACCGGATGACGAAACCCGCGGCCACCAGGCTGTCGGCCACGGTCGCGGCATGCAGCGCGCCATGCCCGGTGTTTGTCAAAGGAGTTGTCGCCTGCTCTTGTTTTCAGGCTGCTCGTTCGACCGGCCCGGCCATGGGTCCGCCGCCGCCAGCTTGATGGGGGAGCGCGTCGGCGGACCCATGGCCTCCGCGCCCGGCATCTGGCCGTTCCGGGTTCAGCCAGACCGAGCCGATGGGTTGCCAGTTGCGGGTCTTGCCTGACCAGCGCTCCGGGTGCGCAGCGCGGGCGAATTCATAGACCCGGTGGCGCTCGGCCAGCAGCGCCTTGTCCTCGCCGCGGTGGCGCTGGTCGGGGGTGACGAAGCGGATCGCGCTGTGACGGTGCTCGGTGTTGTACCAGCGCACGAAGCTCTGGACCCAGGCCCGTGCCTCGTCGATCGTCGCGAAGCCCCGGGTCGGCCAGCGGGGCGTGTACTTGCAGGTCCGGAACAGCGCCTCGGAGAACGGATTGTCGTTCGATACCCGCGGCCGGCTGAAGGACGCGATGACGCCCAGCCGCTCCATCGTCACCTTCATGGTGGCGCCCTTCATCGGACTGCCGTTGTCCGCATGGAGTACGAGCGGGCTGGTCAGGCACCGCTCCGACCAGACGGCGCGCTTGAGCACCTCGGCCGCGAAGTCCGAGGCCTCGCGCTCGTGGACTTCCCAGCCAACGATCTTCCGGCTGAAGATGTCGACGATGAGATAGAGATAGAAGAAGGCACCGGCGATCGGTCCGGGCAGCCACGTTATGTCCCAGCTCCAGACCTGGCAGGGCGCCTTCGCCTCGAAGCCGGTCGGCGGTTTCTGGCGTGCCGCCGGTCGGGCGCGGCCCCGGCGGTGGTTTTGGCCGCGCTCGCGCAACACCCTGTAGATGCTGGATTCCGATCCGATGTAGATGTCTCGGTCGGCCAGCCGGGGCACGATCTGGCTTGGTGGAAGACTTGCGAACTCGGGACTGGCACAGGTCGCCACGATCCGGTCGCGCTCCTCTTCCGAGAGTTTGTTGGCTGGCGCCGGGCGGTGCGCGGACGGACGGCGATCCTCGCGGATCCCGCCCTCGGGATCCTTCCAGCGCTGCAAGGTGCGGCGGCTCATCCCGAGTGTGGCGCAGGCGGCCCCCAAACGAGCTCCTGCCGTCGTCGCTTCGCCGATGAGGGCGACGATGTGCCGGCGATCCGAGGCAGACGTCATTCCTCCGCGCCTCCCTCTGGGCCCCAGATCGCCTCGGCCTTTTTTCTGAGGATCATCAGCGCCGCCGCCTCGGCCAGCGCCTTCTCCTTGCGCGCGAGTTCGCGCTCCAGCTGCTGGATGCGTTTCTTGTCGTCCCGCGTCTCGCGCGCGATCCGGCTGGTCGCCGCCCGTTCCCAGTCGTTGGCGCGCGCGCACGCTTCGCGCCACACGACGAGTTGCTCGAGGTAGATGCCACGGCGCCGGCAGTATTCGCCCAGCTCGGCCTCGTTCAGCGAGGCTGTCTCGATCACCGCCGCCAGCTTGTCCTCGGAGGTCCAGCCCTCAGGCCCGGCGTTGGCGTCGGGCAGGAACTGCCCCTTCGCTCGCGCCTCCGCCCGCCACTTGGCAAGCGTGGCCACGCTGATCCCCTCCTCCTTGGCCAGCTGGCCCAACGGTATCTTGTTCGGCGGAAGCATCTTTCCGAGAACCGCCGCCTTTCGTTCTGGTGAATACGCCAACTCGTTGTCCTGTCCCGCCCGCCTCAGAATACACTTGCGGTATCAGAGCGGGCGACAACTTCCCTGACAGAGGGGGTGCCAGACATAGGCGACGTCACCGGGGAACAGCGCCCACGCTTCGCGCCAGTCGGCGCGGTCGTCGTTCAGCACCTTGCCGGTGCGTTTCGTCTTCGCGGCCCCGGCCTGGTTGCGCCAGGAGGGATCGTATTCGACGCCGTAGGGCGGGTCGGTGACCATCAGTAGGGGGCGCACATCACCGAGCAGATGCCCCACGACATCGGCCGCGGTGCTGTCGCCGCAGATCAGCCGGTGTGCGCCCAGCTGCCACAGGTCGCCCGGCACCGACACCGGTGAGACCGGCAGCTCCGGAACGTCGTCCGCACCCTCGACCGGACCATCCCCGCCCAGCGCCTCCGGATCCCGCAACAGCGCGTCAAGCTCATCGTCGCTGATGCCGAGCAGGGTCAGGTCGAAAACCTCGGCCAAGAGCCCCGCGATCTCGTCGCGCAGCAGGGCCTCGTCCCATTCGCCCAGTTCCGTCAGCTTGTTGTCCGCGATCCGGTAGGCCCGGCGTTCGGCCTCGTCGAGATGGCTGAGCCGGATCACCGGCACCTCGGTCAGCCCGAGCATGGTGGCCGCCAGCACCCGGCCATGGCCCGCAATCAGCTCGCCGTCGTCGGCAACCATGCAGGGCACGGTCCAGCCGAACTTGGCCATACTGGCGGCGATCTTCGACACCTGGTCGTCGCCATGCATCTTGGCATTGCGGGCATAGGGGCGCAGCCGGGCAATCGGCCAGGATTCAACCTGGCTCGGCGCGAAGACGAGGTCCATGGGATGGGGCTCGGGATGTGGGGGACGGAAAATGAAAAGCGCCCGCGAGAGGTATCCTCCGGGCGCAATTCTTCGATGATCAAGGGGTAGGTCAATAGGGGCAGGTCTGTCAACCTGAAAAGTGAAGTGGATTCAACGGCTTCTCAGGAACTGACTTTCCGGGGTGGCTTCCGGCCACCTGGCTTCCCCGAAGGTGGCTTCCCTGGCTTCCCGCCGGGAATCCACCATGGCCAGATCGTGATTCCGCAAGCCGCTGATCTGACTCAAGATTTCCGGCTCCGGGTCGCAAGGTTGCTTCCGCCTGGCTTCCCCGGTGAAAATGCCTCTCGCTAGCAAACCGCCGCGCTGCGCCCCCCCGCATACGTTCAGCGCCTGGGAGGAACCAGAGGAGGGGTTAGTGGGTGGGTGAATTCACCCAATCTAAATCACGCCTTCGGGAGGCGAACTGAGAAAACAATCTCACGACAGCTTCCTTTCCCAGTCATTATCTCCCGTTCACCAACAGTAACATCTATAGAGCCATTAAAGCTGGTTACGATCTGACTGCACAAAAACAGTCCCAACCCTGAGCCAGAGTCACCTCGATCACGTGTTGCCTCACCACGATAACCACGTTCAAAAATCCGCTGCTTCTCGTACTCCTTAATTTCAGGTCCAATCGAACTGACAGAGAACGAGATATTTCCGTCCTCTTCTGAAACACTTACGTCAATGCTTCCGTTGTGAGGAGAGTATTTAATTGCATTGTCGATCAGAATGTATGGTACAATCTCAAGTATATCAGGGCCGCGAGATGTTGAATATGAGCTGCCATTCAAGGATATTTGAACGCCTGACCGCTCTGCCATTGGGCGAAATGATCTAACAACCTTGTCAACCTTTCGGAAGACCTGAACATTCGTTTTCGCACGCTCTTGTAAAGGATCCCCAGAGAAGTCTATCATGTCCACCCGGATCCGAAGCATGCTCTGGGCTGCAACAATATTGTCGATCAGACGAATAGCGCCATTGTCTCTAGGTAGCGCCTGTATTGAAAGTTTCGCTTCCTCCGCTGCATGATAAATTACGCCAGATAGCCTGCGCATGTCGTGAACAACTAGATTAAGGTCATTATGGTAGCTTGCTGCAAAAGCTGCTTCCAGACTTTCTAGGGAAGCAACGTACTCTTCTATCCGCTTCACTGTCATTTGGGCTGGTACTGCAAGTCGGTTCTTGAATACTGCAAGGCTAGGGATCGCGCCTGGAAAGCAGAAACGTGTCCCGTCGTTGCCTATACGTACGAGTGCCATGTAACCAAAATCAATCTTGTGCCAGCCAGCTGTGCGAAGGGCGGCATAGGACGATATTTTGGATGCTCCTGCCAGGTCGGCTGGTAGATTGAAGATGGCGCCAGGGTAATACCGAAAGGAATCGTCCGGCTTTGAAACAACGCAGTCGAGTGCGAACATTAGCTTCCTGTAAATGCCCTAAAGATTGCGCTAGAGACGAGGCCGTTAATAACGTCGACCGCAAACTTACTCAGCCCTCGCTTGGCGGCGACCTCCGTTAAATCATCAAAGTTAGATTTTCCGGAGATAACAGATCTCACATATGCATCCTCCAGTATCAACAGGGCCTTGGTATCTATGCCATCGTCGACGAGAGATCTGCGAATGCGTAGCCATATCTTCCGTTGATCGGATGCATCTCTGATCAAGCTGTCGAGCGCTTGGGTCCACTCGTCATTGTCAGCATCTTTCTTGATGAACCTGTCAGCCAAAGCTATGGCAGCTTTTGCCTGCTCAGAGCTTGCAGATGCCCCTGAGTAGGCGGCAACCATTATTGATGGGTAATTGTGGCGTATCTCACGAATAAGCGTTGCGCCCTGCTTCCGATCGTCAAAATTCAGACCAACTCCCATCAGATCACAGAGTACAATGGGGTAGGCCGAAACTTCATCGATCTTCTTGATGTCACCGATTTCAGCAAATCGATAGCCAAAGTTCTTTAATGTGCGGCCTGCATCAAACGATTGATCATCAACAACACAGATTTCAAACCGAGCTCGGCGATCCTTGGGGAGCGCCTGAGCAGTTGTATTCGCTACAGGCAGGTCTGCCAGCGTGCGATATCTACTAATTAAGCCTAAAGTCAATTTCATCTTGTCGTGCCTCTGGCCTTGTTTTCGGTCTTGTGTGTCTGTCTATGGGCGATGATGGCATTCCAAGTGTTTCGATGGGTCGCGACTATTGCGTCACTATGACAGCATTGGTATCAAGCTTTCCTAAACGTCACCAAGCTCGTCAAAAATGGCGTTCAATGTTGGGTTAGATGCTGCCTGTCGAACGCGGGACCTTACCGCTGTTTTGTTCAGCTCCAACCTAACGAAAGCATCGCCTTTCTTTCGGATAAGCTGAATTCGAGTAAAGCGGTCGCCATGCTTTTCCGCAAACTCAGCAAGTCCCTGCGCCTTGTACAGGTTATCAGCGCGACTGTCGTCATGCGGTTCCAGAATGTCGAAGACGAAATCCGTGCCTTTGCTCCTCACGATCAGCATGTCGGGGAACATCGGTTTCCAAGCTCCGCTCACCTGGTAGGGGATCTCAAGAGACCAGGGCTTCCTGTCGAGATTTCGTAGCCATCCAACGAAGTCATCTCGGCCCATTTCAAGCTTCAGGACGTCAGCTTCCCAAGGGTTCAGGGTTGTGCGGAACGATCCATCATATTCGACATAGAGGTGATGGCTCCATGTGGGTTCCGTGGTGTCGCGGCGAAAATCGATGGTGTCCTGCAGCCGCCAAGGTGTGCTTGAGGGGGTGGAAGACGCTGATTTCAGCTTGTCGTACCCGGCGCGCACCTGTTCTGTAAGTTTGGAAATCGCATGTCGGTGTGCGTCATAGAGCGCTTCAAACTGAGCCTTCGACTTGTTCTCCAAAGCAGAGCGCGCTGCCGCAGATGCAGCCACGATGATTGCTTCCAGTTTCACCTCCTGACCGTCACGTTCCGCGTTTGCCTTTCGGTAAAGCTGGTGGAGGCCATACCCTTGTCCTAAGGTGCGACCTGCGTCTTCAAACTGTCGGTCGACATCGAGATCTGAGACCTCAACGGTGTAGTCCTCTTGGCCTTCCGCCATTCCGGTCACGCCCGTGACCATGACTGTGCGCAAACCAACCTTTGTAAGGGACTTGCGCGCCTTCTCGAAGTCGCCAGATGCTTTCAACACGGCAACCTGCTCGCCGATCCATGACACGGCGTCAGCTTTGGCACCATCCCAGGCATTTGGGTCGATTCCATCCATCGTTAGTCGGCTTGCTATCGCCTGGTAACGCCGGATGTCGCTCTGTGCCCGAACCGCGTTCACGCGATAGGTGACGAGCTCTACTGCCTCGATAGCCTCGAAAACACTCTCGGTGCCGGGTCGACGGTGCAGGGTGACAAGCTTCGTCCCCTCTCCTGTCTCGGCCGGAACGATATCGTCGCTGGTTTGAAGTGCTGTGATGACCTGCTCGACGGCCGCTGCATTGAAATGAGGCAGATAAAGGTGGACGTCGTTCAGCTCGGCCGTGCTTTCGATCCTGCGCGCCAAAGGCGTCCGAACCATGCGCCCGAGAAGCTGAGCGATGTAGGTGTGGTCCTGCGCGCTACGGAAAGACATCATGACTTCTGCCCGTGGGCAATCCCATCCGGTAGAAAGCGCCAGCTTGAAGAATACCACCGAGACGTCTGCGTCGTCGTCGATGCGAGAAGGATCGATGTAGCGGATTGCGCGGTCGCCGACCTTCAGGCCCCCTTTATCCATCAATGCATGCGCGAGCTCGGAGTCCCGAAGGGGACGGCCAATGCCATCTTCAACCGCCTTGATCGCGTCCGCCAGGTTGGTTCGGGTGGGTGCGCCATCTTCAATCTGGATGACGAGAATGGGTCGCACAGGCCTTTCGCCCTCGTCCTTGCAGTAGGATGCCCATTGGTCGGTCATGACCTGCCATCGCCGTGCCGCCTCTTCAAGGATGCCCATTTCGGCATTCGTCGGGTTGGCGGGGTGGTGGATTAGGACACGCTCCTTGATCAGTCCGGACTTTTTCACATCCTCGACTGGCACTGGTACCTTGTGCTGGGTGTGGTCGGTGTCAGCCAGCAGCTCGTTGAAACGCTTGGGGGTTGCAGAGACGCCAATGATCAGCGGCATCTTCACCAGGCCGGTTTCCTTGTTGCCTTTGATGAACTGCTGAACGATCGTTTGTGCCGTTGCGCTGCCCTTGCCAGTGGTCATCCCACGATGGGCTTCATCGATCACCACATAGAACCTGTCCGGGATCGCGCGCGCGGTGTTCGTCAGCGTTGTCCAGATAGAATAGCTGCGCCCATCGCCGACGGTCGTGAGCAGCCGGTCGCTGGCCAGCTTTTGGGTGTTGATGAAATAGATCTTGCCACCGGCCAGGCGCTCTTCGTCGAAGCTGGCTGTGATCACCTCCAGCTGCCCGACCCGGTAGACCTTGTCGGACTGACGTTCGATCTTGAGCTTCGTCTGCTCATTCAGCTCGGGCATGTCCGACACCCAGAGGATGACCGCATCCGGCTGGGGTACCCAATCCAGCGGCCAGTCCAGCTGTTCGTCGGGCTGGTCGAGGATCGCCTCGAACAAGGCCGTCATGATGATCGTCTTGCCGCTTCCTGTGGGCGCGGACAGTGTGATGGCCTGCGGGGCTTCAGGCGACGCCGCGGGACGGGCCAGCATCAGCCGCTTTCGAAGGTTGTGCAGGGCATCCTTCTGGAAATCGAACAGTTCAATCTTCATGCGACGCCCCCGATGCCAGCAGCGGCATCTTCCGCCCGCGTATTGATTGTAAAGTTCACGAGGTAGTCCCGGTAGAGCTGAACGAACTCGACGTCCGGGTTACGGGCGATCAAGGCGATGCGCAGTTCCCCTGAAATCGCTCGGAAGGCCTCCTCTGCATCCGTCACGACGTAGACATGCCGCAGTGCTTCCCTGGCCAGCAGGGCTTCGCGAAAAGCCGTCACGCGTGTCTCATTCAGCAAGACTGCGAACGGGCTGCTTTCCGGAACGAAGACATCCGGCAAGGGGCCTTCAGGCAAGGTAGGCGACGGGCCGATGGCCCCCGACTTCATCCACAGTAGAGGCAGGATTTCCCTGAAGGCCGCACCAAGCTCCACCCGGTCTTTGTCGAGGAAGTCGAGCTTGAAGTACGCGACGTTCGCAGGAAACCCTGCCGACATCGGGCGCTTTTCCTCATCCTGGACGATCAACGGGCCAAGCAGGTCATCCACTTGGGCCTTGAGAGCTTTGAACTGCTTCTCATCCCCGGCAACTATATAGAAATCAGAAATGTGGTCTTTGTCCTCCAAAGCCTCCAGCCACTCAGCAGCAGCATCAGGTTCGAACAGGACGGACGCCGTGTGATCTTCGGATACAATGAATCGGCAGCCAAGAGTGACACTGCTCTGAGGTAGTGCCTCGATCATTGCGACAAGTGCTAGCTTCTTCTTGTGCGCAGCTCTGTGAGCTTTCTTCGCGGCTGCTCCCTGTAAGCCAGCTTCAACGATCAAGTCACTTGGAGACACAAAAGCCGCGTGGCGGTACGTCCTGCGCTTCTCTTTCTCAACTAAACGACCGGTGAGAAACTCGCCGCTTAATTCGGACCCATCGTCGCGTTTGCCAAGGACCGTGAATTTCGTTCGTGGCCAAGTGACAGATCGGCAAACGCCGTGGCGCTCCCATTTCACATGCCCCGGGTCAAATCCGTCGTTTGAAAGCGCTGCTGCCTCCTTGGCCGAGACTTCATTGTTGGTGACCAGCAAGCAGCGTCGATTGCCTTGATCAATATCATTGATCAATGTGACCGCATTCAATGTGGTACCGCTTCCAGCGAAGAAGTCGACAATTAAGGCATCCTTTCGATCGCCAATGATTGGTAGCAAAGAATCTCTGACAGCGTAGACTGACTTTGGAAATGCAAAGATGCCGCGCTTATTCAGCACTTTGTGCAGCAGAGTCGTTCCGTGGGTTCCGGCGTCGTGTAGCGTATCCCACCATACAGTCTTGACCTTTGTCTTGTTCGGCTTTCTTTCCCATATATTGATCGTCCACGTCTTTTTCTTCTTGTTGAACTTTCCTAGAACGACACGCTCTGAGTCTATCAATTCCTGCATTTTGGGGGATACAAAGCGCCAGCAGCGATGATTTCCATCATGGTCGATCGGCCAAATTGGCTTCAATCCGTCCGGATCAAGGGAAAAGTCAGGCTCTTGGCCGAGTGGAATACTTGGCCCAGTCCGAACTACCTTTCCTGCCGACTCGTCAATATATATTGGATAGAATTGGTTCCATCTTTGATGCCGATAGCTCGATTCGCTACCCCGTCGTCTTGCATGCCTCTTTTCCCAAAGATGTGCAAAAACAGGATTCAAGTGTGACCGGTCTGAGGCGTCGATTGTTACTTCTTCGTCAACATCCTCCTCAGATTCATTGCCTTCCTCATCGGCAGCGTGATCTAGGGAGATGCCTTGTGCAACGCCGCCTTCGACGTTAGGGAAGCAATAGATTGCCTGTTCTTCGACGCGAGCAAAGTTGGCTTTTCCAGTTCCCTTCGGATTGATCACAATCGTTACCATTTGCCGGAGATACTCAGGGAAGCACTCTGAAAGCAAAACGCCTAGGTTGAAAAGCTCGTTTTCATCGATTGTGACAATCAATACGCCGGTCAAGGGCTTTAGTAATCGCTTAGCAAGTTGAAGTCGCTTTTGCATCATTGACAGCCACTTGCTATGTCTCCAGCTGTCCGCCCGATCCACGAAATCGTTATTGTACTTCCAGTCGCGCGCGCCAGAGTTGTATGGCGGATCGATGTAAATGCAGTCTACCTTGCCCGCGTAAAGGTATTCCAGAAGCTGCAGTGCGTGGTAATTGTCGGCCTCAATCAGCGTGTGCCACGGCGCATCGGCTGGGCCGTTCTGCACGGCGTCCATGGGCGTGAGGGTCGGAAAGATCGGGTCTCCGAATTGCTTGACCACCACCAACTCAGCGACTGGCAGGGTCATCCTTTCCCCTGCGCTTTCCTTGTCACCCGCCTGCCGCGGCTTCATCAGATGCGCGGTACCGCCTTCAATCCGTCGAACGCGCCAGGTCTCGTTCAATGATCCGGAGCGCTTCGCGACCAGGTCACCCTTCCGAGGCTTGGCGCTGTAGATGGGAACCACCTCAGGCAGGTGTTGTTCGAAGACCAGTCCGAACTTCTTGTGCCGTGTCGCGGCCTCCCATTCGCGCGTGATGCGTTCCCGCAGCTTGGGGTCAGTGATCTGGTTCAACAGGTCATGTATCGCGGCCATTTGTTTCGCCGTCTTTCCTTGAGGTTAATCGAACGCACTCTGCGGGATTCGTGTCGGGCTTCCAAAGCGTTACCTTCGCCCGTTTCCTTGGGCTGCGCAACGCGTCGGGGCGGTTGATCGACCCCGGTGTGTGGGTTTTCGACAGGGTCGCAGTGAGCGCGACGTGTGCCTTCGGTCGAGCGCCCAAATGTTGGGGCATTGTCGGCAGCGCGGGGCCTTCGGTTCGCGGGTCGCCAATGCACCTCTTTCCTTCTCCTGACTGGATCATCGCACCTCCCACACCTCGCCGTTGTCGAGCTGCTTGACGAAATCCACCGTTGCGCCGTTCCAGTGATAGGCGAAATGCGCGCCTTGGGTGGGGATCGGGATCACGTCGGGCCAGAAGACGGCGATGCACTGGCCCTCGGGATAGCGGATGCTGGGCCAGGTGATGCCGTTTGATCCGGCCGCGCGTCGCTCGGCCCCGAAGACCTGGGACGCGCGGTAGTCGTTGGCGTCCAGCAGGTCGGCGCGGCCGGTGGCGTCGTCCAGATCGGCATCGACGGACCCGATCAGTTCGCGGAACTGCGACGTCCAGCCCGGCGACTCGTTCGTGGCGCGCATGAAGCGCGTATGGTGGTGGATGGTTTCGGCGATGGCCACTTCGGTGCGGTCGCCCGCGTAGTAGAGGCCAAAGCTGCCGTCCGAAAACCGCCCCGGCCGCAGGGGCGAGCAATGGACGAAGGGTGCTATGACCCAGCTGGCGCCGGGCCCGGTCACGCGGCGTGCGACCGGCACCTTCGACAGATCACCGATGCTGTCGCGGATGCGCGGGTTGAACTTGGCTTCGGCCGAGGCCAGCGCCTCCCAATCGGCGGGGTCGGCGATGTCTTCGAACAGGTCGATGGGCGGGTGGATCGAGCGGATGATGCGGACAGTGCGTGGCCATGTCACGCGGCGGACAGGCACATTCACCAGGCACCCCGTTCTGCATCCAGATAGGCGCGCAGGTCGATCAGGTCGGTGATCTCGCCGCGCATCATGATGTCCAGCGCGCTGCGACCGCCGAGGGCTGTGCTGGGTTTGCGGATCCACGCATAGCCGCGGGTGGGTTCGGTGAAGAGGTACCGCAGCGCCTTGTGGATCCCCATCAGGATCGCCATCCGCGCGCGCAGGTCCCGGTCGATGCGCCCGATGTCGCCGGTCTTCCAGCGCGCCCATGTGCGCTGGGCCATGTCGCCCAGTAGCACGCGCGCCTCGCCATCCGTCAGGCCCCAGGCGCGGAACAGGTTGACGGTGGTGCGCGCCAGCGCAGCCGCTTCCTCGTCGGTGATGACAGGAAGGCCAGGGCGCGCGATGATCGGCTGGACCGTGGCGAACTGCATGGTCGTTCTCCTTTGGCATCAAGATAGTCATTATGTGCCAAAAGGCAATGACGATCCGTTACCCGGACGGACGCACCCTCGCCCAAGGGGCGGGACGGGGCATCGCGGCTGTAACATCAACCTCGCGCAGCATCCCGCCCGCGATTAGCCCCTCCCGGACCCAGCCCAGCGCCTGCCACCATTCGTCATATCCCCGCCGGGCGGCCTCGATCTGCTGGGGATGGGGCGAGAACGTGACCGGGCAGGCCAGGATGTCGATGGTCTTCCATGTGGCACGGGCGCCCGCGCCACGCACGCGGATGCGCTCCGTTCCCACGACGATGGCGCCCGCATGTGTGCCATGCTGGTTCTGTTTCACGATGGTCGGCACGCAGCGCGGCACAGCGCCGGGCATCCAGTCCGGGGTCAGCCCGGCGCGGGCCAGTTCGGCAACGCGGATCGCCATGCGCTTGCCGCCGAGGCTGTCTGGGATACCGGCGACGGTGGCGGCGATCACTTCGGCGTCCTCGTGGGTGTAGCCGCCGATCTTGTGCTGGCCGCCGTCGATCTTGCAGCCCAACACGGCGCGCTGGAGGAGGACGTATTCCAGACCGAAGCCGAAGCCTTCCTCGGTGATGTCCGGGGGCAGGGGCAGTTCAAGCTGCGCCTGTTCCACTCGGAACGCCCATTCCAGCGCCGCCTGCACGCCCAGCGCGCGCTTGATCCTGGTGCCGCTGACGCGGCCGTGGAAGCTCATGGCTGCAATCCTTCAAGGAAATCCATCTGCGCCGGGCGCTGGGCCGCCTCGGTCGGCCCCCAGATCCACGGGCCGGAGGCCATGGGCAGCTGCGAGAGAGCGCCACGCATGTGCTGCTGCCAGAGGGTGAACTCCGTTGCCGAGCAGGCGCAGAGCGCGTGCCCGATGGGCCAGCCCATCAGCCATCCGACGAAGAGCGGGTTCAGCCGCCGCCGCGACCGGCCCTTCAGGATCCGCCGCGAGGTGACGCGCCCATGCGAGGCAATCATCGAAGCCCAAAGCGGGCGCGAGATCGGGGCGTGCGGCGAGGACCGCCGCCCATCCGGCAAGGTCACCGGGGCCGGGCGGGTGAAGCCCTGTTCCGCCCGGTAGTGCAGCAGGTCCATCCGGGACTTGCCGTCGCTGCGCGTGATGCTGGCCTCGCTCGATCCCTTCCAGTTCTGCGCGGCCGGGGTTGGCCAGTGGTTCGGCAGGGCTTTCGCGATGCCCAGCGCCAGCGCCTCGGCCTTCCGGGTAAAGTCGCTGTTGCCGGCCGGGTTGTAGCGGCCGGTGCCGGGATGCAGGCTCATCGGTGTGGGCCAGGATGAAGATCCGCAGTCGCTCATGCGGCGCGCCGACCTCTGCCGCCGAGAACAGACCCGCCGCAGGCGTGTAGCCCAATCCCCAAAGCTCTCGCAGGACAGTTTCAAGGCCGAGGGTGACGTGACCGGCGACGTTTTCCAGGAAGACCCATTCCGGGCGGCATTCGCCGATGACGCGGGCGACGTCGGGCCAGAGGTGGCGAGGATCGTCGGCGCCGCCGCGTTTCCCGGCCGCGCTGAAGGGCTGGCAAGGGTATCCGGCCAGGACGGCATCGAAGGCGCCGCGGACGGGCCGGGCATCGAAGCTGCGCAGGTCGGTCCAGATTGGGGCCGGGACGAAATACCCCGCGCGCTGGGCGGCGATGAGGACCGCCCTTGGCCAGTCCTCCCATTCGACGAAGGCGCGGGTGTGATAGCCGGGTTCGGCGAGCATGAGGCCCAGATCAAGGCCTCCGCCGCCTGCACAGAGGGACAATCCGTGCCGGGGACGTGACACCATGCCATTCACCGCACCCCGCGCTCGCGCAGGCGTTCGGCCGTGACCAGCCCGCGGGCCAGCATCGCGTCGCGCATGGTGTTGCTGATCGCGCTGACCGGCAGGTAGCGGTCGGAATTGACCAGATCGGCGTAGAAGGCTGGCAAGTCGGTGATCGGCTTTGCCGTTGGGGCGGGGGCCGCCTTGGGCTTTCTGCGCTTCCGTCCCGCATCCTCGACCTTGCGCCCTGCTGCGCGCTGCATTGCCCGGTCCAATGCCTTCGGCCCATCGGGCGGTTCGGGATGTTTCTCGCGGCTTGCCTCGGCCGCAGCGATGATCTCCGCCTCGGTCAACCCCAGCTCGTCACGCCAGCGCTGGACGTGCAGCCGGGGCGGCCAGCCTTGCCACCAGCCGGGCAGTGCCGCGGGGTCGAGGCCGAGTGCTGCGAGCAGATCCCCGAAAACCTCATCGGAAATCGCCTCGCGCGCTTGCGCGCCCTCCTCCTCCTTTACTGGTTTACTTAGAGGTTCCCTTACAGGGTTAGTGTCCGAAATCCGGACACGGCTTTCGGCGTTTTCCGGACACGGGTCGGCGGGAAAATCGGACACGGCTCCGGCACAACTCCCGTGTCCGAAATCCGGACACGGCAGGGCATCGGACCCGTCGTCGAGGGGCGAAAGGCCTGCATCATCATTGCTTTCTGCACCCTCTGCTTCCCCGTGTCCGATTTCCGGACACGGCACCACAGCCACAGGTGTGAACCCCGGCTCGAACCCCAGGATGTAGCGGGTGGGCAGCTGGCGCTTGGTCACGGGATCGAGCCGCGGCACCCGGCGCAGCAGACCCACGGCCTCGAGCTGGCCAAGGTGATCGTTCAGTGTGGACCGGCTGATCTCGCAGTCATGCGCCAGCCGGTCCTGCGAGGGGAAGCAGCCGTAGTCGGGGTTGAACCGGTCGCAGAGATGCCAGAGGACGATCTTGGTCGTCGGCTTCAGCCCGCGCTGCTTGATGGCCCAGTTGGTGGCCTCGTGGCTCATGGCGCGGACCTCCGCGGGGCAGGGGCGATGCGCGTGGTGAAGCCGTGATCCGCCAGCGCGCCCAGCGCGTCATCGAGGCTGCGGACCAGCGCCCAGCCAAACCCCTGTGCCTTCACAGCATCGCGGAACGCCTCCTGCTCCGGCCGCAGCCGCCCCTTCGGGGCCTTCAGTTCGAGGAACAGGACGCGGCCGTCGCAGATCACCATCAGATCGGCGAACCCGGCATGGACGCCCATGCCGACAAGGATCGCCTGGCGCTTGGCCCCGCGGGGCCCGGCCTCGGTCACCTCATTGGCGCAGTGGTGGATGATCGCCGAGCGGGGAAGGGCGATGCGCAGGGCCTGCACGACGGCACGCTGAAGATCGGCCTCGGGGGTGCCACGGCGCATCATCGCGCGGCTCTCCCCTGGTCTTCGCGCTGGGCACGTTGCACCGGCCGCCGCGCATCGACGACGACCAGCAGGCGCTGGGCATCAGCTCGCTCGCCAGGGGTCTCGCCATGCTGGGCAAGCACGTTGCAGGCGAGCCGGATCAGGAGATCGCTGTGATGTGCGACATCGGCGAGGACGGCGCGGGCCTCGGCCACGCGGTCGGCGGGCCAGGCGGAACTGCGGGGGTGGATCGTCATGACCGCCCCCGCGTCTTGCGCACCGGGTGAGCCTGTTCCTGCGCCCTGATCCACTCCTGGATGGCGGCGCGGCGATAGAAGGTCTTTCGACCTATGCGTGTGCAGGGCGGACCCTGACGGCGGGCCTCCCACCGCGACAAAGTGTCTGTGGTCAAATCCAGTGCGCGGGCCAGCTGCTCGCGGCTGATCCAGTCGGCCAGGAGGTCAGGGACCTCCTCCACCGGGTCGTTTTGTATGTCCTTCATGGGCTGCTCCGTTCGCCTCGCGCCCCTCTGCCGGGGGCGGTTTCAGCGAAGCAGAGCGCGAGGACCGGAAGACAGGCGGAAGGTGGAACTGGCCGCTAGCTCCCAATTCCACCCCTTGTTTTATTGGACTTTCAGCGGATAGCGCGCGACGCGACAGGCGTTGCCGCAGCCCTCGCAGCGCATCTCAAGCGCCGGTTCCTGGCGACGATCCGCACTTCGTCGCCATCGTTTCGTCAGCTTGGGGCTGATTGGGCGGCGCTGAGACGGTTTCGCCGGTTTCGCAGCGACCGGAATTGCCGGAATGGACCGTTCCGGTCGGGTTCCGGGGGTGCTGGACGATATCCACAAGTTCTTTTTTTGTTCCGTCGCGCCAGCGTAGGATTCTGGTTGATCGCTCGCCTTCCGGATGCGTAGATTCGTGGTTGAGCAGAACATAAGAATCGACAAGGCAACCGAAGCCAGGTCCCGCCCCTCTTGGGGTGGAGTGCCCAATTACAGGCAGTTTTCCTCGACGACGTGGGCTGCAGCCAGTCCACCCGCGTGCTTGGCACGGCGGGTTTTTGTAACCCGCAGTCCGACGGCCCTGGCCGAAGGATGCCGTATGTCTGAGAGGAGTTCATTCATGCCTTTGCCGCCCGTCGCCTTCTATTCCATCTACGAAATTGCCGTGCGCTGGGGCTGTCCCCCGGCCGATGTCGCGGGCTGGGCGGCAGAGGGCCAGCTGAAGGTCGTCGCAGGCATTCCGCCCGTCAGATGTGGGGATGAAGTCGTGGGGGGCTTGGTCGAGGTGCCCATCGCGGAACTGATGTGCATGTTCAGGCGGTTCGGGCCGAGCGACGATATCGGCCGATTGAAGCGCGTTCTCAAACCCGGCAGCGCGACCTGGGCGCACGTGACCGAACCTTCGGATGGTCTGCCGATCCGCTCGTCAGACCTGATGGTGGCGTCGGGGTCGTTGCTGCAATTCGAGGAAGAACGCGACCTATTGCGCCGCCCGGCCTCCACCATCGGCGCCAGTCCGCGGTACGATTGGGATTCCATGTACGCGTGGCTGACCGTTTTCCTGTTCGAAAAGGGGGTGCCCGACACCCAGACCGCGCTGGTTGCGCTGGTGCAGGACTGGTTCGTCCAGAATTCGAAGTCGGGGGAAGTGCCGGATGAAAGCACCATCCGCAAGCGGCTGACCTCCCTCTGGCGCAAGCTGCGTGGCGAGGAAACGGTGTGAAGGTCAGGCCGATTTCGGCAAGTCGGTTCCGTCCTGCGCTGCGTCATGCACAAGGCGGGGCCGCGGGCGCAGGAGACTGGCCACCGTATCGACGCCTGCGCGCAAGGGGGAATCCATCAGGTGCGCATAACGCTGGGTGGTCTGCATCTGGCTGTGGCCCAAGAGCTTGCCGATCATTTCCAGCGATGCGCCGCCGCTGACAAGCAGGGAGGCGAAGGTGTGGCGCAGGTCGTGGATGCGGACGTCGGCCAGCCCGGCGTCCTTCTGTGCCTTGGCCCAGAAACGGCGGATTTCACGCACCGGCTGGCCAACCGTCTCGCCGGGGAAGAGCCACGGATTGCCGCTCGGCACCGCCCGCAGACGCAGGCGCACGATGGCTGCGACGTCCTGCGAAATCGGCACACGGTGGATCTTGCGCTGCTTGGTGGTCGAGGCGGGTTTCGACCAGATGGCATAGTCGAGGTTCAACTGTTCGAACCGCGCGGTGCGAACCTCGCCCACCCGCGCGCCGGTCAACATGCACATGCGGATGATCGCCGCGGCGCGCTGATCCTCGGCGCCATCCAGCACGGCCGCCAGTCGAGTCAGCTCTTCGGGCGACAGGAAGCGCTCGCGGGCATGTTCGATGCGACGATGGAACCCCTGCGCGGGGTTGTCCGTCCGCCATTCCCATTCCATGGCCAGCGTGAACATCTTGCGCAGCACCTCACCCATGCGGTTGGCGCGGATCGGGGTGGGCTTGTGGCCCTGCAGTTTGCGGGCCCTGTTATTGGGTTTCGCCTTGCAGGGGCGGGGGCGGCCCTCGGCCACAAAATCGAGGAACTTTGCCACATCGGACTTGGTGATCTCTGTCACCAGCCGGTTGCCCCAGGCCGGTTCCACCATCTTCTTCAGCATCGAGACCTGGTCGCCCGCATTGGTCTTGGCGAGTTTCGGCAGATGCTCGGCGATGTAGCGGTCGATCATGTCCGTGACGCGCGGGGCCCCTCGCCATTCGTCGCGCGCCGCCAGAGGGTCCTGCCCTTCGTCGATGGCGCGCCGCAGTTCCTTGGCGCGTTCGCGCGCGGCCGTGACGCTCCACTCCGGCCAGCGCCCGATGGTCATCCGGCGCTGCCGCCCTGAGTGCCGGTAGTCGATGGTGAAGGTCCGCGCGCCCGAGGCCTGCACGCGGGCGGCGAAGCCGATCACCTCCGTGTCGAAGATCTGATAGCTGACGCCGGGCTTGGGGTCCGCCTCGCGCAGGGTTTTCTCATTCAGTTTCAGTCTCTTGACCATGCTTCGCACCTCCGTCGCCAACGACACAGGCGTAGACCTGCGCCACTATCAAGTCGGACCACAGGGCCGGGACCGGAATACAGGCGGAAGGTGGAATTGAAGGCCGGGGGACAATTCCGGGAAGGAAAAACAAGGTGTTACGCGACTTGGCCCAGTGCGAGGGGTTGGGAAAAGACGGACGCACTCCACCATCTTCGCCGATGGTTTGATCGGGATCTGCGCATGAGGTAATCCTGTCGGAACGCTCCTATCCCGAAACTGCAATGCCCAGCGCCAAGCCTCCGAGAAACCTGACGCCCGTTCTTTGCCAGCGGCTGCAGACCGAGATGCTGAAGGCCTGCGAAGCCGTCGCCGCCCGTCATGGCCTGGTGGTCGAGCCGCGCGACATCACCGGCGTTGACCTGCGCTGGGGGTTTGATGCGACGTTTCGGGTGTCGATCCCGATGGCTGATGGAACTGCCCTTAACCCTGAAAGACTGCGCTTCGAGGCGCTGGCAGAAGCGTTCGGCTTGTCGCCGAACGATTTCGGACGCCAGTTCAGCGCAGGGCGCGAGTCCTTCCGGATCACTGGCATCGACCCCCGCCGCCCCAAATACCCGGTTTCCGCCGAACGCATCCCTGACGGGCAAGGATTCAAGTTCACCATCGAACAAGTAGCGACACAGCTGCAGAAGGGTATGAAGGATGTGACACCGAGGGGCAAAGGTTGGTAGCTCTCAGACGTAAAGCGGCCGATCGATCTCTTCTCGAGCAACGATCCCATCGCTCAGCCAGATCGGTTTTCCTGTTACCCGAAACTTCGTGCCGGAAACTCTCATTCCATGATGCGCCGATCAGTCGTCTGTCGACTCCAGCTCATACACTATGCATTCTAGAGAGATGAAAATGGAAGTCTGTCTGCATGTTTTGGCCTGCGAGTGCGGGTACTATGCCTGCAACATGTAGCGCAATTCAAACAAGGGTTCTTGATAGTGATCGTGAGCGCCACTAGCACAAAGTCCAAGGTCACCTTCTTGGAAACGGTTTATCCACCGATTTCCAATCAGGAGACTATCTGGCTTCAGAATGACCCGGAGGTGGAGGCGCTGCTGAGGCAGAGTGACTTCTATATGATAGGGGGGCGCGCCGAGGCAAAATACTTGAATCTCGTCATCGACCCTGAGGCCAATGCTATCACCTTTGACTTCGCGATTGGCGACGATTTTCGTGACCCCGTCGAGATCCGCATCCGCGATCTACCAGCCGTCAAGCAATCGAACGCTGATTCCTTTTGGATCGAGACCGGCGACAAGAATATCCGAATATGGGACGGACCGATCGGCGAGGCCAGCTCGAACGTTCTGGAGTGGTTCACGACCGAGAAACTGATTTGGGATCGGTCGCGTGGCCGTATGGGTATCGAGCGCTTCGATCGTTACCGCGAGGCCGCGATCTACGATCTCCTTTATGTCGGCATCGCCAAGGTCGGTGACAGCTTCGACCGTCTCATCAGCAATGGGCACAAAGCTCGCATGGAGATCCTCGGCAACGAGCCCCAGCGCTATCCCGGAGCGCGGGTGACCGACGAAATCTATTTGTTCTTGTTCAACGTGCAGCCGCTCATCATGACGACATTCGAGCTGGGCCATGACTTCGAGAACGAAGATTTCAGAAGCGCCTACGACCATAAGCGTATCGTCGCCGACGCCGAGAAGGCGTTCGTAAGCACCCTGAAGCCCGAATACAACGTGGTGAAGTTCGCGAGCTACCCGAAGGGTGCGGACGGCCTCTACGGCTCTGACTTCGTTCGATACGGCTACGCGATCTGCGAGGCCATCTCCTTCAACACGGCGCATGGCCGGATCAGGGGAAGCCGGGACGCGGACACCGGCTTCATCACTAATGATGCCGACAGCATCTTCGTCGAAGGAAACACTGTGAAGCTGTTCGTCTCGGGCGTCGACTTCTCGGCCGAGTCGCCGCCAGCCGCGCTGAATGCGGCTCCGCAAGTCGACAAGAAGGAAGAAAACCAGGGGGGTGTATGATCAATCGCGGTTCCGAATGGCATCGATGGGAGCCGCATATCCATGCGCCCGGCACCCTGTTCAACAACCAATTCAAAGGCCCGAGCGCCTGGAACGACTATCTCACCAGCCTCGAACAGGCGACGCCGGTGATACGCGCGATTGCGGTGACCGACTATTATTGTACCGACACCTATCAGGACGTTGTCCGAGAGATGAAGGAAAATGGCCGCCTGCCACAGGTTGCGCTTGTTTTCCCCAATGTCGAGCTACGGCTCGACGTGGCGACTGTGAAAGAACGCTGGACCAACATCCACTTGCTCGTCTGCCCCGACGATCCGAAGCATGTGGCTGAGGTGGAACGATTTCTCAGCCGGCTGAGATTTGAAGCCTTCGGCGACAACTTCGCCTGCACGAGAGAAGACTTCGTCAAGCTGGGCCGGAAATCCAAGCCAGAGCTCAGCGACGAGCGGGCCGCGTTCCGCCACGGGGCTTCGCAGTTCAAGGTCAACTTCGGAAAGTTGCGCGAAGAATACGGCAAGAGCGATTGGGCGAAAGAGAACATCCTGATCGCCGTCGCAGGGGCCGAGACCGATGGCACGTCCGGCATCCGCGATGCGAATGACGCAACCTTGCGACAGGAAATCGAGAAGTTCGCGCACTTCATTTTTGCCAGCAGCCCGGCCCAGAGGGATTTCTGGCTAGGCCGGAAAAGCGGCGTCGGAGAAGACCTGCTGCGCGAACGATATGACGGGTGCAAACCGTGCCTGCACGGCAGCGATGCGCATGAGCAGGCGACCGTCGCCAAGCCAGACGGCAACCGCTACTCTTGGATCAAAGGTGCGCTCGAATTCGATGCGCTACGCCAAGCCTACATCGATCCTGCGGGCCGGGCTTATGTCGGACCTAATCCCCCGTTTCGAGCGACGCCCGCACGCGTTGTCGCGGAGGTCGAATTGACGGGCGCCGACTGGGCGCAGACGCCCAAGCTCGCGCTCAACCCCGGTTTAGTCGCTATCATTGGGGCCCGGGGATCGGGCAAGACCGCGCTTGCGGATGCGATCGCGGCGGGATGCGACGCGACGGATGGACGATTGAGCAATGCGTCATTTATCGTGCGAGCGCGAGAGCATCTCGACGGCGTAGGCGTCCGGCTGAGCTGGGAGACCGGAGATCCGTCGGTGCGCCCCTTGCTCGACGATTCATTTGATCCGTCGCTCTACCCGCGAGCGCGGTATCTTTCCCAGAAATTCGTCGAGGAGCTTTGTTCGGCTGATGGCCTCAAGGACGAATTGCTGAGCGAGATCGAACGGGTCATTTTTGAAGCGCATAGCACGCTGGAACGCGACGGAGCGACGGATTTTCGTGAGCTGTTGGAGTTGCGGACGATCGTGTTGCGCGACAACCGCGGCCGTGACGAAGAGGCCATTGAGACACTCTCTGATCAAATCGGGCTCGAACGCGAGAAGCAGAGCCAGATCGTGGGCCTCAAATCGCAAATCACTCAGAAGGACGCGCTGATAGCGGGCTATATCAAGAGCCGAGACAAGTTGGTAACCGCGGGCAGCGCGGAGCGCGTCGCGCGGCTGAACGCGCTGACTGAAGCCGCCGATTATGTCCGGACGCAGATTCGGCTTTGGTCACAGGAGACTCAGGCTCTGCGCTCATTGCAGAACGACGTATCCGATTTCCGAACAAATCGCGCGCCGATGGCCCTGCGAACGACCAAGCAGAACTTCGTTGGTGCGCATCTCGATGATACGTCGTGGGAGGCATTCCGGCAGACCTACGCCGGCAACGTCGACGGGACATTGACTGAGCGACTGGCCAAGGCCGAGAAGGCAACTGCAGGGTGGCGAGGTAAGGAGCTGCCGCGTAAGACGAGCGACCAGGAGCCCTTTGTCGCTGACGACGCCGAGCTTAAGCAATTGTCGCTTGGCGAACTTGAGGCCGAGATCGGCCGCATTCAGCGCCTCATTAACATTGATACCGACACTGCCAATCGCTTGCGCACGATCACCACTAAGATCGGGGACGAGAACGCCACCCTGAAGCGGCTGAAGGATTCCCTGACCGACTGCGAAGGCGCGGCGGCGCGGACCACGCAGCTCCAGTCCGATCGAGAGAAGGCCTATTTGCGGGTCTTCGAATCCATTGTTGCCGAAGAACAAGTGCTGCACGCGCTGTATCGACCGCTCATGGACCGGCTTGCGCAAGCGTCCGGGACACTGCGCAAATTGTCGTTCTCAGTGTCGCGCCATGCGGATGTGCATCGCTGGGCGACAGAGGGCGAAGGCCTGTTCGACAAACGACGCACCGGCCCGTTCAAGGGCGTTGGCACTCTGGAGGCTTGGGCCAACGCGCTGCTGAAGCCGGCGTGGGAATCGGGCGATCCAAAAGCCGTTGCCGAGGCCATGGCGGGGTTCCGCCAGGCTCATCAGGCCGAACTGCTCGATCTCTCCGAGGTGCCGCGATCACAGCAAGCGGATTATCGCTCCTGGCTGAGACGCTTCGCCAAGTGGCTTTACGGCACGAGCCATATCGAGATCACCTATAGTATCGACTACGAAGCCGTCGACATCCGCAAGCTCTCTCCAGGCACGCGCGGCATCGTCCTGCTGTTGCTCTATCTCGCCTTGGACGATAGTGATGACCGCCCGCTGATCATCGACCAGCCGGAGGAAAACCTCGATCCGAAGTCGATCTTCGACGAGCTGGTAGAGCTATTCATCGCCGCGAAAAACGTACGCCAGGTCATTATGGTAACGCACAACGCGAACCTCGTCGTCAACACGGATGCCGATCAGGTCATCGTTGCGTTTTCCGGCACACATACGCCAGGCAAGCTGCCGCCCATTCGCTACCTGTCGGGTGGCCTTGAAGACGCGACGATGCGAAAGCATGTCTGCGATATCCTCGAGGGTGGCGACCGTGCATTTAAGGAGCGCGCGCGGCGCCTCCGTGTCCGCCTCGATCGATGAGGACGGAAGATGAGATGGAAAGCATGTTGGTCCGGATCGTGTCGGCCGATCTGGCGCTACATCTCTATCAATGGCCCGCAAACGCCGAGCGGGTTCATTTGAAGTCAACAACATTCGACAGTGCTGGCAATCTTTAGTGAGGTCCCGAAATAGCCATTCGCCCCCGTCATGTTGAACGGCAGCTTCCTGCGCTTTGGGTTCAATGTACTGTGGCTGCCGTGCCCTTCTGTGGCGCGTGCGATCATCGTCGTAGGTTGGGCGTCCGTGCTCTTGTCAACGTCTGGTCAACCCGCGAATGCCGCCTCGGCACTTCGGAAGCTGTCGAATCACGATGATACTTGGTAGATTCCAACGAGAGATTTTGCGATTTCAAAGGCTTGCTCGCTAACGCATTGATTTGAAGGGAATCTGAAAAATTACAGGGCTCGGCTCATAACCTGAAGGCCGTAGGTTCAAATCCTACCCCCGCAACCAGAAAATAACGCGTTATCAAACGCTTATGCGCCGCCCTCCGGGGCGGCGTTTGCGTTTCCAGCACCCGTGGAAGCACTGTGGAAGCAAGAGGGCGCGAAGTCCTTCATGTCGCTGCGTAAATCTGCACGCGCCGAAATTAGTGCAGCATGAGCGGCGCCCCTCAAGGGAACATCCTCTCGCAAGCTGACCGATGTGCCAGCGACAGCGCCTCTGGATCGATGCCAAGCCGATCAGCGTACTGGATGCTCATTCCGTCCATCACATCGGTGATCGACACTGCGAGCAGTTCGTCCTTCGAGAGGTGCGTCCTGCGATAGACCTGCTCCATCAAGGGAAGGATGTGGCGCTGTATCTTGGTGCGTTCGCTTGGTGAGAGCCGTGCACACAGGCAAGCATGCATGCACCAGAAGCAGGTGGCCCAGCACTCGAGCAAGTCGGCAGGAAGTTGGTCGTGGACGCTGTCAAGCTTCAAGAACCGTATGGCGGGCTTTGACCCGCCGAAAACTTTGAAAATCAGCCGTCCGAGGACGTAAGGCCAACTGTTGGGATCGCCCTCCACGGGTAGAACCTGCAAGCTTGTCCGATCTTTCAGCTTTTCGCCTGCCTTGTCCGTGCCTCTCCACGAGGCGGCACAGATGATCATCAGTAGTGCGCGAAGCCGCAGAAAATCGCGGGACGAAAGGCTGCCACTCTCCTGCTTGAGTTCGATGCGCTTAGCGAAGTCCGCGGCCGCCTTCACAAGCTGATCCTTCGTCGCCTGCGCCCGACGAGCGTTGCGACGCTGCTCTTCCTCGCCTCCGTCCTGAACTGGCCTCGAAGTCGGTTTGGCCGCGAACTCCTCCCCTGCCGCCATCGCGGCTTCGGCATTCTGGGTCTCGTCCCCGAGATCGAAGGCATCCTTCAGGGCGTCCTCGTCGTTTTCATCGACCGGCGTTACGAGCGAGTTCAACCCGACGATCCGGTTCAGAAAGCCGCGGACGATAGATACGTCGCTGCCGCCGAGGCTGTTGTGCTGAACATGCCCCGATTGGTGTGGCCGACGACCAGCGATGAAGTCGTCGTAGCTCAGTTGGCGATGCTTCTGGCCGCCTTCATCCGTTTCCTTTCGAGCCTTCGGGATGGAGACGCCTTCGCCGTGCCCGTCGGCATCGCGATCTTCGATCTTCTCGAGCAAGTCCTGCACTTCGAGCAAAGCGAGGGTGGCTTCTGTTTCGCCGTCCAGCTGAGCGAGCGCATTCTCCGTTTGTCGTGAGTGTGTTTCGCGAATTGCGATCTGCAGGGCATCTATGTGCGTGATGATCCCTGGCGTGAACTCGTGCGGCCCGATCAGTCGTGCGAAGGCCGGAAGGTCATCGGTTGCCTCAATCTGGAAGCGGATTCTCCGATGATCAGTACCTTCGAGTCGTGTCGGATTGCTGACCAGCGGCGCGCCGGAGGCAGCCAGCAATTCGACTTCATATGCCTCGGGTGCGCCGATTTGCGCAGCTGGTCGCCAGCTCAGCGTGTCGCCGTGAACTGCGAAAATGCCCGGGTGACTCTGAGAGAGGGCGTCGAACGGGATGTCTTCTTCGACGTGCAGCGGCGGCAGCTTCTCAGCCTCAATTCTCCTCTCGGGCGTGAGCACCTTCTCCAGCCCCAACTCCGAGACAGCCCGACCTGGCGGCAGCTGACGGTATAGGCTTGCCTCGCTGTTGGAGCCTGATGTGTTCCCAGTGCCAAGAGCTGCAACCGTGCAGTTCGCGCTGCCAATCAAGAGGTGGTCCGCCGTATCGGTTTGCGCGATCAGAGCTTTGGCATGGATGAAGCGACTGCCCCCAAAGCCATCCCGGCGATAGAGCGTGATGCCGGAAATGCTCCCTGTCGCATCCCGCGGGAACAACCCGGTGTCTGTGTCGATGAGCGCAGCGATTGCCCGTGGGCGAAGCCGCTCAGCAAGAGCCGACAGGGCTCCGAGCCGCTCATCCCAATAGGGACTGATGACGATCAGGCGTTTCACTTCGCCGTCGATCTCGCGGGCGACGCGTGCGCCTATGGGCTACAAGATGGACAAGGCTGTTCCGGCTGGCGCGGGAGGAACGGGACGCGTGGGTGACCTGGCCTGCGCGCGCGGCGGCGCTGATGGCGGCCGAGCTCTCGGCCTCGTGCCGCGACGCGACGGGCCAGCAAATCACCGTGGAGCCAGCCGCGATGCAGAAGGTCCTGGAAAAACATGTACGCGCCCACCTCGACGAACTCGCCGAGGTCCGGCCCGACTTCCGGTGAGAGCGGCGATGGCCTGACGCACTTCGACGGCGCGGGCGAGATCCTGCGCGCCTGGGGCAACGGGCTGCGGCCCGACCCGGACCTGACCGTCTCGGAATGGGCGGACCGGCACCGGATGCTCTCGGGCCGCGCCTCGGCCGAGCCCGGGCGGTATCGCACGGTGCGCACGCCCTACATGCGCGAGATCATGGATCGGCTGTCGCCGGGCGATCCCACGCAGCGGATCGTGTTCATGAAGGCTGCGCAGGTCGGGGCGACCGAGGCCGGCAACAACTGGATCGGCTTCGCGATCCATCAGGCGCCGGGCCCGATGCTCGCGGTCCAGCCGACGGTGGAACTGGCCAAGCGCAACTCGCGACAGCGGATCGACCCGCTGATCGACGAGAGCCCCGAGCTGCGGGAGCGGGTCAAGCCCGCGCGATCCCGCGATGCGGGCAACACGATGCTGTCGAAGGAATTCGCGGGCGGCATCCTGATCATGACGGGCGCGAACTCGGCGGTCGGGCTGCGCTCGACCCCGGCACGGTACATCTTCCTCGACGAGGTCGACGCCTATCCGGCCTCGGCCGACGAGGAAGGCGATCCGGTGACGCTGGCCGAGGCCCGGTCGCTGACCTTCGCCCATCGCCGCAAGGTGCTGCTCGTCTCGACCCCGACGATCCGGGGGCTGAGCCGGATCGAGCGCGAATACGAGGCGTCCGACCAGCGCCGGTTCTTCGTGCCGTGCCCGCATTGCGGTGCGATGCAGTGGCTGAAGTTCGACCGGCTGCGCTGGCAGAAGGGCCGCCCGGAGACGGCGGAGTATCACTGCGAGGGCTGCGAAACGCCCATCGCGGAGCACCACAAGACGGCGATGCTGGAGGGCGGCGAATGGCGGGCGACCGCGACCGCCGCCGATCCGACGACGGTCGGGTATCACCTCTCGGCGCTCTATTCGCCGATCGGCTGGCTGAGCTGGGAGCGGATCGTGCGGGCATGGGACGCGGCTCAGGGGTCGGACGAGGCGATCAAGGCGTTCCGCAACACGATCCTCGGCGAGACCTGGGTCGAGACCGGGGAAGCCCCGGACTGGCAGCGGCTCTACGACCGCCGCGAGCGCTGGACATCCGACACGGTGCCAGCTGGCGGGCTGTTCCTGACCGCCGGGGCAGACGTGCAGAAGGACCGGATCGAGGTCGACGTCTGGGCATGGGGGCGCGGTCTGGAAAGCTGGCTCGTCGATCATGTCGTGATTGAGGGCGGGCCGGACCGGCACGACGCGTGGTCGGAGCTGACGGCGCTGCTGGATCGAAGCTGGCCGCATGCCCGGACGGCCGCTTTCGGTGCTGGCATTGACGGTTCCGATTGCTTGGAAAAACGTGAGCGACAGTAGCTTACTTTTTCCAAAAGTAACACACTACCGATTGACCCTTGCCGGGCCGCTCCGCTTCAATCCGTGTGGCAAGGGATACCCCTGCACCCCGAACGGCCTTTCAGGCCGTGCGGCCTTGATCCGCCCCAGCCATGTGGGGGCGGTCGGATCAAGGCCGCCGCGCCACCCCCCATGCCCATTTCCGCAGAAGTGCATATGCACACGCACTCAAACGAGCTTATGTGCTTTTGCACGTTTATGTATTTGCAAATAAAAGACTTTTCGCATTTGTGCATATACACCTTTGTGCATTTGCAACTGTGCGCCTTGAGGGAAGCGCGAGGAGCCAGCCCCGGCCCGCTCTCCCCCACAGAGGGCCGTAGGGACGGGGCTGGCGGCGGTGCCGTTTGCGCATCCCTCACCGAAGCCGCATGTGTTGCACTTGTATACACAAACACCTACACTATCTCGCATGAAGGAGAAGATTGCAGGCTTCGATTGGGACGAGGGCAACTGGCCCAAGTGCGGCAAGCATGGGGTTGCCCAAACCGAGATCGAACATGTCATCGAGACGGCCAGGTTCATGGTGGATGACCCGAGCCCTAGCGAGAAGCGGTTCAGGACTGCCGGAAAGGCCCTGAGCGGTCGCTATGTGTTCGTGGCTTTCACCTTCCGGGAGAGAGGTGGGAAAACCTTCCTGCGTCCGATCAGCGCCCGCTACATGCACGAGAAGGAGATCAGGAGCTATGAAGCGCAAATGGCCCGAATTGACCTCTGACGAGGACGCAGAGCGTTTCGTAGAGGAAGCCGACCTCACCGAGTACGATTTCTCGCAGATGGTGCCGGTGAGCTTCGAGTTCGAGAAGAAGGCCGCGGCTCTCAATATGCGCATCCCGCAAAGCCTTCTGGATGCTGTTAAGGCCAAGGCGGCTGCGAAAGGGGTTCCCTTCACCCGCTATGTGCGGCTGCTCATCGAGCAGGATCTGGCACGGCCTTAGCCGCGACTGTTGCCACCGTCCCTGAGCGCGTTTGCTCACCGCTAGGCTGGATCGGCTCTTAGGTATTCAGCTTGTCGAGCAACTCCACGACGGCGGAGCCATCATCCTCTCGTAGCGCTGCGCGTGCGATCTCGATCCCCGCGAGGACGCCTCGCAGATAGGCTCCGGCCTCTGGGTCCGTCCGTCCAGCTAGATCGGAAGTCTCGACATGATCTCGGGCCGTGTTCAGCCGCTCGGTCTGATAAGGGGTCATTCTTCTGTCCTTCTTTTCCACGGCCAGAATGAGCGCCGTGGCCGGTTGGAGAGCTTAATGGCCATCTGCCGCCACTGATCCCGATCCGCTTCAGCCTGGTCGCGGGCACGTTCGGCTGCATCTGCTCGGGCCGTCGCCAAAGCCAGCTTCTCTCGCAGGTCTGCCAGGACTTCGGGGTGGGCATATGTGGGCATTTCCGGGTGGGCGTGCCCAGTGGGCGTCCACTGGGCATTTGCCCACTTGTTGAGGTCGTCAGGGTGGATCCGCCAGCGGTTGCGGTTGTCTCTTGAGGCTTTCAGTTCAAGGGTTTCTATGGCCCTCATGACGGTGCGCCGACTTACCTTGGCGATGTGGGCAGCCTGGGCAGGAGATATGGGCAAAAGGTGGGCGTTGCCCATGGGCAAGGTCATGTGCGCTTCCGGTGCGCCAACGCCCTTGGGTGTGCACCATCCTTTGCCTTCTCGGCGAAGGCTGCACGAGCAATATCGGCTGAACGCGGCGCGCATCTGCGGATCGCGCGGCTGGCCATCGACACCGGCTATGAGGCCCCGGCGGTCTATTCCTGGTCGCGGGCGCAGGGGTTTGGGCAAGTGTCGCCGGTGAAGGGTGTCGAGGGGTTCAATCGCTCGAGCCCGGTCTCGGGGCCGACCTTCGTCGATGCGACCGAGGGCGGCAAACGCCTGCGGCGTGGCGCCCGGCTCTGGACCGTGGCAGTCTCGACCTTCAAAGCCGAGACCTACCGCTTCCTGCGACTGGCGCGGCCGACCGAGGAGGAGGAGGCCGAGGGTGCCGCGTTCCCGCCCGGCACGATCCACCTGCCGACGTGGGTGGAAAGCGAATGGCTGAAGCAGGTCGTGGCCGAACAGCTGGTGACGGTTCGCACGAAGCGGGGCTTCGCGAAACTCGAATGGCAGAAGCTTCGCGAGCGCAACGAGGCGCTGGATTGCCGGGTCTATGCCCGCGCCGCCGCCTGGATCGCGGGCGCGGACCGCTGGCCGGACGAGAAATGGCGCGACCTCGAGGATCAGCTCGGGGCGGCGCCAACGGAAATCGATGGCGCGGGGCGGGTTAACCGGCCGCAATCCGCACCCCAGGGAAAACGGCAGTCGGACTGGCTTGGCCGACGCGGAGGATGGTTCTAATGACCGACTGGACGGAAGCCGAGCTCTCGGCGTTGCGCCGGGCCTATGCCAGCGGCACGACCCGGGTCAGTTATGATGGAAAATCGGTCGACTACGGCTCGGCCGAGGATCTTCTGACGCGCATCCGGACCATCGAACGCGCCATCGCGGGCACGGCGCGGCCGCTGCCGGTGGCGGGGCTCGCGGGCTTCTCGCGCGGGGACCGGTGATGTCGGCAAACTGGTTCGACCACGCCATCGCCACGGTGGCGCCGCGCATGGCGGCCCGACGCGTGCTGGCACGGCAGGCTTTCGAGACCCTGACGCGCGGCTATGATGGTGCGTCGAAAGGGCGGCGGACGGACGGCTGGCGCGCGCCGGGATCCTCGGCCGACACCGAGATCGGCGTGGCCGGTGCTCTGCTACGCGACCGGATGCGCGATCTGGTGCGCAACAACCCGCATGCGGCCAAGGCCGTGGCGGTGCTTGTGAACAACATCACCCGCATGCAGAAGGAGGCATCCATGCCTGAGAGCACGACCACCGTGGCCGGGGATGTCCCCGCCAGCACCGAGACCCGCCAGCCGCCTGTCGCGGCCCCGGCGAACTCCGAACCCGCCGCCGCGCGTATGCCGGATGCGCCCGCCACGCCCGACAGCGAGGCCATCGCAACTCGCGCCCGCGAGGCCGAACGCGACCGCGTCTCCACCATCTACGATCTGACCGGCCGTCTGAACCTCGAACGCAGCTTCGCCGACGATCTGGTCAAGCGCGGCGTCAGCGTCGACGAATCCCGCCGCCTTATCCTCGACCAGATCGCCGCGAAATCCGACGAGACCCGGACCTTCCCGCATGTCTCGGTGCCCCTCGGCGGCCGCGACGAGCGGATCACCCGCCGCGACGCCGTGGCGAACGCGCTGCTGCACCGCTACAGCCCCACGCTCTTCCCGCTCGAGGATGCCGCGCGCCAGTATCGCGGCATGACCCTGCTGGAACTGGCCCGCGAAAGCCTCGGCAATGCCGGGGTCAACACGCGGGGCCTGTCGCGCGACGAGGTGGCGACGCGCGCGCTGCACTCGACCTCGGACTTCCCCGAGATCCTGTCGGCGGTCACCAACAAGACCCTGCGGCAGGCCTACGACGCCTATCCCCGGACCTTCGCGCTCTTCTGCCGCCAGGTGCTGGCGACCGACTTCAAGTCCATGCACCGGGTGCAACTGGGCGAGGCGCCGCAGCTTCTGGAAGTGGGCGAAAGCGGCGAGTTCAAGCGCGGCACCCTTGGGGAAAGCAAGGAGAGCTACCGCGTGAAGACCTATGGCCGGGTCGTCGCGATCACCAGGCAGGTGCTGATCAACGACGATCTCGACGCCTTCACCCGAATCCCCGCGATGTACGGCAACTCCATCGCGCAGCTGGAAAGCGATGTGGTCTGGGGCATCATCACCGCGAACCCGGCGATGGCCGATGGCAACGCGCTGTTCCACACCACGCACAAGAACCTCGCCGCAACGGGCGCCGCGCTGGACGTGGCGAGCGTTGGCGCGGCCCGGGCGGCGATGGCGCTGCAGACCGGCCTCGACAAGAAGACGGTGCTGAACATCCGCCCAGCCTTCCTGATCGTGCCCGCCGCGCTGGAACTGAAGGCCGAGCAGCTGGTGGCGCAGAACCTTGTCCCCGCCGACAGCGCCAAGGTGGTCCCGCAGTCGATCCGTACCCTCTCGCCGATCAGCGAGCCGCGCCTCGATGCGGCCAGCGCCACTTCCTGGTATCTGGCGGCGAGCCCGAACCAGATCGACACCATCGAATACGCCTATCTCGAGGGCCAGCAGGGTGCCTACATCGAAAGACGAGCTTCGGTCCGCGACCCTGGGCGGCGATGCCCATGTACATCCGGGCGGGGTCGTTCGTTGCCGGCACAGTCCGGGCGAAAAAGCTGTCCGTGCGATCCACGCCGGGCGGCGGGAAGATCCGCGCACCGATGAGTTGCGTCGCCATGGGAACCTCCACAGGCCGCAGCTAATCTTGCGGAAGGCCAAATGCAAGGATTTATTGCGCACAGCGGTCAGGCGATCTGCGCGACCTCCTCGATCCGCGCGGTGCCGGCTTCCTCCTCGAAGTAGCGGTCCCCACCGCTCAGGGACGCGCAGAAGAGGTCGGCAAGGACGCTGCCGATCCGTCGCATGTCGTCGTGAAAGAGGTCGAGCTTCAGGATCCTCTGCGCTCCGCGCTCGGCGTTGAACTTCACCCGGAAGCCTGCGAGCAGCGTCTGCCCCGTGCGGGCAGACTGCTTGTGGATCGGCTTGATCGTCCGGCCGTCTCCGTGTGCGAGGGCGTCGCGGAGCCACTTGAAGAAGTCCTCGGCCGTCATGGCCTCGAAATCGGTGTTGATCCTGCGGTCCTCGATCTCGCGCCCGTCGGCGCGGTCGACCAACACTAGCTGGGGCATGGCCAGGGACAGCCGCCACGGATCTTCTGTGATCCGTTTCTCCCGCATGGCTTCCCGAACATCATGGGCGCGGTGGTCGGCATGGTCCTGCCACTGGCCTCGCTGCCCTTGGTTGCCTGCGACCCATGCGCGGTTCTTGGTCCAGAGCAGGACGCTGCTGAACAGGGCGAAGGTCTGCGTCACGTTGAAGGTCGTCTGCGGCGGCTCGTCGAGCATCGCCTTCAGGCGGTTCACGATGGCCCATTCGACATGTTCGTCAGCGATGCCGCCCATGAGCCACCTCCTTCATTCGTCCTCCCCATCGTCGTCTGGGTTCTCGTCGTCTTCTTCCGACGCCGTCAGCCCGGCAGCACGTTCGGCTTCGGCGCGTTCGGCATTGAGGGCGAGGAGGCGGGCGAGCACCTCGTCCTTGAACTCGGACGGCCAGTCGAGGCGCGTTTTGGCCTGCTTGCCTTCGTCGGCGTCCTGCTCGACGAACTCCGGCTGCGCGCAGTCGGCAAGGTCGTCCCACCCATAGGCGCGCAGGACGGCATCATCCATGTCGGCATGCCGCTCCCGCAGGCGAGCAATATCTGGGGCTTTCTCGAAGCGGTCGTGGAAGCGGTTGTAGGTCTTAGTGAGGCCTTCACCGCTGCCAGACATCAGGCTAAGCCTTTGAGAGAGAAATGCTTCTCCCTTCGTTGCTAGTTCTTCAATGTGCCCAGACTTGACAGGGAAGGGGAACGTTTCAAAGCAGGCTCCAGTCGAATAATTCAATGTTTCTCCAAGCGTGGAAGCAAATGTTTCAACCCACAACCAGTGAGCGCGTGTATTCAAGACGCAGTCCATAGGCCCCGGTGGAGCCGCAACCACTATCGCTTTCTGATCGAATATTTGCGCTGAAGTGACTCGCGAAAAGCTAATAAACTTTGTGGCCTGCGAGCAAACGAGAACGCTTGTTTGTGACCTTATCTTATCATAAAGCTTGTTCTTCCGGTAAGCGAACTGCCACCATCGGTTGCGAAGGTCCTCTCGCTTCTGTTTCACTCTCTCAGGCTTCACGTATTCTTCTGCAATTTCGACAAGCTCGGGAAATCTCGCTCGCGCATCGGAGAGGGGCATATTCTCCAAATCAAAGATAAATCGGGAAGCTGCTTGTGCGGGATGGTTGTTGATATCATCGCCGCCCAGATAGGGAAAAATTCGGCTCTCTGAATAACGATTGGCCAAAACAACTTTTTCAAGCATAGGCGTTGAGGGGCCAAGACCCTTCTCATGTGCCGAGTCATCAAAAATGAAGCCTTTTCCAAGTGGAATCGATCCTTGAAACGCAAGGCCTGCGTTTGCGACTAGCCTATGGGGAGACGCGTCCAAGTCGCCTTCGACGAGATACGCCGAGATTCGTGAAACCGCTTTGCCATCGAGCAGCGGCTTAGACGAAAGGCGTTCAGTCTTCACTATGTGGACGACGGCCACGATCACCATTGCGTCGCCTGGCCATCTCAGACGTCGGACCGCGTGTGAGATGCGAGCTTGACCCTCAAGAATTATCGTTAGGCCGGATAACCTCGTTTCACCTTGACCGATTGTCTTCGTTGCAATTAACCCCAACGCTCCACCGGCGCGAAGCAATTTGAAGGCATGTCGGAAGAAGTGGGCCACTAGGTCCGCGTTGCCATGTGAGCCTGGCGAAGCTTCCGAAAGCCAAGCGGCGTAGTTAGCGCCATACTCGCTAGAGATCTTTCGACCGCCCAAGAATGGTGGATTGCCCACGATGGCATCGAATCCGCCATTCTCACGCTTGAATACTTCTGGGAATTCGATGACCCAGTGGAAGGGAGGTATACCTTGGACTCCCGCGCGCAGCGCATTCCCTGAAGCCTCAAGCAGGTCCCAACGGGCGGGCCTGCCGGAGAACCAGCTTTCTGCATCCGCCCGGGCTTTCTCGCGTGCTTTGGCCTTGTCGGCTGAGAAAAAGGCCGCGATCACCGCATCCCCCAACAGCCTGACAGGTGAAAGGCGCGTCTCGACATGCTTGTGCCGCTGTTCCTGGATCGCGCGCATGGTGTCGTCCGGTGCTGACCGTATCTCGGCCCGGGCCCGGTCCGCCTCGGCCACGCGCTCAGCGACGAGCGGCCGCAGCAAGGGCAGGCCGGGCTTCGACGAATCCCAGTTCGCAGCGGCGATCTGCTCGGGGGTCAGGCCGACGAGGCTGTCGCCGCATTTCAGCGCATGATCGAGGAAGGTGAACTCGTGATCCTTCGCGAGGGTGGCGAGCCACAGCGACAGCTTCGCCAGATCGACCGCGCGCGCGTTTCTGTCGACCCCATAGAGGCAACGCTGCGCCACGAGGCGGCGGGCATGCAGATCCTCGTCCTCATCGGGGGGAATGACCGGTCTTTTCTCCGGCCAGTCCGCCCAGGCCTTGACCAGCCGCGTCGCGATGGCGCGGCAGGCCTCCACCAGGAAGGCGCCCGACCCCATGGCCGGGTCGCATACCTTCAGATCGAGGATTTGCTCCGGCGTCGCATCCGGCCCGAGCCGTTCGAAAGCCGGCTCCAGCGCATGTGCGACGATCGGCTGGGTGAGGCTGCGGGGCGTGTAGTGGCTGCCGGTGCGGCGGCGCTCGTCCGTCGGCTGCAGGATTGGAGTGCCGGGGGACGCGATTACATGGCGGGGCGATCCGCGCTCGTCCACGATGCCATCGAAGGCGGCGGCAAGATCCTCCACCGTCGCTGCCGCCTCGACCGGCTTTGCCTGAGCGGCCGTGAGCGAACGGCCGACGTTCTCCTTCAGATCCTTGATCCGGTCCTTGCCCTTGCGTTTCAGCAGTTCGTCGAGCGCAACAAACACGGGCGTCCGGTTGTTCTTGCCTGCCTTGATCGCGAGCACGCGGCTTTCGGCGACCTCAACGGTGAAGCCCATGACCGTCTCGTAGACCGAACCGATCTGCTCGACGTCCAGCGTGCGGTAGGACAGCGGGGCTCCGGGTTGGACAGGGACTGATACTGCACCTCGATCGCCTCGGATCGGCGGATTGCGTCGACCACAGACCGAAGGGTTTGAGGATCGACGCCGCGCGCCGGGGTAGGCGCGGAATCGTAGGCGGGCAGTCCCGCGATCCAGCAGTCGTCCTCATCGAGGATGCCGTCAGCGACCGACCGCAGCTGGGCCAAGTATCGACCGGCATCCAGCTTGTCGAAAACCGGCTTGAAGCCAGGCTGGCGCACATAGGTCCGAAGGCTGCGGTCGTAGTCCATGTTATGAGGAGCGAGGCCGATGTAGCGGCTCAGGTCGGATGACGCCTGGTTCACCGACAGCCCGAACTGCTCCATCACATCGCTGCGGTTCACATGCCCCTCCCAAAACAGGCGGAACTCGATGAACTCGAGCCTCTGCTCGACCCCCCAACGAAGCTCCGACCTGTCGTTGCTCACCACGCTCTCCCGTCATCGGTCGATGCGCATGGAAATCATGCGCGCCCAATTTCTGGGCCTTCTTGGACCGTAGCCGCACGATGCTTGGGGATCAATCGAAAAGGGAAGGGTTGGCGCGCGATTATCCCAAGGATTGCCGCAGGTTCTGCGCGACGGCATCGGCCGCCATCCGCACTGGTTCCGCCGCGAGATGGGCGTATCGCGCCGTGGTCTGGACCTGCGTGTGGCCAAGGAGCTTGCCGATCATCGGCAGGCCCTGACCGGAAGCCACGGCCGTGGACGCGAAGGTGTGGCGCAGGTCGTGGATGCGGACGTCCTTGACCCCTGCACGGGCGCGGACGCGCTGCCAGAAGGGTTGCAGATCGCTCAGGGGCTTGCCGGACAAAGTGCCGGTGATCACCCACGGGTTGCCGTCAATGCGCTGGGCGCCCCGCAGCAGGTCCACCACCGGCTGACCTACATGGACGACCTTCGCGCCTGTCTTGGAATCCGGCAGGCGCAGGGCAGGGACGTCGAGATCGACGTAGGACCATTTCAGGGACATGATCTCGTTCAGGCGGCAACCCGTCAGGATCAGCAGGCGCGCGGCGAGGATGGCCGAGGCCAGTTCCACCCCTTCCGCTTCCATCTCGCGCAGCACCTCGCCGATCCGGCGCAGCTCGGCCGCGCTCAGGAACCGTTCGCGCTTTTCCTCGGGGTATTTCCGGATGTGCTTGCGCGGGTTGGTCCCATCAGGACGTAGGCCCCACATCTCGGACAGACTGAACATCTTCGAGATCACCTCGAGGCAGCGATTGGCCTGATAGGGAATGTGGCGCAGATCGTGGTGGAACTTCGCGACATCCGCCCGCGTGATCCCCGTGACCGTCAACTGCCCGAGGGCGGGCAGGATGAAGCGTTGAAGGTTCCGGCGATACTCTTTCCCCGTGCTCGCCTTCACGCGGATGGCGATGTGTTCCTTGTCGAACCGTTCAGCCAGTTCCTTGATCGTGATGGCCTTGCGTCCGGCGTCGCGTTCCGCGGCAGGGTCCTGCCCGTTGCGCGCGGCGGCGACGATGGTGATGGCGCGGGTCCGTGCCTGTTCGCAGGTCAACACGGTGCTGGGCCCGAGGCTGATGCGCCGTGACCGGCGCCCCGCACGGTATTGCACGACGTAGCCTTTCCGCCCGCTTGGCAGCACCCGAAGCCCGAAGCCGGGGATGTCGCTGTCCCAGACGAAGTATTCGGTGGCTTGGGGCTCTGCGGCGTCGACGATGCGCTTGGTGAGTTTGGGCATGGGAGTGGCTTCCGGGTTCTCTGGATTCCACAGTGCGCAATGCAGATGACTAGTCAACGAACACATTGATATTGCGTGTAAAAAGGAAAATCCGCGCAATCTCACGCAGGGGCTGCATCGCAGTCGAGCGCGGACAGGATGGTCCGCAGGAATCAGAACGCAGGTTCCGGTCTTTCGGCCGTGCTGCTAAGGTCCGCGAAAAGAAACGGAATCCCGATGGCGTCGAAGTCCACCCTCAACGCAAAGAACCTGGAGGCGCTGGGCACTGAGCGTCTGGCGCAGCTGCTGATCGAGATCAGCACCGGCGATGCCGCTGCCAAGCGCAAGCTGCGCCTTGCCCTGGCCGGAGCAGAAGGCCCGAGGGAGGCGGCGCGGGAGATCGCCAAGCGGCTGACCAGCATCGCGAAGGCCCGGACCTTCGTGAACTGGCAGAACCGCAAGCCGCTGGTGAAGGATCTTCAGACCCAGCGCAGCGCCATCATGGATGAGATCGCCCCGCATGATCCGGGTGAGGCTCTGGCGCTCTTGTGGCGGTTCATGGGGCTGGCCACGCCCGTGTTCGAACGCTGCGATGACAGCAGCGGCACCGTCATCGACATCTTCCACCAGGCCTGCGCCGATCTGGGCGAGGTGGCCAAGGCGGCTGATGCGGCGCCCGAGGCGCTGGCGCGGCAGGTTGTAGACGCGCTGCAGGACAACGGGTTTGGCCAGTATGACGGTTTGATCGCCATCATCGCCCCGGCGCTAGGCCCCGACGGCGTTGCGCACCTCAAGGCACTGGTTGAAGAGCTCGGCCGCACGCCGGTGCCGGTGCCGCCAAAGAGCGAATGGCAGGCTGTCGGCTGGGGCAGTGGTGGCACGCGCTATGCCCACGAGATGGAGGAACGCGCGCGGCAGAGCACAGTGGAGATGGCGCTGAAGGACATTGCCGACGTGCAGGGCGACGTCGATGGCTTCATCGCGCAGTATGACCCGAAGACCCGCAAGGTGCCAAAGATCGCGGCCGAGATCGCGCAGCGCCTGCTGGCGGCCGGCAGGGCAGGGGACGCGCTTGGCTTCATCGAGCGGGCCGAGGTGAAAGATGCGCGCTGGATCCCGCCGGAGTGGCAGGACGCCCGACTTGCCGTGCTGGAGGCGCTCGACCGGAAGGATGAGGCGCAAGCATTCCGCTGGGCGTGCTTCGAGCGCGACCTGTCGGGTGAGCACCTGCGGGCCTACCTGAAGCGTCTGCCGGATTTCGACGATATCGACGCCGAGGAACGCGCGTTGGCGCATGCTGCTGGCCATACCGACCTGCTTGGCGCACTGGCCTTCTTCCTGAACTGGCCATCGCTGGCCCATGCCGCGCAATTGCTGATCGACCGGCAGGACGAGGTCGACGGCGATCACTACGAGTTCCTGGCCCCGGCGGCCGAGACACTGGCCGAGAAGCATCCGCTGGCGGCGACGGTGGCGCTGCGGGCGATGATCGATTTCACGCTGACCGAGGGGAGGCAGAAGCGCTATGGCTATGCCGCCCAGCACTTGGCAACCTGTGCCGATTTGGCCGGACGGATCGAGGACTTCGGACCGGTTGAGCCGCACCTTGCCTACGCCGCGCGCCTGAAGGCCGAGCATGGCAAGAAGACCGGCTTCTGGTCAAAGATGGAGGAATGATGGACGTGCTACCGGAAAATCATTCCGCCACCCATTGGAAGCATGGTGGAAGCACAAGGGGGAAAACGGCTGCGCAATCCTGACAATCCGCGCGAAGGCCGCCCTCGGGGACCCGGCTTGCAACAGGCGGAAACCGCGCAACAACTCGCGATCCTGCGCGATTGTTCATGGTTCGTTCGGCACGGCTCATAACCTGAAGGCCGCAGGTTCAAATCCTGCCCCCGCAACCAGTTTTTCCATCAAGATATCAAAGGTTTAGGAAAAAGCACAGCGCCCCACGGCGCGCTTTTTGCGTTGCAACACGCCACAACACATTGCCCAAAGATTCCAAACCCTTACGATCACCCCCGATTCCTCCGTGCAACACCCATGCGACACAGTTCGGCGAGGTGTTCGCCGAACATTCTCGTCGACCTTTGCGGCGCGCATCAGGGCTCAAGCCATTCCCTGTCGGGACGAGCAAGCAAGCGAGCATTGTTGTAGGCTTGGTCAAGCGTCAGCACGGTTGAACTCAAGTAAGCAGTCTTCTCCTTGTTTTTCTCCACTGTCAGCGCAAGGTCGGCCTTCTTCGGCGTCGTGAGACAGATTGGAAGAAGAAGCTGCAATCTGCCAGGACCGCCTTTGTCCCGGAAGAACTGCGGAATCGCAACTTTGTAGTTCCGGTAGGCCCGCTTCTTGGTTTCGGCTTCCGCGGCGATCAGCAGTTGGCGTGCAGTGTACTCGTTCTTCTGCAGTTCTTGTGGGAACCGATCTAGGCGAGCAAGCACATGGTCGATGTTGATGTGCAATTCGATACGCCGGTCGAAGATCAACTCGGCGGGGTCATCAAAGAACTCCGCCAAAGGAGGCATACGATCCCCGAAGGACGAAATGAAGTCTCTATCGCTCCTCTTAACCCACCGCACTAGTTTCCAAGGTCTTTGCGCTGGATCCGAAAGCCTGCGTGCAAGGCCATAGATCTCCTCCTGGTTTTCGGTGACGAGGCCAGTGTTGAAGGCAAGCAGGCTCTCGTCAGCGCTCAGCACTACGCCCTTTTCCATTTCGAGCAGTCGTCGAAAAGTGTGTGACAAATAGCTTTCAAGGATTGGGTATTCAGTGTGGCTCTTTGTCAGCCGATAGTCCCATGGCTCATTCTCCGCCAAACCCTTGTCTTTCTCTCCTAGGCTTGCCTTCCAGTTTGCTCCGAAGAACTCGAAGTGATCGTGGAACGAATCACTATTGTCGGAACCTGGTTCAAAACCAACTCGCTTCGTATCGACAGCCGTTAGACCACGGTCACCTTGTTCAACAGAGTACTCGACGATATCGCCTGCACGCAAAGCGGAGCCAAAAGATGCAACATTGCCAGTGCTGCCAATGTGGACTTGACCGTCGTCGCCATCGATAAAGCCGAATTTCGTCGAATCGTTGTAAAACTTCACAACACCACGAAGGCGTTTGATCTCGGGTGTGCTGTCGTTCATGTGTGGATCGAGAATGACTTGGATTTTTGATGCTTGCTGACGCCCGTCCGGCAGTTCGCGAACTTCAAATTCTAGTCTAACGCCCTTTCTGAGACTGTCTGGGTTGTCAACAAACGCGTCCTTGACATAAATGTTCTTGCTCCGGTCACCGTCTGCGCCATCCGGTTCAATGTGACCGAATCGATAACCAGTTGGATGGGTCTTCCAGCCGAGGAACGTGCCGTTTGCCATTTTAATTCCGCAGTTTAGGGGTGTGTTGTGACGTCACGAGCGAACAACCCTGACCATAGGTCAGTGGAGTGCACAGAAGCAAGCGGCCCAAATTCAATCGGGCCGCTGCTCGCACAGCAGGCTATCGCCAAGTTTTTGGGGTTTTTGAACCGCGTCGTGCCTGCGCAGTTGTGCGCGGCTTCCACTTGTCCGGGTTAGTTGCAGCTGAGCCTTTGCCGTAGCCGCGACCCGGTTTTCCCTTGCTACCAGATTTTTGAAGGCCCTGGACTAGCCATCCGATCAGTCGCATTTTGGTCTCCTCTTTGCGGAATATCACCCGGAGACCTAGAGTGAGTTCCGTAGCAAAAGGCATTGTGTCCGTCAATGCTGAATATTCGTTGGCGTCGGCCAGACTGTAGGGGCCTACGCCGCCACCGTTGCCACGCCATCGAGGCGCACAGCGACGCTGGTGCTGCCATTCCCTGCCGCCTCGGTCGCCACGCCCACGAGGAAGCGCCCAGCGCCCGGCACATTGATGTTCTTTGCCGTGTTGTCCCAGGCAACGCGCGCGCCGATCCGTACCTTCAGACTGGTCTGCGTCATCGCCTGGCAAATCAACTCGCCGCCCAGCGGTTCCTCGCAGTTGTCGATGGCGATCAGCACGTCGCCTGCGATCAGGGCTGCACCGAGCCGCTTTTCCATCTCCTCCTCGGTCTTGCCCTGCGCGATGACCGGCGCGGGGCGTGCGGTGGCGATCATGCTGGCGATGTCGACCAGCATGGATTTGCCGGTGCCAGCGGTCGGCGCGTTGAACCCGTGCAGCGGTGCCGTGGGCAGCGAACGGCGGATCAAAGTGGTCAGGATGGCCGACAGCGCCACGGAGCGGTCGGCGGGCGTCACGAAGGGGAAGCTGCCGATCAGGTCACGCAGGAAGGCCAGCGCGCGCACGGCCGTGTCGCGGTCGGGCTCGCGCGGCAGAAGGGGGAAGCGTTCACCCTGCGGGTCGAACAGGAGGCCCGTCTGCGCGTCATAGCCCGGTTGGTCGAGGATCGAGCCATCCTCGCGCAGCGTGGGCGCGTTGATGATCCCGGTCAGCACCGGCAGACGCCACTGGCCCTCACGCGCCAGATAGGTTTCTGCGAGGCGCTGAGAGCAGTCGGTGGGGATCCAGTCCCCGGCACGCATGTCGTAGCGTTCCCAATATGCGGCCTTGGTGAAGGCCTCGGCCATGTGGTGGGCCCGGACATGGATGAGGCGCGGCGCGTCGATCTGCCTGCCGCCCGAGATCGCCACCGGCACCATGGCCGGGCGCACGACAATGCTGCCGCGCTGGTAGAGGCCCAGCCCTGCCCCCAGCAGCGCCTGTTCCGCCTCGTCGATGGTCTCGGGCATCATGCCCGCGCGGATGCGAATGAGAGGGCGGTTGCCCTCGGCCGCGCCATCGTCGGACGCCTCCCGGCTGGGGTGGGTCGTGCGCACGCGGCGGTGTTTCTCGGCCCGCCAGCCGTTCTGCCGGGCCAGCCAGAAGAGGGTGCCTACCGTGACATTGCGCACGGTGGCGAAGCTGTCCCACTTCTGCGCGGTGTGGGCGGGGTCGTTCTTCGCGGCCTCCGCCGACCAGGCCTCCCACAGGGCGCGGCCATCGGGGCCGAGCGCAGCATAGAGGGCGAGACCCACCTTGATCCAGTCGTCATAGGGCAGGTCGTTGTTCGGGATATGGGCGATGGCCTCCGCGATCAGATCCTGTGACGGCGCTTCTTTCGGCTTAAGGCCCGCGACCTTGCGCCCCTCGCGGTCGATGTCGCGCTTCTCTGTGCTGGTCTGGCCGCCCGCCTTGCGCAACGCCTGCTCGGCGGCGGCGATGAAGGCGGCGCAGGTGTCGCGGCTGACCAAGGGCAGATCGGCCAGCGGCACATTGAGCGGCGAGCGGTCGGGCCAGTGGTAGGGCGCCTTCGTGCCCGGGTGGATGCCGAAGCCCACGAACTGCTGCCCGGTCGCCAGCACCTCAACGCGCGCCACCGTGCCGTCCAGCATCTGGAACTCGCTGGTCTGCACCTTGTCGAAGGGCGCATCGGTGCGGAAGGCAAGCAGGCATTTCGGGGCCTTGCCGATGCGCAGGAGCGGCGTCGGGCCGAGCATCGCCAAGCCCATGTCCCGCAGCCGGTCTGCCTGGCCTGCGTCCAGCACGTCGATATCGACGCCGACCAGATCGCCGCAGAGAAGCCCGGTGTTGGTGCAGTTGCGCTGCGCCCGCGCCCAGCGGGCGATCTCGGCCTCGTCGGCGCTGGCGCAGACCGTCTCCCATCCCTTCATCATCGGCCGCTTGCCCGCCGCCTTCATCGCGACATGCGCGCCAAGCACCGGCACCGGGCGATAGCCGTTGCGATGAAGCGCCAGGCGCAGGTCGGTCGGATCCTCGGGCAGGGCAATGGGGAACGCGCCGCCTGCGTCATCGCCGGTCGTGTCGTCGGTCAGGCGGGTCGCGTCCTCCATGGTCAATCCTCCTCCACCAGGTCCCACATCGCGAAGTCGTCGTTCCAGCGTTCTTCATACCCGGCCAGGCTGCCGATCAGGCGCTGCGGCCCGTAGTAGACCCGCTCGGCGATGTGGCGCGGATCGCGGTCCCGCGGCGTCGTGACCCGGAGCGTGCAGTCCAATTCCGACCGCAGCCGGTCCAGCGCGGCAACCGCCTGTCGCGCCTCGATGTGGGGCGAGGTGCCGGGCAGGGACTGCCGCACGACATACATGAGCACATCGCGACAGCCCCGGATGCGATTGCCCAGCACCACATGATCGTCGGTGGTGATGTCGAGAAGCCAGTCCTCGCTCATTGCGCGCCCTCCTGCATCTCGATCCAGCCGAGCAGCCGGGATTTCCGCGCACAGATGACATTGCCCATCCGGAAGACCGGCAGCTTCACCTTGGCCTCGCTGGCGTAGTAATAGACCTTCCGTCGCTGCCCCGCGTCGCCGAAGACGAATTGCGCAATGGCGTCCGCACCGCGCAACAGATCGTCGGCCAGCGCCGGGCAAGCCTCTCCCGTGGCGGGACGAGCCCGCATTCCTTCCTGCATGTCCTGTCCTCCTAGGTGCGGATCAGCGCGCCCAGCGCGTTGATCGTTCTGTAGCCGACGGCGAAGGTGATCATGGCATCTCCGCCGACACTGAAATCCTCTTGTTCCCTTTGCTCCCGCTCGGGACCTTCCGGCAATTCGAACTGGGCCAGAAGCGCAAGTTGTGGGTAGCCAAGGCCCGCATTGTCGTTCTGGAAAGCGATCTTCCCTGTCAGAAATCGCCGCTCGATCTCGACGCGCAGATATGGATCGCGCATTCCCGCCATGGCTTGGGTCAGGGTGCCGAGACGAACCCCTTCAATCAGGGAAGCCACGGTTTCCCCGAAGCTCTGCTCTTCGTTCCCATCAGGCATTAGGATGTCGAGGATGGCTTCGGGAAGATCGGCCCAGCCCTCACGCTTTTCGGCTGGCAGCCCAAGTTTCGTGTCGATTTCCTCCATCACCAGCGGCCAGTATGCTTCGACGGCACTGGCAGCGTCCTTGACCTGATCGGCCGCCATGATCGCGATCAGCAGCCGCGCGCAGTCCGTCGCGGTCATCTGCGCTGCGCCCGGTCCTCTTCCCCCCGACGAGATCAGTTTGGCCTCACGCAGGTGCCGCGCATACATCGCCACCGTCTGCTCCGGCATTGGCAGAACCTGTGCCAGTGTGGGGATGAGATCGCTCAGCTTGGCCATCAGCGCAGATGTCTCCTCGGGGTGTTTCGGACCATAACTCCAAAACTACTGGCGCACAAGATGGTTTCAGAGTAAAAGTCCAAAACAGGTATCCGGCCCGGTCTTTCCCCTCGCCAACTCGGCAGACCCATGGCAACACCGCAGGCTGACCGGATCAACCCATTGTTAGAGCGAGGAAATCATGGCCACGATCCGCAAACGCACGCTGCCCTCGGGCCTGGTTCGGTGGCAGGTGGATTTCACCGACCAAGCGGGCAAGCGGCGGTCAAAGCTGTTCCCGCGCCGCAAGGACGCCGACGTCTATCTGGTCAAGGTCCGCTCGCTGGTCGCCAACCACACCTACCTGGCCGACAGCGACAGCACGACAGTGGCCGATGCCGCGAAGGCGTGGCTCGACCATTGCGAGGTGCGCTGCAAGACGGGGCGGCGGATGGAGCGGTCCACCCTGCGCGGTTACAGCGACTATGTGCGCCTGCACATCACCGCGCCCGACATCGGTATCGGGGACAAGCTGATCGCCCAACTGACTCGCCGCCACGTCAACGAGTTCCGCGACCGCATGCTGCTGAACGGCCGGTCCGAGCATCTGACCCGGCGCGCGCTGTCGGTGCTGAAGCTGTTGCTCGACCACGCCATCGATAATGGCCAGTTGTTCACCAACGCCGCCCAAGGGGTGCGGGTGATCAAGTCCAGCCGGATCGAACACAAAGCCCCGGTGCCGACCAAGGAAGCGATCCGCGCCCTCATCGAGGCGGCCGACGAGGATTTCAAACCGCATCTGATCGTGTCGGCGCTGGGCGGCTTGCGCGCCTCCGAACTGCGGGGTCTTCGCTGGACCGATGTGGATTTCGACAAGGGCTTCCTGCACATCCGCCAGCGCGCCGACGCCTACAACCAGATGGGCGAGCCGAAATCGCGAGCAGGTTTCCGTGACATCCCGGCCGGGCCCATGGTGCTGAACGCCCTGCGCCGCTGGAAACTGCGCTGCCCGAAGAACGCCCTCGACCTCGTTTTCCCCGCGCCGCAGGGCGGGATCCTCCAGCACACCAAGACCCAAGCCCGGTTCCGCAAGCTGCTGGATAAGGTCGAGGTCACGATGCGCTGGCACGACCTGCGCCACTTCGCCGTGTCGCTGTGGATCGAGCAGGGCTTCTCGATCAAGGAGGTGATGACCTTCGCGGGCCACTCCTCCATCCAGATGACCATGGAACGCTACGGCCACCTGTTCCCGTCACCCGACCACCAGAAGGCCATGGCGATGGTGGAGGCGAAGCTGCTGGGGTGACAGGGGAGAATACGCAAGGTATCCATTGGGTTAAAGTCCTTTGGAAATCGCCTGACATGAACATTGCACCCGATGCGCCCGATGAAAACGAAGAGGACGTGGTCCTGACCCGCGAGGAACCTGCTGGCGACTCCGGATTCATCAAGTTCTATGGGCTGTATTGGCGGAAAGATCTGATCGAATGGAACGCGCGGCAACTTCTCGGCCAGCCGGGAGGCTGGATGGGGAAGGGGAAGGTTGCTGCGAACTTTGACAGACGGAAGCTCCAGATGAATTTCTGGGGTCAGAAAGGGGTCTATGTACTCTACGACGACTCCTTGCATCCAGTTTATGCCGGCCAGGCAGGATTGACCCGGCGCGATTCAGCGGGCGGTCAGGCGATTGGCGACCGTCTCAACATGCATCGGCAGGGCGTGTATCGGAACGGCTGGAGCCTGTTTTCGTGGTTCGGCTTCATGGAAGTCGACAAGTTCAACCTGAAGACCGAGAAGGATGAAGCGCGACGACTGTCGCCAAGGTGGGAGTTCAAGGCGCAAGGGGAAAGCAATCTGAACTTGCTGCTCGCCTCCTTCGAAGCGATCTTGATCGAAGGGTTCGCGCCACGGTTCAATGCACGCGGCGGAGATTTGAAGAAGGCGGTCTTAGTGAACCAGTTCGAGAACTGAGCGCGGTCTGATTCCCGTTTCGTCCCAATGGTTTGCGGCTGCTCCGTGCGACACGACGCCGACGTTGCGACCTCGAAAATCGTCTAACAAACGGAAATCACGGGCTTATTTTAGAGGGATGGGTAGCCCTCATAACCTGAAGGCCGCAGGTTCAAATCCTGCCCCCGCAACCAAAATACTTAAATATATCAGAGCCTTGCGCAGCGCCCTCCGGGGCGCTTTCTGCATTCGCGCACCCAACATCAACGCCACATCAACACCCAGCCAGAAAAACCGCGCTAGCACGCATAAGCGCGCAGTCGCAGGCAATGGCGGGCAACTCGCAGTTGCGCACCTCCTTGCTTCCCGCCATCATCGGCCCGTAGTTCCAGACGGTGAATTGACGACGACGGATTTTGCCCTCGGCTTCCTGACCTTGGAACGTCACCATTCGGCGAGGCAGGCGGCGGTACGATGCAACAGGACGAATTCCGGAAGTGGCTTGTCGCTCAGGGCCAGACGGAGGCAACTGCCTCGTCTCGGGCGAGCAGCGCCAGGCGCGTTGAACAGTATCTGGGCGATCTGGACGAGTTGTTCGCGCAAGAGGATCGGGACAGCGTCCTTAACCGTTTTGCCTACACCGCCGAGGATGAACGGGCAGAACGTCCCAATCCCTCGCCTGTCCCGATCGACGGTGTATTGCGCACGGGTCTTGCCAGCCTCCAACAAGCCCTGAAGCTGTACCATTCCTTCCTGACCGAACAATCCAATGTGCCTGACAAGGCCGAACATCAGGCATTGGTCGACCGCCTCACCCGCAAGGAAATCGAGGCGGCGATGCAGGAATGCGATCAACTTGGTCTGAAGGCGTTCCTCGCCCGTGGTGGCTTTGCCAGCCCGCAGGTCTGGGTCAGCGATGAAGGCAAGGATCAGACCTATCCCGCGAAGGCCACCGTCGCAGCAGCTTTGGGGCATCTTCCCGATGGCCGCGCCCTCGCAGCGAAGGAATTCTTCAACGGCTTCGGAGAGGCGCAATCATTCGCCAAACTTGAGGCTCTCGGGTTCCAGATCATTCGCAAGGGGACCAATGGCAAGGATGACGCCTTCACTCGCGAGAGGATCGAGGGTGCGATGGACGCCTACGAAGAGTTCCGCAGGTCAGGTGCACATGCCGATGCGTTCTCGAGTTTCGGCGAGCCGAAGGATTTTTGGGTGCGGTCCAGCCGCCCGCGCCAGGACAAGCGCTTCCCGACGAAGCCAATTGTCGGGTACCTCTTGGGCAAGGCGTCGAACACATTCAATGGCGGGTGGAGCCAACCGGGCGACGCAGCCGCAAGACTGCATGCGGCGGGCTACGTCATCGTCGATCAGCATGACACGCCGCTGCCGCTGCCCGACCAACACACCCATCTGATGCGCGGGGCGGAACGCGCGCGGCTCGTCGCCCTGAATTACTTCATCGAGCCTGCTCGGGAAGCCGGGCTGTCTGCGGTTACGATCCGCGCCGGAGATCTGCATGACATGTCGGGCCTTGTGAAGAACTGGGCGAATGTCTGTCAGGCGCTCGAAGGCGAATTGTTTCAGAAGCTTGCCTCTGTCCTGGCGCCCACGCGCTCCGGACCGGAGCGCAGTACAACGACCGAATACACCTTCGTCCTGGCACAGGACGGGGCTTCGAAGGACGAGATCATGCCACACGCCGTTCAGACTGCGACCACCAACCTGATCCTCTACGGACCTCCAGGCACCGGCAAAACCTACCAGACTGCGTGGGAGGCGGTTCGCCTCTGTTTGGGCGACGCAGTTGCTGCTGATCTCTCCGGCGAGAACAACCGTGATCGGTTGATGGCGGAATACCGGCGCTTGATGACGGAGAAGCGGATCGAGTTCGTAACCTTCCACCAGTCGATGTCCTACGAGGAATTCGTCGAGGGGCTGAGGCCGAATACCGGCCAAGATGGGCCGGATGCGGTGCCTGACTCCACAGCCAATGCGGCCGGATTCCGCTTAAAGGACGAGCCCGGGATATTCCGGACAATTTGCGCGCGGGCTGAGCGGGACTCCGGAGAGAACGCGGACGCAAACCGGCTTGATCGTTCGCGGCGCATCATTCGACTCGGACTTACAGGGACTAACTGGCGAGAGAAACTCGACCGGGCCATTCGCGAGGAAACAGTCGAGTGGCCCCATGGCGGTGATGTGGACTGGTCACCTCCCGAGTACGACAGTTGGGATGCTGTTAAGGCGAAACGACAGGAGGAGGAGCCCGAGATCATCGGGAACCATCCGACAGTTTATGGGACGTGGTTGTTTCGTGGCGCAGAACCCGGTGACTACGTGGCACTCACCGTAGGAAAGGGGAGGATCGTCGCGGTCGGAAAGCTGAAAGGCGAATATCAGTTCACATTGGGCGTTTCTGGTCAGCCGCCTCGCCACTCGCGTGCCGTGGAATGGCTGTGGCACAGCATAGAGGGTGTGAGTCGCGCCGGGATCTACGGTAAAGATTTCACTTCCTTTCATACGGCCTATCCATTGCTCGAGGATCAACTGACATGGGACGTACTGGACACCGTGATATTCGGCCCGAAGGCTATGCCGCAACTTGAAGTGGCGCGGCCCTTCGTCCTGATCATCGACGAAATCAACCGCGCCAATATCTCGAAGGTCTTTGGCGAACTGATCACGCTCCTGGAACCGGACAAACGCCTCGGGCGGCGCGACGAAATCCAGCTGACCTTGCCCTATTCGAAGAAGCGCTTCGGGGTGCCGCCCAACCTGCATATCATCGGCACGATGAACACGGCCGACCGTTCGATTGCGCTGCTGGATACCGCCCTGCGCCGTCGGTTCACCTTCAAGGAACTGATGCCGGATCCGGACATTCTTTCGCCGAACGTCGGCGGGATCAATCTGCGCGAGTTGTTGAAGACGATCAACGAACGCATCGAGTATCTCTTCGACCGTGAACACCAGATCGGGCACGCCTATTTCAGCGGATGCAAGTCTGCGGAAGAAGTCGAGGACGTGATGCGGCACAAGGTCATTCCGCTGTTGGCGGAGTACTTTTACGAGGAATGGACAAAGGTGGCCGCTGTTCTAGGTGATTCACCAAATGCGAAAGCGGCTAGATTTCTAGAAGTCATCCCATGGAATAAGTCTGTCATGATTGGCGACGATTTCACCGGTGAAAAACTGCGCTGGCGCGTGAAGGACGCATTCGACTTCTCCGAGTTCAAAGCCTGATGCCCCCCTGGTCGGTTCGCGAATGGGAGGCCGTGCCCTATGGCGATGAGGAGGGATGCATTCCAACGCATCTTGCCCAGCGACTTTTTGCACTGGCCAAGGCATCCCCCTTCGCCGGGCGTGGCGGCGGTGGTGTGCTGAAACGTGAGGATGATCGGATAAAGGCGCAGGGCGTGGTCGGCGTTCTGGCGGTGCCGGGCTGCACGCTGGAAATCCTGCCGAAGATCGATGTCGGCGAAAAGGAAGGATCGGCACAAGAGACGCGCGAAATCCGCAAGCGCCTTGTCCACATGCTGGCGGTGGCTCTCGACCTGAAGATACAGACCGGGCGCATGACCGACCTCGACTGGCAGCGCGAAACGCTGCTGGAAATCCTGATCCGCATCTTTTGCAACAAGCTGACCGAGGCGGTGCGACGGGGCATGCCGCGGCGCTACACCCTGCACGATGATGACCTGCCGACCTTGCGGGGATCGCTGGATATCCCGCGCCAGTTTACCCGCCATCTCGCAAACCCGGGCCGTCTCGCGTGCCGCTATGACGAGTTGTCCGAGGATATCGCCCTCAACCGCATCATGAAGGCGACCATCGCGCATCTGGCGGGCATGTCGCGCAACGCGACGAACGTCCAGCGCCTGCGGGAACTGGCCTTCGTCTATGCCGAGGTTGCGGAAGTGCAGCTCCCGGCCCTGCGGTGGGACGATGTTGTCATCGACCGCACCAACAGTGCTTGGCAGGAACTCTTTGGAATGGCGCAGCTGTTCCTGCGCAACCGGTACCAAACGACCAGTGCTGGGTCGGGGCAGGGATCGGCCCTGCTCTTCGAGATGAATGCCCTGTTCGAGGAGTACATCGGCCGTCTGGTGACGCGGGCGCTGGCGGGGTCCGAATTCCGCGTGACCCTGCAGGGTGGCCGCCTATTTTGTCTGACGTCGGTCGATGACGAACGTGCGGTTTTCCAGACCAAGCCCGACATCCTCATCAAGCTTGGCGATCAGGTTGCCCATGTGATCGACACCAAATGGAAGCGGATTTCCGACCGGATCGACGATCCGAAACAGGGGGTCTCCCAGGCGGACGTCTACCAGATGATGGCCTACGCCCACCTCTATAAGGCCCCGCGCCTGACGCTGCTTTATCCCCACCATGCGGGTTTGGGTGACGAGGAAGGGATCCGCGCGCGGTTCCGTGTGACGGGTCAGGAAACGCTTCTGGAAACGGCGAGCTTTGACATCTCCACCGGTACCGAACTGGTGGACCGCATTCGTGCTCGGATACTCACTGGCCTCGAAGAAATGTCCCCCTCAATCCCGTGAGGGCGAACGGCCAGCCCCTGCGAGGTGCACAATTGTGCCCATCACTCCGTGAGACAAGCAGGGCAGCACCTGACATCATCAACTCGCAGCGAATCCCTGCTGCTCGTTGACATCGTGAATCCATGAACCGGGCCGGGCGATGCGCCGCGGTCGAGGCGTCTGGCGCTTGCCTCGTGGCAGGCTTCGCCCGGCTCGGATTTCACCTGCACGCCCGTGCCTGATCGCGCAACACGGCGTAATCGCCGAGCATCCGGACGATGACAGCCTCTCCCGGCAAAGCCTCGACCTCATCGTAAGCGTCGCCTGAACCCCACCTTCCTGGCTTGGTCGTAATCGGCTGATTGGAGCCTGATGTTGATCAGGACGGAGTTTCTCCATGGAGGCTGG
>NZ_OAOQ01000002.1:0-114487 GCF_900207575.1 Cereibacter ovatus
GATCCGTGTCGCCGTGCTCAACCGCTTCACCGACCTCGGCACACCCAGCACTGAGGCCAAGGGATAAGTCTGTCCGGTGAAAGGGGAGTTCTTGCCCTCAGCCGATTTGTGCAACAGAGCCTATCGCCCTGCACGAGTTGTGGAAGGATCTCGGCTTCGACCGCGCGCTGGCCGCAGGGATGCGATCCGGGCGCCGCAAGACCGACGTCGAAGCCCTGGTGCGCGCCATGGTCTTCAACCGGCTTTGCGCCCCCGACAGCAAGCTCGGCTGCCTGCGCTGGCTGGAGACGGTGGCCATGCCGGCGATGCCCGAGACGGTCACGCATCAGCACCTGCTCCGCGCCATGGACGCGCTGATGGACCACGCCGAGCGTGTCGAGATCGAACTGGCCCGCCAGATCCGGCCGCTGGTCGATCGCGATCTGGCGGTGGTCTTCTACGACCTCACCACCGTGCGCATCCATGGCGAGGCGGAGGTGGATGACGACCTCCGCGCCTACGGCATGAACAAGGAAAAGGGCGGCATCGCCCGCCAGTTCGTGCTGGGCGTCGTGCAGACCGCTGACGGCTTGCCGCTCATGCACACCGTCCACCCAGGCAATGTGGCCGAGACGAAGACGCTGCAGGCCATGCTGACCACCGTCCTGCAGCGTTTCCCGGTGCAGCGGGTGATCCTCGTCGCCGACCGAGGGCTCCTCAGCCTCGACAACATTGATGCCCTCACCACGCTCGCCGATCAGGGCGGCCGCAAGCTCGAGTTCATCCTGGCCGTCCCCGCCCGCCGCTATGGCGAGCTGGTCGAGACCTTCCGGGGCCTTGCCTTCGACGAGGCGGGCCTCGTCGAGGCCGGCTTCGCGGGCCACCGGCTGATCGTGGCCCACGATCCGCTGCGCGCGGCCGAGCAGTCCGAGAAGCGCCGCGCCCGCTCGTAGAGACGGGAGTCCGTTGGGTGCGCAATGTTCTTCTCCATGACGGTGGTATCGACCGCCACCTCGTCCAGGCTGGCATCATCAACGGTGCCCGACTTCCGCCCGGCCTCGATGGTCTTTGTCAGCAGCCATTCGACCCCCTCTTCCCCGATCCGCTTCCGCCACCGGATCAGCGATGTCGGGTCAATCGGCGGGCGGTGTTGAAAGAAGGTCTCGCCGGTGAAGTGCTGAAAGTACGGGTTCTCGACCCACCGCGCGATCACGGCCTCATCCGACAGCCGGAACGCGTGCTGCAGGTAGAGCAGCCCCGCCACCAGCCGCGGGGAGGTCGCCGGACGTCCGGTCGAGGACGGGAAGAAGCCCGCCCATTCCCGTTCGAAGAAGTCCCAGTCGATCAGTGCCGCCAACGCGACCAGCTCGTGGCGCAGGTCGATCATGTCGACGAGGCGGGGTCGGAAGAAATCGTTCTGTTCGGGAGGACGGGAGCGGTGCTTCATGCGGTGAGCCGAAATTGCAGGGTTCTGGGCTAAATCCTATGAAATCCTGCAGGCCATGGCGACAGAAACCTCCAGTTTCTATCGATGCATCAACCACTTCGCCGTTGTTCAGGCCGGACTACTGGGACAGCGCCTCTCTGCACGCGACTTCGACCGTCAGGTCGCCGAGTTCCAGATCCGTGTCGCCGTGCTCAAAGGCTTCACCGACCTCGGCACACCCAGCACTGAGGCCAAGGGATAAGTCTGTCCGGTGAAAGGGGAGTTCTTGCCCTCAGCCGATTTGTGCAACAGAGCCCGCCAGACCCCCGAAGGCTTCGCGCTGCACCTGACCACCGCAATCGCCCGACCCGCTACACGCAATGAAAGTTCCGCGCGCCGGGCGATTGCTCAACCCGCGCCGAAAGGCGCAAACCAGCTACCGGCTCCAGTCACAGCTGGATGAAAGACCGGTGGCAGGTCAGGATAAAAATCAGGTTTGGTGGGCCCACTGGGACTCGAACCCAGACTGTATGGAGTTTAAGTCCACTCTCTCTACCTATTGGAGTATGGGCCCGATTGTTCCGCCTTATCAGCCCCTTTGGTGTCGATCAACCTGGGGCGCAGAACCGGGCGCTGACCGTCACCAACCCAGCGCCTTGCGCAGCATGTTCAGGGCGACAATCATGATGAAAAAGGCAAACACCCGCTTCAACGGCTGCGGATTCATCGCATGGGCCAGCCGAACGCCCAGCGGAGTCGTCAGCAGCGTCATGGCGATGGTGATGGCGAAAGCGGGCAGGTTCACCGCCCCCACGGTGAAGGGCGGCGCCGCCTCGATCGGAGTGAACAGGAACATCACCGCCGAGGGCAGCGCGATGATCACGCCAAACCCCGCCGCGGTGGCGACGGCGCGGTGGATCGGAACACTGAAAAGGCTCATCAACGGCACGCCGAAAGTTCCTCCGCCGATGCCCATCAGCACCGACAGGAACCCGACCGAACAGCCGGTTGCGCCACGCCCGACGCCGCCGGGCATGGCCTCGCCCAGTCGCCAGTGCGCCCGGCCGAAGGCCATGTAAAGACTGACGATCAATCCGACCCCGCCAAAGATCCCCTGAAGCGCCACAGACCGCAGGCTTGACGCAACCAGCACGCCCACCACGGCCCCCGCCGCGATCCATGGCCCCCAGCTTTTCAGGATCGGCAGATCCACCGCGCCCTTACCGTGATGGGCATGGACCGACCGCAGCGAGGTCACGATGATCGTGGCCAGCGACGTGGCAAGGCAGATCCGCATCAGGCCGGGGCTGTCGTAACCCAGCGCCTCGAATGCATACAGATAGGCCGGCACAAGGACGAGGCCGCCGCCCACCCCCAGAAGTCCCGCGATCACGCCAGCAAAGGCGCCGATGCCCATCAGCAGGGCCAGCATCGGCAGAAGGATCGACAGGTCGGGCATCGGGCATGGCCTTTCGCAACAAGCGCCCCGCCATAGCGCGCTGCCCTTCGGAACGCCAGATCTCAGGCGGCGCGGCTTTGCATTTCGCCCACGGCCTGATCGAACAGATCCAGCCCTGCCCCGGGCCGCGCAGCGCCCTCGGACAAAAGCCGGCGCCAGTGACGCGCGCCGGGACGCCCGGTGAAAAGCCCAAGCATATGCCGGGTGATCTGGTGCAACCGCCCGCCGGCTGCCAGATGGTCAGCGATATAGGGACGCATCGCCGCCAGAACCTCGCCCAGATCGCGCGGAGGTTGATCCCCCCACAGCCGATCGGCGCCCAGCAGCAGTTCGGGCTCGTTATAGGCGGCGCGGCCGATCATCACGCCGTCAAGCCCTTGATCCAGCAGTGACTGAGCCTCCGCAAGACTGGTCACGCCGCCGTTCAGGCAGATCACAAGCTCGGGGAAGCGGCGCTTCATCGTTACCACCAGCGGATAGTCAAGCGGCGGGATCTCGCGGTTTTCGCGCGGGCTAAGGCCCTGAAGCCATGCCTTGCGGGCATGGATCACGAAATGGCGCACGCCTGCCTCGGCCACCGTTTCGAGGAAGGCGGGCAGCACCTCTTCGGGCCGCTGATCGTCCACCCCGATCCGGCATTTCACCGTTACCGGCACCGGGCTTTCTGCGATCATCGCCGCCACGCAGTCGGCCACCAGTTGCGGCCTTTGCATCAGCACCGCACCGAAACAGCCCGACTGCACCTTGTCCGAGGGGCAGCCGACATTAAGGTTAAACTCGTCATAACCAAAGGGCACCGCAAGCCGCACCGCCTGCGCCAGTTCCGCCGGGTCAGAGCCGCCAAGTTGCAGCGCCACCGGATGTTCCGCGTCGTGGAACCCCAGCAGTCTTTCGCGCGGGCCGTGGATGACCGCCGGCGCGGCAACCATTTCGGTATAAAGCATGGCGCGCTGCGTCATCAGCCGATGGAAGAACCGGCAGTGTCGATCCGTCCAGTCGAGCATCGGGGCCACAGAAAGACGGTAGCTTCCGTAACTGACTGATTTATCCGCGATCTCGGTTTGTTTCAACGATGTCCCCACAGATCTTTGCGTCCCGATATCAGTCCGCAATCATATATTTCTGCCCGCGTTTTGCCGGGGTCTGCCTGCAACATGGTTCTGGCTGGCACCTTGTAGTCCCTATACACTCGCAAGCCCGTCAGGAAAGACGGTTCAGCCTCGTATACCGCGCAGGGTTGCATTGATCCAGAAGGACGGGTCGGCCCTACTTCCCCGGTGCATCTGTGGGTGGTGCCATCGTCCAAGGAACCGCTGCACCCGGCTTGCATGCAGCATACGGCGGTGGCTGTTCATGGTTCATGGTTCATGGTTCATGGTTCATGGTTCATGGTTCATGGTTCATGGTTCATGGTTCATGGTTCATGGTTCATGGTTCATGGTTCATGGTTCATCAAGGGCGTGGCGAAGGTGTCGCAGGATTGGTTCCAGCAGATAGTCGCCTGCCCGGCGCTCGCCAGTGCTGATCGATACTTCGACCGGCATGCCTGCGCTGAGCCGCACCCATGACGGCTGCGCGGCAAGCCCGTCGGGGTCGAGTGTCACACGGGCATCGAAATAGGTGCTGCCGTCACGTGGATCCTCGACAAGGTCGGGTGAAACGAAAGTGACAGTCGCATCCAGAACCGGAGCCATGGCGCGACGATAGGCCGTCAGGCGGACGCGTGCCGGACGCTCTTGCTGGACGGTGTCGATCGACTCCGGTGGCAGTCGGATCTGGATCACCAGAAGGTCGCTGTCGGGCACGATCTCCATCACCGGGGTGCCCGAGCCAATGACCGCGCCGGGGGTGACGGTCGGCACCTCGACGACCAGACCATCCTGTGGCGCGCGAAGTGTCCGACGCAGCAGCACGTCTTCTGTGGCCCGAATTTGCGCCTCGATCCCGGGCAGAGCCCGCTCGGCGGCCGCACGTTCTTCGGCCACTTCGGCCAATCGCATCTGTTCAGCGGCGGCAATGTCCATCCGTGCCCGTGCAGCGTCAGCCTGCGCAGCTTCGGCCAGCGCAAGAAACTGGTCCCGGCTACCTGTCAGCACGGCGATGTTCCGATCGAGTTCCACCAGCTTTTGCCGCGGTGCCGCCCCGCGTTCGACCAGAGTCAGGCTGTCGGACCGTTCGGCCTGCCAGCTTTCAAGCTGGATCGTCGTGGCACGGGCCTGCGCTTCGTTCGCCGCAACCTGTGCCTGAAGTTGTTCGATCTCGCGTTGAAGCGAGCCGATACGGTCCCGGTGCGCCCGCACCCGCGTTTGAAAAAGCCGTGTCTGGCTGGAAATCCGTTTGACGTCAGGCCAGGGGGCTGACGCGGGATCAAGGCGTTCCCCCCCCGCGCTTTCGGCTTCAAGGCGCCAGATATCGAAGCGAAGCGCCGCACGTTCCGAACCCAGTTGCGAAAGCCGTTCGCGTTCCTGGACCGTGGCGAGTTGTGCCACAGGTTGACCTGCCGCCACCCGGTCCCCGGGCCGGACAAGCAGCCGTTCGAGTATCCCACCTTCAAGGTTTTCGACCGTTTTCCGCCGGCTTTCGGCCAGCACGACGCCCTGAGTGATCACGGCGCCATCGAGCCGGGCGTAGCTGCCCCAGCCGCCGAGTGTGACCGAAAGCGACAGGATCAGGATCAGGGCCGTGCGAAAGACCGGCCCGTAGCGCGGCGGTGCGGTCTCGCCCCAGTCGGTTGCGGCGCTCATGGGGTGGCCTCGGCGGCGAGAGCGTGGAGGGTGCCGCCTGTCTTCGATCTGCGCTGGGGCCCGACGGCTGAAAGCACCTCAAGCCGGGGGCCGTACTGGGCGACCGCGCCCTCGCGCAGCACAAGCAGGCGGTCGGCCTTGGCCAGGATCGACATCCGCTGCGCGACGACGAACACTGCGGCGCCGCGCGCGCGCGCGGCGTCGATGGCATCGACAAGGGCGGCTTCGCCGTCGGCGTCGAGGCTGGAGTTCGGCTCGTCCAGCACCAGAAGGCGCGGATCGCCGAAGATGGCGCGGGCCAGCGCAAGCCGCTGGCGCTGCCCGCCGCTCAGCCGGGCGCCGGCTTCGGACAGGCGCGTGCCATAGCCCTGTGGCAACCGCCCGATCAGATCGTGAACACCTGCCTGACGGGCGGCGGCGATCACCTCTTCCATTGGCGCATCGCGAAATCTGGCGATGTTCTCTCGTACCGTCCCATCCAGCAGCATCGGTTCTTGTGGAAGATAGCCGACCGCCGCGCCGAAGCTGGATCTTTCATGCAGGAAAGTGCTTTGGCCATCGAGATAGATGCCCCCCGCATTCGGCGCCCATAGCCCCACGACAAGCCGGGCAAGTGTCGATTTGCCGGCCCCGGACGGGCCGATCACACCGATAAGTTCGCCGCCGTCAAGCCGGAAGGAGACGTTGCGCAGCAGCGGTGTGTCCTGACCGGGCGGGATGTAGGTGACCCGGTCGGCCATCAGCGTCGCGCCGCCGATCGGGGCGGGAACGGATGAGCGTGTGGTTGCCCCCTCGCGCAGAAGTGTCAGAAGTCGGCCGTGCGCGGACAGCGCATCCACCCATTGTCGCCACCCTTCGATCAGATGTTCAAACGGCAGCAGCAGGCGTGACATGATCGCCATGGCGGCGATGATCGTGCCGATGGTCGCCTCTTGCCCAACGACGAGCACGGTTCCGGCGCAGATCACCGCGATCTGGATTGCGGTCCGTAGAAATCGTGCGATCGCGCCAAGCGTCTTGGCGACCGACTGTCCCGCTTCGACGGCATCAAGCGAGCGCGCCTGGGTGCGGTGCCAGCGCCGTGCGATATCTGGCAACATGCCCATGGCGGCAATGATTTCGGCGTTGCGGATCGCAGTTGCCGTTTCGGCCTGCGCGCGACCGCCGGCGGCACTGGCGCGGGCGACCGGGCGGCGGGCTAGAAGTTCTGTCGCAAGACCGGCCCCGGTCAACAGCAGTGCCCCGACGCAGCCGATCCACCCGTAAAGCGGGTCCATCAGAAACAGGACGCCGATCAGGATCGGAGTGAAGGTCAGGTCTATGGGCAGGCCGATTGCGCCGCCCGAGATGAAGCCGCGCAGGTCCGACACGTCGCGCAGCGCGTCGGCCCCGGCGGCCGGCCCGTCCCGAAGCGAGGTCTCGATCGCGGCCTCGAACACTGGACGCCCCAGGCGGGCCGCCAGCCGGGCCGCAAGAATCGCGAAGATCCGCGATCGCAGCACATCAAGCACCGCACCAAAGATCAGCAGCATCGTCACCAGCAGGGTCAGCGCCACCAGCGTATTGAGATTGGCCGAACCGATGACCCGATCATAGACCTGTGCGTTGTAAAGCGGCAGCGCCAGATGCAGAAGGTTGACGAAGAATCCGACAAACGCCGCCGCCCCGGCCCCGACCGCCAGTTCGCGCAGTGCCGCGGAATGACCGCGGTCGGGGGGGGCGGGTTCAGCCATGTCGCGCCTCACGGCTGCCCTGACGTTCGATCAGCCGCAGGAACAGGTCCGCATGCAGGTTCGCCGCGGTCGCGGTATCGGTCGGAGGCTCGATCCCGGAGCGCAGCCGGTCCCACAGAAGCGGATCGCTGATGGCGCGCGCCATGGTTTCCGCGAGACTTTCCGGGTTTGATGCGCGGAAATGCAGCCCGTCGATCCCGTCGCGCACCTTTTCGGCCATTCCGCCGATATCTGACGCGATGATCGGCCGGCGGTGGTGGAATGCCTCCTGAATCACCACGGGGGCGTTTTCCCACCACGTCGAGGGCACGATGGTCCAATCCACCTCGCGCATCAGATGGGGCAGGTCGGCGCTTTTGTAAGACCCCATGAAGCGCAACCTGCGGCCGGCAAGGCGAAACAACTCTTTCACCTGTTGCTGAAACTCGGCCGGTTGATGTTCGAGGTTCCCGCCGAAGATATAAAGGATCGAATCCCCCCATGTCTTTTCGGGGATGCGCGTCACGGCATCGACCAGAACCTTGATCCCCTTGAATGGGTTGAGTTGGCCGAAATAGGCGAAACGGTTGCGCCTGCCGCCTGGGGCAAGCACGCGTGCGGGCGCCTGGGCGCCGCCGTCAAGACCGTTCTCGATCATCACCAGCTTCTGGCGCGGCAGGCCCCAGTCTTCGAACCGCTGTAGCAGGAAGCGGCTGGGGCTGACGAAGGCATCGACGCGGTCGAAGAAGGCCTTGATGAACAGTTCGCGACGTTTCATCGCCGCCGCGCCGATTTCGGGGAAACAGATCCCGCAATCCGACGCCGAGGCCCGCAGGCAAAGCCCGTGCGAGCGGGCCTTGATCATCTGGCCGTGGTGCGCGCAGATGGGCAGATATTCGTGCAATGTGAACACGATGGGCACATCGCCCAGAACGCGGCGGGTCGCGTGAAGCGCCTGGATGCCGAAGCCCATGATGTGATGAAAGTTCACCACATCCGGGCGGCAATCGGCAAGAAAACGCTCGAAATGCAGCATCAGCTCGTCAAGCCCGTTCGAGCCGAGGTGGAACCAGTCGTAGTCGTTGGTCCAGAACAGCGTCTCGTCCGGTGCCTGCCCCAGGGACATCAGCGGGGTTGCGGCGTGGCGCGCGACGGGCGGGCCGATCCCTGCCATGTAATGCGCGTCCCATCCAGGCATGTTCTTCAGCCCTGTGAACAGGTTGTAAGACGCCACCTGCGCCCCGCCGATCGAAAAGGCCGGGTGGGCATGGCTGAGGACGAGGGCTTTCACGAGGCTGGCCTTTCCTTCATCCGCGCGGCGATCAGCGCGCCGTCCACCTTTGCCATGAGGGAGGTGAAGGAATCGTTTGTGGCCTGCGTCTGATCCTGCAACGCCCAGAAGGTTACCCCGCCCGAGCACCAGACCCCCGCGCCCGTCGCCTTCAGGCGGTCGGCCAGATCCCGGTGCGCCAGCCTGTCGGTGAACAGCCGGCCCGAAAGCCCGCCCGCGCGCAGCAGATCGTCGCGCGCGATCAGCGCGATCTCGGGGGCGCCGGTCGGAACGCGTGTCGGCCGACCATGGGCCAGCCATTCGGCCGGATACCCCAACTGCGGGCAAAGCGTTTCCAGCCCGTCGCCGCTGCTCTCGCCGGCGCCGAAACAGATCGAGCCGTCCTCGTAGACCAGCCGGGGCGAGATCGGCCCCGACGGCCGGGCCCATTGCTGTTCGCGCACCAGTCGCACCAGCCAGTTGGCCTGTGTGGGCAGCACCGAGGGTTCCCACAGCAGCAGACGCGAGCCGTCGGTGGCGGCGATCCCGGCTTCGAACTGCGCCAGCAGACTTTCGTTTTCCGGCAGCACCAGCAGTCGTCCCGACAGGTCATAAAAGCGGAACGCCTCAGCCAGTTTTTCGGCAAGGCCGGTCGCGGTGTCGCGTGTCGTCACCAGCGTCAGGTCAAGGGCCGTGGCCTCGGGGGTGCCCCCAAGCAGCGCGAACACCGGCTGAAGCTGGGTCAGTGTGCGGAAGGGCATGATGGCGGCAATGTCCCGCGCGGGCGCGGGGTCTTTCAGCGGAACCGTGGCGGTGCGGCGGTGACCCGCGCGTGGGGGTGTGGCTGGCAAACCGGCCAGAAACGGCGCCAGCACCCGTTCGACCAGCGGGCCAAGCGCCGGATCCTGTGGCGATACGCCGGCAAGGATGCCGGGCAGGCGGTCCCGAGACTGAAGCGGTGTTACCGGGACAGGGCGGAACAGACAGGAATTGTCATCAAGCACAAGTTCCAGATAGGCATTGGTATTTTCCGCAGCGCCCTTGCGGCCCGGCGCATAGGCGATGAAGCCGTGCATGGCATCGCGGGGATCAAGCAGGCGCGTGAAGCGCGGATCATTGGCAAAGCCCTCGCACAGGTCGGGGCGGGGGATGCTGTGCCAGCGGTCCTGAAGCGGGGCATAGAGCGCGTCGGTGCTTTTCAGGATCACCCTGTCGACCCGGGCAAGCGGATCAAGCAGCCAGCCCATGGCAAGGATGCCGCCATCGGGGGCCTGAAAGACCGCATCCAGCGCGGCCGCGACGGGCAGGGGCGTCGAACTCAGCGTATCCGTGCCGGTAAAGCGCGGCCGGCAGATCCGGCGCATCGCGCGGATCGTGCTTTCAGGGCCGGCAAGGCGCGGCAGCATCTGCGCGACATGGGCATTGGCGGCCGCGGCATGCAGATGTTGGGTCGCGCCGGCCAGCCCCTCAAGCCGGCGCAGCGTGCCCTGATGATCGAAGACCAGCGATTGCAGCGCGGCAAGATCCTGCCCGCGCCAGTCGCGGCTGAACAGTGCAAAGCCCTGACCGGGGGGCAGGATGTCGTCCCGGGCGAAGGTGGCGACCTCGACCTCGGCAAAGCCAAGGGCGGCATCCAGCTTGCCAAGCCACGCCTGCCCGGGCGCAAGCGACATCGACCACCCCTGCGCGAACAGCCCGCCACAATCGGGAATCGCGAGCATCTCGATGAAGCCATCGGTGGTGGCGGTTGCCGTGACGAAACCAGCCAGAAAGGCGCCGGCGGCCTGCGCTTCGGTGCCATCGGGCAGCACCCGCAGCAGGAAATCGAGCACGTCCCGCGAGTTGAGGCCCGCCTTCCCCACGAACTCGGCCAGAGGTTCGGGCGCGATCTCGATCCGCGGCGGGCGGCCGATGTGCCAAAGCGTGCCGCAGGCGCCCTGAAGTGTCGTGGCCTCGGTCAGGGCGGCGCCGGTCAGCGCAAGCCCCGCCCACCCCGATGCGACCGGCCAGGCTTCGGCCTGCCAGCGCGTTTCGGGGTCAAGCATGCCCTCGGCCGGTGGACAGGCCGCCGCCGTCAGGGCCAGCAGGCTGCGCCCGCCCGGCAGGATTACCGCAAGGGCGGCTTGCGCCGAGTTGGTGAGCGCGCAGGTGGAACCGTCTGCCGGGCTCATGCCGCGATCCTTCCGTTGGTCAGGTTGCGATAGAGCGCAAGATGTGCATCCACGAATGCCTCATGGCTGGCCTTCGGCTGTGCCGCGGCAAGGCGGGGCCAAAGGCCCGGATCGCGTGCGGCGGTGCGCAACACCTCGGCCAGTGCCGCGGCATCGCCCGGCGGCACCAGCAGCCCGGTTTCGCCATCCCTGACCAGTTCGGCCATGCCCCCCAACCCCGAGGCGATCACCGGCCGGCCCGCGGCCTGCGCCTCCAGGATCACCAGCGGTGCGTTCTCCCACCAAAGCGACGGCACCACGACCCAATCCACGTCCGCCATCCGGCTGGCCAGCGCCGTCCGGTCGTAGGGACCGAGATGCTGGGCCAGTGGCCGGGCCGCCGCAAGGCGGGTCTCGAATTCGGCGCGGAAGGCGGGGTCGGCGTGGCGCATCCCGCCGTTCAGCGTCAGGCGCAGCGCCGTCCCTTGCTGTTGCACCTGCGCCGCGGCATCCAGCAGCGTCAGCACGCCCTTGTGCGGTGTGATGGTGCCGAAAAACGCGAAACGGTCGCGGCGCGAGCGCGGTCGATCCTGCATCAGCGTCAGCGGGGCGACGGCATTCGGCATCAGGATCACCCGCTCGGCCGGCAGGCCCCAGTCAAGGAAACGGTCGCGCAGGAAGCGGCTGGGGGCCAGGAACAGATCCACCCCACGCAGGACCGTGGTCAGATAGGTCTTGCGCAGCGCGTGGCGCGAGGCCCCCAGTTCGGGAAAGCAGGCGCGGCAGGCGTCGGGGCCCGCGCCGCGGCAGCGGCCGACTTCGGGTCGGGTCAGAAGCAGCCCCTCGTTCGGGCAAATCACCTGATAATCGTGCAGGGTCAACAGGATGCGGATATTCGGCGCGATGCGGCGCAGTGCCGGGATCACTTCGGCGCCGATCCGGTCAAGGCCATGCAGGTGGACCACATCCGGCCGAAGCTCGCCCATCAGCCGACCGAGCGAGTCCAGCCAGCGCAGCCCGTCATGCCGGTTCATCAGGAAACGGTCATAACCGCCGGTTTGCAGCACCATGTCCGCCCCCTGTCGGCCCAGACTGCCGGCCTGCGCCTCGGGGCGCTGCAAGGATGTGGCGGCGGCCAGAAAGGTCGATTGCAGCCCGCGCCGTTCGATCGCGCGGTGCAGATCGTGGGCGACGATCTCTGTGCCGCCGGGCGTCCAGTCCGGATGATCGTGCGCGATTGTCAGGATGCGGGGTGTGGCCATCATGCGGTCTCGGGAATGGTGCCCGTGGGCGCAAGCAACCCCAGGCCGTGAATCAGGACCGACTCGGTGAACGGGTCGGGCGGGGGGGCGCAGCCGAAGCGAATAAAGGGTGCGGCGGCGCGAACCGTGACTGGCGCACCCGCCGTCAGCGCAGCCAGAACCAACGGCAGATCGGCCGGGCCATCCGGCATGGCAAGGATGCGCGCGATGGCCGCGGGCGTCAGTCCGGCGCAACTGCCTGACACAATGGCCGTACCGCCGGTTGACGGCAGCCGGTCCGGAGGCAATCCGTCGAACGGGCGCCTGATCGCGCCGGTTTCGATGGTGGTCATCGCCTCGGCAACGGCGCCGTCATGGTCAAGCAGGACACCCGCCGTGACAGGCACCTCTGCCCGCAGCAGATGATCCAGCCAGCTGCCGAGCCATCCCGGCATGGCAGGCAACACATCCGGGCCCAGAAGCAGGGCAGCCCCCGGACACAGCGCCAGCGCCGCGCGCAGCACCTCGGCCGGGGTTGCGTCGGCGGCATGGGACAGGATGTGATGGCCAGTGCCATGCACCTCGGCCGCGACCGCGGCAAGGTTGCGCGCCTGTTCGGCCCGCGGGCCTTCAGGAACAGTCAGAATGACTTCGGCACGGTGGGCGGCCGGCTCGGCCCCGATCAGGGCGGCGCGTGCAGGGATCAGGTCCGGGTTGGCCCCGACGGCTGCGATCAGCGCCAGCCGCGCCTGGCCGGCAGGTCCGAAGCGTTCGATCCGAACCGCGGCGGGCTGGCGTGGCAGCACGGCACGGACCCGCGCCAGCGCAGCGGCGGGGCCATCGGATCGCGCCACCGCCCAGGCTTCGGCGAAGCCGTCAGGGATACCACCACGATAGGGCTGGGGCCGCATCTCGGGCAGGTGCCGCTGCCGCCCGGAGCCGAGGATCAGGTGAATCTGGCAAGGCTCACCCTCGGTCGCCTCTGCAAGGGGGGCGAAGCCGGCGTCGAGGGCGATGCCGTCCGGCCCGACCGATGGCGCGATCTCGACGAACCGGCTGCCGGCCTGAAACCGGATCGTGCGAACCAGCCGTTCGGCATCCTCCAGCCTGAAGGCATACAGCAGCCCCCCCGGCGCGGCCGACAGCGACAGCATATCGATCCGGATCGGCAGGTCTGGCGTGCGCAACTCTCGCAGCAGCGCCGCGGCGGCCGGGCTGCGGGCTGCGGCCGTGCGGACATGACCCAGCGCCCAGCCGCGGGCCGCATCGCTGCGGCCTTGCAGCCAAAGTGCCAGAGGCTGGGGAAGATCCCCGGCAGGGGGGGGCATCAGCCGCACCGGCCCGGGGGCGAAGATCACCACCTCTCCGCTCTCTGGGGGGCGGCCGTTCAGATGCAGATGCAGCCGTCCTGCTTCGGGCTCGGCCAGTGTCTCGGTTTCTTGTCGCCCAATGCGGTCGGGCAGGACGGCCATGGCGGCGCCTTGGGGCGGGGCAGCGCCTTCCCAGCGATGCGAGACGATGGCAGCGCCGTCCCCGAAGGTGGTCCAGCCCTGGGCCGGCACCTGTGGCACTTGACACAGGTCGAGAAGCTGGCGACCAAGCGCGGCCAGATCAGGCCCGCCCGCCCCGGCAAACAGCGATGCGCCGGTGGTCAGCATCAGCTTCAGGATCTGCGTCCGGCCCGCCGGTCCAAGGCCCGCCAGCAGCACGGGCAAGGGACGCAGCGGCGGTTGCAGCCAGTCAGGTTCGGCCGCGGCTTCGGGGCGGCCATCCAGCACCAGGTCGATCCGGGCGCCGACCACCTCGGCAACGGGAAGCATCAGCAGCATCAGATGCCGCAATCCGCCCGATTGCAGGGCCAGTGCGGTGCCGATGCAGGGCGCCGGCGCCGGCCGGCCGTCCAGCAGGGCAGTCAGCCGGGCGCGCCGACCCGTCTCGGCCGGGCGGTCGAAGAAAAGCGCCGTCAGGCGGTTGCACAGCGGCACAATCCGCGCTTCGTCCAGCAGGCGGGGCCGGTGCAAAGGGGGCGCGAGATCGGCAAAGGCTTGGTGTCTCATGTCCATGGGGCGGTTCCGGCTGTCCTGCGTCGGGTCAGGGTCAGGGTCCGGGCGCGCAGGGCACGCCCGGCCGAAGCGATCAGACGATCGAGAAGAAGCGCGACGGATCGCCTGCAAGGTCATCATAGGCCACGCCATGCAGCAGCAGGCTGTTGCCTTCGCCGAACTCGATCAGCGTGCCGGCCGCGCCCAGATCCGAAGCAAAGCCCATCACATCCTCGGCCGAAGTCAGTTCGACCCCGTCCATGTTGCGCGAGATCTGAAGCATGTCGCCATCCGAGAAATCCATGACCACATCGCCGCCGCCCGAGAACACCACAAGGTCGTTGCCGGCGCCGCCATAGATCACATCGTCGCCCGCACCGCCGTCGATCGTGTCATCACCCGCGCCGCCAAGGATCAGATCGTCGCCCGCCCCGCCGAAAAGCTGGTCGTCGCCGTCTCCGCCTTGCAGGGTGTCGTCGCCGGCATCCCCCGCCAGCGTGTCGTCGCCGGTGCCGCCCGTCAGCAGATCCTGTCCGGCGCCGCCCAGAAGCGCATCCTGGCCTTCGCCGCCGTCCAGCGTGTCGTCGCCGGCCCCGCCCGCAAGCAGATCGTCGCCCATGCCACCGCGCAGCAGGTCGTTGCCCGCCCCGCCGGACAGCGTGTCCCTGCCCGTCCCGCCATCCAGCAGATCGTCGCCCGAGCCGCCGAGCAACTGGTCGTCGCCCTCTTCCCCGAACAGGCGGTCGTTGTGCGATCCGCCGTTGAGCAGATCGTCCCCATCCCCGCCCAAAAGGATGTCGTCGCCGCTGGCGCCTGACACGGTGTCGTTGCCGGTGCTGGCGATGATGTAATCGCCGGCGGATGTTCCGAATATGAAGTCGCTGAACGCGCCTCCTGGTATCGTGGCCATGGAACCCCTCCTGAAACTGCATTTTCTGCAGCCGCAAGATGTGCCGCCTGCCTCTTAATGAGGTCTTAAGATCAGCCATGGGTTGTTTAAAGTTTGCGGCAACTGGGGCGGGGCCGCCTTCGGATGTTAACCGCTCGCTAAGGGTGGGGGGCCTTGACTGCGGCGCGGGATGGCTTCGGCAGCGGGCCGAAGCATGCGGGTGCAGCGGGAGGTTTCCTTGGATCAGACATATGCAACGCTTGTCACGGGTCTTTCAGACTTTATTGCCCGCTTCGGTGGCGTGCCCGGCGCGGGGTTAAGGTTCGAATCGGCGGTGTTTGCCGGAACCGACAGTGTTTCCGTTTCGGGAACGGAAGGCACTGATCTTCTGGTCAGTTCGGTCAACGGAAACGAACTGGTCGGGCGTGGCGCCAGCGACCTGCTGCTTGGGTTGGGCGGGGCCGATAGCATTTTCGGGAATTCGGGATCGGACGTGGCATTTGGCGGTGCCGGCACCGACCTGATCCTTGGGGGGCTGGGCGACGATCTGCTGATCGGCGGGGGGGGCGCTGACAGCCTGCACGGCGGTGTCGGCGCGAACCTGCTGATCGGCGGCGATGGCGATGACGTGCTGGATGTGCGCTGGGCGACGGATCCCGACCGTGGCGGCCTGTCCTTTGAAAGCTGGCGCGCGACCAAGCTGGGCGCCACCGACGAACTTCACGGCGGTGACGGCAACGATGTTCTGGAAGGCTCGTTCGGAAACGACCTGCTGTTCGGTGATGCCGGCGAGGATTCCCTGCGCGGTCAGGATGGCGACGATCGGCTGGATGGCGGCGATGGCAATGACAGCCTGCGCGGCGACGCAGGGGCCGATACCCTGATCGGTGGCGCCGGGAATGACGAGCTGGATGGCGGTCTGGGCGCCGATCTGCTGGACGGCGGCGATGGAAACGACCGGATCGCCGCCGGCAATGGCGACGACGACATCAGCGGCGGCGCCGGCCAGGATTCGATCGACGGCGGCTATGGCAACGACAGGATCCGGTCGGGCGATGGCAACGACCGGGTGGATGGCGGCGGCGGCGACGATCTGATCTGGCTGGGAGAGGGCAACGATCTTGCGGCCGCGACCGAGGATTTCGGTCGTGGCGACGACGTGATCTTCGGCGAGGGTGGCAATGATACGCTTTACGGCGGCCGCGGCTGCGACCAGCTCGACGGCGGCGACGGCGACGATGTGCTGAACGGCGGTGCCGGTGACGATTTCCTGACCGGCGGTGCGGGCTGCGACATCTTCCAGTTCCGCAGCGCCTATGGCTTCGACATCGTCAGCGACTTCACATCCGAAGATCGGCTGATCCTGACCCGCAACATCAACGGGATCGGCGGCGAAACCGGACGTGTGAGCGTCGAGGATCTGATCGGCCGGATCACGGATCTTGGCGGCGACTGCCTGCTTGATCTGGGGGGCGGCAACGCCACCTTGTTCCGCGGACTCTCGGCCGCCAGTCTTGAAGATCTGCTTCAGACCAATCTCGATTTCTTCTGACGCACGAAAAAGCCCCGGCGTGGTGACGCATTTCGTGGGGTGGGACACAAGACAGGGCCGGATCAGCCGACCCTGATCTTTTCGAGTCGGGTGAACGAGGGGATCTTTGACAGCCTGGCCGATGCTCGGCGCAAACTGGCCCTCTGGCGTTACGACTACAACCACGTCAGGCCGCATTCCTCGCTGGGCAACATGCCACCGGCAGAAGCGCGCCGGACGCTCGGGCTATTTGATGGCAACGCGCCCCGCGCACTTGCCAAGCCCGAAACCGATGCCCGTCCACCCCAAGGACTCTTGTTATGAACGCGGAACGACCGGGGGGCAGGTCACCATCGTGGGGCGGTCAAGCTTCTGCGGAGCCTATATTGGCCTCAGGCTTGGGTCTGGAAGAAAAGTGCGCCGCCTGACCTCGAAAAAAGGTTGGCGCAGTGTGACCGTAGGTTTTTCCACGCAGTCCTCACGTCGGTTCATTCCAAACCTCGGCAGAAGGTGCACCCAAATCAAAAGCCTGCCGCGGCGCGCGCGGCAGGCTCTGTTCGCTCGTGTCCCTCCGTGCGGAATGCATCAGCACTTGCCGGGGGCCCCTTTGTCCACATTCGGGACGGATCAGGCCTCGGTGGCCTCTTCCTTCTTCTCGGGCGCGATCTCTTGCCCGGTCTCCTGGTCGACCATCTTCATGCCAAGGCGCACCTTGCCGCGTTCGTCGAAGCCCAGAAGCTTGACCTTCACTTCCTGACCTTCCTTCAGCACCTCGTTGGGGTGGGTCAGGCGCTTGTTGGCGATCTGGGAAACGTGCACCAGACCGTCACGCTTGCCGAAGAAGTTCACGAAGGCGCCGAAATCGACCAGCTTCACCACCTTGCCGGTGTAGATCTGACCTTCTTCCGGCTCGGCCACGATCGACCAGATCATGTCATAGGCCTTCTTGATCGCGGCCTGATCGCTCGACGCGATCTTGATCACGCCGTCGTCGTTGATGTCGACCTTGGCGCCCGAGACTTCGACGATCTCGCGGATGACCTTGCCGCCCGAGCCGATCACTTCGCGGATCTTGTCGGTCGGGATGGTCAGCGTTTCGATCTTCGGCGCATAGGCCGAGAAGGCGTTGGCCTGGGTCAGCGCCTTCGACATCTCGCCCAGGATGTGCATCCGGCCGTCCTTGGCCTGCGCCAGGGCCTGCTCCATGATCTCGGGCGTGATGCCCGCAACCTTGATGTCCATCTGAAGCGAGGTGATGCCGTTCTCGGTGCCCGCCACCTTGAAGTCCATGTCGCCGAGGTGATCCTCGTCGCCCAGGATGTCGGTCAGCACGGCCCATTTGCCGTCGTCTTCCAGGATCAGGCCCATGGCCACGCCCGCGACCGGCGCCTTCAGCGGCACGCCCGCATCCATCATCGACAGCGACCCGCCGCAGACCGACGCCATCGAGGACGAGCCATTGGACTCGGTGATCTCGGACACGACGCGGATCGTGTAGGGGAAGTCGGTCGCCGCCGGCAGCACCGCCTGAAGCGCACGCCACGCCAGCTTGCCATGGCCGATCTCGCGACGGCCGGGCGGGCCGAAGCGGCCCACTTCACCGACCGAATAGGGCGGGAAGTTGTAGTGCAGCAGGAAGTTCGACCGCGAATTGCCGTGCAGCGCGTCGATGATCTGCTCATCTTCGCCGGTGCCAAGCGTGGTCACCACCAGCGCCTGGGTCTCGCCGCGGGTGAACAGCGCCGAGCCGTGGGTCCGCGGCAGGATGCCGGTTTCCGAGATGATCGGGCGCACCGTCTTGGTGTCGCGGCCGTCGATGCGGGCGCCACCGTTGATGATGTCGCCGCGCAGGATCGCGCTTTCCAGTTTCTTGAACGCGGTGCCGAGGTTCTCGTCCGCCAGTTCGGATTCCGAAAGCTGCGCCTTGATCGCGGCGCGGGCGGCGTCGATGGCGTTGACGCGGTCCTGCTTGTTCTTGATCCCGAAAGCGGCGCGCATCTGCTCTTCGCCCAGCGATTTCACCTTGGCGTAAAGCGCGGCGTAATCGGGCGGGCTGAAATCGAAGGGCTCTTTCGCGGCTTCCTCGGCGAAGTCGATGATCAGGTCGATCACCGGCTGCATCGCGTCATGGCCGAACTTCACGGCGCCCAGCATCTCGGCCTCGGACAGCTCGTAGGCTTCCGATTCGACCATCATCACCGCGTCCTTGGTGCCGGCGATGACCAGATCCAGCCGCTGGTCCGGGTTGTCGCGCAGCTTCTGCATGTCGTCGACATCGGGGTTCAGCACATACTGGCCGTTCGAGAAGCCGACGCGCGCCGCGCCGATCGGGCCCATGAAGGGCACGCCCGAAATCGTCAGCGCCGCCGAGGCCGCGATCATCGCCACGATGTCGGGCTCGTTCACCAGATCGTGCGACAGCACGGTGACGATCAGCAGCACTTCGTTCTTGAAGCCGTCCACGAACAGCGGGCGGATCGGGCGGTCGATCAGGCGCGAGGTCAGCGTCTCTTTCTCGGACGGGCGGGCTTCACGCTTGAAGAAGCCGCCGGGCACCTTGCCCGCAGCATAATAGCGTTCCTGATAGTGGACGGTAAGCGGGAAGAAGTCCTGCCCCGGTTTCGCCGATTTCGCGAAGGTCACGTTGGCCATGACCGAGGTTTCGCCCAGCGTGGCGATCACCGATCCGTCGGCCTGACGGGCAACCTTGCCGGTCTCGAGGGTCAGCGTCTCGCCGCCCCACTGGATGGATTTCTTTGTAACGTTGAACATGTCTTTTCCTGTCCTGACCGGGGGACCCTCCGCCCGGCCTGTTGCGTACGGGCCGTATGCCCGTGGCCCCTGTATGATGCCGAGGCCGGTCCCGCGGAGCCCGTCGGGAGGGCCGTCACGCGCAGGGATCATCCCCGCGCCCGGAATAGGAAAACGCGCCCCGGAGGGCGCGCTTCAAGGTCAGCGGCGGAGGCCCAGACGCGCGATCAGCGCGGTGTAGCGGCCTTCGTCCTTCTTCTTGAGGTAGTCGAGCAGCTTGCGGCGCTGCGCCACCATCATCAGCAGGCCCCGACGCGAGTGGTTGTCCTTGCGGTGGGTCTTGAAATGCTCGGTCAGCGTCGCGATGCGCGACGACAGAATCGCCACCTGAACCTCGGGCGAGCCGGTGTCGCCTTCCTTGGTGGCATAGTCCTTGATGATGCGGGCTTTTTCTTCGACGGTGATCGACATCGGGATCTCCTGGTCTGAGGGTGACGGCACAAGCCGGGATGTCGTCCAGCAGGGCCCTTGGAACTCTGCCCGAAAGCCGGGCAGATGCGCGCATATAGGCGAAAATCGCCTTGAAGGAAAGCGCCTTTCTCGGCCGGCGTGTCGGGCGGCATGTGCCCGGACCGCCGACTGGCTCAGGGGTGCCACGGCACAGGCTGCCGGTCATAGCCCACATACAGCGGGTGTTTGGGCTGGCCGTCGCGGTTCAGGCCCAGATGGTAAAGCGGAAGGCCGGTCGCCCGCAGCAGCGCCTCGACCTGCCGTCCGCGATCCAGATGCGCCCCATGCGCCCCCCAGGCGCAGACAATGCGATCGGCCCAGGGCGCCGAGTCCGCGATGGCTGTGTCATTCTCGGGATTGCCGACCGGATCGGCGGCGGCGCGCATCTTCTTCGGATCGGTGTCGCGCCAGGCAAAGATGTTGCACACCCGGAAGGCGCCGAACCCCAGCGCGCGGGCCCGCCGCTCGCAGCGTTCCACCGTCGGGTCGTTCTGGTATTCCGTCGCGGTCGAGGGGTTCAGCATCACGAACAGCGCCTTGGGCCCCGCCGGGTCCCAGACCCGCGTCAACATAAAGCGATAGCGTTCGCAATCCGAATAGACCGCGGTCGAGGGCGCATCGCCCTTCACGAAACTGCGCGTGATCATCTGCCCTCCTGCGCGGATGCCGCCCACCTAGGCAGCGCGCCGGCCAAGGGCAAGCCCTACCACCCCGGCCGATCCGCCAAAGAGACTTTGCGCAGCCATGTGCAGATCCGCCCGCCCGCACGACAACACGGATGGATCCTCAGCCCCCGTGGTCTGCTGTGGCAAAGGGCAGATCCGCCCGCCCGCATTGCAGGACGGGTGCCCCTGCGTGGTGCCCTTTCAATCCGCTCGGATCCGCCGCCCCCGCAGGCGCGGTCAGACCCATGCGCGCCGCGCCCCAGATCCGGCCGGCCGCATCGCGACGCCTGGGCGCCTGTCCCCGGCAGGGCCGCGCGAGGGGGTTCGATGCCCCCTCGCGCGGCGCCCCCTTACAGCTGGAAGCCGGGGGTCGAGGCCGACAGCGCCTTTTCGCTGTCGTCCATATCCTCCGAGATGGCCTGAAACAGCGGCGTCGACATGTAGCGTTCGCCCGTGTCGGGCAGCATCGCCAGAATGACCGAGCCCTTCGGCGCCCGTTCCGCCACCTTCCGCGCCACCGCAAACGTCGACCCGCCCGAGATCCCGGTCAGGATGCCCTCTTTTGCCGCCAGTTCCCGCGCCCAGGTCATGCCCTCGTCGCCCGTTACCGGGATCAGCTCGTCATAGGCCCCCGCATCAAGCCCTTCTTGCAGCACCTTCGGAATGAAATCCGGGGTCCAGCCCTGGATCGCATGAGGTTCGAAAGCCGGATGGCTGGTCGCGGCGGTGCCGTCGGCGTGGCGCTCCTGTGCGATTCCCGACCCGACAAGCTGGGCATTGGCCGGTTCGGACAACGCGATCTTCACCTCGGGGCGTTCGCGGCGCAGCACGCGGGCGACACCCGTCACCGTGCCGCCGGTGCCATAGCCGGTCACGAACCAGTCCAGCCGTTGGCCCGCGAAATCGGCCACGATCTCGCGCCCGGTGGTGGCCTCGTGGATCTCGGCATTGGCGTCGGTCTCGAACTGGCTGGCCAGGAACCAGCCGTTCGCCTCGGCCAGTTCCTGCGCCTTGCGATACATGCCAAAGCCCTTGGCCGCCCGCGGCGTCAGCACCACCTTCGCCCCCAGAAGCCGCATCAGCCGCCGCCGCTCGACCGAGAACGCCTCGGACATGGTGATGACCAGCGGATAGCCCTTCTGCGCGCAGACCATGGCCAGCCCGATGCCGGTATTGCCGCTTGTGGCCTCGACCACCGTCATGCCGGGCTTCAGTTTCCCGGACCGCTCGGCCGCTTCGATGATGTTCAGCGCAAGGCGGTCCTTCACCGAGGCGGCGGGATTGAAGAACTCGGCCTTGACGTAGATCGTCACACCTTCGGGCGAAAGGTTGTTGATCCGGATCACCGGCGTGTCGCCCACGGTGTCCAGCACGCTGTCATAAAGCCGGCCGCGGCCTGCGGTGGTGCGGATCTTTGGCGCATCCATGATGCTTCTCCTGTCAGTCTTTGCGACCGCAGCTTAACCCGTTCTTCCGCGGCGTGTTTCCCGAATTTCGCAGCCGGCGTGGATCGCCGTCCGCGCAGGGCGCCCGCAGGCGGAACGCCGTCAGCCCGCGTGACGGCGGTGGGCCGCCGCGCGCCGCGCGCCGCCGTCACGCGCGAACGGACGTCACAGGTTGAACACCCGGCTGGGATGCAACTCGCCCGCCTTGTAGATCCCCACCGCCAGCGGCTTGCCCTGATAGCTGGCCCAGGCTTCGTCACCGAACTCCACGTCCGAGGCGATGACCATCCCCGGATTGCCGTTCTTCAGCCGCGCCGCGCCCTCGGCCGTCGCCGGCAGTTCCGGCAGATCGGCCAGCCCCGTTTCCAGCGGCAGCACATGCGCCAGCAGCGCATCGGTCTTGGCCAGCTCGTCGATGGTTGCGATGGCGATCCCGTCCTCGGCATCGAACGGCCCCGACCAGGTGCGCCGCAGCCATTCGACATGGCCGTAACACCCCAGCGCCTGCCCCAGATCGCGGGCGATGGCGCGGACATAGCCGCCCTTGCCGCAGACCATCTCCAACTCGACATGATCCGCATCGGGGCGCGCGATCATGTCCAGGCTTTCCACCCACAACGGCCGCGCCGCCAGATCCAGCACCTCGCCTTCGCGGGCCAGATCATAGGCGCGCTCGCCCTCGACCTTCACCGCCGAGAACTGCGGCGGCACCTGCATGATCTCGCCGCGGAAGGCCGCCAGCGCCGTCTCGATGTCCGCATCCGACGGCCGCGCGTCCGACGTGGCGATCACCTCGCCCTCGGCATCGTCGGTGCGGGTCGCCACGCCAAAGCGCACCATGAAGCGATAGCATTTCAGCGCATCGGTGATGTAGGGCACGGTCTTGGTGGCCTCGCCCAGCGCCACGGCCAGAACGCCGGTCGCATCCGGGTCCAGTGTGCCGGCATGGCCCGCCTTCTGCGCATCCAGCGCCCAGCGCACCTTGTTCACGACCGAGGTCGAGGTCATGCCCGCGGGCTTGTCCACCACCAGCCAGCCCGAGATCGCCCGGCCCTTGCGCGTCCGTCCCATCGTCGTCCCCTTCTGACAGAAGGCCCGCCTGCTAGACCCCTTCGCCAGCCCCGTCAACGCTTCGCGACGACCAGCCCCACGATCGGCCCCATGGTCGCCCCCCAGTCCGACCGTCGTGCCCCCGCGTCATGCAACCGCGAGATCGACCCGTCAAAGTAAAGTGCATCCCGAAGCCCCAGCGCATCGCGATAGAACCGCCCGAACTGATGGAACGTCACCGCCCGGTCCGAGATCGCAAACACCGCCCGCTGCCCGTCCTCGCTGACGCCGACGCCGTTGCGGATGTAACGCGAATCGCTGTCGACAAGGAACCGCGGGTGCAACGCGCCCCCGATCACCAGCATCGGCCCCGATTGCGAGGCATGGCGGCACGCCGGCCGCCCGGCCGCGAAGGCGCGGGTCTCGATCACGCGAAAGCCATCCTCGCCAATGCAGAACACCCCGTTGGGCAGCAGGCCGAAATTGCCGTCGCTCGCCCCGGTCACCAGTGCCGCGCGCGTCTCTCCGCCCTCGATCATCAGCCCCACGGGGCGGCGGTCGGGATGATACATCCCCGCATTCATCGCGAAGGCCAGAACCCGCCCCTCGGCCGCAAGCGCGTCGTTCACACGGGCGAAACTGCCATAGGGCCGCCCGTCCGGCGCAGTCTGGAACAGCCGCAGGTCGTCGCCCGCTTCGGCCTCGCAGACGGTGAAGGGGATGCCCTCGAAACTGACCGCCCGACAGGCGGGCTCGGCGGTTGCACAACCCGCCGGCCACAAGGCCAGCGCAAGGGCCGCCAACCTAGCCCTCATCCGCCTCGCCGCCGCGAATGTCGCGCTGAACCACCTCGTCCGAGAACAGCCGCCGCGTCTCGTCCAGCCGGTCGAAGGTCTCGTCAGGGCGGAACCGCAGGTCCGGGGCGTATTTCAGCGTCATCTGCCGGGTGATGTGGTGGCGCAACTCGCCCCGGTGCTTCGACAGCAGCGCAATGGCGGCCTCGACATCCTTGCCACCCAGCGGCATGACATGAACCGTCGCCACCTTCAGATCGGGCGAACAGCGCACCTCGCCCACCGTGATCGACATCCGGTTCAGATCGGGGTCGTGAATATCGCCCCGGTTCAGCACGTCCGCAAGCGTGCGCCGGATCAGTTCGCCGACGCGAAGCTGACGTTGCGAGGGGCCGGTTCCGGAATGCGATCTGTGTGCCATGCCGCCCATGTAGGCGCTTTCGCCTGCGCCCGCAACGCCATGCTTCACGCCCTTTGCGCCGCCGGCGCGAAGCCGCTACAGAGACAGCAAAACCACAGGAGAATGCCATGTCGGATCTGCCGGGAATCGTCATCACCGGGGCCTCGGGCCGGATGGGCCAGATGCTGATGAAGACGGTGCTCGCCTCTGACAAGGCGCGCCTCGTCGGCGCGGTGGAACGCCCCGGCCACGACTGGATCGGCCGTGACGCGGGCGCCGCGATGGGCGGCGCCGCGGTTGGCGTCACCGTGACCGATGACCCGCTCGAAGCCTTCGCCCAGGCCCAGGCGGTGATCGACTTCACCGCCCCCGCAGCCACCACCCACTTCGCCGAACTTGCCGCCCAGGCCCGCGCCGTCCATGTCATCGGCACCACCGGACTCGGACCGGCCGATCTCGACCGGCTGGAATGGGCCGCCCATCACGCGGTGATCGTGCGCGCCGGCAACATGAGCCTCGGGGTCAACCTCCTCGTGCAACTGACGAAAAAGGTCGCCGCGGCGCTCGATGCCGATTGGGACATCGAAGTGGTCGAAGCCCATCACCGCATGAAGGTCGACGCCCCCTCCGGCACTGCCCTCATGCTCGGCGCCGCCGCCGCCGAAGGCCGCGGCACCACACTCGACCATGCCCGCGTCTCGGGCCGCGACGGCATCACCGGCGCCCGCGCCCGTGGCAGCATCGGCTTCTCGGCCATCCGCGGCGGCGACATCGTCGGCGAACACGATGTGATCTTCGCAACCGAGGGCGAGCGGATCACGCTGCGCCACATTGCCACCGACCGCGCCATCTTCGCCCGCGGCGCCCTCAAGGCTGCACTCTGGGGTCAGGACAAACGCCCCGGACAATACGACATGCTCGACGTCCTCGGACTCTGACCTTTCATTCTGGCCCAAATATCCCGGGGTCCGGGGCAGCGCCCCGGGCTTTCCGCGACGCCCGGCTCAGAAGTCGATGGCGATGCCCTTCTTCTCCCAGTCGCCGAATCGCACCGGCTCGGGTCCGTTCCGTCCGCCGATCTCCTTCGGCAGATCCAGTGCCTTGGCGGCGCGGCGGCGTTCCTCTGCCTCGGCCAGGGCACGCAGCGCCTCGGGGGGCAGGGTCTTCGGGGTATCCTCGGTCATCTGGGGTTCCTTGTGCGGGGCCGACCCATGATATACCGCCGCAAAGCAACACAACAAGGAGGCGGCATGGCAGACGAGGCCCGAGGCTTGGCGGTAGCCCTGCTCAATGCGGTGCTGGACGATGGCCGCCTGCTGTCGCAGGCGATCGAGGATCTGCCTCCGGCTGCCCCCGCGCAGCGTGCCCGCGCGCAGCGGCTGGCGCTGGCGGTGCTGCGCCATCTGGAACCCGCCGACCGGCTGCTGTCGCCGCATCTGCGCAAGGCCCCCCCGATGGCGGTGCGCAACATCCTGCGGCTTGCGATGGTCGAGATGGCCGCCCTGGGCGCCCCCGCCCATGGCGCGGTCAATTCCGCGGTCGATCTCGCCCGCGCCGGACCCAGAACCCGCCATCTGGCCGGTCTGGTCAATGCCGTCCTGCGCAAGGTCGTGCCCGCCAGCTTCGACGGTCTGCCGCCGCAGCGGCTGCCGATGTGGCTGCGTCAGCCGCTTGTCCATCTCTGGGGCCGCGAGGCGGTCTCGGCCATCGAGGCGGTGCAGGCCGAAGCGCCGCCGCTCGATCTGACTGCAAAGCCGGGCGCGACCGCCCCGGGCGAGGCGCTGCCCACCGGCAGCTTCCGCCTTGCCGATCCGGGGCAGGTCTCGGCGCTGCCGGGCTATGCCGAGGGTGACTGGTGGGTGCAGGATGCCGCCGCGGCGCTGGCGGTGCGGTTGCTGGCCCCGCAACCCGGCGAAAGGGTGGCCGACCTTTGCGCCGCGCCCGGCGGCAAGACGCTGCAACTGGCTGCGGCCGGGGCGCAGGTCACCGCCGTCGATGTCTCGGCCGCGCGACTGGCCCGCCTGCATGACAACCTTGCGCGCTGCCGGCTTCAGGCCGAAGTGGTCGTGGCCGATCTGCTCGACTGGCAGGCCGGCCCCTTCGATGCGGTGCTGCTGGATGCGCCCTGTTCGGCCACCGGCACGATCCGGCGCCACCCCGATCTGCCCTTTGTCAAGGACGCAAGCGATCTGGCCGGTCTTGTGGCGCTGCAATCGGCGATGATCGACCGGGCGCTGGCGCTGCTGCGGCCGGGGGGGCGGATGGTGTTCTGCACCTGCTCGCTTCTGCCGGACGAGGGCGAGCGGCACCTCGCCGCCCTTCTCGATCGCCATCCCGGCGTGACGGTCGAGCGGCCGGGCATCGATGGGATCGACCCCCACTGGATCACCGAAGCCGGCGCACTTCGCCTGCGCCCCGATTACTGGGCCGCGCGCGGCGGGATGGACGGGTTCTTCATGGTCCGGCTGCGGAAGCCCGCTGGATGATCGGCCCGGCCCTGCCAGCGGCGGGCCTTCTGGATCGGCTCGCCCTGCTTCGGGCGCGGCTTTCGCGCCCGGCGACCCGGTTCGCCGCGCTGCCTGACCCCGGCCTGATCGGCGTGGCCGAGCGTGGTCGCTGGCTGATCGCCGGCCAGTGGCTGACGGCCGGGCGTCTGGTCGAGGCCCCCGGCGCCGCCCCGTGGGAGGTTCCGGGCGCCGATGCCGCGTTGCTGGCCCACGCCCATGGCTTCGGCTGGCTCGACGATCTGGCCGCGCTGGGCGGCCGGGGGGCGCGGACCCGCGCGCAGCACTGGACCTTCCGCTGGATCGCCCGCTTCGGTCAGGGCCGCGGTCCGGGCTGGGGGCCGGCGCTGGCGGCGCAACGGCTGGGGCGCTGGATGGCCCACGCCAGCTTTCTGCTGGACGGGGCGGGGATGCGCGAAGCCGACCTTGCCCGCGCGGCCTCGCGCACGATGCTGTATCTGGCGCAACGGTGGCCCTCGGCCAGCGGCCCCGCCCGGATCGAGTCGCTGGCGGCGATCCTGCGGGCGGGGCTGGCACTCGAGGGCATGGCCGCCCATGTCGCCCCCGCCGCGCAGGCGCTGGGCCGCGAGGCTGGTGCGCAGATCGACCCCCAGGGCGCCATTGCCAGCCGCAGCCCCGAGGATCTGGCCGCCCTGTTCACGCTATTGGCCGAAACCGCGGCCGCGCTTGTCGCCGCTGGCCGCCCGGTGGCCGAGGGGCATCGCGCCGCGATCCTGCGCATGGCGCCGGTGGTGCGGGCGTTGCGCCATGGCGATGGCGGTCTGCCGCGCTTTCACGGCGGCGGCCGGGCCTTTCCCGAACGGATGGACCGGGCGCTGGCCGGCCTGAGCGGGCCGGCCCTGCCGACCGAGGGGCTGGCCATGGGCTTTGCCCGGCTGGCCGCGGGGCGGACCACGGTGATCGTCGATGCCGAAGGGCCGCCGCCGGGTGGCCATGCCCATGCCTCGACCCTTGGGGTCGAACTGTCATCGGGGCGGCGGCCTCTGGTGGTTTCCTGCGGCTCGGGGCGGTCCTGGGGGCCGGGCTGGCACCGCGCGGGCCGGGCGACCGCATCCCATTCCACGCTGATGATCGAGGGGTTTTCGTCGTCCCGTCTGGCGCGCGACGGCGACGACATGGCCGAAACGGCCCGCGTCCTTTCCGCGCACCTTCAGAAGGGGCCGGCCGGCCAGCACCTGCACCTGCTGCATGACGGCTGGGCCCAGACCCACGGACTGACCCACCGACGCGATCTTGTGCTGGCCCCGGACGGGCGCAGCCTGTCGGGCGCCGACACCCTGGCCGCCCTGACCGCGCCCGAACGCAAACGGCTGGATGCGGCACTTCGGGCCGCGAAAGGCCACGGTCTGGCCTTTGCGCTGCGGTTTCACCTGCATCCGGACGTTTCGGCCGACATTCTGCCCGACGGGCATGGCGTCACGCTGACACTGGCCAGCGGCGAGGTCTGGGCCTTCCGCCCCGAAGGCCCGGCGCGGCTGACGCTGGCGCCATCGGTTTATCTTGACCGTGCCCACCGGCTGCCGCGCGCCACGCGGCAGATCGTGCTGGCAGGCGTTCTTGTCGATGCCGAAGCCCGGATCGGCTGGACCTTCGCCAAGACAGAGGATACTCCGCTGGCCATTCGCGACCTGTCCCGGGACGATCCGCCCGACCGGCACGGACCCGACCCGACCTGACCCCGATCCGACTTGGCCCGCACCTGATCTGGCCCAAAACTGACCTGGAGGCACTCAAGATGAAGAACCTCGTTCCTGTTGGCCGCGCCCTTCTGTCGGTTTCCGACAAGTCGGGACTTCTGGACCTTGCACGGGCTTTGGCGGATCTGGGGGTCGAGTTGATCTCGACCGGAGGCACCGCCTCGACGCTGCGCGCGGCGGGCCTGAAGGTGCGCGACGTGGCCGAGGTGACGGGCTTCCCCGAGATGATGGATGGCCGGGTCAAGACCCTGCATCCGATGGTGCATGGCGGCCTGCTGGCGCTGCGCGACGATGACGAGCATCTGGTGGCGATGGCCGCCCACGGGATCGAGCCGATCGACCTGCTTGTGGTGAACCTGTATCCGTTCGAGGCAACGGTGGCGCGCGGCGCGGGTTACGATGACTGCATCGAGAATATCGACATCGGCGGCCCGGCGATGATCCGCGCGGCGGCCAAGAACCACCGTTTCGTGAACGTCGTGACCGACACCGCCGACTACAAGGCGCTGCTGGACGAGCTGCGCGCCCATGACGGCGCCACCACGCTGGCGTTCCGGCAAAAGCTGGCGCTGACCGCCTATTCGCGCACCGCGGCCTATGATGCCGCCGTCTCTGCCTGGATGGCCGGCGCGCTGAAGGTCGAGACGCCGCGCCGCCGCGCCTTTGCCGGTCAACTGGCCCAGACCATGCGCTATGGTGAAAACCCGCACCAGAAGGCGGCGTTCTACACCGACGGCAGCCATCGTCCGGGCGTCGCCACCGCGAAACAGTGGCAGGGCAAGGAACTGTCCTACAACAACATCAACGACACCGATGCGGCCTTTGAACTGGTGGCCGAGTTCGATCCGGCCCAGGGTCCGGCCTGCGTGATCGTGAAACATGCCAACCCCTGCGGCGTGGCCCGCGGCGCCTCGTTGGCCGATGCCTATGCCCGCGCCTTTGATTGCGACCGCGTGTCTGCCTTTGGCGGGATCATCGCGCTGAACCAGCCGCTGGATGCCGCCACCGCCGAGAAGATCACCGAAATCTTCACCGAGGTCGTGATCGCCCCGGGGGCCGATCAGGCCGCGCGCGACATCTTTGCCGCCAAGAAGAACCTGCGCCTGCTGACGACCGACGCGCTGCCCGATCCGCGGGCCGCGGGCCTTGCGTTCAAACAGGTTGCGGGCGGCTTTCTGGTGCAGGACCGCGACGCCGGCCATGTGGCGCTGTCGGACCTGAAGGTGGTGACGAAGCGGGCACCCTCGGACGCGGAACTGGCAGATCTGCTGTTTGCCTGGACCGTGGCCAAGCATGTGAAATCGAACGCCATTGTCTATGTGAAGGACGGCGCCACCGTCGGCGTGGGTGCGGGCCAGATGAGCCGGGTCGATTCCACCCGCATCGCCGCGCGCAAGGCGCAGGACATGGCGCAGGCGCTGGGTCTGGCGCAGCCGCTGACGCAGGGCTCTGTCGTGGCGTCGGATGCGTTCTTCCCCTTTGCCGACGGGCTGCTGGCCGCGGCCGAGGCCGGTGCGCGGGCGATCATCCAGCCCGGCGGGTCGATGCGCGACGATGAGGTGATCGCCGCGGCGGATGCGGCGGGCCTTGCCATGGTCTTTACCGGGCAGCGGCATTTCCGGCACTGACATGCGGCTGGCAGCCCTTACCGCCCTTGGGGTCTTTGTGCTGGATCAGGCGACCAAATGGCTGGTCGTCTGGTGGCTGGGGCTGGCCCATCGCGGCGCCATCGATCTGGTTCCGCCGTTCCTGAACCTGCGGATGGCGTGGAACCGCGGGATCAACTTCGGCCTTGGCAGCTCCGATCAGGACATTGTGCGCTGGGGGCTGATCCTGGTCGCGCTGGCCATTTCGGGCTGGGTCTGGCGCTGGGTGGCGCGCAGCGCGCCCTCTCGGCTGTCGCGGATCTCGGGGGGGTTGCTGATCGGCGGCGCGCTCGGCAATGTGGTGGACCGGGTGCTTTTCGGCGCGGTGGCCGATTTCCTGAACATGTCCTGCTGCGGGATCGAAAATCCCTATGCCTTCAACGTGGCCGATATCGCGATCTTTGCCGGCGCCATCGGTCTTGTCCTGTTCACGCGCGAGATCAAGCCCGACCCCGTTCCCGCCAAACCGAAACCTGAACGCAAGCGCGGCGCTGGCCGCGGAAAGACCCCGTGACGGCTGCAAACCTTTGCGCTAAAGACGGGTCCAGACAGCAAGGAGGCAAGCAATGCGGTCAGCTTCAGGCGCAGGGGCGGGTGCGGCACTGGCATTGCTGCTGCTTTCGGCCTGCGGTGGTGGCGAGCCGGAGTTGATGAACCTCCGCTCGACCGGCGCGGGTCCGGACGAATTCTCGATCCTGCCGTCGCGTCCGCTTCAGATGCCCGAGACGCTGGCGGCCCTGCCGGCACCGACGCCGGGCGGCGCGAATCTGGCCGATCCGAACCCCGAGGCCGATGCCATCGCGGCGCTGGGCGGCAACCCCAACCGGGCGGGCAGCATTCCGGCAGCCGATGGGGCGGTGGTCTCGCATGTCAGCCGCTATGGCGCGCAGACGGGCATCCGCCAGACGCTGGCCGCGGAAGATTACGAATGGCGCCGCAGCAATGACGGCCGCCTTCTGGAACGCATCTTCAACGTGAACGTCTATTATCAGGCCTACAAGCCCATGGCGCTTGACCAGCACGCCGAACTGGCGCGCTGGCGCGCGGCAGGGGCACGCAATCCTTCGGCGCCGCCGGCGCAGGCGGGCGAGTGATCACAAGCCCGTAGGGGGACTTGAAGGCCCGGACGCGCACGGTAGCTTTCCGCACGACGCGATCTTCTGGAAGGACAGGGCTATGCTGCGCCGACTGGCTTTTGCGGCCGTTGCGGGAATGACGTTCCCGCTGCTGGCCTTTGCCGATACGGTCACCGATTTTCGACTGGCGAACGGCATGGAGGTGGTGGTGATCGAGGATCACCGCGCCCCGGTGGTCACCCACATGGTCTGGTATCGCGTTGGTGCCGCGGACGAGCCGCCGGGCCATTCCGGCATCGCGCATTTCCTGGAACACCTCATGTTCAAGGGCACCGACGAGATGGCCGCGGGCGAGTTCTCGGCCGTGGTCGAGGCGCAGGGCGGCGACGGCAACGCCTTCACCTCGTGGGATTATACCGCCTATTTTCAGCGGGTTGCGGCCGATCGGCTGGATCTGATGATGAAGATGGAGGCCGACCGGATGCGCGACCTTCAGATGACCGAAGACGATGTGCTGACCGAACGGCAGGTCGTGCTGGAGGAACGCAGCCAGCGCACCGACAGCGATCCCGGCGCGCTGTTTTCCGAACAAAGGCAGGCCGCGCTGTATCTGAACCACCCCTATGGCACCCCGATCATCGGCTGGCGGCACGAGATCGAACAGCTTGACCGCGCGGATGCCTTCAGCTTTTACCGGACCTATTACGCGCCGAACAACGCCATCCTTGTGGTGGCGGGCGACGTGACCCCAGATCAGGTGCGCCGGCTGGCCGAAACGCATTACGGCGGCCTTGAGCCGACGCCGAACCTGCCCGAGCGCCTGCGCCCGCAAGAGCCGCCGCAACTGGCCGAACGTCGGATCGCCTTTGCCGATCCGCGTGTGGCCCAGCCCTATGTCGCCCGCAGCTATCTTGCCCCCGCCCGCGACAGCGGCGCGCAGGAAAAGGCGGCGGCGCTGACCCTGCTGGCGGAACTGCTGGGCGGCAGTCCCACCACCTCTGTTCTGGCCCGCGCGCTTCAGTTCGGCGAGTCGCCGAAAGCGGTCTGGACCCAGGCGTGGTATGACGGCGGGGCGCTGGATTACGGCAGTCTCGGATTGGCCGTCGTGCCGATTCCGGGGGTGGATCTTCAGGCCGCAGAAGACGCGATGGATGCCGCGCTGGCCCGCTTTCTGAAGGACGGCCCCGACCCCGAGGATTTCGCCCGGATCAAGACGCAGCTTCGCGCACAGGACATCTATGCCCGCGACAGTGTCGACGGGCTGGCCCGGCGCTATGGCGCGGCGCTGACCACGGGGCTGACGGTTCAGGATGTGGACCAGTGGCCCGAGTTGTTGCAGGCGGTGACGTCCGAGCAGGTGATGGCCGTCGCGCAAGAGGTGTTCGACCGCCGCCGCGCGGTGACGGGCTGGCTGATGCAGCAAGAGGGGCAAAGCCAATGATGATGCGGATCGCCTTCGCCCTGATCCTGTTCGCCCTGCCGGTCCGGGCCGAGATCGACATCAAGGAGGTGACCTCGGCCGGCGGGCTGCGCGCCTGGCTGGTCGAATCGCACGAACTGCCCTTCACCGCGCTGGAAATCCGGTTCGAGGGCGGAACCTCGGTGGATGCCCCCGGCGCGCGGGGGGCGGTGAACCTGATGACGGCGCTTCTGGAAGAAGGTGCGGGCGATCTGGACGCGCAGGGCTTTGCGCGGGCACGCGATGACCTGGCGGCCAAATTCAGCTTTCAGGCCGGCGTCGATTCGGTGGCGGTCTCGGCCCGGTTCCTGACCGAAAACCGCGATGCCTCGGTTGATCTGCTGCGGCTGGCGCTGGTCGCGCCGCGATTCGATGCCGATGCGGTGGAACGGGTGCGCGGGCAGGTGCTGTCGGGGCTGGCCGCGGATGCGAAAGACCCCGCGCGCATTGCGGGCGACACCTTCGACCGGCTGGCTTTTGGCGATCACCCCTATGGCTCGGCCGGGGATGGCACGCCCGACAGCGTGGCGGCGCTGACCCGCGATCAGCTTCTGACGGCGCATCGCGCGGCGCTGGCGCGCGACCGAGTGTATATCTCGGCCGCGGGCGACATCACCCCGGCCGAACTGGGCGCGTTGATCGACCGGCTGCTGGCCGACCTGCCCGCGACGGGGGCGCCCTTGCCGGAACGGGCCGAGTGGCAGGTGGCCGCAGGCGTTACGGTGATCGATTTCCCCACGCCACAGTCTGCGGTGCTGTTCGGTCACGCCGGCATCAAGCGCGACGATCCCGATTTCTTCGCCGCCTATATCCTGAACGAGATCCTTGGCGGCGGTCGCTTCGGTTCGCGGTTGATGTCGGAACTGCGCGAAAAGCGCGGGCTGACCTATGGCGTCGGCAGCTATCTGGCGCCGATGGACCATGCCGAACTGCTGTCGGGCCAGTTTGCCACCGCCAATGCCAGCGCCGGTCAGGCCATTCAGATCGTGCGCGACGAATGGCGCCGCGCCGCGACCGAAGGCGTCACCGCCGAGGAACTGGCGGCGACGAAAACCTACCTGACCGGCTCTTATCCGCTGCGGTTTGACGGCAACGGGCCGATTGCCTCGATTCTGGTCGGGCTTCAGGCCGAAGGTTTGCCGATCGACTATCCGGTGACGCGCAACGCCAAAATCGAGGCGGTGACGCTGGACGATGTGAAGCGCGTGGCCGCACGGCTTTTGCGGCCGGAGGCGCTGCATTTCGTGGTCGTCGGCCAGCCCGACGGCATCGCCCAAGGCGGCTAGCCCCGCAGAGCCTGTGGCATGGCGGGACGAGTCGTGCTAGTTCTGGTGGCATGACCCTTGCCAGCCCCAACATAAGCCCCGCCCGTCCGGTGATCCGGCAACTGGACGAAGCCGCGATCAACCGGATCGCGGCGGGTGAGGTGGTGGAGCGCCCATCCTCGGCGGTGAAGGAACTGGTGGAAAACGCGCTGGATGCCGGCGCGCGGCGGATCGCGGTCGAGATTGCCGACGGCGGCAAGACGCTGATCCGGGTGACGGATGACGGCTGCGGCATGACGGCGGCCGACCTGCCGCTGGCCTTGTCGCGGCACGCCACATCGAAGATCGACGGATCGGATCTGCTGGACATCCGCTCGTTCGGGTTCCGCGGCGAGGCGCTGCCTTCGCTGGGGGCGGTGGGCCGGCTGACGATCACCTCGCGCGCGGCGGGGGAAGATGGCGCCTCGGTTGCGGTGACGGGGGGGCGCATCGGGCCGGTGCGGCCGGCGCCGCTGTCGGGCGGCACGGTGGTCGAACTGCGCGACCTGTTCTTCGCTACGCCGGCGCGGCTGAAGTTCCTGCGCACCGATCGCGCCGAGACGCAGGCGATTTCCGAAGTGATCCGCCGGCTGGCGCTGGCCGAGCCTTCGGTGGGATTTGCGCTGACCGATGTCTCGGGCGGCGAGCAGCGCAGCCTGTTCCGGGTCGAGCCGGAAACCGGCGATCTGTTCGACGCGCTGCATGGCCGGGTGGCCCGTGTGCTGGGCGCCGAATTTGCCGAAAATGCCCTGCGGATCGATGTCGATCGCGACGGGCTGGCGCTGATCGGTTACGCCGCGCTGCCGACCTATTCCCGCGGCTCGGCCGTGGCGCAGTTCCTGTTCGTGAATGGCCGGCCGGTGCTGGACCGGATGCTGATCGGCGCGTTGCGGGCGGGCTATATGGATGTTCTCAGCCGCGACCGGCACCCGGCGGCGGTGCTGAACCTGATCTGCCCGCCGGACCGGGTGGATGTGAACGTGCATCCCGCCAAGGCCGAAGTGCGCTTTCGCGAGACGGGCGAGGTGCGCGGGTTGGTGGTCTCGGCCTTGCGGCAGGCGCTGGCGGGGGCGGGGCATCGCGCCTCGACCACCGTGGCGGGCGAGACACTGGCGGCCTTCCGCCCCGAGCCTCCGCGGATCTATCAGATGGACCGCCCCTCGCAGCCGACCCTTGCGCGCAGCTTTGCCTTTCAGGCGCCGCCGCCGGCCATGCCGGGACTGGCCGAGGCGCCCCCCGCCGTCCGCACGGCCGAGCCGGCACCGACCGACGACGACCGCCCGCTGGGTGCCGCGCGGGCGCAGATCCATGAAAACTGGATCATCGCCCAGACCGCCACCGGCATGGTGATCGTCGATCAGCACGCGGCGCATGAACGGCTGGTCTATGAAAGGCTGAAACGCCAGCGCGACGGCGCAGGGATCGCGCGGCAGGCGCTGTTGATCCCCGAGATCGTCGAGCTTTCGCCCACCGACGCCGGCCGCCTGCTGGACGCGGCCGCGCCGCTGGCCGATCTTGGGCTGGTGATCGAACCCTTCGGCGGCTCGGCGGTGGCTGTGCGCGAGGTGCCGGCGATCCTTGGCCGTCTGGATGCCGCGGCGCTGCTGCGCGACATCCTGGACGATCTGGCCGAGACCGGCGCCAGCGACCGGCTTCAGGCGCGGATGGATGCGGTGTTAAGCCGGATGGCCTGCCATGGCTCGGTCCGGTCGGGGCGGCAGCTGCGGGCCGAGGAAATGAACGCGCTGCTGCGCGAGATGGAGGCCACGCCGCTGGCCGGCCAGTGCAACCACGGCCGCCCGACCTATGTCGAGCTGAAGCTGGCCGATATCGAACGGCTGTTCGGGCGGCGATGATCGTCATCGGCGGCCAAAGTTACGCCCTGAACGATCCGCTGGTTCTGGCCGCGGCGGGGGGGGCTGTTTTTGTTGTGCTGCTGCTGATCTGGCGTGCGGGGGCGCGGGGCTCGGCGCCGGTGCTGCGCGAACTGGGCTGGCTGGCGCAACAGGTGCAGATGCTGTCGGACGGGCAGGAGCGGCTGGCGGGCGGGCTGCACCATGTCTCGGACGCGCAGGCCGCCAGTCAGGGCGCGATGCTGCAACTGATGGAGCGGCGGCTGGCCGAGGTGCAGCGCGGCATGTCCGAAAGCCTGCACGGAACGGCGGTGCGCACCGCGCGCTCGCTCGGTGATCTGCACCAGCGGCTGGAAACCATCGACCGCGCGCAGGCCAACATCGAGAAACTGTCGGGCGACGTGCTGGGCTTGCAGGACATCCTGTCGAACAAGCAGACCCGCGGCGCCTTTGGCGAGATCCAGCTGCATGACATCGTGAAGAAGGCGCTGCCTCCTGACAGCTATACGATGCAGGCCACGCTGTCGAACGGCCGCCGCGCCGATTGCCTGATCCACCTGCCCGAGCCGCCGGGCCCGATCGTGATCGATTCGAAATTCCCGCTGGAAGCCTATGAGATGCTGCGCCAGGCCGAAGGCCCGGCCGAGACAATGGAGGCGCAGCGCCTGATGCGGGTGGCCGTGCGCGCCCATATTCGCGCGATCGCCGAGAAATACGTTCTGGATGGCGAGACGGCCGACGGTGCGATGCTGTTCCTGCCGTCCGAGGCGGTCTATGCCGAGTTGCACGCCAATTTTGGCGATATCGTGCGCGAAGGCTTCGCGGCGAAGGTCTGGATCGTGTCGCCCACCACCTGCATGGCGGTGCTGAACACGATGCGGGCGGTTCTGAAGGATGCGCGGATGCGGGCGCAGGCGGGGGCGATCCGGCGCGAACTGGCAGAGCTTGGGCGCGAGATTGACCGTCTGGTGGAAAGGGTCGGCAACCTGGACCGGCATTTCGCGCAAGCCGCGCGCGATGTCGAGGAAATCCGCACCTCTGCCGGCAAGGCGGGCAAGAAGGCGCGCCGGCTGGACAATTTCGACTTCGAGGAACTGGCCCCGTCTCGCGACGCCGCCGAATAGCGCCGGCTGCCGGGCTGGGTCTGTTGGACCCAGGCCCTTACGGTGCGGTTGGGGCCTGGGTCCCGCAGGCGTGTTGCCGGCTGGCGCCTAGATCCGCACGAAGGGTTGGACCAGCCGCGGCAGCAGGCTGTTGAAGCGCAGCGGCGCGTCGGTCGCGGCAAGGCAGATGCAATCGGGGCCGGGTTCGGCCACGGGCGTATGTTCCATCTCTTCGTCGGCGATTTCCAGATCGCCGGGGCCGAAGCGGTCGGTCTCGTCGCGGAAGGCGCCTTGCAGCACCAGTGTCAGCTCCATCCCGCGGTGACCATGGTCGGGCACCGACTGGCCGCCCGGAATCCACAGCAGCCGCGCGACGGCCTCGCGCCCGGTGGGCAGAATCGCCTGACGCACGCCGCCGCCGAGGGGGCGCCAGCGCACCGTATCAAGGCTGCCGCCGATATAGTCCGACAGCGGCGCGGGCACGCGCGGATCGCGGCGGGGGATGGGCCTTTGGATCTCGATCCGGCGATCAAGCCGGGCCATCACGGCGGCAAGGCTGCCTTCGGACATGGCTGCGGCGGGGGCCTCGTCCATCAGTGCGCCGCCCACGGCGTCAAAGGCGCCGGCACGGGCGCGGCAGTCGTCGCAGAGCGAAATATGGGTGGCCACGACCAGCCCGAAGGCCTCGGGCAGCGTTCCCGCCGCATGGGCCATAAGCAAAGAGTCAGAGATATGGTGCCGGATCGTCATGCTTGCTCAACTCATGTGAAGGCGCAGACGTTCCAGCGCCAGCCTTATCCGTGACTTGATCGTGCCCAGCGGCAGGCCGGTCTCGTCGGCCAGCTCCCGGTGCGAGAGGTCGCCGAAGAAGGCCCTTTCGATCAAGGCACGCTGTTTTTCCGGCAGGCTTTGCACGGCGCGGGTCAGGCGCGCGTTTTCCTGCTGCATTTCATAGACATCGGCCTGATCCGGTTCCGACTCGGGGCCCCAGAACAGCTCTTCCGGTTCCGGATGGCGCGCCTTGCGGATCGCATCGATGCGCCGGTTCCGGGCGATGGTGAAGATCCATGTCGAAAGCGATGCCCGCGACGGATCGAAAAGATGTGCCTTCTGCCAGACCACGGCCATGACATCCTGTGCGTATTCCTCGGCCTGTGCGCTGGCGGTGCCCGATTTCATCAGGAACCCCTTCACCCGTGGGGCGAAGTGCTGAAACAGCCGCGCAAAGGCCGTCTCGTCCCTGTGATCCCGGATCGCCAGCATCAGCGCCACCCAGTCCGTTTCTTCCGTTTGCCCCGTCACGTCGGCCTTCCGTTCGTCGCCTGCGGGAGAACATATGCCCCGGTTCTCCCGCATGCATCCGCTTTTTCGAGTGGGAAGCGACATGACAACGAACCTGATACGCGCCCTTCGTGTGACTGGATCACTGGCATGTCGCATCGGATCGATCTTTTTCCGCCCTTGGGGTGGTGGCAAAAAAACCTGCCCGCGGTTGATCCGCCGGGCGTCCGGCGCCGTATCAAGGTGAAGTCAAGCGGGAGAGTTGAGGGCCATGCCTTTCGAGACGTCTGAGTTCGCGCGTCGGCGCGTTGCGGTGATCGGTGCGGGGATCTCGGGGATGGCGGCGGCTCATTTGCTGGCGCGCGATCATTCCGTGGTGCTGATCGAGGCGGAAAAGCGTCTGGGCGGCCATGCCCGCACGGTGATTGCCGGCAAGCGCGGCGATCAGCCTGTGGATACGGGCTTCATCGTCTATAACAAGGTCAACTATCCGCATCTGACGCGGCTGTTCGACGATCTTCAGGTGCCGGTGGTGAAAAGCGACATGAGCTTTGGCGCCTCGGTCCGGGGCGGGCGGCTGGAATACGGCTTGAAGGATCTGGGCGCGGTCTTTGCCCAGAAGAAGAACGCGCTTGATCCGCGGTTTCTGGGCATGTTGATGGATATCCTGCGCTTCAACGCCCATGCGGCCGAACATGCTGACGATCCGGTGATGACGATCCGCGACCTGCTGGAACGGCTGGATCTGGGGGCATGGTTCCGCGATTACTATCTGCTGCCGGTTTCGGGGGCGATCTGGTCGACGCCGTCGCGCGGGATTCTGGATTTCCCGGCGCAGGCGCTGATCCGGTTCTTTCAGAACCACGCGCTGCTGTCGCATCGTGACCAGCACCAGTGGTATACCGTTGCCGGCGGTTCGGTCGAATATGTCAGCCGGCTTCAGGCGGCGATGGGTTCGGCGGGCGTGGACATGCGCACGGGGGCAGCGGTCGCCGGGGTGCGGCGCCTTCCCGACGGCGTGCAGGTCCGCTGCGAGGGTGGCGACTGGGAAGCCTTTGACGAGGTGATCTTTGCCACCCATTCCGACGACACGCTGCGCCTGCTGTCGGACGCCACGCCCGAGGAAAGCGCGGCGCTGGGCAGCGTGCGCTATCAGCCGAACCATGCGGTGCTGCATTCCGACACCTCGGTGATGCCCAAGCGCAAGGCCGCCTGGGCCTCGTGGGTCTATGTCGAGCCGGATGATCCGCAGGCGCCGATCGACATCACCTACTGGATGAACTCGCTTCAGCCGATCCCGCACGATGACCCGCTGTTTGTGACGCTGAACGGCAACCGCACCGTGCGCGAGGATCTGGTGCATGACGTGGTGACCTTCCGTCACCCGGTCTACGATCTGAACGCCCAACTGGGGGTGGCGGCGCTGCGGATGATGAACGGCAAGCACAACACCTGGTTTGCCGGCGCCTGGATGCGCAACGGCTTTCACGAGGATGGCTTTGCCAGCGCCGTCGATGTGGTCGAGGCGATGCGCCGCCGGATCGGCGTTGCGGTTGCGGCATGAAGGTCGAGCATATCGCAGGCGAGACCTTCCACGGCCGCAAGGGCGCCGTGGGAAACAGCTTTCGCTATGGGGTGGATTATCTGCTGCTTGACCCCGATGCGGTCGAGGGGCCTTCGCTGTTGTCGAAGAACCGCGGCAACCTGATTTCGGTGCATGAGACCGATTATGGTGGCGCGCCGGGCCAGGGCCGCGGCACCGCCTGGGTGCGCGAGGTTCTGGCCGCTCATGCGATGCCAGGGTCGGATCGCATCCTTTTGCTGACCCAGCCGCGGGTTCTGGGCCATGTGTTCAATCCGGTCAGCTTCTGGCTGTGCCACGATGACTGCGGCGAGTTGCGGACGGTGATCGCCGAAGTGTCCAACACCTTTGGCGACCGGCACTGGTATCTCTGCGCCAAGGAAAACGGCGCGCCCATCACCCGCGAGGATACGCTGGAGGCGACGAAGATCATGCATGTCTCGCCGTTCCAGCCGATCGAGGGCGGCTATCGCTTTCGCTTCGACATTGCGCCGGGGCGGGTGGGGATCTGGATCGACTTCAGCTTTCAGGGCGGCGGGCTCTATGCCACGCTGACCGGCAAGCGGGTGCCTCTGACCAATCGGGCGATCCTGCGCGCCTGCCTGCGCCGGCCGTTCGGATCGCGGCGGGTGCTGGCGCTGATCCATTGGCAGGCGCTGAAACTGGCGTTGAAGGGCGCGCGCTATCGCAGCCGCCCGACGCCGCCTGCGCAAGACGTCACCCGGTGAAGGCAGACCTTGCGCCGTGGTCGCTGTTCGCCGGCCTGATCGCGGCGGCCGGCCTGCCGATCTATATCCATGCGCCGAAGGTCTATGTCGATCAATATGGTGTGGGTCTGGGCGCGCTCGGCCTTGTTCTGGCAGGGCTGCGGCTGGTGGATGTGGTGCAAGACCCGGCGCTGGGCTGGCTGGCCGAGCGGACACGGGCGCGGCGCGGGGCGATGGTTGCGGGCGCGGCGGGGCTGATGGCGCTGGCGATGCTGGGGCTGTTTGCCGTGACGCCGCCGGTGGCGCCGCTGCTGTGGTTCGCGCTGGTGCTGACGGTGCTGTTTTCGGCGTTCTCGTTCCTGACCATCGCCTTTTATGCCGAAGGCGTGGGCAAGGCCCGCAGTCTTGGCCCCAAGGGGCACCTGCGGCTTGCCGGCTGGCGCGAAACCGGCGCGCTGGTGGGTGTCTCGGTCGCGGCGGTGGCGCCGGTGGTCTTGGGCAGTTTCGCCGCCTTCGCCTGGATCTTTGCCGGGCTGGCGCTGCTGGCTGTGCTGGCGATGCGGCGCGACTGGGCCGGCGCCGCGGCCGTGGCGCCGGATCTGCGCGGGCTGCTGGCCGATCCGATGGTGCGGCGGCTTTTGCTGCTGGCGCTGGTCAATGCGGCGCCGGTGGCGGTGACCTCGACGCTGTTTCTGTTCTTTGTCGAAAGCCGGCTTCAGGCGCCGGGGATGGAAGGCCCGCTGCTTTTGCTGTTCTTCCTGTCCGCCGCCGCCAGCGCCCCGGGCTGGAGCCGTCTTGCCCGCGGCATCGGCGCCAAGCGGACGCTGCTGGCGGGGATGGTGCTGGCGATCCTGTCCTTCATCTTTGCCTACACGCTGGGGGCGGGCGATGTGGTTGCCTTTGCGCTGATCTCTGCGGCCTCGGGGGCGGCGCTGGGGGCGGACATGGTGCTGTTGCCGGCGATCTTCGCGCGCCACCTGTCGGGCCGCGAGGGCGGCGAGGCGGCGGGCTTCGGCCTGTGGTCCTTCGCCTCGAAACTGGCGCTGGCGCTGGCGGCGGCAGGGGCGCTGCCGCTGTTGCAGCTGGCGGGCTTTACCCCCGGCGCGGGTGCGCCGGATCAGGCGCTGGCGCTGCTGTCGGTGCTGTATGCGCTGGTGCCCTGCGGGCTGAAGCTGCTGGCGATCGGCCTTCTTCTTGTGACCCCCATACCGGAGACCTGAACCCGTGATGTCTGTCCTGTTCCTTGCCCTGGGGTTCCTGCTGTGCCTTGGCCTTGTCATCCTGCGCGGGCGGGCCTTTGCCTTCGCGGGGCAGCAAAGCGCCGATTATGCCGCCAAGGGGCCGGTGCTGGATCTGCGGCGCGACCTGTCGGGGCCGATCCTGTGCGAAGGGGTGATCTATGGCCCGACCGGGCGGGTCACCTCGCGCTTTGTCGCTGACATGGAAGGGACGTGGCAGGGCAACACCGGCACCCTGACCGAACGCTTCCGCTATGACAGCGGCGCGGTCGATCATCGCGAGTGGCGCTTCAGTCTGGCCAACGATGGAACCCTGCGTGCAGACGCTGCCGATCTGGTGGGCACGGGCACCGGAAAAGCCGAAGGATCGGCGCTTTGCCTGCGCTATCGGCTGCGGCTTCAAGATGACGCAGGGGGGCATGTGCTGGATGTGATTGACTGGATGTACCTGCTGGAGAATGGCACGATCATCAATCGGAGCCAGTTCCGCAAGTTCGGGATCAAGGTTGCCGAGCTTGTGGCGACAATGCGACGGATCGAGAGATGAGAGATTTTGTTGGTAAACGGTATTGGCTCATCGGCGGCAGCGAGGGACTGGGCCTTGCGCTGGCGAAGAAGCTGAGCGGCGCCGGGGCAAAGGTTGTCCTGTCGGGCCGCGACGAGGCGCGTCTGGCCGAGGCGGTCGAGGCGATGCCGGGCCGCGCCGAGGCGGTGGCCATGGATGTGCGGTCGGACGAGTCGATCCGCGCCGCGCTGGAAAAGATCGGCGATGTCGACGGCATCGTGTTCAACGCCGGGGTCTACTGGCCAATGACGGCCCAGCAGTGGGACCGCGAACAGGTGGATGCCATGCTTGACATCAACCTGATGGGGCTGGTGCGGGTGGTGTCGGCGGTGCTGCCGGGGATGATCGCGCGTGACTGCGGGCATCTGGTGATCACGGGCAGCATCGCGGGGTTCCGCGGCCTGCCGGGGGCGATCGGCTATGCCGCCAGCAAGGCCGGCGTGGTCAGCCTGGCCGAATCGCTGCATGCCGATCTGCGTGGCACCGGGGTCGAGGTGCAGTTGGTGAACCCCGGCTTCGTGCGCACGCGGATGACCGACAAGAACAGCTTCCGGATGCCCTTCATCATGGAGCCCGAAGCCGCGGCGCTGTGCATGTTCGAGCACATGTGTTCGGACAACTTCCGCCGCAACTTCCCGGCGCTGTTCTCGGCATTCTTCCGGTTTTCGCAACTGCTGCCGGACGGGCTGTTCTTCCGTCTGGTCGGTCGGCGCTGAAGCTGGACCAAGAAGGGGGGCTGTCTGCCCCCCACCGCCCCATCGTCCCTGAAGGGGCAACCCCCAGCCATTACATACATGTTGATGGCCCCTGTGCGTCAGGGTGGATTATGATGCATTTTGATGGCGCCTTGGCGGCAGCTGTTCCGTTGAATCGTGGGCTGTTGGCGAAGAGGGCGGCAAGTGTCTCACGCTCCAAGGCCCAAATAAGATGGCGGCTCGGAAAAAACGTGGTCTTCCCATAACGTTAGCCGGCTTCGCGGTCAGTTCTTGTTGGCCCCCCCACTGCCGCGCATTCGGGGTGCCGCCTGATCCCCGGGATCGCCGTGGAAAGGCGGTCACCGGCGAACACGGCGTCGTAAATCCGAAGTTTTCCGTGCAAGTTCAGCCTCGCGTCAGCTTGCCCGATCAGCAGGAGCGGATCGGGCAAGAGGTCTATCCGGATGTTCCAATTCCAACTGCGCGCGGCCACCGCGCGCGTTCCTGTCGATTTCGCTGCAAGGGCGCTTCCCTCGGTCTTTCAGGTCAACCTGGTGGTGGCGGGGTTCCTTCTCGTTGCGGACAATGCCACCTTCTGGCGGCGCTGCCTCGACATCTTCGGGGCGGGTCCGCAGCTTGTTGTCTTCGGCGCGGCGATCTGGGCGCTGACCTTCTTCATCGTCGCGCTTTTCGGGATCGGGCCACTGCGGCGCCCGATGCTGGCGGCGCTTCTGATCCTCGGGGCCGCGACCGGATGGTTCCAGGACCGGCTGGGCGTGACCATCGACCGGGACATGATCGAGAACGTCGTCACCACAACCGTCGCCGAGGGGCGCCATCTCGTCACGCCGGGCTTCCTGCTCCATCTCGTGGCCTTCGGCCTTCTGCCCGCCCTTGTCGTGCTGCGCCTGCCGGTGCGGGACAAAGGGTGGGGCCGGTTCATGCGATCGACGCTTGCGGCCTGTCTGGCGCTGGCGCTTGGCGCGGGCCTGATTCTCAGCGATTTCAAGACCTTTTCGGCCGTTTTGCGCGAACGCAAGGATCTGGTCGCGGCCTGGCAGCCGGCAATGCCGATCGGCTCGGCCATCCGCTATGCAAAGCTGGCGCTGCGGACGCGCGACGTGGCGGTGGCGCCCCTCGGGCTTGATGCGCGGAAGGGGCCGCTGCTGGCCGCGGCGGAAAAGCCGGTGCTGACCGTTCTTGTCGTGGGCGAGACGGCGCGGGCGCAGAACTGGGGGCTGAACGGCTATGCGCGCGACACGACGCCGGAACTGCGCCGCCGCGGTGTCGTCAACTTCCCCGCGGTCGAAAGCTGTGGCACCGCCACGGCGGTCTCGATGCCCTGCATGTTCTCGGTCCTGTCGCGCAGCGGCTATAGCCAGGAGAAGGGCCTTGCGACCGAGAACCTGCTTGACGTGCTGGCCCATGCCGGTGTCGCGGTCGAATGGTGGGACAACAACACCGGCGACAAGGACATCGCGGCACGGGTCGCCTCGGCCCGCCTGCCCGAGGTTCGCGAGGCCTGCGCCGAGGGCGAATGCACCGATGCGGCCTTCCTGCCGCTGCTTGATCGGACGCTGGCCACGATCGATCGCGACACGGTCCTTGTGCTGCACCAGATCGGCAGCCACGGGCCGGCCTATCACCTGCGCTATCCGAGGGCGTTCGAGCGATTTTCGCCCGCCTGCCACAGCGCCGAGTTTTCGCGTTGCACCGACGAAGAGATCCGCAACGCCTATGACAACACCATCGCCTTCACCGACCATGTGCTGGCCGCGATGATCGACCGGATGGCGGCGCAGGACAGGGCGATCCCGGCGCTGGTCTATGTCTCGGACCACGGCGAGTCGCTGGGCGAGAACGGGCTGTATCTGCATGGCGCGCCGCGCTTCATGGCGCCCGAGACGCAGACCCGCGTGCCGATGGTGCTGTGGCTGTCCGAGCCGTTCCGCGCCGCGATGGCGCTGGATCAGGGGTGCCTGCGCGACCGCGCGGCGGAGCCCGCAAGCCATGACAACATGTTCCATTCGGTCCTTGGGCTGATGGACATCCGCACCACGGCGCGGGACGCGGCGCTTGACCGCGTCTCGACCTGCCGCGCGTCCTGAGGAGGCCGCCCATGACCGACCATGCCGATCTGCCCCGTCCGCCGCGCGCCGAGGGGGCGTCTCACCTGCTGGCCTCGGCCCGGCACTCGCTGGGCGGGCTGCGGCGTCTGTCACACGAGACGGCGTTTCGCCACGAGATGTTTGCCGGCGCCGCGGGCCTTGCGCTGCTGCTGGCAGCGCGGGCGAGCCTTGCCGAGATCATGGGCGCGGCCGTCCTTTTCCTGCTTTTGCTGGCCACCGAGGCGCTGAACACGGCGATCGAGGTGGTGGTGGACCATCTCGCCCCCGGCTGGGCCGAGTTCGCCCGCGACGCGAAGGATCTGGGCTCGCTGGCCGTCCTCTGCCTGATCGGCGCGAACCTCGCCTTCCTCGTCTATGCGCTGGCCACCTGAGGCGGGATCGCCCGCGCCTCGAACCCGTCGACGCGGCTCGGCGCGGGCGAGAGAAGGTCAAGCCGCCACCCCGCGCCCCGCGCGATCCCGGCCGCGATGGCAAGGCCAAGGCCCGACCCTTCGCGCGGGCTGGTGCCGCGCTGAAAACGCAGCGTGATCCGATCGAGCAGGTCCGGCGCGACTGGTGGCCCGCCGTTCGTGACGCGAAGGCCGCCGTCCCCCAGTGCCACCTCGACCGGCCCCTCGCCATGCAGCAGCGCATTTTCCACAAGGTTCCGCGCGAGGATCGCGAAGGCATCCGGGTCCAGCCGCGCCGCAAGCGGGCGGATGTCGCAGCGCAGCCGATGCCCTTCCGGCCCGTGCCGCGCGTCCTCGATCACAAAGCCCAGGATCGGCGCCAGATCCTGCGGCGCATCGCTCAGCACGCCCGCACCTTCGGCCCGCGACAGCTCCAGCAGCTTTTCGGACAGCCGGGCAAGGCGCTTCAGTTCCCGTTCAAGCCGTGCCGCCCGCGGCTGCAACGCCTCGGGCGCCTCGGCCATCAGCCGCTGGGCCTGCGCCAGCGCCGCGGCGATGGGGGTCCGCAGCTCGTGCGCCGCATTCGCGGTGAAGCTCCGCTCGGTCGCCAGCGCCCGGCCGAGCCGCGCCATCAGCCGGTCCACCGCATCGCGCAGCGGCAGAAGCTCGATCTGAAGTGACTGGGTGGCCAGCGGCCTCAGATCGGTCTCGTCCCGGCCCTGCACCTCGCACGAGAGATCGCCCAGCCGCGCCAGCCCCGCCCGGGTCCGCCACGCGACCAGCACCAGCGTCAGCGGCAAAAGCAGCAGAAGCGGCGCCAGAAAGGTCAGCAGCGTCTCGCGCACCGCCTCGCGCCGGTTCGCAAGCGGCTCGGCGATCGCAAGCGTCCAGCGCCCGCTTCGGTCCGACACGGCATAGAGCCGGTGGTCGGCGGTCGTCGAGAAGCCCGAGGGGGTCGGCCCGGCAAAGGTCGATGGCTCGGCATCCTGCGACCACACCAGCACCGTGCCATCGCGGTCGCGCACCATCCAGGTCAGGTTATCGCCGTGCTCACCGGCGTGCGCGATGCGGCGCGGCCTGGCGCCTGTGCTGGCGGGGTCGTCAGCCAATGCCAGCGTCAGCAGACGCTCGGCCGTCTCTTGCAGCGCGCTGTCGAAGGTCTCGTCCATCTCCTCGCGCACCACCCAGGCCGTGCCCAGCGTTGCCAGCGTCCAGGTCAGCACGATGCCCGCGGCAAGGCCCAGCGACAGATCGCGGCGCAGGCTGCGCGGGCGGCTCATTTCCGCACCAGACGGTAGCCCATGCCGCGTTGGGTCTCGATCCGGTCGCGCCCAAGCTTCTTGCGCAGGCGGCTGATGTAGACCTCGATCGTGTTGCTTTCCACCTCGGCGTCGAAGGCATAGAGCGTCTCTTCAAGCTGGCTTTTCGGGACCACCACGCCGGGCCGGCGGAGCAGCGTCTCGAAGATCGCCCATTCGCGCTGGCTTAGTGTGATCTCGCCCTCTGGCCCGTCGATCCGCCGGTCGGCCACATCGACCTGCAAGGGGCCGATCGCAAGGCGCGGATTCGGGTTCCCGGCATAGCGGCGCGAGACCGCCCCGATGCGGGCCGACAGTTCTGTGAGGTCGAAGGGCTTGACCATGTAGTCGTCGGCGCCCGCGTTCAGGCCGGCGATGCGGTCGGTCACCCGGTCGCGCGCGGTCAGGATGATCACCGGCATGGCATGTCCCCGCGCCCGAAGGCCGCGCAGGAAGTCGAGTCCGCTGCCATCCGGCAGGTTCAGATCAAGCAGGACGAGATCGTAGGCCGCGGTCGACATCGACGCCGCCGCATCGCCCACGCCGGTCATCCAGTCGGCGGCATGGCCTTCGGCGGCGATCTGGTCGCGGATCGCGCCGCCGAGGCCGGGATCGTCTTCAACAAGCAGGATGCGCATGGGGTCTCCTCCGCCACATCCTTCGTGGAGCGGGACCGGCGGCCGGTCAAGGGGCGGGCCGGCGCGGCCCTGGCCTGCCGCAATCTGTTTCTGGCTGGTCATTGATACGCCGCGCAGGATTTCGGAACGGCCTCGGTTCAAGCGGGAACACTCGGAAAAGGTGACGCCGCGGATGCGGGAAAGGGCCAAGGCCATGGCCAACCGCGTGGCCCGCCATGCCGGCGCCAAAAGCGAACCTTTGACGACGACTGAGACCTCGATCCGGCTTGCGACAGATCCCGGCCGCGCGCGGGGCGTGGCCGGGATCTGCCGCAGGAAGCCAAGGGCGGGATGGCGAGGCGAGCGCCGGTCAGTCCGGCAACCGGACCGTCGCCTCGAAGCCGTCGGCCCGGCCGGGGATCGGTGAGTGCAGGTCGAGCGTCGCGCCGGTGCGTTCGACGATCGCCCGCACAATGGAGAGGCCGAGGCCCGACCCCTCGCCCGCACCTGGCGCGCGTTCGAAGCGGCGGGTGAGGCCGGCGAGCGCATCGGGCGGAACCGGCGTGCAACCGTTGCGGACCCGGAGCCGTCGGTCCGGCGTCAGCGTGACCTCGACCAGAGCGCCGGACGCGCCGTGGCGCAGCGCGTTCTCGATCAGGTTGCGGCAGAGGATCGCGAAGGCGTCGGGGTCGATCCGGCTGGACACCGGCGTTTCGGGCAGGGTCAGCGCAAGGCGATCCCCCGCACCCGCGCGGGCGAAATCCTCGGCCACCAGCGACAGGATCGGGCGCAGGTCAATGGGCTGCTCGGCCAGCGCCCGGCCGCCCTCGGCCCGCGCCAGCTGCATCAGCTTGTTGGAGAGCCGCGTCAGCCGCTTCAGCGTCGTCTCGATGTCGGTGGCGCGCGCGGCGGCCTTGGGGTCCGAGGTCTCGATGCGGATGCGCTGTGCCTGCGCCGTGGCGCCGGCGACCGGCGTTCGCAACTCGTGCGCGGTATGGGCGGCGAAGGCCCGTTCCGCCTCGAACGCGGTGCGCAGCCGCGAAAGCAGCTGGTTCACCGCGGCTGCGACCGGCGCGATTTCGGCCGGCAGTCCGGCCTCGCCCACCGGGGCGAGGTCGCCGGCGCCGCGGCGGGCCAAGGCGTCGCGCAGGACCCGGACGGGGCGAAAGCTCCAACGGACCACCGCCACGATCCCGGCCAGCGCCAGCGGGATGATGACGACCAGCGGCAGCCCCAGCCCCATGCCCAGATCCCGCGCGATCCGGGCGCGGTGGGCAAGCGGTTCGGCCACGGCGATCGTCACCGTCCCCCGCAGCGCCAGATCGCAATAAAGCCGATGCGTCGCGGTCTGCGTGAAGCCCGGCGCGGCGCAGGGCGGGAAATCGGCGGGCTCTGCCCGGTGCGAGGCGATCAGCACCTGACCGCCTGCATCGCGCACGAGGTAGGTGTAGAACTCCTCGTGGGCGCGGAGCGCGGCGATGCGCTGGCTGGTTGCCGGCTCCTCGCGTCCCATGATCTCCATCACTGCGAGCGGCAGGATGCGCTGCGCCGTCTCCTCAAGTGTCGAATCGAACACCTCGTCCAGTTCGCCGTGCAGGATGCGCAAGGTCACGGTCGCGCTGCCGACCCAGAGCGCCGTCACCCCCACGCCGAGCATCAGCGCAAGGCGCGCCTGAAGCGAGCGCACCCTCATGGGCAGCCGAGCTTGTAGCCAAGGCCACGCACCGTCTCGATCACCGTATGGTCAAGCTTGCGGCGCAGGCGGCTGACATAGACCTCGATGGCGTTGCTTTCGACCTCGGCATCGAAGGACCAGAGCCGCTCTTCCAGTTGCGCTTTTGACAGAACCTGGTTCGGGCGGGACAGGAACGCCTCGAACAGCACCCATTCGCGGGCGGTAAGCGGGATCGGCCGGCCCTCACGGCGGATGCTGCGGGCGGCGAGGTCCACCTCGAACGGGCCGACACGGATGAGCGGGTTGGGGTTCCCCGAATAGCGCCGCGCGACCGAGCCGATGCGGGCGGAAAGCTCGGCCAGATCGAAGGGCTTTACAACGTAGTCGTCGGCGCCCGCATTCAGCCCGTCGATCCGCTCGGTGATCTGGTCGAGCGCGGTCAGGATGATCACCGGCGTCGTGTCGCCCCGCGCGCGCCGCCCCCGCAGGAACGGAATGCCAAGCCCGTCGGGCAGCATGAGATCCAGCAGAATCAGGTCGTAGGCCGCGACGGCCAGCGCGTCGGCGGCCTCGGACAGCCGCCGCGCCCGGTCGATCGTGTGCCCATCGTCGGCGACGTGGTCCGCCACCGCATTTCCCAGAACCTCGTTGTCTTCAACCAGCAGGATGCGCATGTCACTCTCGATACCGTTCCCGGTCATATTCGGCCGCTTGCCTGACGGCATGCTGACAGCTTTTCCTGCCGCCTGTCAGGTGGCCGTAAGGCGCGCCGGGGATAAGGGCGGGGACGATCCCATGGAGGCGAACAGGATGAGGTCCGGACTGCCGACGATGGCGATGTTTGCGATGGCTCTGGCGACGTCGGCATGGGCCGACGACGACTGCAACGTGCCGGTGGCCGACTGGCAACCCCGTTCCGCAGTCGAGGCGCTGGCGGTGACCGAGGGCTGGACGATCCGGCGGCTGAAGGTGGACGACGGCTGCTACGAGATCAAGGGCTGGGATCGCGACGGTATCAAGGTCGAGGTGACGCTCGATCCGGCTACGCTGGCAGTGATCGAGATCGAGACCGACCACGACGACGGGCGGAATGGCCGGGACCGTCCGGACAAGCAAAAGGAGTAAAAGAACATGATCCGCGTCTGGGATCTTGTCGTGCGCCTTTTCCATCGGGGCCTTGCCGCCTGTTTCGCGCTGGCCTGGCTGACCGCCGAAGAGGCGCAGGGCGCACACGAATGGTTGGGCTATGGCGCCGCGATGAGTGCGTTTCCTGCCGGAGTGAAGGTCTGGATCGCCGCATGGCTCTGATCGCGCGCCACAGGGGGCATCCTGAACGATGCCGATCCGCAGCCGATGCCGGCAGGCCAGCAGGCGATGAAGGCAGCGCGCCACAAGGGGCATCCTGAACGATGTCGATCCGCAGCCGATGCGTCAGATCGCGGTGCCGCGGAAGATCAGGCTCGACCGGCTGCATGAGGTGGCCCAGGCCGCGATGGGCGGGGCAGAGACCCTCCACGGCCTACGCCGGAGGGGTCTGGTTTATTGCTGCCTGAATCACCAGCCTCGAAAAGATGGTGAAGTCGGGAATGATCCGTCCGGCGGCGTGATACGAGGTCGCGCCGGGGGCGCGGCCTCTGACATGTATCGTCATGGCTGGGGTGCCCCCGACCCCGGGATATTGAGCCAGACTGAAGGCAGACGGCATCAGGCCGTGGCTGCGTGGCGGTCAAATTCGGTTCTTGCGCGGGCCCAGACGCCTTGATCCAGTTCGGCAAGGGCAAGAAGCGACGGCAGAAGCTGGGCTGCGTAATCCTCGCTGCTTTCGAGGGGCAGAAGCGAGGGCAGGTTGTCGATTGCCATTACGTCAAGTGGCGGGTCGGCATGGGTGCGCAGTGCGGGTGCCGTCCAGCTGGTGGTGCGATCGTAGACCTTGACCGGCGAAAAGTCCGAGGTCGGATCGCAGGCGATGTCGCCGATGACCCGCAGGGCGCGGGGGGCGGCAGAGGCATCTGCCGGGACAAAGACCGGGCAGCCGGGGCGGGCGAGGATGCAGTTTAGGAAGATCTCATGCGTCAGCACCTCGGGGAAGGGGCCGCCGTGGGCGGTTTCTTCCATGTCCCAGCGGGTGACGGCAAGGCCCATCGATTCGCAGAGATCCGCGGCGCCGGTGCCGACGCGGCCTTTGGCGCCGATCACCAGCGCGCGGGGTTGTGCGGCGCCCGAGGCGGCCAGTTCGGCGGCAAGGTCGGCCAGAAGCGCCTCGCGGTTCGGCCAGGTCGAGACCGGATCGCAGATCCCGCCGCGCGCTTGCGCCGCCCAGCATTTCAGCGCGACGGCGGCGCCGGCGTAGCCGGCCCAGTAGCCGAAGGCGGCGACGCGGCGGCCGCTGTCATCGACCAGAGATTCAAGGTCGTAAAGCGTCCCGCCGCCCGCCTTGAATCGTTGCAGCAGGATGCGGCCTGCGGGTTGGCCCTTGTAGGCATGGCCGAACAGGATGTGGCGGTGGGGCAGGGGCGTGCCGTCTTCGGGCAGTTCCTTCAAGCCGAAGATGATCGCGTCGCGGGGCGCGTCGGGCCACGAGCTTTCGGGCGCGATGGCGCAGCCGGCGGCGGCATAGCCCTCGATCGAGATGGCACGGCTGCGGCTGGCCTCGATCGTGACCGCGATGCCGCGGGCGATCAGCGCGGCTGCGCCTTCGGGGGTCAGTCCGACCCGTTCCTCGTTCGGCCGCTGTTCGGCCCGGACCCAGAGATGCGTCATGCGCTGCTTTCGATGCTGGTGCGGTAGCCGCGGCGCCGTGCGCGCTGATGCCAGCGTTCTGCGGCAAGGCAGGCTTCGCGCAGGTTTGAGAACCATGTGACCAGCCGGCGTCCGGTGCCGCGTGCGCCGCGGCGTCCCCATTCGCGCAGGACGGTATATTCGCCAAACAGGTTATAGCCGAGTTCGACGCGGTAGAACCGGCCGGTTCCGTCGGTCTCGCGCAGGCAGAGGTATGTCAGCATCTGGGGCCTCCGATAGCGGTCACGCCGCTAGGAATACCAGATATGCGACCGTAGGACAGCGGAAATGGGGCGTGGTCAGCGCCGGTCTTCGTCGGTTTCGGGACGAAAGCGGCCGCCGCAGCCGGTTGTGCGGGGGGCCGGGGACTGGATCGAGAACAGCTCGCGCATCTCATCGCGGGTCAGCAGTTTCGGTTCGGCGGCGGCGTCTGTGCGGGGCTTCCGGCGGAACGGCCAGGCGATGCTGAAGCCCTGCGTGCCGTCGGTCTTGAAGTCGAAGTCGTGTTTCAAGTGTCGTCTCCTTGGTCCTCGTCCGTGTGCGATCGGCCTGCCCCGGTGGCGAGTGCGCGCGCCCCCTGCGCCTCTCACCCCGAGAATGATTCGCGGCCCTTTCGCGCTATCCTGAGTAGTATACAAGTTTGCGACGAATGTGCGGCAGGTATGGCTAATTGCATACATCTGATGTTTTCCTGATCCATAGTGCAGAAATGCAACTATCGGCATAGTCGTAAGAAAATCAGTGCCTTGAAAGATTGTTGCGGGCGGGGTCTAAAGTTTGTAACGCGATTTCCGTTACAATCATTGCATACAAGTCCATCGGTTTGGGCGCCCGCAAGGTGGAAGGCCGCCTGTTGCGGGAATCGGTCCTTGGCAGGCGGGACGGTATGTTCCGTTGAAGCCATGTCCGCTGTGATGCCAGCGGTTGCCTTGGCCGGAAAACACGCTAAGGTTGTCTTCCTGATAAGAGTTGACGGTGAAGAGTGTTCGCATGACCCCATGCATTCTTGTGCTGGACGACGAGGCGTCGGTTCTGAAGCTGGTGCAGGAAACGCTTGAAGAGCGTGGGTGCCGGGTCATCCCCGCCCGCACGCTGCCGCAGTTTCGCAAGATCGATGCCGAAGAAGCGGTCGACCTTTATGTGATCGCCACCACGCTGGCGAACGGCAATGGCCTGTCGTTGGTCCGCGAATTGCGGCAGGCGTCCGATCGCGGGATCATCCTGCTTTCGGACCGACGCAACGAGGGCGACGGCCTGCACGGGCTGGAGATCGGCGCCGATGACGCGCTGGTGAAGCCGTTGCGCCAGCGCGAACTTGTGGCGCGGGTGACGGCGGTGTTGCGCAGGACCGGGAAGGCGGCGGCGGCGGCGCCCGTGCGGCCCCGGATCGACCATGAGTTCGAGGGCTATGCCGTCAGCCTTGTCGCCCGGCAGGTCTGGAACGCCGACGGGCAGGAGATCGCGCTGACCACATCGGAATTCGAACTGCTGGCGGCGCTGATCGCCCACCGCGGGCAGGTTCTCAGCCGCGATCAGATCATGAATGCGATCAAGGGCCGGCAGTGGGAAAGCTATGACCGCGTGGTGGATGGCATCATCAGCCGCTTGCGTCGCAAGATCCCGCCGAAGAAGGGGCGGCCGCCCTTCATCCGCACGGTGCATGGCGTGGGATACACCTTTACCGGCTGACCTGACGCGGCCCGCCGATGGCCCCCCGTCGGGTCAAAGCCAGTCGCCCCGCCCGGTGCCCGTTGCCTCGGCCACGGTGGCAAAACCGTCGCGTTCCAGCAAGGAGTCAAGACCGCGCGCAATGCGGGCGCCCAGGCCGATCCCTTCATAGACCATCGCGGTGTAAAGCTGCACCGCCGAGGCCCCGGCGCGGATCTTGGCATAGGCCTGTTCGGCGCTGGCGATGCCCCCGACGCCGATCAGCGGCAGGCGGCCCTCGGTCAGGTGCGACAGGCGGGCAAGCACCCGGGTCGATCGCTCGAACAGCGGTGCGCCGGACAGGCCGCCGGCCTCGCAGGCATGCGGGCTGCGCAGCCCTTCGCGCGAAAGGGTGGTGTTGGTGGCGACGATGCCGGCGATGCCCGAGGCAAGGGCCACTTCGGCGATCTCGGCCAGATCGTCGTCGGCAAGGTCGGGGGCGATCTTCAGGAACACCGGAACCGGCACCGCAAGGCCGGCCTGCACATCCATCACGCCGGCCAGCAGGGCAGCCAGCGCCTGTTTGCCTTGCAGATCGCGCAGCCGTTCGGTGTTGGGCGACGAGACATTGACCGTCGCGAAATCGACATGCGGCCCGCAAGCCGCCAGCACCGCGGCGAAATCGGCGGCGCGGTCGGCGCTGTCCTTGTTCGCGCCAAGGTTCAACCCCACCGGCACCGCCCCGCGCGGGCGCATCGCAAGGCGGGCGCAGATCGTGGCGGCGCCATCGTTGTTGAAGCCGAAACGGTTGATCGCGGCGCGATCCTCGGCCAGCCGGAACAGCCGCGGCTGCGGGTTGCCGGGTTGCGGGCGCGGGGTGGCGGCGCCCACCTCGATGAAGCCGAAGCCCGCCCGCATCAGCGCCGGAAGTGCCACCGCATTCTTGTCATATCCCGCCGCAAGCCCGACCGGATTGGGCAGGGTCAGCCCCGCCAGCGTGGTGCGCAGCCGGGCCGAGGTGACCGGCCCCGCCAGTGGCACAAGGTTCGCGCGCAGGGCCGACAACGACAGGTCATGGGCGCGTTCCGGGTCGATTCGGTGCAGCGCGGTCAGCGCCGCGCGTTCAAGAATGTTCACCACAGGCCCTCGGGGAAAATATGGCCGGTGGCGCCCAGCGGAAGGGATTTGTCCCAGACGACATCCTTCAGCGTCAACCGGCGGTAAAGATGCGGAAACAGCTGACCGCCGCGCGACGGCTCCCACTTCAGGGCGGGGCCGAGGGCGTCGGGGTTCAGCGCGACCAGAACAAGGTCGCTTTCCGTTGCGAAATGCTTTGCGGCGGTCTCGGCGACCTGTGCCGCGGTCGAGAAATGGATGAAGCCATCCGCCAGATCGACCGGCGCGCCTGCGGTTTCGCCGGCAAGGCGGAAGTCATCCCATTCGGCTCGGCGGAAAATCTTGAAGATCAGCATGCAAGCCTCATGCACCCTGCCTGCGCCCCGGTCAATACGGCGGATGGCCGGGCGCCCGCCGGCCTGCCCTTGCGTCATGTGCCTTCGGCTTTGACAACCGCGGGCGGGGCGCCCCACTCTGACCGCATTATCCGCAACAGGAGCATTGCCATGAAAGTCACCCTTCTCGCCTCGGCCGCGGTGATTGCGCTGGCCGCGGGGGCGGCGCGGGCCGAATTTGCGCTGACCATCCTGCATACCAATGATTTCCATGACCGTTTCGAGCCGATCTCGAAATCCGATTCGACCTGCGCCCCCGAAGACAATGCCGCGGGCGGGTGTTTCGGCGGCATCGCCCGGCTGGTGACGGCCGTGGCCGAGGCGCGGGCGAAAGGGGACGAGACGCTTCTGGTGGATGCGGGCGACCAGTTTCAGGGCTCTTTGTTCTACGCGCGCTACAGGGGCCAGTTGGCGGCCGAATTCCTGAACGCGCTGGGCTATGAGGCGATGGCCGTGGGCAACCACGAATTCGACGACGGGCCTGCGGTGCTGACCGAGTTCGCCCGCCAGCTTTCGGCGCCGCTGCTGATGGCCAATGCCGATCTGACGGCCGAACCCGCGTTGCGCGACGAGGTGGTGAAAGCGGCCGTGATCGAGAAGGCAGGCGAGAAGATCGGCCTTGTCGGGCTGGCGCCGCTGGATACCGCGGATCTGGCCAGCCCCGGCCCGAACGTGATCTTCACCGAGCCGGTTCAGGCCGCGCAGGCCGAGATCGACCGCCTGACCGCCGAGGGCGTGACAAAGATCGTGCTGCTGTCGCATCTGGGCCATGAGGCCGATCTGCGGATCGCGTCGGTGCTGACCGGGGTGGATGTGATCGTCGGCGGCCATTCCCACACCCTTCTGGGCCAGTTCGACGGTGCCGCCGGCCCCTATCCGGTGATGGTGGGCAAGGTGGCCATCGTCACCGCCTATGCCTATGGCAAGTATCTGGGCGAGTTGACGGTGACCTTCGATGACGCGGGCGAGGTGATCCGGGCCGAGGGTGCGCCGCGCCTGCTGGATGCGTCCGTGGCCGAGGATGCGGCGACGCTGGCCCGGGTGAAGGATCTGGCTGCCCCGCTGGAAGAGCTTCGCGCCCGGGTCGTGGCCGAAACCGCGGCCGAGATCGACGGCAGCCGCGAAAGCTGTCGCAGCGGCGAATGTGCGATGGGCAATCTTGTCGCCGATGCGATGCTGGATCGGGTCAAGGATCAGGGGATTGCGATCGCGATTGCGAATGGCGGCGGGCTGCGGGCCTCGATCGATCAGGGGCCGGTCTCGATGGGAGAGGTTCTGACGGTGCTGCCGTTCCAGAACACGCTGTCGACCTTCCGCATCAGCGGCCAGACCGTGCTGGCGGCGCTGGAAAATGGCGTCAGTCAGGTCGAAGAGGGTGCCGGCCGGTTTCCGCAGGTGGCCGGGTTGACATATGCCTTCGATCCGGCCGCCCCGGCGGGGGCGCGGGTGTCGGATGTGCAGGTGATGGTGGATGGCGGCTGGCAGCCGCTTGATCCCGCCGCGACCTACGGGGTGGTGTCGAACAACTATGTCCGGCAGGGCGGCGATGGCTATGCCATGCTGGTGCAGGCCGCCGATGCCTATGATTTCGGCCCGGATCTGGCCGAGGTCACCGCCGAGTATCTGGCCGCCCGCACGCCCTACAGCCCGGTGATCAAGGGCCACATCACGCGCCGATAGTGCCTGCGTCGCATCACCGCGCCGGCCGCGCTTGCAGTGCCGGGGGCTGGCGCGGATGATCGGTCCTGTATCGTCGGGGAATGTTGCGCTGAGTTTTCTGGACCATCTTTTGGGGCTGCGGTGGCCCCGCCGTCCCGGATGTTTTTCGCGCCGTCGGTTCCTGCTGGCCGACGACAGTGCCGCGATGCGCTTTCTGCTGCGCGAGTATCTGGCGCCGACCGGGGCCGATCTGGTTCTGGTTGCCGATGGCCGGCAGGCGGTCGAGGCCGCCGCGGCGCATCGGTTCGATCTGCTGCTTCTTGATCTGTCGATGCCTGAACTGGATGGCGCCGGCGCGCTGGCCCATATCCGTGCCGGTGGTCGGCCCACGGTGCCCGCGGTGGCCGTCACCGCCGAAAGCGCCCCGGATGAGGTGGCCGCCGCCCTTCGGGCCGGGTTCGCCGCCCTTATCGCCAAGCCTGTCCAGCGTGAGAAGTTGCTTCAGACGATCGGAAGCCTGATCCACAGTTGAGTAAACTTGCCTGAAAGGCGAATAGGCAATAATCCGCCAATCTTTTGATAATTCTCATACCAATACGTCAAAATTACGCTCTTTTTAGAGCGATTCGCGTTACGGTTGACGTCAGGTCGGCAATCCGGGGCGAAGCAAGATGACGAAGATGCGGCTTCTGCTGATCGACGGCGACCCGGGCTATGTTCTGGCGCTGCGCCATGTGCTTGATCTGATGGGGTTTTCCGATCCCGATTGCACTGCCACCGCGCGCGAGGCGTTGCGCCTTCTGGGCCGGGGTGAGCGGTTCGATTGCATCATCCTTGACCTTGCGCTGCATGGGGGCGCGGCCGCGCTCTGCCGGCGTATCCGGCTTTTGCCTGAACATGCCGCGACGCCGATCCTGTTGACCGTCGGCCACGAAGGCGCGCCCGAACTGTCCGAGGCGCTGGCGGCAGGCGCGTCGGATTACATCTCGCGCATGCTTGATCCGGTGGAATTGCGGGCTCGGCTGGGGATGGCGGCGCGGATCGCCGACGAACGCCGCCGCAGCGCCGAGCTGGACCGCCGCCTGCGCGGCCTTGCCGCCGCCGGCTTTTCCGATCCGCAGCCGGTTCTGGGCGTGCCGGGAATGCTGGATCTGGACGGCTTTCGCGATCAGTTGCGGCTGGGGCTGCGCGACCGCACCGCCATTGCCTTCCGCATCGGCAATGCCGGCGCCATCGCGGCCGAAGCGACGCCGCAGCAATATCAGGACATGCTGTTTCATGTCGCCTCGGTGATCCTGCACCGTCTTGGGCCGCAGGGCCTGTTGCTGGCCCATGCCGGCCATGGCGAGTTTGTGGGCCTGCTGCCCGACCCGCCGCCCGAATGCCCCCATCGGCTGGCCGGGGAACTGGCCGCACTTCTGGCCGACCGTGCCCGGATCTACGACCGGCTTGGCGTGCCGATGCCGGTGCTTCAGGTCGGCAAGCCGATGCGCCGCGGCTTCTTTGTGCGCGGCACGCCGGAACGTCTGCTGACCCGCGCCCGCGAAACGCTGCGCCGCCCGGCCCCGGTGCCGGCGGTCGCTCTCTGACCGGCGATCTGCCCAATTCGCGGGCATTTTCCGCCGCGGCGCCGGCTTTCTCGCCGGGGTATCCTGATAGGTCATTGGCAGTCCTTGCGGTTCCGTGAAACCGTCGGGGCAATCGCGACTACGGAAGAAGCATATGTCGATCAAGGCCAGCATCCACCACCTGACCCATTACCGCTATGACCGTCCGGTGACGCTTGGCCCGCAGGTGATCCGGCTGCGGCCTGCGCCCCATTCGCGGACGCGGGTGATCTCGCATTCGCTGAAGGTCTCGCCGGGGGGGCATTTCGAGAACCACCAGCAAGACCCCTATGGCAACTGGTTGACCCGCATCGTCTTTCCCGAGCCGGTGACCGAACTGCGGATCGAGGTCGATCTGGTCGCCGACATGACCATCTACAACCCGTTCGATTTCTTTGTGGAAACCGAAGCCGAGGTCTGGCCCTTCGACTACCCCGACGAGATCCTTGCCGACCTGTCGATCTATCGCCAGCCCGAACCCGCCGGCCCGTTGCTTCAGCAGTTTCTGGCCACCTTGCCGCGCGATCGGCAGCGCACCGTGGACATGGTGGTGGCGCTGAACGCGCGGCTGTCGCAAGAGATCGCCTATGTCATCCGGATGGAGCCGGGCGTCTATTCGCCCGAGGAAACCCTGTCGCACCGGCGCGGATCGTGCCGCGACAGCGCATGGTTGCAGGTGCAGGTGCTGCGGCATCTGGGTTTTGCCGCGCGCTTCGTGTCGGGCTATCTGATCCAGTTGAAGCCGGATCTGCAATCGCTGGACGGGCCGTCGGGCACCGACCACGACTTCACCGACCTGCACGCCTGGGCCGAGGTCTATCTGCCCGGCGCGGGCTGGATCGGGCTGGATGCCACATCGGGGCTTCTGACCGGCGAAAGCCACATCCCGCTGGCCGCCACCCCGCATTACCGCAACGCCGCCCCCATCGCGGGCGTCGCCAGCTATGCCGAGGTCGATTTCGGCTTTGACATGAAGGTGGCGCGGGTGGCCGAACATCCGCGCATCACCAAGCCGTTCTCGGACGAGGCATGGCAGCGGCTGGATGCGCTGGGCGCGCAGGTGGACAAGGCGCTGGCGGCGGGCGACGTGCGGCTGACGATGGGGGGCGAACCCACCTTCGTCTCGATCGACGATTTCGAAGCCGGGGAATGGAACACCGATGCCGTGGGGCCGACAAAGCGCGTGCTGGCCGACCGGCTGATCCGGCGCCTGCGCGACCGTTTCGCCCCCGGCGGGTTCCTGCATTACGGCCAGGGCAAGTGGTATCCGGGCGAGACCCTGCCCCGCTGGACCTTTTCGCTTTACTGGCGCGAGGATGGCCAGCCGATCTGGCGCGATCCCGCCCTTGTCGCGGGCGAGGATGACGCCACCGGCGCCGACGCCGGTGATGCGCAGCGACTGATGCAGGGGATTGCCGCCGAACTGGGGCTGGGGGCCGATCTTGTGGTTCCAGCATTCGAAGACCCCGGTGAATGGCTGCTGAAAGAGGGCAACCTGCCCGAGAACGTGACCCCCGAAAACTCGCGGCTGAAAGACCCCGAGGAACGTCACCGCATGGCTCGCGTGTTCGAACGCGGGTTGACCGAAGCTTCGGGCTTCGTGCTGCCGGTGCAACGCTGGCAGTCGCAGGTGGCGAACCGGCCGCGCTGGCGGTCGGAACGGTGGAAGCTGCGCCGCGGCCATCTGTTCCTTGTGCCCGGCGACAGCCCGGTGGGCTATCGCCTGCCGCTGGGGGCGCTGCCTTATGTGCCGCCCTCGCGCTATCCCTATATCAACCCGACCGATCCGACGGTGGATCGCCCGCCGCTGCCTGCCGTGCCGTTGCAGACCCCCGATCAGGCGGTGGCGAGCTTTACCGCATCGACCCCCGGCCAGCAGGTGGTCGAGCAGATCCTGGGCGACGAAAGCGCGGTGCGCACCGCGCTGGCGGCCGAGATGCGCGACGGGCGGCTGTGCGTGTTCATGCCCCCGGTCGAGGCGGTCGAGGACTACCTTGAACTGGTCGCGGCGGCCGAGGCGGCGGCGCGGAAGCTGGGCCTGCCGGTTCATATCGAAGGCTATGCCCCGCCGCACGACCCGCGGCTGAACGTGATCCGCGTCGCCCCCGATCCGGGCGTGATCGAGGTGAACATCCATCCCGCGCACACCTGGGCCGATTGCGTGGCGATCACCACGGCCGTCTATGACGAGGCGCGCCAGACCCGCCTTGGCGCCGACAAGTTCATGATCGACGGCAAGCATTGCGGCACCGGCGGCGGCAACCATGTCGTGGTGGGCGGGCGCACGCCGATGGATTCGCCGTTTCTGCGCCGGCCCGATCTGCTGCGCAGCCTGATCCTGCACTGGAACCGGCACCCGTCGCTGTCCTATCTGTTTTCGGGGCTGTTCATCGGCCCGACCAGTCAGGCGCCCCGCATCGACGAGGCCCGCCACGACAGCCTGTATGAGCTGGAAATCGCCCTGTCCCAGATCCCGGGGCCGCAGGATGCACGCGGGCCGCTATGGCTGCCGGATCGGCTGCTGCGCAACATCCTGACCGATGTCACCGGCAACACCCACCGGGCCGAAATCTGCATCGACAAGATGTTCTCGCCCGATGGCCCCACCGGCCGGCTGGGTCTGGTCGAGTTTCGCGGCTTCGAGATGCCGCCCGATCCGCGGATGAGCCTTGCCCAGCAACTGCTGATCCGGGCGCTGATCGCGCGGATGTGGCAAAGCCCGGTGACCGGCCCGCTGACCCGCTGGGGCACAATGCTGCACGATCGCTTCATGTTGCAGCACCATGTCTGGCAGGATTTTCTGGATGTGCTGGCCGATCTGCGGGCGCATGGCTTCGATCTGGATCCCGACTGGTTCAAGGCGCAGGCCGAGTTCCGCTTCCCCTTCTGCGGCGAGGTCGACTACGAAGGCGCCCGGCTTGAACTCCGGCAGGCGTTGGAGCCGTGGCATGTGCTGGGCGAAACCGGCGCGATCGGCGGCACCGTGCGCTATACCGATAGTTCGACCGAACGGCTTCAGGTCAAGCTGAGCGGGGCCGATCCCGCGCGCTACCGTGTCGCCTGCAACGGGCGGCCGGTGCCGCTGGTGCCTGCGGGCACTGGTGTGGCGGTGGCGGGGGTGCGCTACAAGGCGTGGCAACCCGCTGCGGCGCTGCATCCGGGCCTTGCCGTCGATGCGCCGCTGACCTTCGATCTGTACGACACATGGTCGGGCCGGGCGCTGGGCGGCTGCGTCTATCACGTCGCCCACCCCGGCGGGCGCAACTACGACACCTTCCCCGTGAACGGCAACGAGGCCGAGGCCCGCCGCCTTGCCCGCTTCCAGCCGCATGGCCACAGCGCCGGGCACTGGCCGCTGCATCCCGAAACCCCGCACCCGGACTTTCCGATGACGCTGGACCTTCGCCGGCCCGCGGGGCTGTGATGGACCGCCGCTTGCGCCCTGCGCCGGGCCTTGACGGCCTGACCGCGGACTATCGCCCCGATCCCGGCACGCCGGACGAGATGATGGACGCGACCGGCCAGATCCGCCCGGTCTGGCAGGGCTTCATCCGCCATCTTGCCGGGCTCTCGCCCGACGAGCTGCACCGCCGCTTTGGCCGGGGCGATCAGTATCTGCGCGATGCGGGCGTGTTCTTCCGCCAGTATTCCGCCGAAGGGTCCGCCGAAAGGGCATGGCCGCTCAGCCATATCCCGGTGCTGATCGACGAAGGGGAATGGGCCACGCTGACCGCCGGCCTGATTCAGCGCGCCGAGGTGCTGGAAGCCCTGATGGCCGATCTTTACGGCCCGAACCGGCTGGTGGCGGACGGTGTGCTGCCGCCCGCGCTGGTTGCCGAAAACCCGGAATGGCTGCGCCCGATGGTGGGCATCGCGCCGCGCGGCGGGCATCACCTGCATTTTCTGGCGTTCGAGGTCGGCCGCGGCCCGGATGGCTGCTGGTGGGTGCTGGGCGACCGGGCGCAGGCGCCATCGGGGGCGGGGTTCGCGCTGGAAAACCGGGTGGCGACGGCGCGGGTGTTCTCGGATTTCTATGCCGAGGCGAATGTGCATCGTCTGGCCGGCTTTTTCCGCACCTTCCGCAATGCGCTTCAGGAATTGCAGCCTGATCCGCAGGGAAGGGTCGGCATCCTGACCCCGGGGCCGCTGAACGAGACCTATTACGAACACGCATGGATCGCGCGCTATCTGGGTTTTCTGCTGTTGCAGGGCGAGGATCTGACCGTCATCGGCGGGCAGTTGATGGTGCGCACCGTGGCCGGGCCGCGCCCGGTCAGCGTGCTGTGGCGCAGGCTGGATGGTGCCTATGCCGATCCGCTGGAACTGGACGGACGCTCGCAGATCGGGACGCCGGGGCTGGTCTCGGCGCTGCGCAACGGCTCGGTCACTCTGGTGAACACGCTGGGCTCGGGGGTGCTGGAGACACGGGCGCTGCTGGCCTTCATGCCGCGCATTGCCCGCGCGTTGCTGGGTCAGGATCTGATCCTGCCCAACATCGCCACATGGTGGTGCGGGCAAGCGGCCGAACGCGCCCATGTCGCCGCCCATGCCGGGCGGATGATCCTGTCGCCGGCCCTGTCCACCCGCCAGCCGATCGAGGACGGCCTGCCCGCGCCCCCCGGCCCGCTGGCCGACTGGCTGGACCGCGAAGGCACGGCGCTGGTCGGGCAGGAATCGGTCACGCTGTCCACCACGCCTGCCCATATCGACGGCAGGCTGGTGCCGCGCCCGATGAGTTTGCGGGTGTTTCTGGCCCGCACGCCGCAGGGCTGGCAGGCGATGCCGGGCGGCTTTGCCCGCATCGGCCGGACCACCGACGCCCATGCCATCGCCATGCAGCAGGGCGGTGCCGCGGCCGATGTCTGGATCGTCAGCACCCATCCGGTCGAGCCGGCCAGCCTGATCCATGGCCGCGACCTGCAAGCGCGCGAAGGCGCGCTGCCGTCGCGCGCCGCCGACAACCTGTTCTGGCTTGGCCGCTATGTCGAACGGACCGAGGGCATCATGCGCCTGTTGCGTGCCCATAACATCCGCCTCGCCGAAACCGATGACCCCCGTGCGCCGCTGCTGGCCGCGCTGGCGCCGCTGTTTCGCGGCCATGGGGTGAACCCCGACGAGGGCATCCCCCGTGGGTTGATCCAGACGCTGGGTTCCGCCGTTGCCAGTGCCGGGCAGGTGCGCGACAGGTTCTCGCCCGATGGCTGGCAGGCGCTGGCCGATCTGGAAAAGACCATGCGGCGGATGGCCGAACGGGTCGAGCCGGGTGACGATGCCGCCCGCGCGCTGTCGGCGCTGTTGCGCAAGATCACCGGCTTTTCCGGCCTCGTGCATGAAAACATGTATCGCGTCACCGGCTGGCGGTTTCTGGAACTAGGCCGCCATATCGAGCGCGCGGCCGGAATGGCGGCGGTGCTGGCGACGCTGGCCGATCCGTGGGCGCCCGATGGCGGGCTGGATCTGGCGGTCGAGGTGGGCGATTCGGTGATGACCCACCGCCGCCGCTTTGCCGTCACCACCTCGCGCGAGACGGTGGTGGACCTGCTGGCGCTGGACGCGATGAACCCGCGCTCGATCCTGTTTCAACTGGATGGCATCCATGAACAGGTGGGCTTCCTGCCCGGCGCCACGGCCAGCCCGATGCCCGACCTGATGCGCCTTGTGCTGCGCACCCGCACCAACCTTGCCACCGACCGGGCCGAGACGCTGGACACCGACGCGCTCTGGCGTCTGCGCGGCGCGGTCTGGGAGATTTCAGACCTGATCACCGAGACTTACCTAAGCTGATGCTGTATCAAGTGCGCCTGTCCGTCAGTTACCGCTATGCCCGCCCGGCCTCGGGCGGGCGCCACCTGCTGCGGCTGTTGCCGCGGCCCCTTCCCGGCGTGCAGGACGTGACCGACGCCCGGATCGCGATCAGCCCCCGCCCCTCGCATCGCGATGATTTCACGGATTTCTTCGGCAATCCCACGGCCGAGCTGGCGCTGACATCGGACCATTCCGAGATCGTCTTTACCGCAACGGCAAAGGTTTCCCGGCTGTTCGCGGGCCCGGACGCGGACCGTTCGGTGCCGCTGGCAGAGCTGCCGGCGGAAATCGCCGCCTGTCGGACGCTGGCCCCGGACGCGCCGCACCATTTTCTGGGCGCCTCTCCGCGGCTGCATCCGGTGGATGCGATCACCGCCTATACGCGGGCGGCGATGGCGGGTGCCGCCAGCACCCGCGCGGGCCTCGAGGCGCTGGGCCGGGCCCTGCACCGCGACATGCGCTTTGATGCCGGCGCGACCGAGGTCGACACCCCCCCGGCCGAGGCTTTCGCCCACCGCCACGGCGTTTGTCAGGACTTCGCCCAGATCATGATTGCCGGCCTGCGCGGTTGCGGCGTGCCGGCGGGCTATGTCTCGGGCTTTTTGCGCACGGTTCCGCCGCCGGGCCTGCCCCGTCTGGAGGGATCGGATGCGATGCACGCCTGGGTCCGGGTGTGGTGCGGCCGCGCCGAAGGCTGGATCGAGTTCGACCCGACCAACGGCTGCTTCGCCGGCTCTGACCACATCACCGCCGCGCTGGGCCGCGATTACGGCGACGTGGCGCCGGTCGCGGGCATCCTGCGCACGGCGGGCGGGCAGGAAACCAGCCACGCCGTCGATGTCATCCCGCTTTAGTCAGCGCATCCGCCACATCGCCGCGACATAGGCCGCCGTCATCAGATCCAGATGCGCCCCGCCGCCATTCTTCGAGATCGTGATCTCGTCGTCCGAGCTGCGGACATGCGCCCCCGAGCGGATGTCGTAGTAATCGGCGCGGATATCGGCCTCCGAGATCACGCCCCGGGCGATCGGGTCGCGGATCTCGCCGATATGGCCGATGGTGGTGGCGCGGCTGTCGACGAAGATGGTGGCCCGGCGCAGCGCCTCGTCATCCACTTCGCGCATGTCGGGGCGAAAGGCGCCGATCAGATCAAGGTGGGTGCCGGGTTTCAGCCACGCGCCCTTCACCACCGGATCATGGCTCATGGTGGCGGTGCAGACGATGTCGGCCTTGCGAACGGCGGCTTCCAGATCCTCGGTCGCCTGCACCCGCGGCCCTTCCATCGCGCGCGCCTTGTCGGGTGAACGGTTCCAGACGGTGAAGCGGGCGTCGTGGAACAGGCTGGAATAGGCCGCGATCATCGCGCGCGAGACATTGCCCGCCCCCACGATCACGATTTCGCGGCTGTCCCTCCGCGCCAGCCGCTTTGCCGCCAGCAGGCTGTCGCCCGCGGTTTTCCATTTGGTGACAAGGTGAAAGTCGATCAGCGCCTCGGGCAGGCCGCCCTGGTCGGCGTAAAGCGTAACAGTGCCGTTGATCGTGGGCAGGCCCGCCTCGGCATTGCCGGGAAAGATCGTGCAGGTCTTGACCAGTTGGCCCAGCCCGTCGATCCAGGCCGCGCGCGACAACAGCGTGTCTTTGCCGCGATACAGGAAGATATCCGCAATCTCGGCGCGCGGCAGGCGGTGGCCTGCCTCGATCGCGGTGGTCAGCCCGTCCCAGCTTAGCAGCGCCTCGGCTTCGGGGCCGATGATGTCGATGGTCATGTTCCTGCCTTTCCCGCGGTGGCCTTCGCCTTCCGCATCGCACGTTCCAGCGCCTCAAGAAAGCGCGAGCGGTCGGCCTTCGAATACGGCCGCCCGCCGCCCTGCCGGAACGGATCGGCCGCGCGCAGATCCGCCATCAGATCGCGCGTGGCCAAAGCGTTGCCGATATTGGCGCCATTCAGTTCCTCGCCATTCGGCTTCACCACCAGCGCCCCGGCCGCCACCGCCTTCGCCGCCAGCGGAATGTCCGAAGTCACCACAATGTCGCCCGGCCCCGCGCGGTCCGCGATCCACATGTCGGCCGCATCCGGGCCTTCGGGTACGAACACGCTTTCCACCAGCGGATGCGCCGAGGGCCGGATGCCGCCGTTCGACACCAGAACCATGCCGATCCCGTGCCGCACGGCGACCCGCTCGGCCTCGGCCTTCACCGGGCAGGCGTCGGCGTCGATGTAAAGCCGGCTAGGCATAGAGCGCATTGGCATGGAAGGCCATGTGTTCCTCCATGAAGGTCGAGACGAAGAAATAGCTGTGGTCATAGCCTTGCTGCATCCGGAAGATGCCCTGCTGGCGCCGCGCCATCATCGCCTCGGCCAAAGCCTCGGGTTTCAGCGCCTCCAGAAACTGGTCCGAGGCCCCCTGATCGATCAGCATCGGCCCGTCAAAGCCCCGCTTCCGCATCAGCAGGACGGAATCGTGGGGCGCCCATTTTGCCTCGTCCGGACCCAGATAGGCCAGAAGCTGCTTTCGCCCCCAGTCCGACGCGGTCGGATGGGTGATCGGCGCAAAGGCCGAAACCGACCGGAACCGGCCCGGAAAGCTCATCGCGATGGTCAGCGCGCCATGGCCGCCCATTGAATGCCCCATGATGGACTGCCGCCCTTCGTCCAGCGGAAAGGCCGAGAACAGAACCCGCGGCAAATCCTCGGTGATGTAATCCCACATGCGGAAGTTCGCGGCCCAGGGATCTTCCGTGGCATTGACGTAAAAGCCCGCCCCCTGACCCAACGCATAGTTCGACGGATCGTCCGGCACGCCTTCGCCGCGCGGCGAGGTGTCGGGAAACACCAGCGCCACACCTTCCTGTGCCGCCCATTTCTGCGCCCCGGCCTTCACCATCGCGTTCTCATGGGTGCAGGTCAGCCCGGAAAGATACCAGACCAGCGGCACCGCCTCGTTTTCGGCCTCGGGCGGCAGGTAAAGGCCGAAGGTCATGTCGCATCCCGTCGCCGCGGAACTGTGGCAATAGACGCCTTGGGTGCCCCCGTAGCAGCGGCTTTCCGAAATGGTCTTCATAGGGATCTCCTCTCCTCAGAAGGTCGTGACCCAGGCGATCACGCCGGTGATGGTCAGGATGCTGACCGCGGTGGAAATCAGGATCGAGGCCGACACACGCTGCGGCGCCACCCCGTAATGCTGGGCAAGGATATAGACGTTCCCGGCAACGGGAAGCGCGGCCGCCGCGATCATCACGCCCGCCGCGTGCGGCTCGACCGGAAAGACCCACAGCGCCGCGACCGCGACCGCCGCCGGATGCAACACCAGCTTGCAGAACGCCAGCCAGCCCGCCACCTCCAGCCGCTCGGCCGATTTCGTCGCCAGCGACGCGCCGATGGCAAACAGCGCCCCCGGCGTCGCGGCCCCGCCCAGCAGCGCCAGAAAGTCGTTGACCGGCGCCGGCACCGGCATCGCACTCGCCGACCAGGCCAGCCCCGCACCCATCGAGACGATCATCGGGTTCTTCAGCAATCCCTGCCCCAGCACCTTCACGATGCCAAGACGCATCTGCCCCTCGCGCACCCCGGTGATGATCAGCGTGATCAACGACGAAAACACGATCAGGTCGATCGCCAGCACCATCAGAACCGGCCCCGCCGCCTGTGGCCCCAACAGCAGAACCAGCATCGGCACGCCCAGAAACCCGGTATTGCCAATCACCGAACACTGCGCCTCGACAGCCGCTTCCTCGGTGCTGACCCCGCGCCACCGCGCGACAAGGCTCGCCAGCCCGTAAACCGTGGTCGAGCCCGCCAGATAGGCCAGCACGAACGGCGTCGACCAGATTTCGCCTACCGACAGGTTTGCCGCAAACCGGAACAGCATGGCCGACAGCGCAAAGTAAAACACGAACTTCGTCAGCCATGCCGTCGCCTCGGGCGTGAAAAAACGTGTCCGCCCGGCCAGATATCCCGTGCCGATCAGCGCGAAGAAGGGCAGGGTCTTCAGTAGGACAGGCAGCATCACAGGCTTTCGGCTTGGCTCATGGCCAAGCTTTCACGCCCCCGCCACGGATGCAAGCTCGGCAAAACGTCGAAGCCCGGTTCCGGTAGCCCCCATTTCATTCTGGCCCAAATATCCTCGGGGGTCCGGGGGCAGAAGGCCCCCGGCGACGGCCCCGGATCCCGCCACCCCGGAGGAAGGCGACACGGCCGCCCGTCCCCGACTCTCAGCCGAACCCGATCAGGATCCCAGCCGCCAGCACCAGCCCGCCGCCCAGAACGACCTGAAGTGCCGCGCGCAGGAAGGGCGTCTCCATGAAGCGGTTCTGGATCCAGGCGATGGCCCACAGTTCCACGAACACCACGGCAATGGCGATGGCCGTGGCGATGCCGAAGCTCGGGATCAGATAGGGCAGGGCATGGCCCATCCCCCCGGCCGTCGTCATCACCCCCGAGGCGATCCCGCGCTTCCACGGCGATCCCCGGCCTGACATGACCCCGTCATCATGCGCGGCCTCGGTAAAGCCCATCGAGATCCCGGCGCCGACCGATGCCGCCAGCCCGACCTGGAACGTCGTCCAGGGATCTTGCGTGGCGAAGGCGGTGGCAAAGATCGGCGCCAGTGTCGAGACCGACCCATCCATCAGCCCCGCCAGCCCCGGCTGCACCCAGGTCAGGATGAACTGGCGCCGTTCGGTCTGATCCTCTTCGCTGCGGGTTTCGGCGCCCAGATGTTCGCCTGCAAGGGTCTTTGTCCGGTTCTCATGCCCGGCCTCGGCCGCGGCCAGATCGCCCAGCAGCTTGCGGGTCGCGGCATCTCCGACCTGTTTCGCCGCCTTCTCGTAGAAGCTGCGGGCTGCGTTCTCCATCTCCCAGGCTTCGGCGCGGATACGCTCGATCGGCAGGGTTTCCAGCAGCCAGACCGGCTTGCGCGGCCGATAGCCCTCGACATGTTCGCGCCGGATCAAAGGGATCGTCTCGCCAAAGCGGTGGCGAAAGATGTCGATCAGGCGTTGACGGTGGCCATCCTCTTCGGCGCCCATCGCCTCGAACAGCGCGGCCGAGCCGGGGTAGGCCGCCCGCAGCCGATCAGCATAGCTGCGATAGATCCGGGCGTCGTCCTCTTCGGACGAGATCGCCAGCGCAAGGATCTCGGCCTCGGTCAGATCCTTGAAGCGTCGGCGCGACGGGAAACCGGGAATCATGCGGTCACCTTTTTTGGAACGATTCCAGGATAGCGCCCCGCCCCCTGCTGCCAAGGCGACAAATTTGCCCAAACTGAACGGTTCGGTTTATATATGACTTGCCCAGATAAACGACTCGGTTCAGATTGGCGCGCGGCCCGGATGGCCCGGATGATGGAGGCAAGGATGATGCGGTTGACCTTGACGGTCGCGACGGTTCTGGCGCTTGGGCTGGCGGCGCCGGCGTTCAGCTATCCGTTCGATATTCCCCACCTGACCTGGCCCACGGGCCAGGATTGCACGGCTGGCACAAGTTGCCCGCGTTAGGGCGGCAGCGCCCTTGCCCCCCGTTCCGGCCGCCGTCTATGGTCGGCCCCAGGGGGGGCGATGGACGCCGTGCAGCCAGGGATCCGCAAGGGACGCAAGTTCGACCAGGTGCTTGACGGCGCCCGGCGCGTCTTTCTGCGCGACGGGTTCGAAGGCGCCAGTGTCGATGACATCGCCCGCGAGGCCGGGGTCTCGAAAGCCACGCTTTACAGCTACTTCCCCGACAAGCGGCTGTTGTTTCTGGAAGTGGCCAAGGCCGAATGCGGCCGGCAGGCCGACGAGACCCTGGCCCTGATCACCCACGACCTGACCGTGCGCGAGGTGCTGACCATGGCGGCCGCGCGGATCGTGGGCTTTGCCCTGTCCGACTTCGGCATCCGCACATGGCGGATCTGCGTGGCCGAGGCCGACCGCTTTCCCGAACTGGGCCGCGAGTTCTATGACAGTGGCCCGGCGCTGGTCCGGCGGCGGATCGTCGACTATCTGGCCGAGGCTGTGGCACGCGGCGATCTTGTCATTGACGATCTGGGCCTTGCCGCCGACCAGTTCGCGGAACTGTGCAAGGCCGACATCTTCAACCGGATGGTATTTGGCGTCGGCGGCCCTTCGGGCCCCGAGGCGCAAAGCAAGGTGGCCTTGGGCGCGGTCGAAATGTTCCTTGCCCGGTATGCGCCAGATCGCTAGGGGCGCAGCAAGGTGACGGTGCTGCCCTGCCCCTCGCCCTCGATCCGGTAAAGATCGGGGCGGGCCTTCAGATAGCTTCGCCACGTCGGCGCGCTGGTGGCCTTGCGATAGATCCCTTCCTCGCGAGGCATGACGATGCCAAGCGTCATCAGCGTGATCCGGGCCCTGGTGCCGCCATGCTTGCGGCAGACGCGATGGATCGCATCGTCGATCTGGCCAAGCTGTGGGGCCTTGGCGATCGGGATCGGACGGGGGGTGTCTTTCGGCTCGGCCGAGGGCAGAACATGAAATTCCGAACACGCCAGCCGGAAATGGGCCGAGGTTTCGGCCCGCCCAGCCCCCAGAACCCAAAGGCCGACCGCACGCAGTCTGTGGGCAAGCGGCGCGAAGTCGCGGTCGGTGGACAGGATGACGATCGCATTGACCACAGCGGCATGGGCGATATCCATCGCGTCGATCACCAGACGGATATCGGCCGAATTCTTCCCCGAGAGCCGATCCAGATAGGTGATCTGGAACCGCGGATCCTTGTCCCAGCCGTTGGGGTTGCTGCGGTCGCAATAGGCCCGCAGGATGGTTGCCGCGCCCAGTTCCGCGATGCGTGGCATCAGGGCTTCGGCAGCGGTCGGGGTCACGTTCTCGCCATCGGCCAGCACGGCAACCGCACCAAGATCCGTGGGCCGTTTCGTTCCAAATCCACTTGAATACACTGAACCATCACCTGCAAATGCACGGTTCAGATTACAGCCAAAAGCGGCCCAGGAAAGGGGGCGCAGGGCCTATAGATCGAAGGTCGCGAAAACCGGGGCGTGGTCCGACGGTTGGTCCCAGCCGCGGACCATGCGCAGGATACGGCTGGAATGGGCGGCGGTCGCGATGTCGGGCGTGGCCCAGATGTGATCCAGCCGGCGGCCCTTGTCGGCGGCATCCCAGTCGGGCGAGCGATAGGACCACCACGAATAAAGCTGCCCTGCGGGGATGTCCTTGCGGGTGATGTCGACCCAGCCGCCCGCGTCCATCAGCGCGTTCAGATGATCGACCTCGATCGGGGTGTGGCTGACGATCTTCAGCAGCGCCTTGTGGTTCCAGACGTCATCCTCGCGCGGGGCGATGTTCAGATCGCCCACCAGGATCGCCTTCTGCGGCGTCTCGGCCCGGCACCAGTCGCGCATCCGGGTCAGGTAATCCAGCTTCTGGCCGAATTTCACGTTCAGCTCTCGGTCGGGGATGTCACCGCCGGCGGGCACATAGCAATTGTGGATCGTCACGCCGTTTTCCAGCCGCGCCGAGACATGGCGGGCATGGCCCAGATCGGCGAAATCATGCCCCCCCGCATCCTCCAGCGGCCGTTTCGACAGGATCGCCACCCCGTTATAGCCCTTTTGCCCCCGCGCGACGCACCAGCCATATCCCAGTGCCTGAAACGTCTGAAGCGGGATCTTTTCGACCGGGCTTTTGCATTCCTGAAGGCACAGGATATCGGGCATCTCTTGTGTCAGCAGCCGCGAGACCAGCGCCTCGCGCAGGCGGACCGAGTTGATGTTCCAGGTGGCAAGGGTAAAGGTCATGGCGCGCTCCGGACTGCCGGCCCTGATTAGCCCCTTGCCCTGCTGCGGTCCACCATTGGCGACGCTTGTGCTGTCGCGGCAGACGTCGGGTCTTTGCCCTGCCATTCACGAAGCGCGAAAAAAAAGGCCGGGCACAAGGCCCGGCCAGATCCAACAGGGAGGGTCCGTGTCATTCCCCCGACACGGAAGGGATCGCGTGTGGCGGGAAAACGATCCGCCTGAAATCATCTATAACATACACTCTGGGCATTAACTTGATCTCACGCAACAAGCCTGTATCCGCCGGATTCCGTGACCAGAAGTCGCGCATTGGACGGATCGGGCTCGATTTTCTGGCGCAACCTGTAGATGTGGGTCTCTAGCGTGTGGGTTGTGACACCTGCATTGTAGCCCCAGACTTCGTGGAGGAGCACATCCCGAGCCACAACATCCTGTGATGCGCGATAAAGAAACTTCAATATGTTGGTTTCTTTCTCGGTCAGGCGGATCTTCCTGTCCTTCTCGTCCACCAGCATCTTCTGCGCCGGGCGGAAGCTGTAGGGCCCAAGTTGAAACACCGCATCCTCTGATTGTTCATGCGCACGAAGTTGCGCCCTGATGCGCGCAAGCAACACCGGAAACTTGAAAGGCTTGGTCACATAGTCGTTCGCGCCCGCATCAAGGCCCAGGATCGTGTCGCTGTCCGAATCATGTCCGGTCAGCATCAGCACCGGACACTTCACCCCGGCCTTGCGCATCAGGCGGCACAGCTCTCGTCCGTCGGTGTCTGGCAGGCCCACATCGAGGATGACCAGATCGTAAAGCGCGGCCTTGGCCTTCTCTATGCCCTCGGCGCCCGAGGCGGCCTCGAACACGTCGAAATCCTCGGTCATTACCAACTGTTCGCTCAGCGCCTCGCGCAGGTCGTCGTCGTCGTCCACCAGAAGGATCTTTTTCAGCGCGGCCATCGGTTTTCTCCTTCGCTTTGACGATCACATGTGCGTGGTCGCGCGGTGAGGCAAGATTTGTGGCCAGACTCTCACGCGGTCGTGTCGCAATCGCCGGGATTGTTTCAATTTCCTTCAGGCGCGGCTAGGAAGGACGGGAAAGGATGCCCCCATGCCGCTTGCCCCCACCATCGTCGAACGCCTGAACCGCGCGCGGGGCGACCTGCGGATGGGGGTGCCGGTGGTGCTGACCGATGCCGGGCGGGGCGTTCTGGCGGTGGCGGTCGAGGCGCTGGACCCCGCGCGACTGGCTGACCTGCGCGGGCTGGGGGTGGCCGAACTGGCGATCACCGCGCGCCGGGCCGAGACGCTGAAGGCCCGGGCCTATGACGGCGATCTGGCGCGGATCGAGGTGCCCGAAGCGGCGGGTGTCGACTGGCTGAAGGCGGTGGCCGACCCGGCCGATGACCTGCGGCTGCCGATGAAGGGGCCGCTGCGGTCGCTGCGTGGCGGGGGGGCGGCGCTGCATCGCGCGGCGCTGACGCTGGCCAAGTCGGCGCATCTGCTGCCCGCGGCACTGGTGGTTCCGGTGGCCGATCCGTTGCGCCTTGCGGCGGAACACGCGCTGACGCTGCTGCCGCTGGCCGAGGTCGCGCCGGAACTGTTGCGCGGATCGCCCCTGCATCCGGTGGTGTCGGCGCGGGTGCCCATGGTCGCCTCGCAGGCGGGGCGGGTGCATGTGTTCCGCCCCGAGGACGGCGGCGAGGAACACTACGCCATCGAGATCGGCCGCCCCGACCGCGCACAGCCGGTGCTGGCGCGGCTTCATTCGGCCTGCTTCACCGGCGACGTGCTGGGCAGCCTGAAATGCGATTGCGGGCCACAGTTGCGGGCCGCGCTGGCGCGGATGGGCGAAGAGGGCGCGGGTGTGCTGCTTTACCTGAATCAGGAAGGGCGGGGGATCGGGCTGGCGAACAAGATGCGGGCCTATTCCTTGCAGGATCAGGGATTTGACACGGTCGAGGCCAACCATCGCCTTGGCTTTGAAGATGACGAGCGCGATTTCCGCATCGGTGCCGGCATCCTGCGGCAGATGGGGTTTTCGGCGGTGCGGCTGCTGACCAACAATCCGGCCAAGATCCGCATGATGGAGGCGAACGGCATCCGCGTCGCTGAACGTGTGCCGCTGCATGTCGGCCGGAATGCGATCAACGAAGGGTATCTGGCGACCAAGGCCGCCAAATCGGGGCATCTGGCATGACGGATCTGGTGGTGAACCGCTGGGGCGCGCGGTTCATGGGGCGGCGGTTTCCCTGTTCGATCGGGCGCGGTGGCATCACCGATGCCAAACGCGAAGGCGACGGCGCGACCCCGCGCGGCGTCCATCGCATCGCGGGGCTGCTGTATCGCCCCGACCGGGTGGCGGCATCGGCGCTGCCGGATTGGGCGGTGCCTGTCTCGCCGTCGGATCTGTGGTCCGACGATCCGCGCGACCCCGATTACAACCTGATGGTCCGGGCGCCGCATCGCTTTGGTCACGAACGGCTCAGCCGTCCCGATCCGCTGTATGACGTGATCCTGACGACCGACTGGAACTGGCCCGAGGCCGTGCCGGGGCGCGGCTCGGCCATCTTCATCCACACATGGCGCCGGCCGCGCTGGCCCACGGCGGGCTGTGTCGCCTTTTCGCGCGCGGATCTGGTGTGGATCGTGAACCGGATCGATCCGCAAACCCGACTGGTGGTGACCTGAGCCGTCAGCCGCGCGGCGGATAGCTTCGCTCGCCAAAGATGGCCGAGCCTATGCGGACATGGGTGGCCCCTGCGGCAATGGCGGCCTCGAAATCGCTGCTCATCCCCATCGACAGGCCGGCAAGCCCGTTCCGCGCCGCGATCCCGGCCAGTGCGGCGAAATGCGGGGTGCTGTCCTGATCTTCGGGCGGGATGCACATCAGGCCGCGCACCGGCAGATCCATCCCGCGGCACAGGCCGATGAAGGCATCGGCCTCGGACGGCAGGACGCCGGCCTTCTGCGGCTCGGCGCCGGTGTTCACCTGCACGAACAGATCGGGGCAGGCGCCTCGATCCTGTGCCAGCCGCGCCAGCCGTTCCGCCAGCGAGGGCCGGTCCAGTGTGTGGATCGCATCGAACAGCCCCACCGCCACCTTCGCCTTGTTGGTCTGAAGCGGGCCGATCATATGCACCTCGACCGGGCCGAAGCGGTCGCGCAATCCGGGCCACTTGCCGGCCGCTTCCTGCACATAATTCTCGCCGAAGACCCGGTGGCCCTGTTCCAGCACCGCCACCACGCGGTCAAGCGGCTGCACCTTGGACACTGCGATCAGCCGGATGGCATCCGGCGCACGCCCCGCGGCGGCGCAGGCGCGGGCGATGCGGGCGCGGATCGTCTCAAGCATCGGGGGCCTCCAGCGCGTCGAGCAACTCTTTCAGATCGTCCCGGTGACGCTCCCATGCGTGGGTCGAGCTGCGATAGATCGGCTGGCGCACCTGAAACAGGCTGAGTGTCTGCACGCGACGGGTGTTTTCGTGGAAGTTCAGGCAGGCGTCTTCCCAATCCAGCCCACAGGCGGCGATCAGACGGCGCGATTCATCCTCGGGGTTGGCCACAAGGTCTTCATACTGCACCTCATGGAAGCCGCCGGGCATCTTGCCGCGCCAGAAGTCGATCAACTCGTCGAACATACGGAAATAGCGGCCAAGGTCATGCAGGTCGTAGGCGTAAAGATGCGTGCCCTCGGCAAAGACGTTGCGATAGATCGACAGCGCCGTGTCGCGCGGATCGCGACGCACCACGACAAAGCGCGCCTGCGGCAGCGCCTGCGCGATCAGGCCCATCCATGCGTGGGTCTGGATCGACTTGTCGGTGACCTGAACCGCCTCGGGGAAACGGCGGCGGATCTGGTCGACATAGCGATGGCCCATGCCGGCGATCTCGTCGGGGGCAAGGCTGGCCCACGGGCGCCAGTTGCCGCGTGCGTCCACCACCACCTTCTGCGCCTCGCGGGCGGCAATGCCGATTTCGCCGCCGCCGGTCATGCGGCTGTGGCTGGCGATGATCTGCTCCACCAGCGTGGTGCCGGACCGCGGCATCCCGGTCACGAACACGGGGGCAGCGTCGGACCGGCCGCTGACGGTGATCGGCGCGAAATCGGAGAAGGCGCGCAGGATGGCATCCACCTCGGCGCGGCGGGTGGCGATGTCGTAGGGATGGGCCTTGCGCATCAACTGGTTGGCGGGGCGCAGATAGGTGAACACGCGGTCGTGGCGCTTCAGATCCTCCATCGCTTTGGCCAGCGCAAAGCCGAACTGCATCCGGTCGGCGTCGGGGGTGGCGGGATCGTCGAACCGGCGCTGCATTTCCGCCAGAAGGGGGTCGTCTTCGGCCATTTTCAGACTGGCGGACAGCAGGCGGTAGAATTCGCCCGTGGCGGGCGACAGCGCGATGGCGCGGCGGAACAGCGCCTCGGCCTCGGTGAACGCGCCGCGGTTCTGCAACAGCAGCGCCTTGCGCGAGATCAGCAGGGCGTGGTCGGGTTCGGCCGTCAGCCCCTTGTCATAGCAGACGGCGGCGCCGGCCTCGTCGCCCTGTTGCACCAGCACCTGCCCCAGCCGCATCTGCAACAGCGCGCTGTGGTTTCCCGCAGCCTCGGCCGCGCGGAAGGCTGCTTCGGCTTCGGTCAGATGGCGCAGGTCGCTGTGCAGCACGCCCAGCTGGAACTGGGCGTCGGCGTTCGCAGGCTCGGCGGCGGTGGCGGCTTTCAGGGCCGCCAGACCCTGCGCCGGCCGCCCAAGCCGCACATGGGCCAGCGCCAGAAGGCACAGCGCCCGCGCCGGTTTCGGCGTCAGCATGGCCGCGCGAGAGGCGGGTTCCAACGCCTCGGCCGGGCGGTTCAGCCGCACCAGCGCCTGCGCCAGATGCAGGTGGCCATCAGACCAGCCGGGTTCCAGTTCGGTGGCGCGGCGAAAGGCGTCAAGCGCGGCTTCGGGTTGGCCCAGGGCCATCCGGGCGCTGCCCAGCACATCGGCCACCAGCGCCGAATCGGGCGCCGCGCGCAGCAGGGCGGCGGCGCGCTTTTCGGCGGCGGGCATCCGGCCGGCGTTATAATCGGCCAGCAGGGCCTTGACCTCGACCGGGGCGGCGCGGCCGATCCGGGGGTGCGCCACGGGTTTTGGTGGCTTGCCGGCGGTGGGCTGTTCGGGCGGTTTGCGGGCGGCCAGCAGGCGGCCAAGCTGCAACCGGGCTGCGGCATGATCGGGCGCAACGGCCAGGATGGCGCGATAGCGGCCTTCGGCTTCGGACAGGCGGCCCTTGGCAAGAAGCTGCTGGGCCTCGGCCATCAGTTTCGGCAGGTGGGCGGGGTTCAGGGGCAGCATGATCGGGCCTTCCGCAGGGGCTTTGCCGCGACGTAGCACGGGCCGGGGGGCGCTGTCGAACGGCTTGGCGCAAATGAAAAGAGCGGGCCGAAGCCCGCTCTTTCCGTTCAGGATCGGAAATCCGATCAGAACGCCATCGAGACGCCGACCGAGTAGGTTTCGTAGTCGCCGTCGAGGCCGTCGATGTCCGAGTCGCCGTAGCCGCCGTGGACTTTCAGACCGCCGCCGAGGTCATAAGCAGCAGCAATGCCCCAGCCTTTGGCTTCGCCGCCTTCGAAGTCGAACACGCCGTAGTTGGCGCCGATTTCGAACGCGCCGGTGGTGTAGCCAGCCGAAACGCCGATGTGGTCCGCATCGGCATCGCCTTCGAAGTCGATGTCGGTGTAGGCGAGGCCCGCCACGAAGCCGTTGTTGAAGTCAGCGGTGATCGAGGCGCCGAGCATGTCAATATCCTCACCGGCCGGGATCACGGTGCCGGTGAAGTCTTCGAGGTTGCCGAGGTTCCAGAATCCATCGGTCTCCAGCGACTGGTAGCCGAGGCCGAAGCCCATGCCGATGCCGCCGAGGTCGGCCGCGTATTTCAGACCGATGGCATAGCCGTTGCTGACGGTGTCGGTGTCGTCGAGTTCGGCCGAGATCGCCACACCGAAGTCGCCGAAGCTGTAGTCGTAGCGGGCGATCTGGTTGTCGTAGGCGCCGTCGCCGAACGCACCGAAGTAGCCGGCGTGCTCGGTTTCGTCGTCAGCGATCGAACCCGGGTTGCCGACGTTCTCGGTCATCGCCCAGTCCATGGCGCCGTCGATTTCGCCCATCGTCAGGGTGCCGTAGGCGCCCGAGATGAAGAAAGCTTCGTTGTCGGCAGCGAAGTTGCCGTTCGAGTTGCCTTCGTCTTTCTGGATCTCGACGCTGACGCCGAACGACAGGCCGGTGTCGGTTTCGCCGGTGGCGGCGACTTTCAGCATGAAGTCGTTGTGGAACTCGGTGTTGCCGCCGGTGTGGCCGCCGCGTTCGGTCGCATTATCGCCACCGCCAACAACGCCCATTTCGGCCGAGCCGCTGAAGGTGATTTCGGCCGCGGCGACGCCAGCGGTCATGACCAGGGCGGTGGTCGCAAGAAGAATCTGTTTCATAGTTTCCCTCGTTTATCTCGTCTGCGCCCCCCTCAGGGGAATCCGAGTGGGCCTGAAGTCTGTTTCCCTCTTGAGGCCCGCGATTGCAATTGGAACGGCCAGATCCGGGGGAAGAACGCCGGCGATGGTGCAGTCTTGCCACAGTCGTTTCCGCCGCCCCGCGGGCGGTGCAAGGCGCGGATAAGGCCCCGTTTCCGCCGCGGGCGCGTTGGGCGCGGGAAAAACCTTGGCACGCCCCATGGCCTAAGCTAGACAGCAGCCAACGTCGGAACGGGGGACCGCATGACCTTCCATCGCCTTGCGCGCACAGCCATCCTTGGCGGACTTGTGCTTTCGCTTGCCGCCTGTGGTGGCGGCCTGTTCGGCAGGGGCGACGCCGATGCGCGCAGGGCCGCGACCGACCGGCAGGTGGCCGCGGGGCAGGCGCAGCGCGATGCCGAATGGGCCGAGCGCAACGTGGGCGCGCGTGGCGAAAGCTCGTCCATGTGGGATCTGTTCCGCACCAAGGACGATCCGAACACCACCGTCGAGGTGAACAAGTATATCTGGAACGCCGCGCTTGAGGTGCTGAACTTCCTGCCGGTGCAGTCGGTCGATCCGTTCACCGGGGTGTTCGCAACCGGCTATGGCGTGCCGCCGGGCGGCGGGCGGGCCTATCGCGCGACGGTCTATGTGCAGGACCCGGCGCTGGATGCGCGGTCGTTGAAGGTGTCGTTGCAGACGCAGGGCGGCGGGACCGTCTCGGCCGAGACGCAGCGCGCGGTCGAGGATGCGATCCTGAACCGGGCGCGGCAATTGCGACTGCGCGACGCGAAGCTGTAAAAGGCGCGGCTCTGGACCTTGGGGCGCGCGTGGGTGTAACTGCGGGCGATCCTTTCCAAAGAGGCCGCCATGTCGCGTTACGATCCCGCTGCAACCGAAAGCCGTTGGCAGGCCGCCTGGGACGAGGCGGCCGTGTTCAAGGCGCGGCACGACCCCGCGCGGCCGAAATACTATGTGCTTGAGATGTTCCCCTATCCCTCGGGGCGCATCCACATGGGCCATGTGCGCAACTATACCATGGGTGATGTGGTGGCGCGGCAGAAGGCCGCGGCCGGCTATTCGGTGCTGCATCCGATGGGTTGGGACGCCTTCGGGATGCCGGCCGAAAACGCCGCGATGGAGCGCGGCGGCCATCCCAAGGACTGGACCTACGGCAACATCGCCGATATGCGGGCGCAGATGAAGCCGCTCGGCCTGTCGATCGACTGGAGCCGCGAGTTCGCGACCTGCGATCCCGAGTATTACGGTCAGCAACAGGCCATGTTCATCGACATGATGGAAGCCGGGCTGATCTACCGCAAGAACGCGGTGGTGAACTGGGATCCGGTCGACATGACGGTTCTGGCGAACGAGCAGGTGATCGACGGCAAGGGCTGGCGGTCCGGTGCGGCGGTCGAGCGGCGCGAGCTGACGCAGTGGTTCTTCCGGATCTCGGACTATGCCGGAGAGTTGCTTGAGGCGTTGGATACGCTGAAGGACTGGCCCGAAAAGGTGCGGCTGATGCAGGCCAACTGGATCGGCCAGTCGCGCGGGTTGCAGTTCGCGTTTTCGACGGTGGATGCGCCCGAAGGGTTCGACCGGCTGGAGGTTTACACCACCCGGCCCGACACGCTGATGGGGGCGTCGTTCGCCGCGATCTCGCCCGATCATCCGCTGGCGAAACATCTGGAGCGGCATGACGCCGGCGTGGCCGAATTCGTGGCCGAATGCCGTCGTGTCGGCACCTCGGAAGAGGCGTTGGAAAAGGCCGAGAAAAAAGGTTTCAAGACCGGGGTCCGGGTTCGGCATCCGTTTGATACCGCGTGGGAATTGCCGGTCTATATCGCGAACTTCATCCTGATGGATTACGGCACGGGGGCGATTTTCGGCTGCCCGGCGCATGACCCGCGCGACTTCGAGTTCGCGACGAAATACGGGCTGCCGATCCCGCCGGTGTTCGTGGCCGAAGGCACCGAGGAAGCGCCGCTGACCGAAGCCTTCGTGCCGATGAAATCCGAGCGGGTGGTTTACGTCCGCGGCTTTGCCGGCTCGCAGGTGCAGACCGGCGAAGATGGTGTCGCCGCCGCCATCGACTTTTGCGAATCGCAAGGCGTGGGGCATGGTGTCACCAACTACCGCCTGCGCGACTGGGGGATCAGCCGGCAACGCTACTGGGGCTGCCCGATCCCGGTGATCCATTGCGAGACCTGCGGTGTGGTGCCCGAGGCCAAGGCGAATCTGCCGGTCCGCCTGCCCGACGATGTGACCTTCGACGTGCCGGGCAACCCGCTGGACCGCCATCCGACGTGGCGCGACTGCACCTGCCCGAAATGCGGTGCCAAGGCCCGACGCGAGACCGACACGATGGATACGTTCGTGGATTCCTCGTGGTATTACGCCCGCTTTACCGCGCCGCGGGCGGCGACGCCCACCGATCCGGCGGAAGCCGATTACTGGATGAACGTCGATCAGTATATCGGCGGCATCGAGCATGCGATTCTGCATCTGCTGTATTCGCGCTTCTTCGCGCGGGCGATGCAGAAGACCGGCCACCTGCCCGCGAAGGCGATCGAGCCGTTCAACGCGCTGTTCACCCAAGGGATGGTCACGCACGAGATCTACATGACCCGCGACGCCGCGGGCCGGCCGGTCTATCACCTGCCCGAGGATGTGACCGACGGGCGGCTGGCGGACGGCACCCCGGTCGAGATCATCCCCTCGGCCAAGATGTCGAAGTCGAAGAAAAACGTCGTCGATCCGATGAACATCATCGCCCAGTTCGGCGCCGATACCGCGCGCTGGTTCGTGATGTCGGACAGCCCGCCCGAGCGGGATGTGGAATGGACGGCCTCGGGCGCCGAGGCGGCGTTCAAGCATCTGGGCCGCGTCTGGCGTCTGGCCGATGAGATCAGCCGCGCCGACAGTGCCGCCAATGCCGAGGATGCGGCGCTGGACAAGGCGACCGCCCGCGCCATCGCCGAGGTGACGCAGGGCATCGAGGGCTTTGCCTTCAACAAGGCCATCGCCAAGCTTTACGAATTCACCAACACGCTGTCGCGCTCGGCCGCGGGGGCAGGGGCAAAGCGGCAGGCGATGCGGACCATGGCACAGCTGATGTCGCCGATGGTGCCGCATCTGGCCGAAGAGGTCTGGCACATGCTGGGCGGCGAGGGTCTGGTTGCGCAGGCGCCCTGGCCCAAGGCCGATCCGGCGCTGCTGATCGACGATACGGTGACGCTGCCGATCCAGATCAACGGCAAGCGTCGGGCGGAAATCACCGTGTCGAAGGACATGCCCGCATCCGAGGTTGAAAAGCTGGTGCTGGCGGACGAAGCTGTGCAGAAGGCGCTGTCGGGCAACGCCCCGAAAAAGCTGATCGTCGTGCCGGGGCGCATCGTCAATGTCGTCGTCTGACCGCCGCACCTTTCTTCTGTCCACACTGGCGCTTGCCGGTTGCGGGTTCAGTCCGGCCTATGCACCGGGCGGCCCGGCCGAGCGGCTGTGGGGCGCGGTTCGTGCCGACGATCCGTCGGATCGGCAGGGCTTCGAACTGGTCGAGAGGCTGGAAGAACGACTCGGCCGCCCCGCGGCGGCGCGCTTCGATCTGACCTATCGGATCGCCACCGACATCGACAGCGTGGGCATCACCGGCGAAAACTCGATCACCCGCTACAATCTGAACGGGCGGGTGGATTTTTCACTGAAGGACCACGCCTCCGGGCAGGTCGTCACCAGCGGCCGCGCCAGAAGCTTCACCTCGTGGTCGGCGACCGGCTCGACCGTGGCAACGCTGAGCGCGGAAGAGGACGCCTCAAGCCGGTTGATGCGGATACTGGCCGACGAGATCGTGACCCATCTGCTTGCCACCTCTGGGCGCTGGCTGAAATGATCCTGAAAGGGGCCGAGGCGTCGCGCTATCTTGCGAAGCCCGATCCGGCCCGCGCGGGTCTGCTGATCTTCGGGCAGGATGCGATGCGCGTTGCCCTGAAGCGTCAGGAAGCGGTGGCCGCCCTGATCGGCCCGGAGGGGCCGGCCGAGATGCGGCTTGCCCGGCTTGCGGCCTCGGATCTGCGGCGCGATCCGGCCGCGCTGGCGGATGCGCTGATGGCGAAAAGCTTTTTCCCCGGCCCGCGTGTGGTCTTGGTCGAAGATGCGACAGATGGGCTGACGCAGCTTCTGACCGGCGCGCTGAAGGACTGGCGGCCGGGCGATGCGCAACTGGTGGTGACGGCGGGCGGGCTGACAGGCAAATCCGCGCTAAAAAAGATTTTTGACGCCCATCCCAACGCGGTTTCGATCGGGCTTTATGACGATCCGCCGACCCGGGACGAGATTCAGGGCATGTTGCGCAGCAGCGGGCTTGCCGCGGTCGATCCTGCGGCGATGGAAGGGCTTCTGGCGCTGTCCCGCGATCTTGATCCCGGCGATCTGCGGCAACTGATCGAAAAGCTGGGTCTTTACAAGTTCCGCGATGCCGGGCCGCTGACGGTTGCGGAACTGGCGGCGCTGGCCCCGGCCTCGGTCGAGGCCGAGTTGGACGATGTGCTTGATGCCGTGGCCGAAGGGCGGCGGACCGATGTGGCGCCGCTGCTGCGCCGGCTTGAGGCGCAGGGCGTGAACCCTGTCACGCTTTGCATCGGGGCCACACGGCATTTCCGCAGCCTGCACCGCATGGCCTCGGGCGCCGATTCGGCGCCTGCGGGCTTTAACCGCAGGCGCGAAAAGATGCAGCGGCAGGCGCAAAAGTGGGGCATGCGGAGACTGGAAGACGCGCTGTCCCTGCTGATCGAGACCGACCTGACGCTGCGATCCAGCAGCCGCGCTCCGGGGATGGCCGTGATGGAACGCGCCTTGATCCGCCTGTCCACCGCCCGATAGGCGCGACGGGGGGTGATTCGCCCGATGGAACGTGCTAATCCAGCGTTCAGGCAGAACAAGAAACTTGGAGCAGACCATGAACAGGCTTTCCGTGCTCGCGTTCGTCGCGGCGCTGGCGGCGACCCCGGCATTGGCCGAGATGACCGGCGCGTCGCTCGATTTCGGCCATTCCTTCTTCACCGAGGACAGCGGCATCGCCAAGACATCTCTGGGCGGCTCGGCCGAGTTTGCCTTCAGCCCGATGATCGGTGTGCAGGGCGATCTGGGACTGGCGAAGCTGCGCGAGATTGACGACACCGCCACCGCCTTCGCCCTGCACGGGCTTTTCTACGTCAACCAGCAAACCGCGCTGGGGGTGTTTTACGGCGTGGACGATCTGGATGGCGACAATGTCGATTTCTACGGCTTCGAGGTCGGCCAGCGGTCCGATACCTTCGAGGTCGAGGCCTATGTCGGGCGCACCGAAAGCTCCGGCCTGACCGGCTCGATGATGGGCGTCGAGGGGCGGCTTCAGACGATGGGCAGCTTTGGCGTCGGCGGCAAGGTCCAGCATGTCGACATGGAAGGGATCGACGCCACCCGCTTCGGCGTGACCGGCGATTACAGCCTGCCGAACGGATTCGCGCTGACGGCCGAACTGGGCGCGGTCAATTCCGACGATCTGGGCCTTGACGGAACCGAGCCCTACATCGGCATCGGCGCGCGGTTCGACTTTGGCATGAACCGCGGCACCAGCTTCAGCCGCCGCAGCATCCTTGGGGTGGCGCCGGGGCTTTAACGCCCCGCCGCCGCGCGGCCGGCATGGCGTCCGGTCGCAAGGCAGGCGGTCAGCAGATATCCCCCGGTGGGCGCTTCCCAATCCAGCATCTCGCCGCAGGCGAAGATGCCGGGCAGCGCCCGCAGCTCCAGCCCGTCGGTCAGTGCCGCGCGGGTGATGCCCCCCGCGGTCGAGATCGCCTCGTCCAGCGGCCGCGGCCCGGCCAGCGGCACCGGCAGCGCCTTCAGTCGCTGCGCCAACGCCTCGCCCTGCGGCAGCGGCCGGGCGAATTCCTGCACCAGCGCCACCGCCACCGGCGACAATCCCAGCTTGCGCAGCCGGTTCGGCAGGCTTTCGCCCGGCCGCAGGTTCGCAAACCGTGCCAGAATCTGCGCCGGCGTCAGATCCGGCAGCAGGTCCAGCGTCAGCGCCGCCCCCTCGCGCAGCAACCGCGAGACGGCATAGATCCCGCCGCCCTCGATTCCGCGGGCCGAGACCACGAACTCGCCCCGCTCGCGCCTGTCGGCCACGCACAGCGCCGCGCCCTTCACCGGCGCCCCGAAATGGCGGGCCATGTGGGCCGACCATTCGACCCGAAAACCCATGTTGGCGGGCCGGAACGGTGCGATGTCGACCCCTTTCGCGGCCAGCCATGGGGCCCATGCGCCGTCAGATCCCAGCCTTGACCAGCTTGCGCCCCCCAGCGCCAGCACGGTCACCGCGGGCCGCAGGTCGGTGACGCCTGTCGGCGTGCGAAAGCGCAGCCCCGTGCCAAAGCCCTCCCAGCGCCAACGGGTGCGGATCTCGACCCCAAGGCCCGAAAGCTGCCCCAGCCAGGCCCGCAACAGCGGCGAGGCTTTCATCGCCACCGGAAACACCCGCCCGGACGAGCCGGTAAAGACCGGCTGGCCAAGGCCGCGCGCCCAGTCCTGCACCTCGGCCGGGCCGAAGGCGCGCAGCATCGGGGCCAACCAGTCCGCGGCCTCGTCATAGTGGCGCAGGAACTGGTCTGGCGGCTCGTCCTTGGTCAGGTTCAGGCCCGATTTGCCGGCCATCAGAAACTTGCGCCCGACACTGGGCCGGGCGTCGCACAGAAGCACTTTCCGGCCGGCCCGCGCCAGTTCCCCGGCCGCCATCAGGCCCGCCGGGCCGCCCCCGATCACCAGCGCATCCGTCATCCGCCCCGCTCCCTTGCCGATCGCACCCTAAGCCATGGCTATTGCGAAGGAAATGGCCGCAGGAACCACGCAGGTTCCGGGCTTCCGCGGGGATCTGGCATGTGGCTTTACTTCACGCGATCCTGTGAAAGACACCAAGCTGTTGATTTCATGGTGACCCCGGCAGGACTTGAACCTGCAACCTATCCCTTAGGAGGGGATCGCTCTATCCGTTGAGCTACGGGGCCGGTGGCCACTGAGGCCTGCCCCTTAATGGGGGCAAAAAGCGCGGCTTGCAAGCCGCGTCCGCGCCGATCGTGCTGTCGGGAAAGGAGAGTTGGGGGAGTGACTCTTGGCCCACCACCCCCCCATTGGTCCATCGCGTCCGATTTGGAGAGCTTGCACGACGCTTAGGATCCTGTTGGCCGTTCCCGGCCGTTACCGCTAACATGCCATGGCGAGGGGACTTGGACAAGCCCCCCCTTTGGCGCTAACAACAAAATGTAACTTCACTGCGAGAGAGATGTTTCCGTGGCGAAAGACCCGGCCCCCGCCCTTCAGCGGCGCACGCTGACCCTGCGCGACGTCTCCGATGCCTCGGGCGTGTCCGAGATGACGGTCAGCAGGGTGCTGCGCAACCGTGGCGATGTCTCGGGGCCCACGCGTGAACGGGTGCTGGCCGCGGCGCGGGCGCTGGGCTATGTGCCGAACCGGATCGCGGGGGCGCTGGCCAGCCAGCGGGTGAACCTTGTCGCGGTCATCATTCCGTCGCTGTCGAACATGGTCTTCCCCGAGGTGCTGACCGGCGTTTCGGAAGTTCTGGAAGATACCGGCCTTCAGCCGGTGGTCGGCGTCACCAACTATTCGCCCGAACGCGAAGAGAAGGTGCTGTATGAGATGCTTTCGTGGCGCCCTTCGGGCATCATCATCGCCGGGTTGGAGCGTAGCCCGGCGGCGCGGGCGATGCTGGAAAATGCCGGCATTCCGATCGTCGAGATCATGGATGTCGATGGCACCCCGGTGGACAGCGCGGTGGGGATCTCGCATCGCCGTGCCGGGCGGAAAATGGCCGAGGCGATCGTTCAGGCGGGCTATCGCCGGATCGGTTTTCTGGGCACGATGATGCCCCATGACCACCGCGCCCGGAAGCGTCTGGAAGGGTTCGAAGCCGCACTGGCCGCGCAGGGCTTGCAGGTCGAGGATCGGGAATTCTATTCCGGCGGATCGGCGCTGCTGAAGGGGCGCGAGATGACGGAAGCCATCATGACCCGTAGCCCGGATCTGGATTTTCTGTATCACTCCAATGACATGATCGGTGCGGGCGGGCTGTTGTGGTGCCTGAACCACGGGATCGACGTGCCGGGAAAGGTCGGCCTTGCCGGCTTCAACGGGGTGGAACTGGTGCAGGGCCTGCCCTGTCGTTTGGCCACGATGGACGCCTGCCGGCTGGAAATCGGGCGCAGGGCGGCCGAGATCGTCGCGGGCAAGCGGCCGGATGGGGCGACCTCGGGGGTGGTGATCGAGCTGGAGCCGAAGCTGGAACCCGGCGACACGATTCGGCGCATTTAGGCGCCATGGCCGTGTCTGTCATGCCGGTTCGGGATCTCGGCGGCCGGTCGGTGATGCGGTGGGGTGCCTGAAGCCGGTCACACCGGGGGCTGCCCCCCGGCGTTCCGGGGGTCAGACGGGCTCGCGCAGGATGCGTGGAACCTTGAACTCGACGCGTTCCTGAACTGTCTCGACCGTCTCGACCGTCAGGTTGAACCGCTCGCGGAAGGCGGCGATCACCTCATCCACCAGCACTTCGGGCGCCGAGGCCCCTGCGGCAAGGCCGACAGCGGTCGCGCCGTCCAGCGCATCCCAGTCGATGTCGGTCGCGCGCTGCACCAGTTGCGCCACCTTGCAGCCCGAGGCGGCGCCCACCTCGACCAGCCGGCGCGAGTTCGACGAGTTCGGCGCCCCGATCACCAGCAGCGCCTCGACCTTTTGCGACAGCGCCTTGACCGCGCCCTGCCGGTTGGTGGTGGCGTAGCAGATGTCTTCCTTCGCGGGCACCTCGATCGAGGGAAACTTCTCACGCAGAGCGGCAATCACCTCGGCTGTATCGTCGATCGACAGCGTGGTCTGGGTGATCAGCGCCAGCTTTTCCGGGTCGCGCACCTCAAGGCCGGCGATATCCTCGACCGTCTCGACCAGCAGAACCTCGCCCTCGGGCAACTGGCCCATGGTGCCGATGGTTTCGGGGTGGCCCTTGTGGCCGATCATCACCAACTGGCGGCCGGCCTCGTTGAATCGTTCGGCGGCCATGTGAATGCGCGCGACCAGCGGGCAGGTGGCATCGACATGGATCATGTTGCGCCGTTCGGCCTCGGCCGGGACCGATTTCGGCACGCCATGCGCCGAAAAGATCACCGGACGGTCGTCGGGCGCATCGTCCAGATCCTCGACGAAGACGGCGCCCATCGCGGCCAGCCGGTCCACCACGAACTTGTTGTGAACGATCTCATGCCGGACGTAGACCGGGGCGCCCCATTTCTCCAGCGCCATTTCGACGATCCGGATCGCGCGGTCGACGCCGGCGCAGAAGCCGCGCGGGGCGGCAAGGTAAAGGGTGAGGTGGGGCTTTGTCATCGGCCGGCTCTTCTGTCCTGTGCAGCCCCAGAGGTATTCTCAAAGCGGGTACAGGTCCAGACCCGGCAGGGCACCCGCCACAGGATGCCGCATCCTTGGCCGGCGCGCCCGCAAGGACGCGCCGGCCAGGGTCATTTCGCCTCGACGGCGATTTCCTCGCGTTCCACCCGCGGCTCGCGCGGGGGGCGGCCGATCACTTCGCGCAACTCGTCCAGTTCGATGAAATTGTCGGCCTGACGGCGAAGCTCGTCTGCGATCATCGGCGGCTGGCTGCGGATCGTGGACACGACCGACACGCGCACGCCCTGCCGTTGCAGGCTTTCCACCAGCGGCCGGAAGTCGCCATCGCCCGAAAACAGCACGATGTGATCGACGCGCGGCGCCAGTTCCATGGCGTCGACCGTCAGTTCGATGTCCATGTTGCCCTTGACCTTCCGGCGGCCCTGGCTGTCGGTGTATTCCTTGGCCGGCTTCGTCACCATCGAAAAGCCGTTGTAGTGCAGCCAGTCCACCAGCGGGCGGATCGGCGAATAGTCGTCGTTCTCCAGCAGGGCGGTGTAGTAGAAGGCGCGCAAAAGCTTGCCGCGGCGCATGAACTCTTGCCGCAGCAGCTTGTAGTCGATGTCGAACCCCAGGGCCTTCGCTGCCGCGTAGAGGTTTGACCCGTCTATGAACAGCGCGAGCCGTTCGTCCTTGTAGAACATTATCCTTGTCTCCTCGAGAACCCTTGCCCTGCCAATCTGCCTTGTTCGAAAATCGGATCCGATAAGGAAAAATCGACACGGGGTCGGATATCAGTGTAATACATCTAGCGGCAAGCGCGCGTGGTCAGAAACTTATACCATTGGACAGGCGAACAGGAAAGCACGCTCTGGTTGCATTGGGGGCGAACCTGCCGGGGCAGGGTGGGTCATCTGCGGACACGGTGACGCAGGCGGTTTCTGCGCTTGCAAAGGTGTCTTGCGGGGATTTTCGTGCCAGTGGCCTGTATCTGACTCCTTGTTTTCCTGCCGGATCGGGTCCGGACTTCGTCAATGCGGCCGTCAGCCTGCATCTGCCCGCGGGTCGGGATGTTGTGTCCATCCTTGCGGAACTGCATCGGATCGAAGCGGATTTTGGCCGACGCCGCCTGACACGCTGGGGCAGCCGGACGCTTGACCTTGATCTGATCGCGCTGGGTGATTCGGTTTCCCCCGACGCCGAGACGCAGACCCGATGGCGCCTGCTGCCGCCCGCGGATCAGGCCCGCCTTGCGCCGGACGTGCCGGTGGTGCCCCATCCCCGGATGCAGGACCGCGCCTTCGTGCTGGTTCCGCTGGCCGAGATCGCGCCCGATTGGCGCCATCCGCTGCTTGGCCGGACCGTGGCCGAGATGCTGGCCGCGCTGCCCGAAGCGGATCGCGCCGCCGTGGTTCGCCTGCCTGATCGCGGAACGGGGACTCCGGGCTTGTCAAGGGGCGAGTCGCGGTCTACATAGGCCGCTCCATGCCCCCTGTTCGAAACGGAGACTTCCATGGCCCGCGTGACGGTTGAAGATTGCGTTGACAAGGTCCCGAACCGGTTCGAACTGGTGATGCTGGCTGCCCACCGGGCACGCGAGATCGCTTCGGGTTCGCCGCTGACCATCGACCGCGACAACGACAAGAACCCTGTCGTCGCCCTGCGCGAGATCGCAGACGAGACCCAGGGCGCCGAAGTTCTGCGCGAACGCATGATCGAAAGCCACCAGACCCAGATCGAGGTGGACGAGCCGGAAGACGACCAGATGGCGCTGCTGATGGGCGGCGAGATCGATCGCCCGGTGCAGGACGACATGTCGGAAGAAAAGCTGCTGCGTGCGCTGATGGAAGCGCAGGGCCAGCACTGATTGCACTCGAATTGACGCGGCGGGGGCCATGATCGACGTCGAAGACCTGATCGCCCTCGTTCGCAACTATAATCCGCGCACGAATGCCGATCTGATCCGCCGGGCCTATGCTTACGGCCGTCAGATGCATGAGGGGCAGTTCCGCCATTCGGGCGAGCCCTACTTCACCCATCCCGTTGCCGTCGCCGCCATCCTGACCGAACAGCGGCTGGACGATGCGACCATCGTGACCGCGCTGCTGCACGACACGATCGAGGATACCAAATCCACCTATACCGAGGTTGCGCGCCTGTTCGGTGACGATATCGCCGAACTGGTGAACGGTGTTACCAAGCTGACCAATCTGGAGCTGTCCTCGGCGCAGTCGAAGCAGGCCGAGAACTTCCGCAAGCTGTTCATGGCGATGTCCAAGGACTTGCGGGTGATTCTGGTCAAACTGGCCGACCGTCTGCACAACATGCGCACGATCAAGTCGATGCGCCCGGAAAAGCAGGCCCAGAAGGCCCGCGAGACGATGGAGATCTTTGCCCCCCTTGCCGGCCGTATGGGCATGCAGTGGATGCGCGAAGAGCTGGAAGACCTTGCCTTCCGCGTCCTGAACCCCGAGGCGCGCAACTCGATCATCCGCCGCTTCATCACGCTTCAGCGCGAAACCGGCGATGTGGTCCACAAGATCACCGCCGACATCCGTCTGGAACTGGAAAAGGCCCAGATCGAGGCCGACGTCTACGGCCGCGCCAAGAAGCCCTATTCGATCTGGCGCAAGATGCAGGAAAAGGATCTGGCCTTTTCCCGCCTGTCGGACATCTACGGCTTTCGCGTGATCTGCAAGGATGTGGCCGATTGCTACCGCATCCTTGGCGTGATCCATCAGCGGTGGCGCGCGGTGCCGGGCCGGTTCAAGGACTACATCAGCCAGCCGAAGTCGAACGGCTACCGCTCGATCCACACCACGGTTTCGGGGCGCGACGGCAAGCGGGTCGAGGTGCAGATCCGCACCCGCCAGATGCACGAGGTCGCCGAGGCCGGTGTTGCCGCGCACTGGAGCTATCGGGAAGGTGTTCGCGTCCATAACCCCTTCGCCGTCGATCCGGCGAAGTGGATCGCCAGCCTGACCGAGCGGCTGGACGAAGACGACCATGACGAGTTCATGGAAAACGTGAAGCTGGAAATGTATACCGATCAGGTATTCTGCTTCACGCCCAAGGGCGATGTCATCCAGCTTCCGCGCGGGGCGACGCCCTTGGATTTCGCCTATGCGATCCATACCCGCATCGGCCATTCCTGCGTTTCGGCCAAGATCGACGGCATCCGCGTGCCGCTTTGGACGCGGCTGAAGAACGGCCAGTCGGTCGAGATCATCACCGCCGAAGGTCAGCGCCCGCAGGCCTCCTGGATCGACATCGTGACCACCGGCCGCGCCAAGGCCGCGATCCGGCGCAGCTTGCGCGAGGAAGACCGCGGCCGGTTCGTCAAGCTGGGGCAGGAACTTGTGCGGGCGGCCTTCGATCATGTCGGCAAGAAAGCCACCGACAAGGCGCTGCGCACTGCCGCCAAGATGCTGGGTCTGCCCGACGAGACCGAGCTTCTGGCGCAACTCGGCAGTGCCGAGCTGACCGCGCGCAAGGTGGTCGAGACGCTTTACCCTGAACTGATCCGCACCAGCGGGCCCGAAGTGGACATCAAACGCCCCTTCGTCGGCCTGTCCGAAGATCAGCAGTTCCGCCGCGCCCCCTGCTGCCAGCCCGTTCCGGGCGAGCGGATCGTGGGCATCACCTACCGCGGGCAGGGCGTGGTGATCCACGCCATCGACTGCCCCGCGCTGGAGGAATTCGAGGAACAGCCCTCGCGCTGGATCGATCTGCACTGGCACGCCGGTCGCCATGCGCCGGTGCATACGGTGACGCTGGATCTGACCATTTCGAATGATGCCGGCGTGCTCGGGCGGATATGCACCTTGATCGGAGAGCAGAAGGCCAATATCTCGGATCTGAGGTTCACTGACCGAAAGCCGGATTTCTACCGCCTTCTGGTGGATGTGGACCTGCGCGATGCCGAGCATCTGCACACCCTGATGACCGCCCTTGAGGCGGAGACGGATGTGGCCCAGATCACCCGGTTCCGCGATCTCAGCAGAAGGCCCTGACGGGGCCACGAGGGTCGATTTGGTTTTCAAACGGCGTGTTCCCAGGACGTGGCGCCAACTCGCCACCGAAAGCGTCTGGCCCCGTGGCGGCTGGAAGCGCGCGGCGCAATATGTCAAGCACCGCCTGACCCGACTGCCGGACGAGCCGCACCGCATCGCGCGCGGTGTGTTCGCCGGTGTGTTCATCTCGTTCACGCCGCTGTTCGGCTTTCATTTCCTTGGCGCCGCATTTCTGGCCTTGATCCTGCGCGGCAACATCCTTGCCGCGCTGCTGGCGACCTTCATCGGCAACCCGATCACCACGCCGCTGATTGCCATCTCGTCGGTCGAGTTCGGCCATTGGATGCTGGGGATCGAGGAAAAGCTGACCGTTCTGACGATCTTCGACGCTTTCACCAGCGCCGGGACCGAGATCTGGTCCAATATCCTTGCGATCTTCACCGCCGATCCCACGCGCTGGTCCAGCCTGGCACATTTCTTCCAGATCATTTTCCTGCCCTATCTGGTCGGCGGCATCCTGCCGGGCATCGCGGTGGGGATGATCTGCTATTACCTGACCATCCCGATCATCGGCGCCTATCAGAAGATCCGCGCGCTGAAGGCCGAGGCCCGCCGCGCGCGGCGTCGCCGTCGCGGGCTGGCCGAGACGGATGACGCGGACCGCAGAAGCCTTTAGGGTGATGCGGAAAACCTTTGCAGGGATGAACCGGCGATGAAACCTTTGGGTCGGCTGCGGCTGGGTGTGAACATCGATCATGTGGCGACGGTGCGCAACGCGCGCGGAACCACCTACCCCGACCCGCTGCGCGCCGGCCTTCTTGCCGAGGCGGCGGGGGCGGACGGCATCACCGCCCATCTGCGCGAGGATCGCCGCCATATCCGGGATGAGGATATCTCGGCGCTGATGGCGGGCCTTGGCGTGCCGCTGAACTTCGAGATGGCAACCACGCCCGAGATGCAGGCCATCGCGTTGCGCCACAAGCCGCACGCGGTCTGCCTTGTCCCCGAACGGCGCGAGGAACGCACGACCGAAGGCGGCATCGAGGTGGCGGGCGACATCCCCCGCCTGCGCGACTATATCGCGCCACTGCGCGAGGCAGGCTGCCGGGTCTCGATGTTCATCGGCCATGACGTGCGCCAGATCGAAGCCTCGGCCGAGATTGGCGCCGCGGTGGTGGAACTGCATACCGGCCATTACTGCGACCTTGTGGCCGAAGGCCGCCGGGATGAGGCCGCACGCGAGTTGGAAGCCCTGCGCGAAGGCGCGGCGCTGGCCCATTCGCTGGGTCTGGAAGTTCACGCCGGCCATGGCATCAGCTATGACACCGTGGCCGAAATCGCCGCCTTCCCCCAGGTGATGGAGCTGAACATCGGCCATTTCCTGATCGGTGAGGCGATCTTCCGCGGCCTTGGCAGCGCGATCGAAGGGATGCGCAGCCGCATGGATGCCGCGCGCGAGGCCCGCGGCTGACATGATCCTGGGTGTCGGCACCGATCTGGCCAATATCGAGCGGATCGAGCAGACCCTCGCCCGTTTCGGCGCGCGGTTCCGCGACCGGGTGTTCACCGATCTGGAACAGGCCAAGGCGGATCGTCGCGCCGATGTGGCCGGCACCTATGCCAAACGCTGGGCCGCGAAAGAGGCCTGCTCCAAGGCGCTGGGCACCGGGTTGCGGATGGGCATCTCGTGGAAGGACATGAGCGTGGCCAACCTTGGCTCGGGCCAGCCGGTGATGCATCTGACCGGCTGGGCCGCCGAGCGGCTGGCCGCGATGACGCCCCCGGGCCACGAGGCGGTGGTGCATGTCAGCCTGACCGACGATCACCCTTGGGCACAGGCCTTCGTGGTGATCGAAGCCCGCCCCCGCGCGGCGCAGTCAGCTTGACTTGGCCCCCCTCGGCGCGCATGAAGCGCCCGACCCGGGACCAGGCGCAAGGCCGGAAACAGATAAGGCAGAGTTCATGGCGAGCAAGGCGAAATCCGAAGGCGGCATTCTGGAGACGATCAAGACCATCGTCTACGCGCTGCTGATCGCGGGCGTGTTCCGCACCCTGTTCTTCCAACCGTTCTGGATTCCTTCGGGGTCGATGAAGGACACGCTGCTGATCGGGGATTTCCTGTTCGTCAACAAGATGGCCTATGGCTATTCGCAATATTCCTGCCCGTTCTCGATGTGCCCCTTTACCGGCCGGCTGTTCTTCTCTGAACCCGAGCGCGGCGATGTGGTGGTGTTCCGCCATCCGGTGAACGGATCGGATTTCATCAAGCGGCTGATCGGCCTGCCGGGCGACCGTATCCAGATGAAGAACGGCGTGCTGTTCCTGAACGGCGAGGAAATCGCGCAGCAACCCGCCGGCGTGTTCGAAGAGATCTACGAACAGCAAGGCCCGATGGGCAACCTGCCCCGCTGCGAGAACGGCCCCGTGGGGGAAGGCGGCACCTGCGCGAAAAGCCGCTATACCGAAACGCTTCCGGGCGAGCGCAGCCATGACGTGCTGAACATCGACACCAACGGCTTTGGCGACAACACCGATGTGTTCACCGTGCCGGCGGGACATTACTTCTTCATGGGCGACAACCGCGACAACAGTCAGGACAGCCGCTATGGTCAGGCCGTGGGCGGCGTGGGCTTCGTGCCGGCCGAAAACCTGATCGGTCGCGCCGACCGGATCATGTTCTCGTCTGCCGGGCGTTCGATGCTGTATTTCTGGACATGGCGCGCCGACCGCTTCTTCAAGGCGATCGATTGAAACTGTCGGCTGACCTCCGGGCCTTTGCGGGCCGCATCGGGCACGACTTTCGCGACCCCGAGCTGTTGCTGCGTGCGGTGACCCATTCCTCGCTGTCGTCGACCACACGGCCCGACAACCAGCGACTGGAATTTCTGGGCGACCGCGTGCTGGGTCTTGTGATGGCCGAGGCGCTTCTGGGGGCCGACCTGAAGGCCAGCGAGGGGCAGTTGGCCCCCCGCTTCAATGCCTTGGTGCGCAAGGAAACCTGCGCCGATGTCGCCCGCGATCTGGGGCTGGGCGAGGTTCTGAAACTGGGCCGGTCCGAGATGATGTCGGGCGGGCGGCGGAAAGAGGCGCTTCTGGGCGACGCACTGGAAGCGGTGATCGCCGCGGTCTATCTGGATGGGGGATTCGAATCCGCCCGGCGGGTGGTCTTGCGGCTGTGGGGCGACCGGATCGCCAAGGTCGATGCGGATGCCCGCGACGCCAAGACCGCGCTTCAGGAATGGGCGCAGGCGCGCGGACTGCCGCCGCCGGCCTATCAGGCAGTGGACCGCACCGGCCCCGACCATGCGCCGGTGTTCACCGTCGAGGTCCGGCTGGAGAATGGCGAGACCGAACGCGCCGCGGCAGGCACCAAGCGCGTGGCGGAACAGGCGGCGGCGCGGGCGCTTCTCGCGCGGATGGAGGCACGACATGACTGACACCACCCGCGCGGGTTTCGTGGCGCTGATCGGCGAGCCGAACGCCGGAAAATCCACTCTTCTCAACCGGATGGTCGGGGCCAAGGTCTCGATCGTCACCCACAAGGTCCAGACCACCCGCGCCCGCATCCGCGGCGTGGCGATGGAGGGCGCCACCCAGATCGTCTTTGTCGACACGCCCGGCCTGTTCCGGCCCCGCCGCCGGCTGGACCGGGCGATGGTCGCCGCCGCCTGGGGCGGGGCGGCCGACGCCGATGTGATCGTGCTTCTGGTCGAGGCGCATCGCGGCCTGACCGAAGGCACCAAGGCCATCATCGACGCCATGCGCGACCGCATCCCGCAGGGCCAGAAGGTCGCGCTGGCCATCAACAAGATCGACCGGGTGAAAGCCGAGGTTCTTCTGGGCCTTGCGCAAGAGTTGAACGCCGCCTTCCCCTTTGCCGAGACTTTCATGATCTCGGCCGAGAAGGGCTATGGCGTCGACAAGCTGCGTCAGTGGCTGGCGGGTGTTCTGCCCGAAGGCCCGTGGTTCTACCCCGAAGACCAGATTGCCGACGTGCCGATGCGCGCCATCGCGGCCGAGATCACCCGCGAAAAGCTGACCCTGCGCCTGCACGAGGAACTGCCCTACCAGCTGACGGTCGAGACCGAGGCCTGGGAGGATCGCCCCGACGGCTCGACCCGCATCGATCAGGTGGTCTATGTCGCGCGCGACGGCCACAAGGGCATCGTGCTGGGCAACAAGGGCGAGACGATCAAGCAGATCGGCCAGGCCTCGCGTGCCGAGATCGCGGCCTTCCTTGAGCGGCCCGTGCATCTGTTCCTGCAAGTGAAGGTGCGCCCGAACTGGCTGGAAGAACCCGAGCGGTATTCCGAGATGGGCCTTGATTTCAAGGACGGCGACTAAGGCCATGGCCCCCGCCGGTCTCGCGGCGGCATGACCGCCCGCCTGTCCGCCGATTTCTGGGTGCGCGCCTATCTGGTGCGGTTGCGGCTGGCCGACATTCCCGCCTATGTCACCGCCAAGGGCGACGCCACGGCCGGCGCGCTGCTGGTGAAATGCGCCACGCTTGACGGGCAGGCGCGCTGCTTTCAGCGGTCCTTCGACCTGATGACGGGCGCACGCGCCTGGGTGGTTCTGGCAGACGGCCCCGAATCCGAGGTGGATGCCGCGATCAGTCGGCAGCGCCGCTTCGATCCCGACCTCTGGGTGATCGAGATCGAGGATCGGCAGGGTCGCACCCTGCTGGACGAGCCGGGCCTGTCCGAGTGACTGGACGGCCAGCCCCCGGCGCGGAATAATCCGATGATGGAATGGCGCGACGAAGGGGTGCTGCTGTCGGTGCGCAGGCACGGCGAAAGCGCCGCGATCATCGAGGTGTTCACCGCCGCCCATGGCCGTCACATGGGCGTGGTCCGCGGTGGCGCCTCGCGAAAGCTGGCGCCGGTTCTGCAACCGGGGGCGCAACTGGACCTGACATGGAGGGCGCGGCTCGATGGCCATATGGGCGCCTTCACGGTCGAGCCGATCCGGTCGCGCACCGGGCTTCTGGGCGACCGGCTGGGGCTTGCCGGCCTGAATGCCGTCTGCGCCCTGTTGCATGTCGCGTTGCCGGAACGTGAACCGCATCCGGGGTTCTGGCAGGTCAGCATTGCGCTTTTCGATGCCCTGTCAGGCCCGGACTGGCCCGCAGCCTATCTGCGATGGGAGATGCGCCTGCTGGAAGAAATCGGTTTCGGCCTGGACCTGACCCGCTGTGCCGTGACCGGCTCGCGCGAGGATCTGGCCTATGTCAGCCCGAAAACCGGCCGCGCCGTCAGCCGTGCCGCCGCCGGCGACTGGGTGGGGCGCCTGTTCCCGCTGCCGCTGGCGCTTCTGGGGCAGGGACCGACCAGCGCCGAGGATCTGGCGCGGGGTCTTGCCATCACCGGCCATTTCCTGTCGCGCGAACTGGCGCTGATGCTGGGCGGGCGACCGCTGCCAGAGGCGCGGACCCGGCTGCAAGAGATGCTGTTGCAGCCCGTGTCATTCACGAAGCGCGAATGACACGGGTTCCGGACATGCAAAAGGGCAGGCCGCCGGCCCGCCCCCTTGCCCGGTCCTGACCGGGATCAGTCCAGCAGCCGCCGCGCAATCACCTGCGCCTGAATCTCGGCTGCGCCCTCGAAGATGTTCAGGATGCGCGCATCGCACAGGATGCGGCTGATCTGATATTCCAGCGCAAAGCCGTTGCCACCATGGATCTGCAACGCATTGTCGGCCGAGGCCCAGGCCACGCGGGCGCCCAGCAGCTTTGCCATCCCTGCTTCCAGATCGCAACGCTGGCCGTGATCCTTTTCCCAGGCCGAGAAATAGGTCAGCTGCCGCGCCACCATGATCTCGACCGCCATCATCGCCAGTTTGCCCGCCACGCGCGGGAATTCGATCAAGGGCTTGCCGAACTGCTTGCGGTCCTCGGCATATTGCATCCCCACTTCCAGCGCGTTCTGGGCCACGCCGATGGCGCGGGCCGCGGTCTGGATGCGGGCGCTTTCAAAAGTCTGCATCAGCTGCTTGAAGCCCTGCCCCTCGACCCCGCCCAGAAGGTTTCCGCCCTTCACGCGGAAGCCGTCAAAGCCGATCTCGTATTCCTTCATGCCGCGATAGCCCAGAACCTCGATCTCGCCGCCGGTCATGCCCGGCGTCGGGAACGGAGTTTCGTCGGTGCCCGGGATCTTTTCGGCCAGGAACATCGACAGGCCGCGGTAATCGGTCGTTTCGGGATCGGTGCGCGCCAGCAGCGTCATCACATGGGTGCGCGCGGCATGGGTGATCCAGGTCTTGTTGCCGTTTACCACCCAGTCGTCGCCGTCCTTCACCGCCCGCGTGCGCAGACTGCCCAGATCCGAGCCTGTGTTGGGCTCGGTAAAGACGGCCGTCGGCAGGATCTCGCCGCTGGCCAGCTTCGGCAGCCATTCCGCCTTCTGCTCGGGCGTGCCGCCGCACAGGATCAGCTCTGCCGCGATCTCTGACCGGGTGCCCAGTGAGCCGACACCGATATAGCCGCGCGACAACTCTTCCGACACCACCACCATCGACGCCTTCGACAGGCCGAAACCGCCGAACTCTTCCGGGATCGTCAGGCCAAACACGCCCATTTCTGCCAGCGAATCGATGATCTCCATCGGGATCAGCTCGTCGCGCATGTGCCAGCCATGGGCATGGGGCGCCACCCGCTCATCGGCGAAACGGCGGAACTGGTCGCGGATCATCTCCAGCTCTTCGTCCAGCCCGGACGCGCCGAAGGTGGCGCGCCCATGGTTGTCGCGCATCAGCGCCACCAGCCGGGAACGGGCCGCACCCGTGTTGCCCAGACGGATCAGCGTGCGGGCGGCCTCGCCCGGATGGCCCAGGTCCACCCCGATATCCTGCACCCGCGCCATTTCGTTCTGGCTCATCGGGATGCCGCCGCGGATCTGCGCCAGATATTCGCCGAACGCGATCTGAAGGATCAGCGCCTCCATCTCGCCCAGTTGGCCCTCGACCTCAAGCCGGCCGGCCCAGGCCCGCATCTGACGCAACGATTCGACATAGGTGGCCAACCACGACAGCGCATGCGCCGCGAACTGGTCCTGCTCCAGCGCGGCCGAGGACACCTTGCCGCCCACGGTGACCCGCTCTTTCAAGGTCGCACGGGCCGAATCCAGCAGTGCCTCGACCTCGGGCAGGGCCTCGGCCGTCAACGACAGAAGATCGGCAAGAAGCGGCTGTTCGGTCATGGTCGATCCGTCCTTCGGCATGGCGTGGCTCCACTGTTCTGCGACTGCGATCTCCTAATCACTTCGCACCCGCAGCGCAACAAAAATTCACGGGATACACATGCTGCGCATGAATATGACCCTGCAAATCAGCCGCCACAAAAGCAAAAGGGGCGCAAAAGCGCCCCTTCCTTCATTCTGGCCAAAATATCCTCGGGGGGACCGGGGGGCAGACAGCCCCCCGGCGCGTTCCACCCGACGGCGGTCAGCCGATCGCAGCCGCCTTCACGTCGGCATCGATGAACGGCACATATTGCGCGAAGTTGTTGGCAAACATCTCGACCAGCTTCTTCGCCTGCGCGTCATAGGCCGCCGGATCGGCCCAGGTCGAGCGCGGATCAAGCAGCGTCGCATCCACGCCCTTCAGTTCGGTCGGAACCTCGAAGCCGAAGTTCGGATCGCGACGGAAGGTGGCGTTCGCCAAAGAGCCGTCCAGCGCCGCGGTCAGCAGCGCGCGGGTCGCCTTGATCGGCATCCGCTTGCCGGTGCCATAGGCGCCGCCGGTCCAGCCGGTGTTGACCAGCCAGCAGGTGGCGCCCTGCTTGGCGATCTTCTCTTGCAGCAGCTTGCCATAGACTTCGGGCCGGCGCGGCATGAACGGTGCGCCGAAGCAGGTCGAGAAGGTCGGCTGCGGCTCGGTCACGCCGCGTTCGGTGCCGGCCACCTTCGAGGTGAAGCCCGACAGAAAGTGATACATCGCCTGCGCCGGGGTCAGTCGCGCGATCGGCGGCAGCACGCCGAAGGCGTCGCAGGTCAGCATGATCACGTTTTTCGGATGGCCGCCCAGCCCGTTGTCCGACGCGTTGGAAATGTATTCCAGCGGATAGGCGCAGCGGGTGTTCGCCGTCAGGCTGTCATCGTTGAAGTCAAGCTCCAGCGTTTCCTCGTCATAGACCATGTTTTCGACCACGGTCGCGAACTTCGAGGTGGTGGCGTAGATCTCGGGCTCGGCTTCGGCGCTCAGGTTGATGGTCTTGGCATAGCAGCCACCTTCGAAGTTGAAGGTGCCCTTGTCCGACCAGCCGTGCTCGTCATCGCCGATCAGCGTGCGCGAGGGGTCGGCCGACAGCGTGGTCTTGCCGGTGCCCGACAGGCCGAAGAACACTGCGGTATCGTCGGTGTTGCCGATGGCATGGTTGGCCGAGCAGTGCATCGCCATCACACCCTTGCCGGGCAGGATGTAGTTCAAGAGCGTGAAGACCGATTTCTTGTTCTCGCCGGCGTATTCGGTGTTGGCGATCAGGATCAGTTTCTTGTCGAAGTTCAGCACGATCACCGTGTCAGTGCGGCAGCCGTGGCGCGCCGGATCGGCCTTGAACGACGGGCAGTTGATCACGGTCCAGTCGGGCGTGAACGTGTCCAGTTCGGCGCGCTCGGGGCGGCGCAGCATGTGCCGGATGAACAGGCCATGCCAGGCCAGTTCGGTCACCATGCGCACGTCAAGGCGCAGCGCGGGGTCGGCGCCGGCATACAGATCCTGCACAAAGTAGGTGCGGCCCTTCATATGCTCCAGCATGTCGGCGTGCAGCAGGTCGAACGCCTCGGCCGCCATGGGGGCGTTGTTTTCCCACCAGATCGTGTCCTCGACGGATGCCGTGCGGACCACGAATTTGTCCTTGGGCGAGCGGCCGGTGAACGCGCCGGTCGAGCAGAGGAACGCGCCGCCGCGGCCCAGCCGTCCTTCGCCGCGTTTCACGGCGGCTTCGACGAGGGCGGGTTCGATCAGGTTGTAGTGAACCTCTCCGAGTCCGGTGATGCCTTGTGCGTCCAGCGTCTGGGCTGGGTTCACGCGTCCGAAATTCATACTGCAAGCTCCCGATGCCGACCGAGCGGCTGTTGTCCGGTCTTCCAACGGCATCCCGGGCCAATAGGATACCGGCCGGACCCGGAGACGGGTGCCGACGCGCAATGCTATATCATGAGCGGCGCAGGCAACAACAGAGTGACAGGCCCGCGTTAGCGCAACCAGCGACAGGTTGGCGCAATTGTGTGCCGAACCTTGTGACAAATTAGGCATTCCTTTGTACCTTGAAGGTCACGGTGTCTCATCGGATGCGTCCGATTCGCAGAAGGCTATTGATTCCTTCGGCGGATGGCGGATCATCCCGAAGCATTTGGTCAGTTACTGCAATTGGGGATTAGGGAATGTCGAGGATCGCCCTCGTGGACGATGACAGGAACATCCTGACATCGGTGGCCATGACACTTGAGGCCGAGGGATTCGAGGTCGAGACCTACAACGACGGCCAATCCGCGCTTGATGCCTTCAACAAGCGGCTGCCGGACATGGCGGTTCTCGATATCAAGATGCCCCGGATGGACGGGATGGATCTGCTTCAGCGCCTTCGGCAGAAGACGTCGATGCCGGTGATTTTCCTGACCTCGAAGGATGACGAGATCGACGAGGTTCTGGGCCTGCGCATGGGCGCGGACGATTATGTGAAAAAGCCGTTCTCGCAGCGGCTTCTGGTTGAACGGATCCGCGCGCTGTTGCGCCGGCAAGAGGCGCTGGCCGGCGGCGAGGTCGTGGCGCAGGAAGAAAACCGTATTCTGGAACGCGGCCAGCTTCGCATGGACCCGCTGCGCCATGCGGTGACCTGGAAGGGCAACGACGTCTCGCTGACGGTGACGGAATTCCTTCTGCTTCAGGCGCTTGCCCAGCGGCCCGGCTTCGTGAAAAGCCGCGATCAGCTGATGGACGTGGCCTATGACGATCAGGTCTATGTCGACGACCGGACCATCGACAGCCACATCAAGCGGTTGCGCAAGAAGATGCGCACCGCCGACCCTGATTTCGCCGCAATCGAGACGCTATACGGTATCGGATACCGCTATAACGAGGAGTGACCGGCGCGATGACCGCCGCCCCGCAGTTCGGACGCGTCGATGTCGAATCTTCCCCGGTCGCATCCCGCACGGGCGATGTTCTGCTGGGCGAGGACTGGATTGCGCCGAACGAACAGGGTGATGCGATCCTGCAAAAGACCCGCGGTCGTCGGGGCTTCTTCTCGCTGAACCGGTCGCCGCTGGCGCGCAAGATCATCCTCTTCAACCTTCTGGCGCTTGTGATTCAGGTCTCGGGTATCCTGTTCACCAACCCGTTCCGCGAGAATCTGGTGCTTCAGCGCGAGAAGGCGCTGGTCTCGCAGGCTCATCTTGTCGCCAATGTGTTCGAGGCCCGGTTTGCGGTCGGGCCGGGTGCCGGTGGTGTCGATGTGGCGGCAACCCTGTCGGCGCTGGCGGCGGATCCGGGGGTCGAGCTGTTCGTGTTCGATACCGGCGGCACGGTGCTGGCCAGCGCGCAGGGGGCGCCCTCGGTTCAGCCCGTCGATGAGACCCGTTCCACCTTCATCACCGATTTTCTCAACGCGGTCTGGAACACCGTATCTCTGGTGCTGTCCTACGGTGACGAACGCCCGCCCGAAATCGATGCCGAGGATCTGGCCCGCAAGGTCTATGCCGACGCGCTGAATGGGCGGATGTCGGTTCATACCGGCGTCGATGTCGATGGCGCGGCGCTGTTTTCCGTCGCGACGCCGATCCGGCTGGATGGGGCGGTCGTCGGTGTCGTGGCGATCACCTCGGCCGCGGGCGAGATCGACCGCCTTGTGCGGCACGAACGCGAACAGATCCTGCAAATGTTCGTGGTGGCGCTGTTCGTGTCGATCGGACTCAGCCTTGTTCTGGCCTCGACCATCGCCAATCCGCTCGCCGATCTGGCCGCGGCGGCGGAACTGGGGCGCGACCGCGACGCGCGAAATATGGCGCCGGGACGGGTGCGAATCCCGGATCTGACCGCGCGACCGGACGAGATCGGACGGCTTTCCATCGCCATCCGGGGCATGGTGGCGGCACTTTACGACCGGATCGAGGCCAATGAACAGTTTGCCTCTGACGTGGCGCATGAGATCAAGAACCCGCTGGCATCGCTGCGCTCGGCCGTGGGCACCATGCGACTGGCCAAGCGCGAGGATCAGCGCGAAAGGCTGCTGGATGTGATCGAACATGATGTGCGCCGGCTTGACCGGCTGGTCAGCGACATTTCCAACGCCTCGCGGCTCGACAGTGAGTTGGTCAAAGAGGAAGAGGAAGAGTTCGACCTGCTGCGCACCATCGGCAACCTGACCGAATATCTCGGAAAGCAGGCTGCCGAGCGGGGGGTGGATTTCATCACCGATCTGCCATCCGACCCGATCCGTATCCGCGGGCTCGAGGCGCGGCTGGCACAGGTGTTCGTGAACCTCATCACCAACGCGGTCTCGTTCTGCGAACAGGGCGACGCGGTGCGGATCTGGGCGCGGCGGCGCGAGAATCGTGTGCTGGTCGTGGTCGAGGATACCGGCCCCGGTATTCCCGATCAGGCGCTGGGCAAGATCTTCAAGCGATTCTATTCGGAACGGCCCGCGGGGCAGTTCGGCAATCACTCGGGTCTGGGTCTGGCGATTTCGAAACAGATCGTCGAGGCCCATGGCGGGGTGATCTGGGCCGAAAACATCCGCCCCTCCAGTGCCGATATCACCTCGGAACCGCTGGGCGCACGCTTCGTCGTGGGCCTGCCGGTGTGACAGGGGGTAACCGGGTTCTGCTTCACGCCAGTTGCGTTGCGGTCGGGGGGCGTGCGCTGCTGATCCTTGGGCCGTCGGGGGCGGGCAAGTCGTCGCTGGCGCTGGCGCTGATGGCGCTGGGCGCGGATCTTGTCGCCGATGACCGGACCGAAATCCTGCGCGAGGGCGCGACCCTTGTCGCCCGCTGCCCGCCCGCCCTTGCCGGCCTGATCGAGGCGCGTGGCCTTGGCATTCTGCGCGCCCCTGCGATTCACGAAGCGCGAGTGGAACTGGCCGTCGATCTGGGGCAGCGCGAAACCGATCGTTTGCCACAAAGGCGTAACATTCAGGTGCTCGGACGGCCGGTCGACCTTGTGTTCGGTCAGGAAGGCGGCCATTTTTCCTATGCGCTGTTGCTCCGTCTGACATCGGGGCGCGTCGCCTGAACGCGATGAGAACCTTGGAACTGATGGTAGAATCCGCGCAGGAATACCGGCTTGTGCTGGTCACCGGGCCGTCCGGTGCCGGTCGATCGACCGCGATCAACGCGCTGGAAGACATGGGTTATGAGGTGATCGACAACCTGCCGCTGTCCCTTGTGCCGCGGCTGGTCGAGGGGCCGCCGATCGGGCGCCCGATCGCGCTGGGGTTGGACGTGCGCAACCGCGATTTCAACGCGCGGGCGCTGGTCGAGTTGATCGACCGGCTGACGCAGGATCTGCGCATCTCGCTTGAGGTGCTTTATGTCGACTGCGCCGCCTCGGAGTTGATCCGCCGCTACAATCAGACCCGCCGCCGCCATCCGCTGGCCCCCGCCGAAACCCCGGCCGAAGGGGTCGAACGTGAAATCGACCTGTTGGCCCCGGTCCGCGCGCGTGCCGACCATCTGATCGATACCTCGGAAATGTCTCCGCATGATCTGAAGGCGGAATTGTCGCGTTGGTTCGACCGGGGTGCGGCGACACGTCTTGCGGTGTCCGTCCAGTCCTTCTCTTACAAACGTGGGGTTCCGCGTGGGGTGGACATGATCTTCGACTGCCGATTCCTGAAGAATCCTTATTGGGAGAAAAGTCTGCGGGCGCTGGACGGGCGCGACGCGGCGGTGGCCGATTACATCCGCACCGACCCGCGGTTCGCACCCTTCTTCGAGAAGCTTGGCGATCTGGTGCTGTTCCTGTTGCCGGCGCAACTGGCCGAGGGCAAGGCGCATCTGTCCATCGGTTTTGGCTGCACCGGCGGGCAGCACCGCTCGGTCGCGGTGGCCGAGTGTCTTGGCAACCTTCTTGCAGAGGCCGGCTGGCCGGTGTCAAAACGACACCGAGAGCTTGAGCGCAGGGCCGCCGCATTGCCGCCCGCGCAGCAGGGTGAAACGGCGTGATCGGCATTGTCATCGTGGCCCACGGCGGACTGGCGCGAGAGTATCTTCTTGCGGTCGAGCATGTCGTGGGCAAACAAGAGGCGATGGCCGCCATTTCCATCGAGGACGATCACGACCGCGCCGCGAAACAGGCCGAGATCACTGCCGCGGCCAGTGCGGTGGATCGTGGCGCGGGGGTGGTGGTGGTGACCGACATGTTCGGCGGCTCGCCCTCGAACCTGTCTCTGCCGGCCTGCGCGGGCCGTGACCGGCGCATCATCTACGGCGCGAACCTGCCGATGCTGATCAAACTGACCAAGTCGCGCGAACTGGCCGTGCCCGAGGCGGTGGCGCTGGCGCTGGATGCGGGGCGCAAATATATCAACAGTCTGGATCTGGGTGGCGGGGAGTGATGGTCGAGCGCGAGTTGCTGATCGTGAACGAGAAGGGGCTTCATGCCCGCGCCTCGGCGAAGTTTGTCGAACTGGTCGAGCGTCACGACGCCCAGGCCGAAGTGTCCAAGGACGGGATGGTGGTCTCGGGCGATTCGATCATGGGGCTGCTGATGCTGGCGGCCTCGCGCGGGACATCGATCCATGTGAAAACCATGGGCGCCGAGGCCGAGGTGCTGGCCGAGGCGCTGGCCGGTCTGGTGGCCGCGCGCTTCGGCGAAGATTACTGAAATTCGCGCTTCGTAAGCGGCGGGCCTACCGCGTGGGCACCGGCACCTCGCCGCGATAGTCATAGAAGCCGCGGTCGGTCTTGCGCCCCAGCCAACCGGCTTCGACATATTTCACCAGCAGCGGGCAGGGCCGATACTTGGTGTCGGCCAGCCCGTCGTGCAGCACGTTCATGATCGCAAGGCAGGTATCCAGCCCGATGAAGTCGGCCAGTTCCAGCGGCCCCATCGGATGGTTCGCGCCCAGTTTCAGCGACTCGTCGATCGATTTCACCGATCCCACGCCTTCGTAAAGCGTATAGACCGCCTCGTTGATCATCGGAACGAGGATGCGGTTCACGATGAAGGCGGGGAAATCCTCGGCCGATGCCGCGGTCTTGCCCAGCCGTTCCACGACGCCCAGAAGGGTGCGGTAGGTCGGCTCGTCGGTGGCGATGCCACGGATCAGCTCCACCAGTTGCATCACCGGCACCGGATTCATGAAGTGGAAACCCATGAACCGCTCTGGCCGATCGGTGCGCGAGGCCAGCCGCGTGATCGAGATCGACGAGGTGTTCGAGGTCAGGATCGTATGCGGCAACAGATGCGGCACCAGATCCTCGAAAATTGCCTGCTTCACCGTTTCGCGTTCGGTGGCTGCCTCGATCACCAGATCCGTTTTCGCAATATCGGTCAGCGTCAGCGTGGTGTGGATGCGCGCCAGCGCCGCGGCCTTGGTCTCGGCGCTGATCTTGCCGCGACTGACCTGCCGTTCCATGTTGCGATCGATGATCGACAGCGCCCGGCTCAGCCCGTCGGCGCTGATGTCGTTCAGCAGCACGTCATAGCCGGCAAGCGAAAAGACATGGGCGATCCCGCTGCCCATCTGCCCCGCGCCCACCACGCCGACCTTGCGGATCTCCATCGTCCATTCTCCTGCTGTCCCCAGGGCGGAGAATGGCGGGCCTCGGCGGCGGGCGCAAGGGCGGCCCGGCGGCGGCGAGTGGCTAAACTTCGGCTTGAATGCCGACTTTAGCCATTTGGCAAGGACTGGGTTCCACTGTCGGCCTTGGGTGTACTGGACTACGGTGGGTGTGATGGCTTTCGCATATCAGGGCGACGGGGCCCTGGACTATTATCCATGCCGATACGGCAGCTCGAAACTTCTGTTTCGCGGGCCGCGGCGCAGTCTCGACACGGCCTTCTGTGCCGTGCTGGGCGGAACCGAGGCTTATGGCAAGTTCGTGCCGCAGCCGTTCCCGGATCTGGTCGAGGCTGCGACCGGGGTTCGGATGGTCAACCTTGGCTGCATGAATGCCGGGGTCGATGTCTATATGAGCGATCCAACCGTGTTGGAAATCGCCGCCAAGGCGCAGGCGGTGGTGGTGCAGGTGGTCGGGGCGGCGAATCTGACCAACCGGCTGTATTCCGTCCATCCGCGGCGGAACGACCGCTTTGTCAGTGCCTCGCCGGTGCTGCGGGCGCTGTATCGCGAGGTGGATTTTGCCGATTTCACCTTTACGCGCCACATGATCCAGACGCTTTACGCGGTCTCGCCCGAAAAGTTCGAACAGGTCGCGATCGAGCTTCGGGCCGCCTGGGTGGCAAGGATGCGCACGCTTCTGGGGCGGATCGTGGCGCCGACTTTGCTGTTGTGGGTGGCTGACCGGCCGCCGCCGCCTGCCCGGGGACTTGGGCCGGTGCAGGATCCGCTGATGGTCGATTCCGAGATGATCGCCGCAATCCGGCCCCAGGCCGCGCAGTATCTGGAAGTGGTGATTTCCGAGGATGCGAAAAGCCGCGGGACCGAGGGCATGACCTTTCCGCCGCTGGATGCGCCGGTGGCGGCACAGGTTCCGGGCCCGGCGATCCACGCCGAGATCGCGGCGGCGCTGGGGCCCGCGCTGATGCGCCTGATATGACAAAGGGCGCCCCCACGGGGCCCGCCCCTGACGGGCAATGCTGAAAAGCCTGCTTTGATTGGCCGCAATGCGGCCAATCTGCCCTTTGAGACAACGTTCGACCGACTTCCAAATGGAGAAGACCGGTGCCGAGCGTTTCGGAAATATCTTTGGGAACAATGGCTGCGCCACTGGAACGGAGACTGGCCTGCGGTGTTCGGCCGTGTCGGCAAGGCTGCAAGCAAGAAGCTCGCAGCCTGAGGCCGCGAGCTTCAACACTTACCGTCAGGGGCTGGCCCACCGGGGCGCCCTTCCGTTCGGGGGGCTGGCCCCCGGATCAGAGCTTTTCGGTCAGTTCCGGCAGGACCGCGAACAGATCGCCCACAAGGCCATAGTCGGCGACCTGGAAAATCGGTGCCTCTTCATCCTTGTTGATCGCGACGATGACCTTCGAATCCTTCATCCCGGCAAGATGCTGGATCGCGCCCGAGATGCCGACCGCGATGTAAAGCTGCGGCGCCACGACCTTGCCGGTCTGGCCCACCTGCCAGTCGTTCGGCGCATAGCCCGAATCGACTGCCGCACGGCTGGCGCCCACGGCGGCGCCCAGCTTGTCGGCCAGCTTCTCGATCATGGCGAAGTTCTCTTCGGAACCGACGCCGCGACCGCCCGAGACCACGATCTTCGCCGAGGTCAGTTCCGGTCGGTCCGAGGCCGCAACCTTGTCTTCGACCCAGGCCGACAGGCCCTTGTCGCCGGCCGCGCCGATCTTCTCGACTGGGGCGCTGCCGCCCTTGGCCGCAGCCTCGAAGGTGGCGGTGCGCACGGTGGCGACCTTGGTCGCGTCCGCGGATTTCACCGTCTGCACCGCGTTGCCGGCATAGATCGGACGTTCGAACGTGTCGGCGTCGACAACGGCCGTGATCTCCGAGATCACCATCACGTCCAGCAGTGCCGCCACGCGCGGCATCACGTTCTTGGCGGCCGAGGTCGCCGGGGCCAGGATGTGGCTGTAGCCCGGCGCAAGGCCGACGATCAGATCGGCCAGCGGTTCGGCCAGCCCGTTGCCATAGGCGGCATCGTCGGCGGCCAGCACCTTCGACACGCCGGCAAACTGCGCGGCTTCGGCGGCGGCACCATCGACGCCGGCGCCGGCGACCAGAACCGTCACGTCACCCAGCGCCTTGGCGGCGGTCAGCGCCTTCGCCGTCGAATCCGCGCCCAGCGTGGCGCCGGTCACTTCGGCAATCAGAAGAACGGCCATCAGATCACCCCCGCTTCGTCTTTCAGTTTCGCGATCAGCTCGTCGACCGAGCCCACCTTGACGCCGGCTTTGCGGCCCGCCGGCTCGGCGGTCTTCACCACCGTCAGCCGCGGCGCGACATCGACGCCGTAATCCGCCGGGGTCTTTTCTTCCAGCGGCTTCTTCTTGGCCTTCATGATGTTGGGAAGGCTGGCATAGCGCGGCTCGTTCATGCGCAGGTCGACGGTGACGATGGTCGGCATCTTCACCTTGATGGTCTGCATCCCGCCATCGACTTCGCGCGTCACCACCGCCTGATCGCCCTCGATCGCCAGATCCGAGGCGAAGGTGGCCTGACTCCAGCCCAGCAGCGCGGACAGCATCTGGCCGGTGGCGTTCATGTCGTTGTCGATCGCCTGCTTGCCGCAGATCACCAGACCCGGGGCTTCGGCATCGACGACGCCCTTCAGCAGTTTCGCCACCGCCAGCGGTTCGATGTCCTGATGCACGTCCGACGCGGCCTCGATCAGAATCGCCCGGTCTGCGCCCATCGCCAGCGCGGTGCGCAGCGTTTCCTGCGCCTGTTTCACGCCGATCGAGACCACGACGACTTCGGTCGCGGTGCCGGCCTCGCGCAGACGGATCGCCGCTTCGACGGCGATTTCGTCGAACGGGTTCATCGACATCTTCACGTTGGCCAGATCGACACCCGTGCCGTCCGCCTTCACGCGAACCTTCACGTTGTAGTCGATCACGCGCTTGACAGGCACAAGAACCTTCATCAGTGGCAATCTCCCTTCTCATCCGCCCGGCGGGCAAACTCTCCGCGCCGTTGTTAGCCGTAACGGCCCAGCGACAACAGATCAAAACCGACAGGGAAAGGGCGTGGGACGCCGCGTCCGTCTGCGTCCTTATGCCTCACGCGTCAGGCCGGGCACCCACAGCACATCGGCGCGGCCTTCGTCATTGGCGATGCGGCCGGCGACAAAGAACCAGTCCGACAGGCGGTTCAGATAGCGAACGGCCTCGGGGTTGACCGATTCCATTGTGGCTATTTCGACCGTCAGGCGTTCGGCCCGACGGCAGACGGTGCGGCACAGGTGCAGCTGCGCCGCCAGCGCCGAACCGCCCGGCAGAATGAAGCTGCGCAGCGGCTGAAGCCGGGCGTTCATCGCGTCGATCTCGCGCTCCAGCCGTTCGATCTGCGCGGGCAGGATGCGCAGGGGGGTGTAGCCGGCCTCGTGGTCGCGCTCCATGTCGGGGCGGCACAGGTCGGCGCCAAGGTCGAACAGGTCATTCGAGATCCGCGCCAGCGCCAGTTCCATCTCGCCTTCGGCGTGCTGACGGGCAAGGCCCACGGTGGCGTTGGTTTCGTCCACGGTGCCATAGGCATTCACCCGCGCCGAGTGCTTGGCCACACGGGCGCCATTGCCCAGTGCGGTTTCCCCGGCATCGCCGGTCCGGGTGTAGATCTTCGAGAGGACAACCATTCAGAAGGCTCCATGCTGGCGTGCCGCGACGAAAAGAAGGATCAGCGCCACCGCCCCCGCCTGCGCGATGATGCGCCAACGCATAAGCCGGTTGCCGTGGCGGCGGTTGAACTCGCCGTCACGGGCAAAGCCGCCGATCCCGATCATCAGGATCACCAGCACGCCAAGGACGGCAAGGGCGGCGACGATGACAAGCGGCTCCGGCATCAGGGCGATCCCTTCGGTTTGTCGTCGTCATGTAGCGTGCCGGGCGAAAAAAGCGACCCCTGTTCAGCCGCGCGACAGCACACGATCCAGCGTGCGCGTCGGCAGCAGGCGGCGCAGCAGCCACGCGGTCCGGCTGGGTACGGTGATGCGGTAGCGCGCCCGCGGGTCGGGGCTTTCCAGCGCCTGCACCAGCTTTTCCGTCACCGCCGAGGCCGGCAGTTGCCAGCGGTCATGGCCGCCTTCGTAAAGCCGGGTCAGAAGGCCGGCATATTGATCGGCCCGTGCCGAGGCCCGCCAGTCGATCCAGCGTTCGAAATGCGGGATCGAGTTTTCCCGGATCTTCGAGGCGATGGGGCCGGGTTCCAGCAGCACGATGCGAATGGGCGTGTCGGCCATTTCCAGCCGCAGGACATCGGTCAGCCCCTCCATCGCGAATTTGGTCGCGACATAGGCGCCGCGCCAGCGGTAGCCGACAAATCCCAGCACGGACGAGCAGTTGACGATCCGCCCATGCCCCTGCCGGCGCATGATCGGGATGACGCGGCGGGTCAGGTCATGGACGCCGAACAGGTTGGTTTCGAACACGGCGCGCAGGGCCTCGCGCGGCAGATCCTCGACCGCGCCGGGGCAGGCGAAGGCGCCGTTGTTGTAAAGCGCGTCCAGCGTGCCGCCGGTGCGGGCGGTGGCCTCGGCCACGGCGGCGGCAAGGCTGTCGGGGTCGTCGTAATCCAGCCGGAAGCTTTCCAGCCCTTCGGCGCGCAGGCGTTCGCAATCGGCCTGTTGCCGGCAGGTTGCAAAGACGCGCCAGCCGCGCGCCTTCAGGGTGCGCGCCGCATCCAGCCCGATGCCCGAGGAACTGCCGGTAATCAGAACGCTTCTCATCCGTCTCTCCGCCCGCAATCGGTTTGCTGTTAGGCGAGATCGGCGGCAAAGGCCAGCGAACGGACCGCGCCCTTTCCGTCTGGACCGATGCCGCGCCCGCGACTAGACACGGGCCATGACCGACACGCCCGACGATCCCGCCAACGAGCCGATGACAACGTCCGAGCCGCTGCGCCGCGCCATTGGCGAGCGGTATCTGACCTATGCGCTGTCAACCATCATGCACCGCGCCCTGCCCGATGCACGCGACGGGCTGAAGCCCGTGCATCGCCGCATCCTTTACGCGATGCGCGAATTGCGGCTGACGCCCACGGGGGGGTTCCGCAAGTCGGCCAAGATCGCCGGCGACGTGATGGGGAACTATCACCCGCATGGCGACGCCGCGATCTATGACGCGATGGCGCGGCTTGCGCAGGATTTCAACGTCCGCTACCCGCTTGTGGACGGGCAGGGCAACTTTGGCAACATCGACGGCGACAACCCGGCCGCCAGCCGCTACACCGAGGCCCGCCTGACCCCCATCGCCGAGTTGCTGATGGAAGGGCTGGCCGAAAACGCGGTGGACTTCCGCCCGAATTATGACGGCACGCTGGAAGAGCCGATCGTGATGCCCGCGGCCTTCCCGCATCTGCTGGCCAATGGGGCGTCGGGGATCGCGGTGGGGATGGCCACGAACATCCCGCCGCATAACCTTGATGAGTTGATCGAGGGCTGCCTTGCGATGATCCGCGATCCGGGCGTTTCGGATCAGGCGCTGGTGGCGCTGATCCCCGGCCCGGATTTTCCCACCGGCGGCGTGATCGTCGAACCGCCCGAGTCGATCCTTGACAGCTACCGCACCGGCCGCGGCGCCTTCCGGCTGCGCGCCAAGTGGGCGACCGAGGATCTGGGCCGCGGCACATGGCAGATCGTGGTGACCGAGATCCCCTATCAGGTGCAGAAGTCCAAGCTGATCGAGCGGCTGGCCGAACTGATCCAGACCAAGAAAGTGCCGGCGCTGGCCGATGTGCGCGATGAAAGCGCCGACGATGTGCGCATCGTGCTGGAACCGCGGGCGCGCACGGTCGATCCGGAAATGCTGATGGGGATGCTGTTTCGCAATTCCGATCTGGAACTGCGGTTCAGCATGAACATGAACGTGCTGATCGACGGCCGCACGCCCAAGGTGTGCAGCCTGAAGGAAGTGCTGCGCGCCTTCCTCGATCACCGGCGCGACGTGCTGATCCGCCGCTCGCAGCACCGGATGGCCAAGATCGACCACCGGCTGGAAGTGCTGGGCGGGTTGATTGTCGCCTATCTGAACCTTGACCGGGTGATCGACATCATCCGCTATGACGAAGACCCCAAACGTGCCCTGATGGCCGAGACATGGGGCCGCAAGGTCAAGCGCGCGACGTCCGAGAAGGATTATGTCGGGCCGGGCGCCGGGCCGGGCACCCTGACCGAGGTGCAGGCCGAGGCGATCCTGAACATGCGCCTGCGGTCGTTGCGGCGGCTGGAAGAGATGGAACTTGTGGCCGAGCGCGACGCGCTGCTGGCGGAACGCGCCGATCTGGACGGGCTGATCGGCAGCGAGGCCCGGCAGTGGGACCGGATCGGGGCGGATCTGCGCGAGATCCAGAAAACCTTTGGCAAATGGACTGTCGCCGGATCGCGCCGCACCCAGTTTGCCGAGGCGGGCGAGGTCGAGGAAGTGCCGCTGGAAGCCATGATCGAGCGCGAGCCGATCACGGTGATCTGTTCCGAAATGGGCTGGATCAGGGCCATGAAGGGCCATCAGCCGCTGGATGCAGAGGTCAAGTTCAAGGACGGCGACGGCCCCCGCTTCATGTTCCACGCCGAGACGACCGACCGTCTGTTGCTGGTGGGATCGAACGGGCGGTTCTACACGCTGACCGGCGCGGCCCTGCCTGGGGGGCGCGGCATGGGCGAGCCGGTTCGCCTGATGGTGGATCTGCCGAACGAGGCTGCGATCACCGACCTGATGATCTGGCGGCCGGGTGAGAAGTTGCTGGTGGCGTCCTCGGCGGGCGACGGGTTCGTGGTGGCCTCGGACGAGGTGCTGGCGCAGACCCGTGCCGGCAAGGCGGTGCTGACCATGAAAGAGGGCGTGCGCACCGCCGTCTGCCGCCCGGTGCGCGGCGACCATGTGGCCGTCGTGGGCGAAAACCGCAAGCTGCTGGTGTTCCCGCTGGAGGAATTGCCCGAGATGGCCCGTGGCAAGGGGGTCCGGCTTCAGAAGTACAAGGACGGCGGGCTGGCCGATGCGATCACCTTCGAGCGGGCCAAGGGGTTGAGCTGGAAGGATCCCGCCGGCCGCACCCGATCCGAGCCGGATCTGGCCGAATGGACCGGACCGCGCGCCGGGGCGGGCAAGATGGCTCCGCGCGGCTTTCCCCGCGACAACCGTTTCGCCTGAGGCGGCGCCTTGCCTGCGGGCGAGGCGGTCGTTGTGTCGGACCGGGGGCTTCGCGCCCCCGGACCCCCGCGGGATATTTGGGCCAGAATGAAAGCAGGTCTTGCGATTCCGGGGTGAGGTCCAGGCCGGTGGGATGTCGGGCGAGGCCGGTGGTGAGGGGCGCGCGGTTGCGCCCGTGGCCGGGGCGGGCTATGCCCGGGCGTCTTGCCTTGGAGGATGCCGAGATGATCCCGCGCGTTGCTGCCTTCTGTCTTGGGCTTGTCCTGCTGGCTGGCTGTCAGAGGAATGATCTGAAGGAGCCACCGGCCGAGTTGGGAGACTTTGCGCTGGGGCTGAACATCGTCGTGGCGGACAACATGCAGAAGGTTCCGATCTCGCGGGGGGCGACGGTCGAGGAGTGGGAGGCGGCGGTGTCGAGGGCGATCGATGCGCGCTTCGGTCGCTATCAGGGTGCGCGGCTTTACAATATAGGCATCAGCGTCGACGGCTATGCGCTGGCGCCGCCGGGCATCCCGGTGCTGGCTGCGCCGAAGTCGGTGGTCGCGATCACGGCGAACATCTGGGACGATGCGGCGCAGAAGAAGCTGAACCCCGAGGGCGAGAAGATGACGGTCTTCGAGAGTCTGTCGGGGGCGAGCATCGTCGGCACCGGCTTTACCAGCAGTCGCGAGGAGCAGATGGAGGCGCTTGCCTACAATGTGGCGAAGCGGGTCGAAACCTGGCTGCTGGACAACCCGGAATGGTTCGGGCTTCCGCCGAAGCCGAAGGTCGTGCCGGAGACCGAGTCCAAGTGATGCTTGATTTTTCCTTGGCCAATGGATAACTCCGCCGCCGTGTAGCACAGGGCTGACCGACCGTTTGTTGCGATGCCCCCCAATCCGCGAGGCGCTCCGCCAATGGCAAAGGCAAAGTTTGAACGTAACAAACCGCACGTCAACATCGGCACGATTGGCCACGTTGACCACGGCAAGACGACGCTGACGGCTGCGATC
>NZ_OAOQ01000002.1:114586-445398 GCF_900207575.1 Cereibacter ovatus
ATGGCAAAGGCAAAGTTTGAACGTAACAAACCGCACGTCAACATCGGCACGATTGGCCACGTTGACCACGGCAAGACGACGCTGACGGCTGCGATCACGAAGTATTTCGGCGAGTTCCGCGCCTATGACCAGATCGACGGCGCGCCGGAAGAGCGGGCCCGCGGGATCACGATCTCGACCGCGCACGTCGAGTATGAATCGGAATCGCGTCACTATGCGCACGTCGACTGCCCCGGCCACGCCGACTATGTGAAAAACATGATCACCGGCGCGGCGCAGATGGACGGCGCGATCCTGGTGGTGAACGCGGCCGACGGCCCGATGCCGCAGACGCGCGAGCACATCCTGCTCGGCCGTCAGGTGGGCATTCCCTACATGGTCGTCTACATGAACAAGGTCGACCAGGTGGACGATCCGGAACTTCTCGAACTGGTCGAGATGGAGATCCGTGAACTTCTGTCGTCCTACGACTACCCCGGCGACGAAATTCCGATCATCAAGGGTTCGGCGCTGCACGCGATGAACGGCACCGAGAAGGAAATCGGCGAGGATTCGATCCGCGCGCTGATCGCGGCGGTGGATGAATACATCCCGACCCCGGCCCGCGCCGTGGACCAGCCGTTCCTGATGCCGGTCGAAGACGTGTTCTCGATCTCGGGCCGCGGCACGGTTGCCACCGGCCGGATCGAGCGCGGCGTGGTGAAGGTCGGCGAGGAACTGGAAATCGTCGGCATCCGCCCGAACAAGAAGACGGTCTGCACCGGCGTCGAGATGTTCCGCAAGCTGCTCGACCAGGGCGAAGCGGGCGACAACGTGGGCCTTCTGCTGCGCGGTGTGGACCGCGACGGGATCGAGCGCGGCCAGGTGCTGTGCAAGCCCGGCTCGGTGAAGCCGCACACCAAGTTCGAGGCCGAGGCCTACATTCTGACGAAAGAGGAAGGCGGCCGTCATACGCCGTTCTTCGCGAACTACCGTCCGCAGTTCTACTTCCGCACGACCGACGTGACGGGCACGGTGGAACTGCCGGAAGGCACCGAGATGGTGATGCCGGGCGACAACCTGAAGTTCAACGTCGAACTGATCGCCCCCATCGCCATGGAAGAAAAACTGCGCTTCGCCATCCGTGAAGGCGGCCGCACCGTCGGCGCAGGCGTCGTCTCGAAAATCATCGCCTGATCCGGTTCGGATCGGCGGGGCAGGGCGCGTGGAGAGATCCGCGCGCCCTTGGCTTGTTCGGACCGGCCTGCGGCGGCGTATCGCATTCGCGCGAGGGCGTAAATTCGGGCTTGCATTCGCGCCGCTGCTGTCTTACCTCGCGGGCAGGCTTAGGAGTTTAGCTCAGTTGGTAGAGCATCGGTCTCCAAAACCGAGGGTCGTGGGTTCGAGTCCCCCAACTCCTGCCAAGCCTTTTCCGCGCGACATCGCCTGACGCCTTGAACTTTCGCCGCCGACGGCGTATCTGCCGCGCGACGCTTCCAGAGGACGAGACGATGGCCAAGGCGAACCCGTTCCAGTTCATTTCGCAGGTGCGCAGCGAGGTCTCGAAGGTGACCTGGCCGGGGCGGCGCGAGGTGGTGCTGACCACCGTCATGGTTTTCGTGATGGCGGCGCTGACGGCGACCTTCTTCTCGCTGGTCGATTTCGGCATCCGTCAGGGCCTGAGCCTGCTGCTGACCTTCTTCTGACATTTGCGCTTGATTGACGGGGGGGCTGCCTGTAATCGGGCGGTGACTTGGCAAGGGCCGGCGCGCAGCGATTCGGGTTGCGCGCTGTTTTTTGTTCTGGGGGCGGACGCAGGTTCGCCGGATGAGGCGGGAAATCCCCGCGCGAAGAGGTGGTCGAGGCATGGCGAAACGTTGGTATTCGGTAAGCGTTCTCTCGAATTTCGAGAAGAAGGTTGCCGAGCAGATCCGGACGGCCGTGGCGGACGCCGGGTTGCAGGATGAGATCGACGAAGTGCTGGTCCCCACCGAAGAGGTGATCGAGGTCCGGCGCGGCAAGAAGGTCACGTCCGAGCGGCGCTTCATGCCGGGCTATGTGCTGGTTCACATGGAAATGTCGAACCGCGGCTATCACCTGATTTCCTCGATCAACCGGGTGACGGGGTTCCTTGGGCCGCAGGGCAAGCCGATGCCGATGCGCGATTCGGAAGTGAACACCATTCTGAACCGGGTCGAGGAAGGCGAGGCGCAGCCGCGCAGCCTGATCCGCTATGATGTGGGTGAGACGGTGAAAGTGACCGATGGCCCGTTCGAAGGCTTTTCGGGCATGGTCGAGGATGTGGATGAGGATCATTCGCGTCTGAAGGTGACTGTCTCGATCTTTGGCCGGGCGACCCCGGTCGAGCTGGAATTCACGCAGGTTGCCAAGGGTGGCATCTGACGTGGCGATCGTGGGAGGCGAGCGCGCCCTGAGGGCGTGACGAACCGGACCACTAAATTGCCCCTTCGGGGGTGGTGACAGAGGAGAGGCCAGATGGCCAAGAAGATTATCGGCAGCCTCAAGCTGCAAGTGAAGGCGGGGCAAGCCAACCCGTCCCCGCCGGTCGGTCCGGCGCTGGGTCAGCGCGGCCTGAACATCATGGCCTTCGTGAAGGAATTCAACGCGAAGACCGCCGATCTGGAGCCGGGCACCCCGACCCCGGTCATCATCACCTATTACCAGGACAAGTCGTTCAGCCTCGAGCTGAAGACCGCTCCGGCCTCGTTCCTGCTGAAGAAGGCCGCGGGCCTTCCGCCGGTGGGCAAGCGCAACCGCGCCAAGGGTTCGGCCAAGCCGGGCCGCGACGTCGCGGGAACCGTGACCGTCGCGCAGATCCGCAAGATCGCTGAAGCGAAGATGAAGGATCTGAACGCCAACGACATCGAAGCGGCGATGCAGATCATCCTTGGCTCGGCCAAGTCCTGCGGCATCGAGGTCAAGGGGTAAGTCATGGCCAAGGTTGGAAAACGGACGCGCGCGGCGCGTGAAGCCTTTGTCGGCAAGGATCTGATCTCGGTCGAGGATGCGGTTGCGCTGATCAAGGGCGCGGCCTCGGCGAAGTTCGACGAGACGCTGGAAGTGGCGATGAACCTGGGTGTCGACCCGCGTCACGCTGACCAGATGGTGCGCGGTGTCGTCACTCTGCCGAACGGCACGGGCAAGACCGTGCGCGTGGCGGTGTTCGCCCGCGGTGCCAAGGCCGATGAGGCCAAGGCCGCCGGTGCCGACATCGTCGGCGCCGAAGACCTGATGGAAACCATCCAGTCCGGCAAGATCGAGTTCGATCGCTGCATTGCGACCCCGGACATGATGCCGCTCGTCGGCCGTCTGGGCAAGATCCTCGGTCCTCGCAACCTGATGCCGAACCCCAAGGTCGGCACGGTGACGATGGATGTGGCGGGTGCCGTCGGTAACGCCAAGGGCGGCGAGGTGCAGTTCAAGGTCGAGAAGGCGGGCGTGATCCATGCCGGCGTCGGCAAGATCTCGTTCGAGGCCGACAAGCTGGCCGAGAACGTCCGCGCCTTCGTGGAAGCCGTGACCCGCGCCAAGCCGGCGGGGGCGAAAGGCACCTATGTGAAGAAGGTGTCGCTGTCCTCGACCATGGGACCGGGCGTTTCGGTCGACCTGTCGTCGGCCGCCAGCCACTGAGGCTGGGCCACTGAAGAATTTCCGTGCTTTCGGGCACGGGATGGCGGGGCGGCGACGCCCCGTCCTGTCCGAGACGGCGGGTGGGGGTAACCCCTTAATCTCCTGCCTGAGATGGGGAACGAGACAGATTTCCGGGGCGACTCGCAGGATCTTGGCTCGGGACCACATCGCGGACCCGAACGCCCCGCTTGCGGGGCAGAAGTGAGCCGGGGGGAAACCCCCAAACTTGGAGTGAAACTGTGGATAGAGCCCAGAAAGAGAAAGTGGTCGAGGAACTCGGCCAGATCTTCGCAAGCTCTGGCGTGGTCGTGGTTGCGGCCTACGCAGGCGTCACGGTTGCTCAGATGCAGGACCTGCGCGCGCAGATGCGTGCCGTTGGCGGGTCCGTTCGCGTTGCCAAGAACAAGCTCGCCAAGATCGCCCTTGCTGGTCAACCCTGTGAAAACATGGCTGATCTGCTGACGGGCATGACCGTGATGGCCTATTCCGAGGACCCCGTCGCTGCGGCGAAGGTTGCGGATGCCTATGCCAAGAAGAACGACAAGTTCGTGATTCTCGGCGGGGCAATGGGCGACACGATCCTGGACCAGGCCGGTGTGAAAACCGTGGCCGCCATGCCGTCGCGCGAAGAGCTTATCGCTCAGATCGTGTCGTGCATCGGTGCGCCCGCGTCGAGCATCGCCGGGGCCATTGGCGCACCTGCTTCTAACATCGCCGGCATCCTCTCCACCCTGGAGGAGCGGGAAGCCGCTTGAGCAATCTCGTCGACCTGCGTGGGTTGTCGCCCACCATGTTGGACCCCATCTTGAAGAACGGAACAGAAAATGGCTGATCTGAACAAACTCGCCGAAGACATCGTTGGTCTGACCCTGCTCGAAGCCCAAGAGCTGAAGACCATCCTGAAAGACAAATACGGCATCGAGCCGGCCGCCGGTGGCGCCGTCATGATGGCCGGCCCGGCCGCGGCTGCCGCCCCGGCCGAAGAAGAAAAGACCGAGTTCGACGTCGTCCTGACCGACGCCGGCGCCAACAAGATCAACGTGATCAAGGAAGTGCGCGCGATCACCGGTCTTGGCCTGAAAGAAGCCAAGGATCTGGTGGAAGCCGGTGGCAAGGTGAAAGAGGCCGCTTCGAAGGCCGACGCCGAAGCCATGAAGAAAAAGCTGGAAGAAGCCGGCGCGAAAGTCGAGCTGAAGTAATCCGGCGGATGCCTCGCGCATCCAGAGGTTGAAAACGGGCTGGGTCCGACGGATAGTCGGGCCCAGCCGAACCTGTCTCGGAAGAGGCTTCGCTGCGAAGCCCCTTCCAAGGCGCGGTTCGAGGTTCGGGAGCCCGCCGGTGGGACGGCGGGCGTGAATGGGACCTCACCCCCTGCTTCGCAAGCGGCGCATGCCCGTGGCCCGACGGTCCGTGCGCCCGCGAAAACGAAAGGTGACTTCGAGCATGGCTCAGAGCTACGTTGGCCAGAAACGTATCCGCAGGTATTATGGCAAGATCCGGGAAGTCCTGGAGATGCCGAACCTGATCGAGGTTCAGAAATCCTCTTACGATCTGTTCCTGAAGTCCGGCGACGGGCCGAAGGCTGCCGATGGCGAAGGCATCCAGGGCGTCTTTCAGTCGGTGTTCCCGATCAAGGACTTCAACGAGACCGCCGTGCTCGAGTTCGTGAAATACGAGCTGGAGAAGCCCAAGTATGACGTGGACGAGTGCCAGCAGCGCGACATGACCTATGCCGCCCCGCTGAAGGTGACCCTGCGTCTGATCGTGTTCGATGTCGACGAGACCACCGGGGCCCGTTCGGTCAAGGACATCAAGGAGCAGGACGTCTACATGGGCGACATGCCCCTGATGACCGCGAACGGCACGTTCATCGTGAACGGGACCGAACGCGTGATCGTCAGCCAGATGCACCGCTCTCCGGGCGTGTTCTTCGACCATGACAAGGGCAAGACCCATTCCTCGGGCAAGCTGCTGTTCGCCTGCCGGATCATTCCCTATCGCGGTTCGTGGCTTGACTTCGAATTCGACGCCAAGGACATCGTGTTCGCCCGCATCGACCGCCGCCGGAAGCTGCCGGTGACGACGCTGCTCTATGCGCTTGGCATGGATCAGGAAGGCATCATGGATGCCTATTACGAAACGGTCGACTTCAAGTATCAGAAGAACCGCGGCTGGGTCACCCGGTTCTTCCCCGAGCGTGTGCGCGGCACCCGTCCGAGCTATGATCTGGTGGATGCGGCCTCGGGCGAGGTCATCCTGAAGGCGGGCGAAAAAGCCACGCCGCGGATGGTCAAGAAATGGATCGACGACGCCCAGATCACCGAGCTTCTGGTGCCGTTCGATCACATCGTCGGCCGCTATGTCGCCTGCGACATCATCAACGAGGAAACCGGCGAGATCTGGGTCGAAGCCGGCGACGAACTGACGATGGAGTATGACCGCGACGGCGAGGTGAAGGGCGGCACGCTGAAGCTCTTGCTCGATCAGGGCATCACCGACATTCCGGTGCTGGACATCGACAACGTCAACGTCGGCCCCTACATCCGCAACACCATGGCGGCGGACAAGAACATGGGCCGCGACACCGCGCTTATGGACATCTACCGCGTGATGCGCCCGGGCGAGCCGCCGACCGTCGAGGCCGCGTCGAACCTCTTCGACACGCTGTTCTTCGACAGCGAACGCTATGACCTGTCGGCCGTCGGCCGCGTCAAGATGAACATGCGTCTGGATCTGGGCAAGCCCGACACCCAGCGCACGCTGGACCGCGACGACATCATCGCCTGCATCAAGGCGCTGACCGAACTGCGCGACGGCAAGGGCGAGATCGACGATATCGACCACCTCGGCAACCGCCGGGTGCGCTCGGTCGGCGAGCTGATGGAGAACCAGTATCGCGTCGGCCTGCTGCGCATGGAGCGCGCGATCAAGGAGCGGATGTCCTCGGTCGAGATCGACACGATCATGCCGCAGGACCTGATCAACGCGAAGCCGGCCGCGGCCGCGGTGCGCGAGTTCTTCGGCTCGTCGCAGCTGTCGCAGTTCATGGACCAGACCAACCCGCTGTCGGAAGTCACCCACAAGCGGCGTCTGTCGGCGCTGGGGCCGGGCGGTCTGACCCGCGAACGTGCCGGCTTCGAGGTTCGCGACGTTCACCCGACCCACTACGGCCGGATGTGCCCGATCGAGACGCCGGAAGGCCAGAACATCGGTCTGATCAACAGCCTCGCGACCTTCGCGCGGGTGAACAAATACGGCTTCATCGAGACCCCCTACCGCAAGGTGATCGGCGGAAAGGTGACCGACGAGGTCGTCTACATGTCGGCGACCGAGGAAATGCGCCACACTGTGGCGCAGGCCAACGCGTCGCAGGATGAGGAAGGCCGGTTCGCGGAAGACCTGATCTCGTCGCGCAAGGCCGGCGAATTCATGCTGAACCCGGCCGATGCGATCGACCTGATCGACGTGTCGCCGAAGCAGCTTGTATCGGTTGCGGCCTCGCTGATCCCGTTCCTTGAAAACGACGACGCCAACCGTGCGCTGATGGGCTCGAACATGCAGCGGCAGGCGGTGCCGCTGTTGCAATCCGATGCGCCCTTCGTGGGCACGGGGATCGAGGCCGTGGTGGCGCGTGACAGTGGCGCGGCCATCATGGCGCGGCGTGCCGGCGTGATCGATCAGGTGGACGCCACCCGGATCGTGGTCCGGGCGACCGAGATGCTGGAACCCGGCGAGCCGGGCGTCGACATCTACCGTCTGCGCAAGTTCAAGCGGTCGAACCAGTCGTCCTGCATCAACCAGCGCCCGCTGGTGAAGGTGGGCGATGTGGTGGCGCGTGGCGAGGTGGTGGCCGACGGCCCCTGCACCGACATGGGCGAACTGGCCCTTGGCCGGAACGTGGTCGTGGCCTTCATGCCGTGGAACGGCTACAATTATGAAGACTCGATCCTGATCTCCGAGCGTATCCTGCGCGACGACGTCTATACCTCGATCCACATCGAGGAATACGAGGTCGCCGCCCGCGACACCAAGCTTGGGCCGGAAGAGATCACCCGCGACATCCCGAACGTCGGCGAGGAAGCCCTGCGCAACCTCGACGAGGCCGGCATCGTCTATATCGGTGCCGAAGTGCAGCCGGGCGACATCCTCGTGGGCAAGATCACGCCGAAGGGCGAAAGCCCGATGACGCCGGAAGAAAAGCTGCTGCGTGCGATCTTTGGCGAAAAGGCGTCGGACGTGCGCGACACCTCGCTGCGGCTGCCGCCGGGGGCCTATGGCACCATCGTTGAAGTTCGGGTCTTCAACCGCCACGGCGTCGACAAGGACGAACGCGCGCTTCAGATCGAGCGTGAGGAAGTCGAACGCCTCGCCCGCGACCGCGACGACGAACTCGCGATCCTTGAGCGCAACATCTATTCGCGGCTCAAGACGCTGATCATGGGCAAGGTCGCCGTGAAAGGGCCGAAAGGCATCAAGGCCGGGTCCGAGATCAACGACGAGTTGCTGTCCACGCTGTCGCGCGGGCAGTGGTGGCAGCTTGCCCTTGGGGAAGAAGCCGACGCCAAGGAAGTCGAGGCGCTCCACGAGCAGTTCGAGGCGCAGAAACGCGCGCTTGATCACCGCTTCGAGGACAAGGTGGAAAAGGTCCGCCGCGGCGACGACCTGCCTCCGGGCGTGATGAAGATGGTCAAGGTGTTCGTGGCGGTGAAGCGCAAGCTGCAACCGGGCGACAAGATGGCCGGTCGTCACGGCAACAAGGGCGTCATCTCGAAGGTGGTCCCGATCGAGGACATGCCGTTCCTTGCCGACGGCACCCATGTCGATCTGGTGCTGAACCCGCTGGGCGTGCCGTCGCGGATGAACGTCGGGCAGATTCTGGAAACCCACATGGGCTGGGCCGCGCGCGGTCTGGGCATCCAGATCGACGAGGCGTTGCAGCAGTATCGCCGCTCGGGCGACCTGACCCCGGTCAAGGAAGCCATGCGTCTGGCCTATGGCGACGAAACCTATGAGGGCGCGTTCGCTGACCGCGATGACGAGGATCTGGTTGAAATGGCCAGCCGCGTCACCAAGGGCGTGCCGATCGCGACCCCGGTCTTCGACGGCGCGAAAGAGCCGGACGTGAACGACGCGCTGCGCCGTGCGGGCTTTGACAAAAGCGGGCAGTCCATCGTGTTTGACGGCCGCACGGGCGAGCAGTTCGCCCGTCCCGTCACCGTGGGCGTCAAGTACATGCTGAAGCTGCACCACCTTGTCGACGACAAGCTGCACGCGCGTTCCACGGGGCCGTATTCGCTGGTGACCCAGCAACCGCTGGGCGGCAAGGCGCAGTTCGGTGGCCAGCGTCTGGGTGAGATGGAGGTCTGGGCGCTGGAGGCTTACGGCGCCGCCTACACGCTTCAGGAAATGCTGACCGTGAAGTCGGACGACGTGGCGGGCCGCACCAAGATGTACGAGTCCATCGTCAAGGGTGAAGACAACTTCGAGGCCGGCGTGCCGGAATCGTTCAACGTGCTTGTCAAGGAAGTGCGTGGCCTTGGCCTCAACATGGAACTCCTGGATGCGGATGAAGAATAACGGCCGCGCGCTTCTTCGGGCTTCGGCCCGGGGAAGCGCCCCGTTCTTCGACCGCAACCTCCTTTCAGGGAACAGGAAATGAACCAGGAACTGTCGACCAATCCGTTCAACCCGGTTGTGCCGGTCAAGACCTTCGACGAGATCAAGATCTCGCTCGCCTCGCCGGAACGGATCCTTTCGTGGTCCTATGGCGAGATCAAGAAGCCCGAGACCATCAACTACCGGACCTTCAAGCCCGAGCGCGACGGCCTGTTCTGCGCCCGGATCTTCGGGCCGATCAAGGACTACGAATGCCTTTGCGGCAAATACAAGCGCATGAAGTATCGCGGCGTCGTCTGCGAGAAATGCGGCGTGGAAGTCACGCTGCAAAAGGTGCGCCGCGAACGCATGGGCCATATCGAACTGGCGGCGCCGGTGGCGCATATCTGGTTCCTGAAATCGCTGCCGTCGCGCATCGGCCTGATGCTGGACATGACGCTGCGCGATCTGGAGCGTATCCTTTACTTTGAAAACTACGTCGTCATCGAGCCGGGCCTGACCGACCTGACCTACGGCCAGCTGATGACCGAGGAAGAGTTCCTTGACGCGCAGGACCAGTATGGCGCCGACGCCTTCACCGCCAACATCGGCGCCGAGGCGATCCGCGAGATGCTGTCGGCGATCGATCTGGAGCAGACCGCCGAGACGCTGCGCGAAGAGCTGAAAGAGGCGACGGGCGAACTCAAGCCGAAGAAGATCATCAAACGGCTGAAGATCGTTGAATCCTTCCTCGAGTCGGGCAACCGGCCGGAGTGGATGATCCTGACCGTGCTGCCGGTGATCCCGCCGGAACTGCGCCCGCTGGTCCCGCTGGACGGCGGCCGGTTTGCCACGTCGGACCTCAACGACCTGTATCGCCGCGTCATCAACCGGAACAACCGTCTGAAACGGCTGATCGAGCTGCGCGCGCCGGACATCATCGTCCGGAACGAAAAGCGGATGCTTCAGGAAGCCGTCGACGCGCTGTTCGACAACGGCCGCCGCGGCCGCGTCATCACGGGCACCAACAAGCGTCCGCTGAAGTCGCTGTCCGACATGCTGAAGGGCAAGCAGGGCCGGTTCCGCCAGAACCTGCTTGGCAAGCGCGTGGACTTTTCGGGTCGTTCGGTCATCGTGACCGGGCCGGAGCTGAAGCTGCACCAGTGCGGCCTGCCGAAGAAGATGGCGCTCGAACTGTTCAAGCCGTTCATCTATTCGCGGCTTGAGGCGAAGGGCCTGTCCTCGACCGTCAAACAGGCGAAGAAGCTGGTCGAGAAAGAGCGCCCCGAGGTCTGGGACATCCTTGACGAGGTGATCCGCGAGCATCCGGTGCTGCTGAACCGCGCGCCGACGCTGCACCGTCTGGGCATTCAGGCGTTCGAGCCGATCCTGATCGAAGGCAAGGCGATCCAGCTTCACCCGCTGGTCTGCTCGGCGTTCAACGCCGACTTCGACGGTGACCAGATGGCCGTTCACGTTCCGCTTTCGCTGGAAGCCCAGCTGGAAGCGCGCGTGCTGATGATGTCCACGAACAACGTGCTGTCGCCCGCCAACGGTGCGCCGATCATCGTGCCGTCGCAGGACATGGTTCTTGGCCTCTATTACACCACGATGGAGCGCAAGGGCATGAAGGGCGAGGGCATGGCCTTCGCCTCGGTCGAGGAAGTGGAACACGCCCTTGCCGCCGGCGAGGTGCATCTGCACGCCCGCATCATCGCCCGGATCAAGCAGATCGACGACGAAGGCAACGAGGTCATCAAGCGGTATGAGACCACGCCGGGCCGCCTGCGGCTGGGCAACCTTCTGCCGCTGAACGCCAAGGCGCCGTTCGAACTGGTCAACCGGCTTCTGCGGAAGAAGGACGTTCAGAACGTCATTGACACCGTCTACCGCTACTGCGGCCAGAAAGAGTCGGTGATCTTCTGCGACCAGATCATGGGCATGGGATTCCGCGAGGCGTTCAAGGCCGGCATCTCGTTCGGCAAGGACGACATGCTGATCCCGGACACCAAATGGCCGATCGTGAACGACGTTCGCGAGCAGGTGAAAGAGTTCGAACAGCAGTATATGGACGGCCTGATCACTCAGGGCGAGAAGTATAACAAGGTTGTCGACGCCTGGTCCAAATGCTCGGACAAGGTGGCCGGTGAGATGATGGCCGAGATCTCGGCCGTCCGGTATGACGATGCCGGCGCCGAGAAAGAGCCGAACTCGGTCTACATGATGTCCCACTCGGGCGCGCGGGGCTCGCCCGCGCAGATGAAGCAGTTGGGCGGGATGCGCGGCCTGATGGCCAAGCCGAACGGCGAGATCATCGAGACGCCGATCATCTCGAACTTCAAGGAAGGTCTGACCGTTCTTGAATACTTCAACTCGACCCACGGCGCCCGGAAGGGTCTGGCCGACACCGCGCTGAAGACGGCGAACTCGGGTTACCTGACGCGGCGTCTGGTGGACGTGGCGCAGGACTGCATCGTGCGCAGCCACGATTGCGGCACCGAGAATGCGATCACGGCCTCGGCCGCGGTGAACGAAGGCGAAGTGGTCAGCCCGCTGTCCGAACGTGTGCTGGGCCGTGTCGCGGCCGAGGACATCCTTGTTCCGGGCACCGATGAAGTGGTGGTCGCCAAGGGCGAGCTGATCGACGAACGCCGCGCCGACCTGATCGATCAGGCGAACGTGGCGCTGGTGCGCATCCGCAGCCCGCTGACCTGCGAGGCCGAAGAAGGCGTCTGCGCCATGTGCTACGGGCGCGACCTTGCCCGCGGCACGCTGGTCAACATCGGCGAGGCGGTCGGCATCATCGCCGCGCAGTCGATCGGTGAACCCGGCACGCAGCTGACGATGCGGACGTTCCACATCGGCGGCATCGCGCAGGGCGGTCAGCAGTCGTTCCTTGAAGCCAGCCAGGAGGGCCGGATCGAGTTCCGCAACCCCAACATCCTTGAAACCGCCGTGGGCGATCAGATCGTCATGGGCCGCAACATGCAGATCGCCATCATCGACGAGGCCGGTCAGGAACGCGCGACCCACAAGATCACCTATGGCGCCAAGGTCCACGTCAAGGACGGGCAGGTGGTCAAGCGTGGCAACCGCCTGTTCGAATGGGACCCCTACACCCTGCCGATCATTGCCGAAAAGGACGGTGTGGCGCGGTTCGTGGATCTGATCTCGGGCATTTCGGTCCGCGAGGATACCGACGAAGCGACCGGCATGACGCAGAAGATCGTGTCCGACTGGCGTTCGGCGCCCAAGGGCGGCGATCTGAAGCCGGAAGTGATCCTGATGAACCCGGAAACCGGCGATCCGGTGCGCAACGAGGCCGGAAACCCGATCTCGTATCCGATGTCGGTCGAGGCCATTCTGTCGGTCGAGGATGGTCAGGCCGTCCGCGCCGGCGACGTGGTGGCGCGTATCCCGCGCGAAGGCGCCCGGACCAAGGACATCACCGGGGGTCTTCCCCGCGTGGCGGAACTGTTCGAAGCCCGTCGCCCGAAGGATCATGCCATCATCGCCGAGAACGACGGCTATGTGCGCTTTGGCAAGGACTACAAGAACAAGCGCCGCATCACGATCGAGCCGGTGGACGAGACGCTTCAGGCCGTCGAATACATGGTGCCCAAGGGCAAGCACATCCCGGTGCAGGAAGGCGACTTCGTGCAGAAGGGTGACTATATCATGGACGGCAACCCGGCTCCGCACGACATCCTGCGGATCATGGGGGTCGAGGCGCTGGCGAACTACATGATCGACGAGGTGCAGGAGGTCTATCGACTGCAAGGCGTGAAGATCAACGACAAGCACATCGAAGTCATCGTGCGGCAGATGCTGCAAAAATTCGAAGTGCTTGATTCCGGCGAGACCACGCTGCTCAAGGGCGAGCATGTCGACAAGGCCGAACTGGACGAGGTCAACGACAAGGCCAACCAACACGGGATGCGTCCGGCCCATGCCGAACCGATCCTGCTCGGCATCACCAAGGCGTCGCTGCAAACCCGCAGCTTCATCTCGGCGGCCTCGTTCCAGGAAACGACCCGCGTGCTGACCGAAGCCGCGGTTCAGGGCAAGCGCGACAAGCTGGTCGGGCTGAAAGAGAACGTGATCGTCGGCCGGCTGATCCCGGCCGGGACGGGCGGGGCGACCTCGCGCGTCAAGAAGATCGCGCATGACCGCGACCAGATCGTGATCGACGCCCGCCGCGCCGAGGCCGAGGCCGCTGCGGCGTTGGCAGCCCCCGTCGACGAGGTGATCGACCTTGGCCCCGAGGATTCGGGTCTGGTCGAGACGGTGGAAAGCCGCGACGAGTGATCGTCCGCGTCTGAGACAAGGCCCCCGCACCGAAAGGCGCGGGGGCCTTATTCTTTGGCGGGGTCGGTTCCTACGCCTGTCGGGCCACGCCGACGGCAGGTCTGGTTGCTTGCCCCGGTTCGGGCCGGACGGTTGCCCCTGCGCGGCTTTGCGGTCGGCTTGGGTCCATTCTTGCGGTTTGGGTCGGGACCACGCCGCCATTCGGGTGGTTCCGCCCTTTTCCCCGCCTTTTGTGCCGGATAGCCTTCCTGCACAGACGGAGGTTCCATGCAGCTCTCGGACAATTTGCGCGGCGCTGTCGCCATGACGGTGGCGATGGCGGCCTTCACCGTGAACGACGCGCTGATGAAGGCCGTAACCCAGACCATGCCGCTGTTTCAGGCCATCGCCTTGCGTGGTCTGATCACGCTGCCGCTGCTTTTGCTTTACGGTGGGGTGGTGGGCGGATTGCGGTGGCGACTGCCGGCGCCCGACCGCAAGCTGCTGTCGATCCGTGCGGGGGCGGATCTTCTGGCCACCATCACCTATCTGTCGGCGCTGATGGTGCTGCCGCTGGCCAATCTGGTGGCGATTCTGCAATCCCTGCCGTTGGCGGTGACCCTGGCCGCGGCCCTGTTCCTGCGCGAGCCGCTGGGATGGCGGCGGCTCACCGCGATTCTGATCGGTTTTTGTGGGGTTCTTCTGATCGTGCGGCCGGGGGCCGAAGGCTTCAGCGTCTGGTCGCTGCTGGGGTTGGCGTCTGTCGCCTGCGTGGTGGCGCGGGATCTGTCGACGCGGCGGCTTGGGGCGGGGGTGCCTTCGGCGACGGTCGCGCTGTGGACTTCGGCGGCGGTTACGGTTATGGGGCTTGCCGGCACGGCGGCGACCGGCTGGCTGCCGGTGACGGGCGCGCAAGGCGGGCTGATCCTGGGCGCGGCTGTGGCGCTGATCGTGGGCTATCTGTTCATCGTGGCGGCGATGCGCGGTGGGGACATCGCCTTTGTCTCGCCGTTCCGCTACACCGCGATGATCTGGGCCATCGGTCTGGGCTGGCTGATGTTTGCCAATCTGCCGGATGGGGCGACGCTTCTCGGCTCGGCCATCGTTGCCGCCACCGGCATCTTCACGCTGTGGCGCGAGGCAAGGGGGCAACGGGCGCGGAAGGAAGCATCTGTTGACATCCCCCGCGACTCCCCCTATACGCCGCCTACCTGACCTGCGGTCTTCGCGGCCGCGGTCACGTCCAATGAACTGATGTGGTCATGATCCGGGCCCTGCGCCCCGATCCTCTGGAATTCCACCGCGTCGTCCCCGCCAAAGGGACGTCCGCGGTTTTGGTGTTTGTGATGAACAAATGCCGTGAACGGCGCCCCCCGACCGGATCCGGGCAGGCGTGAATGAAACGGGTTGCAACACGGGGAACGTGAATGCCAACGATCCAACAGCTCATCCGCAAGCCGCGGGAGCCGAAACGAGTCCGCTCCAAGTCGCAGCACCTGGAGTCCTGCCCGCAGAAGCGTGGCGTCTGCACGCGCGTCTACACCACGACGCCGAAGAAGCCGAACTCCGCTATGCGTAAGGTCGCCAAGGTCCGCCTGACCAACGGCTTCGAGGTGATCTCCTACATCCCCGGCGAAAAGCACAACCTGCAAGAGCACTCCGTCGTGCTCATCCGCGGCGGCCGCGTGAAAGACCTTCCCGGCGTGCGTTACCACATCCTGCGCGGTGTCCTCGATACCCAGGGTGTCAAAGATCGTCGTCAACGCCGTTCGAAATACGGCGCGAAGCGTCCGAAATAAGGAGATCCGGGTATGTCCCGTCGTCACGCAGCCGAAAAGCGCGAAATCCTGCCCGACGCCAAGTTTGGCGATACGGTGCTGACCAAATTCATGAACAATCTGATGATCGACGGCAAGAAGTCGGTCGCGGAATCCATCGTGTACAACGCGCTCGACCGGGTTCAGACCCGTCTGAAGCGCGAGCCGCTGGAAGCCTTCCACGAGGCGCTCGACAACGTGAAGCCCTCGGTCGAAGTGCGCTCGCGCCGCGTCGGCGGGGCCACCTACCAGGTTCCGGTCGAAGTCCGCACCGAGCGCCGTGAGGCCCTTGCGATCCGCTGGCTGATCACCGCCGCGCGCAAGCGCAACGAGAACACGATGGAAGAGCGTCTCGCCGCCGAACTGGCCGATGCCTGCAACAACCGCGGGACGGCCGTGAAGAAGCGCGAAGACACTCACAAGATGGCCGACGCGAACAAGGCGTTCAGCCATTACCGCTGGTAACCCTTCAGCCTGAGGACCACCTGGATGGCACGCGAATACCCCCTCGAGCTGTACCGCAACTTCGGGATCATGGCTCACATCGACGCCGGCAAGACGACGACGACCGAGCGGATCCTGTTCTACACCGGCAAGAACCACAAGATGGGCGAGACGCATGAGGGCGCCTCGACCATGGACTGGATGGAGCAGGAGCAGGAGCGGGGGATCACCATCACCTCGGCCGCGACCACGACCTTCTGGGAGCGCACCGAGGATGGCAAGACCCCGCAGACCCCGAAGCACCGCTTCAACATCATCGACACCCCCGGCCACGTCGACTTCACCATTGAAGTCGAACGCTCGCTGGCGGTTCTCGACGGGGCCGTGTGCCTTCTGGACGCCAACGCCGGCGTCGAGCCGCAGACGGAAACCGTCTGGCGGCAGGCTGACCGCTACAAGGTTCCGCGGATCGTGTTCGTCAACAAGATGGACAAGATCGGCGCCGACTTCTTCAAATGCGTGAAGATGATCAAGGACCGCACCGGCGCCACTCCGGCCCCGATCGCCCTGCCGATCGGCTCGGAAGACAAGCTGGAAGGCATCATCGACCTCGTGACGATGAAGGAGTGGGTCTATCTTGGCGAGGATCTCGGGGCCTCGTGGGAAATCCGCGACATCCGTGACTCGCTCAAGGCGGAAGCCGATGAGTGGCGCGGCAAGCTGATCGAGCTCGCCGTCGAGCAGGACGACGAGGCGATGGAAGCCTATCTCGAAGGCACCGAGCCCGACGTTCCGACCCTGCGGAAGCTGATCCGCAAGGGCTGCCTCAGCATGGCCTTCGTTCCGGTGACCGCGGGGTCCGCGTTCAAGAACAAGGGCGTGCAGCCGGTCCTGAACTCGGTGATCGACTACCTGCCGTCGCCGATGGACGTGCCGGCCTACATGGGCTTCCTGCCGGGCGACGAGACCGAGACGCGGAACATCCCGCGCTCGGCCGATGATGCGCAGCCCTTTGCCGCGCTGGCGTTCAAGATCATGAACGACCCCTTCGTGGGCTCGCTCACTTTCACCCGTCTCTATTCGGGCGTGCTCAAGAAGGGTGACCAGATGGTCAACTCGACGAAGGGCAAGCGCGAGCGTGTGGGCCGGATGATGATGATGCACGCCATCAACCGGGAAGAGATCGACGAAGCCTTCGCGGGCGACATCATCGCGCTGGCCGGCCTGAAAGAGACCACCACCGGCGACACCCTCTGCGACCCGAACCATCAGGTCGTCCTGGAAACCATGACCTTCCCCGAGCCGGTGATCGAGATCGCCGTCGAGCCGAAGACCAAGGCCGACCAGGAAAAGATGGGCATCGCCCTTGCGCGTCTGGCCGCTGAAGACCCGTCCTTCCGCGTCGAAACCGACTTCGAGTCGGGGCAGACGATCATGAAGGGCATGGGTGAACTTCACCTCGACATCCTCGTGGATCGCATGAAACGCGAGTTCAAGGTCGAGGCGAACATCGGTGCGCCGCAGGTGGCCTACCGCGAGACCATCTCGCGCGAAGCCGAGATCGACTATACGCACAAGAAACAGACCGGGGGCACCGGGCAGTTCGCGCGCGTGAAGCTTGTCATCACCCCGACCGAGCCGGGCGAGGGCTACTCGTTCGAATCGAAGATCGTGGGCGGTTCGGTGCCGAAGGAATACATCCCCGGCGTCGAAAAGGGCATCAAGTCGGTCATGGACTCGGGCCCGCTGGCCGGCTTCCCGGTGATCGACTTCCGCGTGGCGCTGATCGACGGGGCCTTCCACGATGTCGACTCGTCGGTACTGGCGTTCGAGATCGCGGCGCGGGCCGGCATGCGTGAAGGCCTGAAGAAGGCCGGCGCGAAGCTGCTCGAGCCGATCATGAAGGTCGAAGTGGTGACCCCGGAAGAATACACCGGCGGCATCATCGGCGACCTGACCTCGCGTCGTGGCATGGTGCAGGGGCAGGACACGCGCGGCAACGCCAACGTGATCAACGCCTTCGTGCCGCTGGCCAACATGTTCGGCTACATCAACACGCTGCGCTCGATGTCGTCGGGCCGGGCCGTGTTCTCGATGTCGTTCGACCATTACGATGCGGTGCCGCAGAACATCTCGGACGAGATCCAGAAGAAATACGCATAAGCGCGGTGGGCGTTCAGCCCACCCTACCCACCCCGTAGGGTGCTCCCCACCCGCGAAAGTCTCAGGAGGCCATCATGGCAAAGGCAAAGTTTGAACGTAACAAACCGCACGTCAACATCGGCACGATTGGCCACGTTGACCACGGCAAGACGACGCTGACGGCTGCGATCACGAAGTATTTCGGCGAGTTCCGCGCCTATGACCAGATCGACGGCGCGCCGGAAGAGCGGGCCCGCGGGATCACGATCTCGACCGCGCACGTCGAGTATGAATCGGAATCGCGTCACTATGCGCACGTCGACTGCCCCGGCCACGCCGACTATGTGAAGAACATGATCACCGGCGCGGCGCAGATGGACGGCGCGATCCTGGTGGTGAACGCGGCCGACGGCCCGATGCCGCAGACGCGCGAGCACATCCTGCTCGGCCGTCAGGTGGGCATTCCCTACATGGTCGTCTACATGAACAAGGTCGACCAGGTGGACGATCCGGAACTTCTCGAACTGGTCGAGATGGAGATCCGTGAACTTCTGTCGTCCTACGACTACCCCGGCGACGAAATTCCGATCATCAAGGGTTCGGCGCTGCACGCGATGAACGGCACCGAGAAGGAAATCGGCGAGGATTCGATCCGCGCGCTGATCGCGGCGGTGGATGAATACATCCCGACCCCGGCCCGCGCCGTGGACCAGCCGTTCCTGATGCCGGTCGAAGACGTGTTCTCGATCTCGGGCCGCGGCACGGTTGCCACCGGCCGGATCGAGCGCGGCGTGGTGAAGGTCGGCGAGGAACTGGAAATCGTCGGCATCCGCCCGAACAAGAAGACGGTCTGCACCGGCGTCGAGATGTTCCGCAAGCTGCTCGACCAGGGCGAAGCGGGCGACAACGTGGGCCTTCTGCTGCGCGGTGTGGACCGCGACGGGATCGAGCGCGGCCAGGTGCTGTGCAAGCCCGGCTCGGTGAAGCCGCACACCAAGTTCGAGGCCGAGGCCTACATTCTGACGAAAGAGGAAGGCGGCCGTCATACGCCGTTCTTCGCGAACTACCGTCCGCAGTTCTACTTCCGCACGACCGACGTGACGGGCACGGTGGAACTGCCGGAAGGCACCGAGATGGTGATGCCGGGCGACAACCTGAAGTTCAACGTCGAACTGATCGCCCCCATCGCCATGGAAGAAAAACTGCGCTTCGCCATCCGTGAAGGCGGCCGCACCGTCGGCGCAGGCGTCGTCTCGAAAATCATCGCGTAATTGCAATTGGCAGAGGGGCGGGGGGACACCACGCCCCCCCGTTTCCCGCCAAGCCCGAGGGCATTGAAATGCAAGGTCAGACTATCCGCATCAGGCTGAAAGCCTTCGATTACCGGGTGCTGGATGCCAGCACCCAGGAAATCGTGAACACCGCCAAGCGGACCGGCGCGCAAGTGCGCGGCCCGATTCCGCTGCCGAACAAGATCGAGAAGTTCACCGTTCTCCGCGGTCCGCACATCGACAAGAAGTCGCGTGACCAGTGGGAAATCCGGACGCACAAGCGTCTTCTCGACATCGTCGATCCGACCCCGCAGACCGTGGACGCGCTGATGAAGCTCGACCTCGCGGCCGGCGTGGACATTCAGATCAAGGTTTGAGGGGTCCACGAAGATGCGCTCTGGTGTTATCGCCAAGAAGCTGGGCATGACCCGGCTGTTCCTTGAGGACGGGAAACAGGTTCCCGTGACCGTCCTTCAACTCGATTCGCTTCAGGTCGTGGCGCAGCGCACGGCCGAGCGGGATGGCTACACCGCCGTCCAGCTCGGTGCGGGCACCGCCAAGGCCAAGCGGACCTCGGCCGGTATGCGCGGCCACTTCGCGAAAGCGAATGTGGAGCCCAAGCGCAAGATCGCCGAATTCCGCGTCACGCCGGACTGCCTGATCGACGTCGGTGCCGAGATCACTGCTGACCACTACTTTGCGGGTCAGTTCGTGGACATCGCCGGCACCTCGATCGGTAAGGGTTTTGCCGGCGCGATGAAGCGGCACAACTTCGGCGGTCTGCGCGCCTCGCACGGCGTGTCGATCAGCCACCGTTCGCACGGCTCGACCGGCCAGTGCCAGGACCCCGGCAAGGTGTTCAAGGGCAAGAAGATGGCCGGCCACATGGGCGCTGCCCGTGTGACCACGCAGAACCTGCAAGTGGTGCGCACCGACAGCGACCGCGGCCTGATCATGGTGAAGGGCGCCGTTCCCGGTTCCAAGGGCGGCTGGGTCACTATCAAGGATGCCGTGAAGAAGCCGGTGCCGGAACAAGCGATCCGTCCGGCGGCGATCCGCACGGCGGTTCTGGAAACCTCCGTTGGAGGCGAAAGCAATGAAGGCTGAAGTCATCAAGCTGGACGCGAGCCCCGCGGGCTCGATTGAACTCGACGACGCGATCTTCGGCCTTGAGCCGCGCGCCGACATCCTGCACCGCGTCGTGCGCTGGCAGCGGGCGAAAGCCCAGGCCGGCACCCACTCGGTGCTGGGCAAGTCGGACGTGAGCTACTCGACCAAGAAGATCTATCGCCAGAAGGGCACCGGCGGCGCTCGCCACGGGTCCAAGAAGGCGCCGATCTTCCGTCACGGTGGCGTCTACAAGGGCCCGACACCGCGCAGCCACGCCCACGACCTGAACAAGAAGTTCCGGGCGCTGGGGCTGAAGCATGCGCTGTCGTCGAAAGCCACGACCGGCAACCTGATTGTGATCGAGGACATCGCTCTGACCGAAGCCAAGACCGCGCTGCTTGCCAAGGCGGTCAAGGAGCTTGGCTGGAAGCGTGTTCTGGTGATCGACGGTGCCGAGATCAACGAGAACTTCGCCAAGGCCGCGCGCAACCTGGAAGGCGTCGATGTGCTGCCGTCGATCGGGGCGAACGTCTATGACATCCTGAAGCGTGACACGCTGGTGATCACGAAGGCGGGTGTCGAAGCTCTGGAGGCCCGGCTGAAATGACCGCGAAACCCGAACATTACGACGTGATCCGCAAGCCGGTGATCACCGAGAAGGCCACCATGACCTCTGAGGCCAATGGTGTTGTCTTCGCGGTGGCGATGGACGCGACCAAGCCGCAGATCAAGGAAGCGGTGGAATCGATCTTCGGCGTCAAGGTGAAGGCGGTGAACACCACCATCACCAAGGGCAAGACCAAGAAGTTCAAGGGCCGCCCCGGCGTGCGCTCGGACCGCAAGAAAGCCTATGTGACGCTTGAGGAAGGAAACACCATCGACGTCACGACGGGCCTCTGATAGAAGGCCCACGAATCTTGCGGCCCCGGGTTTTCCGGGGCCGCGGATTTTTATCATCTGGGGATCTTCGGAGCCCTGTACCGGACCCAACGTGGTCCTTTAGCTGACGGAAGACAGGAAGCATGGCACTCAAGTCGTACAAACCGACGACGCCTGGCCAGCGTGGGCTGGTTCTGATCGACCGTTCGGAGCTGTGGAAAGGCCGCCCGGTCAAGACCCTCGTCGAGGGCCTTGTCAAGACCGGCGGACGGAACAACACCGGACGCGTCACGATGTGGCACAAGGGCGGCGGGGCGAAGCGGCTCTACCGCATCGTCGATTTCAAGCGTCGCAAGTTCGACATGCCGGCCGTGGTCGAGCGGATCGAATACGACCCCAACCGGACCGCGTTCATCGCGCTGGTGCGCTATGAGGATGGCGAACTGGCCTATATCCTCGCGCCGCAGCGTCTGGCCGTGGGCGACAGCGTGATCGCCGGCGAAAAGACCGACGTCAAGCCGGGCAACGCGATGCCGTTCTCGGGGATGCCGATCGGCACGATCGTGCACAACGTTGAACTGAAGCCGGGCAAGGGCGGCCAGCTGGCCCGCGCCGCCGGCACCTATGCGCAATTCGTCGGCCGTGACGGCGGCTATGCCCAGATCCGCCTGTCCTCGGGCGAACTGCGGATGGTCCGTCAGGAGTGCATGGCGACCGTTGGCGCGGTGTCGAACCCCGACAACTCGAACCAGAACTTCGGCAAGGCCGGCCGGATGCGTCACAAGGGCGTTCGCCCGACCGTCCGCGGCGTTGCGATGAACCCGATCGACCACCCGCACGGCGGCGGCGAAGGCCGCACCTCGGGCGGCCGTCACCCGGTCACCCCGTGGGGCAAAGGCACCAAGGGCAACCGCACCCGCAAGAGCAAGGCTTCGGACAAGCTGATTGTCCGCTCGCGTCACGCGAAGAAGAAAGGGCGCTAAACCATGGCACGTTCTACCTGGAAAGGCCCCTTCGTCGACGGCTACCTGCTGAAGAAGGCAGAAAAGTCGCGCGAGTCGGGCAAGAACGAAGTGATCAAGATCTGGTCGCGTCGCTCCACCATCCTGCCGCAGTTCGTCGGTCTGACCTTCGGCGTCTACAACGGCAAGAAACACATCCCGGTCAACGTGACCGAGGAGATGATCGGCCAGAAGTTCGGTGAATATTCGCCGACCCGGACCTATTACGGTCACGCCGCCGACAAGAAAGCGAAGAGGAAGTAATCCATGGGCAAGGAAAAGAACCCGCGCCGCGTGGGCGAAAACGAGGCTTTCGCGAAGGCGAAGATGCTGCGCACCTCGCCGCAGAAGCTCAACCTCGTCGCCGCGCTGATCCGCGGCAAGAAGGTGGACAAGGCGATCGCCGACCTGACCTTCTCGAAGAAGCGCATCAGCCAGGACGTGCTGAAGTGCCTTCAGTCGGCCATCGCCAACGCCGAGAACAACCACGGCTTGGACGTGGACGAACTCGTGGTGACCGAAGCCTATTGCGGCAAGAACCTCGTGATGAAGCGCGGCCGTCCGCGCGCCCGCGGCCGGTTCGGCAAGATCATGAAACCGTTCAGCGAGCTCACGATCAAGGTGAAGCAAGTCGGGGAGACTGCGTAATGGGTCAGAAGGTCAATCCGATCGGCATGCGCCTTCAGGTCAACCGCACCTGGGACAGCCGCTGGTTCGCCGAGTCGAAAGACTATGGCAACCTGCTGCTGGAAGACCTCAAGATGCGCGAGTTCATCCACGACTACGCCAAGCAGGCCGGCGTGTCGAAGGTGATCATCGAGCGTCCGCACAAGAAGTGCCGCGTGACGATCCACACCGCCCGTCCGGGCGTGATCATCGGCAAGAAGGGTGCGGACATCGAGACGCTGCGCAAGAAGCTGGCGGCCTTCACCAAGTCCGAGCTTCACCTGAACATCGTCGAGATCCGCAAGCCGGAACTGGACGCGCAACTGGTGGCCGAGTCGATCGCCCAGCAGATGGAGCGTCGGGTGTCCTTCCGTCGTGCGATGAAGCGCGGCGTGCAGAACGCCATGCGCATCGGTGCGCTCGGGATCCGGGTCAACGTCGCGGGCCGTCTCGGCGGCGCCGAGATCGCGCGGACCGAATGGTATCGTGAAGGTCGCGTGCCGCTGCACACGTTGCGCGCCGACATCGATTACGCGACCTCGGAAGCCACGACCCCTTACGGGATCATCGGGGTGAAGGTCTGGATCTTCAAGGGTGAGATCCTGGAGCACGATCCGCAGGCGCATGATCGCCGGCATTCGGAAGCCCAGGAAGGCGCCGCGCCGCGGCCGCCGCGCCGCGACCGCGAACGCGCGTAAGGGAGCAATAAGATGCTGCAACCGAAACGGACCAAGTTCCGCAAACAGCACAAGGGCCGCATCCACGGCGAAGCGAAGGGCGGCTTTCTGCTGAACTTCGGCAGCTTCGGCCTGAAAGCCACCGAGCCCGAGCGCGTCACCGCGCGGCAGATCGAAGCGGCCCGCCGCGCGATCACCCGCCACATGAAGCGTCAGGGCCGGGTCTGGATTCGCGTGTTCCCGGATACCCCGGTCACGTCGAAGCCGACCGAGGTTCGGATGGGTAAAGGCAAGGGGTCGGTCGACTTCTGGGCCGCCAAGGTGAAACCGGGCCGGATCATGTTCGAGATCGACGGCGTGTCCGAGATCATCGCCCGCGAGGCCCTGCGCCTTGGCGCGATGAAGCTGCCGGTCACCACCCGGGTCGTGGCGCGCGAAGACTGGTAAGCGCCGCGCCGCGCACGAATCGGGCCCCCGTCGCAACCGCGGCGGGGGCCTTTTTCTGCCGCGGGACCGGGACGCGATTCAGTGCTTGCTTCCGGGGACGTCCTCCTGTAGCAGGCTGCATCCTGCGGATTCCTGGCGACCGGATTCGTGGATTTGTCATTGATCCACCAGACTCAAGGTGACCCTGCATCAAGGTCAGGGGCCCTCTGGTGATTGAGAAAGGAACGAGGCGATGACCACCGCCCAGGAACTTCGGTCCAAGACGCCGGACCAGTTGCGCGACCAGCTTGTCGCGCTGAAGAAAGAAGCCTTCAACCTGCGCTTCCAGCAGGCGACCGGCCAGCTCGAGAACACCGCCCGCATGCGTGTCGTCCGTCGCGACGTTGCCCGCATCAAGACGGTCCTGAACCAGATGGCCGCTTCGGCCGCGGCGAACTGAGAGGAGCTCGAGCCATGCCCAAACGCATCCTGCAAGGCACCGTGACCAGCGACAAGAACGAACAAACCGTGACGGTTCTGGTCGAGCGTCGCTTCAAGCACCCGCTGCTGCAAAAGACGGTTCGCCAGTCGAAGAAATACCGGGCCCATGACCCGCTTAACCAATTCAAGGTCGGCGATGTGATCCGCATCGAGGAATGCGCGCCGATTTCGAAGACCAAGCGCTGGAGGGTCGTGACCGAAGCCGTCTCGGCCTGAAGTCCGTCCGTCCTGCAACGAAACCCTGGGGCCGCGGGATAGAAGCGGTCCCCAAAGGTCGGGAGTAACCAAATGATCCAGATGCAGACCAATCTGGATGTCGCTGACAACTCTGGCGCCCGCCGAGTTCAGTGCATCAAGGTTCTGGGTGGTTCCCACCGCCGCTACGCCAGCGTCGGCGACATCATCGTGGTGTCGGTCAAGGAAGCCATCCCGCGCGGTCGCGTGAAGAAGGGCGACGTCCGCAAGGCCGTTGTCGTTCGCACCGCCAAAGAAGTCCGTCGTGAAGACGGCACCACCATCCGTTTCGACCGCAATGCCGCCGTCATCCTGAACAACCAGGGCGAACCCGTCGGCACCCGTATCTTCGGGCCGGTCGTGCGCGAGCTGCGTGCCAAGAACTTCATGAAAATCATCTCGCTGGCTCCGGAGGTGCTCTGATGGCCGCCAAGCTGAAGAAGGGCGACAAGGTCGTCGTGCTCGCCGGCAAGGACAAGGGCAAGCAGGGTGAAATCACCACCGTCATGCCGAAGGCCAACAAGGCCGTCGTCGAGGGCGTGAACCTTGCCATCCGCCACACCAAGCAGACCCCGACCTCGCAGGGCGGCCGGATCGCCAAGGCGATGCCGATCGACCTGTCGAACCTCGCGCTGATCGACGCCAACGGTAAGGCGACCCGCGTCGGCTTCCGCATGGAAGGCGAGCAGAAGGTCCGCTATGCCAAGACCACGGGGGACGTCATCTGATGCTCGACCAGACCAACTACACCCCGCGGCTGAAAGCGGCTTATGTGTCCACGGTTCGTGCGGCGCTGAAAGAGCAGTTCGGCTACAAGAACGACATGCAGATCCCGCGTCTGGACAAGATCGTCCTGAACATGGGCGTCGGCGAGGCGGTCAAGGACACCAAGAAAGTCAAGACCGCTGCGGAAGAACTGTCGCTGATCGCCGGCCAGAAGGCCGTCGTGACCCACGCCAAGAAGTCGATCGCCGGCTTCCGCGTCCGCGAACAGATGCCGCTGGGCTGCAAGGTCACGCTGCGCGGCGACCGGATGTATGAATTCCTCGACCGTCTGATCACGATCGCGCTGCCGCGCGTCCGCGACTTCCGCGGCGTCAAGGGCAACTCGTTCGATGGCCGCGGCAACTACGCGATGGGCCTGAAAGAGCAGTTCGTGTTCCCCGAGATCAACTTCGACAAGGTCGACGAGGTTCTCGGCATGGACATCATCATCTGCACCACCGCGAAGACCGACGCGGAAGCGAAGGCGCTGTTGAAGCAGTTCAACATGCCGTTCATCAGCTGATCGCGGGAGAGAGAGATATGGCGAAAAAATCCATGATCGAACGCGAGATCAAGCGCGCGAAGATGGTGCAGAAGTTTGCTGCCAAGCGCGCCTCGCTGAAAGAGATCACCACCAACGCGGACCTGCCGATGGAGCAGCGCTTCAAGGCGCAGCTGAAACTGGCCGGCCTGCCCCGCAACTCGTCGGCCACGCGGATTCATAACCGCTGCCAGCTGACGGGCCGCCCGCATGCGTTCTACCGCAAGCTGAAACTCTCGCGGATCATGCTGCGTGAACTGGCCTCGTTCGGTCAGATCCCCGGCATGGTGAAGTCGAGCTGGTAAGGAGATCGGGATATGTCGATGAACGATCCGCTCGGCGATATGCTGACCCGCATCCGCAACGCGCAACTGCGCGGCAAGTCCACCGTCTCGACGCCGGCTTCGAAGCTGCGCGCCTGGGTGCTGGATGTTCTGTCTGCCGAAGGCTACATCCGCGGCTACGAGAAGAAGGAAACCGAGAACGGCCAGGGCGAACTGGTCATCTCGCTGAAATACTTCGAGGGCACTCCGGTCATTCGCGAACTCAAGCGCGTGTCCAAGCCCGGCCGCCGCGTCTACATGGCGACCAAGGATCTGCCCAGCGTCCGTAACGGCCTGGGTGTGTCCATCATCTCCACGCCGAAAGGCGTCATGTCCGATGCAAGTGCTCGCTCTGCCAATGTTGGCGGCGAAGTGCTTTGCACCGTGTTCTGAGGAGGGTCAAATGTCTCGTATTGGCAAGAAACCCGTTCCGCTGCCGCAAGGTGTGACGGCCTCGGTCTCGGGTCAGTCGATCGAAGTGAAGGGCCCGAAAGGCACCCGCAACTTCCACGCGACCGACGATGTGACGATTGCCCTCGAAGAGGGTCAGGTCCGTGTGACGCCGCGCGGCACTTCGAAGCGCGCGCGTCAGCAGTGGGGCCTGGTCCGGTCTCAGGTCGAGAATCTGGTGATCGGTGTGACCACTGGCTTCAAGAAAGAGCTGGAAATCAGCGGCGTGGGTTACCGCGCGGCGATGGCCGGCAACGTCCTGAAGCTGTCGCTCGGCTACAGCCACGACGTCAACTTCGAGGTTCCGGCCGGCGTCACCGTCGCCACCCCGAAGCAGACCGAGATCACGATCGAGGGCATCGATCAGCAACTCGTCGGTCAGGTTGCGGCGAACATCCGCGATTGGCGTCGTCCCGAGCCCTACAAGGGTAAGGGCATCCGCTACAAGGACGAGTTCATCTTCCGCAAGGAAGGCAAGAAGAAGTAAGGGGCGCGACAATGGCGAACACGAAAAGAGAGCTGTTCCTCAAGCGCCGCCTGCGCGTCCGGAACAAACTGAAGGCCTCGGCGAACGGGCGGCTTCGGCTGTCTGTCCATCGCTCGAGCAAGAACATCAGCGCACAGCTGATCGACGACGCGAACGGCGTGACGCTGGCCGCGGCCTCGACCCTGGAAAAGGATCTGGGCTTCGTCGGCAAGAACAACGTCGAGGCGTCGGCGGCCATCGGCCGTGCGATCGCCGAGCGGGCGAAGGCAGCCGGGATCGAAGAATGCTACTTCGACCGCGGCGGTTTCCTCTTTCACGGGAAGATCAAGGCTTTGGCCGATGCTGCCCGTGAAGGCGGCCTGAAGTTCTGAGGAGTAAGACGATGGCAGAGAGAGAGAACCGCCGGGAACGTCGCGACGACCGTGCGCCGCGCGACGAGAACCCGGAATTCGCCGATCGTCTGGTGGCGATCAACCGCGTGTCCAAGACCGTGAAGGGCGGCAAACGCTTCGGCTTTGCGGCGCTCGTGGTGGTGGGCGACCAGCGCGGTCGCGTCGGCTTCGGCAAGGGCAAGGCCAAGGAAGTGCCGGAAGCCATCCGCAAGGCGACCGAGCAGGCCAAGCGCCAGATGATCCGCGTTGCGCTGCGCGACGGCCGCACGCTGCACCATGACCAGGAAGGCCGCCATGGCGCCGGCAAGGTCGTGATGCGCGCTGCCGTCCCCGGCACCGGCATCATCGCGGGCGGCCCGATGCGCGCCGTGTTCGAGATGCTTGGCATCCAGGACGTGGTGGCGAAATCGCTGGGCTCGCAGAACCCCTACAACATGATCCGCGCCACGATGGATGGTCTGAAGCGGGAATCGAGCCCCCGGCAAGTCGCGCAGCGTCGCGGCAAGAAGGTGGCCGACATCCTGAAGAAGCCTGAAGCCGAAGTGGCGGAAGCGTAAGGAGTCCGCAGCATGGCGAAAACGATCATCGTGAAGCAGGTCCGGTCGGCGGCGCGCCGCCCGGCCGTGCAGACCGCGGTCCTGAAGGGACTCGGGCTGAACAAGATGAACCGGACCCGGGAACTGGAAGACACGCCGTCGATCCGCGGCATGGTGGCCAAGATCCCGCATCTGGTTCAGATCATCGAAGAGCGCGGCTAAGGCCGGGCTTTGACGATCAGGGGGCGCGCGGGCTTGCACCGGGCGCCCTTTCCACATAACAGGCGCACGGATGGGTGACTCTTTGCGCCGATCCGGGGGGGCATGTCCCCTTGCCATGAACAAGAAACGCCGTGTTCCCTTCTTCCGTCGCTGGCGGAGGGATTCCGGTCAGGAGATAGCGACATGAAACTGAACGAACTTCGCGACAACGAAGGCGCAGCCCGCAAGAAAAAGCGCGTGGCGCGCGGCCCGGGTTCGGGCAAGGGCAAGACTGCCGGCCGTGGTATCAAGGGCCAGAAATCGCGTTCGGGCGTGGCTCTGGGTGGTTATGAAGGCGGCCAGATGCCGCTTTATCGGCGTCTGCCGAAGCGCGGCTTCTCGAAGCCCAACCGCAAGGAATATGCGGTCGTCAACCTGGGCCTGATCCAGAAGTTCGTCGACGCCGGCAAGCTGGACGCCAGCCAGCCGATCGACGAAAACGCGATCGTCGCGGCGGGTGTGACCTCGCACAAGCGTGACGGCATCCGCGTGCTGGCCAAGGGTGAGATCACCGCGAAGCTGACCCTGACCGTTGCCGGCGCCTCGAAGGCGGCGGTGGAAGCCATCGAGAAGGCCGGCGGATCGATCACGCTGACCGCTCCGGTCGCGGCGGACAGCGCAGAATAAGGTTGTGGCGGCGCCTTCGGGCGCATACATCACCTGCGAGTTTTCCCGCGCCGCCGACCCGGAGAACGGATCGGCGGCGCCGTCATGAGAGAGACCGGCATGGCATCTGCTGCAGAGCAAATGGCGGCGAACCTGAGTTGGGGCGCCCTCGGCAAGGCCACCGACCTTCGCCAACGCATCTTCTTCACCATCGGTCTGCTGATGGTCTACCGTCTTGGCACCTACATCCCGGTGCCGGGGATCGACGGCTCGGCGCTGCGCGAGTTCATGGACACGGCCACCGCCGGCATCGGTGGTATGTTGAACATGTTCACCGGCGGGGCGATCAGCCGGATGGGCATCTTTGCGCTTGGCATCATGCCCTATATTTCGGCCTCGATCATCGTCCAGCTCATGGCCTCGATGGTCCCGAAGCTGGAACAGCTGAAGAAAGAGGGCGAACAGGGCCGCAAGAAGATCAACCAGTATACCCGCTTCGGCACGGTGTTCCTGGCGACCTTCCAGGCCTGGGGTATCGCCATGAGCCTTGAAGCCGGCGATCTGGTCACGGACCCCGGGATGTTCTTCCGTGCGGCCTGCGTCATCACGCTGGTCGGCGGAACGATGTTCCTGATGTGGCTGGGCGAGCAGATCACCGCCCGCGGCATCGGCAACGGCATCTCGCTGATCATCTTCGTCGGCATCGTGGCCGAGATCCCGGCCGCGCTGGCGCAGTTCTTCAGTCAGGGCCGCTCGGGCGCGATCAGCCCTGCGGTGATCGTCGGCGTGATCGTGATGGTGGTGGCGGTGATCGCCTTCGTCGTGTTCATGGAGCGCGCGCTGCGCAAGATCCACATCCAGTATCCGCGCCGTCAGGTCGGCATGAAGATCTATGACGGCGGATCGAGCCACCTGCCGGTCAAGGTCAACCCGGCGGGCGTGATCCCGGCGATCTTCGCCTCGTCGCTGCTCTTGCTGCCGGTGACGATCTCGACGTTCTCGGGCGCGCAGACCGGGCCGGTGATGTCGACGATCCTGGCCTATTTCGGCCCCGGTCAGCCGCTGTATCTGGTGTTCTTCGCCTCGATGATCGTGTTCTTCGCCTATTTTTACACCGCGAACGTCGCGTTCAAGGTGGATGACGTGGCCGAGAACCTGAAGAACCAGAACGGCTTCATTCCGGGCATCCGCCCCGGGAAGAAGACCGAGGAATATCTTGAATATGTGGTGAACCGGGTTCTCGTGCTGGGCTCGGCCTATCTTGCGGCCGTCTGCCTTCTGCCCGAGGTTCTGCGCAACCAGTTGGGCATCCCCTTCTATTTCGGGGGGACGTCGGTTCTGATCGTGGTGTCGGTGACGATGGACACGATCAATCAGGTTCAGTCGCATCTGCTTGCGCATCAGTATGAAGGTCTGATCGAGCGGTCGCAACTGCGGGGGAGGAAGCGGACCGGAGCGAAGGCTCCGACCCGCCGCTGAGGGAACGGTTATGGTGAATGTGATTCTTCTGGGGCCGCCCGGCGCGGGCAAGGGCACTCAGGCGAAGCGGCTTGAGGAAAGCCGCGGCATGGTGCAGCTGTCGACTGGCGACATGCTGCGAGAGGCCAAGACGAGCGGCTCGGAGATGGGCCGCCGCGCGGCCGAGGTGATGGACCGCGGCGAACTGGTCACCGACGATATCGTGATCGGGCTGATCCGCGAGAAGCTGGGAACGCCGGCGGCGGGCGGCTTCATCTTCGACGGGTTCCCGCGCACGCTTAAGCAGGCCGACGCGCTGGGGCAGCTTCTGGCCCAGATGGGGCAGGGGCTGGGTGCGGTGATCGAGATGCAGGTGGATGATGCGGCTCTGGTGGCCCGCATCACCGGCCGGTATTCCTGCGGCGCCTGCGGTGCGGTCTATCACGATGAGACCCGCCCCACCGCCCAGGACGGGGTTTGTGATGTCTGCGGTGGGACCGATCTGCGCCGCCGCGCCGACGACACCGAAGAGGCGCTTCAGAAGCGTCTGATGGAATATTACAAGAAAACCTCGCCGCTGATTGGCTACTACTATGCCAAGGGGCAGCTTTCGTCGGTCGACGGCCTGGCCGAGATGGACGAGGTTTCGGCTGCGATCTCGAAGGTGCTTGACAAGGCCTGACGACTTTGCATCCGCCCTTGACGGGCGGGTGAAAACCCCATAGATCACGGCGTCCCGCAAGGGAATCGCCTTGCACGGGCCATTCGGGTCTGCGCAGCGAACAGTCCGGAGCGACTGCCGGCTCCGGTGGTTGTGAAAAAAGGTCCTGGAATTACGGGACCGCAACATAAGGAAGAAACGTTTGGCACGTATTGCTGGCGTCAACATCCCGACCGGGAAACGCGTTCCCGTCGCGCTCACCTACATCACGGGCATCGGCCCCTTCACTGCCGCGCAGATCTGCGATGCCGTGGGCATCGATCAGGCCCGTCGCGTGAATGACCTGTCCGACGCCGAAGTGCTGGCGATCCGTGAATACATCGACGCGAACTGCACCGTCGAGGGCGACCTGCGTCGCGAAACCTCGATGAACATCAAGCGTCTGATGGACCTTGGCTGCTACCGCGGCCTGCGTCACCGTCGCGGCCTGCCGGTTCGCGGCCAGCGCACCCATACCAACGCCCGCACCCGCAAGGGCCCGGCGAAAGCCATCGCTGGCAAGAAGAAATAAGGGGCGCTGAGACATGGCACGTGACAAGACCCGCATGAAGCGCAAGGAACGCAAGAACATCGCCGCTGGCGTTGCTCATGTGAACTCCTCGTTCAACAACACCAAGATCCTGATCTCCGACGTGCAGGGCAACGCGATCTCGTGGTCGTCGGCCGGCACGATGGGCTTCAAGGGCTCGCGCAAGTCGACCCCCTACGCCGCCCAGATGGCGGCCGAGGATGCGGCCAAGAAAGCCGCCGAGCACGGCATGAAGACCATCGAGGTCGAAGTGCAGGGTCCGGGTTCGGGCCGCGAATCGGCGCTGCGTGCGCTGGCCGCTGCCGGGCTGAACATCACCTCGATCCGCGACGTGACGCCGATGGCGCACAACGGCTGCCGTCCGCCGAAGCGTCGCCGCGTCTGACGCGATTTTCATAGGATCGGGCCGTGCCTTGGGCGCGGCCCGATCCTCTTGTTCCGATCCTCGGGCGTTGCTGGCTTACGGACATGGGCTGGCGACAGGTATGGAGGCAAACGCATGATCCACAAGAACTGGGCCGAGCTGATCAAGCCGACGCAGCTGGTCGTCAAGCCGGGCGCCGATCCGGCCCGCGTCGCCACCGTCATCGCCGAACCGCTTGAGCGCGGCTTCGGCCTCACCCTTGGCAACGCGCTGCGCCGGGTGCTGCTGTCGTCGCTGCAAGGCGCCGCCATCACGTCGGTGCAGATCGACAACGTGCTGCACGAATTCTCGAGCGTCGCCGGTGTCCGCGAGGATGTCACCGACATCGTGCTGAACCTCAAGGGCGTGTCGATCAAGATGGAAGTCGAAGGGCCGAAGCGCCTGTCGATTTCGGCCAAGGGTCCGGGCGTCGTGACCGCGGGCGACATCTCGGATTCCAACGGGATCGAGATCCTGAACAAGGATCATGTGATCTGCCACCTCGACGAAGGCGCCGATGTGTTCATGGAACTGACCGTGAACACCGGCAAGGGTTATGTCGCCGCCGACAAGAACCGCCCCGAGGATGCGCCGATCGGCCTGATCCCGATCGATGCGATCTATTCGCCGGTCAAGAAGGTCAGCTATGAAGTCACGCCCACCCGCGAGGGGCAGGTGCTGGACTATGACAAGCTGACCATGCGCGTCGAAACCGACGGCGGCCTGACCCCGGAAGACGCCGTGGCCTATGCCGCGCGCATCCTTCAGGATCAACTGTCGATCTTCGTCAACTTCGAAGAGCCTGAGTCGGCCACCCGTCACGATGTGGAAGACGGATTGGAGTTCAACCCGCTTCTGCTGAAGAAGGTGGACGAGCTGGAACTGTCCGTCCGTTCGGCCAACTGTCTGAAGAACGACAACATCGTCTACATCGGCGACCTGATCCAGAAGACCGAAGCCGAGATGCTGCGCACGCCGAACTTCGGCCGCAAATCGCTGAACGAGATCAAGGAAGTGCTTTCGGGCATGGGCCTTCACCTTGGCATGGATGTCGAGGACTGGCCGCCGGAAAACATCGAAGACCTCGCCAAGCGTTTCGAGGACCAGTTCTGAAGGCGGGGCTTCGGCCCCCTTTCTACCCCCCGGGCAATCCGCCCCAACGACGCCGTCCGCAACGCACGAACGGCCAGACAAAGCAAAATGTGACTAGGAGACCATCATGCGTCACGCTCGCGGCTACCGCCGTCTGAACCGCACCCACGAACATCGCAAGGCGCTGTTCGCCAACATGTCCGGTTCGCTGATCGAACATGAGCAGATCAAGACCACTCTGCCCAAGGCCAAGGAACTGCGTCCGATCATCGAAAAGCTGATCACGCTGGCCAAGCGCGGCGACCTGCACGCCCGCCGTCAGGCTGCGGCGCAGCTGAAAGAAGATCGCCACGTCGAGCGTCTGTTCGCGATCCTCGGCCCGCGTTATGCCAACCGCGCTGGCGGCTATGTCCGTGTGCTGAAGGCCGGCTTCCGCTATGGCGACATGGCGCCGATGGCGATCATCGAATTCGTCGATCGCGACCCGAGCGCGAAAGGCGCCGCCGACAAGGCCCGCACCGCCGCGGAAGAGGCTGTCGAAGAATAATTCCGGTCACATCGCCGGTTGAAGTGCCCGCCTTTTCAAAGGCGGGCTTTTTCATTTTGGGGCTTCGGATTTTCGCGTTTTGCGCCGAATGGATGGGTTTTCCCGTAAAGAGAGAGGGTCGGGCCTCGGATTCTCCATTGCAAAAACGCCTATAATTTCGCATTATTGAATTTGAATAAATACGTCTCGTTCGGGTGATGTTTTCGTTAATTCCCCGGCCGGCAGTTTCGGCGAAGCCGTCCCCATCCAGCGTGTTGTTTCTCGAATGGCAATAAACTCGAAACTTGATCTTGAAATCGGGCAGGTGCAGCTGATCGCCCCTTCGGGGCATTTCATCGGGCTTCATATCCGGTTTGCGTCGCCGCTTGTCGTGTTGCATGGCTACTGTCAGGACTGGCTTGACTATTACACCGAGCAGGGGTTCGTCATTCACGATCCCACGGTGCTCTGGGGTTTTGCCAATACCGGGGTTCGCCGTTGGCGTGATTTCGTCGATTGCGACCCGCGTGGGGTATTTTCTGCCGCTGCGCAATTCGATCTGAGGTATGGTGTGACCTGCGCGTTCGGCCCAAGCCGGTCCCGCAGTCTGGGCAATTTCGCCCGGTCCGATCGCGAATTCACCGATGGAGAGATGCAGCAACTGGATCATCTCATTCAAAGGTTGCATGCGGCGACCGAACCGGCCGAGGAATTGACTACAGCCCAGGTCGAGGCGTTGCGGTGTATCGCCAATGGCGATCGTCATGCCGCGGCGGCGCTGAAGCTTGGGATTTCGGAAAGCGCGCTGAAGGCGCGGCTGGTCAGCGCGCGGCAGCGCCTTGGCGCGCGCACCACGGCCGAGGCGATCCAGCGCGCCAAGGATTCGCGGCTGATCTAGGCGCTTGCACCGGCGGCGCCGCGGCTTACATTCCGGCCGCGGGTTCTTGAGGTTCCGATGCGCCACCGTTTCCTGTCCGTTGCCACTGCCATAGCCTTTGCCCTGCCGGTCGCAGTCCCGGCCGAGACGCGCGTCCCCGAATCGGCGGCGCAGATCTCGTTGAGTTTTGCGCCCGTGGTCCGGGCGGCTGCGCCGGCGGTGGTGAACATCTACGCCACGCGGGTGGTGGAAGAGCGTGTCAGCCCCTTCGCCGCCGATCCGTTCTTTGACCAGTTCTTTCGCGATTTCGGCCGGCGGCAGCCGCGGGTGCAGAACTCGCTGGGCTCGGGGGTGATCGTTTCGGGCGATGGGGTGGTGGTGTCGAACTTTCATGTCGTGGGGCAGGCGGATGCGATCCGCGTGGTGCTGAACGACCGCCGCGAATACGAGGCCGAGGTGATGCTGTCCGATCAGGACAGCGATCTGGCGATTCTGAAGCTGCGTGACGCCAGCGACCTGCCGCATCTGGCGCTGCGCGATTCGGATGGGATCGAGGTGGGCGAACTGGTGCTGGCGATCGGCAACCCGTTCGGGGTCGGGCAGACGGTTTCGCAGGGGATCGTGTCGGGGCTGGCGCGGTCCGGGCTGTCGATCGACGGCGGGCGGGGCTATTTCATTCAGACCGATGCCGCGATCAATCCGGGAAATTCGGGCGGCGCGCTGGTGGATGTCGCCGGGCAGCTGGTGGGGATCAACACCGCGATCCTGACCCAGTCGGGCGGATCGAACGGGATCGGTTTTGCGATTCCGGCCAATCTGGTGCGCAGCTTTCTGGCGCAGGCCGAGGCGGGGGAAAGCCGGTTCCGCCGGCCCTGGGCCGGGGTGAACGGGCAGGCGGTCGATGCGGCCCTGGCCGCGGCGATGGGCATCGCGCGCCCAGAGGGCGTGATTCTGACCGAGTTGCACGAGGAAAGCCCGTTCCGCGCCGCCGGATTGCGCGCGGGCGACGTGGTCCTGTCCCTGGGCGGTCAGCGCACCGACAGCCCGCAAGAGGTGATGTTCCGCCTGTCTGCGATGGGTCTGGGCGGCGAGGCCACGGTGACCTTCCTGCGCGACGGCAAGCCCCGACAGGCGGTGGTGGCGCTGGTGGCCCCGCCCGACCGCCCGGACCGCGAGACGTTGACGCTGCGCGAATCGGTGCTGGCCGGGTTGACGGTCGAGCGGATCAATCCCGCGGTCTCGGCCGAGATGGGTCTGCCGTTTTCGGTCGCGGGGGTGGTGGTGCGCGCGGTGGATGGCCCTGCCGCCCGTGCCGGCCTGCGTCCCGGCGACATCCTGCGCGAGGTCAACGGCCGAGAGATCCAGCGCCCGCGCGATCTGTTGATCGCGGCGCGCGAACGGGTGCGCTGGTGGCAGGTGGATGTGCTGCGCGACGGCCAGTCGTTGCGCCTGCGCTTCCGGTTGTGACCCTGCGCCGGCGGGCGTAGGTTGGGGCCATGTCCGATCTGTTCGACAGCCCCGCCCAATCCGCCCCCGAGGCGCCCCGCCCGCTGGCCGACCGGCTGCGGCCCAAGGCGCTGGCCGAGGTGATCGGGCAGGACAAGGTGCTGTCAGCCGACGGCCCGCTGGGCGCGATGCTGGCATCGCGCAGCCTGTCCTCGTTGATCCTGTGGGGGCCGCCCGGTGTGGGCAAGACCACCATCGCGCGGCTGCTGGCAAAGGAAACCGATCTGGCCTTTGTGCAGATTTCCGCGATCTTCACCGGCGTGCCCGACTTGCGCAAAGTGTTCGAAGCTGCGCGGCTGCGGCGTCAGAACGGGCAGGGGACGCTGTTGTTCGTGGACGAGATCCACCGTTTCAACAAGGCGCAGCAGGACGGGTTCCTGCCGCACATGGAAGACGGCACGATCCTTCTGGTCGGCGCCACCACCGAAAACCCCAGCTTCGAATTGAACGCCGCGCTGATGTCGCGGGCGCAGGTGATCGTGCTGGAGCGGTTGACGCTGGCGGATCTGGAACGTCTTGCGCAACGGGCCGAGCATGACCTTGGCCGCGCCCTGCCGCTGGATGGCCCCGCGCGCGAGGCGCTGCTGGAAATGGCCGACGGCGACGGCCGGGCGCTGCTCAATCTGGTCGAGCAGGTGATGGCGTGGCGCGTGGCCGGTTCCCTGAGCCGCGATCAACTGGCCACCCGGCTGATGCGGCGCGCGGCCAAATACGACAAGTCCGGCGAGGAACATTACAACCTGATCTCGGCGCTGCACAAATCGGTGCGGGGATCGGACCCGGATGCCGCACTTTACTGGTTCGCCCGGATGCTCGAGGGCGGCGAAGACCCGCGCTTTCTGGCCCGGCGCATCACCCGGATGGCGGTCGAGGATATCGGCCTTGCCGATCCGCAGGCGCAGGGGATCTGCCTTGAGGCATGGCAGAGCTATGAACGTCTTGGCTCGCCCGAGGGCGAGTTGGCGCTGGCCGAGGCGCTGGTTTACCTTGCGCTCGCCCCGAAATCGAACGCGGTCTATGTGGCTTACAAGGCCGCGCGGGCGGCAGCGCGGCAGACCGGATCGGAACCGCCGCCGAAACATATCCTGAACGCGCCGACCAGGATGATGAAGGACATCGGCTATGGCGCGGGCTATGCCTATGACCACGACGCCGAGGATGGCTTTTCCGGGCAGGACTACTTCCCCGAAGGCATGAAGCGCCCGGTCTGGTATCTGCCGCAGGAACGCGGCTTCGAACGCGAGTTGAAGAAGCGCGTGGACTATTTCGCAAAGCTGCGGGCACGGCGGCAGGGCGGTTGACAACCAACCGGCAAGGGCACACAGAGACGCGATGATGACCTCTCTTGTTCAAGTGGCGCTGGGCGGGGCGCTGGGCGCGTCGGCGCGCTACCTCGTCAATGTCGCCTCGATGCGGCTGTTCGGGGCTGGCTTTCCGGTGGGAACCATGACGGTGAACATCCTTGGATCGTTCCTGATGGGGGTTCTGGTCCTGGTGCTGGCGATGAAGGGCGGCAACCGTTTCGCGCCGTTCCTGATGACCGGCATCCTTGGCGGCTTCACCACCTTTTCGGCGTTTTCGCTGGATGCGGTCACGCTTTATGAACGTGGGCAGGTGGGGCTGGCTGCGGTCTATGTGGGCGGCTCGGTGGTGCTGTCATTGGTGGCAATGTTTGCGGGCATGGCCGCGATGAGGAGCGTTTTTGCATGAGCGTGCAACTTCTGAAGGTGACCGCCGATGAAGGCGAACAGCGGCTGGACCGCTGGTTCAAGCGCCGCTTTCCGCATCTGACCCAAGGCGCGGTGGAAAAGATGTGCCGCACCGGGCAGGTCCGGGTGGATGGCGCGCGGGCCAAGGCGTCCGACCGGGTGGCCGAGGGGATGGAAATCCGCGTTCCGCCGCTGCCCGATCCTGACGCGCCGCGTCCCGATGCGCCGAGGATCACCAAGTCCGACGAGCAGATGATCCAGGACTGCGTGATCTATAAAGACAATGACATCATCGTGCTGAACAAGCCGGCGGGCCTGCCCTCGCAGGGCGGCTCGGGTCAGGGCGAGCGGCATGTGGATGGCCTGACCGAGGCGCTGAAGTTCGGCTACAAGGAACGCCCGAAGCTGGTTCACCGGCTGGACAAGGATACGTCCGGCGTGCTGGTTCTGGCGCGCACCGATCGGGTGGCGCGGGCCTTGTCGGAAAGCTTCCGGCACAGGAACACCCGCAAGATCTATTGGGCGCTGGTCGCCGGGGTGCCGACCCCCAAGCAGGGCTCGATCAAATATGCGCTGATGAAGGCGCCGGGGCACGGCCGCGGCGGCGAGGGCGAAAAGATGCTGTGCATCCACCCCGCCAAGGTCGCGGACTACCCCGAGGCGAAGCGGGCGCAGACCGATTTCTTCACGCTCTGGTTCCTTGGCACCCGTTGCGCATGGATGGCACTGTCGCCGATCACCGGGCGCACGCATCAGTTGCGCGCCCACATGGCCGAACTGGGCCACCCGATCGTGGGCGACGGCAAATACGGCGGCTCGGGGCAAGAGAATCTGGGCGATGGCTGGGGCGCCAATCTGGGAGGCGAGATCAGCCGCAAGTTGCATCTGCACGCCCGCAGCCTGACCGTGGAACATCCGATCCGCAAGGAACCCGTCACCTTTACCGCGCCGCTGCCGCCGCACATGGTCAAGACTTGGAAGCTCTTGGACTGGAAGGAAGGCGATGTGCCGGAAGATCCGTTCGGGGGGCGCTGATGGCGGGCTGGACGGCAAAACGCTTCTGGCAACAGGCTGTGGTCGTGCCCGAGGGCGCAGGTTTTCGCGTCACCCTTGACGGGCGCCCGGTCCGAACCCCGGCCAAGACGCCGCTGATCCTGCCGTCGCGCCCGCTGGCCGAGGCGATTGCCGCGGAATGGCAGGCGCAAGACGGCACGGTGCGCCCCGAAACCATGCCCTTCACCCGGTCGGCCAATTCCGCACTGGACAAGGTGGCGGTGCAGTTCGACGAGGTGGCCGAGATGCTGGCCGCCTATGGCGAAACCGATCTGCTGTGTTATCGCGCCGCCGCGCCCGCGGCGCTGACCCAGCGGCAGGCGGATGCCTGGGATCCGCTGCTGGACTGGGCGGCCCGGGCGCTGTCGGCGCCGCTTCATGCGACGGTGGGGGTGATCCCGCAGGCGCAGCCCGGCGAAAGCCTGTCGCGTCTGGCGGCGCGGGTTCATGCGTTGTCGCCGTTCCAGTTGGCGGCGTTTCACGATCTTGTGGCGATCTCGGGGTCTCTGGTGATCGCGCTGGCGGTGATCGACGGCCGGCTGACCGCCGAGGACGGCTGGGCCGTCTCGCGCGTTGACGAAAGCTGGCAAAGCGAACAATGGGGCGAGGATGACGAGGCCGCCGAGGTCGAAGCCTGCCGTCGCGAGGCGTTCCTGCATGCTGCGCGATTCTTTGCATTGTGCGGGTGACACCCCCCGCCGTTCCGCCATGCCCGCGTCGCAAACGCGCATAAGCGATTCGCAATCGGGTTAATTTGCTGCAAAATCCGGCAGATTTCCGGTTTGACTTGACGTTTCAAACGCCTTCGGTCGACACTGACGGCTACCGCGAGGATGGTATCCTCGGCAAAATGCGTCTCCGTAACATCGGGGATGAGCAAGGATCCGCCTGTGAATCCGGGCGGCAATCAGGAAGAGGTACGTATGAAACAATCCGTCTTTCTTGGCACGCTGACCGCGGCGGGCCTTGCTGCTGGCGTTGCGTCGGCGGCGACGCTCGATGATGTAAAGGCACGGGGCGAGCTGAACTGCGGTGTCTCCACCGGCCTGACGGGCTTTTCTCTCCCCGATGCCAACGGCAACTGGACCGGCTTCGACGTCTCGTTCTGCCGGGCGGTCGCCGCGGCGGTGCTGGGAGACGGCAGCAAGGTCAAGTTCGTGCCGACGACCGGGCAGACCCGCTTTACCGCGCTTGCCTCGGGCGAGGTGGACGTGCTGGCCCGCAACTCGACCTGGACCTTTTCGCGCGACACAGACCTGAAGCTCGATTTCATCGGTGTGAACTACTATGACGGTCAGGGCTTCATGGTGCGCAAGGATCTGGGCGTGACCTCGGCCAAGGAACTGGATGGCGCCACCGTCTGCATCCAGACCGGCACCACGACCGAACTGAACCTTGCCGACTGGTTCAAGATCAACAACCTCAGCTATACCCCGGTCGCGATCGAGACCAACGCCGAGGGCGAACAGCAATATGCCGCCGGCGCCTGCGACGCCTATACCACCGACGCCTCGGGGCTTGCCTCGACCCGCGCGGCCTTTGCCGATCCGGAAAACCACATCATCCTGCCCGAGATCATCTCGAAAGAGCCGCTTGGGCCGGCCACGCGCCACGGCGACAACGAATGGACCGACATCGTTCGCTGGACGCTGAATGCGCTGATCGCCGCCGAGGAATACGGGGTGACTTCGGCCAACATGGACGAACTGGCGGCGTCTTCGCCGAACCCGGAAATCCGTCGCCTGCTGGGCGTCGAGGGCGATCTGGGGCCGATGATCCGGCTGGACAAGGGCTGGGCCAAGCGCGCCATCGCGGTGGGCGGCAACTATGGCGAGATCTTTGCCGCCACCATCGGCGAGGCCACCCCGATCGGTCTGGCCCGCGGCCTGAACGCGCAATGGACGCAGGGCGGCCTGCTTTACGCGCCGCCGTTCCGTTGATCTGACACGGGGCGCCCTCAGGGGCGCCCTTTTTCGTCGCGCGCCGCATCAAGGGGGCGGCGCGGATGCAACGACAGGACGCGAGGGGCGCAACGACGCCAACCCGCCGGCTTGACCGGCCCCGCGATCCAATCAATGGGGAATTCCGATGGCCAACGTCCCGGACGCGCCGAAAGAGTCCTTTCGGCTCAGTATGTTGCTATACGATACGCGGTATCGTTCGCTGACCATTCAGGTCTTCGTCTTCATGCTGTTCATGGCCGGCGCCGCCTGGCTGGTGGACAACACGATCCGCAACCTTGCGGCTCTCGGCAAGGATTTCAACTTCGGCTTCCTGTGGAACCGGGCGGGGTATGACATCAGCCAGCGGCTGGTCGAATACACCAACGACAGCAGCCATGGCCGGGCCATGCTGGTGGGGCTGCTGAACACGCTTCTGGTGGCGTTTCTCGGGTGTCTAGCCGCCACGGTGATCGGGGTTCTGGTCGGCGTCTTGCGGTTGTCGAAGAACTGGCTGGTCGGGCGGCTGATGACCGCCTATGTCGAACTGTTCCGCAACATTCCGCTGCTGCTGTGGATCATCCTGATCTACGCCGTCTTTACCGAGGCGACGCCGGCGCCCAACGCCTTCCGCCCCAACCCCGAAACCGGGATCGCCAGCCAGTCGATGTTTCTGGACGCGATCGCGGTAACCAACCGCTATACCGCGGTGCCCAACCCGGTCTTCAGCCGCGAGTTGGGCTGGCTGAATCTGGGCCTGTTTTACGTCAACCTTGACGTGATCGCGGTGATTGCGGCGGCCGTGCTGGGCTGGTGGCTGAACCGGATGGTGAAGGCCCGCGCCACCCGCATCCAGAACGCCACCGGCATCCGGCCGGCCACATGGTGGTCGTCGCTGCTGCTGTTGGTGGGGCTGCCGGTGGCGGTGCTGCTGGGCCTTGGGTTCCATCTGGAATATCCCGGGCTGAAAGGCTTCAACTTCGTCGGCGGCATCAACGTTTCAAACTCGTTCATGGCCTTGTGGCTGGCGCTGTCGCTGTATACCGGCGCCTTCATTGCCGAAATCGTGCGTGCCGGGATCATGGCGATCTCGCGCGGGCAGTCCGAAGCGGCCTTTGCGCTGGGCCTGCGCCCGGGGCGGACCATGAGCCTTGTGATCTTGCCGCAGGCGCTTCGGGTCATCATCCCGCCGCTGATCTCGCAGTATCTGAACCTGACCAAGAACTCGTCGCTGGCCATCGCCGTGGGTTATCTTGACCTGCGCGGCACGCTGGGCGGCATCACGCTGAACCAGACCGGACGAGAGCTGGAATGTGTGCTGCTGATGATGCTGATCTATCTGACGATCAGCCTGCTGATCTCGGGGGCGATGAACGTCTACAACGCCTCGGTCAAGCTGAAGGAGCGGTGAGATGAGCGACACCCCCGCCCAGACCGTGCCCTTCGTGCGCGACACGATGCTGCCGCCCGCGCCGCCCCCGGCAAGTCAGGCCGGCGCCCTGCGCTGGCTGCGCGAGAACCTGCTCTCGGGGCCGCTGAACATTGCGCTGACGCTGCTGGGGATCGGGGCGGTCTGGTATCTGTTGCAGGGAATCGTGCCGTGGCTGGCCCATTCGGTCTGGTCTGCCGACAACCTGACCCAGTGCCGCCAGATCATCACCGACCGCTGGGGCGAGGGCGCCACCGGCGCCTGCTGGGCCGTGATCCGCGAACGCTGGACGCAGTTCCTGTTCGGTTTCTATCCGCAGCACCTTTACTGGCGGCCGACGCTGGCCTTTGCGCTGCTGTTCGTGGCGCTGGCGCCGGTGCTGTTCGCCCGCGTGCCGAAAAAACTGTTGTGGTTCAGCGTGGCCTATCCCTTCGTGGCGTTCTGGCTGCTGTGGGGCGGGTCGCTGTTCCTGCCGCTGACGGTGGCGGCGGGCTTCGGGCTGGGCTGGGCTGCCTTTGCGCTGCTGCACCGCTTTGGCACCATTCCGGCGGTCGCTGCGGCGGTTCTGCTGCCGGTGTTGTGGTGGCTGCTCTTTGCGGGCGATCTGTCGCGCGATCTGACGGGCCTTGTCGGCCGCGAGGTGCCGTTCTGGCTGGAGCAGGTCCGGTCCGACAAGTTTGGCGGCTTCGTGCTGGCCATCACCATCGGCGTTGCCGGGATCGCGCTGTCGCTGCCGCTTGGGATCATGCTGGCCTTGGGCCGGCAGTCGGACATGTTCCTGATCAAGACGCTGGCGGTCTCGTTCATCGAGTTCATCCGCGGCGTGCCGCTGATCACGCTGCTGTTCACGGCCTCGCTCTTGCTGAACTACTTTCTGCCGCCGGGGACGACCTTCGACATCATCCTGCGCGTCATCATCATGGTGACGCTGTTCGCCGCGGCCTATATCGCCGAGGTGATCCGCGGCGGTCTGGCAGCCCTTCCCCGCGGCCAGTACGAGGCCGCCGACGCGCTGGGGCTGGACTACTGGAAGGCGCAGCGCCTGATCATCCTGCCACAGGCGCTGAAGATCTCGATCCCCGGCATCGTCTCGACCTTCATCGGCATGTTCAAGGACACGACGCTGGTGGTGTTCGTGGGGCTTCTTGACCCGCTGAAGGGCATCACCGACGCCGTGCGCGCCTCGACCGACTGGAAGGGGATCTACTGGGAGCCTTACATCTTCGTCGGCGCCATCTTCTTCATCTTCAACTTCGCCATGTCGCGCTATTCGATGCATCTCGAACGCCGGCTGAAGACCGACCACCGCCAGGAGTAGCCCATGTCCGAAGTCATCGACCGCAGGATCGACCGCAGCCATATGCAGGTCAGCGATGAGGTCGCGATCCAGATCAGCCGGATGAACAAGTGGTATGGCAGCTTTCACGTCCTGCGCGACATCGACATGACCGTCCACAAGGGCGAGCGGATCGTGATCTGCGGCCCGTCGGGGTCCGGCAAGTCCACGCTGATCCGCTGTATCAACCGGCTGGAGGAACACCAGTCCGGCAAGATCGTGGTGGACGGGATCGAACTGACATCCGACCTGAAGAACATCAACAAGGTCCGGTCCGAAGTCGGGATGGTGTTCCAGCACTTCAACCTGTTCCCGCATCTGACGATTCTGGAAAACTGCACGCTGGCGCCGATCTGGGTCCGCAAGACGCCGAAGCGCGAGGCCGACGAAGTGGCGATGCACTTCCTGAAAAAGGTGAAGATCCCGGAACAGGCGCATAAATACCCCGGCCAGTTGTCAGGCGGCCAGCAGCAGCGGGTGGCCATCGCGCGGTCGCTGTGCATGAAGCCGCGGATCATGCTGTTTGACGAACCCACCTCGGCGCTTGATCCCGAGATGATCAAAGAGGTTCTCGACACCATGATCGAACTGGCCGAAGAAGGCATGACCATGCTGTGCGTCACGCATGAGATGGGCTTTGCGCAGGCGGTAGCGAACCGGGTGATCTTCATGGATCAGGGCCAGATCGTCGAACAGAACGAACCGGCCGAGTTCTTCCGCAACCCGCGCAGCGATCGGACCAAGCTGTTCCTGAGTCAAATCCTCGGTCACTGACTGCCGCAAGATTGGGCGCCGTGCCGGGGGATCGCGCCCGTTTCGGCAGTTTGCCCTGAAAACCGGCAGATACCGGCTGTTGCCCGCTGTGGTGCCTGCGACGGCGGCCGGGGGCGGCATGTGCGTCCGCGCTTGCTATCGTTCCGTCACGGAGGAGCCTCGCCCGCTCCGCAGGGAGGCGGACGGGCGGCCACAGAGGGACGCGTCACATGGCAAACATCACCTTTTCGTCGCCGATCATGCACGAGCAGAAGACGGTCTATGCCGTCGCCGGCGACACCAAGACGATCCTCGCGCTTGCCGAGGAACACCGGATCCCGATCCCCTTCGATTGCAAGGACGGCAACTGCGCCTCTTGCCTGATCGAGGTGACCTATGCAGAGCCTTCGGTGAAGAAGGGTATCCACCTGACCGAGAAGGAAAAGGCGAAACTGCGGGAACTGGGCAAGATCACCGCCGCCGAAATCGAGGATGCCGAGGTGCGCGACATGCCACCGCGCTATCGTCTGGCCTGCCAGTTCATCGCCCGCGACGAGGATGTGACGGTCAGCTTCACTGGCGAACCCGGCGGCGCCTGATCCGTGCCGAAGGCGCTTGACAGGACGCAGGCGCCTGCGGGATGAAAGATCAACTCTTGCGTCCCACAAGGGCAAGGCGTCGTCTTCCATTCCCTGACGGGAAAAAGACATGCCTTGCACGCCCGTAGGGGCAAACCTTCGTCTTGCGCCCCCGCCGGGGCGCGGGCAGCCCTTCGGGGCAGGAGCAGCGCACACGCGGCGATGGCGTCGCCGCGAGGAAGGGGCAGCCCTTCCGGTGCTTGCGGGGGGGGCATACCCCCGTATCCGTCCTGTACGCCGGGACTCTTTCAGGGTCCGGCATCGGGCCCTTTGTGATGAGGTCCGAAATGGAACGCCCCGAAAACTATCGCTTTCACAATGGCGCCAAGGCCGCGCTGCCCTTCGCCCCCGAAGAATATCAGGCCCGTCTGGAAGGTCTGCGCGACCTGATGGAGATGCACTCGCTGGATGCGGTGGTGCTGACCTCGATGCATAACGTGGCCTATTACTCGGGCTTTCTGTATTGCTCGTTCGGGCGGCCCTATGCCTGTGTGGTGACGCCCACCGATTGCGTGACCGTCAGCGCGGGGATCGACGCGGGCCAGCCGTGGCGCCGCAGCGTGGCCGACAACATCACCTACACCGACTGGCAACGCGACAATTTCTGGCGCACGGTGGCGCAGGTGACGGGCACCGGCCGCGCCATCGGCTGCGAGGCCGACCACCTGACCATGGTGCAGGCGGAAAAGCTGAACGCCTTTCTGAAGCCGGTTCGCGGCATGGACATCGCCCCCGGAACCATGGCGCAGCGCATGGTCAAATCCCCGGCCGAGATCGCGCTGATCCGCCATGGCGCGCAGGTGGCCGATGTGGGCGGCCATGCCATCCGCGACGCGGTGAAGGTGGGCGCGACCGAGCTTGAGATCGCCATGGCAGGGCGCGACGCGATGGAATCCGAGATCGCCCGCCGCTTCCCGGATGCCGAATACCGCGACACATGGGTGTGGTTCCAGTCGGGGTTGAACACCGACGGCGCGCACAACCCGGTGACGAACCGGGCGCTTCAGCGCGGCGATATCCTGTCGCTGAACTGCTTTCCGATGATTTCGGGCTATTACACTGCGCTGGAACGGACGATGTTCGTGGCCGACTGCGATCCCGCCAGCCTGAAGATCTGGCAGGCCAATGTCGCAGCCCACGAATACGGCATGAGCCTGCTGAAACCGGGCGCCAACTGCGCCGGGATCACCGCGCAGATCAACGCCTTTTTGGCCGAGCGCGACCTGCTGCGCTATCGCACCTTCGGCTACGGCCACTCGTTCGGGGTGTTGTCGCATTACTATGGCCGCGAAGCCGGGCTGGAACTGCGCGAGGATATCGACACGGTGCTGGAACCCGGCATGGTGATCTCGATGGAGCCGATGCTGACCATCGCCGACGGCCAACCCGGTGCCGGCGGCTACCGCGAGCATGACATCCTTGTCATCACCGAGGATGGCGCCGAGAACATCACCGGCTATCCCTACGGCCCCGATTTCAACATCGTCGGCTGATCCCGGCGTCGGATTTCGCCGGGGTCGCGGCCGGGGGGGCGGGCACTTCCCCCCGGGCGTTTCGGTGACCGCAGCGGTGTGCCGCGCCCCGGCTGTCGCGGGGGCGGCGATCCTCCGGTCACTGCTGTCGTCCCTGCGGGCGGCAGCGGGCAAGGTGGCGCGGCAAGGACACGCCCGGGTTCTTTCCGTCCGCCGGGCCTTGACGGGGGCGGCGGGGCGTGGCGGATCTGACATGCAGATTTCCAGAACAGGGTTGACCGTGACCGGCCGCATTCTCTCCCTCGTGCTTTTCGCCCTTCTTCCGTTCCTTGCCGCCTGTGGGCAGGCGCCGAGCGTGACGGGGCGGCATCATCCGCTGTATCCCGGCATCCAGGACGGCGAGTTCTTCATCGAGCCGGTCGCGGCGAAATATCTGACCGAACAGAACATCCGGACCGAGGTCGACTATGCCGGCCCCGAGGCGCCCGGCACCATCGTCGTCGATACCTTCGCGCGCCGGCTGTATCATGTGATGGAGAACGGCCGCGCGATGCGCTATGCCATTGCGGTGGGCAAAGAGGGGCTGGCCTTCCGCGGCAGTGCCAAGGTTGGCGCCAAGCGCGAATGGCCGTCGTGGCAGCCCACCGCCAACATGCTGCGCACCCAGCCCGAGATGTATGGCGACTATGCCGCGGGCCTGCCGGGCGGGCTGGACAATCCGCTGGGCGCGCGGGCGCTGTATCTGTACCGCGGCGGCAAGGACACCCGCTTTCGCATCCATGGCACGGTGCAGAACGCCTCGATCGGTCATGCCACCTCGGCGGGTTGCATCCGGTTGTTCAATCAGGATGCCATCGACCTTTACGACCGGGTAGAGGTCGGCGCCGCCGTCAAGGTCCGCACAGAATCCGAGTCGCTGGAACTGGAAGGCCCGTTCCACGAGGACGAATACGGCCGCATCGTTCAGGGCCCCGCGCCCGAGACCCCCGCCGATGAGATCGTGATGGCTGCCGCCAACTGACGGCGGCGGCGGCGGTTGGCAAGGATCTGCTGGCTTCTTCGGCACTTGGCCGCTATATGCCTCGCAATGTTGCTCTGGGGGGAGACAAGAAGCGATGAGCGCGAACAGCCCTGTCCGCCCGGTGATGGCGGCCGACATCCGTGCCCGCAAGGGCGGCGCACCCCTTGTCTGCCTGACCGCCTATACCACGCCGATGGCGCGGCTGGTGGATCAGCATTGCGACATCACGCTGGTCGGGGACAGTCTGGGGATGGTGGTCCATGGCCTGCCATCGACCCTTGGTGTCACGCTTGAGATGATGATCCTGCACGGGCAGGCGGTGGCGCGCGGCACCTCGCGCGCGATGCTGGTCATCGACATGCCCTTTGGCAGCTATGAGGAAAGCCCCGCGCAGGCCTTTGCCAATGCCCGTCGCCTGATGGCCGAAACCGGCTGCGCCGCGGTGAAGCTGGAAGGCGGGCGGCACATGGCCGAGACGATCCGCTTTCTGGTCGATCGTGGCATCCCGGTGATGGCCCATGTCGGGCTGACCCCGCAGGCGGTGAATGCGCTGGGCGGCTACAAGGTGCAGGGCCGTGGTGCGGATGCCGACCGGGTGATGGCCGATGCGCAGGCGGTCGAGGCGGCGGGGGCGTTCTCGGTCGTGCTGGAAAAGGTGCCGGACGGGTTGTCGCGCCGCATCACCAGCGCGCTGGAGATCCCGACCATCGGCATCGGCGCCTCGGCCGGCTGCGATGGGCAGGTGCTGGTGCTGGACGACATGCTGGGCCTGTTCACCGACTTCCGTCCGAAGTTCGTGAAACGCTACGCCGAGCTTGGCCATGCCGCCGACGAGGCCATCGCCGCCTATGCCGCCGAGGTCCGCGCCCGCCGCTTCCCCGGCCCCGAACATGTGTTTCCTGACGAATTGAAGGGCGAAAAGCCGTGATGTCCGACATGGTTCCGATCCGCGTATGGCCTTGCCCCCCCATGATGGGGCGCGCATGGTGACCCCGCCGCCGATCCTGCGCACGGTTGCCGAGCTGCGCGCCCTCGTCGGTCTGTGGAAGCGCGCGGGCCAAACCGTTGGCGTCGTGCCCACCATGGGCGCCCTGCACGAAGGCCACCTGAGCCTTGCCCGTCTGGCCCGTGCCGACAGCGACCGGGTGATCGTCACGATTTTCGTGAACCCGCGGCAGTTCAACAACCCTTCGGACCTTGAGAAATACCCCCGGACCGAGGATCGCGATGCCGCCATGCTGGCGGGGCTTGGCGTGGACGCGGTCTTTGCGCCTGCCCCAGATGAGGTCTATCCGCCGGGCTTTGCCTCGACGGTGTCGGTTGCCGGGGTCAGCGAACCGCTGGAAGGCGCACACCGGCCCGGGCATTTCGACGGTGTGGCGACGGTCGTGGCCAAACTGTTTGGCATGACCATGGCCGACCGCGCCTTCTTTGGTGAAAAGGACTGGCAGCAACTGATGGTGGTCAGGCGGCTGGTGGCCGATCTGAACATCCCCGTCGCCATCGTCGGCTGCCCCACCGTGCGCGAGGCGGACGGGCTGGCGATGTCGTCGCGCAATGTCCGGCTGTCGCCTGCGGCCCGCGCCCGCGCGCCCGCGCTCTATCGCGCGCTGGACGTTGCCGCCGTGGCGCTGCGTGCCGGAACCCCGATCCCCGAGGCGCTGGTGGCCGCCCGTGCCGCCGTTCTGGCCGCGGGCTACGATTCGGTTGATTACCTCGACCTGCGCTCGGCCGAGGGGTTGATGCCGGTGGATCGGCTGGATGGCGCGGCCCGGCTTCTGGTCGCAGCCACGCTGGACGGCGTGCGTCTGATCGACAATATCGCGGTCTGATCCGACGGCGGCCGCGCGCGTCACCGGCGCGGCCATCTGCCCGATGCCGGGGCGATGTGCCCCGCGCTACAATGCGCAGGCTTCGCCGCGGAAGGAGGATGGCCATGATCCTGGGGTTCCTGCGCCTTGCCTTGCTGGGCCTTGTGGTGCAGACCGCAATTTTCCTGCTGCTTCTGGTCTATCTTCGTTCGCTCCGTCGCGAGGCGTTGGAGAAGGAATACGACGCGGGGGATGGTGAAGGCCGCCGCGAGGACTATATCGAAGCCGGCATGAACGATTACGGGCCGCGCCTGCGGATCAGGCTTGCGCTTGTCGTCTATCTCGTGCCGCAGGTTTTGTTTGTGGTTCTGTTCTGGATCCACAATTTCTCGTGAGGTTGTGATGCGTTACCTGAAGTGGACACTCCCGGCGCTTGTCGCGCTTTTGGTCGGGGCCTTCCTGCACTACACCCTGCCGCAGACCGACATCGTGCGCATTGTCGGCACCAACACCCAGCGCATGGATCTGGGCGAGAACAGCTGGTTCTTTGCCTCGCCCGATGCCGGGACCAATGCGGCCTCGTCCAGCAGTCGGGATGTGAAGTTCATTCAGGCGATCTTCCCCGACGGCAAGACCATGGTCTACCGCAACGAGGATACCGGATGGGGCTGGCCGCCCTATTTCAAGGTCAACAGCTTTGACGTTCAGGCGATGGCCACTGACCTGACCTCGACCGGGGCAGATCCGCGCTGGGTTGCGGTCACGCATTATGGCTGGCGCAACCAGTTGTTCACCATCTTCCCCAACGCGGTGAAGCTGGAACAGGTGGACGGGCCGGATGCGACGGTGATGCCGTGGTTCAACATCCTGTTCTTCCTGACCCTGGGGCTTCTGGTCTGGCTTGGCTACAAGATGTGGGCGCAGTTCCGGGAACGCACGATCGATCCGGCGCTTGAGGATTTGGGCGACGCCTGGGATGCGCAAAGCGATCTGGCGCGCAAGCGGGCGCGCACCAGCATGGGCCGGTTCAAGGCTTGGGTGCGATCGTTGCGGAACTGACCCGCGACCCCGCCCGCGTCAGGGGATCGTTCGGGACATGCGGACAAAGGCCGGGGAGGGGATGCCTTCCCCGGCCTTTGTCTGTCAGCCGCGCAGCGTGGCGCCGGTGGCCTTGGCGACCTTTTCGATGATTTTGGCCGAAACCGCCTCGATATCCTTGTCGGTCAGGGTCTTGTCGGTCGGTTGCAGCCGGACCGAGATCGCCAGCGATTTCTTGCCCGGGCCCATCTGCGCTTCGGCCTTGTCGCCGGTGAACTGGTCGAACACCCGCACGCTGTCGATCAGCGTTTTGTCGGCGCCCTGCGCGGCATTGACCAGCGCCAGCGCCTCGACGCCCTGATCCACAACAAAGGCGAAATCGCGCTCGACCGCCTGAAGATCGGCCTGCCGCAGCGCGGGCCGCGTCGGCGTCTTGATCTTGGGCAGGGGGACATTGGCGACAAGGATGGTGAAGGCCACCGCAGGCCCCTTCACATCCATCTCGCGCAGGATCTTCGGGTGAAGCTCGCCAAAGGTGGCCAGCACATTCGGCCCCAGACCGATCACGCCGGACCGCCCCGGATGCCACCAGCCGGCCACTTTGCGGGTGATCTGCATCTTTGCCGGTGCCCCGATGGCGGCCAGAACCGCCTCGGCATCGGCCTTGGCGTCATAGACATCCACCGGACGGCGCGAGCCGAACGGATCGCGCGGCGCCGAGGCCCCGACCAGAAGGCCCGTCGCTTGCAGATGCTGCTCGCCCGGTTCGCCGCCGTGGAAGGCGGGGCCGATCTCGCACAGCGCCAGATCCATGAAGCCGCGCGCCTGATTGCGCGCCGCCGCCCGCAGCAGGCCCGGCAGCAGGTCGGGGCGCAGGTGGGTCATCTCGGACGAGATCGGATTCTCGACCCGCACCGCGTCAGAGCCGCCGCCGAAAAGCGTGGCCGCGCCTTCGTCGATGAAGCTGTAGGTCACACATTCATTGTAGCCCAGCGCCGCCAGCGTCCGCCGTGCCGCCTGTTCGCGCACCTGCACGGGGGTCAGGATCGGCTTTGGCACACCCGCCTGCGCGCGGGGCAGGGGCTTGCCTTCCAGCTTGGTCAACGAGGCGACGCGGGCGATTTCCTCGACCAGATCGGCCTCGCCCTGCACATCGGGGCGCCAGCTGGGCGGGGTGACCATCTCGCCCGCCAGCGTGAAGCCAAGCGCCTCAAGCGTGGCGCGCTGTTCGGCTTCGGGGATGTCCATGCCGACAAGGCTGACCACGCGCCTGGGATCGAACCGATAGGCGCGCGATGTGTCGGGCACCGCGCCATCCATCACCACCTCAGAGGGCTCGCCGCCGCACAGATCCAGGATCATCCGCGTCGCCAGTTCCAGCCCCGGCAGGGTGAAGGCCGGGTCCACCCCGCGTTCAAACCGATAGCGGGCGTCGGAATTGATCTTCAGCGCGCGGCCGGTGGCGGCGATGGTGATCGGATCCCAGTAGGCGGATTCAAGGAACACCTCGGTCGTGTCCTCGGTGCAGCCCGACAGCTCGCCGCCCATGATGCCGGCCAGCGATTCGGGCTGTTCGTCATCGGAAATCAGCATCTGGCCGGCGCGCAGCGTGTAGGTCTTGCCGTCCAGCGCCAGCAGTTCCTCGCCGCCCGTGGCGGCATGGATGCGCAAGCCCCCCCGGATCTTCGCCACATCGAACACATGCAGCGGCCGGTTCAGGCCGATGGTGAAGAAGTTGGTAATGTCCACCAGCGCCGAGATCGGGCGCAGGCCGATCGCCTTCAGCCGGGTCTGAAGCCACTCGGGCGAGGGGCCGTTCTTCACGCCCCGGATGGTGCGGCCGGCGAACAGGGGGCAACCGCGCGCCTTCAGTTCGTCGCTGATCGCCACGCCGACCGGCGAGGGGAACCGGCCGGCGACCGGCTCGATCGCCATCGGCTTCAGCCGGCCCAGACCGCGGGCCGCCAGATCGCGCGCAAGGCCGCGCACGCCAAGACCATCGGGGCGGTTCGGGGTGATCTTCACCTCGATCACCGGATCGTTCAGCCCGCGCCAGTCGATGAAACGGGCGCCCAGCGGGGCGTCCTCGGGCAGGTCGATGATGCCGTTGTGGTCGTCCGACAGCATCAGTTCGCGTTCCGAACACAGCATCCCGTTCGATTCGACACCGCGGATCACGCCCGGTTTCAGATCGACGCCGGTGCCGGGGACATGGGTGCCCACGGGTGCAAAGACGCCGATCAGGCCGGTGCGGGCGTTCGGCGCGCCGCAGACCACCTGCACCTCTTCCGAGGGCGCATCGGGGCCTTTGGGCCAGGTCTCGACCCGGCACAGGCGCAGACGGTCGGCGTTGGGATGGGGTTGGGCCTCGATCACGCGGCAGATGCGGAAGGCGCCCAGCGTGCGTGCGGGGTCGTCGATACCTTCGACCTCGTGACCCAGATCGGTCAGCGCGGTCGCGATCTCATCCAGCGGGGCCTCGGTTTCGAGGTGATCCTTCAGCCAGGACAGGGTGAATTTCATCGGCGCGCCCCTCGGAATTGTTGCGGCTCGGCCTTAGCGCAAACGGGCGGGAAGGGGAAGGCCGGGGTGCCGGAACGACGGCGGGCACTTCCGCGCGGGCATCAACCCTTTCGATAGATTCGCGCGGTAGACAGGGCCATGACCTGTTCACTGAAGCCCCCGAAGGACCGCGTGCCCACCAGCACCTTTCGTCTGTGCCTGCTGATGGCGCTGACGGGGCTTCTGTTGTTATACAGCCTGCCGCTCCGGACGGAACGGCAGGCTGAACGTCCTGCGGCATCCGGCGGTCAGGCCGCCGGACCGATGTCTTACAGTTTGAAGGAGAAGCCCGACAGATCAGGCAGTTTCAGGTCAGGAACCGAAACCTTCGGCATCGTCAGATCGGGAAGCCAGGCGGCCACGGCGGCCCAGTCGATGTAGGTCGACAGATAGCCCGCCGTCAGCAGCAGCAGAACCATCATCAGCACCCGGAAGCCCGAGGCCGAGAACCGGAACGCCAGTTCCTTGTTATACAGATCCTCGATCAGCTGATCCTGAAGCCGGCGTGCCGCGGTGGCATCGTCGGCGGCATTGGTCAGAACCTTGTGTGCGGCGATCTGGTCGACCTGTGCGATCCCCAGCGCAAGGCGCAGAACGAAGGGGATGCAGGCCACGGCCAGCGCGATCAGCAGCAGACGGCCCGGCTGCCAGCTCGGCAGGGTGAAGGCGAGTGTCACCACCGCGCCGATCACGACGGCCCAAAGCGCGACCAGCGTGGCGCTGCGGATCTCGACCTTGCGCAGGAAGGCTTGCAGCACCTCTTGCGCCTCGGGGCTGCGGTCGGTGACATTGCCGGGCGCTGTGGCCTGAAGCTGGGCGTAAAGCTGGAAGCGTTTCCGCCACATCGGATAGCGCGAAGCGGCGGGATATTCGGGGTATCTGAACTGGCGGCGCAGCTCCAGATAATAGACGGCGGCGAAATACCAGACGACAAGCGTCGCCGGGATGATGTTCTGAACGGTGACGATTTGTTGGACGGTGTACATGACCGGACCCTTTACCAAGATCCGGTCAGGGTATCAGCGTGAAAGGCCACCTGCCAGATCAGGCATGTCCAAAGCGGCAAAGCCATAGTGACGCAGCCAGCGCAGGTCGCTTTCGAAAAAGGCGCGCAGATCGGGGATGCCGTATTTCAGCATGGCGATGCGGTCGATGCCCATGCCGAAGGCGAAACCTTGCCATTCGTCGGGGTTCACACCGGCCGCGGCCAGCACCTTGGGATGCACCATTCCCGATCCCAGGATTTCCAGCCAGCCGTCGCCTTCGCCGATCTTCAACTGGCCGCCTTCCCAGGAACAGCGGATGTCGACCTCGGCCGAGGGTTCGGTGAAGGGGAAATGCGAGGCGCGGAAGCGCAGCTCGACACTCGGCACCTCGAAGAAGGCGCGGCAGAATTCTTCCAGCACCCACTTGAGGTTGGCCATCGAGATGTCGCGGTCGATCGCCAGCCCCTCGACCTGATGGAACATCGGCGTGTGGGTCTGGTCCATGTCCATGCGGTAGACGCGGCCCGGCGCGATCACCCGGATCGGTGCGCCCTGCGCCTGCATGGCGCGGATCTGCACCGGCGAGGTATGGGTGCGCAGCACATGCGGCGGGCGGGCATCGCCCGGCGCCCGCGCCATGAAGAAGGTGTCATGCTCCTGCCGCGCCGGATGCTCGGGCGGGATGTTCAGCGCGTCAAAGTTGAACCAGTCGCTTTCAACCTGCGGCCCTTCGGCCACGGCGAAGCCCATGTCGGCGAAGATCGCCGTCAGTTCGGCCATCACCTGCGAAACGGGATGGATCGTGCCCATCCGCCGCGGGCGGCCGGGCAGCGTCACATCCAGCCATTCGGTCTTCAGCCGCGCATCCAGCGCCGCATCGGCCAGCCCCGCCTTGCGGGCGCGCAGGCTGGCGTCCAACTCGTCGCGCAGTCGGTTCAGCGCCGCGCCGACGGTCTGGCGTTCCTCGGGCGACATCTGGCCCAGTTCGCGCATCTTCAGACTGATCTCGCCCTTCTTGCCCAGCGCGGCAAGGCGCACGTCTTCCAGTGCGGCCTCATCGGCGGCGGCGGCGATGGCCTCGATATATTTGCCTCTGAGCGTGTCGAGCGCGGTCATGGTCAGCCTCCGGTGCGGGTTGAGCGGGTGCTACCGAGACGGGGCCGGTTTGTCCAGAGCAGCGCCGCGCATGAAAAATCCCCGCGCCTGAGGCTGGCCCATTCCGGAATCCGGGACATGACGGCCGAGCACGGTGAGGTTTGCGGTCGTCATCAAAGCCTGACGCAAAGAAAAGGGCGCTGCATCCTTCGCGCACCATTCCGCCACAAGCGCCTGCGGTCACACAGGATCGCAGGTGCAAGCGTCTTCGTCCCTTTGGCGTCTCGCGTTGCGGAACCCGGATCAGGCTTGGCGCTGTGCGTCAGGTGTCGCCAATGTCACCGATGCCTTCATCGACGGTCTCAAGGAAGCTGGCGAACTGCTGCAACTCCTTGCCGCGGCCGACGTCCGCTTCAAGACACTCGGCGGCGCTTTCAGGCTTGCCACGACATCGTCGGTCATAGGGTCATTGCCCGAGAACTGGTCGTCGGCAACCAGCTTGCCAAACGCACCCCGCTCCGGGTTCTCGTCGGCAACCATATGGTCAAAAGCGGCTTTGCGCCGTTCTGTCCAGAAGCCTTCGACGGCATCCCTTGCCCCTTGGGTGGTCCTCAGGCCGGGCAGGTAGCTCGCGATGAGCTCTTCGATGAGTTCCCGATTGCTGCGCATCCGCGGATCGTTCGCCGGGATGTCGATGATGGTGCGTCGGCGGGCCGCCAGGTCGGCGGGGTTCTCTTTGCCGGCGGCGCCCTGGGCGTTGGCGATCAAGGCAAGCAGCGAGAGGATGTCGGCTCCTTCTGCGCCGGGTGATCCAGAAAGATCGAGACGCCGGCGCCGGCCTTGCCGTTGCAGGGCCGATGGATGATCCGAAAACCCGACGGCTTTGCCTTGCGACGGTTGCCGCCCGCCTCCGGTTTTTCATGCCTTCGGTTGAAGATGACCCCGTCGGGTCGCTCGGTATATCGGCCGTCTCGGACGGCGCGAAAGTCCCGCGGCGGTTATTCTGGTCAGTGTTGCGGCGGGGCAAAACTCCCGCCATCCGCATGCGATGAGCCGATGAATAGACCCATAAAATCAAACGGCTGCCGAGATATCTCTCGGCAGCCGCGGCAGTTGTGCCCCAAAACCCGGAATGAGCCACAGGATGGCACGGGTTTTTGGGCAGTTCTGAAACGCCTTAGGCCAGCGCGGCTTTCGCCTGCGCGGCAATGGCGTTGAACGACTCGGGCTCGTTCACGGCCAGATCGGCCAGAACCTTACGGTCCACCTCGATCCCGGCTTTCGCCAGACCGTTGATGAAGCGCGAATAGGTCATTTCGATGTCGAACAGCCGGACGGCGGCGTTGATCCGCTGAATCCACAGCGCGCGGAAGTTGCGCTTGCGGGCCTTGCGGTCGCGGGTCGCATACTGGTTGGCCTTGTCGACGGCCTGGGTCGCGGTGCGGAAGTTGGTGGAGCGGGCGGCGTAGTAGCCCTTCGCTGCCTTGATGACCTTGCGGTGGCGGGCGTGCGTGACCTTGCCGGACTTGACGCGGGACATGTGAAGCTCTCCTTACCGGTCGTAGGGCATGTATTTCTTGACGATTTTCGCGTCGGAATCGCACAGGACCATGGTCCCGGTGACGTCCCGGATGAATTTCGTCGAGCGTTTGATCATGCCGTGGCGCTTGCCGGCGGGGCCGGCCTTCACCTTGCCGGTGGCGGTGAAGCTGAACCGCTTCTTCGCCGCGGACTTGGTCTTCATCTTGGGCATTTCCATCTCCTCTTAACGAGTGGGTCAAGCACGACTCGGCATGCCACTTCGGCCGGCCGTGCGGGTGTGAGAGGCGGGCTATAGGCGGGCGCGGCCGGCTGTGCAAGCGGATTCAGCGCAGATAAGGCCCGATCACGCGCGCAAAGACCTGTGGGATCTCTTCGATCTGATAGCCGCCGGGGCGCGAACGCAGCGCCAGCGCGACCAGCGTTCCCGCGATCAGGATGGCCACGGCGCCCGCGCGCGGCGGGCGCCCGTCGTTCCATGCCGACAGCAGCGAGGGGACGGCCACCGCCCCCATCACAAGGCCAAGGACCAGCAGAAGATCACCGTCCATACCCGCCCTCCGTGCCTTACGGAACGGGCGAAGCCTACTCCGGGTCGCCGCTGTAGATCAACCGCTCGTCGCAGGGCGCGATGCGCAGGATGTTGGTGGTGCCGCGGACGTTGAAGGGCACACCCGCAACCACCACGATCTGTTCGTCTTCCTGCGCAAAGCCATAGGACAGCGCGGCGCGGGCGGCGCAGATCACCGCCCCCTTGAAGCGTTCCTGCGGCTCGGTCACCACGCAATGGGTGCCCCATGTCAGCTTCAGCCGGCGGGCGGTTTCGACCAGCGGGGTCAGGGCCAGGATCGGCACCCGTGGCCGTTCGCGCGCCACCAGCGACACGGTGTTGCCGGTCTGGGTAAAGCAGCAGATCGCCTTGATCGGGGTGGTTTCCGCAATCTCGCGTGCGGCGGCCACGATGGCATCGGGCACCGAGGCGCGTTTGGCGGTGCGGCTGGCCTCGATGATATCGCGGTAGGTCGGGTCGCTTTCGACCGAGATGGCGGTGTTGTTCATGGTCGTCACCGCCTCGATCGGATAGGAACCGGCGGCGGATTCGGCCGACAGCATAACCGCATCGGCGCCTTCATAGATCGCGGTGGCCACGTCAGAGATTTCCGCCCGCGTTGGCATCGGCGAATCGATCATCGATTCAAGCATCTGCGTCGCCACGATCACGGGCTTGGCCGCCGCCCGCGCGCCACGCACAAGGCGTTTCTGGATCGGCGGCACCGCCTGCACCGGCAGTTCCACCCCCAGATCGCCGCGCGCCACCATGATCCCGTCGGACACGGCAAGGATCGCGTCAAAGGATTTCACTGCCGAGGGTTTTTCGATCTTCGACAGGATCGCCGCCCGGCCGCGCGCCAGTTTGCGCGCTTCCTCGACATCCTCGGGGCGCTGCACGAAGGACAGCGCCAGCCAGTCCACGCCAAGTTCGCAGGCAAATTCCAGATCGCGGCGGTCCTTTTCCGACAGCGCGGCCAAGGGCAGCAGCACATCGGGTACGTTCACGCCCTTGCGGTTCGAGATCGTCCCCCCCACCGTCACGATGCAGTTGGCGTAATCCGGCCCGCAGTCCTTCACCTGAAGCCGGATCTTGCCATCGTTCACCAGAAGCGTGGCGCCGGGTTCGAGGGCTGCGAAAATCTCGGGGTGGGGCAGGTTCACGCGCTGGCCGTTGCCCGGCGTAGGGTCCAGATCCAGCCGGAACATCGCCCGATCCTCAAGCTCGACCGAGCCGCTGGCGAAGGTGCCCACCCGCAGCTTCGGCCCCTGAAGGTCGGCCAGAATGCAGACCGGAGAGCCGGTGTCGGCCTCGATCTGGCGCAGGATGGCATGGCGGGCGCGCAGCTCGTCATGCGTGCCATGGCTCATGTTCAGGCGGAACACATCCGCGCCGGCTTCGAACAGCGCGCGGATGGTAGCGTAATCGTTGGAGGCCGGCCCAAGGGTGGCCACGATCTTTACATTGCGAAGGCGTCTCATCCTGCCTCGTTTCCTTGTCTTTATTCGTCAATGTCGTGGTGGGCCATTCCTTCTATGGCCCAAACCCCGGGGCGCGGCAACTGGCGCTTTTTCCGATTGCGTTCTAAATCGAACCTCTGACAGCGACGTGACAGGAGACCCCGATGAGCGCCTTCGAGATCGTGGGGGCCGACCGCCCCTCGCGCTGGCTGGTTACCTGCGATCATGCCTCGAACCGGGTGCCGGTGCAGGTTGCGGGCGGCGATCTGGGTCTGCCGGCGGCCGAGATGGGCCGCCACATCGCCTATGATCTGGGGGCGGCGGGCGTGGCGCGGGCGCTGGCGGCGCGGCTGGACGGGCCGTGCATCCTGTCGACCTTTTCGCGGCTGGTGATCGATCCGAACCGGGGCGAGCTGGACCCGACGCTGGTCATGCGGCTTTACGATGGCACCATCATTCCCGCGAACCGCCATGTCGACGCGGCCGAGGTGGCGCACCGGCTGGATCTGCTGCACCGGCCCTATCACGCGGCGTTGGCCCGGCTGGCGGCGCGGCGGGCCGATACGGTGATCGTGGCGATTCATTCCTTTACCCCGCGGCTGCAAGGGCGCGGCCCGCGGCCGTGGCACATCGGCATCCTGCATTCGCCGCGGGACGACCGCTTCAGCCTTGCGCTGATCGACCGGCTTCGGGCCGAGCCCGACCTCTGCGTGGGCGACAACCAGCCCTATCTGGGCCATCTGCCCGGCGATTCCATCGACCGGCACGCGCTGCAACGGGGCCGGCTGAACACGCTGATCGAATTGCGCCACGACCTGATCCGCACGGAAGACGAACAGATCGCATGGGCCGACCGGCTGGCCCCGATCCTGACCGAGGTTCTCGACACTCTCGCCGGGTAATCCGCGCCGGCCCGAATGCGAAGGGGCGGCCGAAGCCGCCCCTTGTCGTGGGATCGGACGGGGTCGGATCAGACCGCGGCCTTGCGGCTTTCGTCCAGATAGATTTCGCGCAGGCGGGCGGCGACGGGGCCGGGGGTGCCGGTGCCCACGGCGGCGCCGTCGATCTCGACCACCGGCATCACGAAAGCCGAGGCCGAGGTGAAGAAGGCTTCGTCGGCGGCCTTGGCCTCGTCGATGGTGAAGGCGCGTTCCTCGACCTCCATCTGCGCTTCGCGGGCAAAGCGCAGCACCGCGGCGCGGGTGATGCCATGCAGGATGTCATTCGACAGGGCGCGGGTGACGATCTTGCCGCCCTTGACGATATAGACGTTGTTCGACGTGCCTTCGGTCACCATGCCATCCTCGACGAACCATGCGTCGTCGACATGGGCCTTTTTCGCCGCCATCTTTGCCATCGACGGATACAGCAGCTGCACCGTCTTGATGTCGCGCCGGCCCCAGCGGATGTCAGGGATCGAGATCACCTTGATGCCGACCTTCGCCACCGGATTGTCGGCCAGACCCGGTTTCGACTGGGTGAACAGCACCACCGTCGGCTTGGTATCGGCGGGCGGGAAGGCGAAGTCGCGGTCGCCGGGGTTGCCGCGGGTGATCTGAAGATAGACCATGCCTTCGTCGATCCCGTTCCGCGCCACCAGTTCGCGGTGGATCGCCAGCAATTCGTCCGCGGTCAGCGGGTTGGTCATTTCCAGTTCCGCCAGCGAACGGGCAAGCCGCGCGGCATGGCCCGGAAAGTCGATCAGCTTGCCGCCAAGGACCGACGTCACCTCATAGACGCCATCGGCCATCAGAAAGCCCCGGTCGAAGATCGAGACGGTGGCGTTTTCCTCGGGGAGATAGTCCCCGTTCACATAGACGGTGCGGCTCATGTTCAACCCCAGAGTGCGGCGGATGGCGGGTGGATGCCGGCCTGATCGAAGACCAGCGGGTGATCGCGGTCTTCTGCCAGAAGCAGCGGGCCGTCAAGGTCGACATAAGCCGCACCCTGCGCCACCAGCGTGGCCGGCGCCATCGCCAGCGAACTGCCGACCATGCAGCCCACCATCAGCCCGAAGCCTTCCGCCAGCGCGGCCTGTTTCAGCGCCAGCGCCTCGGTCAGGCCGCCGGTCTTGTCGAGCTTGATGTTCACCACGTCATACTTGCCCTTCAGGTCGGGCAGCGAGTGGCGGTCGTGGCAGCTTTCGTCGGCGCAGACCGGAAGCGGGCGGGCGATCTCGGCCAGCATCCCGTCCTGCCCGGCGGGCAGCGGCTGTTCCACCAGCGCCACGCCCAGCCGGATCAGATGCGGGGCCAGAGCGGCATAGACCTCGGCGGTCCAGCCTTCGTTGGCATCGACGATGATCGTCGTGGCGGGCGCGCCGGCGCGCACGGCCTCTAGCCGGGGCATGTCGTCGGGGGTGCCCAGCTTGATCTTCAGAAGCGGCCGGTGCGCGTTCTTTGCCGCCGCGGCGCGCATCCGTTCGGGGGTGTCCAGCGACAGGGTGAAGGCGGTGATCTGCGGTTGCGGGGCGGCCAGCGACAGCAGATCCCATACCCGCTTGCCCGTGGCCTTCGCCTCAAGATCCCACAGCGCGCAATCGACGGCGTTCCTTGCGGCCCCCGCAGGCAGCAGGCTTTGCAGATCGGCGCGGGTCAGGGTGTCGGGCAGGGTGGCGATCTGGGCCGCCACGCTGTCCAGCGTCTCGCCATAGCGGGCATAGGGCACACATTCGCCGCGCCCGGTGATGCCGCCAAGGCTGACCGTGACGGTCAGAACCCGCGCCTCGGTGCGCGACCCGCGCGAGATGGTGAAAACCTCGGCCAGACGGAAGCTTTCGGGGGTGACGGTGATCATGGCGGCTCCTTCGCGCGGGCGGGCAGTGTCGCGGAAAAGCCCCGCAAGAGGATCGCGGGGCTTCGGTGCAGGCTATACCGCCATCAGCGCATCGACCAGACGGCCCGCGCCATGGCGGAACGGATCGACGGTGGGCAGGCCGGTCCGGGCCTCGATCTCGGCGCAGCAGGCCAGCGCCTCGGCATCCGACAGCGCCTGCGTGTTCACCGCGCAGCCCACCGCGACACAGGCCGGGTTCGCCACCCGCGCCATTGCCAGCGCCGCGTCGCGCACCTGTTCGATGCTGGGCAGCCGGTAGTCGGGCAGGCCGCGCATGTGGGCGCGCGTCGGTTCGTGGCAGATGATCAGCGCGTCGGGCTGCCCGCCGTGGATCAGCGCCAGCGTGACGCCGGAATAGCTGACATGGAACAACGAGCCCTGACCCTCGATCAGATCCCAGTGGTCGGGATCGTTGTCGGGCGTCAGCCATTCCACCGCGCCGGCCATGAAATCGGCCACCACCGCATCCAGCGGCACGCCGTCGCCGGTGATCAGGATGCCGGTCTGCCCCGTGGCGCGGAAGGTGGCGTTCAGCCCGCGCGCCCGCATTTCCCTGTCGACACACAGCGCGGTATACATCTTGCCGATCGAGCAATCGGTGCCCACGGCCAGCATCCGCTTGCCGGTGCGCTTGCGGCCGTTGGCGATCGGGTAATCCACCTCGGGCACGCGCACATCATGCAGCGCGCGCCCGCAGGCACGGGCGACGGCGGCCAGATCCTCTTCGTCGCGCAGCAGGTTGTGCAGCCCCGAAGCCAGATCGAATCCGTCTTCAAGCGCGGCCACCAGCACCTTCTTCCAGCCGGGCGAAATCACGCCGCCCCGGTTCGCCACGCCGATCACCAGCGTCTTGCAGCCGGCGGCCTTCGCCTCGGCCAGCGTCATGTCCGGCAGGCCCATGTCGGCCTTGCAGCCTTCCATCCGGTATTGCCCGACCGCAAATTCAGGGCGCCAGTCCTTGATGCCCTGCGCGACCTTGGCCGCAAGAGGGTCTGGCGCATCGCCAAGAAACAGCAGGTAGGGGGTCTGGATCATCTGGGTCTCTCCGGGGTTGGCTGGACAGGATGATGCGCGGCATTGCGGCGAATTGCATCGCGATCTCTGCGCTGCTTTGGCGCTTTGGCGCATTTTTCTTCGATGATTGATCGGTTTTTCGGGGAAAATGACGACGTTGCGGGCAATAAGCGCAAGCTTTGCTGCCGCAGCGGCATCGGTTCTGCGGATGCGAAAAGATCTTGCGAAGCGCCGCGCAATAATCTAACGAAATGCAACCATCCAAAGAAACATCATTGCCGAGAGACTGATGAGCTTCCGTATCCAGCCCACGCCTCCTGCCCGTCCCAACCGTTGCCAGCTTTTCGGGCCCGGCTCGCGGCCGGCGCTGTTTGAGAAGATGGCGGCTTCGGCGGCCGATGTCATCAACCTTGATCTGGAAGATTCGGTGGCGCCCGACGACAAGGCGCAGGCCCGCGCCAATATCATCGAGGCGATCAACACGCTGGACTGGGGGAAGAAATACCTCTCGGTGCGGATCAACGGGCTGGACACGCCGTTCTGGTATCGCGACGTGGTGGATCTGCTGGAACAGGCCGGCGACCGGCTGGACCAGATCATGATCCCCAAGGTCGGCTGTGCGGCAGACGTCTATGCGGTGGACGCGCTGGTGACCGCGATCGAGCGGGCGAAGGGCCGGACTAAGCCGATCAGCTTCGAGGTCATCATCGAATCGGCGGCCGGTATCGCGCATGTCGAGGAAATCGCCGCCTCGTCGCCGCGCTTGCAGGCCATGAGCCTTGGGGCCGCGGATTTTGCGGCCAGCATGGGGATGCAGACGACCGGCATCGGCGGGACCCAGGAAAACTATTACATGCTGCACGAGGGCCACAGGCATTGGTCGGACCCGTGGCACTGGGCGCAGGCAGCCATCGTTGCGGCTTGCCGCACCCATGGCATCCTGCCTGTCGACGGCCCGTTCGGAGACTTTTCCGACGACGAGGGCTTCCGTGCGCAGGCCCGCCGTTCGGCCACGCTGGGCATGGTCGGCAAATGGGCGATCCATCCCAAGCAGGTGGCGCTGGCCAACGAGGTTTTCACCCCGTCGGAAAAGGCTGTGACCGAGGCGCGCGAAATTCTCGCCGCGATGGAGGCTGCCAAGGCCCGGGGCGAAGGCGCGACGGTCTACAAGGGAAGACTCGTTGACATCGCGTCGATCAAACAGGCAGAAGTGATCGTAAGACAGGCGGAAATGATCTCGGCCTGAGAGAATACGCCAAGGGAATACCGGCGCTGCGAAGGGAAGGGAGGCCCGCCGCAGCAATTCGGGAGGACGCGCGCCCCGGGCCATGGTCCGGGGCGTTGCCGTTGTTGGCGGGGGGCGGCGCCCTGCGGGGCCGCCTTGCCATCCGTCGCTGTGGGCCCGGTCGCTGTGGGCCTGTCTGCTGCTGGGCCGAACACCCTGGCCCGGCTGTGGGGGGCGTTACAGCAGCGGCACGCAGATTTCCGTCACCAACTGGTCCGAAGGCGTGTCCATCGAGGCGTTGCGATAGATCTCGATCACCGGACCTTCGCCTTGCAGTTCGTGGTTCTGTGGCAGCCAGTTCGCGAAAAGGTAGCGGTAGGCCGACCCCAGCCCGGAATAGGGCCCCTTGTAGCGCAGCACGGCATGGCGCCCGCCTGACAGGCGCACTTCTTCCAGCGGCGGGTCCACCGCCATGTCGGCGGGGATGTCGATGCCGGCATGGCTGTGCAGCCCGCCCGGTGGCACAAGGATCGGATTGTCCCAATAGACGCCGATCATGCAGCCGGCCCGACCCAGCTGGCCGCGTTCTTCCAGAAGCTGGCAGGTCTGGCCGAAGGTGGCGCCGATCTCCTCGAACGATCCGGTGTGGGGCAGGGCGGCAAGACGGCGCGGCGGCTTCTCGCTGATATGCACTTCATACATGGCCTGACTCCTCAACTCGTCACGGACTGTCTGTTGATCCTGCGCCATTTTCCGGCGCAATCGTGTGTGGCACTTTGACCGGGGCGGGCTATCTTCCGGCGCTGATCCGATTGACGCCGCGGTAATCTTTCGTCTGGGCGGGATGACCTGCGGCGGCGCGTCCCGGTCCTTGTGTTGCAATTGCCCCCGCCCGGCTGCATATACCGTGCCGGTCCGCACGGAGTGTCCGCGATGAACTATCTCGAATTCGAAAAGCCGCTGTCCGAGATCGAGGGCAAGGCCGAGGAGCTGCGCGCCCTTGCGCGGGGCAACAAGGAGATGGACGTCGAGAAAGAGGCCGCCGCCCTCGACAAGAAAGCCGAGACGCTGCTGAAGGATCTGTACAAGGATCTGACCCCCTGGCGGAAATGTCAGGTGGCCCGCCACCCCGACCGGCCGCATTGCAAGGACTATATCGAGGGGCTGTTCACCGATTACACCCCGCTGGCCGGCGACCGGAACTTTGCCGACGATCACGCGATCATGGGCGGCCTTGCGCGGTTCAACGACAATCCGGTGGTGGTGATCGGGCAGGAAAAGGGCCACGACACCAAGACCCGGATCGAACGCAACTTCGGCATGGCCCGGCCCGAAGGCTATCGCAAGGCGATCCGGCTGATGGATCTGGCGCACCGCTTCCGGCTGCCGGTCATCACGCTGGTTGACACCCCCGGCGCCTATCCCGGCAAGGGCGCGGAAGAGCGCGGTCAGGCCGAGGCCATCGCGCGGGCAACGCAGAAATGTCTGGAACTGGCCGTGCCGATGGTGACGGTGGTGATCGGTGAAGGCGGATCTGGCGGGGCGGTGGCGCTGGCGACCGCGAACCGGATCGCGATGCTGGAACACTCGGTCTATTCGGTGATCTCGCCCGAGGGCTGCGCCTCGATCCTGTGGAAGGACGCCGAGAAGATGCGCGAGGCCGCCGAGGCGCTGCGCCTGACCGCGCAGGATCTGCACAAGCTGGGCGTGATCGACCGCATCATCAAGGAACCTCTGGGCGGCGCGCAACGCGGCCGGCGCGAGACGGTCGAAGCCGTCGGCAAGGCGATCGAGATGATGTTGAAAGAGCTGACCGGCCGCAAGCCCGACTGGCTGATCAAGGACCGCCGGAACAAGTTCCTCGACATGGGCTCGAAGGGTCTGGCTGCTTGAGTCCCTGGCTGCTGGTGGTTCTGGCCGGTCTGTTCGAGACCGGCTGGGCGCTGGGGCTGAAATGGTCCGACGGCTTTACCCGGCCGGTGCCCAGCATCCTGACGCTGATCGGCGCAGTGGCCAGTTTCTGGCTGCTGAGCCTTGCGATGCGCATCCTGCCGGTCGGCACCGCCTATGCGGTCTGGGTGGGGATCGGCACCGTGGGCACCGCGCTTCTGGCCATGGCCCTGTTCGGGGAACCCGTCTCGCCGCTGCGAATCGCCGGGATCGCGCTGATCGTGGCCGGGATCGTCGCGCTGAAACTGGCCTGACTGGGCCAGGGGCCGGTAAGCGGACCTTAATCGCTTGCTGCGAAGCTGATCCCGCAACGGGGGGCAGCCATGTATCTGGAAAAATTTACGGAATTTGCACCTGACCTGCGCTGGGCCGCGGGTCGGGCCGGCTGCTGTGCCTGCTTTCCCGCCGATGCGAATCTTCTGACGCCTTCGGGGGCGCGGCCTGCCGGCGATCTTCGCCCCGGCGATCCGGTCTGGACCCGCGACGGCGCCGCAGCCGTGGCCGAGGCGCGTGTCGGTCTGTTGCACGGCGAATCGATGGCCGGGGCAGACGACTGGCCCGTGACCCTTGCCGCCGATGCGCTGGGCGCGGGGGTGCCCGAACGCACGCTGGTCCTTTCGCCCTGGCACCGGATCTGCCTTGGCGGCTGGCAGGATGGGCCGGGCGCCGCGGATGAGGTTCTGGTGCCCGTTCATGCCCTGCTGAACGGTGCCGGCATCCGGCAATCGCCGCCCGTGGCATCGCGGCCGGTGGTGTGGCTTCTGTTCGACCGGCCGCAAGTCGTGCAGGTCGAGGCGTTGCTGGCCGAGGCCGCCGCCCGGCCGCGCCTGTTCGCCGATGCGCGGCGCGCGCCCGCGATCCGGCCGTATGCCGGGGCGTGGCCCGCGACAGGGCCGCTTCGGCGCGGGTGAGACCGTGCGGGCTGCCAGTCGACAGGGCTGCCCGCCAGACGCTTGGCGTCACGCGCACCCGGTGCGGAGAGTCAAAGGCGATGCAGCGGGGTAGCCCGCCAGACGCTTGACGCAATTCGCCCCGGTGGTCAGTCGAATGTGCCGGCGGCGCGGCCCAGCAGCATGAAGGCGCGGGCGGTGCGGGTGCCGGCAATTTCGGCAACCTCGGCGTCGGTGGCGCCGGTCTCGACCTGCGAGAAGGTCCGGTCGAACGCCCGCAGGAAATGGTGCGCCGCATCGCGGAACACCGGATCTTCGCGCATCTTGGTGGCGACCGCCGCCAGCGCGTCCTTGTCGTGGATGCCGCCCAGATCCGAGATCGTCCGGCCGCGCTCGCCCGCCGCAAAGCGGCGCCAGATTTCGGGGCGGGCACGGTCGGGGGCCAGATCCTCCATGAACAGGCCGATCTGGCTGAGCAGCGTCAACACATCTTCGGCCGCACGGATCAGCTTTTGCGTGGCGTGATCTTCCAGCGCGCGGCGCAGGGCGCGGAAGCCCGCCGCATCATCGGGGCTTTCGGGGAAGTTCAACGCCCGGATCAGGTCGGCCACCGACAGCGGCATCCGCATCCGGCGTGGCGCATCCAGCGCCAGCGCCGGCTGATCGTCCGGGCCGGCCTCGCGCCGGGGGGCGGTCGGTGCGGTGGCGGGCGGGTCAAGCAGGACATATTCCAGCTGCACCTCGGCCTGATGCAGGGCGGCCGCCAGATCCTCGACCCGCTTTTCCAGCGCCACGCGCGCCGCGCTGGCCTGCTGGCTGGCCAGATGCGCCTTGCGCATCGCGTCGACGGCCAGACCCAGACGCTCGTTTTCGGATCGCAACTGGCGGATGGTGCGCAGGATCAGCACCATCGCCACCGTGATCGCCAACGGCAGCGCGACCGCGACGATGGCCAGCGCATGGGCCCAGAACCCGCCGTCGCCGCCCACCAGCAGATGCAGCGCCACGCCCAGCGTCCAGACCAGCCCGATGCCGCCGGCAGCGGCCTCGACCGGGGTCATCGCAGCAAGCCGCTCGCGCGTGTAAAGCCCTACGCCGAGTGAGTTTTCCTGCGGCTCGGTCATGGCTCGGCCCTCAGATGAAGCGGACCGAGACCACCTCGTAGCCGCGCTCGCCGCCCGGGGTCTTGACCTCGATCGAGTCGCCCTCGTCCTTGCCGATCAGCGCGCGGGCCAGCGGCGAGCGGATGTTCAGCAGGCCTGCCTCGATATCGGCTTCGGCTTCACCCACGATCTGGTAGGTCTTTTCCTCTTCGGTTTCCTCGTCAAGGATCGTCACCGTGGCGCCGAACTTGATCGAGCCCGACAGCCGCGACGGGTCGATCACCTCGGCCAGCGACAGGATCGCCTCAAGTTCCTTGATCCGGCCTTCGATGAAGCTCTGCTTTTCGCGGGCGGCGTGGTATTCGGCGTTTTCAGACAGGTCGCCATGCTCGCGCGCCTCGGCGATGGCACGGATGACGGCCGGACGCTCCATGGTTTTCAGCGTCTTGAGTTCGTCGTCGAGCGTATTGAAGCCCGCGCGCGTCATCGGAATCTTTTCCATCGGCCTCACCCAGAAAAACAGAAAGCCACGGCCCGGTCGGGGCCATGACCTTCAGAGATTGTCTTGCCCGCACCCAAGCCGATGGGAACCGCAATTGCAAGAGCCACCTTGCCCGCCCGGCGGGCCACCGCGCAGTTGCGGCATTTGTCGCGGCATCGCGGCGGTCGGCGCGTGGCGTCATGATTGACCTTGCGCCATGCATGTTGCAGGAACGGTTGAATGTCTTAACCGCCCTTTCCAGCCCCGGGTGTTCCGCCCTACGCCCGCCAGAGGACCGCTTGATGACCGATCAGATCGCCCGCGAGCAGATGGAATACGATGTCGTGATCGTGGGGGCGGGGCCGTCGGGCCTGTCGGCCGCGATCCGTCTGAAACAGCTTGATCCCGATCTGTCCGTGGTGCTGCTGGAAAAAGGGTCCGAGGTCGGCGCCCATATCCTGTCGGGTGCGGTGCTGGACCCGGTGGGGCTGACCGCGCTGATCCCCGACTGGAAGGAAAAGGGCGCGCCGCTGAATACCCCCGTGGTCGAGGATCACTTCTTCCTGCTGACCGAGGCGGGGCAGACCATGCTGCCGTCCTGGCCGGTGCCCAAGTTGATGGACAACCACGGCAATTATGTCGTCTCGATGGGGAATGTCTGCCGCTGGATGGCAACCCAGGCCGAGGAACTTGGGGTCGAGATCTTCCCCGGCATGTCCTGTTCGGAACTGGTCTATGGCGATGCGGGCGAGGTTCGGGGCGTCGTCGCGGGCGAGTTCGGCAAGAATGCCGATGGCACCCCCGGCCCGAACTACGAGCCGGGAATGGAGCTTCTGGGCAAATATGTCCTGCTGGCCGAAGGCGTGCGCGGCTCGCTGTCGAAGCAGGTGATGGAAAAGTTCAACCTTCGTGACGGTTATGGCCCGCAGAAATACGGCCTTGGCATGAAGGAAATCTGGGAGATCGACCCCAAGAAGCACAAGCCCGGCCGGATCTGGCACACGATGGGTTGGCCGCTGGGCAAGAACGCAGGTGGCGGGTCTTTCATCTATCACGCTGAAAACAATCAGGTGTTCATCGGCCTTGTGGTGCACCTGAACTACGAGAACCCCCACCTCTATCCCTATGCCGAATTCCAGCGGTTCAAGCATCACCCGATGGTGGCCGAGCTGTTGAAAGGCGGCAAACGCGTGGCCTATGGCGCGCGCGCGATCAGCGAAGGCGGGATCCAGTCGCTGCCGAAGATGGTGTTCCCGGGCGGCGCGCTGCTGGGCTGTTCGGCCGGCATGGTCAACGTGCCGCGCATCAAGGGCAACCACAACGCGATGCTGTCGGGCAAGGCCGCGGCCGAGGCCGCCTTTGCCGCGATCAAGGATGGCCGGCAGGGCGACGAGCTGACCGCCTATGAAAAAGAGGTCCGCAAGGGGCCGATCGGTCAGGATCTGTGGAAGGTGCGCAACGTCAAGCCGATCTGGTCGCATCTGGGGCTTTATGCCTCGATGGCGCTGGGGGGGCTGGACATGTGGACGAACAGCCTGTTCGGCTTCTCGTTCTTCGGCACGATGAAGCACCACAAGACCGATGCCAAGGACACCCAGCCGGCGAAAATGTTCGCGCCGATCACCTACCCCAAGCCCGACGGCGTGCTGTCCTTCGACCGGCTGACCAACGTCGCCTTTTCGTTCACCAATCACGAGGAAAGCCAGCCCGCGCATCTGAAGCTGACAGATCCGTCGGTGCCGATTTCGGTGAACCTGCCGCAGTTCGCGGAACCCGCGCAACGCTATTGCCCGGCCGGCGTCTATGAGGTGGTGTCGGAAGCCGGCAAAGAGCCGCGGTTCGTCATCAACTTCCAGAACTGCGTGCACTGCAAGACCTGCGACATCAAGGATCCCAGTCAGAACATCACCTGGACCACGCCGCAGGGCGGCGACGGGCCGAACTATCCCAACATGTGACTGACATTTCCGCGAGCGGCGCCGTTCCGGCCGCGCCTGCATTGCCTTGGCCCGGGGCCAAGGCTAGCGTGGCGTGACACCCAAAGGCGAGATCCCATGGCGAAGCTTTTCACGCGCCCCCTTCTGGCCCTGGCCCTTGCGGGGCTGCTGCCCGCGGCGGCCCAGTCCCAGGATGGCGACCCCGGCGCCTATCTTGCGGCCCGTGTGGCCGGCATCCACAGCGATTACCGCGCTGCGGGCGAATGGTATACCCGGGCGCTTCTGGCGGATCCGTCCAATCAGGGCCTGATCGAAGGCGCGCTGATCTCGGTCTTTTCGCTGGGCGAGATCGAAAAGGCGGTGCCGCTGGCCGAACGTCTTGCCGCCGATGGGGCGCAAAGTCAGCCGGCGCGGCTTGTGCTGCTGGCCGACCGGGCGCGGCGCGGCGATTTCGCGGCCATTCTTCAGGGCGGCGCCTCCGGGCTGGGGCCGCTGGTCGACCGGCTGGCCGCCGCCTGGGCCGAGTTCGGCGCCGGCCGCATGTCCGAGGCGCTGACCGCCTTCGACCAGCTGGCCGCAGCCGACGGGTTCGAGCCCTTCGGCCTGTATCACAAGGCGCTGGCCCTTGCCGCCGCCGGCGATTTCGAAGGCGCCGACAAGATCCTGTCCGGCGGCGACGGCAACGGCTTGCGGGTGATGCGGCGCGGCTCGATCGCACATGCGCAGATCCTTAGCCAGCTGGACCGCAACGCCGCCGCGGTCGAGATGCTGGATCGCAGCTTCGGCACCGATGCCGATGCCGGGATCGACGCGCTGAAGGCGCGGCTGATCGCGGGCGACACGCTTGACTATGACGTTGCGCGCAACGCCACCGAGGGCATGGCCGAGATCTTCTTCCTTCTCGCCGGCGCGCTCAGCGGCGAGGTCGACGATGGCTCGACCCTGCTTTACGCCCGCACCGCGACCTTCCTGCGCCCCGACCACACCGAGGCGCTGCTGCTGTCGGCGCAGCTTCTGGCCGGTCAGGCCCAGCACCAGCTTGCGTCGGAAACCTATGCCCGCATCCCGCCAACGGACCCGATGTATTTCGTGGCCGAGATCGGCCGCGCCGAAAGCCTGCGCGCCGATGGCCGCACCGATGCCGCGTTAGAGGTGCTGCAAGGGCTGGCCCGCAGCCGGGGCGATCTGATGCAGGTGCATCTGGCGCTGGGCGATGCCTTGCGCCGCGAGGAACGCTATGCCGACGCCGTCAGCGCCTATGACGCGGCGCTGGCGCGGGTGGAAAAGCCCGAAAGCCAGCACTGGCCGCTGTATTACAGCCGCGGCATCTGCCACGAACGGCTGAACCAGTGGACCGAGGCCGAAGCCGACATGCGCCGCGCGCTGAAGTTGAACCCCGACGAGCCGCAGGTTCTGAACTATCTTGGCTATTCCTTCGTCGACCGAGGCGAGAATCTGGACGAGGCGCTGGGCATGATCCAGCGCGCCGTTCTGGCCCGGCCCGACAGCGGCTATATCATCGACAGCCTTGCCTGGGCCTATTTCCGGCTTGGCCGCTATCAGGATGCGGTGGTGCCGATGGAAAAGGCCTCGCTGCTGGAACCTGTCGATCCGATCGTGACGGACCATCTGGGCGATGTCTACTGGGCGGTGGGGCGCAAGCTGGAAGCGCGCTTCCAGTGGCGCCGTGCGCTGTCCTTCGATCCCGCGGAAAAAGAGGCCGAGCGTATCCGCCGCAAGCTGGACGTCGGTCTGGATGCGGTCCTTGCCGCGGAAGGTGCCAAGCCCCTCGCAGTTGCCGAAAGCAAGAATGACTGAAGCCTTCGCCCAAGCCAAGATCAACCTGACCCTTCACGTCACCGGACAGCGCGCCGACGGCTATCATCTGCTTGATTCGCTGGTGGTGTTCGCCGCGGTTGGCGACACCGTCCGGGCCGAACCCGCCGACCGCCTGACGCTGGAGATTGTCGGTCCGCAGGCCGGCGCGCTGCCGGTGGCCGACGACAATCTGGTGCTGCGTGCCGCCCGTGCGATGGGCGGGCAGGGGGCGCGGCTGACGCTGGACAAGCGGCTGCCGGTGGCCTCGGGGATCGGGGGCGGATCGGCCGACGCCGCGGCTGCGCTGGTGGCGCTGGCGGCGCTGTGGCAGGTGCCGCTGCCTGCCCCCGCTGCGGTGCTGAAGCTGGGCGCCGATGTGCCGGTCTGTCTGGCCGGGCGTGCGGTGCGGATGGGGGGCGTGGGCGAGGTGCTGACCCCGCTGGATCATCCCTTGCCCGCGGCCTGGATGGTGCTGGCCAATCCCGGCGTCTCGGTGCCGACGCCGCCCGTGTTCAAGGCGCTGACGCGGCGGGACAACCCGCCGATGCCCGATGTCTTGCCCGCATTTGCATCGGCCGCGGATCTGGCCGCCTTTCTGGCGACCATGCGCAACGATCTGGAAGCCTCCGCCATCGCCCTTGCGCCAGACATCGCCCGGACGAAACAGGCGCTGGCCGCGCTGCCCGGCTGCCTTCTGTCGCGGATGTCGGGATCGGGCGCCACCTGCTTCGGCCTGTTCGCGGATGAAGGCGCCGCCCGCGCCGGTGCGGCCCGCCTTGCCGCGCAGGAACCGGGCTGGTGGGTGGAAGCGGCCCGGATGACCGGCTGATCACATAGGACGGATCGGGCATATGAAAAAGGCGGGCGCCGGGCCCGCCTTTTCATTTGTTCCGGGCAGCCTCCGCTCAGGCGATCCGTTCGACCACGAAATCCGCCAGATCGTGCAGCATGTCGCGCAGCGGGTGTTCCGGCAGCTTGGTCAAAGAGGTGCGGGCGACATCGACCCAGTGCAGCGCATCGGCGCGGGCGGCCTCCATCGCGCCATGGCGGGCCATGATCGCATGGGCCTCGGCCAGATCGCCGTCGCGCTGGTCGCCCTTTTCGATCACGCGAACCCAGAAGTCGCGTTCGGCCAGATCGGCCTTCGCCACCGCCTTGATGACCGGCAGTGTCAGCTTGCGTTCGCGGAAGTCGTCGCCGGTGTTCTTGCCGATCTGTGCATCGACCCCGCCGTAATCCAGCAGGTCGTCGACGATCTGGAACGCGATCCCCAGCGCATCGCCATAGGCGTGCAGCGCATCGACCTGTTCCTGCTCGACGCCCGCGATCACGCCGCCGACCTCGGTCGCGGCGGCAAACAGCGCCGCAGTCTTGCCGCGCACCACTTGCAGATAGATGTCCTCGGTCGTGCGCAGATCCTGCGCCGCGGTCAGCTGCAACACCTCGCCTTCCGAGATCGTGGCCGAGGCATTGGCCAGAATGTCCATCACCCGAAGCGAGCCGGTCTCGCACATCAGCTGAAAGCTGCGGGCGAACAGATAGTCGCCGACCAGAACCGAGGATTTGTTGTCCCACAGAAGGTTGGCCGTGGGCTTGCCGCGGCGGCGGTGGCTTTCGTCCACCACATCGTCATGCAGAAGCGTGGCGGTGTGGATGAATTCGACCGTGGCGGCCAGATGGACGTGATAGGGCCCGCCATAGCCGCACATCCGCGCCGCCGCCAGCGTCAGCAGTGGGCGCAGGCGCTTGCCGCCGGCCTCGACCAGATGCGCCGTCACCTCGGGGATGCGGGGGGCGTGTTTCGACGCCATCCGTTCGCGGATCAGCGCGTTGACGGCCGCCATGTCCTCGGCCAGCCAGCTGGCCAGCCGCTCGTGCGGTTTTTGCGAAACCTCGTCCAATGCCATCCCGTTCCTGCAACCTGCTCGACAAACCGAAGCGTTGCCGACAATGTCCCCGCCATGAAGGAACTGCTGCGCACGACCGACCCGACGATCATCGCTTTCGCAACCGCGCTCCTTCAGGGCGAGGATATAGACGCCTTTCCGGTGGACGTCCACATGAGCGTCCTTGAAGGCTCGATCGGCATATTGCCGCGGCGTCTGTTTGTCCCGGAAGCGGATTGGGCGCGGGCCTGCCGGGTGATGGCCGACAACGGTATCGAGACCACGCCCTGATGTTCGGCCCCGACGATCTGACCGACGACGGCTTTCTGGGTGGCCGGCTGCGGGTATGGCAGCCGCGGCGCGGCTATCGCGCCGCCACTGATCCGGTGCTTCTGGCCGCCGCCGTGCCCGCCCGCCCGGGGCAAACCGTGCTGGAGCTGGGCTGTGGTGCGGGTGTGGCAAGCCTTTGTCTGGCGTCGCGGGTTCCGGGGCTGCATCTGTCGGGTCTGGAGCTGCAACCCGCCTATGCCGCCCTTGCGAGGGGCAATGCGGCGCGCAATGGGCTGTCGCTGACCGTGGTCGAGGGCGATCTGACCGAAATGCCGAAAGATCTGCGCCACAGTTTTGACCATGTGATCGCGAATCCGCCCTATTATCCGGCGGGCGGTGGCACCGGGGCGGCCGATCCGGGGCGCGAACGTGCGCTGCGCGAGGAGACGCCGCTTTCCCTGTGGGTCGAGGCGGCGGTTCGCAGGTTGGCACCCCGCGGCATTTTGTCGCTGATTCTTGGGGCGGATCGCCTGCCGGATGCGCTCTCGGCCCTTGATGCGCGCATGGGGTCGACCGTGGTGTTGCCTTTGCAGGCGCGGCCGGGGCGGGGGGCGAAAAGGGTTATCCTTCAATCCCGCAAGGGCGGTCGCGCGCCTTTCCGGCTTCTGGCGCCCTTCGTGCTGCATGAAGGCGCCCAGCACGAGGGCGACCGAGACAGCTTTACCCCCGCCGCGGCCCACATCCTTCGGGACGGTGGCGCGCTCTCGCAGGGGTTGTGCTGATCCTTGGTGGAACACCGCCAAAGCATCCGACTTTGCGTGACACGACTCGTCCTTTGTGATGAACTGATGACACTCGGATCATGCACAGGAGGACGAGAATGACTGTCGCTTCGCATCTGCAGGAACTGCGCCGCAAGCACGAGTGGCTCTCGGAAAATGTAGAGAAAGCTCAGCGAAACCCTGCCACCGACCCCCTCAAGATCTCCGAGATGAAGAAACAGAAACTGAAGCTAAAGGAAGAAATCGCGCGGCTGTCCGACGCCTGACGCGAATCGGCGCTGGCGAGGGCCGCCAGCGCCTGTGCCAAGGGCCTAAACCTTGGGTTGAGTTCCCGACATCAACAAAAGGCACGCGCGGAGGGTTTCCGCGCGGCCCCGCCCTGCAAGGCATCAGGCGAAATACTGGCCGCCGTTCGCAGTGATCGTGGCGCCGGTGATGAAGCCCGCATCGTCGGCGGCAAGGAACACCACGCAGCGCGCGATTTCCTCGGGTTCGCCCAGACGGCCGACCGGGATCTGCGGGATGATGCGTTCGTTCAGAACCTTTTCATCGATGGCGCGCACCATTTCGGTGCCGATATAGCCCGGGCAGATCGCGTTCACGGTGATGCCGGCGCGTGCGCCTTCCTGCGCCAGCGCCTTGGTAAAGCCCAGATCGCCCGCCTTGGCCGCCGAATAGTTGGCCTGACCCGCCTGACCCTTCTGGCCGTTGATCGACGAGATGTTGATGATACGGCCGAACTTGCGGTCGCGCATCCCGTTCCAGAGCGGATGGGTCATGTTGAACAGGCCGGACAGGTTGGTGTCCATCACCTCTTTCCACTGGTCGCGGGTCATCTTGTGGAACATCGCGTCGCGGGTGATGCCGGCGTTGTTGACCAGCACGGCCACCGGGCCCAGATCGGCCTCGACCTTGGCGATGCCCTCGGCGCAGGCGTCGTAATCGGCGACGGACCACTTGTAGGTCTTGATGCCGGTCTCGGCGGTGAACTTGGCGGCGGCCTCGTCATTGCCGGCGTAATTGGCGGCGACGGTATAGCCCGCGTTCTTCAGTGCGATCGAGATCGCGGCGCCAATGCCGCGCGACCCGCCGGTGACCAGAGCAACTTTCGACATGATTCCTCCTCAGCAAGACTGCTTGTGAAAGACTGTTATCCAAATGAAACAGGAGGCGCAATAAAATTGCGCCCCCATTTTCTGCATCTGCGAAAGGATCAGGGGCGTTCCAGGCACATGGCGACGCCCATGCCGCCGCCGATGCACAGGGTGGCAAGGCCACGCTTGGCGCTGCGGCGGTTCATCTCGAACAAGAGCGTGTTCAGGATACGGGCACCCGAGGCGCCGATCGGGTGGCCGATGGCGATGGCGCCGCCGTTCACGTTCACGATCGACGGATCCCAGCCCATGTCCTTGTTCACCGCGCAGGCCTGCGCGGCGAAAGCCTCGTTCGCCTCGACCAGATCCAGATCGCCGACCTTCCAGCCGGCCTTTTCCAGCGCCTTGCGGCTGGCGTGGATCGGGCCGACGCCCATGATCGACGGATCAAGCCCGGCCGTCGCATAGGATGCGATCCGCGCCAGCGGGGTCAGGCCGCGTTTTTCGGCTTCGTCCGCGCTCATCACCAGAACCATCGCCGCGCCGTCGTTGATGCCGCTGGCGTTGGCCGCGGTCACGGTGCCATCCTTGGCGAAGGCGGGGCGCAGCTTGGCCATCGCGTCCAGTGTGGCGCCGTGGCGGATGTATTCGTCGGCATCCACAGTTACATCGCCCTTCCGGGTCTTGATGACGAAGGGCACGATCTCGTCGACGAACTTGCCGGCCTTCTGCGCGGCCTCGGCCTTGTTCTGGCTGGCGACGGCGAATTCGTCCTGCATGTCGCGGCTGATCTGCCACTGGTTGGCGACGTTTTCGGCAGTCTGGCCCATGTGATAGCCGTTGAAGGCATCCCACAGCCCGTCCTTGATCATCGAATCGATGAAGCTGAGATCGCCCATCTTCTGGCCAGCGCGCAGATGCGCGACATGGGGGGCAAGGCTCATGTTTTCCTGCCCGCCGGCGATGACGATGGCGGCATCGCCCAGTTGCACATGCTGCGCCGCCAGCGCGACCGAGCGCAGCCCCGAGCCGCAGACCTGATTGATGCTCCAGGCGGCGCTTTCCTTGGGCAGGCCGGCGCGGATATGGGCCTGACGGGCCGGGTTCTGGCCCTGACCGGCGGTAAGGACCTGGCCGAGGATGGTCTCGCTCACGTCGGCCTTGTCGATGCCAGCGCGGGCGATCACGGCTTCGATCACCGCCGCGCCCAGTTCATGCGCGGGCGTGTTGGCGAAGGCGCCGTTGAAACTGCCCACGGCGGTGCGCGCCGCCGAGACGATTACCACGTTGGTCATGTCGTTCCTCTCCCTTGTGCCGGCAGAGGGGCTTCTCCGCCGCTACGCAGAAATTTTCGTAAGCACCGCGGGGGGCAAGCGCAAGATGTTTGCGCCAAGGACGTGACGCAAGGTCAGGCGGTCATCATGGCGCTGTCCGTGCTCCATAGCGGTTGGGTGCGCGGGGCGCCGAACAGATAGCCCTGCATGCAATCCACCCCGGCCTGACGCAACCATTCCGCTTCCTCGGCGGTTTCGACCGATTCCGCGACGGTAAACATGTCGAAGTGGCGCGCGACCGACAGCATCGCCTGCGTCAGAACCTGATTGTCGGGGTCGGAATGGATGTTGCGGATGAACTGGCCGTCGATCTTGATGATGTCGAAGAAGAAGTCCTTCAGATAGCGGAAGGCGGTGAACCCCGCCCCGAAATCGTCCAGCGCGAACGAGATCCCTTCGCGCTGCAACTCGTCCATGAAGGCCACGACCAGTTCGGGCACCTGCATGGCCGAACTTTCCGTGATCTCAAGGATCAGCCGCGTGCCCACCCTGGGGTTCGATCGCAGCCCGGCATGAAGCGTGGACATCCAGCGCGTATAGCCGATGGATCGCGCCGACATGTTGATCGACAGCCGCAGCCCCGGGTTCCGTGCCAGCGCCGTCAGCCCCATCTGAAGCGAGGCGCAGTCGATCAGCCGGCCCAGTTCCTGCATTTCCACCGCCGCCATGAAATCGCCCGCGGGGATGGTGCGGCCGGTTTCATCCAGCACACGGATAAGTCCTTCGTGGAAGATGGTCTTTTTCGTATCCTTGGTCAGAACCACCGGCTGCCAGGCCAGAAGCAGCCGGTCGGCATGAAGCGCCTGTTCGACCATGCGCATGGTCTGGCGATCAATCTCGCTGATAGCGAAATCAAGCGGGCTGCCGATCATGGTCGTATCCAGCCTGCGTTCCTGTCCCATGCTTTACGCCTTCTGCGAGCGAATCCGATGACAGATTGCCATCATGAGAGTAAACTCAAAGTGAACTTTCGGATTGATATTCCTTTGGATGTGACCCCCATCCGTTGTGCATGGTGCGGAAGCGACCCGCTTTATGTCGCTTATCACGATTGCGAATGGGGAATGCCCGAACGCGATCCCCGTGCCTTATGGGAAAAACTGATGCTGGACGGGTTTCAGGCCGGCCTGTCATGGATCACCATTCTTCGAAAACGCGAGGCATTTCGTGCCGCCTTTGCTGGCTTTGATCCCGCCATCATTGCCCGCTGGGGTGAGCCCGAGGTCGCCCGCCTGCTGACGGACGCCGGCATTGTGCGCCACCGTGGCAAGATCGAGGCCACAATCGGCAATGCCCGCGCCTTTCTGGCGATCGAGGAGCGGGAAAGTTTTTCGGATTTCCTGTGGCGGCATGTGGATGGCCGCCCGGTGCAGAACCGCTTTGCCGCCATGTCCGAGATCCCGACCGAAAGCGCCGCTGCCCGGGCCCTCTCCAAAGACCTGAAGGCACACGGGTTTCGCTTTTGCGGGCCGACGATCACCTATGCCTTCATGCAGGCCACGGGCATGGTGAACGACCATCTCGTGACCTGCATGGCGCACGACCGCTGCGCCGCGCTGGGCTAGGGGCGGGGCGCCGCCGCCCGCCGCAGCCTGTCGTTGATCGCGCGGCCAAGGCCCTTTTCGGGGATCGGCGCCACCGCCAGCGGGCGGTCCAGCCCGTCGGCTTCGCGCAGCATGTGAAACAGGTTCGCCGCCGCCTCGACCAGATCGCCCGAGGGCGACAGGTTCAGATCGCCCCCCGAAGGCCCGAAACCCAGAAAGGTCTCGTCCGGCTTCGGCGCCTGCACCCCCAGCCGCACCGCTACCCCCGGCGCATAATGCGAGGCCAGCTGACCCGGCGCGCTGGGCCGGGCGGCATCGCCGCCGGTCAGGATCGGCTGGCCCAGGCAATCTTCCAGCGCCTCGACCGGCAGGCCACCGGGGCGCAGCAGGCGGGGCGGGCCGTCCAGCCCCAGAATCGTCGACTCCACCCCCACCGCGCAGGGGCCACCATCCAGAACCGCCTCGATCCGGTCGGAAAGCCCGTCCAGCACATGGGTGGCGCGGGTCGGGCTGACCCGGCCCGACGGATTGGCCGAAGGCGCGGCCACCGGCCCGCCGAACGCCCGCAACAGATCGCGCGCCAGGGGATGCGCCGGCACCCGGATCGCGACCGACCCCAGCCCCGCCGTCACAAGGGGCGACAGTGGCGCCTGACCCAGCGGCAGCACCAGCGTCAGCGGCCCGGGCCAGAACGCGGCCGCCACCCGTTCGGCCGCGGCATCGAACCGGGCATAGTGGCGGGCGGTATCCAGATCCGGCAGATGCACGATCAGCGGGTTGAACCGCGGCCGGCCCTTGGCCTCGAAGATCCGCGCCACCGCCCGGTCGTCGCGCGCATCCCCGCCCAGGCCGTAGACCGTCTCGGTCGGGAAGGCGACAAGGCCGCCGCCGGCCAGCAGGCGGGCGGCCTCGGCGATCCCTTCGGGGGTCGGGGCAAGCAGGCGGGTCTTGGTCATCTGTGACGCAGCGTTGAGCTTGAGGATGGGGGCGGGTAGGGTAGGCTTCCGCTGACTTAGCCGCGCCCCGCCGGTTTGCCAAGGCGCGCCTTCCCGGAGGTTCCCATGCCCTATCGCGCCCCGCTGGCCGACTTTCGCTTCCTTCTGCGCCATGTGGTCGGGCTGGATCAGGTTGCCGCCACCGACCGCTTTGCCGAAAGCTCGGCCGAGACGGTCGAGGCCGTGCTGTCCGAAGCCGGCAAACTGTGCGAGGAAGTGCTGGCGCCGCTGCAACGGCCGGGCGATCTGCATCCCGCGCGGCTGGAAAACGGCGTGGTCCGCACGCCACCCGGCTTTGCCGAGGGCTATCGCGCCATTGCCGAAGGCGGCTGGGTCGGGATTTCGGCCGATCCCGCCCATGGCGGCATGGGTCTGCCGCTGACCGTGACGACGGCCGTGAACGAGATGATGGCCGGCGCCTGCCTGTCGCTGCATCTGAACCCGCTGCTGACGCAGGGCCAGATCGAGGCGCTGGAACATCACGCAAGCGACGAGATCAAGGCGCTGTATCTGCCCCGGCTGATCTCGGGCGAGTGGAACGGCACCATGAACCTGACCGAGCCGCAGGCCGGATCGGATGTGGGCGCGGTCAGAACCCGGGCCGAGCCGCTGGGCGACGGCACCCATGCCATCACCGGACAAAAGATCTTCATCACCTGGGCCGACAGCGATTTCATCGCCAACACCTGCCACCTCGTGCTGGCCCGGCTGCCCGACGGCCCGCCCGGCACCCGCGGCATCAGCCTGTTCATGGTGCCGAAATTCATCCCCGATGCCGAAGGCAATCCGGGGCCGCGCAACGGCGTGAGCGTGGTCAGCCTGGAAGACAAGCTGGGCCTGCATGGCTCGCCCACCGCGGTCATGCAGTTCGACGCTGCGCGGGGCTGGCTGGTGGGGGCGCCGCACCGCGGGATGGCCGCGATGTTCACGATGATGAACAACGCCCGCCTTGGCGTCGGCGTGCAGGGCGTGGGCGTGGCCGAGGCCGCGACGCAGGCGGCGCTGGCCTATGCGCTGGAACGCCGGCAGGGCGGGGCGGGCACGATCGTCGATCATGCCGATGTGCGGCGGATGCTGGCGGTGATGAAGGCCGAGACCTTCTCGGCCCGGGCCATCGCGCTGGCCTGTGCGGTGGCGCTGGACATGGGGCGGGCCACCGGCTCGGCCGAATGGGCGGCACGGGCGGCACTGCTGACGCCGATCGCCAAGGCCTTCGGCACCGATGTGGGGATCGAGGTCGCCTCGATGGGGGTGCAGGTCCATGGCGGAACCGGCTTCATCGAGGCGACGGGTGCCGCGCAATTCATGCGCGATGTGCGGGTGACCGCGATTTACGAAGGCACCAACGGCATACAGGCGATGGATCTGGTGGGCCGCAAGATGATGGACGGAGGCGAGGCCGCCTTCCGCCTGATGCAGGAAATCGAGGACGCCGCCGAAACCGCCCGCCACACGCTGCCCGACCTGGCCAACGATGTCTGGGCCGCGTCCGAAGCCCTGCGCGAGGCGACCGAAACCCTGATCGCGCAGGACATGCAGGACCGCTACGCCGGCGCCGTGCCCTATCTGCGCGCCTTCGCCCGCGTGCTGGGTGCCCATTTCCACCTGACCGCGGCGATTGCCGATCCGGCGCGCGAACCCTTGGCGCGGGTCGCGATCCGCCGCCTGCTGCCGGAACATGCGGCACTGCTGGCACAGGTGCGCGAGGGGGCGGACGGGCTTTACGCGCTGTCGCCCGAGGATCTGGCGGCGTGACCGCGCCGATCCGCACGCCGTTCGAGATCCCTCCGCCCGAAGGCGCAGCCGTGCCGCTGGCCGAGGGCGTGCTGTGGCTGCGCCTGCCGCTGCCGATGCAGCTGGATCATGTGAACGTGTTTGCGCTGGATGACGGTGACGGCTGGACGCTGGTCGATACCGGCTTTGACAGCCGCCGCGGCCGCGCGATCTGGCAGGGGCTGATGGCCGGGCCTTTGCAGGGGCGGCCGATCCGGCGCGTGATCGTCACCCATTACCACCCCGACCATGTGGGCCTTGCCGGCTGGTTCCAGTCGATGGGGGCGGAACTGGTGACCACGCGGACCTCGTGGCTTTATGCGCGGATGCTGGTGCTGGATGTGCAGCCCCTGCCCACGGCGGAAACGCTGGCCTTCTGGCGGGGCGCCGGGATGCCGGCCGACATGCTGGCCCAGCGGGCCACGGAACGGCCGTTCAACTTCTCGGACATGGTGGCGCCGCTGCCGCTGGGCTTTACCCGCATCGTCGAGGGCGATGTGCTGACCGCGGGCGGGCGGCGCTGGATTGTCCGGGTGGGCCACGGCCACGCCCCGGAACATGCCACACTCTGGAGCCTTGATGACGCTCTGGTTCTGGGGGGCGATCAACTGCTGCCCGGCATTTCCGCCAACATCGGCGTCTATGCCTCGGAACCCGAGGCCGATCCGCTGGCCGAATGGCTGGCATCCTGCCGCGCCTTTCAGGCCCATGCGCGCGACGATCTGCTGATCCTGCCCGGCCACAAGCTGCCCTTCACCGGCCTGCCGCTGCGCCTGCGCCAGATGATCGACAACCACGAAGGCGCGCTGGACCGGCTTCGCGCCCATCTTGGGGAACCGCGCACCGCCGTTCAGTGTTTCCTTCCGCTGTTCGGACGCGAGCTTCAGGGTCAGGCCTATGGCATGGGGCTGGTCGAGGCGGTGGCGCATCTCAACCATCTCTGGTTGCGGGGCGACATCGCACGCGAGCGCGGGCCGGGGGGCGAATGGCTCTGGCGCGGTCGACCCGGCTGAGGCGCGCCGGCGCACCGGGGCTTTCGGGCCGCGGCGCGGGCGTGACAGACCGGGGGAGATCGGATAGATGGCGGACAATCACACCGGGATCGGGGGCCGAACCGACCATTCGCACGGCGCGCACGGGCATGTGCCCGGCACGATGGACATCACGCAGCAGCAAAGAACCTTTGCGGGCTTTCTGCGGCTGGTGGGCCGGGCGGTGGCGGTCATCCTTGCGGTCCTTATCTTTCTTGCGCTGGCCAACGCCTGAAAGGGCCGACCGCGGCGCCCCACGGGACACATGATGCGACACCATCTTCTAGGCGCCGCCTGTCTGGCGCTTGCCGCCTGCGGCACCACCGCCGAGCCGGTCTGGGCCCCCGATCACCAGGTTGCGGCGGCGCATTTCGTCTCGCCTCAGCCGGGCTCGATCACGCTTTACACCGTCACGCGGGTGAAGGGCGGCGGCGGGGCCCATACCGGGCTTCTCATCAACGGCTCGCAGGTGGTGATGTTCGACCCCGCGGGAACATGGCGCCACCCGCGCCTGCCGGAACGCAATGATGTCCATTTCGGGGTGACGCCGAAAATGGTCGATTTCTACATCGACTACCACGCGCGCGAGACGTTTGACGTGCACGAGCAGACGGTTCAGGTGCCGGTCGAGGTGGCCGACATGGTGGCGCGCCGGGCGATGGCCTATGGCGCGGTGCCCAAGGCCAACTGCGCGCGGTCGGTCTCGAAGATCCTGGATGGCGTGCCGGGGTTCGAGCCGGTCGGCCCGACCTGGTATCCGAACCGGCTGATGGCCGATTTCGCCGAACTGCCCGGCGTCAAGACCCGGATGATCCGCGACGACGATGCCGATGACAACCACGGCGTGCTGATCGTGCAGGCGGGCGATCCGCGGCTGAACTAGCCCAGCAGCCAGGGCGTCAGGTAAAGCGCCGCCGCCCCCGCGAAGATCGCGGCAAAGACGTTGCGGCTGAGAAGCCCCATCGCCACAGCCGCACAGGCGGCGGCCAGTCGGGCGGGGTCGGTCTCGCCGCCTGTCGCGGTCGGCCACAGCACCATCGGCGCCACCAGCCCCGGCAGCACCGCCACCGGGGTGTAGCGCAACAGGCGCAGCGCCCACAGCGGCATCGGCCGGCTGCCGATCATGCCCAGAAACGAGAATCGCAGCAGGAACGTGCCCAAGCCCAGCACGATCATCACGATCCAGACCTGTGCGGTATCCTCGATCATGTCGCGCGTCTCCGATCCGTCCAGGCCTCGATCCAGGCGCCGGTGGCCATGGCCGCCGCCGCCGCCACCAGCAAGCCGCCGTTGTAGGGCACGAAGGCCAGCGCCAGCGACAGCGCGATCGACACCCCCGCCGCCGCGACATGCGCCACTGTGCGCAGCATCGGCGCGATCATCGCAAGGAAGGTGATCGGCACCGCGAAATCCAGCGCGAACTCGGGCGGGATTGCGGTTCCCACCTGCGCGCCGACATAGGTCGCGACATACCACAGCGGGCAGACCGGCAACACCGCGCCAAAGAAGAAGGCGATCTTTTCGCCCGGCGACTGGTGGGGGTTTTTCTCATAGTCGATCATCGCCGCGGCATAGGTCTGATCGACAAGGCAATAGGCCATCAGCGCGCGCAGCCCCACCGGCGCCTGCCCCAGATGCGGTGTCAGCGAGGCCGAATACATCGCCATCCGCAGGTTCACCGCCAGCGAGGTCGCGAGGATAATGACCGTCGGCGCATTGTCGGCCAGCATCTGCACCGCCGCGAACTGCGCCGCCCCCGCGATCACGATGATCGAGAATCCCATGACCTCGACGATGTTCAGCCCGGCTTCGGTGCCGACAACGCCGAACAACAGACCGAACGGTGCGATCACCAGCATGAAGGGCAGGGCGGAAAACAATCCGCGCAAAAAGGCAGAGCGGCGGGGCGACATGGGCGGGAACCTTCGGCTGGCTGCGCGCGGGTTTACCATCGCGCGACTTGCGCTTAGGCGTTCTGTCACGGGGATGCAATCGGAGAGGCGGATGAGAATCTACGGTCTGATCCTTGCCGGCGGCGAAGGCCGGCGCATGGGGGGCGTGGACAAGGCGTTTCTGCCCCTTGCGGGCCGGCCGCTGATCGCCCACGCCATCGACCGGCTGGGCCCGCAGGTCGAGGAACTGGCGATCAGCGCCAATGGCGATCCCGCGCGCTTTGCCGGATTCGGGTTGCCGGTTCTGGCCGATCAGGCGCGGCAGGGGCCGCTGTCGGGGGTGCTGGCGGGCCTGCGCTGGGCCAGGGCGGCGGGGGCGGATGCGGTGGTCTCGGTTCCGGTCGACACGCCGTTCCTGCCGGGCGATCTGGTGCCGCGGCTGTGGCTGGCCGGCGACGGCGGTGCCGCCGTGGCCGAGGCCGGCGGGCGCACCCACCCGGCCTGCGGTCTTTGGCCCGTGGCACTGGCAGACGATCTTGCGGCATGGCTTGCGGCGGGCGAGGCGCGCGTCATGGGCTTTGCGGCGCGGCATGGGGCCGCACGGGCTGGATTTTCCGACGCAAACGCTTTCCTCAACCTGAACGCGCCTGACGATCTGGCGCGGGCGGAAACGATGGTGCGGATGGACGGATGAAGATCTTCGGGATTGTGGGCGGCACGGATGCGGGCCGGGCCGAACTGACGGAACGGCTGGTGGCGGCCATTGCCGGGCGCGGCTTCAGTGTCTCGACCGTCCGGCATCTGTCCCCCGAGGCCGCGATGGGCCAGCCCGCCCGCCCGGTGCAGGGCTACCGCTCGGCCGGGGCGTCCGAGGTGGTGCTGGCTTCGGCCGATCGCTTCATGCTGCTGCGTGACCATCTGGGCGCCGAGCCCGATCTGCATGCCCTGCTGGCCCGGATGGCGCCAGTCGATCTGGTGCTGGTCGATGGCTACCGCCGCGAGCCTCATCCCAAGATCGCGCTGCTTCCGGGCCGCGATGCGGGACAGCCCGCCGACCCGACGATCCGCGCGATGGCGGCCGAACCGGGGCAGGCCCCGCTTGCGGCGCAGCCCTTGCCGCTGTTTCACCCCGAGGATGCCGCCGGTCTGGCCGAGTTCGTCCTGACCGAAACCGGGCTGATCCGGTCGGGGTTCGATACGGTGATTGCGGTGGACTGGTCGGGGGCCTCGGTGCCGTCGCCGCGCAAGCCGTCGTCGGATGCGATCTGGATCGGGGTGGCCAGCCCCCTGGGCGAAACCGTCAGCTATCACCGCACCCGCGCCGATGCCGAGGCGCATCTGAACGATCTCTTTGCCTTCGAACTGGCGGCGGGGCGGCGGGTGCTGGCGGGGTTCGACTTTCCGATGGGCTATCCTGCGGGGTTCGCGCCACGGCTGGTCGGTGAAGCCTGGGCCCCTGCGGTGTGGGAATGGCTGGAAGCGCGGGTCGAGGATGGCCCGGACAATGCCAACAACCGCTTCCAGCTTGCCCAGACGATCAACCGCCAGTTCGCGGGCTTTGGCCCGTTCTGGGGCCGGCCGTCAGGGCTTGACCTGCCGGATCTGCCGGAACGCAAGCTGTGCGACCACGAGGCGCTGGGCATCGCGGAACGCCGCCGGGTCGAACTGTCCGTGCCCAAGGCGCATCCGGTCTGGAAGCTTTACACCACCGGCTCGGTCGGGTCGCAGGCCCTGCTGGGCCTGCCGGTGATTGCGCGGCTTCGCCGGCGTTTTGGCGCCGCGGTCTGGCCGTTCGATCCCGCCACCGCGCCGCTTGTGGTGGCCGAGATCTATCCCTCGCTGCTGGGCCCCCAGATCACCAAGGCCATGCGCGAAGGCGAGATCAAGGATTCCGCGCAGGTCCGCCTGATGGCGCGATCGCTGTGGCGGCTGGCCCGCGATGGCGCCCTGGCCGATCTGCTGGCCGATGTGCCCGACTGGCCCGGCCGGGCCGAAGAGGGCTGGATTCTTGGCACCGGCCATGCCGATCAGTTGCGGCTGGCGCTGATATGAACGTCTCGCTTCAGTATGGCCTGTCTGCCGCGGACCGCCGCCGGGCGGCGGAACTTTACTGGCAGGCGTTCGGCGGCAAGCTGTCGCGCGTGATGGGCCCCGAACCTTTGGCGCTGGTCTTTCTGGAACGGGTGATGCGCGCCGACCATGCCATTGCCGCGCTGGACGAACACGGCCGCCTTGTGGGGCTGGCCGGGTTCAAGACGCCGTCGGGCGGGTTTGCCGGCGGCACCAGCGCCGACATGCGCGCGGTCTATGGCCGTTGGGGCGGGCTGTGGCGGGCTGCGCTTTTGCGGCTGTTGCAGGGCGATGTCGACAACGAGCGGTTCCTTCTCGACGGGATCTGCGTCGCGCGCGAGGTGCGCAGCCATGGCATCGGCACCGCCCTTCTGGCCGAGATCTGCGCCGAGGCGATCCGGCGCGGCTACAGCGCCGTGCGCCTTGATGTGGTGGACAGCAACTGGCGTGCCCGTGCGCTGTATGAACGGCTGGGCTTCGTCGCGACCCAAAGCCATGCCATCGGCGCGCTCAGCCTGATCTTTGGCTTCAAGGCCGCGATCACCATGGTCCGTCAGGTGCGCTGATCCGGCCTGCCCCTTCGCGAACGGACAGAGCCGGGGCCGATGCGGGCGATCGGCCCGCGCGCCGCCCGGGCAGGGCCGCGGGCGTTCAGTCGCGGCCACGCCCTTCCGCGATCAGCCGGTTCGAGGCGCCCTCGATCGCCTGTTCCAGTTCCACCATGAAGGTGGCGGCGGTGTGGCCCGGCCCGATCGGGGGCAGGAACTCGATCACCGCGGTGCCGCGCTTGCGATAGACGCCATGGCGCGGCCAGAACACGCCGACATTGGTCGCAACCGGATGGCACATCTGGCCCAACTGGCCATAAAGCACCGCCGTGCCCATCTTGTAGGGCGCGGCCGCCCCCGCCGCGACGCGGGTTCCCTGCGGATAGATGATCAACTGCCCGGCTGTCTCGCGGCCCTTTTCGACATCGGCCATCATCTTCTTGATCGCCGCCCCGCGCCTGCCGCGATCGACCGGGATGAACCCCGCCCGCAGCGCCATCCAGCCCATCAGCGGAATCCAGCTCAGTTCCTTCTTCATCACGAAGCGGGGCGCCGGCAGGACCGAGACCAGCGTGATGGAATCAAGGAAACTCTGGTGCTTCGAGGCGATCAGCACGGCACCTGTGGGCACCTCGCCGCGGACCTCGGTCTTCAGGCCGACAATCCAGCGCGCCGAGAACCGTGCCCAGTGCGCGAACGCCTTCATCCAGACCAGCGTCCATTTGCGGTCGATGATCACCAGCGGCGTGAACACCAGCGCGATCACGATCATCGAGACATACATCTGGATGTTGAAGATAAGGGACAGCGTCCATTGCAGCGCGTAGCGCATCAGGTAAGTTCCTTGAGTTTGCGAAGGGCGGCGGCGCGGGTGGCGAAGAAGGCGACGGTGCCGGCGATGGGCGGCAGCAACAGTGGCACGAACCAGCCCGCGCCCTGAAAGCCAAGGCCCGTCAGGAAACCGCCCGCGGCCTCGGCCGAGGGCAGCAGCGTCACCGCCGCCATTCCCGCCAGCGCGCCTACACCGGCGCCGGTCAGGGCGCGCAGGGTGAAGCGGCGCACGAAGGCGCGGGCGATATAGATATCGCGCGCCCCCACAAGGCGCAGGACGCGGATCACCTGCGCATTGGCCGCAAGCGAGGCATTGGCCGCAAGCGTGATCATCGCCGCCATGCTGGCCAGAATCAGCAGGATCGACGCCCCGCCCAGCAGCCGCAACCGGGACGCCGCCACCGCCAGCGGCTGACGCCAGCGCAGGTGATCGTCCAGCACCGCGCCCGGCGCCTCGGCGGCCAGCCGCTGGCGCAGGCCCTCGGCGTCATAGCCTTCGCCTTCCTCGTGCAGCTCGACCAGCCGCGGAATCGGCAGCGTATCCAGCGGCAGGTCGGCTCCGAACCACGGCGCAAGCAGGGCCTGCTGTTCCGCGTCGGTCAGGGCGCGGGCCGAGCCGATGCCGGGCGTCGTCTCCAGCACCGCAAGGACGGCGCGGGTCTGGGTCTCCATCTGTTCCTCGGGGGCCGAGATGCGGATGGTGGCGGTGCGCTCCAGCGCCTCGGACCAGCGGTCGGCAAGGCGCCCCGCCGCCAGGGACAGTGCCAGCGCAAACACCGCCAGAAAGGCCATGGTCCCGGCCACGAACGAGGTCAGCCATGCGGTGTGGCCTGAAGGTGGCACGACGCGGTCGGCCTGCCGGTCGGGTTGGCGCAGCTCGGCCAGAAGGTCGGTGATCCTCACAGGTCGGCCCCCGCAAGCTGCACCCGCCGGTTCGAGATCCGCAGCACCCGCGCCGCCACCTGCTGCTTGGCGTTGCGGATCAGGTTCAGGTCATGGGTGGCGACAAGGATGGTTTTCCCCATCCGGTTCAGTTCGACCAGCAGGCGCAACAGCCGCAGCGACATGTCCCAGTCAAGGTTGCCGGTGGGTTCGTCGGCCAGCACCACATCGGGCGACATGATGATGGCGCGCGCCACCGCCGCGCGTTGGCGTTCGCCCCCCGACAGCGACGGCGGCAGCGCATCGGCCAGTTGCCCCAGCCCGACCCATGCCAGCAGGTCGGCCAGATCCTGCGCGCTCGTGTCGCGGCCCGACACCGCCAGCGGCAGCGTAACGTTCGCCGCGATCGGCAGATGGTCGAGGAACTGGCAATCCTGATGCACGACCCCCATACGCCGGCGCATCCGCGCCACCTCGTCGCGGTCCAGACCGCGCACCTCGCGGTCGAAGATCGTGACGCGGCCTGCGGTGGGCAGCAGTTCGGCATAGCACAGTTTCAGGAAGGTCGACTTGCCCGCGCCCGAAGGCCCGGTCAGGAAGTGGAACGACCCCGGCGTAAGGCGCAGCGATACGTCCGAGAGCAACTCTCCCCCGCCGTAGCTGTAGGCGACATTGTCGAAGGCGATCACGCCCGGTTCTCCCTCAGTCATCCCGCGGATGCGCGGGCAGTCTACGCAGGTCGGGCCCGGTTTCAATCGGGCTTGAAGAAGCGCCGGGCCACAAAGGCTTGGATGGGGGCGGCATCGTTGCTACAAGATGCCGCAAAACTACGGGCACGGGGCGGGAACGGGACATGCGGCTGATCTGTCCGAATTGCAATGCGCAATACGAAGTGTCCGATGCGGCGATCCCGCCGGAAGGCCGCGACGTGCAGTGTTCGAACTGCGGCCATGGCTGGTTTCATGCCCCCGGCGTGGTGGCGGGGCCAGATCCGCTGGCCCGTCCGCCTGTCACGCCCACATCCTGGCCGGAAGCGGCCCCCCCGCCCGCGGCATCGCTGCCCGAGCCCCCCGCGCCGGTGGACCCCTCTTTCCTGCGCGACGCGCCCCTGCCCGAGGATGAGGACGACGGGCCGGACGAGGTCCCCCCCGCCGCCCCGGTGGTTGTTCCGCCCAGCCGCAGTCTGGACGGCAGCCTGCTGGCCGTCCTGCGCGAAGAAGCCCTGCGCGAGGCCGAGCAGCGCCGGCGCGAGGCGCTTGGGATCGAGGCTGCTGGCGACGCCGGTCCCGCCGCGCCGCCACCCGTCGCAGAGCCCATGCCGGCTGATACGCCTGCGGTCACACCCGTCGCAGAGCCCGCGCTGGCTGATACGCCTGTGGCCATGCCGGTCGCAGAGCCTGCGCCGGCTGATCCGCCTGCGGCCATGCCCGCTGCCGTGACGCAGGCCGCAGGCGCAACAGACCCCTGGCCCGAGCTTCGGCCACGGCTGCAACCCATCGCAGAGCCGGCGGTTCTGCCCGAGGCCGATCCCGATCCCGATCCCGACCCCCATCCCGTCGGGCCGCGGCCGCGCCGGGCGCTGCTGCCGGATATCGAAGAAATCAACTCGACCCTGCGGCCTGCCGATGGCCATTCCCCGGCGGCGGAGATGGTGGCGGGGCATGTGCCGCGGCCGTCGCGGGCGGCCTATCGGGCGGGGTTCATGCTGATGATCGTGATCGCGCTGGGGATTGCCACGCTTTACGTCATGGCGCCGCGTCTTGCGCAGGAAATGCCGGGCGCCGAGCCTGCGCTGCGCGCCTTCATGCGCATGGCCGACGAGGCGCGGCTGCTGCTTGACCGGCTGCTTGGCGCGGCGGTCGAGGTGGTGCGTTCCGCCTCGGACCGCTAAGGCGCGATCGGGCCCATCCACGATCCGACCGGCGCGGTTGCGTTCAGGCCCAGCCGGCGGTCCTGTGCTGCGGTTTCGGACCCGCCGGGTGCGACGCCAGCGGCCGGGGGGCGGCGCGATACAAGGCATCTCTCGCCGTTGGACGTTCCAAATGCGGGTGTCGTTCGCGATCTGCCTTGCTGGTGCGGGCCGCGGGGGGCACCCCGCGTCAATACATGTCCAGAAGCCGGCGCAGATAGTCGCGTTCGATCTCGGGGCGGGACTGGTCGCCGCTGCGGCGGCGGATCTCGTCCAGCAGATCCTGCGCGCGGCGATAGACATCTTCGCCCTGAAGCATGTTGCGATCCGATCCGATGCGGCCGGTCTCACCCGGTTCGCGGCCCAGGGGATCGCGCTGGCTGTTCGGATCGGCACGGCCGAAGGCTTCGCCCTGCGCCTGCCCGTCCTGCTGGCGGCCTTCCTGGGCCATGGCCTCGCCCAGGTCGCGCATCCCTTCACGCAGGGCCTCCATCGCCTCGGCCTGCCGGTCAAGCGCGCCGGGCAGGTCGCCGTCGCGCAGTGCGCGTTCGGCATCCTCCATCGCGCGGCCGGCATCGTTCAGCGCGCGGCGACCGCTTTCGCCGCGCTCGCTGCCCTGACCGGGAAGCTGGCTGTCGTCCAGCCCGTTCAGGCGGTTGCGCAGATCGCGCTGACGCTCGGCCAGGCTGCGGCCGTCCTGGCCTTCGCCCTGCTGGCCTTGCCCGGGCTGCCCTTCGCCCTGCTGACCGTTCGGGCCCTGCTGCAACTGGCGGAAGGCATCGTCGGACAGGCCCTGCTGATCGCGCAGCGTGTCGGACAGGTCGCGCATCGATTGGCTGCCCGGCCCCTGACCCTGCCCCTCGCCCATGGTGACCTGCATGTTCTCCATCAGCTGACGCATCATTTCCATCAGCTCGGCCGCTTCGGCCATCCGGCCCTGCTCCATCAACTCTTGCAGCTTGTCCAGCATCTGCTGCAACTGATCGCCCGACAACTCCATCATCTGCCGGTTTTCGGACGGCTGCTGATCGGGGTTGCGCCGGGCTTCCTCGGTCAGTTCGCGCATGTAGGTTTCAAGCGCCTGACGCATCTCGTCCATCAGCTTCTGGATCTCGTCGGCCGAGGCGCCGTTGCGGATCGCCTCGTTCAGCCGGTCCTGCGCGCGGCGCAACTGTTCCAGCGCCGACGCAAGATCGCCCTCTTCCACCAGAAGCGCGATCTGCCAAAGCTGTTCGGCAATCTCGTCGCGGGCGGCGGGGGTCAGGGTCGCGGCCTCGGCGTCCAGCCGGCGCAACAGGACACGGGTGCGCAGAAAGGCGGCTTCCTTGCGAAACAGTCCTTCGGGGGCATGGGTCACGGCCTTCAGGATCTGCGCGCTGCGCGGGCCGTTCGCCGTCGTCCACAGCAGATCGCGGCGCAATTCGATCAGCGCCGCGGCCAGCGGATCGAAGAAGCGCCGTCCCGGCAGCACGACGTGCAGCGGCGCGGCCACGCCGTCCTGCATGGCGGCGTCGGTGACGGAAAGGTTGATGATGACCGGAAGATTGGCGAAGGGATGTTTCGACAGATCCTCGACCAGCACTTCGGTGAATTCTGTGCGCGAACCCGAAATTGGCAGCGGCAGATCCAGCACCACCGGCTCTTGCGGTTCGGGATCGCGGGCAAGGCCATGGCGGCGGTCGACCGCCGCCAGATCCAGCGAGATGGCCGCCCGCCCGCCGGTCACGCCGTAATCGTCCTGCGCGGTGAAGCCCAGCTTCATCCGGCCGTCGGCTTCGCGGTCCATCGGGCCCTGGGCTGCGATGCCGGGCGGGCTGTCGGGCAGCGCCACCACCTGCCAGACCCGGCCACCGCGGCCGTCGATCTCGACCTGACCGCTGCGTGTCACGTCGAAATCCTGCGCCGGGCCGGGCACCGGATCGCCCGCGGGACGGCCCGAGACGGTCTCGGTCACGCCAAGGGCGCCGATCTCGCCATAAAGGCGAAGCTGGATGCGGCTGCCGGTGGGCAAGGTGATGTCGGGTGCGGAAATGTCGTTCAGATACAGCGCGGGCTTGCCGGTATAGGCGGGGGGCTGCGCCCAGCCTTCCCAGCTTGGGCCCCCCACCATCGCCTCGGCCCCGCCGGGGCCAAGCCCCGCCACCGATCCCACCCGCCAGACCGAGCCGAAAAGCCCCGCCACCACCAGCGCCGTCAGCGCCAGATAGCGCAGCGCAAAGGGATCGCGCCGCGCCAGCCGCAGGTCAGGGGCCACCGGCCGCGCCCGTGCCGCACGTTCGGCCATCCGGCGCTGATGCGCGGCCCAGATCGCACGCGACCACGCATCGCCCGCGCCAATCGCCTGCCGGTCCGCCATCGACGAGATCGGCCGCCCGGGAAGCGAGGCATCCAGCCGCGCCAGCGCCTCGGCCCGCCGGGGGTGGCGGAAGGCGCGCAGCCCGAAGATCAGCGCCGCCAGACCACCCAGACCCGCCGCGATCAGCCCGCCCCGCACCCAGCCCGCCGGCGCCAGATCGTGCAGCCCAAGCACCAGCGCCGCCAGCGTCGCCGCCAGCACCGACCACAGGTGCCAGAACGCCCTTACCAGCCGTTCCGCCCACAGCCCCGCCCATGTCAGCCGAAGCGGCCAGATCAGGCGGCGAAGGGCGGTTTCGGTCGCGGGGTCGGGGTCTTGTGCCATGCGCCTCGCCTGAAACAGGCTGTGCGCGTCACAGCCATTCGGGGATGCTATCGCGCTTCAGGATTTCGTCAAACGTCGGCCGCGCGCGAATGACGGCGAAGTGATCGTCCTTCACCAGCACTTCGGGCACCAGCGGTCGGGTGTTGTATTCCGACGCCATCACCGCGCCATAGGCCCCGGCGGATCGGAAAGCCACCAGATCGCCCTCGGCCATGGGGGGCAGGGGGCGGGCCTTGGCGAAGGTGTCGCCGGTTTCGCAGACCGGACCCACCACGTCATAGGGCCGGGGCTCGGTTGCGGGCGCGGGTTCGTCCAGCGGCACGATGTCGTGATGCGCGCCATACATCGACGGCCGCACCAGATCGTTCATCGCCGCGTCAAGGATCAGGAAATCGCGGCCCTCGCCTTCCTTCACATAGATCACGCGCGCCACCAGCACGCCGGAATTGCCCGCGATCAGCCGGCCCGGCTCGATCTCGATCTCGCAGCCCAGATGGCCCACGGTGCGCTTGATCAGCGCGCCGTAATCCAGCGGCAGCGGCGGCGCCTCGTTCGAGCGGGTGTAGGGGATGCCCAGACCCCCGCCCAGATCCAGCCGGCGGATCTCGTGGCCCTCGGCGCGCAGGCGGCCGGTCAGGTCGGCCACCTTCAGATAGGCCTGTTCGAACGGTTCCAGCTTGGTCAGTTGCGAGCCGATGTGGACATCGATTCCCACCACCTCAAGCCCGGGAAGGCGGGCGGCCTCGGCATAGACCTCGGAGGCGCGGGCGATCGGGATGCCGAACTTGTTTTCCTTCTTGCCGGTCGCGATCTTCTCGTGCGTGCGGGCATCGACATCGGGGTTCACCCGCACCGCGATGGGCGCGCGCAGCCCCATCGCGGTCGCCACCTCGGACAGTGCCCGCATTTCGGGTTCGGATTCGACGTTGAACTGGCGGATGCCGCCTTCCAGCGCCAACCGCATCTCCTCGCGGGTTTTGCCGACGCCGGAAAACACGATGCGGTCGCCCGGCACGCCGGCCGCCCGCGCGCGGCGGTATTCCCCGCCCGAGACCACATCCATCCCCGCGCCCAGATCGCCCAGCACCTTCAGAACCGCCAGATTGGACAGCGACTTGATCGCGAAGCAGACCATGTGCGGCAGCGGTGAAAGCGCCTCGGTGAACAGGTGGTAGTGGCGCGTCAGCGTCGCGGTGGAATAGCAGTAGAACGGGGTGCCGACGGTGGCCGCGATGTCGGACAGGCGGACATCCTCGGCGTGGAGGCTTCCGGTGCGGTAAAGGAAATGGTCCATGATCTCTCGGGGAAGGGGGTCAGGCCGCGGGGCGCGACCGCAGGAACAGGTAAAGCGGCAGCCCGCACGAGACGCCGATCAGGAAGATCGCCGGAATGGCCAGCAGGCGGCGCCAGTCGCGGGTCTGGAAGGTTTCCGCCAGAATCCAGACCGTCAGCGCGATGGCCGCGATGGTCAGATCCCAGACAAGGCCGGTGGTCGAGGCATTGACATACCACGCATCGATCATGCCGCCGAAGCCTTCGCCGGTCTGCCACATGTAGCTGATGAAGTGATACATCGGATGGGTGGCGCCCCAGATCGCAAGGGCAAGGAAGATCATGCGCAGCGGGGTCATGTCAGAATGCTCCTCCAAGGGCCAGGCCAAGATTGCCGATACTGGTGCCGACCGAGGCGCCATACGGGCTGACGCCGACGCTGGCCGGGCCGTAACGGGTCGAGATGTGGGGCGTGACGGTGGTTCCGCCCGGCCCCACGCCCACCCCCACGCCGACATGCGGCGCCGAGGGGGTGCAGGCCGCCAGCGTCAGGATCACCGTCAGCGCCCGCATGGTCAGCCGCCCTTCCGGATGCCGAATTCGGCCGTGCCGCCGATGGACAGGCCCGGCTTCACCGCCATCGGCTGATCGGTGCCGGGCTTCAGCGGCGGGCCATCCACGCCGCAACCGGCCAGGAGCAGGGTGGCAAGGATCAGCGGTCGGATCATGCGGTCATCCCCAGATGTTCTTTCCAGCGCGCCACCTGCGCGCGGACATTGTCGGGTGCGGTGCCGCCGTAAGAGGTGCGGCTGCGAACCGAGTTTTCCACCCCCAGAACGGCGAACACGTCCGGCCGGATGCCGGGGTGGACGGTCTGCATGTCGGCCAGCGTCAGGTCGGGCAGGTCGCAGCCCTGTGCCTCGGCCATGGCGACCAGCGTGCCGGTGACGTGATGGGCCTCGCGGAACGGAAGGCCCAGTTCGCGCACCAGCCAGTCGGCCAGATCGGTCGCGGTGGAAAACCCCGACGCCGCCGAGGCCGCCAGCGCGTCACGGTTGGCCTGCATGTCGGCCACCATGCCCGTCATCGCGGCAAGGCCCAGCATCAGCGTGTCGGCCGCGTCGAAGACCTGTTCCTTGTCCTCTTGCATGTCCTTGGAATAGGTCAGCGGCAGGCCCTTCATCACCGTGAACAGCGCCACCGCCGCCCCCAGCACCCGGCCCAGCTTGGCGCGCAGAAGCTCCGCCGCGTCGGGGTTCTTCTTCTGCGGCATGATCGAAGATCCGGTGGTCCAGCGATCCGACAGCCGCACGAAGCGGAACTGCGCCGAGGACCAGATCACCAGTTCCTCGGCAAAGCGCGACAGGTGCATGGCGCAGATCGCCGAAGCCGACAGGAATTCCAGCGCGAAGTCACGGTCGCTGACCGAATCGAGGCTGTTGGCCGTCGGTCGGTCGAAGCCAAGCGCCGCCGCCGTCATGTGCCTGTCGATCGGGAAGGACGTCCCCGCCAGTGCCGCCGCCCCCAGCGGACATTCGTTCATCCGGGCGCGGGCATCGGCAAAGCGCGAACGGTCGCGGGCCAGCATCTCGACATAGGCCAGCATGTGGTGGCCCCATGTCACCGGCTGCGCGGTTTGCAGATGGGTAAAGCCCGGCATCACCCAGCCGGCCCCCGCCTCGGCCTGCGCGACGAAGGCCTGCATCAGCGCCTCGATTCCGGTGATGGCGGCGTCGCACTGGTCGCGCACCCACAGCCGGAAATCGACCGCGACCTGATCGTTGCGCGAGCGGGCGGTGTGAAGACGGCCGGCGGGCTCGCCGATCAGATCCTTCAGCCGGGCCTCGACGTTCATGTGGATGTCTTCCAGTTCGACCCGGAAGGGGAAATCTCCGGCTTCGATCTCTGACAACACCGTGAGAAGACCTTCCCCGATCGCTTCGGCATCTTTAGGGGTAAGGATGCCCTGCGCCGCCAGCATCGCGGCATGGGCGCGCGAGCCACGGATGTCCTGCGCGTAAAGCCGCTGGTCGAAGCCGATCGAGGCGTTGATCGCCTGCATGATCGCATCGGGCCCCGCGGCGAAGCGCCCGCCCCACATGGCGTTGGCGGCGGAAGGGGTCGTGGAAGCGTCGGACATGGGAAGCCTTTGGGGAGGTGAAATGCTGCGTGTGCTGTTTGCCGTGATCTACACGGCCTTGACCTTCGGTGCAAACGGCGCGGCAATGGCAGGCCCGGCCGAGGCGGCGGCGCTTTTGTCGGGCGACATGAAGAAGCTGGTGATCCATCCCGAGCCGAAGCCCCTGCCGGATGTGGGCCTGCTGGGCCTGGACGAGGCGCCGCAGAGCCTTTCGGACTGGCGCGGCCAATGGGTGGTGGCGAATTTCTGGGCCACATGGTGCGCGCCCTGCCGGCAAGAGATGCCCTCGCTTGACCGGCTGGAGGCGGCGATGGGCGGTGAGCGGCTGGCGGTGGTGACAATCGCCACCGGGCGCAATGCGGTGCCCGCGATCACGCGGTTCTTTGACGAGGCCGGGGTCACGCGGCTGACGGCGCTGCGCGATCCGAAATCGGGGCTGGCGCGGCAGATCGGGGTGATGGGCTTGCCGGTGACGCTGGTTCTGGACCCCGAGGGCCGCGAGGTGGCACGGCTGATCGGCGATGCCGAATGGGACGCGCCCGAGGCGCTGGCGGTGCTGGGGGCGATGATCCGCTGATGTCGCGACCCTCGCCGGGGGCAGGAGCCTCCGGCGGGGATATTTCTGCCAGAATGAAAGCGCGGGCGCGGGTCAGCGGGCGGGTTGAAGCAGGCCGCGCTGGACCGCGGGGCGGGCAAGGAAGCGGTCGAGCCAGCCGGGGACGTTGCGCAGTCTGTCCCAGCCGGCGATGTCGGCGGCGCGGTAGAAGTCGCGCAGCGTTCTGAGCCAGGGGCAGATCGCGATATCTGCGATGGAATAGTCGCCCGTGATCCACTCGCGGTCGTCCATCGCGGCGTCGAGCACCTTGAGCAGGCGTTCGACCTCGGCGCGGTAGCGTTCCTTCGGGCGGGGGTCTGCGATCTCTTTTCCGGCGAAGTGGTGGAAAAAGCCGAGTTGGCCGAACATCGGCCCGACGCCGCCCATCTGGAACATCAGCCATTGGAGCACGTCGTAGCGGCGGGCCTCTGGCAGAAGCTGGCCGGTCTTTTCCGCCAGATAGATCAGGATTGCGCCGCTTTCAAACAATGCGAGGGGCTGGCCGCCGGGGCCGTGGGGGTCAAGGATCGCGGGGATCTTGTTGTTGGGGGCAAGCGACAGGAATTCGGGGGTGAACTGGTCCTTGCGGTCGAAATCCACCAGATGCGCGTCATAGGGCAGGCCGGTTTCTTCCAGCGCGATCGAGACCTTCACGCCGTTCGGGGTGGCCAGAGAATAGAGCTGGATCGCCTGCGGGTCGCGCGGCGGCCAGCGGCGGGTGATCGGGAAGGCGGAAAGATCGGCGGTCATGGCGGAACTCTGTCAGGGGAGGGGCGAGGGTGGCGCATCACTGCTCGGAACGCAAGTGCGGCTGTGGCATGATGTCCCGGCCGGGTCGGAGCCGGCGGATCGAGGGAGAGCTGCATGGCCATTCTGGAGGAGTTTCGGTCGTTCATTGCCAAGGGCAATGTGATGGACATGGCGGTGGGCATCATCATTGGTGCGGCTTTCACCGGCATCGTTTCAAGTCTTGTGGCGGATCTGATCAATCCGGTGATCGGGCTGGTGACCGGGGGGATCGATTTTTCCAATCTGTTCGTCAATCTGGGCGAGGGTGAGTTCACCAGTCTTGCGGCGGCGAAGGCGGCCGGGGCGCCGGTGTTCGCCTATGGTGCCTTCATCACGGCGCTGATCAATTTCCTGATCATTTCCTGGGTGGTGTTCCTGCTGGTCAAGCTGGTCAACCGCGTGAAGGATGCGGCGCTGCACAAAGACGCGGCCAAGGCCGGCGCCGAGCCGGCAGGCCCGACGCAGGAGCAGCTTCTGGCCGAGATCCGCGACCTGTTGAGGGCGCGGGCGGCAGGCTAGGGTTCAGGGCCGCAGCGCCGGATGCGGTGACTGGCGGCATGTCGATGCCCGGCGCGCGGCATGGGGGCGGCCACGCCACAGCCGCGCTCTTGCGCCCGGCCAAGCGGAGGCGGGGCGAACGGCCGCTGTTGGCCTTTGGCCGCGTTCAGGCGCCGCCCCGGGGGCAAGCAGGCCATCTGCCCGGAAATACTGGTGACGGCGGCGCGGGCGCGCGATAGCTTCTGTGCCGGATCCCGACACTGACCGAAGAAGATTGCACGCGAATGGACCTTGACGCGACAGACCGGCGAATCCTGACCGTGCTTCAGAAGCAGGGCCGGATCACCAACGCAGAGCTTTCGGAACGGGTGAACCTGTCGCCCTCGGCCTGTCATCGCCGGGTGCAGCGGCTGGAGGAAGAGGGCTTTATCGCCGGCTATGTCGCGCTTCTGGATGCACGCAAACTGGCGCGGCCCACCACCGTCTTTGTCGAGATCACGCTTCAGGGGCAGGCGGACGAGGTGCTGGATGCCTTCGAGCGCGAGGTGGCACGAGTGCCCGACATTCTGGAATGTCACCTGATGGCGGGGACGGCGGATTATCTGCTGAAGGTGGTGGCGCAGGATACCGAGGATTTCGCCCGCATCCATCGCCAGCATCTGACCCGGTTGCCGGGCGTGGCGCAGATGCATTCCAGTTTTGCGCTGAGAACCGTGTTCAAGACCACGGCCATCCCGGTCTGAGATGCGGCGGCCGCCCGCACCGGGGCGGCCTGCCGGGTGTCACACGCGCTGGAAGCGCAGGAAGGTGAAGATTCCGCCGGGGCCCATCGGCGCCTTGTCGATCACCTTCAGCCGGGTATCGCCCGTCACCCGCTCGATCGCGAAGTCGCTGTGCCAGCCCAGGGTGTTCTCGAACCGGGCCAGTGCCTTTTCGACGGCGGCCAGCGGGCCTTTTTCGCGGGCGAAATGGTTCACCAGCACGACCTCGCCGCCTTTCTTGCAGACGCGGGCCATTTCCGCGACCACCCGCTCGGGTTCCGGCACGACCGACACGAGGAACATCGCCACCACGGTGTCGAAGGTCTCGTCGGGGAAGTCGAGTTCGCGCGCATCCATCTGGCGCAGCTCTTTCACCGGCTTCAGGCCCAGCTCATCGACCTTTTCGCGCGCCTTGGCCAGCATGTCATGCGAGAAGTCGATGCCCGTCACCTCGACCCGGCGGCTGTACAGCGGCAGCGACAGGCCAGTGCCCACGCCCACTTCCAGCACCCGCCCACCGCGGGCATTCACATGGCTGGCGGTGCGGCGCCGGGGGCTTTCGCTTACCTTGCCAAAGCTGAAATCGTAGATGGGCGCCCACCGCTTGTAGCTTCGGCTGACCGCGTCAAGTTCCATGCGTCCGTCCTTCTTCCGTTTGGGGTTCAGCCGCGCCAGCGGCGAAGGTAGTTCACAATCGACATCATGGTGACGCCCGCATAGGCGAGACCGAAAAGCGTCATCAGCAGCCAGAACCGCGTGACCAGAAGGCCGATCACGACGACAGTGCCGACCAGCACGAAAATCGCCTTGTCGCGCGGAATCCGCAGCGCCTTTGGCGAAAGGGTGGGGATCCGGCTTGTCATCAACAACCCTACAACCGCCAGATGGATCCCGTAAGCCAGCGGAAAGGCGGATGCATCCACGATCCCCTGAAGCGACATGAACAGCGGCAACAGCGCCAGAAGCGCGCCACCCGGCGCCGGAACGCCGGTGAACTGCGGCTTGGCCCCTGCCGGCAGCGGTGCATCCCGGTTGATGTTGAAGCGCGCCAGCCGCAGGCAGCCGCAGATCGTGTAGACCAGCACGAACACCCAGTTCGTGCTGTAGGTGCCCGCCAGCGCATACTGGAACACCAGAAGCCCGGGTGCCACGCCGAAGTTCAGGAAATCCGACAGCGAATCAAGTTCCGCGCCGAAGTTCGACTGCGCGTTCAGCCGCCGCGCGATCAGCCCGTCAAGGCCGTCGATCGCGGCGGCAAAGACGATCAGCATGGCGGCGATGTCGTAGCGTTCCACCATGATGAAGCGGATCGCTGTCAGCCCCGCGCAAAGCCCCGTGATGGTCACAAGGTTCGGCAGCAGCATCAACAGAGGCAGGCTCCGCTCGGACCGCGGCATGGCTCAGGCGGCCGCGCCGGTGCGGCGCGTCTCCGGGCTGGTCAGGTCGGCGATCACCGTCTCGCCCGAGATCATGGTCTGGCCAAGGCAGACCAGCGGCTGAACGCCATCGGGCAGATACACATCGACGCGCGAGCCGAACCGGATCATCCCGAACCGCTCGCCGGTGGCCAGCACCGTGCCCTCTTTCACCTCGCACAGGATGCGGCGCGCAACGAGGCCCGCAATCTGGACCACGCCGATCTGGCGCCCGTCGGCCAGCCGGATCGCCAGACCGTTGCGCTCGTTGTCGACGCTGGCCTTGTCGAGCGAGGCATTGAGGAACTTGCCCGGCCGGTAGGCCACCGCCGTCACCGTGCCGCCGATGGGCGCGCGGTTCACATGGCAGTTGAACACGTTCATGAACACCGAAACGCGGGTCATCGGCGCCGGACCCAGGCCCAGCTCTTCCGGCGGAACCGCGGGTTCGATCAGGGAAATCACGCCATCCGCCGGGCTGACGAACAGCCCTTCGCGCGTGGGAGTGACGCGGACTGGATCGCGGAAAAAGTAGTAGCACCAGACGGTAAGGCCCACCCCGATCCAGCCGAGGGGTTCCCAGATCAGGAACAGGATCAGCGTCACGGCGGCGAAGATGCCGACGAATTTGAAGCCCTCTCGGTGCATCGGCTTGATGAAAGTGGAGAGCATGTCGATTGCCATCGCGGAAATGCCTTCTGACAGGGTCCGGGCCCGAACGTTCAATGGCGGGATAAAACCATTCGCACCCGCCATTGCAACCCTTGGTGGCAGATCGACGCTGCGCGCGACTGCCGCACCCGGGGAAAGGAAAACCCCCGACACTTGCGCGACGGGGGTCCGATGGTGGCGAGGCAAGCCCCGCCCAGCTTCGCGCTGACGTCTTAAAGAGCGCCTTCGCGTTGCGCCTTCTTGCGCGCGAGTTTGCGCGCACGGCGGACCGCTTCGGCTTGCTCGCGGGCGCGCTTGACGGAGGGTTTCTCGAAATGCTGCTTGAGCTTCATTTCGCGGAACACGCCTTCGCGCTGGAGCTTTTTCTTCAAGGCCCGAAGGGCCTGTTCGACGTTGTTGTCGCGGACGCTGACCTGCATGTGGTTGTCACCACCTTCCTAAGTTAGAGTTGCAAGATTAAGCAGGTCGGGCGCCTATATCAGACAGAAGGTGGCTTGTCCACCGCACAGGGAACCGGAAAGGAAACGCGATGGACACTCGGGACGGAAACGAAAAGGCACGCGATGCGATCCTCGATGCGGCACTGATCCATGTGCCCTTCGATGGCTGGTCCGAGACGACGCTGCGCGAGGCGGTGCGCGATTCGGGCGTGGCGCCGGGGCTGGCGCGGGCACTGTTTCCCCGCGGGGGCGTCGATCTGGCGCTGGCCTACCATCACCGCGGCGACGAAAAGATGCTGGAAAAGGCGGCGGCTGCCGATCTGGGGGCGATGCGCTATTCCGAACGGGTGGCGGCGCTGATCCGCTTCCGGCTGGAAGCCTGCGAGGACAAGGAACTGGTCCGCCGCGGCTCGACCCTGTTCAGCCTGCCGCAACATGCCTCTGACGGCGCCCGCGCGGTCTGGGGCACGGCCGACCGGATCTGGAAGGCGCTGGGCGACGAATCGCGCGATGTGAATTGGTATACCAAACGCGCGACGCTGTCGGCGGTCTATGCGGCGACCGTGCTTTACTGGCTGGGCGACGACAGCCCCGGCCATTATGCGACATGGGAATTCCTCGACCGCCGCATCGCCGACGTGCTGCGGTTCGAGAAATTCAAGACCGAGGCGCAGCGCAACCCCCTGCTGCGCGCCATGACGGCCGGCCCTCGGATGATGATGCGCCGCGTCCATGCGCCCACGGCCGCGCCCGACATGCCCGGCCGCAGCCACTGCTAAGGAGAAAGCCTTGTCCCTGCCCGAAACCATGCGCGCCGTCGAGATTTCCCAACCCGGCGGCCCCGAGGTGCTTCGGCCCTGCACGCTTCCCGTCCCGGTGCCGGGCCACGGCCAGATCCTGATCCGCGTGGCCTATGCCGGCGTGAACCGCCCCGACGCACTGCAACGGGCGGGCGCCTATGCGCCGCCGCCCGGCGCCTCGCCGCTGCCGGGCCTTGAGGCCGCGGGCGAGGTGGCAGCCATCGGCCCCGGCGTCACCCGCTGGGCGGTGGGCGACCGGGTCTGCGCGTTGCTGCCGGGCGGGGGCTATGCCGATTATGCGGTGACACCCGCCGACCACGCGCTGCCGATCCCCGAGGGGCTCGACCTGCGCGAGGCCGCCTGCCTGCCTGAAACCTGCTTCACCGTCTGGTCGAACGTGGTGCTGCGCGGCGGGCTGAAAGCGGGCGAGCGGTTTCTTGTCCACGGCGGCTCTTCGGGTATCGGCACGACCGCGATCCAGATGGCCAGGGCGCTGGGCGCCCGCGTCTTCGCGACCGCCGGCTCGGCCGAGAAATGCGCCGCGTGCGAAGTCCTCGGCGCCGAACGCGCAATCAACTACCGCACCGAGGATTTCGTCGCGGTGCTGAAAGCCGAAGGCGGCGCCGATGTGATCCTCGACATGGTGGGCGGCAGCTACATACCGCGCAACGTGAAGGCCCTGGCGACCGAAGGCCGCCTTGTGCAGATCGCCTTCCTGGAAGGCACAAAGGCCGAACTGAACTTCGCCGAGGTGATGATGCGCCGCCTGACCATCACCGGCTCGACCCTGCGCCCACAGGCCGACCTGGCAAAAGCCCGCTACGCCCGCGACCTCGAAACCCACGTCTGGCCGATGGTGGCCTTTGGCGCGCTGCGCCCGGTCATCGACAGCGAATTCCCCCTGACGGAGGCCGCCGCCGCCCATGCCCGACTGGAAAGTTCGGGCCATATCGGAAAGATTGTCCTCGCCCTGTGACCCGGACGGGGGGGCCGGCGAAGGGGGCATCGAACCCCCTTCGCCGGCGCTGCCGCGGAAAATCCGCGCCCGACCGCCTTCTGCGGGCCGGCGTACCGATCCCACGCGGATCCACGATCGACATCCAGCCATTCCAGAGCCCGCTTTCCCTTTCATTCTGGCCCAAATATCCCGGGGGGACGGTGCTTCGCGGCTGCGAAGCACTCCCGCCCCATGGGCGGGCTCGGGGGGCAGCGCCCCCCGTCCTGCCGCTTAGGGCCGGTCCATCTTCGCCCGTTCCAGCCCGCAATCGCGCCGCGCGTCCGGCGCACAGCGCCGGAAGGCCAGATCCGGCGTCAGGCAGATCCGCACCTCCTTGATATGGCCCTTGGCGCAGGTGACGGTGATGCCGTCCGGGCTCAGGCCCGGGTTCGCCTCGATGAAGGCGTCCTCCAGCACCGAGGGCGGCAGCTCGATATCCTCTCGCAGGTCGCGCAGCGGCCCGGGCACCGCCACCGCGGCCACCGCGTCCCGCATCAGCGCGAAATACGCCTCGGGTGGCAGCGCCGAACAGCGGCCGTGCTTCTTCCACTGATACCATGCCAGCCCCGGCGCCATCACATCCGCCATCGCCCCCGTCTCGCCCCGTGACGGATCGCGCTCCACCGTGCGGCAGAACGCAGGCCAGCCTTCCTCGCGCTGCGGCCAAAGCCCGTGCAGCGTGAAGCCGCGGCCCCAGCTGCATTCCTCGGCGCCGCGCGCCTCGCCTTCCAGCGCGCACCATGTCGGCTGCCAGCTCAGCGCCAGGATGTAGTGGCTGAAATCCCCCGCCCGGTCGTTCCCCGCCCCGTCCCCTTCGGCCAGAACGGGGCCGGTCAGGGCAAGCCACAAAGCCAGAACACGCATTTTTGCTTTTCCTTCGCACGGATCGGGTTTATACGCGGCCTGAACTTCCCGAAAACGAGAAGACGCGGCCCGGCCGCAGCCGTTTTCCCGGCATGGTCAAGATTTGCAAAGGATCGTCCGATGAACAAGCCGCTGATGTCCAAGGCCACCGCTGTCTGGCTGATCGACAACACCACCCTTTCGTTCCGGCAGATCGCGGATTTCTGCGGCATGCACGAGCTTGAGGTGCAGGGCATCGCCGACGGTGACGTGGCCCCCGGCGTCAAGGGGTTCGATCCGGTCTCCAACAACCAGCTTGACCAGATCGAGATCGAGAAGGGTCAGAAAGACCCGCTGTATCGTCTGAAGCTGAAGTTCAACCCCGCCGCCGTGGGCGAGGAAAAGCGCCGTGGCCCGCGCTACACCCCGCTGTCCAAGCGGCAGGATCGCCCGGCCGCCATTCTGTGGCTGGTCAAGTTCCATCCCGAACTGTCTGACGGTGCCATCGCCAAGCTTGTGGGCACCACAAAGCCCACGATCCAGTCGATCCGCGAACGCACGCACTGGAACATCGGCTCGATCCAGCCGATCGATCCGGTGGCGCTGGGTCTGTGCCGTCAGTCGGAACTGGACACCGCCGTTCAGGCCGCCGCGCGCAAGAAGGCCGCCGAGGGTCTGGTGATGAGCGATGACGAACGGCGGAAACTGGTCTCGACCGAGCAGTCGCTGTCGATGCCGGACGAGCCGCGGATGCCCTCGGGGCTGGCCGGGCTGGAGCAGTTCACCCGCGTCGAGGAAGAAAAGCGCCCGGCCGACTTCTCGGATGCGGATTCGTTCTTCAACCTGCCGCATGGCGACGATGAGGACGAGGACGAGGATGACGGGCTGGACCCGCGCCGCTGAGGGCCATCCGATCTTGCCGCAGGGCGCCTTCGGGCGCCCTTTGCATGTCCGGCATCGCGATCAGGCGCCGTCACGCCGGCTTTTCCATCACCGGGGAACGGTCAGGCCCGGCAGGTGCGGGGCGCATCCGTCCTGTCCGGTATCGGAACAAGGGGACGGCCCCCGGTCAGGTGCCGGGCACGCCTTTCGTTTCCGGCATCGTGACAAGGGCACGGTCCCCCGTGCCAAGTGCCGGGCGCATCCCTCGTTTTCGGCATCCGGGGACGGGGGCGGTAAAGACCGGGCACTCCCGCTGTTGGCCACCCCGGCCGCCGTGCATGTCTGGCGCGGGGACTGTCAAGCACTGGTCGCCTGCGGTTTTCCCTGCGGCGGTCCGGTCGGGGGTCAGAACCTGCGCCGCGCCCGCAGCGCCGCGCCGATGGTGCCGTCGTCCAGATAGTCAAGCTCGCCGCCGATCGGCACGCCTTGCGCCAGCGAGGTGACCTGCACCCCCGAAGGTGCCAGAACATCGGCGATGTAATGCGCGGTGGTCTGGCCGTCGACGGTGGCGTTCAGCGCAAGGATCACTTCGGCGATGCCTTCGTCGCGCACCCGCCGCGCAAGCTGGGGGATGCGCAGATCGTCCGGCCCGACCGAATCCAGTGCCGACAGCACGCCGCCCAGAACATGATACCGGCCGCGGAAGGCGCCGGCGCGTTCCAGCGCCCAAAGGTCGGCCACATCTTCGACCACGCACAATTCGCCGGTGGCGCGACGTTCGTCGCGGCAGATGTCGCACAGGTCCGCGCCGGTGATGTTGCCGCAGCGGACGCAGTCGCGGGCGCTGGCCGCGACCTCGGCCATCACCTGCGCAAGGGGCGCCATCACCGCCCCCCGCTTCTTCAGCATCATCAGCACCGCCCGGCGGGCCGACCGCGGCCCAAGGCCCGGCAACCGCGCCATCAGCTCGATCAGCCGTTCGATGTCGCCGGGCGCCTGCGTCATGTCAGAGCGGCAGCTTCATGCCCGCGGGAAGGCCCAGACCTTCGGTCAGCTTGCCCATCTCTTCCTTGGCGCGGTCGGCGGCCTTGGCCTGTGCGTCCTTGATCGCGGCCAGAATCAGATCCTCGACCACTTCCTTTTCCGAGGCGACGAAGATCGAGGGGTCGATCTCGATGCCGGTCAGTTCGCCCTTGGCGGTCGAGGTCGCCTTGACCAGCCCCGCGCCGGATTCGCCCACCACCGTCATGGCGCCCAGATCCTGCTGAAGCTGCGCCATCTTTTCCTGAAACCCCTGCGCGGCCTTCATCATCTTGGCCATGTCGCCAAGTCCACCCAATCCCTTCAACATTCCCTTGCTCCTTTTAACTGTCCTCGAACGGGTCCCATTCGTCCTCGACCTCGGGCAAAGCCTCGGCCGCGGCGATTTCCTGCGGTTTGCGGATCTCGGTGATCCGCGCGCCGGGGAAGGCGGTCAGAACCGCCTGAACCAGCGGGTTTTCCTTTGCCCGTGCTTCATCCGCAAGGCGCCCCTTGTCGCGCTCTTCCGCGATCGTGGGCTGGCCGCCGCCCGACACGACCGAGACGCCCCAGCGCAGCCCCGTCCAGCCCTGAAGCCGCTGCGACAGCCGCGCCGCCAGATCGGGGGCGGCCTCGGGGGCGGGTTCGAACTCGATCCGGCCGGGGGCGAAGCGGACAAGGCGCAGGCCGGTCTCGATCTCATACAGCAGCTTCATGTCGCGCTTCTGGCGGATCAGCTCGACCATCTGGGCAAAGCTTTGACACAGCGGCGCGCCTTCGGCCAGTGCCAGCGCGGTGGCGCCGCCGCCTGTGGCCTGCGGCCCCGCGGGCATCATCGCCACCGGCGCCGCCGCCTGCATCCGTGGCGCCGTGCCCGGCCCGCCACCGCCGCCCGATGGCGGCGGGGCGGTGGGGCGGGGTTCCGATTGCAGCCGGCGGATCAGCGTTTCGGGATCGGGCAGGTCGGCGACATGGGTCAGGCGGATCACCGCCATCTCGGCCGCCATCATCGCGTTGGGCGCCAGCGAGACTTCTTCGATCGCCTTCAGCAGCATCTGCCACATCCGCGTCAGCACCCGCATTTGCAGCCGTGCGGACATGTCCAGCCCGCGGGCGCGTTCGTCGGGCGGGGTGGTCGGATCGTCGGCGGCCTCGGGGGTGATCTTGATGACGGAAAGCCAGTGCGTGATCTCGGCCAGATCGCGCAGCACCGCCATGGGATCGGCGCCATCGGCATATTGCCCCGACAACTCTGCCAGCGCCGCCGCCGCCTCGCCCTTCACGATCAGGTCGAACAGGTCAAGCACGCGGCCGCGGTCGGCCAGCCCCAGCATTGCGCGCACCTGATCGGCGCTGGTCTCGCCCGCGCCATGGGCGATCGCCTGATCCATCAGGCTCATCGCATCGCGGACCGAGCCTTCGGCCGCCCGCGTGATCAGCGCCAGTGCGTCGGGGGCAAGGCTTGCCCCTTCCTGCGCGGCCACGCGGGTCAGGTGGGCGATCATCACCTCGGGTTCGATCCGTTTCAGGTCGAACCGCTGGCAGCGCGACAGCACCGTGACCGGCACCTTGCGGATTTCGGTGGTGGCAAAGATGAACTTCACATGGGCGGGCGGTTCTTCCAGCGTCTTGAGCAGCGCGTTGAACGCGTTGTTCGACAGCATGTGAACTTCGTCGATGATATAGATCTTGTAGCGCGCCGAGGCCGCCCGGTAGTGGACCGAGTCGATGATCTCGCGGATGTCACCCACCCCGGTGCGCGAGGCGGCGTCCATTTCCATCACGTCGACGTGGCGGCCTTCCGCGATGGCGCGGCAGGGTTCGCACTGGCCGCAAGGTTCGGTCGTGGGGCCGCCGGTGCCGTCGGGGCCCACGCAGTTCAGCCCCTTGGCGATGATCCGCGCCGTTGTGGTCTTGCCCACGCCGCGGACGCCGGTCATCACGAAGGCATGCGCGATCCGGTCGGCCGCGAAGGCGTTCTTCAGCGTGCGCACCATCGCGTCCTGACCGATCAGGTCGGCAAAGGTCTGGGGGCGGTATTTGCGGGCAAGGACTTGATAACCTTGCTCGGGGTGGTCGGACATCGGGCCTCGGGGGGATTCGGGTCAGCCAGAGATTAGGCCGGGTGCGGGGCCGCGTCCACCCGAAGCCCCGAAATGGTCCCTGCGGCACCGGCCGGATGCCGGACATGCCCACGCGAATCGCTGGACAGATCCGCGCCCGCGCCGCAGACCGCCCCGGATCGGAGATGCCATGCCGCCCACCCTGTTGCCCTTGACCCTGTTGCACGCCCGCGGTGCCGCGGCTGTCCGCGGGCTGATGCGGTGGGGCCACAAGGCGCTGCAATGGCAGCAAGGGATCGTGCGGCTGCTGGGGGCGCGGCTGCGCGGCGGTCGGGTGGCGGTGGCGGCGACCTCGATGGATCTGGCACTGGACCCGGTGCTGAGCCGGCTGCTGGGGGTGCGGCCGGTGTATTTCTGCCGGCTGCTGCCGGTGCGCCCGCGTCTGATCCTGGGGTGGGGCAACCGCCGGTCGGGGCGGCGGGCGCGGGCGCTGCGGGATCGCGCCGATGGTCTGCTGCTGGTCGAGGACGGATTTCTGCGTTCGGTCGGCCGGCGCGACCCGCCGCTGTCCCTGGTGTTCGACCGGGGGGGCATCCACTACGACGCCGACAGCGACAGCGATCTGTTCGGCCTGATCGCCCGCCCGCTGGACCCGGCCCAGGATGCCCGCGCGCGCGGGCTGATCCATCGCTGGCGGGCGCTGGGCCTGTCGAAATACAACGCCCGCCGCGATTGCGCGGTGCCGCCCGAACCTTATGTGCTGGTCGTCGATCAGGTGGCGGGCGATCTGTCGATTGCGGGCGGCGGGGCCGATGCCGCCACCTTTCCCCGGATGCTGATGGCGGCGCTGCGCGAGAACCCGGGGCTGCGGGTGGTGGTGAAGCTGCATCCCGACAGCCTGTCCGATCCGGGCAGGCGCCATTTCGATCCCGAGGCCCTGCGCGCCTTGCCCCGCGTGACCGTTCTGGCCTGCGATGGCCACATCGCCCCGCTGATCGCGGGCGCGCGTGCGGTCTATGTCGCGACCTCGCAGGTGGGGTTCGAGGCGCTGATCCATGGCCGGCGCGTGCGCTGCTTTGGCCGGCCGTTCTATGCCGGCTGGGGCCTGACCGAGGACGAAGGCCCAAGGCGCGGCACGGCGGATCTGGCGCAGCTTGTTCATGCCGCACTGGTCGATTACCCGCGCTATTGCCACCCCGAAACCGGCGCGGAAACCACACCGGAACGGGCGATGGATCACGCGGGCCTTCAGCGCGCCCTGCGCGCCGCCTTTCCCGCCCGGCTGTATGCCGTGGGCTTTCCGCGGCGCAAACGCCCGATCCTGCGCCGGTTTCTGCAAGGCTCGCAGGTCCGGTTCCTGCGCCATCCGCATCAGGTGCCGCCCGGTGCCACCGCGGTGCTGTGGGGCAGCCGCAGCGCCGAAGGGCTGCCGTCTTCGGCCCGCGTGCTGCGGGTCGAGGACGGCTTTCTGCGCTCGGCCGGGCTGGGGGCGGAACTGGTGCCGCCGCTGTCATGGGTGATCGACGATCTGGGCATCCACTACGATCCCGCGCAGCCCTCGCGGTTGGAGCGGATCCTTCAGGACAGCGTGCTGGATCAGGCGGCCCGGCAGCGCGCCCGGGCGCTGCGCGATCTGATCGTGACGTCGCGGGTGACGAAATACAATCTGCCCGGCGACCGCTGGACCCGTCCGCCGGGGGCGGTCAGGGTGATCCTTGTGCCGGGGCAGGTCGAATCCGACGCCTCGATCCGCTGCGGCGCACCCGACATCCGGACCAACCTTGACCTGCTGCGCCGGGTGCGCGCGGCCGCGCCTGCGGCCCATATCCTTTACAAGCCACATCCCGATGTGGTCGGCGGCCTGCGCGACGCGGGTGCGGATGAAAGCCTTGCCCTGCGCTTTTGCGATGAAGTGCTGGATCGGGCCAGCGCCGCGGATCTGCTGGATCAGGTCGACGAGGTGCATACGCTGACCTCGCTTCTGGGGTTCGAGGCGCTGTTGCGCGGCCTGCCGGTCACCTGCCACGGCCAGCCGTTCTATGCCGGCTGGGGCCTGACCACCGACCGCGTTCCGATCCCGCGCCGGGGCCGACGGCTTGATCTCGATCACCTGATCCATGGCGCGCTGATCGCCTATCCGCGCTATGTCTCGGGCAGGACCGGCCTGTTCACCACGCCCGAGCGGACGGTGCGGGATCTGGTGCAGTGGCGCGACAGGGCGCACCGGCGCGGCCGTGTCGGCCGGCTGCTGCGCGGGCGCTGGCGCGGACGGCTGGTCACGCGCCTGCGCGGGCTGCGGTCATGGCTGTGGGGCAGGCGGACCTGATCCGGACAGCGCCCGGGGTGGCACAGCGGCAAAGGCATCGCGGATGTAAGGATTGGGTGAGAGGCTGGACATCGACCCAGACGGGACTCGTTACGGCTGCTTCCTTCCGGACCTGACCGGGTTGGCGAGGCGCCTGCCCGCGCCAACCTCTCGATGGCCGATATAGGGCCCGGGGGCGGGATTCGCAAGCGCCGCCGTCAGATTGTCTGCCACGGCGATCCGGGGCCGGGCGGTGCAGGCCCGCCGCCCCATGGCCTGCCGCCGCGCGCCGTGGCATGACTGCGGCGAACCACGCGCAAGGGAGGGTGCGATGCGCATCGCGGACAGGCCGGCCTTTGCCGGATCGGGGCTGGATCGGGCGGCGCGGCTGCGCGGCGATGCCGAGGGGCTGGTCGCGATGCTGCAAGGCGGGCGGGTGCTGCCGGTCTGGCGTGGCAAGCCGCTGTGCCACGGCGACCGGCTGGGCTGGGTCGGCGCGGGCCATCCCGTGCTGGCCGGGGCCGAACCTGCGGTGTTTCTGGGCCTTGACGGTGATGCGCCCTGTTTTGCCGCCGACATTTCGGACTGGGCGCCCGAAGCCGGGGCCGAGGCCGTGGCTTCGGGCTTTTTCGATCCCACGGTGCAGACCCACCCGGCGCTGCCGCCCGACATGGGCTTTGCCGAGTTGCGCGGGATGATGCTGCTTCTGTCCCTGCGCGACGCGGAACTGGCCGCCACCGCCAAGGCGCTGGTTCAGTGGCACCGCAGCCACCGCTTCTGCTCGGCCTGCGGGGCGGCTTCGGTCCCGGCCGAGGCCGGCTGGCAGCGCCGCTGCCCGGCCTGCGCCGCGCAGCATTTCCCGCGCACCGATCCGGTGGTGATCATGCTGGTCACCCGCGGCAACCGCGCGCTGGTCGGCCGCTCGCCCGGCTGGCCCGAGGGGATGTTTTCCTGCCTTGCCGGTTTCATCGAACCCGGCGAGACGGTCGAGGCCGCCGTCCGCCGCGAGGTGCAGGAGGAAACCGGCATCACCATCGGCCGCGTCGAATACCGGACAAGCCAGCCATGGCCGTTTCCGGCCTCGTTGATGATCGGCTGCCATGCATGGGCCGAGACCGAATCGATCACGCTGGACCCTGCGGAACTTGACGATGCGCTCTGGATCACTCGCGAGGAAATGGTGGCGGTGATGGCCGGCCTCCACCCGCGGGTGAAACCGGCCCGTCCGGGCGCGATTGCCCATGCGCTGATCGCCAACTGGCTTGCGGATATCCGCGATTGACGCAAGAAGGCCCACAGGACGCGTGTTGCGAAAGGGCCGGCGATGAAACTCAGCACGCGCGAGGATGTCGAGGCCCCGGCCGAATTCGTCTGGGACGTGCTGTCGGATTTCGTGCTGTGGGAACGCACCGCGCTGCGCCGCGGGATCGAGGTGCAGCGGCTGGACGGTCTGCCGATGGCCGGCCCCGGCATGGGCTGGATGGTGCGCTTTGCCTTTCAGGGCAAGCCGCGCGAAATCAACCTGCGCCTTGCCGCGATCGAGCCGGGCCAGCGGCTGACCTTCGAAGGCCAGAGCACTTCGGTCAGGGCGCATTTGGCGCTGGATGTGGTGCAGCTTGCGCCGCTGCGGACGCGGGTCGCCGTGGTGTCCGAGGTCCGGCCGCAGACCATCGGGGCGCGTGTGCTGGTGCAGTCGTTGAAACTGGCGCGGGGGCGGCTGCAACTGCGCTATGAAAAGCGGGTGGCCGGTCTTGCCGCCGAGATCGAGGACCGCTGGCGGGCGCATCGGGGCGGTTAGGGCGCGGGCCTTGTCCGGGCCCATCCGCTCCATATTTCCGCCAAGGTTGGATGGTTTTCCGGTCGTCCGCGCCCGCCGTGCGGGCCGCCCGGGATCGCGGCGGTCTTTTTGGTTTGATTTGATGTTGAACTGGTTTCGTCCCTACCTGCCTTCCCGGATCATCGTCCCGCGCCGGGCGGCCGCCTCGGGCGAGGCGCGCGATTTGCTGACGGCGGTGCAGCGTTACCTGACCGTGATGCGCGAAACCGGCTTCTGGCTGGACCACGAACTGCCACAGGCGGCGGTGCTGACCTGCCGGGCCGGCACCTATTATGCGCAGGTGCTGCATGGCGGGCACGACCGTTTCGCCTTCGCCACCCGTATGGCGCCGGGCCTGCTGGCCCAGACGCAAGAGGCCCTGACCGCCGCCGGCTTCACCGAATTTCCGTGCTGCCTCGCCGATCTGGCGCAGCTTCATGCGGCGGCCCCCGCGGGCGGCCCGCCCCCCGAGGCAGTCCGCGAGATCGACACCCGGTTCTTCGCCAGCCGCGAACTGGGCGAGTTTCATCGGATGATGGGCGAATGGCTGGCCGCGCAGCGGGTGCTGGAGGTGGTGCGCGATGGCACGCTTGACGGCCGGTTGCGCCGCGCCGCGCTGGCCAACCCCGAGGCCGCGGCCCGGCGCAGGGATTTTGCGGTCGATGCGCTGCAAGGGCGGCTGACCTTGCCGATGCAGGTGGGGCTGGCCGCCGCGGGGCTGGTGTCGCCCAAGGGGGTCTGCCTTGTGCGCCGTATCGGTTCGGCCTCGTTCCTGCGTGTCGCGGGGCGCGAGGCGAAGCTGTGGAAGATCGAGGCCAGCGACCCTGCGGTGCATTACGGGCTGGAGTTCGACGCCACCTTCTGGTTGCTGCCCGCCCCGCCCCCCCGCCTTGCGACCGAGGATGCGGCAGCCGCCTTCCTGTCGGGCAAGCCGCTGTGTGCCTCTCGGTCGGATATCCTTCCGGCGCTGCGCCATGCGCGCGAATGGCGGCCGGCGCTGGCGCTGGCGCTTCTGCTGCGCGACGGGCACGGCCCCGAGGCCGTCGGCGCGGCAGTCTGCATGAGCACCGGCGACGGCATCGCCTATCTGCTCGAGGTGGCCGGGCGGCGGCTGATGCTGTGCTATACCGGCGCGGTCTGCGGTCTGTCAGACCTTGAGGACGACGCCCGCATCGTGGCGCAGATACCGCTGGCCGAACTTCAGCGCGAGATCGACGCCTTCGATGCCCGCGCAAAGGCCCGGCTTCCCGCCTGCGGATGATGCCGCGCGCCGGTTGCGGCCTGCGGGCCCCGGTTCCACAAGCGGCCTGCGTGGCGCAAGGCTGCGCCGGGCCATGCCAAGGCGCGGGCCGTTGCGGCGGCCCGCCTGTGCGCCTTCGCTGCCGGTTGCCTCGGGTCTCAGCCGCGGCCGGGGTCGGCGGGGTAGACGCCAAGGATTTCGTGCTGGCTGGTAAAATAGCGCAGTTCTTCCAGCGCCAGCGTCACGTTCGGGTCGTCGGGGTGGCCTTCGACATCGGCATAGAACTCGGTCGCGATGAACGAGCCGCCGACCATGTAGCTTTCCAGCTTGGTCATGTTCACGCCGTTGGTGGCAAAGCCCCCTAGCGCCTTGTAAAGCGCGGCCGGGATGTTGCGCACCCGGAAGGTGAAGGTGGTGACCATCTTGCCCGGCCCGCGGCGGGAAAAGTCGGGCTCGCGCGACATCACAAGGAAACGGGTGGTGTTGTTCGACTGGTCCTCGATATGGCGGGCGACCACGTCCAGCCCGTAGATCTCGCCCGCCAGTTCCGACGCCAGCGCGGCCAGTTTCGGGTCGGCCTTTTCGGCCACCAGCCGGGCCGATCCCGCGGTATCCGCCCCCGTCACCGGGCGCAGATCGTGCTTGCGCAGGAAGCTGCGGCACTGGCCCAGCAGGACCGTATGGCTCATGGCGGCCTCGATCGCCTCGATCGGGGTGCCGGGCACCGCCAGCAGGTTGATGTGAACGCGCACGAAGGCCTCGTCCACGATCCGCAGCCCGGATCCGGGCAAAAGCGAGTGGATGTCGGCCACCCGGCCATAGGTCGAGTTTTCAACCGGCAGCATCGCAAGATCGGCCTCGCCCGAGCGGACAAGGTCGATCGCGTCCTCGAAGGTGCGGCAGGGAACCGCCTCCATCGCCGGCCGTGCCTGACGGCAAGCCTGATGCGAGTAAGCCCCGGGTTCGCCCTGAAATGCGATTCGCCCAGCCATTCGATTGATCTCCGTCATCGGAAAAAGGTTGCCCGCGCGTCCGGGGGCGCTACTACACCTTGAAAGCACGGGGAAGAAGCGGATACATGTCCCGCGGACCCATATCGAGGTAAATGCGACATGTTCGACACGATGACCCTGACAAAAGCGGTCGGCGCCGGGTGCGGTGCGCTTCTGGCGTTCCTTCTGGTGGGTTGGGCAGGGCAGGGGCTTTACGGCACCTCGGTCGGCGGGCATGGCGACGACGTGGCTCAGGCCTATGTGATCGAAACCGCCAGTTCCGCCCCGGCGGACGAAGAACCGGCCGAGGTCGTGCCCTTCGTGGATCTGGTGGCGGCGGCCGATGCCGCGGCGGGGCAGAAGGTGTTCGGCAAATGCGCGGCCTGCCACAAGGTCGACGGCACCAACGCGACGGGTCCGCATCTGGATGGCGTGGTTGAACGCGCGGTGGCCAGCGTCGAAGGGTTCACCTATTCCGAGCCGATGCTGGCCCATGCCGCCGCGGCGCCGACATGGACGCTGGATGAGCTGAATTCCTTCATCACCAATCCCAAGGGCCATGTTCCGGGCACCAAGATGACCTTTGCCGGCCTTGCGAAAGAACAGGATCGCGCGAACTTGGTGGCTTACCTGTCGTCGCTTCAGTAACCGGCCTTGCCCCGGCACCGCAGGCCGCCCCCTGACCCGGGGCGGCCTTTGCCTTTCCGCAGCCGTCACGCAATCGCAACTTGAGGCCGCGCGCCGTTGCACCGTAGCATGTGCCCCGGGCAGGGGATGCCCGAGGAACGCGGCAAGGAGAACGGCATGGCGGGACGTGGGGCGCGTCGGGGGCAGGGCGGGGTTGCGGCTGCGACGATGCTCGATGTGCGGCCTTGGCTGCTGGGGGGCCTGGGTCTTGTGCTGGTGACCGCCGCGGCGCTGCCGGCGCGCGGGCAGGATCGGGTTCAGGATCAGCCCATCGTTTCCGCGCATGGCATCTCGACCTTTGGCGAGCTGAAATATCCCGCGGGCTTTGCCCATCTCGACTATGTGAACCCCGACGCGCCCAAGGGGGGCGAAATATCGGAATGGGCCTTTGGCGGGTTCGATTCGATGAACCCCTATTCGGTCAAGGGACGGTCGGCGGCGCTGTCGTCGGTCATGTATGAATCGATCCTGACCGGCACCGCCGACGAGATCGGCGCCGCCTATTGCCTGCTGTGCGAGACGCTGGAATATCCCGAGGATCGCAGCTGGGTGATCTTCAACCTGCGCCCCGAGGCGACGTTCGCGGACGGAACCCCCGTCACCGCCGAGGACGTGGTGTTTTCCTATCAGACCTTCGTGGCCAAGGGCCTGACCGATTTCCGCACCGTCCTTGCCCGGCAGGTCGAAAGCGCCGAGGCGCTGGGCCCCCATCGGGTGAAGTTCACCTTCAAGCCCGGCATCCCCACCCGTGATCTGCCGCAGGACGTGGGCGGCCTGCCGGTGCTGTCCAAGGCGCAATACGAACGCGAAGGGCTGAATCTTGAGGAAGGCAGCATGACGCCGTTCCTTGGATCGGGCCCCTATGTGCTGGACCGGATGAATGTGGGCCAGACGGTGGTCTATCGCCGCAACCCCGACTATTGGGGCCGCGATCTGCCGATCAACCGCGGACGCAACAACTTTGACACGATCCGCGTCGAATATTACGCCGACTACAACGCCGCTTTCGAAGGCTTCAAGGGCGGCAGCTACACGTTCCGCAACGAGGCGTCCTCGATCCTGTGGGCGACGGGCTATGACTTTCCGGCGGTGACGAACGGCCATGTGCAGAAGGTGGACCTGCCCTCGGGGGCCAAGGCCACCGGGCAGGGCTGGCTGATCAACCTGCGGCGCGAAAAGTTTCAAGACCCCCGCGTGCGCGAGGCGCTGAATCTGGTGTTCAACTTTGAATGGTCGAACCAGACGCTGTTCTACGGGCTTTATACCCGCATCGATTCCTTCTGGGAAAACAGCTATCTGGAAGCCGAAGGCCCGCCATCGCCGGCCGAGGTCGCGCTGTTGCAGCCGCTGGTGGACGACGGTCTTTTGCCGGCCGCCATCCTGACCGATCCGCCGGTCAGCCCGGCCGTGTCGGGCGCGCGTCAGCTGGATCGCGGCAACCTGCGCGCCGCCAGCAAACTGCTGGACGATGCCGGCTGGGCCGTGGGCAGCGACGGCCTGCGCCGCAACGCCAAGGGTGAGGTTCTGCGGGTCGAGTTCCTGAATGACAGCCAGACCTTTGACCGTGTCATCAACCCCTTCGTGGAAAACCTGCGGGCCCTTGGGGTCGAGGCGCTGATGACGCGGGTGGACAATGCGCAGATGGAAAGCCGCACCCGGCCGCCCAGCTATGATTTCGACATCGCCACCGGCAACGCGCGCACGAACTACATCTCGGGGTCGGAACTGAAGCAGTATTACGGATCGGAAACCGCCGACGTGTCCAGCTTCAACATGATGGGGCTGAAAAGCCCCGCCGTGGACCGCATGATCGAGGTGGTTCTGGCCACTAGGACCTCGGACGAGTTGGTGGTCGCGACCAAGGCGCTGGACCGGGTGTTGCGGCTGGAACGGTTCTGGGTGCCGCAATGGCACAAGGCGACCCATACCGTCGCCTATTACGACATGTTCGACCATCCGGCGGAACTTCCGCCCTACGCGCTGGGAGAACTGGACTTCTGGTGGTTCAACCCCGACAAGGCGCAGGCGCTGCGCGATGCGGGCGTCTTGAGACAATAAGAGGGCTGCACCCCGCATGGGCGCCTATATCCTTCGGCGATTGCTGCTGATCGTGCCGACGCTGTTCGGCATCATGGTCATCAACTTCGCGCTGACCCAGTTCGTCCCCGGCGGCCCGATCGAGCAGGTGCTTGCCCGGCTGGAAGGGCAGGGCGACGTGTTCCAGACCGTCGCGGGCGGCGGCGATGCCGGCGGCGATATCGCCACGGCGGGACAGGCGGATGAACGCTATGTCGGCTCGCGCGGGTTGCCGCCCGAGTTCATCGCCGATCTGGAACGCCAGTTCGGTTTTGACAAGCCGCCGCTGGAACGGTTCCTGAACATGATGTGGAACTATGTCCGGTTCGACTTCGGGGAAAGCTATTTCCGGTCGATCTCGGTGGTGGATCTGGTGAAGGAAAAGATGCCGGTTTCGATCTCGCTGGGGCTGTGGTCGACGCTGATCGCCTATCTGGTGTCGATTCCGCTGGGGATCCGAAAGGCGGTTCGGGACGGGTCGAGTTTCGACACCTGGACAAGCGGGGCGATCATCGTGGCCTATGCCATCCCCGGCTTTCTGTTCGCCATCCTGCTGTTGGTGCTGTTTGCGGGCGGTTCCTACTGGCAGTGGTTCCCGCTGCGGGGCCTTACATCCGACAACTGGGACAGCCTGTCGATCTGGGGCAAGGTGGTGGATTACTTCTGGCACATCGCGCTGCCGGTTCTGGCCTCGACGATTTCCGCCTTTGCCACGCTGACCTTGTTGACGAAGAACAGCTTTCTGGAAGAAATCCGCAAACAGTATGTGATGACCGCGCGGGCCAAGGGCCTGACCGAGGCGCGGGTGCTTTATGGCCATGTGTTCCGCAACGCCATGCTGATCGTGATCGCGTCCTTTCCGTCGGTGTTCGTGTCGGTGTTCTTCGGCGGCAGCCTGATCATCGAGACGATCTTTTCGCTGGACGGCCTTGGCCGGCTGGGTTTCGAGGCCGCGGTGGCGCGCGATTACCCGGTGATCTTCGGCACGCTGTTCGTCTTCGGCCTGCTGGGCCTTGTGATGGGGATCCTGTCGGACCTGATGTATGTCTGGATCGACCCTCGCATCGATTTTGGCACAAGGGGCTGACATGGCGCTGTCGCCCCTGAACCAGCGCCGCTGGCGCAACTTCAAGGCCAACCGCCGCGCCTTCTGGTCGTTGTGCGTCTTCACGGTGCTGTTCGGCCTGTCGCTGTTTGCCGAGCTGATCGCCAACGACAAGCCGCTTCTGGTGGGCTATCGCGGCGCGATCTACACCCCCATCACCCATTTCTACCCGGAAACCGCCTTTGGCGGCGATTTCCAGACCGAGGCCGCCTATCGCGACCCCGAAGTGCGCTGCCTGATCGTCTCGGGCGGGCACGAAGCCTGCTGGGACGACCCCGAAGGAACCGAGGCCGAGGCCCGAGGCGGCACCGTCGGCGGGGCGCCGATCGAAAAGGGCTGGCTTTTGTGGCCGCCGATCCCCTACAGCTACGATACGATCAACGATATTGGCCGCGCCGCGCCCTCGCCGCCCGACGCCAATCACTGGCTGGGCACCGACGACACCGCCCGCGATGTGCTGGCGCGCGTGATCCATGGCTTCCGGCTGTCGGTGGCTTTCGCGTTGATTGTGACCTTCCTTACCTCGGTCATCGGGATCGCCGCGGGGGCGGTGCAGGGCTATTTCGGCGGCCTGACCGACCTGATCTTCCAGCGCGTGATCGAGCTTTGGGGTTCGACGCCCTCGCTTTACATCATCATCATCGTCGCCGCGATCTGGCAGATGGATTTCTGGCTGCTGGTGGGCTTGATGGTGCTGTTTGGCTGGACCAGCCTGATCGGCGTCGTCCGGGCCGAATTCCTGCGGGCGCGCAACTTCGAATATGTCCGCGCGGCCCGCGCGCTGGGTGTGGCCGATCCGGTCATCATGTTCCGCCATGTGCTGCCCAATGCGATGGTCGCCACGCTGACCATGCTGCCCTTCATCATCACCGGCACCATCGGCAGCCTTGCCGCGCTGGATTTCCTTGGGTTCGGGCTGCCCTCGTCGGCGCCTTCGCTGGGCGAACTGACGCTTCAGGCCAAGCAGAACCTTCAGGCGCCGTGGCTGGGCTTTACCGCCTTTTTCGCCTTCGCGATCATGCTGTCGCTGATGGTGTTCATCTTCGAGGGCGTGCGCGACGCCTTCGACCCGCGAAAGACGTTTGGATGAGCGTGTTGCAGGTCAAGGATCTGACCGTCCGCTTCCGGCAGGACGGCCGGGTGGTTCAGGCGGTGAAGGGCGTCAGCTTTTCGGTCGGGCGCGGCGAAACCGTGGCGCTGGTGGGCGAAAGCGGCTCGGGCAAGTCGGTCACGGCGCTGTCCACCGTCTCGCTTCTGCCCGACAGCGCCGAGGTCACCGGATCTGTGCTTTATGACGGGCGCGAGATGGTCGGCGCCCCCGAAGCCGCCTTGCGCAAGGTGCGCGGCAACGACATCAGCTTCATCTTTCAAGAGCCGATGACCTCGCTCAACCCGCTGCACTCGATCGAACGCCAGATCGGGGAAAGCCTTGCGCTGCATCAGGGGCTGACCGGCGACAAGGCGCGGGCGCGGATTCTGGAGTTGCTGACCAAGGTCGGCATCCGCGACCCCGAAAGCCGTCTTGGCGCCTATCCGCATCAGTTGTCGGGCGGCCAGCGCCAGCGGGTGATGATCGCCATGGCCCTTGCGAACGGTCCCGATCTGCTGGTCGCGGACGAGCCCACCACCGCGCTCGATGTGACGATTCAGGCGCAGATCCTTGACCTGCTGGCCGAACTGAAGGCGCGCGAGGGGCTGAGCCTGCTGTTCATCACCCACGATCTGGGCGTGGTGCGCCGCATTGCCGACCGGGTCTGCGTGATGCAGGGCGGCGAGATCGTGGAACAGGGGCCCGCCGCGCAGCTTTTTGCAGCGCCCGTCCATCCCTATACGCAAAAGCTGCTGGCGGCCGAGCCGAAGGGCCGCCCCGATCCGGTTGCCGACACCGCCCCCGAGGTGGTTCGTGCCGATGGTCTGCGGGTCTGGTTTCCGATCCAGCGCGGGCTGTTGCGCCGCACCGTCGGCCATGTGAAGGCGGTGAATGGCGCCACCCTGTCGATCCGCGCCGGCGAGACGCTGGGCGTGGTGGGCGAAAGCGGATCGGGCAAGACGACGCTGGCGCTGGGTCTGCTTCGGCTGATCGACTCGGACGGGCCGATCGCCTTCATGGGCCACGCCATCCACACCCGCCGCAGTGGCCAATTGCGCGATCTGCGCCGCGACATGCAGATCGTGTTTCAGGACCCCTATGGCAGCCTGTCGCCGCGGATGACGGTCGAACAGATCATCGCTGAAGGGCTGGGGGTGCATGGCGTCGAAAAGGGCCGCGACCGCCGCGGGATGGTGGCCGAGATCATGTCCGAGGTGGGTCTGGACCCGGTGGCGATGGGGCGCTATCCGCACGAATTTTCCGGCGGCCAGCGTCAGCGGATCGCGATTGCGCGGGCGATGATCCTGCGGCCGAAATTCGTGGTGCTGGACGAGCCCACCAGCGCGCTGGACATGACGGTGCAGGTGCAGATCGTCGATCTGCTGCGGGCGCTGCAACGCAAATGGGGGCTGGCCTATCTGTTCATCAGCCACGATCTGCGGGTGGTCCGCGCGCTGTCGCACAAGGTTCTGGTGATGAAGGACGGCGAGGTGGTCGAGGCCGGCGAAGGCGCCGAGATCTTCGAACGCCCGCGCACCGACTATACCCGCACGCTTCTGGCGGCAGCCTTTGGCAGCGCCGCGCCGTTGGTCCCATGAAGATCCTGTTCGTCCACCAGAACTTTCCCGGGCAGTTCCTGCATCTTGCCCCCGAGCTGCAACGCCGCGGTCACGACTGCCGCGCCCTGACCGATGGCGGCAACACCCGCCCCTCGCCCATTCCGGTGCTGCGCTATCGCCACGAGGTGCCGCCCCCCGATCCGCAGGCCACGCGGCTGGGGCGCAACTACACCCAAAGCAGCGACCGTGGCGTGACGGTGGCCCGCGCCGCCATACAGTTGCGCGACCGCGACGGCTATTGTCCCGACCTGATCTTCGGCCATTCCGGCTGGGGCGAGACGCTGTTTCTGAAAGAGGTCTGGCCCGCGGCCAAGCTGCTGATCTACGCCGAGTTCTACTATCGCGGCGCCGGCCACGACGTCAGCTTCGACCCCGAGTTCGACAAGCGCGGCTTTGACGCGGTGATGATCGCGCAAGGCAGGGCGGCGCATCTGGGGCAGGCGCTGCTTCATGCCGATGCCGGGCTGTCGCCAACGCTCTGGCAGGCGTCGACCTATCCGCCGCCGCTGCGGCGCATGATCGAGGTGATCCATGACGGGGTGGACACGCAGACACTGGCGCCCGACCCGGCGGCCAGTTTCGCGCTGCCCGACGGCCGGGTGTTGCGCGCAGGCGACGAGGTTCTGACCTTCGTCAACCGCAATCTGGAACCCTATCGCGGCTATCACGTCTTCATGCGCGCCCTTCCCGCGGTGCTGGCGGCGCGGCCTGCCGCGCAGGTGGTTCTGGTGGGCGGCGATGGCGTCAGCTATGGCCCCGCGCCCGCCGACGGGACCTGGAAAGACCGCTTTCTGTCCGAGGTCCGCGACCGGATCGATCTGTCGCGCGTGCATTTCGTGGGCCGCGTGCCCTATGATCGCTTCCGGGCGCTGATGCAGGTCAGCCGCGCCCATGCCTATCTGACCTATCCCTTCGTGCTGTCATGGTCGATGCTTGAGGCGATGTCGGCCGGTGCGCTGATCGTCGGCTCGCGCACGCCGCCCGTCGAAGAGGTGATCCGCCATGGCGAGAACGGCCTGCTGGTGGATTTCTTCGACATCGAGGGCTGGTCGCGCACGCTGACCGCGGCGCTGGCCGATCCTGCGGGCCATGCGGGTCTGCGCGCGGCCGGGCGGCAGACGGTTCAGGCGCGCTATGACCTGCGCAGTCTGTGCCTGCCGCGGATGGTCGATTTCGTCGAGCGTCACGCTCCTGCGGTCTGGCGGCCTGCCTCTGGCGCATAGGCGTCGAAGTGGCGGGCGATCATCCGTGTCAGCGGGCGGCCGGGTTCCGTGATCTCAAGCCCTTGGCCGGTGATGGCGACCATGCCCGGAAAGGCCATGGCGGCGGCCTGAAACATCGCCTCAAGCCGTTCGGGCGGCAGTGCGAACCGGGCAAGGATCTGCGCCCGGTTGATGCGGAAGTCGCACATCAACTGTTCGATCATCCGGCCACGCAGGCGGTCGTCGTCGGTCAGCACATGGCCGCGCGCGGTCGAGAAATGCCCGCCGCGGATCGCCTTCAGATGGTCGGACGTGCTGGGCGCGTTCTGCGCAAAGCCCTGCGGAAAGCGCGAGATCGCCGAGGCCCCCAGCCCGATCAGCACCTCGGCCCGGTCATCGGTATAGCCCTGAAAGCTGCGCCGCAACCGGCCGGCCTGCTGCGCGCGGGCCAGCCCGTCGCCGGGGTGCACGAAATGGTCGATGCCGACCGGGCGGAAGCCGTCCCACAGCAGCAGATCCTGCGCGGTCCTGAACAGCGCCAGCCGTTCCTCGGGGCGGGGGATCGATTCGGTCGCGATCATCAGCTGCCGGCGCGAGATCGCCGGCACATGGGCATAGGGGTGAACCGCCACCCGATCCGGCGCCAGCGACAGAAGCTTCTGCACCGAATCTGCCAGCCGCGGCCCGGTCTGATGCGGCAGTCCGACCAGAATTTCCGTATCGAGAAATTTCAGCCCGCGTTCGCGCAGGTCGTCGACCAGACGGCGGGTCAGATCAAAGCCCTGTTGCCGGCCGATCGCCTGCTGGATTTCCGGGGCAAAGTCCTGAATGCCGATCGAGACCCGGCCAAGGCCGGCCTGAAACAGCGCATCCAGCCGGGCCGCGTCGATTTCGGTCGGGTCCATTTCGACCGAGAATTCGGTCTCGTCGGTGGGCGGCAGCGCGTCGTGGATGGCGGCGACCAGTTCGCGGATCAGGTCGGGGGGCAGCAGGGTGGGGGTGCCGCCGCCCCAGTGCAGCCGCGACAGCCGGATGCCGGGCGCAAGCCGGGTCTGAAGCAGGGCGATTTCGGATTTCAGGGCTGCGGCATATGCGCGCACGGGGGCGTCCGTGCTCGTGCCTTGCGTGCGGCACGCACAGAACCAGCACAGATGCCTGCAAAACGGGACATGAAGATACAAAGAGACGGCAGTTCCTGAAGGAATCGCCGAAATCCAATCGCCAAACAGCCGATCCGTGACCGCCGGACCGAAGTGGGGCGCGGTCGGATAGCTCGTATAGCGGGGAACGCGGGCGTCAAAGAGCCCGAGTTTTGCAAGTTGAGAAACCGACTCCATCGGCTTTCGCTAGGGGCGAAAGTTGTTTATTGCTTTGATTCAGATCAAGCGGGAAAGCCGGCATGTCGCTGCACGAAGTTCCGATCCTTCTCCACCGTTGCGGCGACTGTCCGATCCGGCATCGTGCCGTCTGCGCGCGTTGCGATACGGACGAACTCAGCACGCTGGAGCAGATCAAGTATTACCGCAGCTATCAGGCTGGCCAGACGGTGATCTGGTCCGGGGACAAGATGGATTTCGTGGCCTCGGTGGTCACCGGGATCGCCACGCTGACCCAGACGATGGAGGACGGCCGCCGCCAGATGGTGGGCCTGTTGTTGCCGTCGGATTTCGTGGGGCGGCCGGGCCGGCAGACCGTGGCCTATGACGTGACCGCCACAACCGATCTGCTGATGTGTTGTTTCCGACGCAAGCCGTTCGAAGAGATGATGCACCGCACCCCCCATGTCGGGCAGCGACTTCTCGAAATGACACTGGATGAGCTGGACGCCGCGCGAGAGTGGATGTTGCTTCTGGGCCGCAAGACCGCGCGCGAGAAGATCGCAAGCCTGCTGGCCATCATCGCCCGGCGCGACGCGGCGCTGAAGCTGCGCGATTCGAAGGGGCCGATGACCTTCGATCTGCCGCTGACGCGCGAGGAGATGGCCGATTACCTTGGCCTGACGCTGGAAACCGTCAGCCGGCAGGTCTCGGCGCTGAAACGCGACGGGGTGATCTCGTTGGAAGGCAAGCGCCATGTGATCGTGAACGACTTCGCGCGCCTGCTGGAAGAAGCCGGCGACGACAGCGACGGCGGCCTGCCGGTCTGACCTGCCGCGCCGTTGCCCTGACCGACCATGAAAAAGCCCGCCCCTGTCAGGGCGGGCAGATCCGGCGCAGTGAGCGTCAGTGCGCCATCAGGACCGGCACTTCGGCCAGTTCCAGCATGTCACGGGTGGCCCCGCCCAGGATCGCCTCGCGGAAGCGCGAATGGCCATAGGCCCCCATCACCAGCAGATCGGCATTCTGGTCGCGCACATGGCGACCGATCACGTCCGAAATGCGCGGCAGCGTTCTGGCCAGCACCGAGACCTCGGCCCGCACCCCGTGGCGGACCAGCATCTGGCACAGCGCCCCGCCGGGGTCTGACCGTTCGGCGCCATGGGCCGAAGGATCGACGATCACGATGTTCACGATCTCGGCGTTCAGCAGGAAGGGCATGGCCTTGCGCACCGCGGCCAACGCCTCGCGGCTCTGGTCCCAGGCGATCACCACGCGGCCGCCGAAACTTTGGCTGAGCGCGGGGTCGTCGGGAAGCACCAGCACCGGCGCCTGACCGTCGAACAGCGCGGATTCGACCACGGCCTCGGCCTCGGGTCCGCGGCCCTTGCCATAGGGGCGGCCCACCACCACCAGATCGGCAAAGCGTGATCGCAGCGCGACCAGCCCGGCAAGGCCGCCCATCTGCGCCACCGCCGTCTCGACCGAGGCGCGCAGCCCTGCCGGTTGCCCGGCCAGCACGGCCGCGGCGGCCTTTTCAACGGCCTTTGCCTCTTGTTCGGCGCGTTCCAGCGCCATTTGCAGCACCACCGCCGTGCCGCCCATGTTGTAATAGGCCACCTGGGTTCCATCGATCCCCAGTGCGAGCACGTCGAGATGAGCATCCTCGGCCAGCGCAAGGCGTGCCGCGACCGAGATCGCGGGCTCGACCCGATCCGGCGAGGTGGCCACCGTCAGCAACGATTTGTAGGCCATCAGGCACCCTCCAGGCGATGAACTTTCGTGGGGGGATCCTGAAAGCGAATGGGGCTTTGTTCCTTGACGCGGATCAAGTATCAGGACGGAAACCATTGACATGGATCAAGGCATAATCCGCGACATGCCGCCACAGACGGACTGTCGGTTAGCCAAGGCCGAGGCGTCGGCCCGCGAAGACGAAGGGACGCAAGATGTTGGATTATGTTAAGTTGGTCGCGCTCGGCGTGATCGCGCTGCTTGCCGCGATCGCCGCCAACTACGCGCGCGACCTTGCATATATGGTCAATGCCGTCACGATCATGTTGGTCGCTGGCGGCCTTTTTCTATGGCAGGTTCGCAGGTTGGGGGACGATGTCCGCCCCGCGCCCGCGCTTCAATCCGAGTATATGGATGGAGTTGTGCGCTACGGTGTGGTGGCCACGGCCTTCTGGGGCGTCGTGGGCTTTCTGGTGGCGGTGTTCATCGCCTTCCAGCTTGCTTTCCCGGCGCTGAACTTCGACTGGGCCCATGGCTATCTGAACTTTGGCCGGTTGCGGCCGCTGCACACCTCGGCTGTGATCTTCGCCTTCGGGGGCAACGCGCTGATCGCGACCAGCTTCTATGTGGTGCAGCGCACCTCGGCGGCGCGGCTGTGGGGCGGAAACCTCGCCTGGTTCGTGTTCTGGGGCTATAACCTGTTCATCGTGCTGGCGGCCTCGGGTTACCTGCTGGGGGCGACCCAGTCCAAGGAATATGCCGAGCCGGAATGGTATGTGGACCTGTGGCTGACGGTGGTCTGGGTCGCCTATCTGGCGGTGTTCCTGGGCACGATCATCAAGCGCAAGGAACCCCACATCTATGTGGCCAACTGGTTCTACCTTGCGTTCATCGTCACCGTGGCGATGCTGCATATCTTCAACAACCTGTCGATTCCGGTGTCGATCTTTGGTTCGAAATCGGTGCAGCTGTTCTCGGGCGTGCAGGATGCGATGGTGCAGTGGTGGTATGGCCACAACGCCGTCGGCTTCTTCCTGACCGCGGGCTTCCTTGGCATGATGTATTACTTTGTGCCGAAACAGGCCGAGCGTCCGGTCTACAGCTACAAGCTGTCGATCGTGCACTTCTGGGCGCTGATCTTCCTGTATATCTGGGCCGGCCCGCACCACCTTCACTACACCGCGCTGCCGGACTGGGCCGCGACGCTGGGCATGGTGTTTTCGATCATGCTGTGGATGCCGTCCTGGGGTGGCATGATCAACGGCCTGATGACGCTGTCGGGCGCCTGGGACAAGCTGCGCACCGACCCGATCATCCGCATGATGGTGGTTTCGATCGGCTTCTACGGCATGTCGACCTTTGAAGGGCCGATGATGTCGATCCGTGCGGTGAACTCGCTGTCGCACTACACCGACTGGACCATCGGCCACGTCCATTCCGGCGCGCTTGGCTGGAACGGCATGATCACCTTCGGCGCGCTTTACTTCCTGACGCCGAAGCTGTGGAACAAAGAGCGGCTTTACAGCCTGACGCTGGTGTCGTGGCACTTCTGGCTCGCGACCATCGGTATCGTGCTTTACGCCTCGGCGATGTGGGTTTCGGGGATCATGGAAGGCCTGATGTGGCGTGAAGTCGACGCCAATGGCTTCCTTGTGAACGCCTTTGCGGACACCGTGGCGGCCAAGTTCCCGATGAACGTGGTGCGTGGCATCGGTGGCGTGCTTTACCTGACCGGCGCGCTCATCATGTGCTACAATATGTGGAAAACCGTGACCTCGGCACCCGAACGGGTGACGCGCGCCACGGCCGTTCCCGCTGAGTGAGAAAGGGAACGCCATGGGTATCCTGAACAAGCACAAGATCCTTGAAACCAACGCCACGCTGCTGCTGATCTTCAGCTTCCTTGTGGTGACCATCGGCGGCCTGGTGCAGATCGTGCCGCTGTTCTACCTGGAAAACACCATCGAGAAGGTGGAGGGCGTCCGGCCCTACACCCCTCTCGAACTGGCCGGTCGCGACATCTACATCCGCGAAGGGTGCTATGTCTGCCACAGCCAGATGATCCGCCCGATGCGCGACGAATTCGAACGCTACGGCCATTACAGCCTTGCCGCCGAGTCGATGTATGACCACCCGTTCCAGTGGGGGTCCAAACGCACCGGCCCCGACCTTGCCCGGGTGGGGGAACGCTATTCCGACGAATGGCATGTGGATCACCTGACCAACCCGCAGTCGGTGGTGCCGGAATCGATCATGCCGAAATACGGCTTCCTGTCGAACCGCGAGATCGACGGCCGCTATATCGGTGACACGATGGCGGTTCATCGCCTGATCGGCACACCCTATTCCGACGAGATGATGGAAAGCGCCGTCGCCGACTTCAAGGTGCAGGCCGATCCGAATGGCGACAGCGACGGGCTGCTGGAACGCTATGGCAAGGCCGCCGTGCGCAACTTTGACGGCCAGCCGCAACTGACCGAGATGGACGCACTGGTCGCCTATCTTCAGGTGCTGGGCACGATGGTCGATTTCTCGACCTTCAACCCCGACGCAAGCCGGTAAGGGGGCGGGCATGGAAACCTACAGCCTGCTGCGCAGCTTTGCCGACAGCTGGATGCTGCTGGTTCTGACGCTGTTCTTCGTGGGCGTGGTGTTCTGGGCCTGGCGCCCCGGCAGTCGCCGCGCACATGAAGATGCGGCGAACGCCATCTTCCGTCACGAGAGGAAACCCGCCGGCGACGATTGGGAATCGGCGTCCGAGGAGGCGAGGAAATGAGTGTGAAACCGACGAAACAGAAGCCCGGCGAGCCGCCGACCACCGGCCATTCCTGGGACGGGATTCAGGAATACGACAACCCGATGCCACGTTGGTGGCTGTGGACCTTCTACGCCTGCATCGCCTGGGCGGCGGGCTACATGGTGCTTTATCCGGCATGGCCGCTGGTTTCGGCGGCGACACCGGGCCTGCTTGGCTTCTCGACCCGTGGCGATCTGGAAACCGAAAAGCAGCGGTTCGCCGAGGCCAATTCCGCGATCCAGGCGAAGCTGGTCGAGACCGAGCTGACCCAGATCGCGGCCGATCCCGAACTGCTGCAATATGCCACCAACGCGGGGGCCGCGGTGTTCCGCACCAACTGCGTGCAGTGCCATGGTTCGGGTGCGGCGGGCGTGCAGGGGCAGGGCTATCCCAACCTGCTGGACGATGACTGGATCTGGGGGGGTGACATCGAATCGATCCACTTCACCGTGACCCACGGCATCCGCAACACCACCAACGACGAGGCGCGCTATTCCGAGATGCCGCGCTTTGGCGCGGACGAGCTTCTGGACAGCACCCAGATTGCCCAGGTGGTCGAGCATGTTCTGGCGATCTCGGGGCAGGACCACGACGCGGCGCTGGCCGCCGAAGGGGCGGTGGTGTTCGCAGAGAATTGCGCCGCCTGCCACACCGAGGCCGGCACCGGCAGCCGCGATGTCGGCGCACCGAACCTGACCGATGCGATCTGGCTTTACGGAGGCGACCGCGAGACCCTGACCGAGACGGTGACCAATGCCCGTTTTGGCGTGATGCCGAACTGGAACGTCCGTCTGACCGAAGCCGACATCCGTTCGGTTGCGGTCTATGTCCACGGTCTTGGTGGCGGCGAGTAACTGTTGATGAAGCGGCCCGGGGGACCAATGTTCCCCGGGCCGGCATCGATCCCCTACCCAGTGTGTGCGTTCCGAGTGCGGGGGGTTGAAATGTGCCGAAGGCAGGAAGCGGGCGGCCTGTCGCGCCGTGAATGTTGTATCACGGATGCGTAATTTGCGCGAAGTCGAGTTGCGCAGGTCGGTCGGTCTGATAGCACCCGGAACGTGATTGAAGCCGGAGTCCGCAGTGACCAGCCCCGATACAGAAACAAGCAACCTTTACGCCAAGCGGGAACCCGTGTTCCCCAAGCGCGTCAGCGGCAGCTTTCGCACCTTGAAATGGTGGATCCTTGCCGTGACGCTGGGCATCTACTACGTCTCGCCCTGGCTTCGCTGGGACCGCGGGCCGAACCTGCCGGATCAGGCGATCCTGATCGACATCGCGAACCGGCGCTTCTTCTTCTTCATGATCGAGATCTGGCCCCATGAATTCTATTTCGTGGCGGGCCTTCTGATCATGGCGGGGCTGGGGCTGTTCCTGTTCACCTCGGCGGCGGGGCGGGTCTGGTGCGGCTATGCCTGCCCGCAGACGGTCTGGACCGATCTGTTCATTCAGGTCGAACGCTGGGTCGAGGGCGACCGAAACGCCCGAATCCGCCTGCTGCGTCAACGCTGGAACGGGGAAAAGCTCCGCAAATATCTGACGAAATGGACGCTTTGGCTGCTGATCAGCGTGGCCACGGGCGGGGCCTGGGTGTTCTATTTCACCGATGCGCCGACGCTTCTGGTGGATCTTCTGACGCTGGATGCGCATCCGGTGGCCTGGATCACCATCGGCATCCTGACTGCGACGACCTTTGCCTTCGGCGGCTTTGCCCGCGAACAGATGTGCATCTATGCCTGTCCCTGGCCCCGGATTCAGGCCGCGATGATGGACGAGGAAACCATCACCGTGGCCTACCGCGAATGGCGCGGCGAGCCGCGCGGCAAGCTGAAAAAGGGCGAGCCGATCAGCCCCGATCAGGGCGATTGCATCGACTGCATGGCCTGCGTCACCGTCTGCCCGATGGGGATCGACATCCGGGACGGCCAGCAACTGGCCTGCATCACCTGTGCGCTGTGCATCGACGCCTGCGACGAGGTGATGGACAAGATCGGCAAGCCGCGGGGCCTGATCGGCTATCTGGCGCTGACCGACGAACGCGCCGAACGCGCGGGCGAAACGCCGCGCTCGGCCTGGCGGCATGTGTTCCGCACCCGGACGCTGCTTTACACCGCGCTATGGTCCGGGGTGGGGATTGCGCTGGTGGTGGCGCTGTTCCTGCGTTCGCCCATCGACATCAACCTGACGCCGGTGCGCAACCCGACCTATGTCACGCTGTCGGATGGCTCGATCCGCAACACCTATGACCTGCGGCTGCGCAACAAGCAGGGCGATGACCGGCAATACCGCATCACCGTCGCCAGCGAGGCCGACCTTGTGCTGTCGCTGGAGGGCACGACCGGCGATGTGGTCACCGTTCCGGCGAACGAGACGATGACGCAGCGCGTCTATATCATCTCGGGCAAGGGCACACCGGCGGCCGAATCGGAACGCACCGATCTGCAAATCTGGGTCGAGGATCTGACCGCCAGCCAGCGGGTCCGCGCCGAAACCATCTTCAACGGAAAGGGCAACTGACATGGCAGAGATGACCGGGCGCAAGGTGCTGGCGATCACGGTGGGGGCTTTCGGTGTCATCATCGCGGTGAACCTGCTGATGGCCTTCAAGGCGATCTCGACCTTCCCCGGGCTGGAGGTGCAGAACTCTTACGTTGCCAGCCAGACCTTCGACGCCGAGCGCACGGCCCAGCAGGCGCTGGGCTGGTCGCTGGCGGCCGAGTATGATCAGGCAGGCCGCGAACTGGTGCTGCGCTTTACCGATGCGGCCGGGCGACCGGCCGCGGTGCATGAACTGGACGTGCTTGTGGGCCGCACCACCGAAGCGCGCGAGGACCGCCGTCCCGAATTCACACGCGCCGACGGCGCCTTCCGCGCACCGCTGGATCTGGCCCGCGGCAAGTGGATGCTGAAGATCGAGGCGGCCTCGGCGCCGGGAACGCCGTTCCGTCAGCGCCTTGAACTGTTCGTGCAGGGGTAAGCCTGTGGCGGTTGCGCAGCGTATCGACCTGCCCGAAGCCGATGGTGTCGGCGGGGCCTCGGCCTGCCCGGCCTGTCTTGCCGCGCCTTCGGCCGAACGGCTGGCGGCGATGGCGGGGCCGGCAGGCGGGCGGCTGGTGCTGTCGCTGCCGACCGCGCATTGCGCGGCCTGCATGACCACGGTGGAAGGCGGGCTGGAAAAGCTGCCCGGCGTGCATTCGGCACGGGTCAACCTGACCCTGCGCCGGGTGTCGGTCGATGCCGCCCCCGAGGTGACGGCGGATCAGTTGATCGAGACCCTCGCCGGTCTGGGCTATGAGGCGCACGAACTGGATGCGGGCCTTCTGTCCGCAACCGAGACCGACCGGCAGGGCCGCGATCTGCTGATGCGGCTGGGCGTCGCCGGTTTTTCGATGATGAACGTGATGCTGCTGTCGGTGGCGGTCTGGTCGGGTGCGGAAAGCGCCACCCGCGATCTGTTCCACTGGATTTCGGCCGCCATCGCGCTGCCGACGGTGGTCTTTGCCGGTCAGCCGTTCTTCCGCAGCGCGTGGGCCGCGTTGCGGGTCGGGCGGCTGGGGATGGATGTGCCGATCTCGCTGGCGATCATCCTGGCCTCGTCGATCTCGCTGTTTGAGACCTTTCATTCCGGCCATCACGCCTATTTCGACGCGGCGGTGATGCTGACCTTCTTCCTGCTGGCGGGGCGCTATCTGGATCACCGCACCCGCGCCGTCGCCCGGTCCGCGGCCGAAGAACTGGCCGCGCTGGAAGTGCCGCGCGCCGTGGCGCTGCGCGAAGGCGCCGAGGTGACAGTGCCGATCTCAGACCTGTCGGTGGGAGAGCTGATCCGCGTGCGTCCGGGCGGGCGGATGCCGGTGGACGGGGTGGTGGTCGAAGGCTTTTCCGAACTCGACCGCTCGCTTCTGACCGGCGAAAGCCTGCCGGTGCAGGCCGGCCCCGAAACGGTGGTTTCGGCCGGCGAGGTGAACCTGACCGGCCCGCTGACGGTGCGGGTGACCGCGGCGGGGCGCGATTCATCCCTGCACCGCATGGCCGATCTGGTTGCGGTCGCGGAAAGCGCCAAGACGCGCTATACCTCGCTTGCGGAACGGGCGTCGCGGCTTTACTCGCCGCTGGTGCATATCCTGTCGTTTTCGGCCTTCGGGGTCTGGATGTGGATCACCGGGGGGGATCTGCGCACCTCGATCAACATTTCTGCCGCGGTTCTGATCATCACCTGCCCCTGCGCGCTGGGTCTTGCGGTGCCTGCGGTGGTGACGGCGGCCAGTGGCGGGTTGTTCCGGCGCGGCCTTCTGATCAAGCACGGCACCGCGCTGGAACGGCTGGCCGAGGTCGATACCGTGGCGTTCGACAAGACCGGCACGCTGACGCTGGGCACGCCGGATCTGACCAACCTTGCCTCGCATCGGCGCCCGGATCTGGAACTGGCCATGGCACTGGCCGAGGCGTCCTCGCATCCTCTGGCGCTGGCGATCGCCGCCTCTGCCCGTGCGGCCGGTATCCGCCCCGCCGTGATCGACGATCTGCGCGAGGTTCCGGGCTTTGGTGTCGAGGGGCGCTACCACGGCGTCGTGGTGCGGTTGGGCCGCGCCGACTGGGTGGGGGCGGCGCCGGTTTCGGTCACGGCCACCTATCTGTCGACGGGGCAGGAGACGCGCGCCTTCACCTTTGCCGACCGCCTGCGCCCCGGCGCGGCCGAGGCGGTGCGCGTGCTGGCCGCGCAGGGCAAGCGCATCCTGCTGCTGTCGGGCGATACCGAGGCGCCGGTGGCCGATCTGGCCCGCCGTCTGGGCATCGCAGAGTGGCAGTCGGGTGCCCGCCCCGAGGACAAGGCCGCCCGCATCGCCGCGCTGACGGCCGAAGGCCGGCGCGTGCTGATGGTGGGCGACGGGCTGAACGATACCGCGGCGCTGGCGGCGGCGCATGTCTCGGTGTCGCCGGCTTCGGCGCTGGATGCGGCGCGGGTGGCATCGGACATCGTGCTGCTGGGGCAGGACATTGCCCCCATTGGCGATGCGGTGCGGATCGCGGTGAAATCGACCCGGCGGATCAAAGAGAATTTCCTGATCTCGGCCGGCTATAACGTCGTCGCGGTTCCGCTGGCGCTGGTGGGGCTGGCCACGCCGCTGGCGGCGGCGCTGGCGATGTCGCTGTCCTCGATCAGCGTTTCGCTGAACGCCTTGCGGGTGAAGTGATGGATATTCTGGCCTATCTTATTCCGGTATCGCTGTTTCTGGGCGGGCTTGGCCTTGCCGCCTTCTTCTGGTCGCTGCGTGCCCGGCAATATGACGACCCCGAAGGCGATGCGAACCGCATCCTCAAGACCGATTACGACGACCGGCCGCGCGATTGACCGCCGCGCCCGATCCCTCGGGCCGCCGGGGGGGGGGGCATCCGGCGGGATGACCGGCCTTTCCTTCCCAGCGCCCACAAGGCATGAAAAAGCCCGCGTGCCGGTCTGGCCGCGGGCTTTTCATCTGCTGTCTCGCCGCCGGTTACGGCCCGATGGCAAAGCACTGGATCGCACGGGCCTGAAGCCTGCGGCAGGCCAGATCGGCCTGATCCTGGGTCAGCCCCATGAAATTCGCGTCATACCCGCCCGACCGCTCGGTCACCTTGCGCAGGCCGCTGTCCAGCACGACGCTTTCGGCCAGTGCGATCTGCATCAACTGCCGTTCGGCCGCACTGCGCGACGGATAGCGGCCCACGTTCACCCCCCAGTGCCGACCGCCCGAAGTGGACATGCGGGTGATGATCTCGGGTGCGGTCGGCACCGGCGAGGGCGCCCGCGCCGCGGCAAGCTGCACCTCGGGGCGTGATCGCGGCTGGGCCATGCCCGAATCCGATCCCTCACCATCCAGCGCGACCGCTTCGGCCACCTGCATCGCCAGCCGGTCGCTGCCCGAGGCTTCGGCCAGCGCGCTTTCGATCCCGCCTTGCATGGCATCGACAACGCTTGCCGCGGCATAGGCCGCATCCGACCCCGGCCTGCGCAGCGGCCGCGGCGAACGCGCGACCGCCGGCATGTCGTTGACCACGGGGGCGCCGGCCTGCGCCATCGCCACCGCCTCATAGGCCGGCGGGTCGGGCCGCTTGACCTTGGCGTTCGAGGGCGCCTCGCGGAAGCCGATATCCAGAAGTTGCGCCATCTTGGCGTTGCGCTGCGCGGTGCTGGTGCCGCCGAACACGGTCGCAATGATCCGCTTGTTGCCGCGCTGCGCCGAGGCGGTCAGGTTATAGCCCGCGGGCGAGGTATAGCCGGTCTTGATCCCGTCGGCGCCCTTGTAGGCATCCAGAAAACGGGTGTTGGTATTCGACACGGTGGCAATGCCCGCATCGGCGGTGCGGCGCGAGAAGATGTTGTAATACTGCGGGAAATCGAAGAACAGCCGCCGGCCCAGAACGTTCATGTCACGCGCGGTGGACAGGTGGCCATCCGCGGTCAGGCCATTGCAGTTGCGAAAGGTCGACTGCCGCATTCCCAGCGCCTTGGCGGTGCGGTTCATCCGCTCGGCAAAGGCGGCCTCGGACCCGCCCACCGCTTCGCAGATCGCGGTGGCGGCGTCGTTGGCCGATTTCACTGCCGCGGCGCGGATCAGATAGCGCAGCGCGATCCGCTGCCCCGGCCGCAGCCCCAGCTTCGAAGGCGGCTCGGCCGCCGCGTTCTTTGACACCGACACCATGGTATCGAGCGAGATCTCGCCGCGCTGGATCGCCTCGAATGTGATGTAAAGCGTCATCATTTTCGTGAGCGAGGCCGGATGCAGCCGGGTGGTGGCGTTGGTTTCGTAAAGCGTCTCGCCGGTTCGGGCGTCCATCACGATGGCCGCATAGGGCGCCGCAAGTGCCGCCTGCGCAGCCAGAACCGAAGCTGCTGCAACGAATAGGATTTTATGGACAAACTGCCCCAGGTGCGATGCCACGTCGCCTGTCCTTCTGCCTGCCTCGTTCCCCGCCGGTTCTTGCGACCGTCCGGTGTCTTTGATCTGCGCGGCAGGCTAGCACAGCTGACGATTCTGGAAAACCCCCGAAATTCAAGGGCTTTACCGCGCCTTTTCCATCGCGGATCGCAGATCTGGGGCGGCCTTGGCCAAGAACCTCAAGTTATGGGAAATTCCGGTCAAGATCGGCCACCAGCGCCGCCAGCCCGCCCAGATCCGACAGGGTATGATAGCGCGGATGGCCGTCGGGCGGGTCTGCGTGTTCCAGCGCCCATGTCAGACCGTGGGGAATGTAGACCCCGACGCCGCCGGCCGCGATCACAGGAAGAACATCGGATTTCAAAGAGTTGCCGACCATCAGCCCGCGTTCGGCGCCATCGCCGTGCCGCGCGAAAACGCGGGCATAGACGGCCGGCGTCTTGTCCGAGACGATCTCGACGCCGTGAAACAGCTCTCCCAGCCCCGATTGCGCCAGCTTGCGTTCCTGATCCAGCAGGTCGCCCTTGGTGACAAGGATCACCCGATGGTCGGCGGCCAGCGTCTCGACCGCATCGCGGGCGTGGGGCAGAAGCTCGATCGGATGGGCCAGCATCTCCTGCCCCGCGGCGATGATCTCGCGGATCACGCGGGCGGGCACGCGATCGTCGGTCACCTCGATGGCGGTTTCGATCATCGACAGCACGAAGCCCTTGATGCCAAAGCCATAATGGCCAAGGTTGCGCCGCTCGGCCGCCAGCAGGCGGTCGTGCAGGTGGTCGGCGCTGGCATGATCGGCCAGAAGTGCGGTGAATCGGTCCTGCGTCAGGCGAAAGAACGCCTCGTTCTGCCAAAGCGTGTCGTCGGCGTCGAATCCGATGGTGGTGATGCGTCCGTTCATGCGCCCTCCGGTCGGCTGGCCGGGCATGGCCCGGATGCGCGGACCATTGCGGCAAATGCTTTGCGCGGCAAGGGTGGATGCGGGGCGCGGACCTCTTTCCGTGGGACGAAAATGGGCTATACTGTCGCTCTCGTCCAACCTTGCGAATCCGCCCTCGGCAGGAGCCTTGATCTTGACCATGCGTCCGCTTCAGATGTCCGGCAAGAAGGATGCCCCCGGCGAGGATACGTCGATCCTGACCAAGACTCGCAGCAAGACCCAGCGCCCGCCGCTGTACAAGGTTCTGTTGCTGAACGACGACTACACCCCGATGGAGTTTGTGGTTCATGTTCTGGAACGCTTCTTCGGGCTAAGCCATGCGCAGGCGTTCGAGATCATGCTGACCGTGCACAAGAAGGGTCTTGCGGTGGTCGGTGTCTTTTCCTTCGAGGTGGCCGAGACCAAGGTGGCGCAGGTGATGGATTTCGCCCGCCGCCATCAGCATCCGCTGCAATGCACGATGGAAAAGGAATAAGGAACCCGGTCTGATTGCCGTTCCACGCCCGCCCGACAGGCGGGCTTTTTCGGTTGTTCATGGCCCCAGGCGGCCTGTTCCGTCGGCGCGGTCCTGCGCGGCTTGGCTGGTTCGCTGCGCAGGGGAATATTGTCAACCTATAGGCGACAATCCGCCGCTCTACCCCCTGTTTATCCCAAAGAGGGTGGGAACGGATCCGCTTAATCAAGGTTAATCTTCGCTTGCGGTCGGACATTTCCAGACTGGTCAAAGCGGAGGGCACGGTTTGGGCGTGCAACAGCGTCACCCCGGATTGGAAGGCCGGCTGGCCCTGACGCCGGTGCCGGAAGGCCCGCGCCTGCGCACCCCTGCCCGGATCGCGCCCCAAAAGCCGTGGGTGGGCGTTGTGTCGGTGGTCGGTGCCGCCGCTGTGGCCTATCTGGCGCTGGGGTTTGCGTTGACGGCCGGCGCGCCCTTGACGCGGTTGCTGTCCACCGTTTCCGGCAGCCTTGTTGCTGACGGCCCGGCGTCCGTGGATCTGACGCTTGCGCCCCAGACCGCCCCGCGCGGCTGGATCGACCGTCTGGAGACCGCGCTGGACATCCGCTATCTGATGGCCGATCCGCTGCCGGACCCGCGTCCTGTCCTGCCGGGTGGCCGCCCTGATCCGGCAGCGGCCTTGCCGGCGCTGTCGGCTTTGGGGCCGGTGGCCGTGGCGGGGGCTGCGCCTGCGGTCGATGCCGTGCCACCTGCCCGGCCGCTGATCTGGGCCGCATCGCCGCGCCTGTTTGCGGCGCTCGGGTCTGACGCGGGCTGGCCGAGGCTGCCGGGACTTCTGGCGCGCCTTGCCGCGCCGAACGTGCCGCTGCTGGCGCTGCCCGCGCTGGCCGAGGCGCTGCCGCGGGCCGATCGCGGCTCGGGGCCGGTGCTGGTCTGGCCCGCCCCTGTCGCGGCGGCGGGGGCGGCGGTGCCATTTCCCGACATGCCGGCATCCCGCGCAGCCCCGCTTGCCCCTGTGGCCTTCGCCGTCACCCCGCCGGGGGCGGGCGCGCGGCCACGGGCCGGCGTCGCCCGTGCAGAGACCTCGGGGGGCGGTGCGCCCGACCTGTTGCTGATCGCCAGCGGTCGGGACGGCGGCGAGGGGTGTCGCAGTCAGTCCTGTCTGGCGGTCAGCATCGCCCCGGCCACGCTGCCGTTCCTGTCGGCGCTGACCCCGACGAAGCGCGTGGCGAAGGCGGGTCGTAAGGCCGCATCCAAAACGGTTACCGTTTCGACCGCCTCGGTGGATGAGACCACAGCGCACCGGGGCGCCGTGTCCCCGATCGGGACGCGACAGGCTGTTCCCGGACAGGTGGCCCGGGCCGAGGTCGCGACCGGACGGAAGGGCAGGGCGACGGGGCCCGGGACATCCGTCGAACCGGGCAAGTCTGGCGCATCGGCGGCGTCCGGCAGGGGCGCTGCCAGCGGTGCGCGCGGAGGCAAGGACACCAGCGGCGCGAGCGGAGGGAAGGGTGCCGGCGGCGCGACCGGAGGGAAGGATGCCGGCGGTGCGAAAGGGGAAGGCGCGGGCGGCCGTAGCGGCGACGGTGGTCGCGATGGCGGAGGCCGCGGCGGTGGCGGCGGCCATGGTGGGAACGGCGGCGGCCACGGTGGCGGAAACGGCGGCGGCGGCAAGGGGGGCGGCCGGAACGGCTGACTTCGCACGACGGCGGCCCGGCGCGTGGTGTCGCAGCCGATCTGTCCGTTCGCTGCAATCGGCCCGTGCAGGGCAAGCGCGCCGAATCCCCCCCCCCGCCCGGTTCGTGAACGATTCTCTGTGCCGCGATGCCGCCGGCCCTGTCGGGGGTGGGCGGCTTCGCGCGTTGTCCCCCGCCGCGGCTGTTGATAAAGGGGGCGGGTGCGGGTGAACGGCGTGTCGTTCCGGGTCAAAGGGGGAATCGTCTTGCTCAACAGGATAGGAACGGGCGTCGCGGCCGTCCCATGCGCTCTGCCCGTCTGACCCTCGCGCTGGACAGCGGCGCCGTCACCCTGCCCGACAGCGGCAGCATCGTGGTCTATCGCCCCCGGGCCGATGACGACCTTTCGGCGCTGCCAAAGGACCGGCTGCTGCTGGTGCAGGGCTTTCGCCCCGATCACGACGCGCTGGCCGCCCGCGGCTTTCGCGTCGCGACCGAGGGCGGCACGGGCCATGCCGCGGCGCTGGTCTGCCTGCCGCGGGCGCGGGCCGAGGCGCGGGCGCTGCTGGCCGAGGCCGCGGCCTCGGTGGCAGACGGCGGGCCGGTGATCGTGGACGGCCAGAAAACCGACGGGATCGAGACCGCCTATCGCGATCTGGCCGCCCGGCTGCCGGTTTCGGCCGCGCTGTCGAAGGCGCATGGCAAGCTGTTCACCTTTGCCGCCGGTCCGGGGCTGGAAGACTGGGCCGCCCGCCCGACCGAGATCGACGGCGGGTTCGTCACCCTGCCGGGGGTGTTCTCGGCCGATGCGCCCGACCGCGGCTCGGAACTTCTGGCGGCGGCGCTGCCGAAGGATCTGGCGGGCCGGGTGGTCGATCTGGGTGCCGGCTGGGGCTATCTGGCGCGGACGGTGCTGGACAGGCGCGCGGTCAAGCGGCTGGATCTGGTCGAGGCCGAACACGCGGCGCTGGTCTGTGCGCGGCAGAACATTCCCGATCCGCGCGCCTATTTCCACTGGGCCGATGCCACCCGCTTCCGGCTGTCGAAGCCCGCCGATGTGGTGGTGTGCAACCCGCCCTTTCATGCCGGACGCGAGGCCGACCCCGGCCTTGGCCTTGCCTTCCTGCGCACCGCCGCGCGGCTGTTGCAGCCGGCGGGGGTGCTGTGGCTGGTGGCGAACCGCCATCTGCCTTATGATCGCGAGCTTCGAACCCTGTTCGTCGAGGTCGACGAGATCGGCGGCGATGCCGCCTTCAGGATCGTCCGCGCTGCCCGGCCCCGCAAGGCCGGCCGCCCGGACGTGTAACAGGAGACCACCATGTCACTTTCCATCGCCGGCAAGACCGCCATCGTCACGGGCGCTGCCGCCGGCATCGGGCTGGCCGTGGCCCGGCATTTCGTCGACAAGGGCGCGAATGTGATGTTTGTCGACATCGACGAGGCCCGGCTTGAAGATCAGGTCGGTGAGGAAGCCCGTGCCGAAGGCCCGGTGCGCCTGTTCGCGGGCGACCTGCGCGAAAAGCTGACGATCACCAACCTGCTGTCGGCCACGATGGACGCCTTTGACCGGGTGGACATCCTTGTGAACGCCAGCCGGCAGATCCTGCCGTCGGACCCGCTGTGCCCCGAGGATGACGCGGTGGAATTCCTGTTGCAGCAGAACCTGTTGACCGGCCTGCGGCTGACGCAGATGACGGCAAGGCGCATGATCGCGCGGGCCGAGAAGACCGAGGAAAAGCCCTCGCAGATCGGCGCTGTCGTCAACCTGTCCTCGATCGCGGCCTGCCGCACCCAGCCCGAGTTGCTGGGCTATTCCATCAGTTGCGCCGCGGTCGAGCAGATGACGCGGTCGATGGCGGTGGCGCTGGCGCCAAGGGGCATCCGCGTCAACGCGGTCTCGTTCGGCTCGATGATGAGTGCCAGCCTTCAGAACGCGCTGAAGGACACGCCGGCATGGCGCAGCGCGATCACCGAGCGCACGCCGATGCGCCGCATCGCCGCCGCGTCCGAGATCGCGGAAACGGTGCAGTTTCTGGCCTCGGATGCTGCGGCCTTCATGACGGGGCAGGTGGTGACGCTGGATGGCGGGCGCAGCCTGATCGACGCTGCGGTGGCCCCGGTCTACTAGGTTTCGGGGTAGGTGGCCCGGCACTGGGCCACCTGCGCTTCGGCCTGCCGCGCCAGTTGCCGGCGCTTCACCAGAAGCTGATCCAGCTTGCGCCTCTCGGCGCCAAGGTCGATGGCGACCGGCTCTCGCACGGTATGGGGCACCTGTTCGAAGCAGCGCCGCGCCGGGTAGAACACCCGGTCGCCGTTCTTGCGCGTGCGCACGACAGGCGGGCCGCATTCCACCCATTCCGGGCGGTAATCCACCCGTTCTTCAAACGCATAGCCGCGCGCAAGGCTGCGCTGCGATTCGGCGATCAGATCGTCCACCACCCGCAGGTCGCGTGTTGCGCGCGAAATGCAGCGATCCTGCGGCGTGCCGCAGGCGGCAAGGGTGGCAAGCAGAAGAAGGGGCAGGGCAAGGGCTTTCATGGGGCTGAGGTTAGCCCTTTGGCGGCGCGTCGCAAAGGGATTCTGGATCGCTGCGGGCAAAGCTGCTAGCCCTTTGCTTAAAGCTATGGGGGACATGCATGATTGATGCGATGGACGAGCGCAAAGCCCGCGCCTCGGGCTGGTTCCGCGCCTTGCGCGACCGGATCGTGGCCGCGTTCGAGGCGGCCGAGGACACCGCCCCGGACGAGGCCGGCCCCCCGCCCGGCCGGTTCGCCCTGCGCGAGACGCAGCGCGAAAGCGGTGGGGGTGGCGGCTTGATGAGCGTGATGCGCGGCGGCCGCCTGTTCGAGAAGGTGGGCGTGAATGTCTCGACCGTGCACGGCACGCTGGCCGCGCCCGCGCAACGGGCGATGGCGGCGCGCGGGGTGCCGGGGATGGACAGCGATCCGCGATTCTGGGCCTCGGGGATCAGCCTTGTCGCGCATATGCGCAACCCGCATGTGCCGGCGGTGCATATGAACACGCGGATGTTCTGGACCCCGCAGGCGTGGTGGTTCGGCGGCGGCGCCGACCTGAACCCCTGTCTCGACTATCCCGAAGATACGGCGCATTTCCACGCCACCCTGCGCGCGGCTTGCGACACGCGCGCACCCGATTGCTATGACCGCTTCAAGGCCTGGGCGGATGACTATTTCTTCATTCCGCACCGGGGGCGGGCGCGGGGCGTCGGTGGCATCTTCTACGACGATCTGAACTCGGGCGAATGGGAGTCCGACTTCGCCTTTACCCAGGCGGTGGGCCGCGCCTTCCTGCCGGCCTTCCTGCCGCTGGTCGAACGCCGCCGCGCCACCCCCTGGACCGAGGCCGACCGCGAGGCGCAACTGATCCATCGCGGGCTTTATGCCGAATACAACCTTGTCTACGACCGCGGCACGAAGTTCGGGCTGGAATCAGGCCATGATGCCGATGCCGTGCTGATGAGCCTGCCGCCGCTGGCGAAATGGGTCTGATCGGGCGGCGGTCGGCGGGCTATTCCGAACAGACATAGACCGCGCCGCCCACCGCGACGACGGTGACGGCGGCAGCGGCCAGTGCGGCCGGCGCGGTCGCCGCCGACAGCGCCGTGGCGCCAAGGCTGGACAGCGCCGCCGAGACCGAACCCGCGGTGCCCGACAGGATCACCGCGCCGGTGCCGTTTTCCACCGCGCGGACACCGTTCACCACCCGTCCCGCCTGTCCGGCGATGGACAGCGCGGCCCCGGTCGAATCGTTGACCCTTTGGCAGAAGGCACCCGTGGGCCGGGCGCAATGCAGATAGGCGTCGCGCTCGCCTTCGGCAAAGCCGGTGTAGGTGTTGGCCTCGCGGTCGAACTGAAGGCAGAACACCGCGCGCTCACGGTCATTCAGCCCCGGCGTCATCGCGCGCAGCGTCACATAGCCGGGGCAGGTGATGTCGCCATAGCCCCCCAGCCAGCGTTCGCGGATCGAGCGGTTGGCGCGAACCTCTTGATCCTTCGTGTCCCAGCTCAGCGCGGTCGGGAAGCCTTCCAAAGAGGTCAGACAGGCTTCGGGCTTGGCCAGCGCCGGTGCGGGCAACATGAGCAAAAGGGCAAGAAGGGTGCGCATGACAACTCCGGCAGGGTCGGTCATGTCAGCCTGTCCGCTGTGGCGGCACAAGGCAAGCGGGGGCGGCTCAAAGCAGCGTGAGCCGCCCCCGATGGATCACTTGCCGCGGATCGTGTTGACCAGCAGCGTGACGTTTTCCGGATCGGCTTCCGGCGTGATGCCATGGCCAAGGTTGAAGATATGCGGGCCGTTCTTGAACGCCTCGACCACGCCCTTGGTGGCCTGAACCAGTTCGTCGCCGCCCGTCACCATGTATTTCGGATCAAGGTTGCCCTGAACGCAGGTCTTGCCCTTCTGGACATTCTCGGCCGCCCATTCCGGCGACACCGAGTTGTCGATGGCCACGCAATCGGCGCCGGTCTTTTCGGCAAACCCGATATAGCCCTCGCCGGCTTCGCGCGGGAAGGCGATGATCGGCAGACCGGGGTGACGGGCCTTCAGTTCCGCGATGATCTTGCGCGCCGGTTCCACGGCGAAATCCTCGAAGTCCTGCCCTTTCAGCGAGCCGGCCCAGCTGTCGAACAGCTTGACCACTTCGCAGCCGGCCTCGACCTGCTTCGACAGGTATTCGATGGTGGCATCGGTGATGCGGTCCATCAGCGCGACAAAGGCCGCCCGGTCGGTGTCCTTCAGCTTGTGCGCCGCGGCCTGATCCTTGGACCCGCGGCCCGCGATCATGTAGGTCGCGACCGTCCACGGCATCCCGGCAAACCCGATGAAGGTGGTCTCGGCGGGCAGTTCGCGGGCGAGGATGCGGCAGGTCTCATAAACCGGGGCCAGCTTGTCGTGGATCTCGTCCTTGCCCTTCAGCGCCTCGACCCCGGCCATGTCGGTGATCGTGGACATCCGCGGGCCTTCGCCGGTTTCGAACCACAGATCCGCACCAAGGGCCTGCGGCAGAAGCAGGATGTCGGCAAACAGGATCGCCGCGTCAAAGCCATAGCGGCGGATCGGTTGAAGCGTCACCTCGGCGGCCAGTTCCGGGTTGTAGCACAGCGAGAGGAAGTCGCCCGCCTCGGCCCGCGTCGCGCGGTATTCCGGCAGGTAGCGGCCGGCCTGACGCATCAGCCAGATCGGGGGCGTGGGCAGGGTTTCGCCCCGCAGCGCACGCAGCATCGTCTTGGTCATGGGGTGCTCCTTCTCAGCTTGGGTGCTGGTTCCCAAGCCGCGCCCCCGATGTCAATATGGGGAGTTGTCAGGGCAACTGGACAACGCTAACCAAATCGCCATGACACACACCATGCCCACCCCCGCTGAACCCCTCAAGATCGGCACGCGCGGCTCGCCGCTTGCGTTGGCTCAGGCCTACGAGACCCGCAGCCGCCTGTCGGCCGCGTTCTCGTTGCCGGAAGAGGTATTTGAGATCGTGGTGATAAAAACCACAGGTGACAAGGTCTTGGACCGCCCTCTGAAAGAGATTGGCGGCAAGGGCCTGTTCACCCGCGAGATCGAGGACGCGCTGCTTGACGGCGGAATCGATATCGCCGTCCATTCGATGAAGGACATGCCGACGCTTCAGCCGGATGGGCTGATCCTTGACACCTACCTGCCGCGCGAAGACACGCGCGATGCCTTCATCACCTTCGCTGAAGGTGGGTTGGCTGATTTGCCGCAGGGCGCCGTGGTCGGATCTTCCAGCCTGCGCCGCCGCGCGCAACTGCTGAACCGCCGTCCCGATCTTCAGATCGTGGAATTCCGTGGCAACCTTCAGACCCGTCTCAAGAAGCTGTCCGACGGGGTGGCGCGGGGCACCTTCCTCGCGATGGCCGGGCTGAACCGGCTGAACATGACCGAAGTGCCGCGCATCGCGATCGAGCACGAAGAAATGCTGCCGGCCGTGGCGCAGGGCGCCATCGGGATCGAGCGTCGGATCGACGATCCGCGCACGCAGGAAATGCTGGCCGCGATCCATGACGTGCCCACCGGCCACCGCCTTGCCGCCGAGCGCAGCTATCTGCTGAAGCTGGACGGTTCGTGCGAGACGCCGATCGCAGGGCTGTGCCTGCTGGAAGGCGACCAGATCTGGCTGCGCGGCGAGATCCTGCGCCCCGACGGGTCCGAATGCATCTCGGGCGAGATCCGTGGCCCGATCCCGGATGCCGCGGCGCTGGGGGCCGAACTGGCGTCCGAGCTGCTGGGCCGCGCGCCCGCCGACTTCTTCAGCTGGCGCTGAGGCTTTCGGCCAGAGCGGGCGCCCGCTCTGGCCGCTTTGCGGGGCGTTGCGCATCCCTTGGCCATGCCGGGATTCGCCGCCGGGCCGCCCGTTCAAAGTGTGACTGATTTTTCCGCAAGGTGCGGCAACAGGCGCCCTCAACGGGGCGCGGATCGCTGCTAACCTGATCCCATGACGGCACAAAGCCGCCGGGACTCTGGTCATGTCACAGATCGATCCAGCCGCCCCTTCCGCCGATCCCTTCGCGCCGGTGATCGCCGCGGCCCTTTGCGAAACGCCGGTCCGGGTGAAACCGCTGCCCTTGCCCGATGGCGATCAGCTTTGGCTGAAGCGGGTCGAGGATGCGACCCACCGCAACTGGCAGCGCAAGGGCGACATGCGCCGCTTGCTGCGCCGCGAACGCGAGGCTTGCGTCGCGCTGGGCGCGGCGGGCCTTCCGGTGGTGGCGCTGGTGGATGGTCACACCGACTGGCTGGTGACGCGCGACGCGGGCGCCAACCTGCGCCACCTGCTGCGCGCCGCAGACACCTGTGCGCGCGAACGGCAGGCCGCCTTTGCCGCCGCGGGCGAGGCGCTGGCGCGGCTGCATCGCGCGGGTGTGACCCACGGCCGGCCCACCATGCGCTCGATCTGCTGGGACGGGACGACGGTCCGCTTCATCAGCCTGTCGCGCACGGCGATGCGGCGGCGGCGCAAGCGGCATTTCGCGCTGGATGTGCTGATCTTCATCCATTCCTGCCTCTGCGCCGACCGCAGCGCGCATGAGGCGCTAGGCGCGGCGCTGACCGCCTATCTTGCCCATGCGCCGGAAGGGACATGGGGCGCGGTGCGGCGCATGGCGCTGTTGGCGGCGATGGTCGCCCCGGCCGCCGCTGCGGTGAAACTGGTGGCGCGGCGGCCTGCCTCGCGCGAGTTGATGGCGCTGCCTTTGGCGCTGGCCTACGTCTCGGCGCGGCGGCGCTGACCGCGGTCGCAGGGCCTGCCCATCGCAGGCGTTCCGTGCCATCGTGGCCGAGGAATCAGCCGCGGGCAGGGGTTTGGCGATGGACGAGGGCACGATCATCCTTCTGGCGCTGCTGACGCTGGCGATTGTGGTGGGAACGCCGGTGGCGACGGTCGTGCTGCTGGTGCGGCAGGCGCGGCTGACCGCGCGGCTGGCCGAGGTCGAGGCCGCCCTTGCGCGTCTGGGCAGCCCGGCGCCCGCAGCCGATGCATTGCCGGATGTGATGGCGCGGCCGCAGCCCGATCCGGTTGCACCACCTGCGCCCGCGTCGGATGCCCTTCCAGTGACCGCCGACCGCCCGCCGCCGATCGCCGGCCCGTGGGATCGTGCGCCAGCGCCGGAAACGCAGGCGGAACCCGCGCCCGAACGCCCCTATGTCCTGCGCCGCGACCGGCTGGCGAGGCTGTTCGTCTGGCTGCGGACCAACTGGGCCTTTACGCTGTCGGCGGTGTCGCTGGCGCTGGCCGGCATCTTCTTCGTGCAATACGGCATCGAGCAGGGCCTGCTGCCGCCTGCGCTGCGTGTGGCCGCGGCGGTGGCCTTCGGCCTTGGCCTGATCGCGGCCGGCGAATGGGTGCGCAGGCGGGGCGGCGAGGGCGAGGACGCGCCGGCCCTTTACCTGCCCTCGGTGTTCTCGGCGGCGGGGATCGTTTCGGTCTATGCCGGTATTGTCGCCGGGAGGTTGCTTTATGCGCTGTATGGTCCAGGGCTGACACTGGCGGGGCTGGTGGCGACGACGCTGGGCGCGGTGGTGCTGGGCTGGCGTCACGGTCCGTTTCTGGTCGCCATGGGGCTGCTGGGGGCGGGGGCGGCGCCGTTTCTGGTGGCGGGCGGATCGGGGGCCACGGCGGCGCTTTATCCCTATTACCTGCTGATCGCCTTTCTTGGCCTTGCGGTCGATGCCTTTCGCCGCTGGGCCTGGGTCTCGGTGCTGGCGCTGGTGGTGGGGATGGGCGGCGCCTTTCTGATGGCGCTGGCCGGCGCCGGGGATGAAGGTTGGGCGCTGGCGCTGCTGGGCTTTGCCGTGATGGCGGTGGTGGTGCCCGAACGCGCGCCGATCCCCGAGCACGAGGCGCCGGCGATCCTTGACGCGCTGATGGGCGGGGGCAGCCCGTCCTTTCCGGTGCGGCTGGCCTTCGGCACGGTGGTGGCGACGACGCTCGCCCTGTGGCTGACGCTGGACGGCATGTGGTCCTTTGCTGCACTGGCCGCGCTGGCACTGGGGCTGGCGGTGGCCAGCCTGCGCGCGCCCGGGATCGGAGACCTTGCGATCCTGCCCGCCGCGGCCTTCCTTGCCCAACTCTGGACCGACGAGCGGTCGGCTGCGGTCTTTTCCGCCCAAACCATCCTGCTGCGAGAGCCCGAAACCGCCCCCCCCGCCACCGTTTCGGTGCTTTTGCTGCTGGCGGGTCTGGTGACGCTGGCGCTGGCGCAGCGGGCGCGGGGCGCGTTGTTGCGGCCACTGGCGCTGGCGGCGGTGCTGGCGGCGCCGGTCGCGGCGGCCCTGCTGGAGTTTCGCTGGCTTCCCGCGCCGGTCCTTGGGCTGCTGCCCTGGGCCTTGCATGTGATGGCGGTGGCGGGGCTGATGACCTGGCTGGCGTGGCGCTGGGCGGGGCAGGCGGATCGCCGGCCGATGGCCTGGGCGGTGCTGTCGGCGTTGTCGGCGGTGGCGCTGGCCCTGTTCCTGCTGCTGGATGCTGCCGCGCTGACGCTGGCCTTCGGTGTGCTGGCGGTGACGGCGGTCTGGCTGGACCGGCGGCTGTCGCTGGTCGAGATGGGCTGGTTCATGCAGGCGGCGGTGGCGGCGATCAGCTATCGGCTGGTGGTCGATCCTGGCCTTGACTGGGCCGGCATCGCGCCGCTGGGCCATGTGCTGGTGGCCTTTTCCGGGGCGATCATGGCGGCGCTGGCGGCGCGGCATCTGCTGGCCTCTGGCCGCCGGATCGAGCGAGCGGTGGCCGAAAGCGCCGTGGTGGTCTGGGCGGCGCTGCTGACCAACGTGCTGTTCCTGCGCGGCCTTCCGCCCGATCAGTCGCAGTGGACACACTGGTTCCTGACGCTTCAGGCGGTGCCGTGGCTGCTGGTGGCGGGGGCGCAGCTTTGGCGGGTGCAGGGCGATGGCGGCCGCGTCGATCTGCTGCGCCGGGTGATCGCAGCCGGTGCCGCGCTGCTGGCCGCGGTGCCGCTGCTGCTGTCGCTGACGCTGGCCAATCCGCTGGTGGCGGGGGCCGACGGGCGCATCATCGGCCCGCCGATCCTTGATTCGCTGGCGTTGGCCTATGCGGTGCCGGCGGCGCTTCTGATCGCGGGGGCGCTGTTGCCGGCGCTGGGGCGGTTGCGGCGGTCGGTGCGGCTTTTGGGGATCGGGTTCGCGATCCTGTGGCTTGCACTGGAAATCCGCCGCCTGTGGCAGGGCGAGCGGATCGACGCCCCCGGTGTCATGCAGGGCGAGCTTTACAGCTATACGCTGGCGATGCTGGTGGCGGGGGCGGCGCTGTTGTGGCTGGCGGTGCAGCGGCGGTCGGAACCCTTGCGCCGGCTGGCGATGGTGGTGATCGGCGTGACGGTGGCCAAGGTGTTCCTGTGGGATGCCGCGGGGCTGTCGGGGCTGGTCCGGGTTCTCAGCTTTGCCTGTCTTGGGCTGGCGCTGGCGGGGATGGCATGGCTGAACGCGCTGATCCGCCGTGCGATGGCGGATCAGGGCAAAAGCTGAAGCCAGACCCAGATCGTCAGGATGGAGCCTGCGGTGGCGATCAGCACCGCCGAGGCCGTGACCCGCTTGGCCACGCCATAGATGTTGGCGAACAGATAGGCATTCACCCCCGGTGCCATTGCCGCCGTCACCACGGCAGACCGGATCTGCGCGGTTTCCAGATCGAACACCCCGCGCCCCAGCAGAAAGGCCACACCCGGATGCACGATCAGCGACAGGCCGCAGATCATCGCGATCACCTTCATGTCGCCTTCGGGGCGATAGCGCAGCAGCACCCCCCCCAGCCCGAACAGCGCCGTGGGCAGGGCCGCGCGGCTCATCATGCCGACCGCGGCATCGATGGCGCCGGGCAGCACCATGCCCGACAGGTTCACCACAAAGCCCAATGAGATCCCGATCACCAGCGGCTGGCTGAAGATCGCCACCACCACCTGCCGCGCCAGCCGCGGCTTTGAAAGCCCCATCCCGCGCGAGCGGACAAGCTCCATGACGGTGATGCCAAAGCCATACAGCAGCGGCGAATGGATTGAAATGATGGCATAGTTCGCCGCCAGCGCGTCGGGGCCATAGGCGCGTTCGGTGATCGGCAGGCCCAGCAGCAGCGAGTTCGAGAACAGGCAGGCAAAGCCGATCGCCACGCAATCTTCCAGCGGGCGGCGAAACAGATGCCGTGCGCCCAGAAAGCCAAGGGCAAAGCCAATGAAAGCCCCGGCGTAGAACGAGGCGAACAGCCCAAGGTCATAGTTCGCCGCCAGATCCAGCCGCGCGATCGACGAGAACAGCAGGCAGGGCACCGCGAAATTCTGCGCGAACCGCATGATGCCATCCACCGCAAGGTCCGGGATCAGCCCCACCCGCGCCGCCGCATATCCGAAGCCGATCACCAGAAAGACTGGCAGGATGACGTCGATCAGCGCGCTCATGCGTCCAGATCGAAGCTCAGACCGTCATGGGCGGGCTTGATATGGGCGGGCAGTTCGGCCGCCAGCGCATCGTAATCCAGATCGATGTGCATGTTGGTCAGGATCGCGCGTTCCGGCTTTGCCCGCGCGATCCAGTCCAGCGCCAGCGCCAGATGGGCGTGGGTCGGGTGCGGGCGGCGGCGCAGTGTGTCCAGCACCCACATCCGCAGCCCCTGAAGATGCGGCCAGCTTTCTTCCGGGATCGCCACCACATCGGGCAGATAGGCCAGATCGCCGATGCGGAAGCCCAAGGCCTCGGTCGGGCCGTGGCTGACGCTGAAGGGCACCAGCCGGATCTTTCCGCCCTCGCCATCGACCTCGAACGGGCCGTCGATGGTGTTCAGATCCAGAATCGGCGGGTAAAGCGATCCCGGCGGCTGAACGAAGGCATAACCAAAGCGGTTCAGCAGCGCATCCTGCGTGACCGGATCGGCCCAGACCGGCAGGCGCTTCTGCATGTTGAAAACGATCTGGCGCAGGTCGTCGATGCCATGGACATGATCGGCATGGGCATGGGTCCAGGCGACGGCATCCAGCAGCCCCACACCGGCATCCAGCAACTGCGGATGCAGGTCGGGGGTGGTGTCGATCAGCACGCGGGTGGTGCCGTGCCCCTCGCTCCGCTCGACCAGCAGGGAACAGCGGCGGCGGCGGTTCTTCGGGTTCGCGGGGTCGCATTCCCCCCAATGCCCGCCCAACCGAGGCACCCCCCCCGACGAGCCGCAGCCAAGGATGGTGAACCGCAGCCGCGCCATCAGCGGGCGGCCTTCGCAAACAGCCGGTCAAAATTGGCCGAGGTGGCGGCGGCGAACTCGGGCAGGGTCAGCCCGAAGACCTCGGCGCCTTTCGCGGCGGTGTGGGCGGTATAGGCGGGCTCGTTCCGGCGGCCGCGGTGGGGGGGCGGGGCCAGATAGGGGCTGTCGGTTTCCAGAAGGATGCGGTCCAGCGGCGCGGCGGCAAAGATTGCCCGCAGCTCGGCCGATTTCGGAAAGGCGGCGATGCCCGACATCGACAGGTAGAACCCCAGATCCAGCGCCGCCTGCGCCAGTTCCGCCCCGGACGAGAAGCAATGCATGACGCAGCAATAGGCGCCCGCGCGGTGTTCCTCGGACAGGATGCGGGCCATGTCGTCATCGGCGGCGCGGGCATGGATGATCAGCGGCAGGCCGGTCTGGCGCGCGGCCTCGATATGGATGCGCAGGCTTTCCTGCTGCGCGGCGCGGCTGTCGGCGGAATAGTGGTAATCCAGCCCGGTTTCCCCGATGCCCACGAACTTCGGATGCGCGGCAAGGGCCACCAACGCGTCAACCGTGGCCATGGGTTCTTCGGCCGCGCTCATCGGATGGGTGCCGGCGGCGTAGTAGACGCCGTCATAGGCTTCCGCGATGGCGCGCACCCGGGGTTCGTGGCGCAGGCGGGTGCAGATCGTGACCATGCGGCCCACCCCGGCCGCGCGGGCACGGGCGACGATCTCGGGCAGTTCGCCCTCGAAATCGGGGAAATCCAGATGACAATGGCTGTCGACGATCTGCGGAATATCGGGCGTCATGGCTTACCTTGAGGCGAGCAGGGCCGCCGTCTCGTCGATCCTGAGAACCATATCCATGAGAAGCGCGGCAGGGTCAAGGTTGACCGCCCGCCCGCGGCGCGCCCGGTTGCCAAGGGTCTGCGCCAGATCGGCCCAGCCGCGGGCGGCCTGCGCATCGGGGGCAAGGCGGGCGAACAGCGCGGCCTCGCCCGGGGCGGCCTCGGGCGGGGTGATCCGCAGCGTGCCGGCCCGCGCCAGGCGGGCCAGAAACAGGTCGATCAGCGACAGCATCAGCACGAACTGCGGCTCGGCGCCCTTGCCCGCGGCGCTGTCGGCCAGGGCCAGCAGCCGTGGCCGGTCCAGGTTGGGGATGCCGGACAGCAAGGTTACCAGCGCGCGATACAGCTTCAGCCCGTCGAGATTGGCGATACGGATCGCCTCGCCGGCCGAGCCGCCGGCAAGTTCCGCCATGGCGGTGGGGTCGGTGACCTCGACGCCCGCGGCGTCCAGCGCGCGGGCCATGTCCGCAGGCCCCAGCGTGCCCAGCCGCAATTCGCGGCAGCGAGAGCGGATCGTGGGCAAAAGCCGCGCCGGCTGATGGCAGACCAGAAGCAGCGTCGCGCCCGCCGGCGGTTCCTCCAGCAGTTTCAGCAGCGCGTTGGCCGCGTTCGGGTTCATCTCGTCCGCGGGATCGACGATGGCCACCCGCCGCCCGCCATCGGCCGCCGTCAGCGAAAAGAACGCCTTCATCCGGCGCACCTCATCGACGGTGATCTGGGTTTTCAGCTTCTTGTCCTTCTGATCCCACGCCCGGCGCAGCAGGAACAGCCCCGGATCGGACAGCGCCGCCACCCGATGCGCCACCGGGTGATCGGCGGGCACGTCCAGCGATGGCGGGGGTGGGGGCGCGAACAGCCCCTGTTCCGGCGGCTGCGCCAGCAGAAAGCGCGCGATCCGCCATGCCAGCGTGGCCTTGCCGACGCCGAGGGGGCCAGTAATCAGCCAGCCGTGATGCAGCCTTCCCGAGGCATGGGCCGACAGAAAGTCAGCCTCGGCCCGGTCATGGCCGAACAGCCCCGTCGTGCAGCGCGGGTGCGGGGCGCCCTCGACGCGGTCGGGTTCGGGGATCTCATCCTGAACGGGCTGTGCCATCGCGCCCTCATGGCTGTCTTCCGCGCCGCCCTTCGGGGGCGTGCAGGCGGCAGGTAGGACAAGCGGCCCTGCGATTGCAAGCGCCTTGGCGGGATGTCGGAAAAACTGTCTGACGGCGCGGGCGCGGCCCGATACAGGATGCCGTCATGTCAGGAAGGCCCAAGGCTTCGCGCGCGAAGCGATACGGGCCGGCGTCTCGCGTCATGGCGCTGTTCGCGCTGCGACCCACGCCCTTGAACCGACGAGGCCGGCCAATGGCCGGCCGCTCGGGCCCCGAAGGGTCTTTTATCCGGTCTGCCCGTCAGATCAGAGCTTCATCCCGAACATCTTGGCGAGGTCTTCATACGACATCAGCTTCTGGGGGGTGATCATCTTCAGCAGCGCGTCGAAGGCGGTGGTGTCGATTTCAGCCATCTGACCGAACAGTTCTTCGTTGGTCGGCAGTTTCTTCGGGGTCATCTGGTCGAGCATGTCGGTGAGGCCCATCGCCTTGGCATCGCCGAGTTCAGCGCCCTTGCCGAAGATTTCTTCGTTGGTGGGCAGTTTTTTCGGCGTCATGTCGGCCAGCATCGACGACATCGCCTTTTCCATATCAGACATAGTGCTCTCCTCTAACGGGCATAGAACTCATGATCAGACGCGCAACACGCCTCGGGACGATGCGGATGCACCTGCGGAGCCGAAGTTAGCACGGGTTGCGGCGTCCTCACGCACAAACCCGCAGTCCAAGGTGCGGCATACACTCGCACCGGCGCGCAGAAAGGCGGCATCCTGCCGGTTTTGCGGGACTTTTCCGCGATGTGCTTGCCTGCCGTCGTCCGTGGCGCTATCCGAGCCCGTTGCCCGATTCCCCGGCAGGAGTGCACGATGAGCCACCGTTTTCCCCTGCGAGTCTACTACGAGGACACCGACCTTGCGGGAATCGTCTACTATGCCAACTACCTGAAGTTCATCGAGCGTGGCCGCAGCGAATGGGTGCGAGAGCGGGGGGTGGATCAGTCCCGTCTGCGCGCCGAAACCGGGATCGTGTTCGCCGTCCGCCGGGTCGAGGCCGATTACCTGCGTCCCGCCCGTTTCGACGACCTGCTGGAGGTCGAAACCCGGCTGGTTTCGATCGGGGGGGCAAGTCTTGTGCTGGATCAGGACGTTCTGCGCGGCGACGAGCGGCTGTTCGCGGCCCGCGTGGTGATCGTCTGCCTGGATGCCCAGGGCCGCGCGGCGCGGCTTCCGGCGGAAGTTCGCCGGGCTTTTGCCTGAAAGGCCGCGCGGGGGCCGCGAAACCTGACGCAGATGTGTTGGCATTCCCCCTGAAAGACGGATAGAATCACTGTAATAACGGCCCCCAGAACGGCCCCAAGAGAGCAGGCAGATGGAAACGGAAACCCTCGCGATGGCGCAGGAGATTGATTTCTCCATGCTCGCCCTCTTTGCGCGTGCAACCCTTACGGTGAAGTTCGTGATGATCGCGCTGATCATCATGTCCTTCTGGTCCTGGGCCATCATCATCCAGAAGCACATCAGCTTCCGGCAGGCCCGGCGCGAGGCGGCGATCTTCGACCGCGCTTTCTGGTCGGGCGAGCCGCTGGACGAGCTGTTCGAAAGGCTGGGCCCCCAGCCCGAGGGCGCTTCGGAAAAGATCTTTGCCGCCGGGATGCTGGAATGGCGCCGCAGTCATCGCCATGACGGCGGGCTGATCGCGGGGGCGCAGTCGCGCATCGACCGTTCGATGGGGGTGGCGATCGACAAGGAAAGCGAACGGCTGAACGCGGGCCTGTCGTTTCTGGCGACCACCGGCTCGACCGCGCCGTTCATCGGCCTGTTCGGCACGGTCTGGGGGATCAAGCACGCCTTCGAACAGATCGCGATCTCGCAGAACACCAACCTTGCCGTGGTGGCGCCGGGCATCGCCGAGGCGCTTCTGGCCACCGCCTTCGGTCTGGTGGCCGCCATCCCGGCCGTGGTGTTCTACAACAAGCTGAACGCCGATTCCGAACGGATCATCGGCGGATACGAGGCGTTCTCGGACGAATTCGCCACCATCCTGTCGCGCCAGCTGGACGCGGCCTGAGAGATGGGCGCGGGGGTCATCAAAAAGGGCGGCGGGGGTCGTCGCGGGCGGCGTCGCGGCGCTTCGGCCGCGATGTCGGAAATCAACGTCACGCCTTTTGTCGACGTGATGCTGGTGCTGCTGATCATCTTCATGGTGGCGGCGCCGCTGCTGACGGTGGGCGTGCCGGTGAAACTGCCGGAAACCACGGCCAATGCCTTGCCGACCGAGCAGGAAGAACCCCTGACGATCACGCTGGTGGCCGATGGCCGGCTGATGATCCAGACCACCGAAACCTCTGAAGCGGATCTGATCCCGAAACTGCTGGCGATCGCGGCGGAACGCACCTCGAAAAAGGTGTTCCTGCGGGCCGACGGCTCGATCCCTTACGAGCGGGTGGCGCAGGTGATGGGCGCGCTGAACCGGGGCGGTTTTCAGGACATCGGGCTGGTGACGGATGTCGGCGGCCCGAGCTTCGGCGGAAGCGGCGGCTAGGCCCCACAGCATGAACAAGGGGGTCATCATCTCCGGCATCGGGCATTTCAGCCTGATCCTGTGGCTGTTGATCGGCGACTGGTTCTTCCGGCCCGATCATGCGCCCGAAGTTGCCGTCACCTCGGTCTCGCTGATGACGAGCGCCGAGTTCGATGCCATGACCTCTGCCGCCACCGCGCCGTCGGATGCGCCGCCGCAGCCCTCGGCCGAGCCGCCGCAGCCGGCGCCGCCGCCCGAAGAATCCGCGCCCGCGCCCGAGCCGGTGGCGGAACAGCCGCCCCCCCCTGCGCCCGAACCGCGGCCGGAACCCGCGCCCGCGCCCGATGCCGCGCCCACCGCGCCGGACATCGCGCCTGTGCCCGAGCCCGAAATCGCCGAAGCGCCAGAGCCGGTCGCCCCCCTTGCCGAAGTCGAGCAGCCGGTTCTGGTGCCGCAAAGCTCGCCGCGTCCGAAGCCCAAGCCCGCGCCGCGGGTGGCGCCGACCCCTGCCGAAGCCCCGGAACCCGAGGCCGAGATCGCCGAGGTTCCGACGCCTGCGGTGACGCCCGACGCGGAAAAGCCCGCCGAACAGGTGGTCGAGGAAAAGCCCCCCGCCGCCCCGCAAGAGGCCACGACCGAAATCGTGACCGAGGCCACGGAAACCGAAGAGGTGGCGCAACTGGCCCCCACCAGTTCGGTGCGCCCCCGCGTGAAGCCGAAAGCCGCCCGCGCGCCCGCCCCGGCCGAGGACAAGCCCACGCCGGCCGCCTCTGCCCGGTCCGATGCTGCCGCGTCGGAACCGGCCGAGAAGCCTGCCGAAAAACCGGCTGAAAAGCCTGCCAAATCGCGCGATGCGGTGGCCGATGCGCTGGCCGAGGCATTGGCCGGTGGTGGCGCCGACGAGTCCGCCTCTGAGACGCCTTCGGCCCCGGCGCGGTCGGGTCCGCCGATGACCAGCGGCGAAAAGGATGCTTTCCGCGTCGCGGTGCAGCAATGCTGGAACGTGGGCGCCCTGTCGACCGAGGCGCTTCAGACCACCGTCACCGTCGGCATGACCATCGCGCAGGACGGCAAGCCCGAAACCGGCACGATCCGCATGATCGATTCTTCCGGCGGCTCGGCTGACGGGGCGCGGCAGGCGTTCGAGGCCGCCCGGCGCGCGATCATTCGCTGCGGTTCCCGCGGCTTTCCGCTGCCTGCCGAGAAATATGACCAGTGGCGCGATGTCGAGATGGTGTTCAACCCGGAAGGGATGCGCATGAAATGACCCACGCCAGACCAACCCGCTTCCGGGCCCGTGCCCGGTCCCCCCGAACCCGGAGAGCATGAGGCTTCCATGACCCTGTTCAGACCCCTTGCCCCGCTGGGCCTTGCGCTGGCGCTGCTGCTGCCCGTGGTCCCGGCGGCGGCACAGAATGGCCCGCTGCGTATCGAGATCACCGAAGGCGTGATCGAACCCTTGCCCTTTGCCGTGCCGGATTTCGTGGCCGAGAATGGCGCGGCCTCGCAACTGGCGCAGGATATCGCGCGGGTGATCGCCTCGGATCTGGCCGGGACGGGCCTGTTCCGCGAGATCCCGGCCTCGGCCCATATCAGCCGGGTGACCAGCTTTGACGCGCCGGTGGCCTATGCCGACTGGAAGGCGATCAATGCGCAGGCGCTGCTGACCGGGGCGGTCTCGGCCTCGGGTGACCGGGTGGTGGTGAAGTTCCGCCTGTATGACGTGTTCTCGGACCAGCCGCTGGGCGAGGGGCTGCAATTCGCAGGCTCTGCCGCAGGCTGGCGGCGCATGGCGCACAAGGTGGCCGACGTGGCCTACAGCCGGATCACCGGCGAGGGCGGCTATTTCGACAGCCGCGTGGTCTTCGTGTCGGAAACGGGGCCGAAGAACGCCCGGGCCAAGCGGCTGGCGGTGATGGATTACGATGGCGCCAATGTGCAGTATCTGACGGATTCCTCGTCGATCGTGCTGGCGCCGCGGTTCTCGCCGCAGGGTGACCGCATCCTTTACACCTCTTATTCCTCGGGCTTTCCGCGCATTTATCTGATGGATGTGGGGTCGCTGTCGTCGCGGGGGCTGGCTGAACAGCCGGGCACCATGACCTTCGCGCCGCGCTTTGCCCCCGATGGCCGCACGGTCGCCTTTTCGCTGGAACAGGGCGGCAATACCGACATCTACACGCTGGACACCGCGTCTGGCACGCGGCGGCAGTTGACCAATTCGCCCTCGATCGAGACCGCGCCCAGCTTTTCGCCCGATGGCCGGCAGATCGTGTTCGAAAGCGACCGCTCGGGCGGGCAGCAGCTTTACATCATGTCGGCCGGCGGCGGCGAGCCGCGGCGGATCTCGAACGGGGCGGGCCGCTATGGCACCCCGGTCTGGTCGCCGCGTGGCGATCTGATCGCGTTCACCAAGCAGCATCAGGGCCGGTTCCACATCGGCGTCATGCGCACCGACGGGTCCGAGGAACGGCTGCTGACGGCCTCGTTCCTTGATGAAGGCCCGACCTGGGCACCGAACGGCCGCGTGCTGATGTTCACCCGCGAAGGCGCGGGGGCGGGCGGTCAGCCGGCGCTGTATTCGGTGGACATTTCCGGGCGCAACCTGAAGCGGGTGCCGCTGAGCGTGGCGGCCTCGGACCCGGCGTGGTCGCCGCTTCTGCCCTGACCGAGCCCCGGCCGCCGTTTGCCACGGCGGCCAAACCTGTTAACTTCGGCCGCAACGCGCCCGATCTGAGAAGGACTAACCGATGACGCATCTTCCGAAGGCCCTCCTTCTTCTGGCGGTCCTTGGCCTTGCCGCCTGTAACAACCCCGACCGCTATGGTGCCGGCGGCGCCGGTGGTGCGGCCGGTGCCGGCGGGCTTGGTGGCTATGGCGCGGGCGGGATCGACAGTTCCGCGCTGGGTGGCGCGAACGACCCGCGCTCGATCGCCTATTTCCAGCAGACGCTGGGCGACCGCGTGTTCTTCGCGGTGGACCAAAGCACGCTGTCGGACACCGCGCGGGCCACGCTGGACACCCAGTCGCAATGGCTGGCGCAGAACGCCGATTATGCCATCATCATCGAAGGTCATGCCGACGAACAGGGCACGCGGGAATACAACCTTGCGCTGGGCGCGCGTCGCGCCTCGGCGGTGCAGGATTACCTGATTTCCAAGGGCGTGGCGCCGTCGCGGATGCGCACCGTGTCCTATGGCAAGGAACGCCCGGTCGAGGTCTGCTCGACCGAGGACTGCTATGGCAAGAACCGGCGCGCCGTCACGGTGCTGTCGATGGGCGCGGGGGCCTGATCGGATGCGCCTGATCTGGGCCGCAGCCCTTGCGCTGGCGCCAATGTCTGTGGCGGCTCAGGACCGGGCGCAGACCTTGGCCGATATCAAGGCGGAACTCGGCCAGCTTCAGGCCGAGTTCAACGACCTGAAGCGGGAACTTGTCTCGACCGGCGCGGCCACCTCGGGCGCGGCGGGTGGGTCGGCGCTTCAACGGATGGACACAATGGAGGCGGCACTGGCGCAGGTCACCGCCAAGGCCGAAGAGTTGGAGTTGAAGATCAACCGCGTCGTCAAGGACGGGACGAACCGCGTGGGCGATCTGGAATTCCGTGTCTGCGAGCTGGAAGAGGGCTGCGATATCGGCGCCCTTGGCGAGACCAAGCCGCTGGGCGGCGAGGCGCCCGCGGCCGCAGTGGCAACCCCCGCGCCGGCCCCGGCTGCCGATGCGGGTGGGGCGGCGCTGGCCGTCTCGGAACAGGCCGACTTCGACCGGGCCCGGGAGGTGCTCGGTCAAGGTGACTTTCGCACCGCCGCGGACCTCTTTGCGACCTTTGCCGAGACCTACACGGGCGGCCCCCTGACCTACGAGGCGCATTACCTGCGCGGCGAAGCCCTGAGCAGTCTGGGCGAAACCGCCAATGCGGCGCGGTCCTATCTGGAAAGCTTTTCGGGGTCGCCAAACGGCCCGCGGGCGCCCGAGGCGCTGTTGAAGCTGGGCCGGGCGCTGGGCGACCTGCGCCAGACCCCCGAGGCGTGCGTCACGCTGGCCGAAGTCGGCACCCGCTTCCCCGGAAGCGCCGCCGCGTCAGAGGCTGTCGGTGCGATGCGGGCGCTTGGCTGCAACTGATGCCGCTGGTGCAGCGGTTCCTGAACGGCCCAGGGCTTGGCGATGTGCGGGCCCTGGGCATTGCCGTTTCCGGCGGGGGCGATTCGATGGCCCTGTTGCATCTGGCGGCCGAGGCCGGGATTGCCGCGCGGGCGGTGACGGTGGATCACGGCCTGCGCCCCGAAGCGGCGGCCGAGGCGGCCGAGGTGGCCCGCGTCTGCGCGGGTCTGGGTGTGCCGCATGACACCCTGCGCTGGCAGGGCTGGGACGGGCGCGGCAACCTTCAGGATCAGGCGCGGCGAGCCCGGTACGGGCTGATGGCCGATTGGGCGCGGGCGGCGGGGCTGGATGCGGTGGCGCTGGGCCATACCCGTGACGATGTGGCCGAAACCTTTCTGATGCGTCTTGCCCGCGGTGCCGGCGTGGACGGGCTGGCCGCGATGCAGGCCCGCCGCCGCCATGAAGGGATGCTGTGGCTGCGCCCGCTGTTGCGCTTTTCGCGGCACGACCTGCGCGAGGATCTGCGCCGTCGCGGTGCCGGCTGGATCGAAGATCCGTCGAACGAGAACCCCGCCTTTGATCGTGTGCGCATCCGCAAGGCCATGGCAGGGCTGGCCGATCTGGGGCTGGGGTGTGAACGGCTGGCGCAGGTGGCGGGGCATCTGGCCGATGTGCGCGCGGCGCTGGATCATCAGACCCGGCAGGCGGCGGGGCGGCTTGTCACGCTTGACCGCGGCGATGTGATCCTTGGTCACGAGGCGCTGACCCTGCCGGCCGAGATCTTGCGCCGGCTGTTGCGGCAGGCGGTGCAGTGGGTCGCCTCGGCGGAATATGGCCCGCGGGGGCCGTCGCTGGCACAGGCGACTGCGCGGCTGACCGAGGGGCGGGGCGTGACACTGCACGGCTGCCGCCTTGTGCTGCGCCGCGAAGGGTTGCGCATCTTCCGCGAATGGCAGGCGGTGCGGGGTGTGGTCTCGGCCACGGATGCGCCTTGGGATGGCAGGTGGCGACTGGAAGGCCCTGAAATCGCAGGGCAACAGGTGCGGGCGCTGGGTCCGCTGGGCCTGCTGTCCTGCCCGGACTGGCGGGCCTCGGGGATGCCGCGCACCAGCCTTCTGGCCTCGCCCGCGGTCTGGCTGGGCGACGTTCTTGTGGCTGCGCCGCTGGCGGGGAAGGCCAACGGATGGACAGCCAAGGCAGAGTCCTTGCGCAATGGCGATTTTCTTTCTCTACTATCGCATTGAACCACCCGCGCTAATCTCTATCTTAAGCGGCAAAGGCTGCGGGGCGTCCCGCGGTGGGACGCTGCAAGGAGACATTCGTGGGTAACGCGCGAAACATCGCATTCTGGGTGGTTCTGTTCCTGCTGATACTGGCGCTGTTCAACCTGTTCAGCGGCGGCCAGACCACAAGCAGTTCGCGCACCATCTCTTATTCCGAGTTCATCGGTCGCGTCGACAACGGCGAGGTCGCCTCGGTCACGCTGGATGGCGAACGGGTTCTGGTGCGCGGCAAGGATGGCACGCAGTTCGTGGCGATCAAGCCGCAGGGCGAGGAAGTGACCGACCGCCTGATCGCGCAGGGCGTCGAGGTCCGCGCCGAGGCGCAGGAACAGTCGGGCTTCTTCTCGCTGATCTCGCTCTGGCTGCTGTTCCTTGTGCTGATCGGGATCTGGATCTTCTTCATGAACCGGATGCAGGGCGGCGGCCGCGGCGGTGCCATGGGCTTTGGCAAAAGCCGGGCCAAGCTGCTGACCGAAAAACACGGCCGGGTGACCTTTGACGACGTGGCCGGCATCGACGAGGCCAAGGAAGAGCTGGAAGAGATCGTGGAATTCCTGCGCAACCCGCAGAAATTCAGCCGTCTCGGCGGCAAGATCCCCAAGGGCGCGCTGCTTGTCGGCCCGCCCGGCACGGGTAAGACCCTGCTGGCGCGTGCCATCGCGGGCGAGGCCGGGGTTCCGTTCTTCACCATTTCGGGGTCGGACTTCGTGGAAATGTTCGTGGGTGTCGGCGCCAGCCGCGTCCGCGACATGTTCGAACAGGCCAAGAAGAACGCGCCCTGCATCGTCTTCATCGACGAGATCGACGCCGTGGGCCGTGCGCGTGGCGTGGGCATCGGCGGCGGCAACGATGAACGCGAACAGACGCTGAACCAGCTTCTGGTCGAGATGGACGGGTTCGAGGCCAACGAAGGCGTCATCATCGTTGCCGCGACCAACCGCAAGGACGTGCTCGACCCGGCGCTGCTGCGCCCCGGCCGCTTTGACCGCACGATCCATGTGCCGAACCCCGACATCAAGGGGCGCGAGAAGATCCTTGGCGTTCACGCCCGCAAGGTGCCGCTGGGGCCGAACGTCGATCTGCGCCTGATCGCGCGCGGCACGCCGGGCTTTTCCGGCGCCGACCTGATGAACCTTGTGAACGAGGCTGCCCTGCTGGCCGCCCGCGTCGGCCGTCGCTTTGTCACGATGGAAGATTTCGAGAACGCCAAGGACAAGGTGATGATGGGGGCCGAGCGGCGCTCGATGGTGCTGACCGCCGACCAGAAGGAAAAGACCGCCTATCACGAGGCCGGTCACGCCATCGTCGGCATGAACCTGTCCAAGTGCGATCCGGTCTACAAGGCCACGATCATCCCGCGCGGTGGTGCGCTGGGCATGGTGGTCAGCCTGCCCGAGATGGACCGGCTGAACATGCACAAGGACGAAGGCAAGCAGAAGATCGCCATGACCATGGCCGGCAAGGCCGCCGAGATCATCAAATATGGTGAGGAAGCGGTGTCTTCCGGCCCGGCGGGCGACATTCAGCAGGCGTCGTCGCTGGCCCGCGCGATGGTGATGCGCTGGGGCATGTCGGATGCGGTCGGCAACATCGACTATGCCGAGGCGCACGAAGGCTATCAGGGCAACACCGCGGGCTTCTCGGTCTCGGCCGAGACCAAGAAGCTGATCGAATCGGAAGTGAAGCGCCTGATCGACGAGGGTTATCAGACTGCCTATCGCATCCTGACCGAGAAGGCCGAGGATTTCGAACGGCTGGCCAAGGGCCTTCTGGAATACGAGACGCTGACCGGCGACCAGATCCGCCGCGTCATCGCGGGCGAGCCGATCGATTCCGACGACGATACCGACCGCCCGGTTGGGGGGGGCTCGATCTCGGCGATCCCGAAGACCCGGCCCAAGGTGATCAAGGCGGATGGCGGGTTCGAACCCTCGGTCTGACCTGCGCGCAGGCGCAGACTGGAACCCCGAGACCTATGGCAGGTTTCGGGGTTTTCGTCTGCGACCCGCGCTGGATCTGCTGACGCGGGTGGGCGATCTGCCGCCCGGCGATGTCGTGGATCTGGGTTGCGGCGCGGGGGCTGTCGGGGCGGCGCTGCGTAGCCGCTGGCCGGATCGGCGGATCGTCGGCGTCGATTCCTCGCCCGCGATGCGGGCCGAAGGCCGCGCCACCGGCGCCTATGATGCGATTTTCGAAACCGACATCGCGCAGTGGCAGCCGCAAACCCCGCCGGCGCTGATCTTTTCAAATGCCGCGCTGCATTGGCTGCCCGATCACGACCAGCTTATGCCGCAGCTTGCGCGGCGTCTGGCGCCGGGTGGGGTGCTTGCGGTGCAGATGCCGCGGCAGTATGGGGCGCCCTCGCACCGATTTCTGCGCGATATCGCCGCCGCCATGTTCCCCGACCGTTTCCAGCACGAAGATGCACCGCCGGTCTCGTCCGCTCAGGCCTACTGGGCCAGCCTGTCGCCTCTGGGCGCGGTCGACGCATGGGAGACCGACTATCTTCAGCATCTTGGCCCCGCCGACGGCGCCCATCCGGTGCGCCGCTTCACTGAATCGACAGCGATGCGGCCGTTTCTGGCGAAGCTTTCGCCCTCAGAGGCCGAGACCTTCGCCGCTGCCTATGACGCGGCGCTGTCGGCGGCCTATCCGCTGCTGCCGGATGGTGGAACGCTGTTGCCGTTCCGGCGCTGTTTCTTTGTCCTGACCGGCCGGGTTTAACCGCGGCCCACCCATCTTCAACAAGCCCGCGCTGGCGGGCAAAGGAAGTCTGTTGATGAAGACCCCAAGTCCTTCGGTCGTGCTTGCGACCTCTGCGACCCTGACCCTTGTCATGTTGGGCTGGAATCTGGTGTTTCTCGAAAGTCTCGACCGCTTCTTCAAGGAAGGCGCCGGGGTCGAGATGGTGACTGTCATCCTGCTGGGCCTTGCGATCCTGTTCTGGTTCTGGACAAGGGGCCTCGGCGCGGGGCTGGCGGCGTGGCACATCCCCCTTCTGCTGGCGCTGTTTGCGATGCGCGAACTGGATTTCGACAAGCGGTTCACCGAACAGGGCGTGCTGAAGCTGCGCTACTATACCGGCCCCGGCCCGTTCTCGGAAAAGATCGTCGGCATTCTTGTGATCGGCGTCATCCTTGCGGTGGTCTGGGCGTTGCTGCGGCGGAACCTGCGCGACTGGCTGGCCCGGCTTGCCCGGCGCGAAACCGGCGCCTGGCTGGTGGCCGCGGCGATTCTGGTCGTCGGTGTGGCGAAATCCATCGACGGGCTGGACCGCAAACTTGCGCCGCTGGGGATCGATGTTCCCGCCATCGTCGCGCAGCGGTCGGGCCGGATCGAGGAGCTGCTGGAACTGGCCTTCGTGCTGCTTCTGATCCAGGCCATCGCCTGCGCCCGACGTCGCGCTTGACGCAGCCGGTGCTTGCCCTGCCCTATGGTCGGTGAAAGGGGCGCGCAGCCGCCCCGCAGCAGCGACGGAGGGGGCATGACGTTCCGGACTGACATCGAGATCGCACGCGCGGCGCAGAAGCAGCCGATCCAGAAGATCGGTGCCCGGCTGGGCATCCCGGCCGAGGATCTGATCCCCTACGGCCACGACAAGGCCAAGGTCTCGCAGACCTTCATCCGCGGGCTTGAGGGCCGCCCCGAGGGCAAGCTGATCCTTGTCACCGCGATCAACCCGACGCCTGCGGGCGAGGGCAAGACCACGACCACCGTGGGTCTTGGTGACGGGCTGAACCGGATCGGCAAGCGCGCGGTCATCTGCATCCGCGAGGCCAGCCTTGGCCCGAACTTCGGCATGAAGGGCGGCGCCGCGGGGGGCGGACTGTCCCAGGTCGTGCCGATGGAGGATATGAACCTTCACTTCACCGGCGATTTTCACGCGATCACCTCAGCACACAATCTGCTGTCCGCGATGATCGACAATCACATCTACTGGGGCAACGATCTGGGGCTGGATGCCCGCCGGATCACCTGGCGCCGGGTGATGGACATGAACGACCGTGCGCTGCGCGACATCGTGGTGAACCTGGGCGGTGTCGCCAACGGCTTCCCGCGCGAAACCGGCTTTGACATCACCGTGGCCTCGGAAATCATGGCGATCCTGTGCCTGTCCGAGGATCTGGCCGATCTGGAGTGGCGCCTGGGAAATATCGTCGTGGGCTACCGCCGCGACCGCTCGCCGGTGTTCTGTCGTGATCTGAAAGCCGATGGCGCCATGGCGGTGCTGCTGAAGGATGCGATGCAGCCGAACCTTGTGCAGACCATCGAGAACAACCCTGCCTTCGTCCATGGCGGGCCGTTCGCCAATATCGCCCATGGCTGCAACTCGGTCATTGCCACCCGCACCGCGTTGCGGCTGGCCGATTATGTGGTGACGGAAGCCGGCTTTGGCGCGGATCTGGGCGCCGAGAAGTTTTTTGACATCAAGTGCCGCAAGGCGGGGCTGAAGCCTTCGGCTGCGGTGGTGGTGGCCACGATCCGGGCGCTGAAGATGAACGGCGGGGTGGCCAAGGCCGATCTGGGGCAAGAGGATGTGGCCGCGGTGAAACGCGGCTGCCCGAACCTTGGCCGTCACATCGCCAATGTGAAGGGCTTTGGCGTGCCGGTGGTGGTGGCGATCAACCATTTCGCCGGCGACACCGAAGCCGAGATCGCCGCTGTCCGTGCCTATGTCGCCGCGCAGGGTGCCGAGGCGATCCTGTGCCGGCACTGGGCCGAAGGCTCGGCCGGGATCGAGGATCTGGCCCACAGGGTCGTGCAACTGGCCGAGACGCCTTCGATGTTCGCGCCGCTCTATCCCGATGACATGCCGCTTTTCGAGAAGATGGAGACGGTCGCAAGGCGCATCTATCATGCCCATGAGGTGATCGCCGACCATGTGATCCGCGACCAGTTGCGGGCTTGGGAGGCGGCGGGTTACGGGACGCTGCCGGTATGCATCGCCAAGACGCAATACAGCTTCACCACCGACCCGGCGATCCTGGGCGCCCCCGAGGGCCACGCCGTCCCGGTGCGAGAGGTGCGGCTGTCGGCGGGGGCGGGCTTTGTGGTGGCGATCTGCGGCGAGATCCGCACCATGCCGGGCCTGCCGCGCACGCCTGCGGCCGAGGTGATCCGGCTGAACGATCAGGGTCTGATCGAGGGGCTGTTCTGACGGTGCATTTCGCCCCCTTGACCTTGGGGGGGGCACTGGCCGAAACCGGGGCCGGAACCACGGACGAGGACCAAGGTGCGAGCCCCGGAAGACTGCCACTCGATGGAAGAGCTGCGTGCGATGATCGACGCGCTGGATGCGCAGATCGTCAGCGCGCTTGCCTGCCGCGCCGGCTATATCGACCGCGCTGCCGAGATCAAGACCGACATCGGCCTGCCCGCCCGCATCGATTCGCGCGTCGAAGAGGTGGTGCGCAACGTGCGCGTCCGCGCCATGGCCGAGGGCCTTGACCCCGCGCTGATCGAGACGCTGTGGCGGATCCTGATCGACTGGTCGATCGCCCGCGAGGAAGAGGTTCTGGGGCCGGACGCCCCTTCGGAGGGAACGGAATGACGGCGGTTCTGATCGACGGCAAGGCTTTCGCGGCGCGGGTGCGGGCAGAGGTGGCAGGCCATGTGGCGCGGCTGAAGGCCGACCATGGGCTGACGCCGGGATTGGCGGTGGTTCTGGTGGGCGAAGACCCGGCGTCGCAGGTCTATGTCGGCGCCAAGGGCAAGCAGACGGTCGAAGTCGGCATGGCCTCTTTCGAACACAAGCTGCCGGCCGAGACATCGGAAGCCGATCTGCTGGCGCTGATCCGGCGGCTGAATGACGATCCGGAAGTTCACGGCATTCTCGTGCAGTTGCCGCTGCCTTCGCATCTGAATTCCGATCTGGTCATCAATGCGATCGACCCGGCAAAGGATGTCGATGGCTTTCACATTTCGAACGTCGGCCGGCTGGGGACGGGGCAGAAAAGCATGGTGCCCTGCACGCCGCTGGGGTGCCTGATGATGCTGCGCGACCATCTGGGCAAGCTTGCGGGGCTGAATGCCGTGGTGGTGGGGCGTTCGAACATCGTGGGCAAGCCGATGGCGCAACTGCTGCTGGGCGACAGCTGCACCGTCACCATTGCCCATTCGCGCACGAAGGATCTGGCGGCGGTCTGCCGCGGCGCCGATATCCTTGTGGCCGCGGTCGGCCGCCCCGAGATGATCACCGGCGATTATGTGAAGCCCGGCGCCACCGTGATCGACGTGGGCATCAACCGGATTCAGCGCGACGGCAAATCAAAGCTGGTGGGCGATGTCGATTTCGCCTCGGCGGTGCAGGTGGCGGGGGCGATCACGCCGGTTCCGGGCGGGGTGGGGCCGATGACCATCGCCTGCCTGCTGGCCAATACCCTGACCGCCTGCTGCCGTGCCAATGGCCTGCCCGAGCCGCAGGGCCTGACCGCCTGAGTCGCGCCCCGCGCCGGGCCGTGCTTGCCCTGCGTCACACGGCGGGGTTGAATGCCTCTCGCCTGACCTGTAGCGACGATCCATTCGTTCAGGTCATGGCGGAGGCTTTCTTGCCCTTCACACGCCTTTATTCCCAGTGTTTTGCCGCCCCGCTGCCCTGGGTAGTCTGGGCGGCCCTTTCGGTCGGGCTGGCCGTTTCCGGCCCGTTCGGCAGCTATCACCACCTGTCCCTGCCCGAACGCCTGCTGTTCTGGAGCGCGCTTGTCGGGCTGACGCTGACCTTCGGTCTGGCGCTGCGGGTCTGGTTTGCGGCGCGGGGCTTGCGCGACCTGCGCCGCGGCGCGGGGCTTGCGCTGTCGGTGGCGGGGCTGCTGACATTGCCGGTCTGGGCGCTGTTGCGGCTGTGGCTGGCCGAGGCCGCACCCACCGCTTTCGAGGTGGCGCCGGCACTGTTCTGCGCCGGTCTGGGTCTGTCGGCCTTCCGGCTGCACGACTTTCCGCCCCCCGCCGAGGGCCAGCCCCGGCTGCTGCACCGGATGGACCCCGCGGCCCGCGGCGATCTGGTCTCGATCACGGTGCGCGACCATTATGTGGACATCGTGACCAGTGCCGGCCCCTCCAGCCTGCTGATGCGGTTTTCCGATGCGATCGAGGAAACCCTTGGCGTGCCGGGCGCGCAGGTTCACCGCTCGCATTGGGTGGCGTGGGACGCGGTGACGGGCGTCGAGCGCGAGCCGGGAAAGCTGTTCCTGATCCTGACCGACGGCAGCCGCATCCCGGTCAGCCGGGCTCATCGCGACAAACTGGAAGAGCGTGGCCTGATCTGAGGCGCGGTGCGCGGCATCGGCACCGCAAGCGCCTTTGGCCCGGTCAGAATCGCCAGCGCGCCGGGCCGCATCAGCGAAACCAGTGCCGGGTCGTGGCACCAGAGGCCGCCGGTATAGGCGCCGTAGGCGGGCAGGATCAGCCGGGCCTCGTCCAGCAGGAAACAGGGCCGCGCCCGGCCGGCAAGGGCACATTTCGGGTGGTAATGGCCGGATACTTCGGCCTCGGCCTCGGCCTCGGCGATGTGGCGGAAGGTCAGCGGGCCGATCCGCGCTTCGGCCCGGTGGGTGCCGCCGCAGCCGGTGGGGGCGGGGTCGTGATTGCCCAGAACCCAGATCCAGTCGCGCCCTGCCATCAACCGCAGCAGCCACAGCCGTTCGTCCTCTGGCAGCGTCCCGGCCGCGGCCAGGTCGTCGAACGAATCGCCAAGGCACAGCACGCCGGTCGCCCCGGTCGCCTCGATATCGCCATCAAGCCGGGCCAGCGTCGCCCGCGTTTCATAGGGCGGCAACAAGGTTCCGCCGCGGCGCGCGATGCGCAGCGCCTTGCCCAGATGCAGGTCCGACACGCACAGCAGGCGCCGGTCCGGCCACCACAGCGCGCCAGAGGGCAGGGCGATCAGGGCTGCGCCCGCAAGCGTGAAGGGATGGCCTGTCATGGCCCGTTCCTGCCCCGGCGGCCGGTGCGGCGCAAGCCCGGACCGACGGCGGGCGTCGGCGTCGTCCGGGTCACACCGCCATGAAGCTGAAAATGGCTGCGCCCCGCTGCACCGGCGGGGATGACCATCGGGCGTGGGTCAGCCCAGCCCCGCCGCGGCCATCAGGGCGGCGGCCTGATCCTCCATCAGCCGTTGGCGGCCGGCGCCCTCGATCGGAACCCGCCCCATTTCAAGCATCAGCGGCGCCGCCAGCGGCGTGACGCGCGGCAGGCGCACACAATCGATCCGGCCGCCGATCCGGGCCAGCATCTCCTCGATCCGGCCGAAATCGACAAGGCCGCGCTCGGCTTCCTCGCGGGTGATGGCCAGCAGCAGGTGGCCGGGGTCATGGCGCAGCAGCGTGTCGTAAAGGATGTCCGACGAAAAGGTGGCCTGCCGCCCGCTGCGGCGCTGGCCCATATGCCTGCGCTCGATCAACCCGGCGATGGTGGCCGAGGCGCGGAAGGTCCGTTTCATCACCGCATTGCCGGCCAGCCAGCCCTCCAACCCGTCGCGCAGGCGGGTGGGATCGAACAGCGGTGCCGGGTCTGTCACCGCCTCAAGGCCCCAGATCAGCGTGGCGTAATCGGTCGCGACGAAGCCCAGCGGATCAAGGCGCTGTTCCTCCATTCTCTTTGTGAGAAGAAGGCCCAGCGTCTGCTGCGCGTTCCGTCCGGCAAAGCCATAGATCGCCAGATGTTCGCGCCCGTCATGGGGAAAGCTTTCCACCAGCAGCCGGTCGGCCCGCGGCAGGCACGAGACCTTGCGTTGCAGCGCCAGCCAGTCGGCGGTGTGGTCAGGCAGATCCGGCCAGCGCGATTGTTGGAAAAGGTCAAGAATCCGGTGGGTCAGCAGGGTCGATGTGGCGAATTTTGTTCCATTGAACACGGCCACCCGTGGATCGCGGCCGGGGGATCGGCTGACCTCGACGGTCATTTCGTGCAGCCCTTCATAGCGCACGACCTGCCCGGCCATCAGGAAGGTGTCGCCGGGGGTCAGGGTGGCGGCAAAGCTTTCCTCGATCTCGCCAAGGGGGGCGCCGCCGCGGCCGCGCAGTCTGACCTTGAGCGTTTCGGTGTCGATGATGGTGCCGATGTTCATGCGGATCGCCTGCGCGCTGCGCGGATCGCGCAACTGCCACTGGCCATCGCGCAGCATGATCCGGCGCCAGCGGTCATAGGCGCGCAGCGCATAGCCGCCGGTGGCTGCGAAATCGAGGCAGGCATCGAAAGCGGGCCGCGACAGGCCGGCATAGGGGCCGGCGGTGGTGACTTCGGCATAAAGCGCATCGGCGCCGAAAGGCCCCGCCGCGGCGGTGACAAGGATGTGCTGGCACAGCACATCGCGCGGGCCGGGGCCACGCGGTTCGCCATCCAGCGTGCGGTCGCGCACGGCCTGAAGGGCTGCCAGACATTCCACCACCTCGAAGCGGTTGGCGGGTACCAGCAGCGCCTTGGACGGGGCGTTGTAGCGGTGGTTCGCCCGCCCGATGCGCTGCACAAGGCGTTTCACGTTCTTTGGCGCGCCAACCTGAATGACCAGATCGACATCCCCCCAGTCGATCCCCAGATCAAGCGATCCGGTGCAGACGATGGCGCGCAACGCGCCCGCGACCATCGCCGCCTCGACCCGTTCGCGGGTTTCGCGCGACAGCGACCCATGGTGGATGCCGATCGGCAGGGCGTCCTCGTTTGCCAGCCATAGCGCGTGGAAGAACAGTTCGGCCTGTGCGCGGGTGTTGTGGAAAATCAGCGTGGTGCGGTGGCGGCGGACCTGATCCAGCACTTCGGGGATGGCGTGGCGCCCGCCACCACCGGCCCAGGGCGGCGGGGTTTCGGTGTCCAGAATGGCGATGTCGGGATCGGGGCCGGGGTCGGCGGTCAGCACCGCGCAGGGCTGCGGGTGGCACGCCAGAAACCGCCCCAGCGCGGGCGGGTCTTCCACCGTAGCCGACAGCCCCACCCGCCGCAGGCCGGGCGCCAGCCGTTCCAGCCGCGCAAGGCACAGCATCAGCTGATCGCCGCGCTTTGACTCGGCCAGCGCGTGGATCTCGTCGACGATCACCCGTTGCAGCCCGGCGAAGATCCGCGGCGCATCGGGCCAGGACAGCAGCAGCGCAAGGCTTTCCGGCGTGGTCAGCAGGATGTGCGGCGGATCGGCGCGCTGGCGGCGGCGGATGTGGGCGCCGGTGTCGCCGGTGCGGTCCTCGACCCGGATCGCAAGGCCGGCGCCCTCGATCGGGGCGCCAAGGTTGCGGCGGATGTCGGCCGCCAGCGCCTTCAGTGGCGAAATGTACAAAGTGTGCAAGCCCGGCCCCGGTTTTGGCCCCAGTTCGGCCAGTGTCGGCAGGAATCCTGCAAGCGTCTTGCCGCAGCCGGTGGGCGCCACCAGCAGCAGGGACGGTTCGTCCGCGCGGTCCAGCATCGCCTGTTGATGCGGATGCAGCCGCCATCCGCGCGCGGCGATCCAGTCGGCAAGGGGGGGTGGCAGACGGCTCATCCGCCAAGGATAGGGTGGCGGCGGGGGCTGGGAAAGGGGCGCATTCCCCCTTGCCCTCGGGGCGGGGCGGCCCTAACGCTGGGGGCATGAAACTGCTCTTTCTTGGCGATGTGATGGGACGCGCGGGGCGTCAGGTGGTGGCCGAACGGCTGCCGGCCCTGCGTGCGGAATGGGGTCTGGATTTCGTCGTGGTCAACGGCGAGAACGCCTCGAGCGGGGCCGGCCTGACCGCCGACCATGCAAAGAAGCTGCTGGCCGCCGGGGCCGATTGCGTGACGCTGGGCGATCATGCCTTCGACCAGAAGGAAATGCTTCAGTTCATCGAGACCGAGCCGCGGATCGTGCGGCCGCTGAACTATGCCAAGACCGCGCCGGGCAAGGGCGCGCGGATCTTCACCGTGGGCGGTCGCCGCGTGCTGGTGGTGCAGGCGCTGGGGCAGGTGTTCATGAAGCGGCCGTTCGACGATCCGTTCTCGGTCGTGGACGGTGTGCTGAAGGGCTCGCCGCTGGGCGGTTCGGTGCAGGCCGCCATCGTCGACATGCATTGCGAGGCGACAAGCGAGAAGATGGCGATGGGCCATTGGTGCGACGGGCGGGCAAGCCTTGTCGTCGGCACCCATACCCATATTCCCACCGCCGATGCGCAGATCCTGAACGGCGGCACCGCCTATCTGACCGATGCCGGCATGTGCGGCGATTACGATTCGGTGATCGGCATGGAGAAATCCGAGCCGATGCGCCGCTTCATCACCCAGATGCCCAAGACCCGGTTCGAGCCTGCGTCGGGTCCAGCCACCCTGTCGGGGGTCTATGTCGAGACCAACGACCGCACCGGCCTTGCCGAACGGGTGGTGCCGGTGCGTCTTGGTGGACGCCTGCAAGAGCAGCGCCCCTGACCGGGCGAACGCCTGTTCCGGGATTTTTGCCCGATTAAGGACATTCGTTCCGCGTGATCGTGGCGGAAAGCCCAGCATTCCCTTTGAGTTCGCCCGAAAGGGCCGTATTCAGGCCCGAAGACGCCACGGGAGAGATGATGTTCGGCCTTGAATTGTCGGAACCGCTTCAGGCCTATGCCGCGCTGGCCATCGTGCTGGGGATGCTGGTGCTTTTCGTCCGCGAGACCTTCGCGGTCGAGGTGACGGCGATCGCGGGCGCGGCGCTGATGCTGGTGCTGGGCATCCTGCCGCAGGGCGATGCGCTGGGGGTGTTGTCGAACAACGCGCCCTGGACCATCGCCTCCATGTTCATCATCGTCGGTGGTCTGGTGCGCACCGGCGCGCTGGACTGGGTGACGCAGTTCGCGATCCGCCATGTGGCCGAGCGTCCGGCGCGGACGCTGGCTGTGCTGTCGGTAACCATCGTCGGCATGTCGGCCTTCATGAACAACACGCCCATCGTGGTGGTGATGATCCCGGTCTTCATGCAGATCGCGCGGCAGATGAAGATCTCGGCGTCCAAGATCATGATCCCGCTGAGCTATCTGTCGATTTTCGGCGGCACGGTGACGCTGATCGGCACCTCGACCAACCTGCTGGTGGATGGGGTGGCGCGGACCGCGGGGCTTGAGCCGTTCTCGATCTTTGAAATCACGCCGCTTGGCCTTGTCATGTCGGGGATCGGGTTGCTTTACCTGTGGCTTTTCGCCGGCAGGGTGCTTCCCGACCGTGACAGCATGGGCATGATGCTGACCGACCGCAGCCGGATGAAGTTCTTTACCGAAGTGGCGGTGCCCGAAGGGTCCACGCTGATCGGCCGCCGGGTCGAGGATGTGGATATCTTCAAGCGTGACAGCCTGCGGGTGATCGACGTGCTGCGGGGCGACACCTCGCTTCGGCGTGCCCTGTCCGAGGTGGTGCTGGAAGCCGGCGACCGCATCGTGCTGCGCACCCCGATGTCCGAGGTTCTCAGCCTGCAAGCCAACAAGGAGTTGCGGCTGGTCGACAAGCTGTCCTCGGTTCAGACCCAGGTGGTCGAGGTGCTGATCACCCCGGGCTGCTTCATGGTGGGACGCTCGCTGGGTTCGATGCGGCTGCGGCGGCGCTATGGCGTCTATGTGCTGGCGGCGCATCGCAGAAACCAGAACATCGGCCGGCAGCTTGACGATCTGGTGGTGCAGGTCGGCGACACGCTGCTTCTGGAAGGGGCGCAGGCCGACATTCACCGGCTGGCCTCGGAAATGCAGGTGGTCGACATTTCGACCCCGTCCGACCGCGCCTACCGGCGGCGTCATGCGCCCATCGTGCTGGCGGTGCTGGCCGGGGTGGTGGTGCTGTCGGCGCTGGATCTGGCGCCGATCGTGATCCTGTCGATGATCGGCGTGGCGATCATCCTTGTCACCCGCTGCATCGACCCCGACGAAGCCTTCGGCTATGTCGAGGGCCGTCTGCTGGCGATGATCTTCGGCATGTTGGCGGTGGGTGCCGGGCTGGACCATTCCGGCGCGGTGCAGATGATCGTCGATGTGGCGCGCCCGATCATGGAGGGGCTGCCGCCCTTCGCGCTGATCTTCGTGGTCTATGGCCTGACCTCGATCCTGACCGAGGTGGTCAGCAACAACGCCGTGGCGGTGATCCTGACCCCCATCGTGATCGGGCTGGCCCAGTCGCTGGGGGTGGACCCGCGGCCCTTCGTCGTGGCGGTGATGTTTGGCGCCTCGGCCAGTTTCGCCACGCCCATCGGTTATCAGACCAACACGCTGGTCTATGGCCCCGGCGGCTATCGCTTTACCGATTTCCTGCGGATCGGCGTGCCGCTGAACATCGTGATGATGGTGGCGATGAGCCTGCTGATCCCGCTGTTCTTCCCGTTCTGACGCGGGCACGCGGGCTTGCGGCCCCCCGGGGCCGTGGGCTATAGGCGCCCCATATCACAGGATCGGAGAGGGTCATGGCGGGCCATTCCAAATGGGCGAACATCCAGCATCGCAAGGGCAAGCAGGACAAGCTGCGCTCGAAGATGTTCTCGAAGCTGGCGAAGGAGATCACCGTCGCCGCAAAGATGGGTGACCCCGACCCCGACAAGAACCCGCGCCTGCGACTGGCGGTGAAGGCGGCCAAGGCCGTGTCGATGCCCAAGGACGTGATCGAGCGTGCGATCAAGAAATCGCAGGGCGGCGATGCCGAGGATTATTCGGAAATCCGCTATGAGGGCTATGGCCCGAACGGGATCGCGATCATCGTCGAGACGATGACCGACAACGTGAACCGAACCGCGTCCAACGTCCGCAGCTACTTTACCAAGTTCGGCGGCAACCTTGGCACCACCGGCTCGGTCAGCTTCATGTTCGACCGCGTGGGCGAGATCACCTACAAGCCCGCCGCCGGCGATGCCGACACGGTGATGATGGCCGCGCTGGAAGCGGGCGCCGACGATGTGGAATCCGACGAGGACGGCCACTGGATCTACTGTGCCGACACCAGCCTGAACGAGGTCAGCGAGGCGCTGGAAAAGGTGCTGGGCGAAAGCGATGAAGCCAAGCTGGTCTGGAAGCCGCAGAACCGCACCAATGTCGATCTGGAAACCGCGACGAAGCTGATGAAGCTGATCGATGCGCTGGAGGAAGACGACGACGTGCAGACCGTGACGGCGAATTTCGACATCCCCGAGGATGTGGCGGCAAAGCTTGACGCCTGACGGCTGACCGATGGGCACGGCCCTTGTTGCCGGGTTTCTGCTTGGCCTTAGCCTGATCCTGGCCATCGGGGCGCAGAACGCTTTCGTTCTGCGTCAGGGTCTGCGGCGTGAACATGTGGCTGCGGTTGTCGCGGTGTGTGCGCTATCGGATGCGGCGCTGATCGGGCTGGGGGTTGTGGGCTTCGGCGCGGTCTCGGCGGTGCTGCCGGGGGTGGCCCCGGCGCTGCGCTGGCTGGGGGCGGCGTTCCTGTTCGTCTATGGCGCTTTGCGGTTTCGCGCGGCGCTGAAAGGGGGCGAGGCGCTTCGCCCCGCCGCAGGCCAGTCCGCGCCGCTGGGCCGGACGCTGGCCACCGCCCTTCTGTTCACCTGGGCCAATCCGCATGTCTGGCTGGATACGGTGGTTCTGCTGGGCTCGATCTCGGCCCGTCATGCCCCGCATCAGGCCGCGTTCGGGATCGGGGCGGCCACCGCCTCGGTTGCGTTCTTTTCGGCGCTGGGGTTTGGCGCGCGGCTGCTGGCGCCGCTGTTCGCCCGGCCGCAGGCCTGGGTGGTGCTTGAGGTGGGGGTGGGTTTGACGATGTGGGCGCTGGCCGTGGGGCTGGTGCTGGGCTGATCCGCCCTTGCGGCGGTGACCCGGATCGGATTGATTGACGCCATGGCCCCCACACCCGACGAGCAAAGCCGGACCCGCACGCTGGAGGGCGTCCTTTGGATGCTGGGATCGGGGCTGAGTTTCGTCGCAGTGAATGGCATCGTGCGCCATCTGGGGACCGAGTTGCCGGCGGCGCAGGGCGCCTTCATCCGTTTTGCCTTCGGCGTGCTGTTCCTGCTGCCGATGCTGGTGCAGCTGCTGCGGCGCGGTCTGCCCGCGGGCACGCTTGGGCTGTTCGGGTTGCGGGGGGCGGTGCATACCGCGGCGGTGATCTGCTGGTTTTATGCCATGGCCCGCATCCCGGTGGCCGAGGTGACGGCCATCGGCTACCTGAACCCGGTGCTGGTGACGCTGGGGGCGGCGCTGTTTTTCGGTGAGCGGCTGGCGTTCCGGCGCATCGCGGCGATCCTTGTGGCGCTGGTGGGCGCGCTGATCGTGCTGCGCCCCGGCCTGCGCGATCTGGCCCCCGGCCATCTGGCGCAACTGGGGGCGGCGGCCTTCTTCGCCGGCAGCTATCTGTTCGCGCGCCGCCTGTCGGATCTGGCCGGGGCGGGGGCCATCGTGGGTATGCTGTCGCTGTCGGTGACCATCGGCCTTCTGCCCTTCGCGCTGCTGGTCTGGGTGCCGGTCGGGCCTGTGCCATTGGCGTGGCTGGCGCTTGTCGCGGCCTTTGCCACGCTTGGCCATTACTGCATGACGCGCGCCTTTGCGTCGGCGCCGCTGGCGGTCACGCAGCCGGTGACCTTCCTGCAACTGGTCTGGGCCACGCTGCTGGGCGCGCTTGTGTTCTCCGAGGGGGTTGACCCGTTCGTTCTGCTGGGGGGCGCGGTCATCATCGGCGCGATCAGCTTCATCACATGGCGCGAATCGGTTCTTCGGCGGCAGCGAAGCTCTGCCGTCATCCAGAATGGTTAGAGTTGAATTTGACAGCATGAACCGGCCTGCATAGTCAGGTCGGGGTTGAAAGGAAGGCATCCGCCATGAAGATTGCAATGATCGGCACGGGCTATGTGGGCCTTGTCTCGGGGGTCTGCTTCTCGGACTTCGGGCACGAGGTGGTCTGCGTCGACAAAGACCCCGCGAAAATTGCCAAACTGAACGCCGGGATCGTTCCGATCTTCGAACCCGGGCTTGATGCGCTGATGGCGCGCAATGTGGCGGCGGGGCGGCTGTCCTTCACGCTGGATCTGGCGCAGGCGCTGGCTGGCGCCGAGGCGGTGTTCATCGCCGTGGGCACGCCCACCCGGCGCGGCGACGGGCACGCCGATCTGACCTATGTCATGGCCGCCGCCGAGGAAATCGCCGGTGCGCTGGATCATTACGCCGTGGTGGTGACGAAATCGACTGTTCCCATCGGCACCAACCGCAAGGTGGCCGAGGTGATCCGCGCCACCAATCCTGCGGCGGATTTCGATGTGGCCTCGAACCCCGAATTCCTGCGCGAAGGCGCGGCCATCGATGATTTCATGCGCCCCGACCGCGTGGTGGTGGGCCTTGAAACCGACCGCGCGAAGCAGGTCATGGCCGAAATCTACCGCCCGCTGTTCCTGCGCGATTTTCCCGTGGTCTACACCGGGCTGGAAAGCGCCGAGATGATCAAATACGCCGCCAACGCCTTCCTTGCCACCAAGATCACCTTCATCAACGAGATCGCCGCCCTGTGCGAACGTGTGGGCGCCGACATCAAGGCGGTGTCGAAGGGCATGGGCCTTGACGGCCGGATCGGCAACAAGTTCCTTCATGCCGGCCCCGGCTATGGCGGGTCGTGTTTCCCGAAGGATACCAAGGCCCTGGCCCGCATGGGGCAGGAACATGCCTCGCCCATCCAGGTCGTCGAGACCGTCATCAAGGTCAATGACGATATCAAGCGCCGCATGATCGACAAGATCGAGGATCTGTGCGGCGGCACTTTGCGCGACCGGACGATCGCGGTCCTTGGCGTCACCTTCAAGCCCAACACCGACGACATGCGTGATGCGCCCTCGCTGACCATCGTGCCGGCGCTGGTGGGGGCGGGCGCGAAGGTCCGCGTGGTCGACCCCGAGGGCCGGCGCGAGGGCGAACATCTGCTGCCCGGCGTGGACTGGCTGGACGATGCCTATGCCGCGGCCGACGGCGCCCATGCGCTGGTCATCCTGACCGAATGGAATGAGTTCCGCGCACTGGATCTGCCCCGGCTGGCCCGCATCATGGCCGAGCCCCGGCTTGCCGATCTGCGCAACGTCTATGCCCCGGCCGATGCGGCGAAGGCCGGCTTTGTCGCCTACGTCGGCGTTGGCCGCCAAGGAGAGGTGAATGGCTGATCGGGTTCTGGTGACGGGTGGCGCGGGCTATATCGGCGCGCATGCCTGCAAGGTGTTGCGGCATGCAGGGTTCGAGCCCGTGACCTTCGACAACCTGTCCACCGGCTGGGAACAGGCGGTGAAGTTCGGCCCCCTGCACCGCGGCGACCTGATGGAGCGCGCGACCATCGACGCCGCACTGGAGGAATGGCGCCCGGTGGCGGTGATGCATTTCGCGGCGCTGTCGCTGGTGGGCGAATCGATGCGCGATCCGGCGACCTACTGGCGGGTGAACGTGAACGGCGCGCTGAACCTGTTGGAGGCGACCGTTGCGCATGGGGTGAAGAACTTCGTCTTTTCATCGACTTGCGCCACCTATGGCGATCAGGACGGCGTGGTGCTGGATGAAGACACGCCGCAGCGGCCGATCAACGCCTATGGCGCCTCGAAACGTGCGATCGAGGAGATGCTGACCAATTTCGGTGCGGCCTTCGGTCTGAACCACACGATCTTTCGCTATTTCAACGTCGCCGGCGCCGATCCTGACGCCGAGGTGGGCGAACAGCACGACCCCGAAACCCACCTGATCCCGCTGATGCTGGATGCGGTGGCGGGCAGGCGGTCAGCGTTGACGGTGTTCGGCACCGACTATCCCACGCGCGACGGCACCTGCATCCGCGATTATGTCCATGTGATGGATCTGGCGCAGGCGCATGTTCTGGGCCTGAACCGGCTGCTGGACGGGGGCGACAACCGGGTGTTCTGCCTTGGCACCGGGCGCGGATTTTCGGTGCGCGAGGTGATCGAGCAGTCGCGCGCCGTCACCAACCGCGAGGTGCCGATCGTCTATGGCGACCGCCGCCCCGGCGATGCGGCGGCACTGGTCTGCGGATCGGAACGCGCCATCCGCGAACTGGGATGGGAGCCTGACCGCTCGACCCTGCCGCACATGATCGCCGATGCGTGGCGCTGGCATCAGGCGGCGCCGTTCACCCGCTGATGATGCGCGGGTTTCTGCCCATCGCTGCGCAGGGGGCTTTCCCGGCCCTGCGCGCTCTGGCAGCGTTCGCGCGGAATTGACAGGCCGCAGAGACGGCAGAACGATGGGGACGGACTGATGGGGATGACGCGCGCCGTTTTTCTGGCACTCGGGCTGGCGGTTGCGGCCTGCGGCAGTGCCGAGAAACCCACCGCACGCCCCGCGCCGGCAGGCCAACCCGAGGTGATGCGGATGGTCAGCGACTATGCCCGCCTGCATCAGGTGCCGGAATCGCTGCTGCATCGCGTGGTGCGGCACGAAAGCGGCTACAATCCCGGCGCGCGCAACGGGCCTTATTTCGGTCTGATGCAGATCAACCCGCAGACCGCCAAAACGATGGGCCATCGCGGTGCGCCGGAAAGCCTGCTCGATCCCCGGACCAACCTGACCTATGGCGGCAAATATCTGCGCGGGGCATGGCTGGTCGCGCGCGGGAACGAGGATCAGGCGATCCGCTGGTATCGCAGCGGCTATTACTACGAAGCCAAGCGCATGGGTCTTCTGGAAGAAACCGGCCTGCGCTGATCCATGGCGCGGCGGGCCTTGCGCCGCGCTGCGACTTTGCGCTAGCTTTCCGTCAGTGACAGGGGCGTCCGGGGCATTCCCGGGCTGAGAAGCACCCTTTGAACCTGAACCAGGTCATGCTGGCGGAGGAAGTCGCGATGCATTTTCCCCCATGGGGTCATGCCGTCGTCCTGCCCCCGCGGAAGGAGAGCGATGGACGACGGCGGAGCCTATCTTGCAACCATGCGGCGGACGGCGCCGCTGGTGCAATGCATCACCAATTTCGTTGCGATGAATGTCATGGCGAATGTGCTGCTGGCGGCGGGTGCCTCGCCTGCGATGGTGCATGACCCCGAGGAAGCGGCGGAATTTGCCGCCATCGCGCAGGCGCTGACGATCAACATCGGCACGCCCGATCCGCGCTGGGTCGAAGGGATGCTGGCGGCCGCCGAAGGCGCGGCGCGTGCGGGCGTGCCGTGGGTTCTTGATCCGGTGGCGGTGGGGGCGACGGCGTTCCGGCGCGACATCGGCGCCCGGCTGCTGGCGCTGCGACCCGGCGTGATCCGTGGCAACGCCTCGGAAATCCTTGCGCTGGCGGGGGCGGCGGCGCGCGGCAAAGGCGCCGACAGCGCCGATCCCGTCGCCGCGGCCGAAGATGCCGCCCGCCGTCTGGCGCAGACCTCGGGTGCGGTGGTCGCGGTCACCGGGCCGGTCGATTATGTCACCGATGGCGCGCGGGCCTTCCGCATCGCCAACGGCCATCCGCTGATGCCGAAGGTCACGGCGCTGGGATGTTCGCTGACCGGGGTGGTCGGCGCCTTTGTCGCGGGTCAACCGCGGCTTGAGGCGACGGTGGCCGCGCTGGCCTGTTTCGGTCTGGCCGGCGAGATTGCGGCCCGCGCAGCCCGCGGCCCGGCCAGCTTTCAGACGGCCTTCATCGATGCGCTGCACGCCATGACGCCCGACGACCTGACCCTTGGCGCGCGGGTGGAGGCGGCATGAACCTTTCGCTTTATTTCGTGACGCCCGACGGGGCCGCGGGGCTGGAGGCGCTGGTTCTGGCTGCGGTGCGGGGCGGGGCCACGCTGGTGCAGTTGCGCGACAAGCACGCGACGGATGCCGATCTGATCCCGGTGGCGCGCCGGCTGGTGGCGGCGCTGGCTCCGTCCGGCGTGCCGCTGATCGTGAATGACCGGGTCACGGTCGCGCTCGCCTCTGACGCGGCGGGGCTGCATGTGGGGCAGGGCGATCTGGCGGTGACCGAGGCGCGGCGCCTGATCGGGCCGGACCGCCTGCTGGGTCTGTCGGTCGAGGCGCTGGATCAGGTCGAGCGGCTGCCGCTGGGCATCGTGGATTATGTCGGCATCGGGCCGGTGCGGGCCACCGCGTCCAAGCCCGACCATGCGCCGCCGATCGGCTTTGACGGGCTGGCGCGGCTGGTTGCGGCCTCGCCGGTGCCTGCGGTGGCCATCGGGGGGCTTGGCGCGGGCGATGCGGCGGCGGTGAAGCGGGCAGGGGCCTCGGGGCTGGCGGTGGTCTCGGCCATCGGTGCCGCGCCCGATCCAGAGGCGGCGGCGCAGGCGCTGGCCGCGGAATGGGGGGCGGCATGATCCCCAACATCCTGTCGATTGCCGGGTCCGACCCTTCGGGCGGCGCCGGGATTCAGGCCGACCTCAAGGCGATCAGCGCCAACGGCGGCTATGCCATGGCGGCGCTGACTGCGCTGACGGCGCAGAACACCCGCGGCGTCAGCGGGGTGGAACTGATCCCGCCCGCCTTTGTCGCGGCCCAGATCCGTGCGGTGTTCGATGACATCCGGGTGGATGCGGTCAAGATCGGGATGCTGGGCACCGCCGAGATCACCGCCACGGTTCAGGCCGAACTTGCCGGCCGTGCGCAGCCGGTGGTGCTTGACCCGGTGATGGTCGCCAAGGGCGGCGACCGGCTGCTGGCGGCCGAGGCCGTGGCCGCGCTGCGGGAAAGGCTGCTGCCGCTGGCCGCCATCGTCACCCCGAACCTGCCCGAGGCTGCCGACCTGCTGGCCTGCCCCGAGGCCCGCGACCGCGCCGAGATGGAGCGTCAGGCCCGCGCTTTGCTGGCCCTTGGCCCCCGCGCGGTGTTCCTGAAGGGCGGCCATCTGGCCGGTGCCGATTGCCCCGACCTGTTTCTGGACAGTGCGCGCGCCGAATGGCTGGAGGCACCCCGCACCGACACCCGCAACACCCACGGCACCGGCTGCACGCTGTCGTCGGCCATCGCCACCCATCTGGCGCTGACCGGCGACGCCTTGGCCGCCTGCCGTGCCGCCAAGGCCTATGTCTCGGCCGCCATCGCCGCCGCCGACGGGCTGTCCGTCGGCCACGGCCACGGCCCGACCGACCATTTCCCCATGCTCAGGAGTCGCCGATGAAACGCCTTGCCTTGCTTGCCCTGCTGTTGCCCGGCCCTGCGGCGGCGGAACCGTTGCGCCTTGTGCTGGACTGGTTCGTGAACCCCGACCATGGGCCGATCATCGTGGCCCAGCAAATGGGCTGGTTTGCCGAGGCGGGGCTGACGGTCGAGATCATCCCCCCTGCCGATCCCGCCGATCCGCCGAAGCTGGTCGCGGCCGGCGCGGCGGACCTTGCGATCACCTATCAGCCGCAGCTTTACCTGCAACATGCCGAAGGCCTGCCGCTGGTGCGCGTCGGCACGCTGGTCGAAAATCCGCTGTATTGCGTGATGGCGAAGGCGGATGGCCCGGTGCAGGCGCTGTCTGATCTGAAGGGCCGCAAGGTGGGTTTTTCGGTCGCGGGGATCGAAGAGGCGCTGCTGCACACCATGCTGCGCACCAACGGTGTCCAGCCGTCCGAGGTCGAATTTGTCAACGTGAACTTTGCCCTGACGCCCGCCCTTGCCGCCGGTCAGGTCGATGCCGTCGCTGGTGCCTTCCGCAACTTCGAGCCGCACCAGATCGCCGCCACCGGCAGCGAAGGCCGCTGCTTCCTGCCCGAGGAAAACGGCGTGCCGGCCTATGATGAACTGATCTATGTCGCCAATCCACAGCGGATGAACCGCGATACCGTCGCGACCTTCCTTGCCGTGACTGAACGCGCCGCCGCCCATATCGCTGCCCATCCCGCCGAATCGTGGCAGACCTTCCGCGGCTGGTCGCCCGAGGTCGACGACACGTTGAACGCAGCGGCATGGGGCGACACGCTGCCCCATTTCGCCGCCCATCCCGCCGCACTGGACCCGGCGCGCTATGACGCCTTCGGCCGCTACATGCAGCAGGTGGGGCTGATCCCTGCCGCCCCCGCGGTGGCCGAGATCGCGGTGGATCTGACCCGGTGAGCTTCGGCATCAGGGGCCGCGCCATGCTGGATGGCCGGGTGCTGTTCGATGTGCGGCTGGATCTGCCCCCGGGCTGGACCTGCCTGCTTGGCCCCTCGGGGGCGGGAAAAAGCACGATCCTGCGGCTGCTTGCGGGCCTGCCCACCGGCACCCGGTTCGACGGCCGGGTGACGGCGCCGCCGCGGGTGGCCTGGATGGCGCAGGACGATCTGCTGCAACCGCGGCTGTCGGTGCTGGGAAATGTGCTTCTTGGCCAACGGCTTGCCGGCACGGCCCCGGATGCCCCCCGGGCGCGGGCGCTGCTGGACACCGTCGGTCTCGACGGGATGGCGGACCGCCGTCCCGACAGCCTGTCCGGCGGCCAGCGCCAGCGTGTGGCACTGGCCCGCGCGCTGATGGAAGATGCCCCGCTTGCGCTGCTGGACGAGCCGTTCTCGGCGCTGGATGCCGGCACCCGGCGCCGGATGCAGGATCTGGCGCGCGAAAGGCTGGCGGGTCGGGCGGTCCTTCTGGTGACGCATGACCCGTCCGAGGCACTGCGGCTGGGCGATCACGTTCACCTGCTGGCCGAGGGGCGGCTGGAGCCGATGCCCCTGCCACCCGCCGCCCCGCCCCGCGCCCTGACAAGCCCCGGCCTTGCCGCGGCCCACGAGGCGCTGATGACGCGGCTTGCGGCATGAAGGCGCTGGTCTCGGCCGTGGCGCTGATCGGGCTTTGGCAGGCTATCGTCAGCCTGACGGGCGTGCCCGCCTTCATCCTGCCCGGCCCCCGCGCGGTGGCCGAGGCGGCGCTGGCCAATGCCGCGATGCTGTCCGCCAACGCCGGGGTGACCGCGGCCGAGATCGCGGCCGGGCTGGTGCTTGGCTGTGTGGCGGGCGTGGCGGCGGCGCTGGCCATGACGCTGTCGCACTGGGCCAGCCGCCTGCTGCGCCCCGTGCTGGTTGCCAGCCAGTCGGTGCCGGTCTTCGCGCTGGCGCCGATCCTGACGCTGTGGCTCGGCTATGGTATGGGCGCGAAAGTCGCGGTCGTGGTGCTGATCGTGGTCTTCCCGGTGGCCTCGGCGCTGCACGACGGGCTGACCGCCACCCCGGCCGCAGCCCTCGACCTGGCCCGGCTGGCGCGGGCCTCGCGGCTCGACACGCTGATCTGGCTGCGCCTGCCCCACGCATTGCCCCATCTGGGCGCCGCCCTGCGGATCGCCGCGGTCTATGCCCCGATCGGCGCGGTGATCGGCGAATGGGTCGGGGCCTCGGCCGGGCTTGGCCATTTGATGCTGGTATCGAATGCCCGGATGAAGACCGACCTGATGTTCGCAGCCCTCGCCGTGCTGGCGGTGCTGACCTTGGGACTTCGCGCCGCCGTCGATGCAGCCCTGCGCCGGCTCGAGATGTGACCGCGCCCGGTCGCGCCCGAAACAGCCCCCGCGGGGGGGCGTTCAACTCCTTAACGATCACTCCGGTCCCGCGCTCTCCAGGGCACGCACCGTCCCTGGCCTGTCAGACGACGAACACGACAGGGGCACCTGCACCCGTGCATTTTCTTGCGGCGATGACATGCCGGCCCCGGCCAGGGTCGCGTAAAAGCGCGGATCGCCGCAGCCCCTCCGCCCCGGTTACTCCCACCACGGATCGATGGCGGTGATATCCTCGTCCGACCAGCCGAAATGATGCGCCAGCTCATGCACCATGACATGCGTCACCAACTCGGCCAGGGTGACATCGCCACGGTCGATCCACTCCTCCAGGATCGGCCGCCGGAACAGCCAGATCGCAGCCGGCTGCACGGGCGGGTCCGACACCGACCGCTCGGTCAGCGGAACCCCCTCGTAAAGCCCCGTCAGATCATAGGGATCCTCGATCCCCATCTCGTCCAGAATTTCGTCCGGCGGCATGTCCGCGATCCGCAACACCACCGCCGCCGCCAATGCGCGGCAACCGTCCGGCAACCCTGCCACCGCCTCGCGCGCAAGCCGTTCCAGCAGATCAAGATCGGGGGCGCAAGCGCCGTCAGCCACCTGTGTCATGCCCCCATCCTATCACGCCCGCCACCACATCCCAGACCCTCCCCCCTTCATTCTGGCCCAAATATCCCGGGGTCCGGGGCAGCGCCCCGGCGGCCGGCCCCGCTGCCCGAACTGGACAATTCGTCGCCCGTGTGAAACAGCAACCCCAGCAGGAGATCCGCCGATGACCACCGTAACCCGCTTCGCTCCCTCGCCCACCGGCTACATCCATGTGGGCAACCTGCGCACCGCGCTGATGAACTGGATGATCGCCCGCAAATCCGGCGGCACCTTCATTCTGCGGCTCGACGACACCGACCGCGAACGTTCGAAACAGGAATATGCCGACGGGATCATGGAGGATCTCGAATGGCTCGGCCTGACCTGGGACCGGATCGAGAAACAGTCCGACCGCCTCGACCGCTATGCCGAGGCCGCCGAGGATCTGCGCCGCGCCGGCCGCTTCTATGAATGTTTCGAAAGCCCGACCGATCTCGACCTGAAGCGCAAGAAGCTGCTCAACATGGGCAAGCCCCCGGTCTATGACCGCGCGGCGCTGAACCTGTCGGACGAGGATCGCGCCCGCCTGCGTGCCGAGCGTGGCGGTTACTGGCGCTTCCTGCTGGATCAGCAGCGCATCGAATGGACGGACGGCATCCTTGGCCCGATCTCGATCGATGCCGCCAGCGTGTCCGACCCGGTGCTGATCCGCGCCGACGGGCAGGTGCTTTACACCTTCGCCTCGTCGGTCGATGACATCGACATGGGCGTGACCTTCATCGTCCGGGGCGCCGACCATGTGACGAACACCGCCACCCAGATCCAGATCATGCAGGCGCTGGGGGGCACGCCGCCGTCGTTCGCCCATCACTCGCTGTTGACCGGCCCGCAGGGCGAGGCGCTGTCCAAGCGGCTTGGCACGCTCAGCCTGCGCGATCTGCGCGCCCGCGGGGTGGAACCGATGGCGCTTTTGTCGCTGATGGCGCGGCTTGGCTCGTCGCAGCCGGTGGAACTGGCCCGCACGCATGATGAACTGCTGGCCGGGTTCGATGTCTCGACCTTCGGCGCCGCGCCGACCAAGTTCGACGCCGAGGATCTGTTCCCGCTGACCCGCCACTTCGTTCAGGGCCTGCCGTTCGAAACCGTCGCCCGGCGCATTGCCGCGCTGGGGGTGCCGGATGCGCTGGCCGAAGCCTTCTGGCGGGTGGCCAAGGACAATATCGGCGTGCTGGACGATCTGGCCGGCTGGTGGACCCTGTTCCGCGATGGAGCCGAGCCGCAGATCGACCCCGAGGATGCCGAGTTCATCGCGCAGGCCATGGCGCTGCTGCCTGCGCCGCCGTTCACCTCCGAGACCTGGGGCCAATGGACCGCCGCGGTCAAGGACGCGACGGGCCGCAAGGGCAAGGGTTTGTTCATGCCGCTGCGCAAGGCGCTGACCGGGCAGGCGCATGGCCCCGAGATGGCCGATGTCATGCCGTTGTTGCAGACGGTTCGGGCGAAGCAGGGTTAAAGGTCGATCGCCGGCGCCTCTGGCGCCGCCTTTGGGGGCGGGGCCGGCAGGGGCGGCGCGTCGGGCTTGCGCCGGATCAGGATATCGCCATTCGGCAGCCGTTCCGGCGCCTGATAGTTGCGCAGATCGTCGACCTGCGCCAGCAGATCGCGCAGCGCGGGTTGAAGTTCGGCCATGGCGTCGCCCATGTCGCGCATCGCCGGTTCCATCTCGTCGATCAGGCCGCGCAGCAGCAGGTTCATACCTTCGCCCAGCAGGCTGAATCCATCCTCGACATCGCCCGATTCGTCGGGTGGGGCCTCCTGCGCCAGCGCGGGGGACAGCAACAGACACAGGGCAAGGGGGGCGGCCAAGGATCTCATGCCGCGAATATAAGCCCGCCCCCGCGTTTCACCTAGAGGCGATTGCACGCAGAGCCAGTGCCCGCGCCTACCGCGCAAGCGCCAGCAATCCCGCCACATCCAGATGCGCCTCAAGATGGTCGGCAAGGGCGTCCAGCACCGCCTCCACCCCCGCACCATAGGCCAGCCCCGACGCCTGTGCCCCCAGCGCCCGCAAGAAGGCCGCGCGAAACCCGTCCGAGGTGAACATGCCGTGCAGGTAGCTGCCCGTCACGCGGCCATCGGGCGAACTTGCGCCCTCGGGGCGGCCCTCGACATGGGCGAAAGGGCGGGCGCAGTCGGGGCCGTCGGTGGCGCCTATGTGGATCTCATAGCCTTCGATCGCCTCGGCCGTCGCCGCATGGCGGGCCGCGATCCGTGTCAGCCGCTTGTCGGGGGTCATCACGGTTTCCACATCCAGAAGGCCAAGGCCCCGGGTCACGCCCGGCTCTCCTTCAAGGCCCAGAGGATCGGCCACGCTGCGGCCAAGCATCTGATATCCCCCACAGATCCCCAGAATGCGCCCGCCGCGGCGGTGATGCGCGATCAGATCCACATCCCAGCCCTGCGACCGCAGAAAGGCCAGATCGCCGCGGGTGGATTTGGTGCCGGGCAGGATCACCAGCGCGGCATTGGCCGGGATCGGCTGGCCGGGGCGCACCATGACCACCGTCAGCCCCGGTTCCTGCTTCAGCGGATCAAGATCGTCGAAATTCGCCACGCGCGAAAACGCCAGCCACGCCACCGTGACCGGCCCGGTCCGGGTGGGGGTCTTCATGTCCAGGGCATCCTCGGCCGGAAGCAGCGCCGCCTGCGGAAAGAACGGCACCACGCCAAAGCCGCGCCAGCCGGTATGCGTCTCGATCAGGCGATAGCCGTCGTCGAACAGGCGGACGTCGCCGCGGAACTTGTTGACCAGAAAGCCCGCGACCATCGCTGCATCCTCGGGGTCGATCACCGCCCTGGTACCGACGATCTGCGCGATTACGCCGCCACGGTCGATGTCGCCGGCCAGCACCACCGGCACATCCGCTGCCCGTGCAAAGCCCATGTTGGCAATGTCGCCCGTCCGCAGGTTGACCTCGGCCGGGCTGCCGGCGCCTTCCACGATCACCAGATCGTGCGCGGCCGTCAGCCGGGCGAAGCTGTCCAGCACCGGCGCCATCAGTGCGGGCTTGCGGTCGAACCAGTCGCGCGCCTTCAGCGTGCCCACGCGCCGGCCCTGCACGATCACCTGCGATCCCTGATCGCTTTCGGGTTTCAGCAGCACCGGGTTCATGTCGGTCAGCGGCTCCAGCCCCGCGGCGCGGGCCTGAAGCGCCTGCGCGCGGCCGATCTCGCCGCCGTCGGCGGTTACGGCGGCATTGTTCGACATGTTCTGCGGCTTGAACGGGGCTACCGACAGCCCCCGCCGCAACGCCGCCCGGCACAGCCCCGCCACCAGCAGCGATTTGCCCACATCCGAGCCGGTTCCCTGGATCATCAGTGCCGGCATGGCTGGTGCCCCTTGTGCTGGTGTCGGTTCATCGCGCGCTCCTGTCGGTGGGGCGGTTCTGGCCGTTATGCCGCGATTTGCCAAGAGCGGGCGGTCTGCAAAAAGGGGGGCGTTCTGCCGGCACAGCGCCGCCCAGGGCTCCTTTTCCGACAGAATCGTTTGCCGCGCGCTGGCGGGATTTCACCCGGATTGGCGGTCCGGCTGTGGTTCTTGCGTCATGGCCGACTGAGTCCCTGTGTTGCAACCATGGCGATAAAAAAACAGGAAAATATAGGGTTAAATGATCGCTTCTGGAATCGTTCAACTTTGAACCGTTGCCTTGATGCAGATCAAGGTTGCGGCGGCGCGTCGCAGGCTAACTGACCCTTACTAAATGGACAAGACGCCAGAACCTTATCCAGCCAGTCCGATGACCGATCCCTCCGCCCGCCGCGATCTTCTGCGCGGCCGATTCACCGCAACCGCCGTTCCGCGCCCGCCGGGGGCGCTGGCAGGGCTTGCCTTTGGCGAAGCCTGCACCGGCTGCGGCGACTGCGCCCGGGCCTGCGGTGCGGCGATCATCCTGTGCGACGGCGAAGGGTTGCCGGTGGTGGACATGCGCGAGGGCGGCTGCACCTTCTGCGGCGATTGCACCCGCGCCTGCCCGACCGGGGCGCTGATGCCGGGGGCGCCATGGCCATGGCGGGCCGAGGCAGGCCCCGCCTGCCTTGACGCAAATGGCATCCAGTGCCGCGCCTGCGAGGATTTCTGCGATGCCGCCGCGATCCGCTTTCGCCCGATGATCGGCGGCCGCGCCCGCCCGGTGATCGACCCCGAGACCTGCACCGGCTGCGGCGCCTGCGTCGCGCCATGTCCCGCCGGGGCGATCAGCCTTTCCCCCCTCACTTCGGAGATCCGGCCATGCTGAACATCTGCGGCTGTCTCGTCCAGACGCTGCCCGAACTGACGCCGGCGGTGATCGCGGCCATCGATGCGACCGAGGGCGGCGCCGTTCATGCCCATGAGCCGGGCCGGATCGTCGTCACCATCGAGGATACCGCCACGCGCCGCGCCTCGGATCAGATCATGGATCTGCACCAGATCCCCGGCGTGCTGGGCGTGACCCTTGCCTACCACCATTTCGAGGCGCTCGCCGATGACGCGCCCGCCACCCTTTCCTGACGGGAGATCCCAGATGACCCTTACATCCTCGCGCCGCAGCTTCCTGAAGGCGACCGCCGCCGCGGCGACGGCCTCGGCCGCCGGTATCCCGCTTGCCGCCCCCGTCGCCGCCGCCGCGCCCGACAGCGAACTGCGCTGGGACAAGGCCGCCTGCCGGTTCTGCGGCACCGGTTGTTCGGTGCTGGTGGGCGTGAAAGAGGGCCGCGTGGTGGCGACGCAGGGCGACCCCGAAGCGCCGGTGAACCGCGGGCTGAACTGCATCAAGGGCTATTTCCTGTCCAAGATCATGTATGGTCAGGACCGGCTGACCACGCCGCTTCTGCGCAAGACCAATGGCGTTTATGACAAGAACGGCGAATTTGTCCCGGTGTCGTGGGACGAGGCGTTCGACATCATGGCCGAGAAGTGGAAGGCCACGCTGAAGGCCAAGGGCCCCGAGGCCATCGGCATGTTCGGCTCGGGTCAGTGGACGATCTGGGAAGGCTACGCCGCCGCGAAGCTGATGAAGGCGGGGTTCCGGTCGAACAACCTTGATCCCAACGCGCGGCACTGCATGGCCTCGGCCGTCGCGGGCTTCATGCGCACCTTCGGCATCGACGAGCCGATGGGCTGCTATGACGATCTCGAGGCCGCGGACACCTTCGTGCTCTGGGGGTCGAACATGGCCGAGATGCACCCGATCCTGTGGTCGCGCATGACCGACACGCGCCTGACCAGACCGGGCTGCGAGGTGCATGTGCTGTCGACCTATGAACACCGCTCGTTCGAGCTGGCCGACAACGGCATGGTGTTCACGCCCCAGACCGACCTTGCGATCCTGAACTATATCGCGAACCACATCATCCAGACCGATGCGGTGAACTGGGATTTCGTCAACAAGCACACGACGTTCTTCAAGACCAAGACCGACATCGGCTATGGCCTGCGCCCGACCCATGCGCTGGAAGAAGGTGTGGACCCCAAGACCACCGGCGACATGGAGCCGATCACCTTCGAGGAGTTCAAGGCCGCCGTCGCGGATTACACGCTGGAAAAGGTCGCCGCGCTGTCGGGTGTGCCGGCTGAAAAGCTGGAACGGCTGGCCAAGCAATATGCCGACCCGAACCGCAAGGTCATGTCGCTTTGGACCATGGGCTTCAACCAGCACACCCGTGGCTCTTGGGTGAACTCGAACTGCTACAACGTCCACCTTCTGGTCGGAAAGATCGCGGAGCCGGGCAATTCGCCGTTCTCGCTGACGGGGCAGCCCTCGGCCTGTGGCACCGCGCGCGAGGTGGGCACGTTCTCGCACCGGCTGCCGGCGGACATGGTGGTGACGAACCCCGAACACCGCCACCATGCCGAAGACATCTGGGGCCTGCCCGCGGGCACCATCCCCGAAAAGGTCGGCGCCCATGCGGTGCTTCAGAACCGGATGCTGAAAGACGGCAAGATCAACGCCTACTGGGTGCAGTGCAACAACAACATGCAGGCCGCGCCCAACATGAACGAGGAAGGCTGGCCGGGCTATCGCAACCCGGAAAACTTCATCGTCGTGTCCGATCCCTATCCGACCGTGACCGCACTGGCCGCCGACCTGATCCTGCCCACCGCGATGTGGGTGGAAAAGGAAGGCGCCTATGGCAACGCCGAACGCCGCACCCAGTTCTGGCGCCAGCAGGTGCAGGCCCCGGGCGAGGCGAAGTCCGACCTGTGGCAGCTTGTCGAGTTTTCAAAACGCTTCACCACCGACGAGGTCTGGCCGGCCGAGCTTCTGGACCAGAAGCCCGAACTGCGCGGGCGCACGCTTTTTGACGTGCTTTATGCCAATGGCGTGGTGAACCGCTTCCCGGTGACCGAGACCGCCGAAGGCTTCGAGAACGACGAAAGCCGGCACTTTGGCTTCTATCTGCAAAAGGGCCTGTTCGAGGAATACGCCATCTTCGGCCGCGACCATGGCCACGATCTGGCCGAGTTCCAGACCTATCATCAGGCCCGCGGCCTGCGCTGGCCGGTCGTGGACGGCAAGGAAACGCTGTACCGCTTCCGCGAGGGCTATGACCCCTATGTGAAGGCCGGCGAGGGCGTGCGCTTCTACGGCAACAAGGACGGCAAGGCCAAGATCATCTTCGCCCCCTACGAGCCGCCGGCCGAGGTTCCGGATGCCGAATATGACCTGTGGCTTGGCACCGGCCGGGTGCTGGAACACTGGCACTCTGGCTCGATGACGCGGCGGGTGCCGGAACTGCACAAGGCGTTCCCGTCGGCGGTGACCTTCATGCACCCCGAAGATGCGGCAGAGCGCGGCCTGAAGCGCGGTCAGGAAATCGCGATCACCACCCGCCGCGGCCGGATGCTGAGCCGGGTCGAGACACGCGGCCGCAACAAGATGCCGAAGGGCATGATCTTCATCCCGTGGTTCGACGAACATCAGCTGGTGAACCAGCTGACGCTGGATGCGACCTGCCCGATCTCGAAAGAGGCCGACTTCAAGAAATGCGCCTGCAAGGTGGAGCGCGTCTGACATGGCCCCCCGCCGCCCCGCCCCGCCGATCGACCGCCGCCGCTTCCTGACGGATGCGGCACGGGCGGCGGCCGGCTGCGCGGTGGCGGGCAGCCTTCTGGCGCTTTACGCCCGCGATGCAAGGGCGCTTCCGGCCGAGGCCCTGCGCCCGCCGGGGGCGCTGGACGAGCCCGACTTTCTGGCCGCCTGCATCCGCTGCGGCCTGTGTGTGCGCGACTGTCCCTATGACACGCTGTCGCTGGCCGATCTGGGCGAGGGGGCGGCCACCGGCACGCCCTTTTTCACCGCCCGTCAGATCCCCTGCGAGATGTGCGACGACATTCCCTGCGTGAAAGCCTGCCCGACCGGCGCGCTGGACCCGGCGCTGACCGATATCGACGATGCGAAGATGGGCGTGGCGGTGCTGGTGGATCAGGAAAACTGCCTGAACGCGCTGGGGCTGCGCTGCGATGTCTGCTATCGCGTCTGCCCGGCGATCGACAAGGCGATCACGCTGGACCGGATGCACAACGAACGCTCGGGGCATCACGCGATCTTTCTGCCCACCGTTCATGCCGAACACTGCACCGGCTGCGGCAAGTGCGAACAGGCCTGCGTCCTGCCCGAAGCCACGATCAAGGTGCTGCCGATCCGACTGGCCCGCGGCAAGGCTGCCGAACACTATCGGCTGGGCTGGGAAGAGATGGAACGCAAGGGCGGCCCGGTGGTCGAAGGCATCATCGACCTGCCGGACCGGCTGCCCGAAGAGGCCCCGGATTTCGCCCCCCTGATGAAACTGCCGGGGACAGGACAATGACCGACAAGTTGACCCCCGGCCGGGATGCCGTCAGACGCAAGGGCTGGCTGGGCGCCCATCGCTGGCTGATCCTGCGGCGGCTGTCGCAGGCGGTCTTTCTGGGCATTTTCCTTCTGGGGCCATGGGCGGGGATCTGGTGGGTCAAGGGCGACCTTGCCGGTTCGATGACCTTTGACGTGCTGCCGCTGACCGATCCGCTGATCCTGTTGCAGGGAATGGTGGCCGGGCACTGGCCGGAACTGACCGCGCTGACCGGCGCGCTGATCGTGCTGGCGGTCTATGCGCTGGTGGGCGGGCGGGTCTATTGTTCGTGGGTCTGCCCGGTCAATCCGGTGACGGATGCCGCGCATTGGCTTCATGCCCGGCTGGGCCTGCCCAAGGGCTGGCAACCCAAGGCGTCCACCCGGCTGTGGCTGCTTGGCACGGTGCTTGCCGTATCGGCCCTGACCGGCACGATTGCCTGGGAACTGGTGAACCCGGTCACCATGCTGCAACGCGGGATTGTGTTCGGCATGACCGCGGGCTGGGCGCTGATCGGGGCGGTGTTCCTGTTCGACCTCCTGCTGGCCCGGCGCGGCTGGTGCGGCCGGCTGTGCCCGGTCGGTGCCTTCTACGGGCTGGTGGGGCAGAAATCGGTGCTGCGTGTCTCGGCCGCCAACCGCGCCGCTTGCGACGACTGCATGGACTGTTTCGCCGTCTGCCCCGAGATGGCGGTCATCACGCCTGCCCTGCGCGGGACCACGGCCGAAACGCCGCTGATCCTGTCGCCCGACTGCACCAATTGCGGGCGCTGCATCGACGTCTGTGCCCAGGACGTCTTTCGCTTCACCCACCGTTTCGACGCCCACCCCGCGCCGGGCCGGGCAGACCCCACCCCTTCGCCGGCCCGTCAGCGCCGCGCTGCATAAGATCACACGGAGACCCCAGCCATGAAAAAGCTTGCCTTCCTTGGCGCCCTGGCCCTTCCGGCCATTGTTGTCGCCGGCCTTGCCCTTGCCCAGTCGGCGGCCGAAACCGGCGCGGGCGTCAAGTCGCTGCGCGGCGTGCAGCCCGACGTGGAACTGGATGTCGAGCCGGTGTTCCATCAGGAAAAGCAGCGGTTCGTGCGCAACTACCGGCTTCAGCCGCCGCTGATCCCGCATTCGATCGACAAGTATCAGATCGACATGAGGGCCAACGAATGCCTTGCCTGCCACGATTGGAAGAACGCCGGCAACCGTGGCGCGCCGACGCTGTCGATGACCCATTACACCGACCGCGACGGCATCCAGACCGAAAACGTCGCCTCGCGTCGCTGGTTCTGCAACCAGTGCCATGTTCCGCAGGCCGATGCGCCGGCGCTGGTGGAAAACCTTTTCCACTCGCTTGGGCAATAAGGCGCGGCAGGGGAGAGCGACGATGAAACGCACTGACACTGCCGCCCGACCGGGCCTTCCGCGCCGGATCTGGCGGTTTCTGGCCTCGCCCTCGGGGGTGATCTCGGTCGGCGTTCTGGCCTTCGGCGGCTTCGCTGCCGGCGTGCTGTTCTGGGGCGGCTTTCACACCGCGCTGGAAATGACCAACAACGAACAGTTCTGCATCTCGTGTCACGAGATGAAGGACAACGTCTATGCCGAGTATCAGGGCACCATCCACCAGAACAACGCATCCGGCGTGCGGGCGACCTGCCCCGATTGCCATGTTCCGAAAGAGTGGGGCCCGAAGATGCTGCGCAAGATCAAGGCATCAAAGGAACTTTACGGCCACTTCGTCACCCAGTCGATCTGGACCGAGCAGAAGTTCAACGAAAAGCGCATCGATCTTGCCGCCAACGAATGGGCGCGGATGAAGTCGAACGACAGCCACGAATGCCGCAACTGTCACAACTTCGGTTTCATGGACTTTACGCTTCAGGAAAACCGCGCCGCGGCCGATCACCAGACGGCCATCGACGGCGGCAAGACCTGCATCGACTGCCATCAGGGCATCGCGCATGACCTGCCGGCGAACTATCTCGACCGCTATCGCGAGGTGGTCACCGATCTGGAAAACCGCGGCGTGATCCCGCGCGCAAGCCAGCCAGAGGTGGCGGCGGTCTCGGCCTTTGTGGGCGAAACCCGGCTTGACTGACGCCTGCTGACCGGCCGGCCATCGACAAGAGGGGTGGGGGCGGTGCGGGGGCGCCGCCCTTTTTCGTTCACCGGTGTTTCCGGTCCGGCCTGTCCTCCCTTTGGCTGAGATGACGGCGCGGCGTTCTGCTGTCAGGCTTGGCTGCCTACGGGGGGGGTCTGACATGCCAAAGCCGGAACGCGCCGCGGATGGGCCGGACCTGCGCCTTGTTGCGCAGGCGGGGCCGGAACTGACGCTGCGCAAGCTGCGCGCCTTCTGGGCGGTGGCGCAGTCGCAATCGCTGACCGGGGCTGCGAAGATCCTTGGCATCGCGCAGCCGTCCTTGTCGCAGCAGATCATCGGGCTGGAACAGTCGCTGGGGGTGGCCCTGTTCACCCGCCGCTCGAACCGGATGATCCTGACCGAGGCCGGAATCCTGATGCTGCGCAAGGCCGAGCCGGTCCTGCGCGGGATGCAGGAGCTGGAAGATACGCTGGCCGCCTATGTCAGCGGGGCACGGCATCCCTTGCGCCTTGCGGGGGTGGAATCGCTTCTGCGCACCATCCTGCCCGAGGCGCTGCGCCATATGGATCTGGATGGCACCACTGAATGCGATCTGCTGGAAGGTGCCCCGGCCGATGTGCTGGAAATGCTGTATTCCCGCCGTGTCGACATCGGGCTTCTGGCGGCGAACTCGATCGCAGAGGCCAGCACCGGCTTTATCCAGATCCCGATCATGTCCGATCCCACCGTGCTGGCCGTGCCCGAGGCGCTGGATCTGGGCAAGGTGGCGCGGCTGTCGGACCTGTCCGACGATCATCAGGCGATCCTGAACGCCTCGATCCAGATCGCTTTCGGCAGCCAGCACAGCCGCCGCATCGAAAGCTGGTTCGCCGAGATGCTGCCGCAGAACCGCATGACCGCCCGCGTCCGCAGTTTTGAAACCGCGCTGTCGATGGTGCGCGCGGGTCTTGGCGTCTGCATCGTGCCGGCCTTGTCGGTGGGCGCCGCACCGGGGCTGCGGCTTTACCATGCCGGGATCGAGCCGCGGCGCATCGTGGCGCTGATCCAGCCGGCCCAGCACCGTTCGGGCCGCCACGCGGCGGCGATCGCCGCGCTGCAAGCCGCCGGCCGCGAGATCCGCCTGCCGCCGATCGCGCCGCTGCCGCCGCTGCTGGCCCGCCCATAGGCTGGGCCTATCAGCAAGGATAGGTGGCGACCTTTTGCCGCGCCCCCGATACTTCAAGACAGCCGCTTGCAAACGGCCCCATCGCAACAGAGGAGGATACCGATGGCCTGGAAGACCCCGCGTTACGACGAGACCCCGGTCGGCATGGAAATCAACATGTATTCCTGCGCCAAGCGCAAGTGATCCTGGGGCCTGCTGCGATGCTTCGGATCATTGTCCTCGGCTCCGCAGCAGGTGGCGGCCTGCCGCAGTGGAACTGCAACTGCGCAGGCTGCCGAACCGCCCGCACCACGCCTGCGCTGCGCAACGGCCAATGCGCGCTGGCTGCCAGCGCCGACGGGGAAAACTGGTTCCTTGTCAACGCCTCGCCCGATCTGCGCCAGCAGATCCTGGATACACCGGCGCTGCAACCACGGCACGGCCTGCGCCATTCGCCCATCGCCGGCGTGATCCTGACCAACGCCGAGGTGGATGCCGTGGCGGGCCTTCTGACCCTGCGCGAAGGCTGGCCCTTTGCCCTTCATGCCCATGCCGACGTGCTGGCGGTTCTGACCGCCAACCCGATCTTTGACGTGCTGCGCGCGGATCTGGTGCCGCGCCTGCCCATGGCGCCCGAGGTGCCGTTCCAGCCGGCGCTGCCGGACGGGGCGCCTTCGGGGTTGACGGTCCGGGCTTTCACCGTCCCCGGCAAGCCCGCGCTTTACCGCGAGGACGCAGGTGCGGCCGAGGGCGACACGCTGGGTCTGCATCTGTCGGCCGGGGGGCGCCATGCCTTCATCCTGCCGGGCTGCGCCGAGGTGACGCCGGCGCTGGCCCAGCGGCTGCGGGGGGCGGATCTGGTGTTCTTTGACGGCACGCTCTGGTCGGATGACGAGATGATCCGCACCGGGCTGTCACAAAAGACCGGGCGGCGGATGGGGCATATCTCGATCTCGGGGCCGGATGGCGCGATGGCGGCGCTGGAACCCCTGGGCATCGCGCGCAAGGTGTTCGTCCATATCAACAATTCGAACCCGGTGCTGATCCCGGGTTCCCTGGAAAGAGCAGAGGTCGAACGCGCCGGCTGGTGCGTGCCCATCCCCGGAACGGAGTTTGTCGCATGAGCCTTGACCTGACCCCGATGCTGTCGCCTGCCCGCCCGCTGGACAGCGCCGATGCGCTGGAAGACCGCCTGCGCGAAATCGGTGCCGCGCGCTATCACGACCGCCACCCGTTCCACCATCTGCTGCATGGCGGGCAGCTGACCAAGGGGCAGGTGCAGGCCTGGGCGCTGAACCGCTATTATTACCAATGCTCGATCCCGGTGAAGGATGCGGTGGTGATCTCGCGGTTTCGCGACCGGGCGACGCGGATCGAATGGCGCCACCGGCTGGAAGACCACGACGGGTCTGAAACGACCGAGGGCGGGATTGAACGCTGGCTGATCCTGACCGACGCGCTGGGCCTTGACCGCGGCTATGTGGAAAAGACCGAAGGCATCCTGCCGGCGACCCGGTTTGCGGTGGATGCCTATGTGCATTTCGTGCGCGACCAAACCCCGCTCGAGGCGATCGCCTCGTGTCTGACGGAACTGTTCGCGCCGAACATCCACCGTGAACGGATCGCGGGGATGCTGGCGCATTACGATTTCGTCAATCCCGGCGTGATGGCCTATTTCCAGCGCCGCCTGACACAGGCGCCGCGCGATGCCGATTATGCGCTGCGCTATGTGCGTGCGCATGCAACCACCCCCGAAACGCGCGAGGCGGTCTGTAACGCCCTGATCTTCAAGACCCAGGTGCTGTGGACCCAGCTTGACGCGCTGCACCATGCCTATGTTCTGGGCCACATCCCCCCCGGCGCCTTCGTCCCCGAGGAGATGCGATGAGCCGCGCGGTCCTGATCCCCGACAGCCGCGTGAGCCTTGCCCGGCACGCCAGGCTGCGCTTTGACGGCCTGCGCGGGCGCTGGATGCTGCTGGTGCCGGAAAAGGTGATGACGCCCGACGATATCTGCGTCGAGATCCTTCAGCTTTGCGATGGGCAGGCCAGCATCGCCAGCATCGCCGCCACGCTTGAGGCGAAATATGTGGCCCCCCCCGGCGTGATCGCGCGCGAGGTGCTGGACCTGCTGCAAGACCTGTCCGACCGGGGCTTTCTGACCGACAGACAGGTCGCTTGATGGAAGATCGCGCCCTTCCCGACACCGAGACCCCCACCGCCTACAGCATCCCGATGGCGGTGCTGGCGGAACTGACGCATCGCTGCCCGTTGCAATGCCCCTATTGCTCGAACCCGGTCGAGATGGAGCAGGCCAGCCGCGAACTGTCCACCGCCGAATGGCAGCGCGTGATGGGCGAGCTGGCGGCGCTGGGGGTGTTGCAGATCCACTTTTCGGGCGGCGAGCCCTTGGTGCGCAAGGATCTGGTGGATCTGGTGGCCCATGCCGACGGGGTGGGGCTTTATACCAACCTGATCACCTCGGCGGTGATGCTGACCGAAGCCAGGGTCGCGGCACTGGCCGAAGCGGGGCTGGCGCATGTCCAGATCAGCGTGCAGGGTGCGACGGCGGCGGTTGCCGACCGGGTGGGCGGCTTTCGCGACGGCCACGCAAAGAAGGTGCAGGCGGCGGAATGGGTGCGTGCGGCGGGGCTTGCGCTGACGCTGAATGCGGTGATGCATCGCCAGAACCTGCACCAACTGCCCGAGATCGTCGACATGGCGGTGGCGATGGGGGCGCAGCGGCTTGAGGTGGCCCATGTGCAGTATTACGGCTGGGCGCTGAAGAACCGCGCGGCGCTGATGCCCTCGGTCGCGCAACTGGACGAAGCGACACGGGTGGTCGAACAGGCACAGGCGCGCCTGTCCGGGGTGCTGGCGATCGATTATGTGATCCCCGACTATTACGCGGTGCGGCCCAAGACCTGCATGGGGGGCTGGGGGCGGCAGTTCTTCAATATCTCGCCCTCGGGCAAGGTGCTGCCCTGCCATGCGGCCGAAACCATCACCGGCCTGCGGTTCGATTCGGTGCGCGAGGCGCCGCTGGCCGAGATCTGGCACCGATCCGAGGCGCTGAACCGCTATCGCGGCACGGCCTGGATGAAAGAGCCGTGCCGAAGCTGCGCCCATGCCGAAGAGGATTTCGGCGGCTGCCGCTGTCAGGCTTTCGCACTGGCGGGCGATGCCGCGGCGACCGACCCGGCCTGCGCGCTGTCGCCGCTTCATGCGCAGGTCTTTGCGCTGGCGGATACCGAGGCAGCGACGGGGGGGGATCGGTTCCTTTACCGCAACTTCTCGGGCGGGGTGCCTGAGGCCTGAAGGGCGGAGTCAAGCCGGTGCCATTCCGGTTCCTCGCCCGGCAGGCCAAGGCGGATCAGCCGGTCGGACCATGGGAAGATCCGGCTCCAGATCCTTGCACGGGCTAGGTGGTCCTGCGCGGCGGTGGCGTCGGGCGTGGCGTAAAGCCGGAACAGATGCGCGCCGCCGGCAAGGGTCCAGCCGGCGCGGGCGGCGATGGCGTCAAGGCGCAGGGTCTCGGCTTCAAGCCGGGCGGTGGTGTCCCGGACCCAGGCTCTGTCGGCCAGCGCCACCGCCCCGGCCACAAGCGCAGGCCCCGAGACCGCCCAAGGCCCCGCCAGTCCCGTCAGCCGGTCGATGTCGGCTGGGCTGCCCAGAACGAAGCCCAGCCGCAGCCCCGCCAGCCCATAGAACTTGCCGAACGACCGCAGCACCAGCAGGCCGGGCAGCCCCGCCTCGGGGGTCAGCGACAGCGCGGGCACCGGATCGGCGAAGCTTTCATCGACCAGCAGCCGGCCCACCCGTGGCAGCAGCGCCTTCAGCGCGTCGGGTTCATGCCGGCGTCCGTCGGGGTTGTTCGGATTGACCACCACCGCGAGGTCGGCGCCAGCCAGTGCGGGCAGGTCGGCAACCTCTTCGACGCGCCAGCCGGCGGCGCGCAGGCTGGCGGCGTGTTCGTTGTAGGTCGGCCCCAGCACGCGCGCCATGCCGGGCGCGGCCAGCCGCGGCACCAACTGGATCGCCGCCTGCGCCCCGGCGACGGCCAGCATCGGCGCTGCGGTCCGATAGGCGGTGCGGGCGGCCTGTGTCAGCGCCGCCAGCGCCGCGGCATCGGGCAGGGCGGTCAGCGCGCGGGCAGGCAGCGCGGGCATCGGATAGGGGCGGCGGTTGATCCCGGTCGACAGGTCAAGCCAGTCGTCGGGCGCGCCGCCAAAGAGGGCCGCCGCCGCATCGAGATTGCCACCGTGATCGCGCATGTCGTCCTCTGTTCAGGCGGGGGAAGGTCCACCTATCCCGAACCGGGTGATGAGCGAAAAGCCCGCCGCGCGCAACATCCCCTCGGCAGGCAAGGGGGCCTGACCGGGCGGAAAGATCAGCGCCCGCGCCGGCCCGGTATGGCCGATCGCCCAGCCAAGCGCACCCAGCCGCGCGGCCAGCGCAGGCGTCGGGTCATGGGCCGGGCCCCGCAGCGCAAGGCAGCGCGCCGCCGATTCCGAGGCAAGAACCGCCAGCCGCGCCAGATTGGCCCCGCGCCAGTCGGCCACCAGATCGGAAATGTCGGGAAAGCGCAGGTCGGCGGGATCGGTGCGGCAGGCCGGGCCCAGAAAGCCGCCGACGATGTCCATCCGCGGCAGCGGCGGCAGCCGGTCCAGCACCCGCCCCATGCGCGATGCCCAGAGCATCCGGCCGGGATCGGTGAACATCAGCGGGTCGCTGGCGCCCTCGCTGTCAAGGCAGGCGCGGGCGATCCGGTCCTCGTCGGTCACGCCCGCCGCGCGCAGCACCGCCACCCGCGCCGCGGTCGAGGCCCCCGCGCCGCCCCCCGGCGGCATGTCGGCCGTCAGCCGGAACCGCCCGTGCGGGGATACCCCCGCCGCTGCGCACAGCCGGCGCAGCACCGGCAGCGTCAAGAGCCGTGCCCCCGGCTGATGCAGCGCCAACCGGCCCGCGTGCCAATGCACTTCGGCGGCCAGACTGGGGCAGGGCAGGGTGACAAGCGCCAGCGGGCCGTCGGGGCCAAGGCGGCCCTGAAGCAACTCGCCCAGATGGCCCGCGACCCGCACGGTCGGGCCGGGGCGGGCCGCGGCCGCGGTCAGCCGGTCAAGCCGCATCAATGCAACCCCGCCGCTGACCGGGCCGATTGCGCCACGACCATCGCCGCCGGTTCCGGCCGCGCCCGCGCCGGGCGCCCGCTGCCGCCTGCGCCCAGCAACAGGTCGGCCATGTCCACCAGATCGGGCGACCAGTCCGACGGCTCCATGTCGCAGAACAGGTGCAGCCGGTCCGGCGTCAGCCGGAACAGCGCGGTGCAGGCCCGGTCGCAGCCCGACAGGCGGACACAGCCCTGCATCTCGAATCCCGGTTGAAGCAGCGCACCGGCCGTCGTCACCGAGCGCCCGAGATGGTCCAGCACCGCAAGCCCTTCGCGGCATGGCTCGCCGCGGTGCCGGCACAGGGTGCAACTGTAGGTCCGGCCATTCTTCGTCACGATCATCGCGCCCTCCGCGCAGCGAAGGCAGGCAGGCGCAGGGACAGCCCCTTGCGCCGGGACACCCTGCCCGGGGTCAACATATGACGGCAGGTCTCCTGACTTGCGGGTCATCGCTTGTCCCGCCCTTCCCGGCCTGTCCTGTGCCAGTGGGCATGATGGGACGCACTTACCGCCTACAGTTGCGGGGGCAGTCGTGGCTTTGGGCCGGGGCCCGCACCACATTCCCTTTTCACCCGGATCTGGATCCGGGAACCGTCGCGGTCAGCATCGGGCTTTCCCTGTCGCCGCGCAAGTCCCGCCGCGCCGCAGGGCTACAGGTCGATGTCGAGCGTTACCGGAAAATGGTCCGAGGCCGAAAGCAGCGCCTGCTGCAACTCGGGCGTGCGCAGGCAGTTCGGATCGTTCAGCGGATGCCAGATCCGCCAGTGCGGCGCCTTGGCCGCAAGATCGGGCGAGACCATGATGAAATCCAGCAGCGCCTCGAAATACTGCTGGTCGGGGGCCAGCCAGAAACGGGCGGTGCTGGGGGTGATGCCCACCTTCTGCGTCAGGGCCATCCGGGCGTGCGGTTCGTGCAGGCGCATGTCGGGCGGGACATCGGCGCCCAGAACGATTTCGACCCCGGAATGACCGAACAGCTTTTCATATTCGTCCAGACCGGGGCCATCGTTGAAATCGCCCATCACGATCAGGCTTTGATGCCGCGCCAGATGCGTGTCGACCCGGCGCCGCAGCCAGACACATTCGGCCAGTTGCTGGCGCCGGTTCTGAATGCCGGCCCGGGCCATCTCGGACGGGCTGCGGGCGCCGCGCGGGGCCTTGGACTTGGCATGAACCCCGATCATGCGCAGCGGATGGCCCTCGGCCCGGATGGCGAGTTCCAGCGGCGGCTTGGAAAAGCTGATCAATTCGGGGGTGGCATCCACGTCGATGTCGAAGCGGAACGTCTCGTCGAAGCGGGGCGCCCTGGCCGAGTGCCAGGGATCGTGGCGGGCCTCGATCCGGGCGGGATCATAAAGCAGCGCGATTTCCTGATCGGTCGGGTTGGCAAAGCCCATGACGGCGCGGCTGGTGCGCAACTCGAAGGCTTTCGCGAAGGACTCCAGTGCCTTGACGGTCGATCGGCGCGAGCCCTGATTGGGGGCCTCGATCACCATGATCGCGTCGGCATCCATCGCGGTGAAGACGATGCCCAGCGATTCGATCTGGTCGCGGCGGGTGATCTCATAGCGGCCTGACAGTTCGTTGTCGGGCAGCAGCCGGCCGCGGTCGTCAAACAGGCTGTTGAACCATTCGATGTTGTAGGTTGCGATTCGGAACCGCGCGGCCATCTTACGCTGCCTGTTTCGCGCTGATTTCTTCCCACGCGCGGTTGATGTCGATCAGGCGCCGCTCGGCCAGCCTGACGGCTTCCTCGGGGACGCCTCGGGCCACCATCCGGTCGGGGTGACAGTTGCGCACCGCCTGTTTCCAGGCCCGGCGCACCTCGGGCAGCGGGGCATCCGCCGCCACGCCCAGCACGTCGTAAGGATCGCGGGGGGCGGTGTCGACGAACCGGGCGCGCAACGCGCGAAAGCAGCGATCGCCCACGCCGAAGATGCGTGCGACCTCGGTCAGAAAGGCATCCTCGCGCGGGTGATAGTGGCCGTCCGCGACCGAGATATGAAACAGCCCTTCCAGCAGATCGACAAGGATGCGGTCGTCGCCCTTGAACATGCCCTTGATCTTGCGGGCATAAGCGTCAAAGCCCGCCACATCCTGCCGGGCAAGGTTGAACACGCGGGCGGCGTTCGCTTCTTCGCCGGGCGGGATGGCAAAGATCTGGCGAAAGGCCGCCACCTCGTCGCGGGTCACCTGTCCGTCGGCCTTGGCCATCTTGGCCCCCAGCGCGATCACCGCAATGGTGAACGCGACCGAGCGTTCGGGCCGGGCGCGCAGGCGGTCCAGCACGACCGACAGCCCTTCGCCGGTGGCAAGGGCCGACACGGCGGCGGTGATGCGGCTCCAGATCGACATGGGGCCAGCATAGCCCCCCGGGAACCCGCTGTCAGGAGAGGAATTTCTGCATCAGCACAAGGTCAAGCCACTGTCCCGCCTTGCGCCCCACCTGCGGCAGCACCGCCACTTCCGCAAAACCCACCGCGGCATGGAAGGCGCGGCCTTCGGGATTGGCCGCGCTGACGCCTGCAAACAGCGAATGGGCGCCGCCGGCGCGGGCGTGATCCTCGATGGCTGAGATCAGCGCCCGGCCGACCCCGCGACCGCGTGCCGCAGGCCCGAGGATGATCGTATGTTCCATCGTGTGGCGATAGCCGACGCCGCCGCGGAACTGGGTGTAGGTGGCGAAGCCCAACGGCCCCGCGCCTTCGTCCGCGACAAGGAAAGCGGGGCGGGTGGCGATCATCTCGCGCATCTCGTCGGCGGTCTTTTCAATCCAGTTGAAGGTCACCAGCGTCTCGCGGATTTCCGCGTTCCAGATCGCCAGCAGCGCGGGCACATCCTCGGGGGTGGCGGGGCGGATCATGCGGCGGTCCTGACCTGCGGCATGGCCCCCAGTGCAAGGGCCAGCGACTTGAACCGCGCCTGTGCCACCTCGCCGTAAAGCGCCGCGCCTTCGGGGGTCAGGGTCAGTTCCAGCACCTTCTTCTTCGGCATCAGCTTCAGGCTGCCCGCCGCCGAAGGGTCTTCGATCGAGAACATCGAGCCGAACCGCATCGCCTTGCCCAGCACCTCGGCATCGCGCATCTGGTCTTCGGTCAGCAGCCGGAACAAGGGTTCCAGCCGCGACCCCGAGCGAGAGTTCTTGTAGCGGTGCAACAGCGCCAGCCCCAGAAACACCCGCCCCGGATGGTCCAGCCCGCCAAGGTTGGCCCGTGTGGCATTGTCAAAGCACAGTTCGGCCCGGTAGTCGGGATGGGCGCGCCATGTGGTGTCATGCAGCAGACAGGCGGCCTTGATCAGCCGTTCGCGTTCGGGTGTCGTATCGCGGAACAGCGGCGACAGGAACTGATAGAGCTTCTTGCCGAAACCGGGCACCCGGGCCGAGGTCGCCTCGGCCACCCGTGCGGCTTCGATCAGCGGATCGCGGGCGCGCAGGCGGGGCGGCATCTGTTCGTAAAGCAGCCCCTCGCGGATGCCATAGGCCGAAACGTCGATCTCTTTCGGTTTGAAGATGCGCACCAGTTCGCGCAGCACTTCGGTGGCCAGCGGCACCAGTTCCATCCGTTCCGGCGATGTGCCGGTGCGCACCCGCAGCGCGGCCAGATCGCTGGTCTCGATCCAGTCCAGCGTTTCCAGCAGGCTTTTCGGTTGCATCCGGTATTCATGCAGCACCGTCAGCGGATAGCTGCGCCGTTCCATGTCCAGCCGCGCGATCACCCGCCAGGATCCGCCCACCAGATAGATCCGGTCGCGGTCGGGCTGAATCCGGGCCTTCAGCCCTTCGATGATCTTGGCGATATGGGCCTGCCGCTCTTTCTTGCCGCCCTTGACCTGTTGCAGCCGGAACGGCCCAAGGGGCGATGTCTCGCGTGCGCCGACCTTGCCGCCGCCGATCCGGGCCAGCTCCATCGAGTTGCCGCCGATGTCGCAGACGATGCCGCGCGCGTCGGGCCAGCCCAGCAGCACGCCCTGCGCCGACAGCCGGGCTTCCTCGTCGCCGTCGATCACCCACAGCCGCAGGCCGGTTTCGCGCAGGACTTCGGCATGGAAGGCGGGGCCGTCCTCGGCCTCGCGCACGGCCGCTGTCGCCACGCAGGTCATGGGCGAGACCTTCATGCCGCGCGCCAGCAGCGCAAAGCGTTTCAGCGCGGCCAGGGCGCGTTCGCGCCCGCGGGGGTTCAGCAGGTTGGTTTCGGCCAGCCCCAGCCCCAGCCCGCACATGATCTTTTCGTTGAAGAAATACGCCGGGCTGCGGGCCGCGCCGTCAAAGACCACCATCCGGACCGAGTTCGATCCCACATCCACCACGCCGACGCGCGACAAGGCGCGGGCCGAGGGGTCTTCGAACAGGGGCCTGCCGAAGGGGCCGAACTCGTCATGGCTGTCCGCGGCATCGGTCACGGCATCATCTCTCCTGCAAGGGGCGCGGGGCGAAGGGCTTTGCGCGGCACCGCGTCAACGGTCAAGCCAGCCCCTCATCGCGCAGCATGTCAAGCCGCTGGACATCCTTGGCCCCCGCCGTGCCGCGCCCGGAAAGCGATGGGTTTTCCATGAAGAACTCGTGGCACGAGAACAGGGGTTCGTCGGGGCCGCCCAAGGGGCGCAGATAGCGGCCGTCGGGTTGCAAAAGCCAGCTTTGCGCCTCGTCGGCAAGGTTTGCGGCCATGATCTGGCCGATGATCTGCGCCTTGACGGTGGGGTTCAGCGCCTCGACCAGCGTTTCCACCCGGCGGTCCATGTTGCGCCCCATCCAGTCGGCCGAGGAAAAGAACACCCGCGCTTTCTTGGACGGCAGCCCCGCGCCATTGCCGAAACAGACGATCCGGCTGTGTTCCAGAAAGCGGCCCACGACCGATTTCACCCGGATGTTTTCTGACAGCCCCTTCACGCCGGGCCGCAGGCCGCAGATGCCGCGCACGATCAGGTTGACCCTGACCCCGGCCTGACTGGCGGCATAAAGCGCGTCGATCAACTCGGGGTCGATGATCGAATTGACCTTCAGCCAGATTTCCGCCGGGCGGCCGGCGCGGGCGTGATCTGCTTCGGCTGCGATCAGTTCGTTCAGGCGGCCGCGCAGGGTGACGGGGGCGATGGCCACGTTTTCCAGCCCCGCCGGCTGCACATAGCCCGACAGATAGTTGAAGATCTTGGTGGCATCGCGCCCCAGCGCCGGATCGCAGGTGAAGAACGACAGGTCGGTGTAGATCCGCGCCGTGATCGGGTGATAGTTGCCGGTGCCATAGTGGGTATAGGTCACCAGAGTGTCGCCCTCGCGCCGGACCACGGTGGAAATCTTGGCGTGGGTTTTCAGATGCATGAAGCCATAGACGACATGCGCGCCCGCCCGTTCCAGCCGGCGGCTCTGGCGGATGTTCGCGGCCTCGTCGAAGCGGGCTTTCAGTTCGACCAGTGCGGTGACCGACTTTCCGGCCTCGGCGGCCTCGCAGAGCGCGCTGACGATCGGGCTGTCCCAGCTTGTGCGGTAAAGCGTCTGCTTGATCGCCAGCACGTTCGGATCGCTGGCCGCCTGTTGCAGAAAGCGGATCACCAGATCGAAGGTTTCATAGGGGTGATGCAGCAGGATGTCCTTTTGCCGGATCGCCGAAAACATGTCGCCTTCGTGGTCGCCCAGCCGTTCGGGCACCCGCGGCGCGAACGGCGGCCACAGCAGATCGGGCCGCGACGAGATCACCAGTTCCTTCAGATCCGCGATGCCGATCACGCCGCGCACCTCGATCACCTCGTCCGAGGTGACGCCAAGTTCATCCATGATCAGGGCATGAAGTTCCTGCGGCGCGCCGGCCGAGATCTTCATCCGGATCACCTCGCCGCGGCGGCGGCGCTTCAGCGCGGTTTCGAACTCGCGCACCAGATCCTCGGCTTCGTCCTCGACTTCCAGATCGCTGTCGCGCAGCACGCGGAAGGCGCAATGGCCGCGCTCGGTATAGCCGGGGAACAGCATCCCCAGATGCAGCAGCAGCAATTCCTCGAGCGGCAGGAACCGAAGCTCGCCCGGTTTTGCGGGCAGTTCGATGAAGCGCCGGATCTGCTGCGGGATCGGCAGCAGCGCCTGCAACTGGCGCCGGTCCGACACCCGTTCCAGTTCCAGCCCAAGGCAGAAGCCGGTGTTGGGGATGAAGGGGAAGGGATGGGCTGGGTCGATCGCCAACGGCGACAGGACCGGAAACACCTTCGAGATAAAGTGTTCCTCAAGGAATTTCAGATCGCGCGCCGCCAGCTTTGACCGGGTCAGGATCGAGATCCCCTGACCCTCCATCTCGCGCTTCAGCCGGTTCCAGACGCTTTGCTGGGTCTGCATCAGCCGCCGCGCGTCGGCATTGATCAGCTTCAGCTGATCGGCGGGGGTGCGGCCATCCTCGGACGGGATCGGGTTGCCGCCCCGCACCAGCGCCCGAAGGCCCGCCACGCGGACGGTGTAGAACTCGTCAAGGTTGGTGGCCGAGATCGACAGGAAGCGAAGCCGTTCCAGCAGCGGAACCCTTGGGTTCGACGCCTCGTCCAGCACGCGCCAGTTGAAGGCCAGCCAGCTGAGTTCGCGGTTGAAGAACCGCTGCGGGCCGTGGATTTCGTCGTCGGGAAGGGCGACGGGTTCGGGGAAGGGGGATTTCAGGAAATCTGCGGGGGTCATGCTCTGTGCCTCGGTCGGGTCGCTTTGCCCGCTTTCTGTGATGGGTTCATGACAATCATTCACTCTCGGACGCGCCAAGCAGATCGGCCGCCATCTGCCGAGAGATCGGCCGCCTTTCGGCCAGCGAGCGCGCATCCAGCGCCGCCACCAGCGCGCGGGCAGCGTCGCAGGAACGGTCCATCCGCGCCACCAGCCACGGGATCAGCGTCGGCGGCACCGCGATCTGGCGATCGGCGAACAACTTGACCAGCATGGCCGACAACAGCGCGTCGTCGGGCGGGTCAAGCCGGGTGACGGCGGCGGCCTGCATCCGGCTTTTCAGATCGGGCAGGCACAGCCCCCAGTCGCGCGGCGGGCTGGCCGCCGTGATCAGCAGGACGCCCCCCAACTCGATCAGCAGGTTGTGAAGGTGAAACAGCGCCTCTTCGGCGGCGGCGTCGCCGGCGATGGTGTCGGCATCCTCGACCGCAACCGCGCCATTGGCCGCCAGACGGGGCAGATCGGTCGCGGCCAGCGCCTCGGCCGGGATCAGATCGGCGCCGGTCTGCGCGGCCCAGACATGGGCCAGATGCGTCTTGCCGGACCCCGACGGCCCCACCAGCACCATCTTGCCGCGCGGCCAGCCGCGCCAGCCGTCAAGGCTGGCCAGCGCCAGCGCATTGGCGGGCGAGACAAAGAAATCCTCGCGGCGCAGCGCCGGGCGCACGGCCAGATCGAAGGCAAGCTGACCCTTCACCGATCGTCCTCGGTGATGATGTGGGTGCCGCGATACAGCCGCGATCCGGTGTATTGCCGGATACCGAAGCGGGCAAAGACGCCGATGGCGGCCGCGACCGGCACCGCAACCAGCATGCCCACGAAGCCGAACAGCGATCCGAAGGCCGACAGCGCGAACAGAAGCCACAACGGATGCAGCCCGACCGAGCCGCCGACAAGCCGCGGGGTGATGACATTGCCTTCAAGGAACTGGCCCAGCGCAAACACGCCGGCCACCAGCCCGATGGACAGCCAGTCGCCCCAGAACTGGAACAGCGCCAGCCCGATGGCCAGCGCGCCGCCGATCAGCGCGCCGACGTAAGGGATGAAGGTGATCGCGCCGGCAATGGCGCCGACCACAAGGCCGAACTGCAACCCCACCGCCATCAGCGCCACCGCATAGAAGGTGCCCAGCACAAGGCAGACCGACATCTGGCCGCGCACGAAGCCCGCCAGCACCTGATCGATTTCGCGGGCAAGGCGGCGGATCGTGGGCAGATGGTCGCGCGGCAGCCAGCTGTCGACCTTGGCCACCATATGATCCCAGTCCAGCAGCAGGTAAAAGCTGACCACCGGCACCACGACCATGAAGATCACCGCGTTGATGATGCCATAGGCCGAGATCAGGACCGTGTTGGCCAGCTCTCCGCCGCGCTGCTTGATCGTGTCGCCGATGGACACCAGTGTCTGGCGCACCGTGCTGGTTTCGTCGGCAAGGTCGGGGAAATGTTCCAGAAGGAAGGTGTGAAGCTGGCGGAAGATCGTCGGCGCCGCGTTGATCAGCGCCGTGGTCTGGCTGACCAGCGTCGGGATCACCGCCAGCACCAGCAGCACCACCACCAGCAGCATCACGACCGAGATCACCGCCGTCGCGCCAACCCGGCTGAGGCCCGCCCTCTCCAGCCGGTCGGCCACCGGGTCAAGGAAATAGGCGATGGCCCCGCCCACGATGAAGGGCAGGATCACGTCTCCGAGAGTCCAGAGCGCGATCAGGAAGATGAAGGCCGAAAGGCCCCACCATTTGGCTTGTTCGCGGACAGGAAGGGCCATTGTGCTGTCGAACTCTGGTTGCTTTCCGCAGAAATGGCCCATGGGGCGGCCCCTTGCAAGGGAAAGCCGGGCGGAAACGCGCGGCGCGGCGCGGGCGGCGCTTGCCTGCCCCCGCCGCCTATCCTAAACCGCTTGGCAAACAGCCAAGACAAGGGGCCCCCGATGCGCCTGAGCCGCTATTTCCTGCCCGTCCTGAAAGAGAACCCGTCAGAGGCGCAGATCGTCAGCCACCGTTACATGCTGCGTGCCGGCATGATCAAGCAACAGGCGGCGGGGATCTATTCCTGGCTGCCCATGGGCTTCAAGGTGCTCAAGCGCATCGAACAGATCGTGCATGAGGAACAGATCCGCGCCGGTCACATCCCGCTGCTGATGCCGACGCTGCAACCGGCGGACCTGTGGCGCGAGTCGGGGCGCTATGACGATTACGGCGAAGAGATGCTGCGCATCACCGACCGCCACAAGCGCGAGATGCTGTATGGCCCGACGAACGAGGAGATGATCACCGACATCTTCCGCAGCCATGTGAACAGCTACAAGGATCTGCCGCTGACACTGTATCACATCCAGTGGAAGTTCCGCGACGAGATCCGCCCGCGCTTTGGCGTGATGCGGGGGCGCGAGTTCCTGATGAAGGACGGCTATAACTTCGATCTGGATTTCGACAGCGCGATCCATGCCTATAATCGCCACATGGTCAGCTATCTGCGGACCTATGAACGGATGGGGCTTCAGGCAATTCCGATGCGCGCGGCCTCGGGGCCGATCGGCGGCGACAACACGCACGAGTTCCTTGTGCTGGCGTCCACCGGCGAGTCGGAAGTGTTCTATGACGCCGCGATCACCGATCTGAAGTTCGGCGACCGCGTGGTGGACTATGACAACCGCGAGGAATGCGAGGCGATCGTCAAGGAATGGACGACGCCCTATGCCCGCACCGACGAGACCCATGACGAGGCGATCTTCAACGCCATCCCCGAAGACCGTCGGCGGAGCTCGCGCGGGATCGAGGTGGGCCAGATCTTCTATTTCGGCACCAAGTATTCGGAACCGATGGGGGCCACCGTGGTCACCGCCGACGGGGCCCGCGTGCCTGTCCACATGGGGTCGCACGGGATCGGGGTGTCGCGGCTGCTGGGCGCGATCATCGAGGCCAGCCACGACGACAAGGGGATCATCTGGCCCGAAGGTGTCACGCCCTTCCACGTCGGGATCGTGAACCTGAAGCAGGGCGACAGTTCCACCGATCCGGCTTGCGAGGCGCTGTATCGCGAGCTGTCGGCCAAGGGGCTGGAGCCGCTTTACGACGACCGCGACGAGCGGGCGGGGGCGAAATTCGCCACGATGGATCTGATCGGCCTGCCGTGGCGGATCACCGTCGGCCCGCGCGGCATCGCCTCGGGCAAGGTCGAGCTGACCTGCCGGCGCACCGGCGAGAGCGAGGAGCTGTCAGCGGGGGCGGCGGTGGACCGGCTGGCGCAGATCTACGCGCAGATCTGAGGCGGCGGAACCCCGGGCCGGCGCCGGGGGGCTGTCTGCCCCCCGGACCCCCCGAGGATATTTGAGCCAGAATGAAAGGGCGATGGCATCGCCCGAATCGGGGTTTGCCGGATCTGTCCGAGAGGCGGCCGGAGGGGAAGGGCAGGGATCATGGCGAGCCGGACCAGACCGTTTGCCGCGTTCGAATGGATGATCGCCTGGCGCTATCTGCGGGCGCGCCGCGCCGAGGGGGGCGTGTCGGTGATGACTTGGATCAGTCTGATCGGGATCACGCTGGCGGTCTTTGCGCTGATTGCGACGCTGGCGGTGCGGGCGGGGTTCCGGGCCGAGTTTGTCGACACGATTCTGGGGGCGAATGCGCATGTCTCGGTCTATTCCGCAGGGCGGGTGGCCGAGACCGGGCAGCTTCTGCGCGGATTTGAGGATTATGACGCGGTGGCTGTGCGGTTGCGGCAGGTGCCGGGGGTGGTTCGGGCGGCGCCGGTCGTGAAGGGGCAGGTGATGGCCGCCGGGCGCGGGGCCTCGACCGGGGTCGAGGTGTTCGGGATGCGGTCGGAGGATCTGGCATCGATCCCGCGGGTCGGGGTCGGGGCGGATGCCTATGGCGACATTGGCCGGTTTGGCGAGGGGATCGCCATCGGATCGGGGGTTGCGCAGGAGTTGGGGGTGACGGTCGGCGACCGTATCCGGCTGATCTCGCCCGATGGGGTGAAGACCGCGTTCGGCACCTCGCCCCGGGTCTCGGCCTATGAGGTGGTCTATGTCTTTACCGCGGGCCGCTATGACATCGATCGGACGCGGGTCTACATGCCGCTGGCCGAGGCGCAGAGCTATTTCAACCGCGAGGGTCGGGCCGACGAGATCGAGGTGATGGTGGCCGCGCCCGAGAGGGTCGACGATCTGGGGCCGGTGCTGATGGCTGCGGCGGGGGCGGGCGCGATGGTCTGGACCTGGCGGGATTCGGCGGGGGCATTCCTGCGGGCGCTGGATATCGAGGACAATGTGATGTTCGTGATCCTGTCGATTCTGGTGTTGATCGCGTCGATGAACATCATCTCGGGGTTGATCATGCTGGTGAAGAACAAGGGCCGCGACATCGGCATCCTGCGCACGATGGGGTTGACCGAGGGGTCGATCCTGCGGGTGTTCTTCCTGTGCGGGGCCTCGACCGGGTTGATCGGGACGGCGATCGGTGTGGTGCTGGGCTGTCTGTTCGCGATCTATATCGATCCGATCTTTTCGGCGGTGAACTATGTTGCGGGGGGCGGGGTCTGGGATCCGTCGATCCGCGGCATCTATGCGCTGCCGGCGAAGTTGCAGGTTCAGGATGTGGTGTCGGCGGTGGCGCTGTCCTTGGGGCTGTCTTTCGTTGTCACGCTGGTGCCGGCCCGGCGGGCGGCGCGGATGAACCCGGTCGAGGCCCTGCGCTATGAGTGAGATGCTGGGGCTTCGGGGGCTGACGAAGGCCTACAACCGCGGCAAGCCCGGCGAGGTCGCGGTGTTGCGCGGGGCCACGCTGTCGGTGGCTGCCGGCGAGGTGGTGGCGCTGGTCGCGCCCTCGGGGGCGGGGAAATCGACGCTGCTGCATATCGCGGGATTGCTGGATACACCTGATGCGGGGGTGGTCGAGATCGGCGGTGCCGCCATGGGCGGGCTTGGCGACCGTGCCCGGACCGAGGCGCGGCGGCGCGATGTGGGGTTCATCTATCAGTTCCACCATCTGCTGCCCGAGTTCACCGCGTTGGAGAATGTGGTTCTGCCGCAGTTGGCCAATGGCACCCCCCGGCGCGCGGCCGAGGCGCGGGCGCGCGATCTGCTGGAGCGGGTCGGCGTGGGCGCGCGGGCGGGGCATCGGCCTGCCGCGCTGTCGGGGGGCGAGCAGCAGCGCGTGGCCTTCTGTCGGGCGCTGGCGAACGGGCCGCGGCTGCTTTTGGCCGACGAGCCGACGGGGAACCTTGATCCCGGCACCTCGGATCAGGTGTTCGGGGTGCTGATGGATCTGGTGCGTCACACCGGGCTTTCGGCGCTGATCGCCACGCACAATCTGGATCTGGCCGCGCGGATGGACCGGGTGGTGCGGCTGGAGGCCGGCCGCGTCGTCTGAGGCATGATCTGCGTCAAGGCCCGCCGCTGGGCGGGGTGGTTCTGTCGACAAAAAGGGAGGTTGCCATGAAATCTGCGGCTGTTCTGGGGCTTTTGCTGCCGCTTGCGGCCTGTGTGGCCCAGCCCGACATTCCCTCCGCGCGGGCCGATTTCACGGCGCTTTGCGCGGGCTGTCATGGCGATGGCGGGCGGGGCGACGGCGACATGGCCGACACGCTGGACCAGAAGCCGGCCGATCTGACGACGCTTGCGGCCCGCAACAAGGGGGCCTTTCCGGGCACGCGGGTGATGGCGCAGATCTGGGGCTATGCCAAGCCCGGCGGGCGCGTCATGCCGGAATTTGCCGTGCTGTTGGACAGCGAAGTGGTGCCCTATGACGGCGGCGACGGCATCCTGACGCCGACGCCGATCCGGCTGGTGCAACTGGAACAATATCTGCGCACGCTGCAACGCTAGCCTTCGGTCTGCGGTCACGTTAGGGTCCGGTTTCCCGTTTCACGACTGCCGGACTGCCATGACCCAAGCCCTCCGCCGCATCCCCTTGTTGATCGCCGCCGAGATCGGGGCCCGCCCCGATCAGGTTTCCGCCGCCATCGATCTGCTGGATGGTGGCGCGACGGTGCCCTTCGTCGCACGCTACCGCAAAGAGGTGACGGGGGGGCTGGACGATACGCAGTTGCGCACCCTGTCGGAAAGGTTGGCCTATCTGCGCGAGCTTGAGGCCCGGCGCGAGACGATCCTTGGCTCGATCCGCGATCAGGGGAAGCTGACGCCCGAACTGGAAGCGCAGGTCGCGAAGGCCGTGACCAAGGCCGAACTGGAAGACATCTACCTGCCCTACAAGCCCAAGCGCCGCACCAAGGCGATGATCGCGCGGGAAAACGGCCTTGGCCCGCTGGCCGAGGCGATCCTGGCCGACCGTGCCGCGGTGCCCGCCGATCTGGCGGCGGCGTTTCTTTCGGATGCCGTGCCGGATGTGAAGGCCGCGCTGGACGGCGCGCGGGATATCATTGCCGAGGGGCTGTCGGAAAATGCCGACCTGCTGGGCCGGCTGCGCGCCCATATGAAGCAGGTGGGCCGCATCGCCGCAAAGGTGGTCGAGGGGAAAGAGGCCGAGGGGGCCAAGTTCTCGGATTACTTCGCCCATTCCGAGGGCTGGGCCACCGCCGCCGGCCACCGGGTTCTGGCGATGCTGCGCGGCCGGAACGAAGGCTTCCTGACGCTGGATCTGGAAGTGGACGCCGACGCCCCCCGAGGCGACAGCCCGGCCGAGCGGATGGCCGGCATGGCGCTTCAGGCCGCGGGCCGGGGGCCGGGCGATCTCTGGCTGCGCGAGGCGGCTTCGTGGGCGTGGCGGGTGAAGCTGAAAACCTCGTTGACGCTGGATCTGATGGCCGAGTTGCGCGACCGGGCCGAGGCCGAGGCGATCGGGGTTTTCGCGCGCAACCTGCGTGACCTGCTGCTGGCCGCGCCCGCCGGTGGCAAGGTCACGATGGGGATCGATCCGGGCATCCGCACCGGCTGCAAGGTGGCGGTGGTGGATGCGACGGGCAAGCTGCTGGCGACATCGACGGTCTATCCGTTCCAGCCCAAGAATGACCTGCGCGGCGCGCAGATCGAGTTGATGAAGCTGATCCGGGCCCATGGCGTCACGCTGATCGCCATCGGCAACGGCACCGCCAGCCGTGAAAGCGAAAAGATGGTGGCCGATCTGCTGGCCGCGCTGCCGGGGGATGCGCCCAAGCCCGTGAAGGTGATCGTCAGCGAGGCCGGCGCCTCGGTCTATTCGGCCAGTGCGCTGGCGGCGGCGGAATTTCCCGATCTGGATGTGTCCTTGCGTGGCGCGGTGTCGATCGCCCGGCGGTTGCAAGACCCCTTGGCCGAACTGGTGAAGATCGAACCGAAATCGATCGGCGTCGGCCAGTATCAGCATGACGTCGATCAGCACCGGCTGGGGCGCTCGCTGGAAGCGGTGGTCGAGGATGCGGTGAACGCGGTGGGCGTGGATCTGAACACCGCCTCGGCGCCGCTCTTGGCGCGTGTCTCGGGCGTGGGGCCGGGGCTGGCCGAGGCGATCGTCACGCACAGAAACGCCAATGGCCCCTTTGCGAAGCGCCGCGATCTGCTGAAGGTGCCGCGCCTTGGCCCCCGCGCGTTCGAACAGGCGGCCGGCTTCCTGCGCATCCCGAACGGGGCCGAGCCGCTGGATGCATCAAGCGTCCATCCCGAAGCCTATGACGTGGCCCGCCGGATCGTCGCCGCCTGCGGGCGCGACCTGCGCAGCCTGATGGCCGAGCCGCACCGGCTGCGTGCGCTGGACCCGGCCGAGTTTACCGACGACCGTTTCGGCCTGCCGACGGTGAAGGACATCCTTGCGGAACTGGAAAAGCCCGGCCGCGACCCGCGCCCGACCTTCAAGACCGCGACCTTCACCGAAGGCGTCGACCAGATCTCGGATCTGAAACCGGGGATGCTGCTGGAAGGCACCGTGACCAACGTCGCGGCCTTTGGCGCTTTCGTCGACATTGGCGTGCATCAGGACGGGCTGGTGCATGTCAGCCAGTTGGCAGACCGTTTCGTGAAAGACCCGCACGAGGTGGTGAAGGCGGGCGATGTGGTGAAGGTGCGCGTGGTCGAGGTGGACGTGGCGCGCAAGCGCATCGGCCTGACCATGCGCAAGGACAGCGCCGATGCCCGTGCCGAGGCCGCCGAGCGCCGCACCGCCGAGCCTTCCCGCAAGGGCGCCAAGCCCGCGCCCCGGTCGGCCGCCCCGCGCGAAAGCGCAGGCAACGCTTTCGCTGATGCGCTAAAGGGGCTGCGCCGCCCCTGAGACGGCGCAGACACCGCGACGGGGAAATCTTGGCGGTGGGTTCGCAGCCCCCCCCGTGGCGGTCCAGAGCCCTTCCGGCGGCTGTGTTGGCGGCGATGTGCGGGCCATGGGGCATGTGACGCCCTGCGGTTGGGCAATTTCCCCGGGTCTGGCAGGTCGGCCGAGGCGTTCCGCGTGTTGTGTGCGGAACGTGTGCAGCCTGCGGATGGCAGGGGTCACACGGCGCCAGCCACGTTCATCAGGCGGCGCAAGGCCACTGGGCCGGCGTCGGCCAAGGGCCGCGGTGTGGCCCCCAGATCGCGCGTGCTGACATTCGGCCGCCCATCGCCTTGCCGAACCACGCGTGCGTTTCGGCCCTTGCGCGGATCGCCCCGAGCGTTTATGAGAACCGCGGCGCCGCACTAGCTCAGCTGGTAGAGCAATCGCTTCGTAAGCGATGGGTCGGGGGTTCGAGTCCCTTGTGCGGCACCATAATTCTAAAGTAAGCTTCTGTTTTAAATGAGCAAAACAGAATATTGGGTTCGGTGTATCCCCCCAATTATCCACCCTTTGGGCCTTGCTTAAGCTTTCGGGCGGGTCAGTCGGGGGCGTGTTTTTCTCGCAAAGCCTTCTCTACCAGCGCCCCGGATGCCCAGCGCGGTGCTTTGCCGGTTGCAAGCGCGTCGCGGCCATTGTCGGGCAGAAAAACCGCGCCAGCTCCACCCGCGTTGGCCCGAGCCGTGAAGGCTTCCACCGTTTCCCCATCTTCGCGGGTCAGCGTGCCGCCGCCCATCAGCATCGCGGCCAAGGGTTCACCGGATTCGGCTTCGCAAAGGAAAATCACGGAAGGCCCTACCGCAGCAGCGCCCCGCTTGCCTTCCAGCCGTGAAAGCCGCCGCCCCAAGGTCATGTCGCGCCCCCTTCCAGTGCCGCCACGCGGGCTTCTAGTTCGCTTGTTTCCAGGGTGCGCCGGAAGGTTTCTACCAGCTCCATAATATGCGCCCCTTCGGTTGGGGTTAGTTCACCTTCCGCCACCGCTTCCAGCACCGCGCCAGCAGCCGTTGCCGCGTCGCGGGCGGTTTCCATGCGGGGCAAGTCGAAGGTCACGGGGGCGTCACGCCGGGGCGGGGCGATACGCTCCAAGCAAAGGCGCAGCGCCGCCCCGTCGCCATCAAGCGCCAGTTCCACCGCCTTGACCGCGGCGGGTTGTCGGCCTGAGGACGTCAAGGCGGATGCTGCGCCCGGCGATGTGGGAGGCATTTTCGCAGTGGTCGATGTCGCGGTCGACCCGCAAGCCGTCGGCGCCCTCAAAGAGACACAAAGTCACGCCATCCACGGGATGAACCACGCCCGAGAAGCTCTTGAAGTTGTTGAGCAAGCGCGGCGTGGAACGGACTGGGCTGGACCCGCAGTCCAGACATCGGACGTGGATCCACCAGTGGTTGCGACCTGGAGAAGGAGAGACAGCATGACGACCGCGAGCAAACCGGCTTCAAGACAGCCAAGCCTCCAGCCTCAGGCTTGGGCAGGCGGGTTCATCAGCACCGCTCGGATCGAGGCATGGCGGGGGCTGGCCGCGCAGCTGGCGGTGCGTGATCCGGTCTATCTGCCCATCTTCGAGCGGCTGGAGATCGAGGTGGAAGTGGCCAAGGCGCGCGTGTCGGACAACCCGGTGGAGGCTGCCCGAGCACTGGTGCGACTTCGGCAGGCATGCGCGGCCGGATGAAGCGTCAAGGGCGGGCTCAGCGGCCCGCCTTCACGTCATGTCGTTTTGGCACCCTCGCGGAAGCGAGTGACGAATGGCTCGGCGCAAGCGATCCTGCTGGCCCGAACCTCGCTCCCGTTCGCCGTGGCGCTGATCAAGTCGGCCATAGCGAGCCGGATCGTAAGCGTCGTTGGACGGCCACCCGGTTTTCAGGTTGACGGCTGGTAATTCCACGGGAGCAACTCGTCCAGCCGGCCTTGCGGATGGCCGGCGGCGATGGCTTCGAGGGTGGATTTCAGATAACCAGAATGCCAGATAGGCGGAGTCCACCACCCATGCCGGCACGCAGGGGGACGGACCGTCGGCGACACACACGACGCTAGACTTGAAGAACTGTCCGACGCCAAGCAGAAGCGATCCGAGGACCGTGCCGGTGACCCGTATGATCTTGACCGATTTCGAAGCGCGCCGCAGGAGGGCTTCTGCGTGATCCCAAGCCTGAGCCAATAATATACTCCCTGCCGAATCTCGGTTCATTCTGCTGCGGAGCGTTCTCTTCCGCCAGATTGAAGCCTGACGCAGCGGCGGCGCTTTGTCCCCCAGCTGTCCCCCAAAGCGGCCTGCTCCGGCGGCTTCACCGGGTGCCCGACCTCAACTGCTTGTAAAGCATAGAGAAGATGGTGAGCGGGGTGGGTATCGAACCCACGACCAGCTGATTAAAAGTCAGCTGCTCTACCACTGAGCTACCCGCCCTCACCAGCGCCAGATCGACCGTTTGTCACTGTCGTTCCTGACTGCGCCGCTCTCTACGCACTCGGCTGCGGGGGGTCAAGGGCCAATCGCGCAGAAAATTCGCCTGCTCTGGCAAAAACATCAGGATCGTCGTATAGGGTGCGGCATGATGGACATGGGCACACTCACTGGGCTTGGCTTCCTGAAGATGCATGGGGCCGGCAACGACTTTGTGGTGATCGACTCGCGCGGGCGCGGGGCGGTGACGACGCCTGCGCTGGCGCGGGCCTTGGGCGATCGCAACCGCGGTGTGGGGTTCGATCAGTTGGCCGAGATCCGCGACAGCGGAGAGGCCGATTTCGAACTGGATTTCTGGAACTCGGACGGATCGCGCGCGGGGGCCTGCGGGAATGCCACGCGCTGCGTCTGCGATCTGGTGATGCGGGGCCTTGGGCGCGATGCGGTCTCGTTGGTGACGGCGCGGGGGCGGCTTCATGCGGTGCGGGGCGCGGATGGCCTTGTGTCGGTGAACATGGGCGCGCCGCAACGGCTGTGGTCCGAGATCCCGCTGGCCGAAGCGGTGGACCCGGCCCATCTGCCACTTGCCGGCGATCCGGCGGCGGTGGGCATGGGTAATCCGCATTGCATCTTCTTCGTGCCCGATGCCGAGGCGGTGGACCTTGCCGCCCGCGGCCCCGAAATCGAGCATCACCCGTTGTTTCCCCAGCGCACCAACGTGGAATTTGCCAGCCTTGTCGCCCCCGACCGCCTGCGCCTGCGGGTGTGGGAGAGGGGGGCAGGCATCACGCTGGCCTGCGGATCGGGCGCCTGCGCCACGGCGGTGGCGGCGGCCGAACGGGGGCTGACCGGCCGCCGCGTCACGCTGGAGATGGACGGCGGCAGGCTGGAAGTGGACTGGCGCAAGGATGGCGTCTGGCTGTCCGGCCCGGTGGCCACTGTGTTTGAGGGGCGTCTTTCCCCCGCGATGATGGCACAGGCATGAGCGCGCCGGTCTTTTCCACGCTGGGCTGCCGGCTGAACGCCTATGAAACCGAGGCGATGAGGGAACTTGCCGCCGCGGCGGGGGTGGACAATGCGGTGGTGGTGAACACCTGCGCCGTGACGGCCGAGGCGGTGCGCAAGGCCAAGCAAGAGATCCGCCGCCTGCGTCGCGACAATCCGCAGGCCACCATCATCGTCACCGGCTGCGCGGCGCAGACCGAACCCGCCACCTTCGCGGCCATGCCCGAGGTGGATCGGGTGATCGGCAATACCGAAAAGATGCAGCCCGCCACATGGGCCGCGATGACCCCTGACCTGATCGGCCAGACCGAACGGGTGCAGGTCGATGACATCCTGTCGGTGCGCGAGACGGCCGGCCATCTGATCGACGGCTTTGGCCGCCATCGCGCCTATGTGCAGGTTCAGAACGGCTGCGATCACCGCTGCACCTTTTGCATCATCCCCTATGGCCGGGGCAATTCGCGGTCCGTCCCTGCGGGGGTGGTGGTCGATCAGATCAAGCGGCTGGTGGACAAGGGATTCGCCGAGGTGGTGCTGACCGGGGTGGACCTGACCTCTTGGGGGGCCGATCTTCCGGCCGCGCCGCGGCTGGGCGATCTGGTGCTGCGCATCCTGCGGCTGGTGCCGGATCTGGCGCGTCTGCGGATCAGCTCCATCGATTCGATCGAGGCGGACCCCGCGCTGATGCAGGCCATCGCGACCGAGCCGCGGCTGATGCCGCATCTGCACCTGAGCCTGCAACATGGCGACGATCTGATCCTGAAGCGGATGAAGCGCCGCCACCTGCGCGATGACGCCATCCGTTTCTGCGACGAGGCACGGCGCCTGCGCCCCGATCTGGTCCTTGGCGCCGACATCATCGCGGGTTTTCCGACCGAAACCGAAGCGGCGTTTGAAAACTCGGTGCGGCTGGTGGATGATTGCGGGCTGACCTTCCTGCATGTGTTCCCGTTCTCGGCCCGTGCGGGCACGCCGGCGGCCCGGATGCCGCAGCTTGCCGGCCCGGTGATCCGCGCGCGTGCGGCGCGGCTGCGCGCTGCGGGCGATCTGCGGCTGTCGGCACATCTTCAGGCGCAACAGGGCCTGACCCACCCCGTCCTGATGGAAGGCCCGCGCATGGGCCGGACCGAGCAGTTCACCGAGGTCGGTTTTGCCCATGACCTGCCCGAGGGTCGGATCATTTCCGCCACCATCACCGGCCATGCCGAAGGCCGGCTGACCGGCGTGGTTGCCGAGGCGGGCCTTGCGGCGTAAAACCCCGCCAGATCAGTGAAAGGCCCTGTCATGTCCGCACCGAAACCCGTCGTTCTCTGCATTCTTGACGGCTGGGGCCTTCGCGAAACCCGCGAGGCCAATGCCGTGGCGCTGGCCGATACGCCGTGTTTTGATCGGCTGATGGCGACCTGCCCCAACGCGACGCTGATCACCCATGGCCCCGATGTGGGCCTGCCGCGCGGGCAGATGGGCAATTCCGAGGTGGGTCACACCAATATCGGCGCGGGCCGGGTGGTGGCGATGGATCTTGGTGCCATCGATCTGGCGATCGAGGAGGGCACCTTTGCGCAGAACCCGGCGCTGCGCGACTTCATCGCCAAGGTGAAGGCTGCGGGCGGCACGGCACATCTGATGGGGGTCGTCTCGGACGGCGGGGTGCATGGCCACATCCAGCACCTGATCGCGGCGGTCAGGGTGATCGCGGCCGAAGGCGTGCCGGTGGTGATCCATGCGATCACCGACGGCCGCGACGTGGCGCCGACCTCGGCCGGCGACTTCATGGGCCAGTTGCTGCGCGACCTGCCCGCGGGCGCCCGCATCGGCACCGTGATCGGCCGCTACTGGGCGATGGACCGCGACAAACGCTGGGATCGGGTGCAGCGCGCCAGCGATGCGATGCTGCATGCCCGCGGCGGCCATGCCGCCGATGCAGCCTCGGCCGTGGCCGAGGCGCTGGCCCGGGGCGAGACGGATGAATTCATCGCCCCCACCGTGGTGGGCGATTATGCCGGTGCGCGGGATGACGACGGCTTCTTCTGCCTGAACTTCCGCGCTGACCGTGCGCGCGAGATCCTGTCGGGTCTGGGTCAGCCCGGCTTTGCCGATTATGACGCCGGCACGCGGCCGGCATGGTCGACCTTTCTTGGCATGGTCGATTATTCGGCGGCCCATGATGCCTTCATGTCCACCGCCTATCCCAAGCAGGTGATCCGCAACACGCTGGGCGAATGGGTGGCCAAACAGGGCCTGCGGCAGTTCCGCATCGCCGAGACCGAGAAATATCCCCATGTCACCTTCTTCCTGAACGGCGGCAAAGAGGTGCCGGAACCGGCGGAAGATCGCTATATGGCGGCCTCGCCCAAGGTGGCGACCTATGACCTGCAACCCGAGATGTCGGCGCCCGATGTGACCGAACATCTCGTGCAGGCGATCGGGCAGGGGTATGATCTGATCGTGGTGAACTATGCCAATCCCGACATGGTGGGCCATACCGGCGATCTGGCCGCCGCGATGGCCGCCTGCGCCGAGGTCGACCGCGGCCTTGCCCGTGCGACGGCGGCGGTTCAGGCGGCGGGCGGCGCGATGATCGTGACCGCCGACCATGGCAATTGCGAGACGATGGTGGACCCGGAAACCGGCGGCCCGCATACCGCCCACACCACCAATCCGGTGCCGGTGATCCTGTTCAACGGCCCCGCGGGGGCACGGCTGCGCGCCGGCCGGCTGGCCGATCTGGCGCCGACGCTGCTGCATCTGATGGGTCTGCCCCAGCCCGAGGAGATGACGGGCCAAAGCCTGATCGAGGCATGATCCGCACGCTTGCCCTTGCGATGCTGCTGGCCGCCCCGGTGCATGCCTTCACCGTGGCCGAGGAAGCGGCGCAGGCGGCACGCGATCTTCAGGACGCGGTGGCCGAAATCCAGAAGGCCGAGGGCGCCCGCGATCGGGTGGCCGCGCTGACCATCACGATCCGCGCCTATGAAAAGGGGCTTGAGGCGCTGCGCGAAAATCTGCGGCAGGCGGCGATTCGCCAGTCGACGCTGGAACTGCTGCTGGAAGCCAAACGGGATGAGGTCTCGCAGCTTCTGGGGGTGCTGGCGCGGATGGATGCCCGGCCGGGACCGCTGCTTCTGATGCATCCGGCGGGGCCCTTGGGCACCGCGCGGTCGGGCATGATCCTGAGCGAGGTGACGCCGGCGCTGCTGGCGCAGGCCGAGTCGCTGCGCCAGCAGGTGCAGGAAATGCGCGAACTGCGCGAGTTGCAGGCCGCCGCCGGCAAGACGCTGGCCGAGGGGCTGGCGGTTGCGCAACAGGCGCGCACAGCACTGTCGCAGGCGATCTCGGATCGGGTCGATCTGCCGCGCCGCTTCACCGACGATCCCGAAGTGCTGAAGGGTCTGCTGGAAAGCGCCGACACGCTGGAGGCTTTCGCCGTCGGGTTGGCGGCGGTCGCCCCCGGCACCGCGCCGGCACCGGATTTCGAAGGCGCGCGGGGCCGGTTGCCGCTGCCGGTGCTGGGCACGATCCTGCACCGCGCAAACGAGGCCGACGCCGCCGGCGTGCGCCGTCCGGGCATGGTGGTGGTGACGCGGCCGCAGGCGCTGGTGACGGCGCCATGGCCGGCGACGATCCGCTATCGCGGGCCGCTGCTTGACTACGGAAATGTGATGATCCTTGAACCCGGCGCCGGCTATCTGCTTGTATTGGCGGGGCTGGGGACCGTCTATGGTGAGACGGGCGAGGTCGTTTCGGCCGGTGCGCCGCTGGGGCTGATGGGGGGCGACGGGGGGATGGGCGACGGGGCGGGGGGCGCCGGTCAGGGTGCTGGCGCCCGCGATACGGAAACGCTTTACTTGGAACTTAGGCAAGGGGCCGCGCCGGTCGATCCGGCAGAGTGGTTCGGGGCAAACGGGGATTAGGACCGCCATGAGGAAATACGTGATGGCCGCGCTGGGCGGCACCGTCGCCGGCCTGCTGCTGACGACGCAGGTGGCCGGCCCGCTTGTCGCGCAGGAACAGGCGCGCTCGAAATCGGTCTATGAACAGCTTGATCTGTTCGGCGACATCTTCGAACGCATCCGCGGCCAGTATGTCGAAGAGGTCGAGACCGACAAGCTGATCGAGGCCGCGATCAACGGGATGCTGACCTCGCTTGATCCGCATTCCAGCTATCTGCCGCCCGAGGATTTCGACGACATGCAGGTGCAGACCCGCGGCGAATTCGGCGGGTTGGGCATCGAGGTCACCCAAGAGGACGGCTTCGTGAAGGTCGTCTCGCCAATGGATGGCACGCCCGCGGATGCCGCCGGGATCGAGGCGGGCGATTTCATCACCCATGTGAACGGCGAATCCATGCTGGGTCTGACGCTGGATCAGGCGGTGGACATGATGCGCGGGCCGGTGGGGTCCGAGATCATCATCACCGTCGTCCGCGAGGGCAAGACCGAGCCGTTCGACGTGTCGATCATCCGCGACACGATCAAGCTGGTCGCCGCGCGCAGCCGCGTGGTTGGCGATACCGTGGTGGTGCGGCTGACCACCTTCAACGATCAGACCTTCTCGGGGCTGAAAGAGGGGTTGGAAAAGGGCGCCAAGGAACTGGGCGGGCTCGACAAGGTGAATGGCGTGGTGCTGGACTTGCGCAACAACCCCGGCGGGCTGCTGACGCAGGCGATTCAGGTGTCGGATGCCTTCCTTGACAAGGGCGAGATCGTCTCGACCCGCGGTCGGGAGGCTGGCGATGGCGAGCGGTTCAACGCCACGCCGGGCGACCTGATCGGCGGCAAGCCGATGGTGGTGCTGATCAATAGCGGTTCGGCCTCGGCCTCCGAGATCGTGGCGGGTGCGTTGCAGGATCACCGCCGGGCGATCGTGGTGGGCAACAAAAGCTTTGGCAAGGGGTCGGTCCAGACCGTGATCCCGCTGCGCGGCGAGGGCGCGATGCGGCTGACCACGGCGCGCTATTACACGCCCTCGGGGCGGTCGATCCAGGCGCTGGGTGTGGCGCCCGACATCGTGGTGAACCAGCCGCCGGCAAAGCCCGCCGAAACCGAGGCCGAGACCGAAACCGAGGCGCAGGCGTCGGCCGCCGCGCGCAGCCGGTCCGAGGCCGACCTGCGCGGCGTGCTGTCGAACGATTCGATGACCGAAGACGAGAAGAAGCAGATGGAAGCCGAACGCGCCCGCGCCGAGGAAGCCGCCAAGCTGCGCGACGAGGATTATCAGCTGGCCTATGCCGTCGATATCCTGAAGGGCCTGTCGGCCATCGCGCCGAAACCGTGATAGGGGGGCGGGGATGGACCGTGTGATCGACGCCGAGGCGCTGCCCTATCGGCCCTGTGTGGGGATCGTGCTGATCAATGCCGAGGGGCTGATCTTTGCCGGGCAGCGCATCGACAGCCCGGTGCCGGCCTGGCAGATGCCGCAGGGCGGGATCGACGAGGGCGAGAAGCCCCGCGAAGCCGCCCTGCGCGAGTTGTGCGAGGAGACCGGCATCACCGCCGATCTGGTCGAGTTCGTGGCCAAGGCGCCGGAGTGGGTGACCTACGATCTGCCGCCCGAGTTGCTGGGCAAGGTCTGGGGCGGGAAATACCGCGGCCAGCGGCAGAAGTGGTTCCTGCTCCGCTATCTGGGCACCGACGATCAGGTGGGAATCGGCACCGATCATGCCGAATTCTCGCGCTGGTGCTGGATCGGGGCGGATGAGATGATCGCGGCGATCGTGCCGTTCAAGCGCGCGGTCTATGAGCAGGTGGTGGGGATGTTCCGCAGCCATCTGCGTTGAGGGTCGGCGCCGGGTATGGTTCCCGGGCGGTGCGGTTCGTGCCATGGGCCGGGCGCCGGGGGCTTCGCGCCCCCGGACCCCCGCGGGATATTTGGGCCAGAATGAAGGGGGATGCCCCGGGGGGCTTCAGCCGTTTTCGCGCAGGATCGTGCCGGCGAGGTAGAGTGAGCCGCAGATCAGGACGCGGGCGGCGGGGGTTTGAGTTGCGATCGTGGCAAGGGCCGCGGTGACCGATGTGGCGGTGCTGGCCTTTATACCGGCGGCGCGGGCGCTGGTGGCGGTGGTTTCGGCGGGCAGCGTGTTCTGTTCGCCGGGGATTTCCACGGCGTGGAGGTGGGTGGTGTGCGGTGCGAGCGGGCGCATGTAGCCGGTCACGTCCTTGGTGTTCAGCATCCCGCAGATCAGGTGGGTCGGGCGTGGGGGCATCCGGGCGAGGGTGGCGGCGATGGCTTCGCCTCCGGCCGGGTTATGGCCGCCGTCGAGCCAGAGTTCGATGCCGGGGGCGCTGTCCGCCAGCGGGCCGCGGCGCAGGCGTTGCATCCGTGCGGGCCAGTCGGCGCGGGTGACGGCGGCTTCGGCCGCGGTTTCGGGTTGGCCGAGGTGGCGCAGCGCCATCAGTGCGGCGCCGGCGTTCTGGATCTGATGGGGGCCGGGCAGGTTCGGCAGCGGCAGGTCGAGAAGGCCGGTTTCGTCCTGAAAGATCAGGCGGCCGCGGTCTTCGAACGCGTGCCAGTGCTGGCCATGGGCAAGGAGGGGGGCGCCGAGGCGGGCGGCGCGGGTCTCGATCACGGCAAGCGCCTCGGGGAGTTGCGGGCCGACGATGCAGGGGGTGAGGCGTTTCAGGATGCCGGCCTTTTCACCGGCGATCTCGGGCAGGGTTTCGCCCAGATACTGCTGATGGTCGATCGAGATCGGGGTGAGGATCGTCAGGCGGGGGCTGTCCACCACATTGGTCGCGTCGAGCCGGCCGCCGAGGCCCACTTCCAGAAGTGTGACGTCGGCGGGGGTTCGGGCGAAGGCCAGCAGCGCCGCGCAGGTGGTGATTTCGAAGAAGGTGATCGGCTCGGGACCGTTCGCGTCCAGGCATTCGTCCAGCAGGGCTGACAGCGCCGGTTCCGAGATCAGATCGCCCGCAAGGCGGATGCGTTCGTGAAACCGCGCCAGATGGGGCGAGGTATAGGCGTGGACCTTCTGCCCCTGCGATTCCAGCCCGGCACGGATCATCGCCTGGGTCGATCCTTTGCCGTTGGTTCCGGCGATATGGATCACCGGGGGCAGGCGGCGTTCGGGGTGGCCGAGTGCTGCCAGAAGCCGATGCACCCGGTCAAGTGTCAGGTCGATGATCTTCGGATGCAGCGACATCATCCGCTGCAGGATGAGGTCCGAGGCGGGCAGGCTCACTCGGCGGCTTTCTCTGGGATCACGGCTTCGGGGGTGGCGGGGGGCGGCAGGTCGATCACCGGCTTGATCTCCGGGGCGGGCAGGTCGCCCTTGATCGCCGGGGGCTGGTTCATCAGCATCCGCAGGATGGTGACCAGTTCCTCGCGCATGTTCTTGCGGTGGGTCACGCGGTCAAGCATCCCGTGATCGAGCAGATATTCCGCGCGCTGGAAGCCTTCGGGCAGTTTCTCGCGGATGGTCTGTTCGATCACGCGGGGGCCGGCAAAGCAGATCAGGGCGTTGGGTTCGGCGATCTGCACATCGCCCAGCATGGCATAGGATGCGGTGACGCCGCCGGTGGTGGGATGGGTCAGCACGCAGATGTAGGGCAGGCCGGCCTCGCGCAGCATCTGCACCGCGACGGTGGTGCGCGGCATCTGCATCAGCGACAGGATGCCTTCCTGCATCCGTGCGCCCCCGGCTGCGGCGAACAGGACCAGCGGGCATTTGCGCTGCACGGCGCGTTCGGCGGCGGCGATGATCGCATTGCCGACATACATCCCCATGGAGCCCGCCATGAAGCTGAAATCCTGCGCGGCGGCGACCACGGGGGTGCGGGCCATCTCGCCTTCGACGACCAGCATCGCCTCTTTTTCGCCGGTCGCGTTGCGGGCGGCCTTCATCCGCTCGGGGTATTTCTTCTGGTCGCGGAACACCAGCGGGTCGGCCAGCGGCTGCGGCACCTCGACCTCGGTGAAGATGCCGCCGTCGAACATCGCGGCGAACCGATCGCGCGGGCTGATGCCCATGTGATGGTCGCAGGTCGAGCAGACATTCAGGTTCTCGGCCAGCTCGCGGTGAAACAGCATCGTTCCGCATTCCGGGCACTTGGTCCACAGGTTCTCGGGCACCTCGCGGCGCGAGAACAGCGAGTTGATCTTCGGGCGGACGTAGTTGGAGATCCAGTTCATGCGGGGCTTGCCCTTCCGGTCGCGGCGTTGAAGGGGAAATAGTCCGGGGGGGCGGGAAATGCAATCGGGCGGGCGGCCCCTGTGACGCCCTGTGCCGCCGGGCGGGGCGGGGGCGGCGCGATCCTGCTTGCCGCGCAGGGTTGGCGCCAGTATTCCCGAAACAGCCACCATGCCAGAGGCCAGGATGAGGAACGCGCGTCCCGACAGGTCGAAGCAGCCCCGGCGCCGCGGTTCGGGCGGCGGGGCGCAGATGCGGTTCGGCCGCAAGGGTCACGCCCGATGAGGCGCTGGACCGTCAGGGCCGGTCTGGCCGCGCTTTTGCTGAGCCTTGCGCCGGCTGTGCTGGCCGAAGGGGTGCGTGTCGCGCCCCCTTCGGGCTATTGCATCGACAAAGAGGCGTCGGCCCGGACCGGCCTTGTGCTGATCGGCCGGTGCGAGGGCGTGACCGACCGCCCCCCCGCGATCCTGACCGCGGTGGTGGGCGCGCCGGGATCGGGGATGGATCTGGACGGTCGGGGGCAGGAACTGGCGGCGTTTTTCGCCTCGGATGCCGGTCGGGCGGCGCTCAGCCGGTCGGGCGATCCGCGTCGGGTCGAGATGCTTGAGGCTTGGGGCGTGGACGATGCCTTTCTGCTGCGGCTGCGCGATACCAGCCGCGGCCATCATGGCCAGACCGAAAGCTGGCGCGCGGTGGTGTCGTTGAAGGGGCGGCTGGTGACGCTGACCGCGACCGGCACCGCCGCGGCCCCGCTGGCGCGCGAGAACGGCAAGCGGCTGATCGGGGCCTTCGTGACCGCGATGAAGGCTGCGAACCGCGGCCCCGCGCGCAACTGACCATGGGCCGGCGCTTTGACACTGTGATCGACCGGCTTGTGCACAGGGCTGCGCTGCGGCGCTGGCGTCGGGCCGCCGATGCCGCCGCTGCCGCCGTCGATCCCGCCACGCTGCGGCTGTTGCGCGGGCGCGGGCGGGCGCTGCGGCGCCAGATCGACCGCTTGCTGCATGTGGCCGAGGATCGGCTGCGGCTGCCGATGATCGGCTCGACCGCGATGCGCCGGCCGCTGGGCACCGACTGGTCGTGGCGCCCGGATCTGTGGCGCCTGCCGGCGCCGCTGCCCGGCATGGCCCCCGCGCCCCCCCGCGCCGAGATCGCCCCCGGTGCCACGCTGTTCCACGACTGCCGCGACAGCGAAATCACGCTGCGCCAGATCCGCACCACGGGCGAGGCCGACCTTGCGCCCTATGGTCTGCGGATCGAGGTGTTCGGCTTTGATGGCCGCTTTCTGTCGCTGGTGCTGGATCTGCCGGATGCGGCGGCGCAGGGCCTGCAAAAGCGGCATCTGATCCGGTTGGAAACCGCGCTGGATCTGGAACGGCCGATGCGCATCTATGCCCGGCTGAACGTCCGCCACGGCCCCAACACCGAACAGATCGTGCGCGAACTGCCCCCCGGTGAGGTGGCGCCGGTGGTCGAGTTCGACCTTGGCTACACCGCGATCGACGAGGCGCGGGTGGACAGGCTGTGGCTTGACCTGATCTTTGATGCGCCGCGGATGAACCGGGTTCTGCTGCGCGATCTCACGCTTGGCCGGCGCCCGCGGGCCGAGGTGTAGCCATGACAGGCGCGGCACGCGACACCCTGTGGTCGGCCGGCAGGCTGCACGCGTGCGGCGCCGATCATCCGGCAGGGGCGCGGCCATGGCCGCCAACACGGGAGCTGTGACGATGATCCTGATGCAGACTGCCATCCGCGCCGGTATCTGGCAGGGGCTGTTGACGGGGGCTGCGACCGCACCCGAACTTGAGGCGGTCCACCACGACACGGCATTGCCCGCGCCGGATGTGACCGCTGTGCCGGGTCGTCCCGGCGAATGGCAGGTGCGTCTGCCGATCCCGCCCGAGGTTCTGTCCGAAGGGGGGCAGGTCATCCTGATCCGTGACCGGGCATCGGATCAGACGCTGGCCCATGTCACGATCCTGACCGGCGAGCCGGTTGATCAGGATCTGCGGGCCGAGGTGGATCTGTTGCGCGCGGAACTTGACATGCTGAAGCAGGCGTTCCGGCGGCATTGCGTCGAGACGGCGGGCTGACGCGCCGGCCGTCTCGCGCGGCATGAAGATCAGTCGCGGCTGTAGTAGCCATACATCTGGTCAAGAATGCTGAGGCTCCGAAGCTGCCGGGTGTTCCGCTCGGGCGTGAAATACGCCGGTGTCATTTCGGCGGCGCGGGCGGCAGTCATCGGACGAGGTGCATGTTTCATGGTCGTTCTCCTTTGGCCTCTGATATAAACCTCATGGAATTCTTGACTTCTCCCTAATGCTGCATGCCACCCATGCCGGTGCTGCAACGCAGCGCGACAGCGTGACGCAATTTTCTTGCGCTTGCGGGCTTGGCTACGCGACATTGTGACCGTGACGCAAGGGAACCCCCGCGCGCGTCGTCGCAGGGCAGGGCGCAGGGCGCCGCGAATCGTTCCGGCGCGGCAGGCTGCACCAATCATCCGCAGTTTGCCCGCCCGCTTCCGCAATCCTGCCCGATTTCAGGATCAGTAATGGCAAAAGCCTCTGATTGTGCGCTGGGGAATCCACAATGGACCGACTGACGGAAATGGAAGCCTTCGCCACCGTCGTGGATCAGGGCGGCTTTACCGATGCCGCCAAGAAGATGGGGATCTCGAAATCGGCCGTGTCGAAGCATGTTTCGGCACTGGAAGCTCGGCTGGGGGCGCGGCTTCTGAACCGCACCACCCGCCGCGTCAGCCCGACCGAGATCGGCCTTGCCTATTACGACCGCGCAAGGCGGGTGCTGAATGACGCGGGCGAGGCGGATGCGCTGGTGACCTCGATGCAGTCGGCCCCCTCGGGGCTGCTGCGGATTTCGGTCGCGACCGATTTCGGGGTGAACCTGCTGTCGCCGATTCTGGCCGATTTTCTGGCCGAATACCCCGAGATCACCGTGAACATGGTGCTGAACAACCGCTATGTCGAACTGATCTCGGAAGGGTTCGACATGGCGATCCGCGTGGGCGAGCTGGAGGATTCCACCCTGCGCGCCCGCAAGCTGACCGAAACGGCGAAGCGGATGATTGCAGCCCCCAGCTATTTCCAGCGCCACGGCCGGCCTGCGAAGATCGACGATCTGAACGACCACAAGCTGCTGCACTATTCCAATCAGGCGAATGGAAATGTGTGGAAGATCATCTCGCCCACCGGCGAAAAGCGGCAGGTCCGCACCGCGGGCTGGCTGACGGTGAACGACGGCCAATCGCTGCTGAATGCTGCCATTTCCGGGCTTGGCATCGCCTATCTGCCGTCCTTCCTTTACGCCGAGGCGATGCGCGAGGGGCTGGTGGAAGAGGCAATTCCCGGCCTGCCGGTCGAGACGCTGGGGATCTATGCCGTCTATCCGCCGGGGCGGTTCACCCAGCCCAAGGTGCGCGCCTTCATCGATTTTCTGGCGCGGCGCTATATGGACAAGGGCCCGGATCACTGGTGATCAGGGCGCTGTCGGCACCACTTCGACGCGGCGATTGCGGGCGCGGCCGTCCTCGGTCCGGTTGGTGTCGCGCGGGGCAAGATAGCCCACGCCCTCGGCGGTGACCTGCGCCTCTGGAACGCCGTGGCGTGAGATCAGCCGTTCGCGCACCGATGCGGCGCGGGCCCGGCTGACAGTGACATTCGCCTCAAGACTGCCCGAGGCGTCGGTATGGCCGACGATGGCCACGCGGCGCGCGGCATCGACCTTCAGCCAGTCCGCCAGATCGGCCAGCGCGGGATAGCTGCGATCCTCAAGCCGGGACGAGCCGCTGGCAAACGCCAGATCTTCCAGCACCACAGGCCCGCCGTCGGACAGCCGGTCACCGATCGTCCCGGGCTGCGGTTCGGGCGATTTCGACGAGGCCGACAGGTCCGGGACCGGCGCGGCCTGCACGCGGGCGCCGACCCGCACCAGTTGCACGAACCCCGTCGCGGCCGAACGGCTGACCAGAAGACTGATCGCCTCGGGGCCGTCGGGGGTGTCGCGCAACGCCGACAGAAAGCGGAAATCGCCCAGATCGACATGCATTTCCGGTTCCGGCAGCACGTCGGCCGCATAGCGGAAGTCAAACCCGCCACAGCTTTCGGTTTCGCACTGGAACAGCGGGCGAAAGCCGTGGGCTTCCAGCGCCGCGCGCAGCGGGGTCAGCAGATCAAGGGTCGATCCGCCCTCCAGCGGGCGCTGAAACGCGCTGCGTGTCACCGCGCCTTCGATCTCGCGGGTGGGCAGGCCCTGTGGCACCCACCGCCCGATGGGCAGACGATAGCTGGAAGCGGGCGTCTCGGTCCGGGCGGCAAGCGCCCATGGCGCCGGCAGGTCAAGGGCTGCGGCAAAGGCGGGATGCGCGATCAGGACCAGCGCCGTCACGGCTGTCAAAACCGGACGGCGGCGGCGCCCGGCCCCCTGTCGCAATGCTGTCGCTGGCACCTGCTCGGCCTCTCTGGGGCTTATGTCGTGCGATAGTGATACTGTCCCACACCTTGCAGGCCCAGAGAAGCATAGAGAGCGCGGGCCGGCAGGTTCGCGCTTGTCACCACCAGCGACAGCCGCGTGGCGCCCTGCTCACCGGCCCAGCAGGCCGCGCGGCGCACCATCGCCGCGGCCGAACCCATCCGGCGCAGCGCGGGCGTCACCTCCAGCGCATGCAGCATCGCATCCTGCCCGTGCAGTGCCACGAAACAGGCGCCCGAGGCGCGGTCGTTCTGGCGGCCAAGGATGGCGCATTTCGGGCCGGTCACCCGGTCCATCACCGCAACGCGGGCGGGGCCGATGCCGGCTTCGGCCCAAAGATCGCGCACGATGCCCAGGGGCGGCCAATGCGGAAAGGCCGACATATGTGGCGGCGCATCGGCGGCAAGCGTCGCGACCGGCGCGGCATAGGCCGTCACCGGATCGTTGATGCGGTATCCGCGGCCCTCAAGCGCCGCATCCAGCGCCTCGTCGCCCGTGCGAAGCATGAACAGCGGGCGCTGGCCAAGGGCCACCATTGCCGCCTCGGCGGTGGCGATGTCGCCGGGCTGCCACGGGCCGTCCGCGGTGGCGGCCGAGACGCGCTGACCGCCGCCGCGCCCTTCGCGGATCGTCCACGGGCCCTGCCGTGTCAGGCCGGCGGCGGGCCATGTCGCATCCAGCGTGGCGAAAAGCGCATCCGGCGTCATTGCGGCTGCGGAAACAGCGCGGCCAGCCGCGTCATCGCCGCCGAGATCCGGCCGGCATCGGTGCCCCGGATCACCAGATTGGCGCCATAGGCCCCGTTCCGGATGAACGGATAGCTGCCCATCTGAAGGTCGGGAAACTCGGCCGCCAGCGCGGCGAAGGGGGCGGCAATCTCGCCCTCGCCGCGGTCCACGCGCAGCGACTGGCTTAGAAGCGGCTCGCCTCCGGTCAGCGTCGGCATGACCGAGGCGACCATGGCCTGAAAGATGTTCGGAACCCCCGCCATCACATGCACATTGCCCAGGGTAAAGCCCGGCGCGGCCGAGACCGGGTTTTCAATCAGGCGGGCGCCGTCGGGGATGCGCGCCATGCGCTGGCGGGCCTCGTTGAACTCCAACCCGGTGCGGGCGTAATGCGCGGCCAGAAGGTCATGGGCATCCTGGCGGATGGCGATCGGCACGCCAAAGGCGGCGGCGATGGCCTCGGCGGTGATGTCGTCATGGGTCGGGCCGATACCGCCGCAGGTGAATACGTGATCCCAGGCCGCGCGCAGCGCGTTCACCGCGGCGATGATGGCATCGCGGTCGTCGGCCACCACCCGGATTTCGCACAGCCGGATGCCGTGGCGGGTCAACTCGCCGGCAAGGTAATGGCTGTTGCCGTCGCGGGTGCGGCCCGACAGGATCTCGTCTCCGATCACAAGCATGGCGGCGGTTGGGTTCGCGGTCATCGGCGTCTCCTTCGGATTGTTCAGCTATAGGCCCGCCCGCGCGGTGTTTCAAACCTTTCGCCGCTGGCACGGATCTGGCAAAGGTCGCAGATGTTGACTATCTTCAACCGATATCAGGACCAGAAGGATTCAGGCGCAGTGGACGAGACGCGCGGTCGCATCACCAAGAACGGCATCCGGATCTACGAGCCCGAGGATTTCGCCGGCATGCGCACGGCCGGTCGTGTCGCGGCCGAGATCCTTGACATGCTGGCCCCCCTTGTCCAGCCGGGGGTGACCACGGCCGACATCGACCGCTTCATCACCGAAGAGATCGGGCGTCGTGGCGTCACCTCGGCCACCATCGGCTACAAGGGGTATCAGCACGCATCCTGCATCTCGGTCAACCATGTGGTCTGCCACGGGATTCCGGGTGCCAAGGTGCTGAAGGACGGCGACATCCTGAACATCGACGTGACGGTGATCGTCGATGGCTGGTTTGGCGATACCAGCCGGATGTATGTGGCCGGCACCCTGTCGCGCAAGGCCGAGCGGCTGATCCAGGTGACCCATGACGCGCTGATGAAGGGGATCGCGGCGGTCAGGCCCGGCGCCACCTTTGGCGACATCGGCTGCGCGATCCAGACCTATGTCGAGGCCAACCGCATGTCGGTGGTGCGCGATTTTTGCGGCCACGGGCTGGGGCGGGTGTTCCATGCGCCGCCGAACGTGCTGCATTACGCGAACTTCCGCTATGACGAGCAGGGCCGCAAGGTCACGCCGCTGGGCAACCACACCGAAGATCGCACCCCCGAGCTTGAGGAAGGCATGTTCTTCACCATCGAGCCGATGGTGAACCTTGGCCGCCCCGAGACCAAGGTTCTGGCCGATGACTGGACCGCCGTGACCCGCGACAAGTCGCTGTCGGCGCAGTTCGAACATGCGGTCGGCGTGACGGCGGACGGATGCGAGATCTTCACCCTGTCGCCGGCGGGCAAGTTCTACCCGATCTGATCGGTCAGCGGACGAAGCTGATCGGCAGCGAAAGGCTGTAGCTGGCGTCGGTCAGACCGGCGGGGGCGGGCGGAAAGCGCCCGGCCGCCCGCACCGCCCGCAATGCCATCGCATCCAGCCGCGGATTGCCCGACGACCGCGCGACCCCGACCGAGATCAGCGCCCCGCTGCGGTCGACGACCAGCAGCATCGCCACCTCGCCGGACATCCCCCGCGCCGCGCGTGTGCGGCGCTGGACCCGCTGGCGGATCTCGGCACCCCATTTCGCTTTCAGCCGGTCGATCTGGCCGGGCGATGCGGCGGCGACCGCCGGGGCCGGCTGGCCGGTCGCGGCTTGCGGGGCAGGGGCTGCCTGCCGGGGCTGTGTGCGCCGGGGTTGATCGTTCGGCGTTTCATCCGGGCGCGGCGGGTCTGGGCGGCGCTGTGGTCGCCGGTCGGGGGGCGGGTCGGATGTGATCTGTTCCGGCGGCGGATCGGGACGGAAACGGTCTTCGGGCAAGGCGGTGGGCATCGGCTGGCGGGCCAGATCGGCGGGCGGGTCAAGGTCGGCCGGGCGCGGCGGCAGGGCCGGCGCGGGATCGGCCTCTGCCGGTGGTGGGGCAGCCTGTGGCGGATCGGGCGGCGGCGCAGGCTGGGGGGCGGTCAGGGCCGCGAACTCGGCCGTCGTCAGCACCGAGACCGAGACCGCCGCAACCGCGGGTGCATGGGCGGGCTGGAAAATCCGGCCGCCCAACAGCAGCCACAGGATCAGCGCGCCATGCGCCACGGCCGAGGCGATCCCCCCTGCCGTCGCGATCCGGCCTGTGTCCCTGTCCGTGGTGGCCGTGGCCGTCACCAAAAGCGGCGTCGGCGGGCGCGTCCCCGGACCCGCATCCCGCGCGCGGATCGGATCAAGCCGTCGGAAGCCAACAGGATCGGGCGCGGGAACGAAGGTCATGGGAAGCATCTTCCGCGATTCGCCGCGCCGGGGCGGCGCCGCTTTCTGGACTGTCCCGCGTGTTCGGGCAATGGCCCGCCGTCATCCCTGCCGCAGGTGGCCCCGATCCCGCACCGGGGCCGGTGGTGCCCCACCTGCACGCCACGGACCTGTGTGGTGCCCGGCTGTTGATCCCCCGCGCCGGGGGGCGGGGGGGCACCCGGACACGGCCCGCTCAGGCCGTCAGGCGGCCCAGCAGATCGGCGTGAACGCCCGCGGGCGCGGCGATGACGCCGGCGGTTTGTGGATGCGCGGCATTGAATCCCAGCGGCTGGCCGAAACGGTCGGTGACCGTCGCGCCGGCGCGTTCCGCGATCAGGCTGCCGGCGGCGATGTCCCATTCCCATGCCTCGCGCAGGGTCAGCATCCCGTCATGGCGCCCCTCGGCCACAAGGCACAGCCGGAACGCCAGACTGGTGCGGAAGCTGCGCTTCACATCCGGCACGCCGCCGGGCCAGTGGCTTTCGCCCAGCGTGGGGCGGGTTGCCAGCAGCGTGGCGCCCGCGGCCTCCGGGCGGCCCGAGGCGCGGATCGGCTGGCCGTCGCGCATCGCCGGTGCCGAAACGCTGGCAGTATAAAGCCGGTCAAGCGCCGGCAGATAGACCGCCGCCGCGATCACCCGGCCGGCTTCGGCAACGGCAAGGGAATGGGCGAATGTATCCTCGCCGGCCATGAAGGCGCGGGTGCCGTCGATCGGGTCGATGATGAACACCCGCCGCGCCGACAGCCGGGCGGCGGTGTCGGTGCTTTCTTCGGACAACCAGCCGTAATCGGGCCGCGCCGCGCGCAGACGGGCGGCAAGGTGATCGTTCACCGCAAGGTCGGCCTCGGTCACGGGGCCGGCGCCGGCGCCCTTGTCCCATGCCTGCGGGCTGTTCTTCCAGAAGCCAAGCGCGATCCGGCCAGCCTCGCGTGCGGCTTCGGTCAGCAGGGCAAGGTCATGCCCCGGCAATCGTCAGACCCTCCACCAGAAGGCTGGGCACCCGGCTGGACAGATGCGCCCGCGCGTCGTTTGCAGGAATGATGGTGCGCAGCATGTCGCGCAGATTGCCTGCGATGGTGCATTCGTTCACCGGGCCGACGATCTCGCCACCCTCGACCCAGAAACCCGAGGCGCCGCGGGAATAATCGCCGGTGTTGCCGTTGACCGACGACCCCATCAGCGCGGTGACCAGAAGCCCGGTGCCCATCTGCGCGATCAGCCCGGCGCGCGTCAGATCACCGGGTGTCAGTTCGGTGTTCGACACCGACGGCTGCGGCGGCTGTGTGGTGCTGCGCGCGGCATTGGCGGTGCTTTCCATCTTCAGCTTGCGCGCGGTGGCCAGATCCAGCGTCCAGCCGGTCAGGATGCCGTTTTCCACGATGGCGCGGCGGCGCGTCGGCAGGCCCTCGGCGTCAAAGGGGCGGGACAGGCCGATGCGCGGGCGCAACGGATCTTCGATGAAGGACAGCCCCGCCGGCAGCACCTGCTGCCCCAGCGCGTCGCGCAGCCACGATCCGCCCCGCGCGATGGTGCTGCCGTTCACCGCCGACAGCAGATGCCCCATCAGCGAGGCGGCGATGCGTTCGTCATAGATCACCGGGAAATGGCCGGTCGGCGGCTTGCGGGCGCCCACGCGGGCCAGCGCACGTTCGGCCGCCAGTTGGCCCACGGTCTCTGCGCCGGGCAAATCGGCGGCAAAGACGCGTGATTCGCCGGCCCAGTCCCGTTCCATCCCGGTGCCCTGCCCGGTGAAGGCCACCGCCGAGACCGACCGCGACGTGCGGACATAGCCGCCGGAAAAGCCGTTCGTTGCCGCCAGATGAACCTCGCGCCGGGAATAGGCGCCCGAGGCTTCGACCTGAAAGATGCCCGGATGCGCCAGCGCCGCGGCCTCGGCCCGGCGGGCATCCTGTTCCAGTGTCGCGGGGGCGGGTTCCTCGGCCGGGTCGTGCAGTTCCAGACCGGACGGGTCGCGGTCGCGCGCGATCTGGCCCGGATCGGCCAGTCCCACGGTCGGGTCTTCCGGCGCCTCGCGGGCCATGGCCACCGCGCGTTCGGCCATCGCCAGCAGCGTGGCCTGCGACATGTCCGAGGCCGAAACGCAGGCCTGCCGGCCGCCGATCAGCACCCGCAGGCCGATCTCGGTGCTTTCGGCGCGTTCGGCCTGTTCCAGCGCCCGTTCGCGGATGTCGATCGACAGCGACGTGCCGCGCACCGCGATCGCATCGGCGGCCTCGGCCCCGGCGCGGCGGGCGGCATCAAGCAGCCGATCGGTCAGGCGGTCGAGCGGTTCGGTCATGGCGGACTCCTGTGGTTCAGCCCCGAGGTAAGCCGCGCAGGGCGCGGAAACAAGTCGGGGCCCGGAATGGAAAGCGGCCCCGCAAAGGGGCCGCCTGTCGCAAAGGTCTTGCCGCGGTTACTGAAGCCGCTGGCCGTTGGCGTAAAAGCCCTTGTCCTTGAATTCCAGCGTCGAGGTCAGCGTGTCCTGACCCTCGCCCGGACGCGCGAACATGCCCAGCATCATCCGCGCCCCCATCGCCTGATCGTTGGGCACAAGGCCGATGGCCACCAGCTTGTCGATCAGCGCATTCGCGCCGACCAGTTTCATGTCCAGCTTGCCGGTCGGTGCGGGCATCCCGTTGAAGGTCGTGGTATCGGTGTTGTCGAAGATGAAACCGCCGTTGCCGGTCAGCGTCGCGCCGGCCAGCGTCAGCTTCATCTCTTGCAGCGACAGCGATTCCAGCGTGCCGGGCGCCTTGCCGCCCAGCTGTTCGACCGCCACCGGATCAAGCAGATCGACATCCAGCTTCGCCGTGCCCGTCGCATCCACCACCAGCGTTGCCGGATCGCGCGGAAGCTGCTTCATCGGGTCGAACATGGCCCAGATCTCGTCCGAGACCTTCAGATCCACCACTTTCGTCAGCAGCCGGAACCCCTGCGGCGCATCGGCCTTGACCACCGGGGCCAGCAGTTCGAACGCGGCTTCGGCATAGGACATGTTAAAGCTGGGGAACGGGATCTGATTGCCGCTGAGCGTCAGGTTCACGCCCTTGGCGCCGCCCTTGTAGGACAGGCCGCCTTCGTTCATCCCCACCTCAAGATGCCCGCTGGCGACGCTGCTGGAGCCTTTCATCCTGTCCGTGGCATCGGTCACGTCGAATTCGACCGTGGCCGGGCCGTAGGTGAACCGGCCGTTGGAGGTGGCCCCGTCGCGCAGGGCGCCGGCAAGATCCGTCATGCCGATCGGGCCGATCATCTGCCCCGCGGACGTGCCCTTGATGTCGGTTGCGCTGGCGCGCACGTTCGCCTTGCCGCCATTTTCGGGATCGGTCATGGCAAAGGTCATCTCGGCCACGGCGGCGGTAAAGTCGCTGGTGATCGCGCGCTTGTCGGCGCCTTCGGTCCGGTAGGTGCCGCCAAGATCGCTCAGCGAGACTTCGGCCACCAGATCCATCGTCTTGGCATCGACCCCATCGACCTTGGTGATCGCCACCGTCGACGAGGGCGCGTTCAGCGTGACCGACGAAACCGCGCCCCCGTCGCCTGCCGCCACCATGACAAGGCCCGGCTGACGGATCGTCAGTTCCACCGTCGTCGGTTCCGGCGGCGGGGCGCCTTCCTCGGGGTCGTCCTGCACGGTCATGTCCACCGGAAATTCGGGCGACATGGTTATTTCAACAGTGCCGTCGCCGCGCTGGGTCAGGTTCACCTCGGGGATGACGCCGTCGATCAGCATCCCCGGTTGTTCGAAGTGAAGGCGCACGCCTTCAAGTTTCAGCGTGTCGCCGCTGCGGCTTTGGTTCGCGGCGGTCAGGCCCTGCCCTGCCGCGGCGCCCATCTCTTGCCAGCTTTGCCAGACCAGTTCGGGCGTCACATCTGCCGAGGCCTGCCCCGCCACCACAAGAGCCGTCAGCGCGGTGCTGCCCGCCAGTGTCCTGAAATACATCATCAGCCTTCCCCGGTACGAACGATGGCCCACAATCTTCTGCGCGTTCCAGAGGGTCAAGCCTTTCCGTCGAATGCAATCATCGGCTAACAAGTTTGTCAGGACGACCACGGGAAGGAGCGCGCAATGATCAATCTTCAGGGCAGGGTGGTGGTGATCACCGGGGCAAGTCGCGGCATCGGCGCGGCCGCGGCGCGGGTCTTTGCCCAGGCCGGCGCGCGGGTGGCCCTGCTGGCGCGCAGCGAGGCCGAGATCACCGCACTGGCCGCCGAGATCGGCGGCGGCGCCTTCGCGATCCGCTGCGACGTGGGCGACTGGGGCCAGACCCGGGCCGCCATCGACGCGGTGGTGGCCACGGCGGGGCGGATCGACGTTCTGATCAACAACGCCGGCGTGATCGAGCCGATCGCCCGCATGGCCGACAGCGACCCCGACGCCTGGGCCCGTGCCATCGACATCAACCTGAAGGGCGTGTTCTTCGGGATGCGCGCGGCCATTCCGCACATGCGCGGCAAGGGCGGCACCATCATCACCGTCAGTTCCGGCGCGGCGCAGAACGCGCTGGAAGGCTGGAGCGCCTATTGCAGTTCCAAGGCCGGGGCCGCGATGCTGACCCGCTGCGCCCATCTGGAAGAGGCGGTGAACCGCATCCGCATCATGGGCCTGTCGCCCGGCACGGTCGCCACCGGGATGCAGGACGCGATCCGCGAAAGCGGGGTGAACCCGGTCAGCCGGCTTGACCCTTCGGTGCATATCCCTGCCGACTGGCCGGCGAGGGCGCTGTTGTGGATGTGCGGGCATGGTGCGGACAAGTGGCTAGGTCAGGAAATCTCGTTGCGGGACGAGACGATCCGCCGTGCCGTGGGGCTGGTGGAATAATGATCCGCACGGCAGATGAGGGCGGGCTGCGGATCGTCACGCTGGATCGCGCCGACAAGGCGAACTCGTTGACCCGGGCGATGCTTGGCGAAATCGAGGCGGCGGTGGCCTCGGCTGCGGCGGATGGCGTGCGCGCCCTGGTGCTGACCGGGGCGGGGCGGGTGTTCTCGGCCGGGGCGGATCTGGACGAGGCCCGCGCCGGTCTTGCCACCGATCCGGTCTGGGAACGGCTGTCGGCCGCGGTGGCGGCGCTGCCCTGCCTGACGGTGGCGGCACTGAACGGCACCATCGCGGGCGGCGCGATGGGGATGGCGCTGGCCTGCGATCTGCGGATCGCGGTGCCCGAAACGCGGCTGTTCTATCCGGTGATGCGGCTGGGCTTTCGGCCGCAGCCCTCGGACGTGGGGCGGTTGGTGGCGCTGGCGGGGCCGGCGCGTGCCAGGATGATCCTGATGGCGGGGGTGAAGGCCACCTCCGACGAGGCGCTGGCCTGGGGCATCCTTGACCGGATCGTGCCGCCGGATCAGTTGCTGCCCGAGGCCGCACGCCTTGCCGCCGATGCGCTGGGCGCCAGCCCCGACCATGTCGCGGCGATCAAGGCGATGGTGGCCGCGGCCTAGCCCTGCGGGCGCGCGGCGGCCATCGTCGCGCGCCGCACCTGCCATTGGCGGCGCAGGAACACGGTCACGAAGATCCCGCTCAGGATCAGGATGATGGTGGGCGCGGGCGCGCTGTCCAGGAAAAAGCTGGCATAGGTGCCGGCCAGCATCGCGCCAAGGCAGACAGCGACCGCCACCGCCAGCATGGCGCCAAAGCGGCGCACGGTCAGGAAGGCGATGGCGCCCGGCGCGATCAAGAGGCCGATGGCCAGGATCAGCCCGGTCGCCGTCAGCGTGGCCACGATGGTCAGCGCCAGCGCCGTCAGCAGCCCGTAATGCAGCACCCCCACCCGCAGCCCCGACGCCCGCGCCTGCCCCGGATCGAAGGCATGCAGCAGCAGGTCGCGCCATGTCAGCAGCAGCACCGCCGTCACCGTGGCCGAGATCGCCCCCGCCACCAGCAGATCCTGCGCCCCCACCCCCAGCATGTTGCCAAACAGGATGTGATCCAGATGCACGTCCGTCTCGATCGAGGTGTAAAGCAGCAGCCCCAGCCCGAACATGCCCGAAAACACCACGCCCATCACGGTGTCCTGCTTGACCCGGCTGTTCCCGGCCAGAAAGCCCGTGGCCAGCGCGCACGTCATGCCGGCGGCAAAGGCGCCCAGCAGCAACGGCAGGCCGGTGACATAGGCCAGCACCACGCCCGGCAGAACCGCATGGCTGATCGCATCGCCCATCAGCGCCCAGCCCTTCAGCACCAGAAAGCACGACAGCAGCGCTGTCGGCACCGCAACCAGCATGCAGATCAGGAACGCCGTCTGCATGAAGGGAAACTGAAACGGGAACAACAGCGTCTCGGTCATTCGGCCTCCAGTGCCCGCGCGGCGCGGCGGCGGGCGGCCAGCATCCCGTGCTTGGGCGCAAAGGCGAAGGCCAGCAGGAACAGTGCGGTCTGAAGCGTGACGATCACCGGCCCCGTCGCCCCGTCAAGGAAATAGGACATGTAGGCGCCCAGAAAGCCGGTTGCCGTGCCGATGGCCACAGCCATCGTCAGAAGGCGCGGAAAGCGGTCGCACAGCAGATAGGCGGTGGCGCCCGGCGTCACCACCATCGCGATCACCAGAAACGCCCCCACCGTCTGCATCGCCGCCACGACCGAGGCCGACAGCAGCGTGAAAAACAGCACCTTCAGCGCCCCCGTCCGCAGCCCGATGGATCGCGCGTGGCTTTCGTCAAAGAAGGTCACCATCAGATCCTTCCACGTCGCCAGCAGGATCGTCAGCGACACCACCCCGATCCCCGCCAGTTGGATCATGTCAAAGCGCGAGATCGCCAGAATGTTGCCCATCACGATGGTCTGGATCGACACCGCCATCGGATCGACCGAGATCATGAACAGCCCCAGCCCGAAGAACGAGGTGAAGATCAGCCCGATCACCACGTCCGGCTTCAACCCGCTGCGATCCGACAGAAACAGCATCGCCCCCGCCGCCAGCCCTCCGGCGAGGAAGGCCCCCAGCGCGAAGGGCAGGCCCAGCATGTAGGCCCCCGCCACCCCCGGCACCACCGAATGCGAAAGCGCATCCCCGATCAGCGACCAGCCCTTCAGCATCAGGAAACACGACAGAAACGCGCAGACCGCCCCCACCAGCGCCGAAACCGCCATCGCATTGGCCATGTAGCCATACAGGAAAGGCTCGGTCAGCGCGGCGAAGGTCATTCGCCCTCCTGCCGGCGGATCCGGCCGCCGTATTCCACAAGGGGGCGTTCGTCGTCGGTCAGGATGCTGACCTCGCGCGGGTCGTCGTCGTCGTGCAGCAGCGTGCCCGACAGGGTGAAGCGGCGCAGCACGCCGCCAAAGGCGCGTTCCAGATTGGCGTGGGTGAAGGTGGTCTCGGTCGGGCCATGGGCCAGCACCGTGCCTTTCACCAGCACCGTCCGGTCGCAGAACTCGGTGACCGAGCCAAGGTTGTGGGTCGAGACCAGCATCACCCGCCCCTCGGCGCGCAACTCGCGCAGAAGGGCGATGATCTCGGCCTCGGTCTGGACATCGACGCCGGTGAAGGGCTCGTCCAGCAGGATCACCTGACCCTCTTGCGCCAGTGCGCGGGCCAGAAACACCCGCTTGCGTTGCCCGCCCGACAGTTCCCCGATCTGGCGATGGCGCAGGGCCTCCATTCCCACGCGGGCCAGCGCCTCGGTCACGGCGGCGCGGTCGGCGGGCTTGGGGCGGCGCAGCAGGCCCATGTGGCCATAGCGCCCCATCATCACCACATCCTCGACCAGAACCGGGAAGGTCCAGTCCACTTCCTCGGCCTGCGGAACGTAGGCCACAAGGTTTTCGCGCAGCGCCTGCGGCACTGTCCGGCCCAGAAGGCGGATCTGGCCGGCGCCCGCCGGCACCAGCCCCATGATTGCCTTGAACAGCGTGGATTTCCCCGCGCCATTCACGCCCACCAGCGCCGTCACCGTGCCGCGCGGCAGGGCGAAACTGGCGTGGTGCAGCGCGGTCAGACCGTTGCGGTAGGTCACCGTCAGATCGCGGACAAGGATGCCCTCGCCTTCGGGGGGGGGCGCCATCTGCATCAGCCGTCTCCTTGTTCCAGCCCGGCCGCGATGGTCTCGGCGGTGACGCGCATCAGGTCGAGATAGGTCGGCACCGGCCCGTCCCGCGTGCTGAGGCTGTCGACATACAGCATCCCGCCATAGGCGGCGCCGGTTTCGCGCGCGATCTGACGGGCGGGGGCGTTGTTCACCGTGCTTTCGCAGAACACCGCCGGGATGCGGTGCTGCCGGACGCCATCGATCACCGCGCGCACCTGTTGCGGGGTGCCGACCTGATCGGCGTTCATCGGCCAGAGGTACAGCTCTTTCAGGCCGAAATCGCGGGCCAGATAGGGGAATGCGCCCTCGCAGGTCACCAGCCAGCGCCGATCTTCGGGCAGCGCCGCGATCCGGTCGCGCAAGGGGCCGATCGCTTCGCGCAGGCGGGCCTTGTAGCTTTCGGCATTGGCGCGGTAGGTGGCGGCATTGGCGGGGTCGTGCGTGGCCAGCGCGTGGGCGATATTGTCGATGTAGATCAGAGCGTTATCCAGCCCCATCCAGGCGTGCGGATTGGGTTTGCCGCGATATTCGCCGCCCGCCACGGCGATGGGGTCTATCCCGTCGGACAGCGTGACCGAGGGCACGTCCTTCAGGTTGTCCAGAAACTGCGCGAACCAAAGCTCAAGGTTCAGCCCGTTCCACAGGATCAGGTCGGCATCCCATGCCCGCACGATGTCGCGCGGCGTCGGCTCGTATCCGTGGATCTCGGCGCCGGGGCGGGTGATCGAGACCACCTCGGCCGCGTCGCCGGCCACGTTCTGCGCCATGTCGGCCAGAACCGTGAAGGTGGTCGCCACCTTCATCCGCGGCTCGCGCGCATCGGACGGGGCTGCCAGCAGCAGCGCAAGGGTTCCGGTCAGGGTGGCAAGCCATCGTATCCGCATGGAATGAAAATGCGATGCATTCGCAAAAGGTCAAGCAAAATTGCGAACCCTTCGCAATTCCGTGAGGATCAAAGGCCCAGAAGTCCGGGCAAGTCCCGCATGTCGGTGAAGGGGATGGCGCCTTCGGCCCGCAGCGCCGATGCCTGACCGTGGGGGGCATAGCCGAAGCAGGTCATGCCGGCGGCGCGGGCGGCGCGGGCGCCGGTCGGGCTGTCCTCGATCACGGCGGCATGGGCGGGGGGCACGCCAAGCGCGCGGGCGGCGTGCAGGTAAAGATCGGGCGCGGGCTTTGGCGCGCCAAGGGTCTGCCCCGAGAACAGCCGGCCGTGCAGCTTTGCCAGCAGCGCCGGGTGCTGGCCCAGCGTCACCTGCATCTTGCGGTCTGACCCGTTCGACCCCACCGCATAGGCGATGCCCGCCGCATCCAGCGCCGCAATCACCCCCAGCACATCCGGGATCAGCGGCGTGCCTTCGGCCAGCCGGGCGTAAAGGCGTTCATAGAAATCATCGACCCAGTTCGCGGGCAGATCCGCCCCCAGCGCGCGGGCCTTGGCGGCGGCGCCGGGAATGGTGCCGCCCAGAAAATGCGCCTCCATCTCGGCATGGGTCAGCGGCAGGCCGTGGCGGGCCATATCCTCGCCCAGCATGGCGAAGGCTGCGGGTTCACTGTCCACCAGCACGCCGTCGCAATCGAAGATCACGGCTTTGATATGGGGGGGCTGGGTCGGAAGGGTCATGGCGCCTCAAGTATGGTGACAAGCGTCTCGCCGTAGCGGCGCTGGTCAAGCTGGGTGAAGCCGTCGGGCGGGGTGGGGGGCTGGCTTTCCTCCCACACCACCAGCGCGCCGGGGGCAAGCCAGCCGGCATGGGCGGCCAGTGCCGCCTCGCCCAGCCGCTTGCCATAGGGCGGATCAAGAAAGCACAGCGTGACAGGCGCGGCGGGGGGCGGCGCGGGGCGTGTGGCATCGCGGCGCTGGATTTCGCAACTGTCTGCGGCGCGCATCAGCCCGATGTTCTGGCGCAGCAGCGCCAGCGCCGGGGCGCCGCTTTCGACAAAGATCACATCGGCCGCGCCGCGCGACAGCGCCTCAAGCCCCAGCGCGCCGGTGCCGGCGAACAGGTCCAGCACCCGCGCCCCCGCCACCGGATTGCCATAGCCGCCATTGATCAGCAGGTTGAAGATCGCCTCGCGCACCCGGTCCGAGGTCGGGCGCAGATGGGCCGCGGCATCACCCGCGCCGACCTCGGCCAGCCGAAGTCCACGCCGCGCCCCGCCGATGATCCTCATAGCAGCGCCTTCAGCGGCACCGACAGATCCGAGACCTGCGCGGGGGCGGGGCTGTGGCCGGCCTCGATCAGGCGCTTGCCGACCATGTAGGCGCGCGGATCGTTCATCGCATCCACGGCCAGTAACGCATCGCCGCGGAAATACCAGAACGAGACCGCGCCCCCTTCCGGCCCGCGCGTCACCACCCGGTCATAGCCAAGGTTCAGTCCCGCGATCTGCAATTTCATGTCATACTGATCCGACCAGAACCACGGCATCGGCCGATAGTCCTGCCCCGCGCCCAGCATGTTCGCGGCCACCAGTTCCGCCTGATCGATGGCGTTCTGCACCGACTCCAGCCGCAACCGCCCGCCTTGCCACGGAAAAGAGGTGCAGTCCCCCGCGGCCCAGATCGCCGGGTCCGAGGTGCGGCCCTGCGCATCGACCGCGATGCCGTTGTCCAGTGCCAGTCCCGCGGCTTCGGCCAGTGCGGTGGCGGGCAGGATGCCCACGCCTGCGATCACGAAATCGGTCGGCAGTTCGGTGCCGTCGGCCAACCGCGCGGCCTGAACCCGGCCCTCTCCCACAAGCCGGTCCAGCGCCATGCCTTCGATGATGCGGACGCCGTGGGCGGTATGCAGCGCGCGGACCCAGTCCGAGGTTTCGGGCGCGGCCACCCGTTGCAGGATGCGCGGTGCCATTTCGACCACGGTGACCTGAAGGCCCAGCTTTGCGGCCACGGCGGCCGCCTCAAGCCCGACATAGCCGCCGCCGATCACCACCAGCCGCCGGCCCGCTGCGAATTCTTTCCGCATTGCATCGACATCGGCCAGCGTGCGCACGACATGCACCCCGGCCAGCGCCCCGCCTGCGGCATCGGGCAGGCGGCGCGGGACTGATCCGGTCGTCAGCGCCAACTGGTCATAGTGAACCGTCTGCCCGTCCACTGTCACTGTCCGGGCCGTGCGGTCGATGGCGGTGACCGGCTGCCCAAGGCGCAGATCGATCCCGGCTTCGGCATAGAAGGCGGGGTTGCGCAGCCACAGCCGCGTTTCCTCCATCTCGCCCAGCAGATAGGCCTTGGACAGCGGCGGGCGCTGGTAGGGCGGGCTTTGTTCCGCGCCGATCAGGGTCAGGCTGCCGGAATGGCCCAGGGCACGCAGTTTCGCCACAAGGGCCGCCCCGGCCTGACCGGCCCCGATCACCACGATATCCGACATCCTACACCTCTGTTACCGCGCCTGCGACAAAACGACTGGTCGGGCGCCGGGTCGGACCCTATATCCCGGAACATCGGAAACGCAACGCGCGAGGGAGACGGAAATGGGGATTTCGGTGGGGGACCGGCTGCCCGAGGCCACGCTGATCCGGCTGGGGGCCGAGGGCCCCGAGCAGGTGGCGCTGTCTGACCGGCTGAAGGGCCGCAATGTGGTGATCTTTGCCGTGCCGGGCGCTTACACGCCCACCTGCCATTCGGCCCATGTGCCCAGCTTCATCCGCACCCTGCCGCAGTTCCGCGACAAGGGCGTGGACGAGGTGATCTGCATCGCGGTGAACGACCCCTTCGTGATGAAAGCCTGGGGCGAGGCGACCGGCGCGACCGAGGCCGGCATCACCCTGCTGTCGGATGCCGAAAGCGCCTTTACCAAGGCGATGGGTCTTGATTTCGACGCGCTGCCCGTCGGGCTGATCGGACGGTCGAAGCGTTATGCGTTGCAGGCGGTGGACGGGGTGGTGAAGGTGCTTCACCTGGAGCAAAGCCCCGGCGTCTGCGAGACCTCGGGCGGCGAGGCGCTGCTGGCTGCGATCTGATCTGCGGGGTGCGGGCGGGTCGGTGCAAGGTCCGTCCGCCCATCCTCGACGGCCAGAGCGGGATCCCCCGCCCGCCCTTTCCCGCCTGCGTTTGCCCGTCAGCCGCGGGTCAGGTCGTCCATCCGACGCGCAAGTTTCACATCCCGGGCCGTCAGCCCGCCCGCGTCATGGGTGGTCAGCGTCACCTCGACCGTGCCATAGACATTGCGCCATTCCGGGTGGTGGTTCCATTTCTCGGCCCAGAGCGCGGCACGGGTCATGAAGCCGAAGGCATCCACGAAGGTGTCGAAGCGATAGGTCTTGCAGAGCGCGCCGCGGCTGTCGTCATGGCGCCAGCCGCTGGCGATCAGCGGGGCAAGATCTGCGGGATCGATCGGGTCGGTCATCGGTCATCTCCTTCCGGGGGCTGGGGCATGTCCATCGTCGGTCACTCGTCGTTGCCGCCGCGGCGGAACGGGCCATAGGCGGTCAGAACCTCGATGTCTTCGGTCGTGGCGCGACGTTCGGCCTGAAGATAGCGCGCGACAGCCTCGGCCAGGCCCGGATCTGCGAACCAGTGCAGTGAATGGACCGGAACCGGCAGATAGCCGCGGGCCAGCTTGTGTTCGCCCTGCGCGCCGGCCTCGACCCGGTGCAGGCCATGGGCGATCGCCCAGTCGATGGCCTGATGATAGCAGAGTTCGAAGTGAAGGCAGGGGTGATCCTCGGTGCAGCCCCAGTAGCGGCCGAAAAGCGTGCGCCGCCCGATGAAGTTCAGCGCGCCCGCGACCGGGCGGCCGGCGCGTTCGGCCAGAACCAGCAGGATGTCGTGGCGCATCCTGTCGTGAAATTCCGTAAACGCACGACGGGTCAGGTAGGGTCGGCCCCATTTGCGGTTGCCGGTGTCCTGATAGAAGGCCCAGAAGGCATCCCAATGGGCGGGCTCGATCTGGTCGCCGGTCAGGCAGCGGATGGTGCCGCCGAAGGCCTGTGCGGTGTCGCGTTCCTTGCGGATGGCCTTGCGCTTGCGCGACGACAGGTCGGCAAGGAAGTCGGCAAAGCTGGTGTAGCCGCGGTTTTCCCAATGGAACTGCTGGGTGGTGCGCGGCATGAGGCCAAGGCGGGCGCCGGCCTCGGCCTCGGCCGCGGTGCAGAAGGTGACGTGCAGCGAGGAAAGCGCATTGCGTTCGGCAAGGTTCAGCGTGCCGCGGATCAGGGCGGTGCGGCCGGTGTCTTCGTCCCCCGGGCGGGTCAGGAAGCGCCGGCCGGTGGCCGGGGTGAAAGGCACCGCCAGTTGCAGTTTGGGGTAATAGCGCCCGCCCGCGCGTTCGTAGGCATGGGCCCAGTTGTGGTCGAAGATATATTCGCCCTGACTGTGGCTTTTGGCGTAAAGCGGCGCCGCGGCGATCAGGCGCCCGTCGGCACGCGCCACCAGAGGCAGCGGCTGCCAGCCGGTGCCCGGCCCGACCGAGTCTGAGCGTTCCAGTGCCGACAGGAAGCGGTGGGTGGTGAACGGGTCTTCGGGCCGGCCCGTGGCCGCTTCGGGGCAGGCCACCGCATCCCAGCAGGTTTCCGGGATCTCGGCGATGGAGGCGTGGGCGGTGATCTCGATCTCGGGTCGGGTCATGCGGGGTGTGTTTCCGGAACCGGTGGAGCGGGGGGCTGTCTGCCCCCCGCGCCCCCCGAGGATATTTGTGCCAGAATGAAGGGGGCTGTCAGGTGGGAAGTGGGGCGAGGTAGTGTTCGAAGGTGATGTTCTGGGCGATGCGGCGGGCGGCGGCTTCGTCCTTTGGTGAGCGGATGGTCCAGCACAGGATGGCGGCGCCTTGCGCCTTGAGTTCGGCCACGCGCGGGCGGTCGAGGTCGGGGGCTTCGTGTGAGAGGAAGCTGGCGTCGGTGCGGTCGTAGTCGGGGATCGCGCGCAGGCGGTCGCAGGTTTCAGTCGGGACGGGGGCCCAGTCTTCGGGGCGGTAGGACGAGGTGACGAGGCCGCGCGGAAGGTGGGGGGCGAGGCGGGCCATTTCGGCGATGCTGTGCGGGTTGAAGGACATCACGGCCACCGGGCCGGTGTAGTCTTGCAGGGCGCGGGCGGTGGCGGCTTCGAGTGGGCCAACTGCCGGGCAGAGGGTGCCGGACTGGTCCTTGATCTCGATCAGCAGGGGGGCGCGGCCTGCGACGAGGGTCAGCACCTCGGGCAGGGTGGGGATGGTGTCGTCGCTGTCGCGCAGGGGGATGCGGCCGAGGTCGGCGGCGGTGCGGGCGGCGACGGGACCGGAGGCGTGGGTCAGGCGGTCGAGGGTTTCGTCGTGGAACACCATCGCTTGGCCATCGGACGACAGTTGCAGGTCGATTTCGATGGCATAGCCGGCCGTGATTGCCGCGCGGATGGCGGCGGGCGAGTTTTCGGGCCGGCGCGCCCTGCGGTCATGCAGGGCGCGGTGGGCGATGGGCAGGTGCAGGAACGGGGCGGGCAGGGGGATGCGCATCAGCGGATCTCGAAGATCGCCTCGATCTCGACGGCGACGCCGAAGGGCAGGCTGGCGGCCGAGACGGCCGAGCGGGCATGGCGGCCGGCATCGCCGAGGGCTGCCACAAGGAAGTCCGAGGCGCCGTTGATGACCTTGGGCTGGTCGGTGAAGTCGGGGGTCGAGTTCACGAAACCCGTCAGCTTCACGACCCGCACGAGGCGTGTCAGGTCGCCGTCGCAGGCGCGGCGCAGTTGGGCCAGCAGGCTGATGGCGCAGGCTTTTGCGGCCGCGGCGCCGGCTTCGGTTTCCATGTCGGCGCCGAGGCGGCCCTTGATCATCCCGTCCGCGGTCTGGCTGATCTGGCCCGAGACATGGACGAGGTTTCCCGTCACCACGAAGGGGACGTAGTTTGCGGCCGGGGCCGGCGCGTCGGGCAGGGTCACGCCAAGTTCGGCAAGGCGGGCTTCGATGGTCATCGGGGATCTCCGGCTGGTTCGGGGCGGAGGCTAGCCCTGCCGCCCCGGGCCGGCAAGCCCATGTCTTGGGTTCAGGTCTCGCGCAGGGCGCGGTTGAAATAATCGGTGAAAGGTTTCAGCAGGTAGGCCAGCGGCGTGCGCTCGCCCGTTCGGATGAAGGCTTCGACCGGCATGCCGGGCAGCAGGGTGCGGTCTTCGAGCTTTTGCAGCTCTCCTTCGTCCAGCACGATTTCGGCGCGGTAATAGGGGGCCTCGTTCTGCTGATCGGTCAGGGCGTCGGCCGACAGCACCGAGACATGCCCCATCAGTTCCGGCGTGGTGCGGCTGGAGAAGGCCGAGAACACGAGGCGGACCGGCTGGCCCACGGCGACCTCGTCGATGTGGATCGGCTGCACCTTGGCCGCGATGACCAGCGGGCGGTCCTGCGGGATCAGATACAGCACCGGATCGGCCGGGCGCACCACCGAGCGGGGGGTGGTCACCTGAAGCCCCAGCACCACGCCCGACACCGGCGCCCGCAGGTCAAGGCGCGCGATCTGTTCGGTCAGCGCGCTTTGGCGTTCGACCAGTTCCAGTTCACGATAGCCAAAGTCGCGCAACTGGGTGATGGCTTCCTCGCGCCGGGTCGAGCCGAGGCGGAGGATCTCGATATCCAGTTCGGTCACGCGGCCCTCGGCATTGGCGCGCGAGGCCGCCAGTTCGCCCAGTTCGCCGCGCAGGCGGGCCTCTTCGCGTTGCAGGCTGAGAACGCGGCTGGCCTGCGCCAGACCCTTGGACAGCAGACCTTCCTGATCGGTCAGTTCCTGTTCGATCAGCGTCAGTTGCGTGCCCAGCGCGTCGATCTGGGAATCCACGCCTTCGATCTGGCTGGCGATCTGTGCCTTGCGCTTTTCGGTCTGTTCGATCTGGCGGGCCAGAGTTTCGCGGCGGGCGTCGAACAGGCGTTGCTGGCCGTCCATCAGATCCGCCACCGCGGGGCGCTGCTGTGCGGCCGCAACCAGTTCGGGCATGAATTTCAGCCTGTCGGAATCGTCGCGTTCGGCTTCCAGCCGGGCGCGGCGCGCGATCAGTTCGTAAAGCTGGCCTTCGACGATGGCCAGTTCCGACCGCAGCGAGGTGCCGTCGAAGGTCAGCAGGATGTCGCCGGCCTTGACCGTGGCGCCTTCGGTGACCGCGATGCTTTCGACCACGCCGCCGTCGGGGTGTTGGACCACCTGACGGTTCTGTTCGACCTCGATCTGGCCCGAGACGACGATCGCCCCCGAGATCGAGGAGAAGATGCTCCAGGTGCCGAAGCCCCCGAGCAGGATGGCGAGGGTGGCAAAGCCCAGCAGCAGCGGCTTGCGGCTGGACCAGGGTGCGGGGCGGCTCATGTCACTCCTCCGGGGCCGGCGTTCTTGACGATTTCGGTGTGGTTCTTGACCATCTCGCGCAGCACCTGATCGCGCGGCCCGAAGGCGGTGCGCTGGCCGTGGTCCATCACCATCAACAGGTCGCATTCCTGAATGGCGGCGGGGCGGTGGGCCATGATGAAGATCGAGCCGCCCGCCTGTTTCATAGACCGGATGGCCGCGTTCAGTGCCTGAGACCCTTCGTTGTCGAGGTTCGAGTTCGGCTCGTCCAGCACCAGAAACACCGGGTTGCCATACATGGCGCGGGCAAGGCCGATGCGCTGGATCTGGCCGCCCGACAGCCGCCCGCCCATGGCCGACACACGGGTGTCATAGCCGTTGGGCAGCGCCACGATCATGTCATGCGCGGCGGCCTTGCGCGCGGCGGCCACCACCGCTTCGCCGTCGGGGGTGCCCTTCAGCCGGGCGATGTTCTCGGCGATGGTGCCTTCGAACAGGGTCACGCGCTGCGGCAGATAGCCGATATAGCTGCCCAGAACGTCCGGATCATACTGATCCAGCGCCGCCCCATCCAGCCGCACCTTGCCCGCGGCCGGGCGCCAGACCCCGATCAGTGCGCGCGCCAGCGTCGACTTGCCCGATCCCGACGGCCCGATCACGCCCAGCGCCTGACCCGGGTCCAGCCGGAAGGTGATGCCGCGCACCACCGCCACGTTTTCCCCGGGTGGGATCACGCTCAGGTTCAGCGCCTCGATCATCGCGCGGGGGCGGGGCAGGGCGGTGCGCGGAGGCTCGACCGGCTGGCGGCTCAGCAGTTCGGCCATGCGGCGCCAGCCTTCCTGCGCCCGCTGCACCAGCGACCACTGGCCGATGGCGGTTTCGATCGGAGACAGCGCGCGGCCCATCAGGATCGAGCCCGCGATCATCGCACCCGCGCTGAGTTCGCCCTGAAGCACCAGCCACGCCCCAAGGCCCAGCATGGCCGATTGCAGAAACAGCCGCAGCGTCTTGGTCAGCGTGCCGAAGGCGCCCGTCAGATCCGAGGCGGCAATGCTTGATTCCAGCGCCGCCCCGCGCGCCTTCTGCCAGCGGTCAAAGCCGTTGCCGGCCATGCCAAGCGCCTGCACCGCCTCGGCTTCGGATTTCAGGTTTTCCGCAAAGCGGTCGGCCTGAAGCGAGCCCGAGTTGGCGCGCTGCATCGGCACCTCGGCCATCTGCTTGTTCAGAAGCGTGACAAGGATCAGCGTCACGCCGCCGCCCACCGCCAGCCAGCCCATCCACGGGTGAAAGACGAAGATCGCGCCGATGAACAGCGGCGTCCACGGAATGTCGAACAGCGCCAGCAGCACCGGCGAGGACCAAAGCCGTTGCACCGATTCCAGATCGCGTTGGGCGGCCACCGCGGCGGGATCGTTCGGCGCCAGCGCAAGGCGGCGCATCGAGGCTTCGAACACGCGGCGGTCAAGCCGGTCCTGAAACCGCGCGCCCACCCGGGCCATCACCCGCGCGCGGGCGTGATCCAGAAAGCCCATGGCCACGAACAGGAACGTCACCAGCAGCGACAGCGCCAGAAGCGTCTCTTCGGACCGCGAGCCAAGGACGCGGTCATAGACCTGAAGCATGTAAAGCGGCCCGGTCAGCATCAGCAGGTTGACAAAGACGCTGAACAAAAAGGCGGCAGACAGCGCGCCCAGCGACAGGCGGCGCGCGGCACGCAGCTCGTCCAGCCCCTTGCGGATGTCGGGTCCGGTCATGGCATCCCCTTCGGTTTCCGGATGGTCGTGCCGGCCATCCTTTCGTTTCGTTCGCCGCCGCCCAAATGCGCGGCATTCTTCATATCATGGGCAAACGCGGCCATTCGCGCGTTGCCTGCAAGGCCCAAGGTGCGTATGCCTTGGGGCTTGTTCGCAAATGCGATTCCACTCTGCACGGTATCCTTCCGGAAAGGACCATGAGCGTGAAAAACCCACTGTTGACCCTTGGCGGCTGCCGAATCGCCACCCGATGCGTTCTTCTATCGCTTCTTGGGGCGTTCGTCTCGGCCTGTGCCGGGACAGCGGGGCCCTCGCAGGCGATCAACGATCCGGATGAGGCGCACAATCGCCAGATCCACGAGTTCAACAAGGGCGTCGACCGTGCGATCCTGCGCCCGGCCTCGCGCGCCTATTCGGTGCTGCCCGATCCGGTCGAGCGGGGGGTGTCGAACGTTGCCGGCAACCTGGATCTGCCGGGCGATGTGGTGAACAGCCTGCTTCAGGGCCGGCCCGTCGCGGCGCTGGAAAACACCGCCCGCTTTGCGGTGAACACCACCATCGGCATCGGCGGCCTGTTCGATCCGGCGCGGGCGATGGGGCTGGATGGCCGCCAGACCGACTTTGGCGAGACGTTGCATGTCTGGGGCGTGTCCGAGGGCGTTTATGGCGAGGTGCCGTTCCTTGGCCCCAAGACCGAGCGTGACCTTGTCGGCACCGTGGTCGATGTCGCGATGAACCCGGTAAGGATGATTCTGCCCACGCCCGAGCGGACCTATGCCACGGCGATCAAGGCCGGCTCAAAGCTTGGTGATCGCGCCCGCTATTCCGATACGATCGATTCCGTTCTATATGAAAGCGCGGACAGCTATGCACAGACACGGCTGACCCATCTTCAGAACCGGCGCTTTGCGCTTGGACAGAACGGCGGGGCGGACGATGCCTTCATCGATCCCTATGCTGCCGACCCCTACGAGGATTTCGATGCCCGATGACTTCCCTGCCCTCGCAAGGCCCGACCGTCGGGCCGTGACGCTGGGCCTGCTTGCCGCTGTTGCGGCAGGCATCCTGCCGCGGCCTGCGCTTGCCCTTGACCCGAGCGCCGCCCGTTCTCTGGTCGAACAGGCGGTGGCCGAGGTCAACCGCATCATCAACTCGGGCCGGCCCGAGCGGTCGATGTTTGCCGATTTCGAGCGGTTGTTCGCGCGCTATGCCGATGTTCCCGCCATCGCCCGCACCGCGCTGGGCGTGGCCGCCCGCCGCGCCTCGGCGGCCGAGATGCAGGCCTTCACCGCCGCCTATCAGGGCTATGTCAGCCGCAAATACGGCCGCCGCTTCCGCGAACTGATCGGCGGCCAGATCCGCGTGAACGAGACCCGTCCGATGAAAAGCGCGGTCGAGGTGGTCTCGACCGCCTTCCTGCGGGGCGAAGAGCCGTTCGAGGTGCGCTGGCATGTCTCGGACAAGTCGGGCCGCCCGGCGTTCTTCAACATCATCATCGAGGGCGTGAACATGCTTGCGTCCGAACGGGCCGAGATCGGCGCCATGCTGGACCGCGAACGCGGCTCGATCGCGGGCCTGACCGAAGCCTTGCGCCGCGCCGGCTGATCCGGCGCGTGTAAATCGTCGGTTCCGCTTTGGACCCACAGGAAAACGCCGCCCGCGAGGGCGGCGTTTTTCATGTGCGGGCGGCCCTGCGATCGGTGGCTTGCCGTGCAGGCAGCGGGGCAAGGTGCCGGATCTGGGCGCCGCTTTCAGCCGGCTTTGCCGCGGATATGGTGACATCCGGCAAGGCCGCAGATCCCGGTGCCGCGCGATGCCCGCGCCCTGTCCGGCTGTGCCACCCTGGGTCACCCGGCTACGGGCAACGGGGCAGGGTATGCACCCTTGCCTGCACGCCTCAGCGGTGGCGGCCCCCAAGCGGTATCGTCGCGACCTGCCGGCTCAGTTCCGGCCGCCGCCGAAGATGCCCAGCACGTCGCGCACGATCTGTTCGCCTGCGCTGGGCGGGCGCGGGGCGGCCATCCAGTCGCCGGTGTCCTGCGGCGGGCGCGGTGCGGCCTGCCAGTCGCCGGTGTCCTGCGGCACCGGCGCGGTGCGCACATCGGCCGCGGTCTTCGGCGGCTGGCGCGGCTCGGGGATGATCTTTGGCAGCGGGCGCGGCACCACACCTTCGTGAACCCGCAGCATCACCTCGCGCCAGATGTCGGCGGGCAGGCCGCCGCCCGTCACGCCCTTCAGGGGGGTGTTGTCGTCATAGCCCATCCAGACGCCGGCAACGTAATCGGCGGTAAAGCCCACGAACCACGCATCGCGCGCGGCCTGCGTGGTGCCGGTCTTGCCGGCGGCCTCGCGTCCCGGCAGGCGGGCGCGGGTGCCGGTGCCAGTGTTGATGACTTCGGTCATCATGTAGGTCAGAAGCTGCGCGGCCTTTTCCGAGATCACCCGCTCGCCGATGCCGCCCTCTTGCCCGATCAGCGGCTGGTCGTCACCCTGAAGCCGCAGTTCGACCAGGCCATAGGGCTTGACCGCCGAGCCGCCGTTCAGGATGCCGGCATAGGCGCCGGTCATTTCCAGCAGCGTCGCCTCGGACACGCCCAGCGCCAGTGCGGGGCCGGCGGCCAGGTTGTTCTGGATGCCGAATTCCGAAGCAACGGTGCGCACCTTGTCGCGTCCGACCGCCTCGGTCACGCGGACGGCGGGGATGTTCAGCGATTGCTTCAGCGCCGTCGTCAGCGTGACCAGACCGCGGAACTCGCGGTCATAGTTCGCGGGCGTCCATGGGCCGGACCCCTTCACCATCACCGTCAGCGGGCTGTCATCGACGAAATCCGACGGGCTGAAGCCCAGATCCAGCGCGGTGGCATAGATGAACGGCTTGAAGGCCGATCCGGTCTGGCGCAGCGCCTGCGTCGCGCGGTTGAACGATCCCGCGGCCTCAAGCTTGCGCCCGCCCACCATGGCGCGCACCGCACCATCCGCCGACATCACCACCACGGCGGCCTGCGCCTTGGACCCGGCGCTGACCTTGGTGGCAAACACATCGGCCAGCGCGCTTTCGGCGGCCTTTTGCAGGCTCTGGTCCAGCGTGGTGTGGATGATGACGTCTTCGGTGGTCTCTTTGGTCAGGAAGGCGGGGCCGGATTCCATCACCCAGTCGGCAAAGAACCCGCCGGATCGGCTTTGCGCCGCTTCCGACAGTTGCGCGGGGTTGCGGCGGGCGTGGTCGGCCTCGGCCCGGGTCAGGAAACCCTGTTCTTCCATCAGGCCGATGATGACGCGGGCCCGGTCGCGCGAGCGTTCGAGGTTCGCGGTCGGCGCGTAATAGGACGGCGCCTTCAGAAGCCCTGCCAGCATCGCGGCCTCGGCCGGGTTCACGTCATTGGCCGACTTGCCGAAATAGCGTTGCGCCGCCGCCTCGAAGCCGCGGGCACCGGCGCCCAGATAGGCGCGGTTGAAGTAGATCGTCAGGATTTCGGCCTTGGTGTATTTCGCCTCCATCGCGAAGGCGAAGGGCATTTCCTTGACCTTGCGCCAGATCCCGCCGCGGCGGCAGTCGGCTTCATAATCGGCTTCGGATTTCCACTGTTTGGGGTCGTAGGCCACGCCAAGGCACAGAAGTTTCGCCACCTGCTGCGTGATGGTCGAGCCGCCGTTGCCTTCCAGCGGCCCGCGCCCTTCGGCCAGGTTGATCCTGACCGCCGAGGCGATGCCGCGCGGGCTGATGCCGAAATGGGTGTAAAAGCGGCGGTCCTCGGTTGCGACCACCGCATTGCGCAGATGTTCCGACACCAGATCCGAGGTGATCATGCCGCCGAAAGTCTCGCCCCGCCAGGCGAAGACGCGGCCTTCGCGGTCCAGCATGGTGACCGACCCGCGGGCGCGGCCGTCCACCAGTTGCGACACCTCGGGCAGTTGCGAATAGAAGTAGTAGGACGACAGCCCCACCACCAGCCCGACCGCCAGCGCGATGCGCCAGCCGATGCCCCAGACGATCCCCCAGACCAGCCGCACCAGCCATGAGACCAGCGCCACCAGCGGGTTGCGTCGCTTGCGTCGCGGCGCGGCCGGCGGCCGGCGTGTGCCCGCCCCCTTGCCGCCTGATGGCTTCTTTGGCGCCGGCGCGCCATAGCGCCTGTCTGCCACCAGTGGCGGCGGCCGCCGCCCGTTCGACCCGCTCATCTCTGCCTTGCCTGCCTGATGTCCCGTGGACTTTTGCGCGACTCTACTCTCCGCCCGGCAGAATGTGGAGCGGCGGCGGGTTTAAATCATCTCCTCATGTCGCATTAAAATTGGGCATTAGTGCAAATCAGTGCAAAAAATGTGCAACTTTTCCCGCCGATGCGCCCTGCCTTGCCGCGCTTTTGTTGTCCGCCGCCTTCCAAACAAGCCTTCTGGCGGCATGAGGCCCGAACAAGGGGCCGAAGTGCAACAACAGGGGATCGTCGTGAAACTCATCATTGCAGCAATCAAGCCGTTCAAGCTCGAGGAGGTGCGCGAGGCGCTTACCACCATCGGCGTGCGTGGCATGATGGTGACCGAGATCAAGGGCTTCGGCTCACAGTCGGGACACACGGAAATCTATCGCGGGGCCGAATACGCCGTGAACTTCGTGCCGAAGGTCCGGCTTGAGATTGTGGTGCCCGACAGCCTTGCCGATCCGGTGGTCGAGACGATCCGCACCACCGCCAAGACCGACAAGATCGGCGACGGCAAGATCTTCGTGCTTGATGTCGAGCAGGCCGTCCGGGTGCGCACCGGCGAAATCAACGATGACGCGCTCTGACGCGGACGGGAGAGGGATAAGGAAAAAATGAGAAAACTTTCGCATTATCTGGGCCTGTCCGCGCTGGGCGCGGTTGCCGCCCTGCCGGCCTGGGCACAGGACGCCGCGACCGAGGCCGCGCAAGCCGTGACCGAGGCCGTCACCCCCGTCATGGACAAGGGCGATGTCGCCTGGATGCTGATGTCCACCGTGCTGGTGTTCTTCATGATCCTGCCGGGCATCGCGCTGTTTTACGGCGGCCTTGTGCGCGCCAAGAACATGCTGTCGGTGCTGATGCAGGTCACGCTGATCGCCTGCGTGGTGATGGTGATCTGGGTGATCTACGGCTATTCCTTTGCCTTCGGCGGCGGTGACAGCCCGTTCTGGGGCGGTCTGGGCAAGCTGTTCCTTGCCGGTGTGACCCCCGACAGCATGGCGGCCACCTTCTCGGACGAGTTCGTGATCCCGGAATATCTGTTCATCTGCTTCCAGATGACCTTTGCCGCGCTGACGCCGGCGCTGATCGTCGGCGGCTTTGCCGAGCGGATCAAGTTCTCGGCGGTGCTGATCTTCTCGGTGATCTGGGTCACCTTTGCCTATTTCCCGATCGCGCACATGGTCTGGGACGCGAACGGCCTGATCTTCAACTGGGGTGCGATCGACTTCGCGGGCGGCACGGTGGTCCATATCAACGCCGGTGTGGCGGCGCTGATCGGCGCGATCATGGTCGGCAAGCGCGTGGGCTTTGGCAAAGAGAACATGGCACCGCATTCGATGGTGATGACCATGATCGGCGCCTCGATGCTGTGGTTCGGCTGGTTCGGCTTCAACGTCGGTTCGAACCTTGAAGCCAATGGCGGCGCGACGCTGGCGATGATCAACACCTTCGTCGCCACCGCGGCCGCGGTCGTGGCCTGGTCGCTGATCGAGGCGCTGGCGCGCGGCAAGGCTTCGATGCTGGGTGCGGCTTCGGGCATGATCGCGGGCCTTGTGGCGGTGACGCCGGCCTGTGGCACCATCGGTCCGATGGGGGCGATCGTGCTGGGTGCGGTGGCGTCGGTCATCTGCTATGTGTTCGTGACCACGGTGAAAAACGCGCTGGGCTATGACGACAGCCTTGATGTGTTCGGCATCCATGGCATCGGCGGCATCATCGGCGCGGTCGGCACCGGCATCTTCTCGGCGGCAACGCTGGGCGGGGTCAACGGCGACGACTATTCCATCGTCGGCCAGACCATCGTCCAGATCCAGGCGATTGTCGTGACCATCATCTGGACGGCCATCGTCTCGGTCGTGGCGTTCAAGATCGCTGACCTGATCGTGGGCCTGCGGGTGGATACCGAAAGCGAGCGCATCGGTCTTGACCAGACCTCGCACGGCGAATCCGCCTATCACGCCTGAAGGTTTGTGCGGCGGGAAGACCTTGCCCGCCGCACCTGCCCGCAGGGAACAAAGACCGGCCCCGTCGATGCAGATCGGCGGGGCCTTTCGCTGCGCCCTGCGCCCTCGGGCCTTAGCGCAACCCGGTCGAGCCGAAGCCGCCCGTTCCGCGTTCGCTGTCTGACAGGTCATCGACCTCGACCGGCCGGCAGTGCCGGACATCCGCCACCACCGCCTGCGCGATGCGGTCGCCGTGACGGATGGTGAAGGGATCGGAGCCCAGATAGTAAAGCCCACACATCACCACGCCGCGGTAATCGCTGTCCACGGTGCCGGGGCTGTTCGGGATCAGGAAGCCATGCTTCAGCGCAAGGCCGGACCGGGGGCGGATCTGCATCTCGGTTCCCGGCGGCAGTTCCACCGAAAACCCGGTCGAGATGATCCGAAGCTGGCCATGTTCGAACGTCACCGGCCCGTCGGGCAGGAAGGCGCGCAGATCCATCCCCGCGGCGCCCGGGGTGGCATAGGCGGGCAGGGGCAGGTCGGTGTTTCCGTCGGCGCGTTTGAAGCGGATGTCTGTCGTCACGATGGCCTCTTGGTCTGATGGTGCCGTTCTGGGGGGGCTTCTGCCTGCGATCAGTCGCCCATTTGCCCGGCAACGGTGACGGCGGTGCCCCAGCCATCGCAGCGCCGGGCCAGATCCTCGGGCAGTGGCGTATCGGTGAACACCGCATCCAGCTCCTTCAAAGAGCCGATCCGCACCGGCGCCTTGCGCCCCAGTTTCGATCCGTCGGTGACAAGGAAGCGTTGCCGCGACTGGCGCAGGATCGCCTTCGACACCCGCACCTCGGCCAGATCGAAATCCAGCAGATCGCCGTCGGGGTCCAGCGCCGAGGTGCCGATCACCGCGAAATCCACCTTGAACTGTTCGATGAACTGGATCGTCAGATCCCCCACCAGCCCCCCGTCCGAGCGCCGAAGCTGCCCGCCCGCCACCATCACCTCGCAGGATGGATTGGCGACAAGGATGTTGGCCACATTCATGTTGTTCGTGACCACGGTGATGTTGCGATGGCCCAGAAGTTCGCGCGCCACCGCCTCGGTCGTGGTGCCGATGTTCAGGATCATCGAGGAATTGTCCGGGATCGCGCGGGCGCAGGCGCGGCCGATGGCGGCCTTGGCGGCCTCGTTCATGCGGCGGCGTTCCTCATAGCCGATGTTGCTGACGCCGGTGCGCAGCACCGCGCCGCCATGCACCCGATCCAGCAGGCCGGCATCGGCCAGCTCGGTCAGGTCGCGCCGGATGGTCTGAAGCGTCACCGCGAACCGTTCGGCCAGTTGTTCGACCACCACGCGGCCCTCGATCCGGGCGATGTCCAGGATCTCGGTCTGGCGGAAATTCAGCGCCATCGGTGTCATCCTTGCCATTTCAGATGCTGTTTGCCACGCCCGTTCGGCCGTGTCATGCCTTCGCGGCATATTTTCGGAACCGCCATGACCCCCGCAGCCCGCCTTTCCGCCGCCATCGGCATCCTTGACCGCATCCTTGCCGGCGCCCCGGCCGAACAGGCGCTGACCAACTGGGGCCGTGCCAGCCGCTATGCCGGATCGGGCGACCGGGCGGCGGTGCGCGATCTGGTGTTTGACGCGCTGCGCTGCCGGCGGTCTTTCGCGCGGCTGGGTGGGGCGGAAACGGGCCGCGGGCTGATCCTTGGCGGGCTGCGCGCGGCCGGGGCGGATGTGGGCGCGCTGTTTTGCGGCGAGGGCCATGCCCCCGCGCCGCCCGCGGGGCCGGAACTTGCGCCGCAGCCGCCATCCGCGCTTGAGTCGCTTGACTGCCCCGACTGGCTTGCCCCGCGGCTTCAGGGCAGTCTGGGCGCGGATTTTGCTGCGGTGATGCAGGCGCTGCGTCATCGGGCGCCGGTATTCCTGCGGGTGAACCTTGCGCGTGCCAGCGTGGCGGCGGCGATCGAAGCCCTTGCCGCCGAAGGGATCGTGGCGCGACCGCATCCCTTGGCCGCCACGGCGCTGGAAGTGACGGAAGGTGCGCGGAAAATCCACGGCTCGGCCGCCTATCGCGACGGTCTGGTCGAGTTGCAGGATGCGGCCTCGCAGGCGGTGGTTCAGGCGCTGCCGCTGGTCGCGGGCGCGCGGGTGCTGGATTATTGCGCGGGCGGGGGTGGCAAGACGCTGGCGATGGCCGGTGGTGCCGGGTTGACGCTGTTTGCCCATGACGCCGATCCGCGTCGGATGCGCGATCTGCCGGCGCGGGCCGAACGGGCCGGCGTCCGGGTGCGGCTGTTGTCCACAGCCGACACGCGGCGCGAGGCGCCCTTTGACCTTGTGCTGGCCGATGCGCCGTGCAGCGGTTCGGGAAGCTGGCGCCGCGCACCCGAGGGCAAATGGAGCCTGACGCCTGCACGTCTGGCGGCGCTGGTTGCCACGCAGGCCGCCATTCTCGATGAGACGGCGGCGCTGGTGCGGCTCGGGGGGCATCTTGGTTATGCCACCTGCTCGGTGTTGGACGAGGAAAACGACGACCAGATCCATGCCTTGCTGGCCCGCAGGCCGGGCTGGGAAAGGGTGTCGCGCCTGCGGTTGACGCCGCTTGACGGGGGGGATGGGTTCTTTCTGTCGCTGTTGCGACGAATTGGATGAACTTGACCCACTGTTTCCGGATCAGGATTAAGCACTGGTTAATGATTTGGGCGCCGAATTGTGCTGCGGACGAATCCGGTGCAGGGGGTGCGAGTGCACAGGCAGGCGGCAGAACTGATGGACGGGGGGGCAGGCTCCCGGCTCTGGCTGCTTCTCGCGGTGGCGGGCGGGGCGTTTGTGACGGCGCTGTTTGCTCCTGATCTGCATATGCAGCTTGGCGCGGCGATGGTGGCGCTGACATTCGGGGCGGTCGTGCTGATGTGGCGCGGCCTGATGGCATGGCATAGCCTGCGCGAGCGTGACCTTGACCACAGGCTGTCGCGTCTTGTGGGCGAGGATGCGGCGCCCTGCTTCACCACCGATGGCGTGGGCAAGATCGGATACCAGAACCGCACGGCGGCGGAACGCTTCGGCGACCGGGGGGGCGCCACGCTTGTCGCGGCGCTCAGCGATCATTTCGCCAGTCCTGCCTCGGTCCTGTTCCGGTTGCAGGCGCGTGCCGCCCAAAGCGGGGCCGCGCGCGAAGATGTGGTGACCCGGCGAGGCCACACCCGCCTGTCGGTGCATCGCGTCGACAAAGAGCGGTTCCTTTGGCGGCTGGAAGAGTTTCAGGATCGCAGCGCCGCGGGCGGGCGCGGGGCCGAGGCGCTGAGTCTGCCGATGCTGATCGCCAACAAGACCGGCGTCGTGTTGTTCGCGAACGAGGCGCTGCGGCGCCTGATCGGTCAGCGGCCAAAGCGGCTGGACCGCATCTTTACCGACCTCTCACCCCGCTCGGGCGAAGAGGTCGAGATCGCTTCGGCCGACGGCCCGGTGCGCGCGATTCTGGCCGAGGTCGAAGGGGTGGGCGAACGGCGCGAGATCTACCTGATGCCGGTGGCGCCCCGTTCGGACCACGCGGCCGAGGTCGCGGATTTCGAACACCTGCCGGTGGCGCTGCTGAAACTTTCCGGCGATGGCGGTCTGCGCTTGGCCAACCGCGCGGCGCGCGACCTTCTGCATCTGGACCCTGACGCGCGGCCGATGTTTTCCGACCTGTTCGAAGGGCTTGGTCGGTCGGTCACCGACTGGCTTGCCGATGTCGCAACCGAGCGGATGCCGGGCGGGGCTGAAGTGCTGCGTCTGCGCCGCTCGGAAGAAGACCTGTTCCTTCAGATCGCCCTTCGGCGGATCGTCGAGCAGGGGCGCCCGGCGGTGCTGGCGGTTCTCAACGATGCCACTGCGCTCAAGACGCTTGAGGCGCAGTTTGTCCAAAGCCAGAAAATGCAGGCCATTGGTCAGCTCGCAGGCGGGATTGCGCATGATTTCAACAATCTGCTGACCGCGATCTCGGGGCACTGCGATCTGCTGCTTTTGCGCCACGACCGCGAAGATCCCGAATTTGCCGATCTGGTGCAGATCCACCAGAACGCGAACCGGGCGGCAAGCCTTGTGGGTCAGCTTCTGGCCTTCTCGCGCAAGCAGACGCTGAAGCCGGAACGGATCGACCTGCAAGAGGCGCTGTCGGATCTGACCCATCTGCTGAACCGGCTTGTGGGCGAGAGGGTGACGCTGCGCCTGACCCATGCCGCCGAGCTTGGTCCGATCCGGGCGGACAAGCGGCAGCTTGAGCAGGTGCTGATGAACCTTGTGGTCAATGCCCGCGACGCGATGCCAGAGGGCGGCGTGATCGGGATCGAGACAGAGGCGCTGACCCTTCCCGAGGAATTGCGCCGTGATCGTGCAGTCGTTCCGCCCGGCGACTATGCCGTGATCCGGGTCCGCGACGGTGGCACGGGGATTCCGCCTGACCGGCTTCAGAAGATATTCGAGCCCTTCTTCACCACCAAGCGCCCGGGCGAGGGGACCGGCCTTGGCCTGTCCACGGTCTATGGAATCGTCAAACAGTCCGGCGGGTTCATTTTCGTCGACAGTGAGCCCGGTGAGGGCAGCGTGTTCCATCTGTATTTCCCGATCCACGGCGATCCACTGCCAGCCGAGGCCTGCCCGGTTGCCGTCCCCGCTCCGGTCTCGCTGCGCCGGGGTGAAGGGGTGGTGCTGCTGGTCGAGGATGAAGCGCCGGTCCGGGCTTTTGCCTCGCGTGCGCTGCGGATGCGGGGCTACACCGTCATCGAAGCGGAAAACGCCGAAGAGGCGTTGAAAGCATTGGACGATCCTGCGCTTGAGGTGGATGTGTTCGTGACGGATGTGGTCATGCCGGGCATGGATGGCCCCACCTGGGTTCGCCATGCGCTCAAGGAGCGGCCGAACGTGCGTGTTATTTTTGTTTCGGGCTACGCCGAGGAATGTCTTGCGGAATCGCAGGCCCGCATTCCCAATTCGGTCTTCCTGCCCAAGCCGTTCTCGCTCAACGATCTGACGGCAACGGTGCAAGGGCAGGTTTGCTGATGAATATCCCGTCGGGCGTTTGAAGGGGCGGTGGCTGCCGCCAACGCCACCGCCAGCGCGGCCTAGGCCCGCGCTGGCCAGTATGGATGCATGTGACACAGCACACTGTCGCACCTGCCAAGGAACGTTCAGGTGCCGGCAGCCCGTCACCCCAGCGATTCGTAAAGCGCGAAATCTTTTTCCAGCACCTGCCGCAGTAGCGCCTCTGACTCGTCAGACAGATCGAGCGAGGCCGAGGGCGAGACATTCAGCCGGGGCAGGATGATCTCGCACCCCAGCCGCTCTTCCAGAAAGTCGATGAACCCGCCGATGTCTTCGTAACGGAAGATCCGGTCCACACCCTTGCCGCTCTTTGCGTCCAGAAACCGTGCCTGCGAGCCGACGGCCGCAAAGTCCGGTTGCGGGTCGCTGGCATAAGCCCGGACGAAATCGTCGAAGCCGAGATCGGCAGTGCTTCTCGCCTGATCGAGGATATCTTCGCGCTGACGATAGCGAAACCAGCTGCCAAGCCAGGCGCGCGGCTCGCGCATCAGTGCGACAAGGGTGAACTCCTCACCCGCGGCGGCCTCGAGATAGGGGCCGATGAAGCGCCGGTAGCGTTGGGCGGTGGTATGCTTCAGGTTGGGCGGGCGCTGGATCGACACCGTGGCGAGCGATTCGAGGGCCGCCTCGATGGCGGTCGTCCCCGTTTTGGGCGTGGCCAGAAACGCCAGCCGTTGTTCCCAGAATACGAGCATTCTGTCCCTTTTTGCAGCCGGGCCTCTCTCGTGCCCTATCGTTGTAAACTAGCCCTTAACCGTTTTTGCCGGAAGCTGCATCCATCGGAGAATCCGGTTGCCATGTTCGCCATTGGGTCGCATATTGACGAACATAAGGCGAACATCGCAACAGATTGCTGGCCCGGCGCGGCTGTGGGATAAGGAACCCGACATGGGAACGGCGAACCTGCTCGACTTGAACGAAAGGCGCGAGATGGACAAGGCGAAGGCGCTGGAAAGCGCACTGGCACAGATCGAACGGCAGTTCGGCAAGGGCTCGATCATGAAGCTGGGCGCGAACAGCCCGGTGATGGAGATCGAGGCGACCTCGACCGGCTCGCTCGGCCTCGATATCGCGCTGGGGATCGGCGGTCTGCCCAAAGGGCGGATCATCGAGATCTACGGGCCGGAAAGTTCGGGGAAGACCACCCTGACGCTGCATGTGGTGGCCGAGGAACAGAAAAAGGGCGGGGTCTGCGCCTTTGTCGATGCCGAACATGCGCTGGATCCGCAATATGCCAAGAAACTTGGCGTCAACCTTGACGAATTGCTGATCTCGCAGCCTGACACCGGCGAACAGGCGCTGGAGATCGTGGATACGCTGGTGCGCTCGGGCGCGGTCAGCCTGATCGTGGTGGATTCGGTGGCGGCGCTGACGCCGAAATCCGAGATCGAGGGCGACATGGGCGACATGCAGATGGGCTCTCAGGCCCGTCTGATGAGCCAGGCGATGCGCAAGCTGACCGCCAGCATCGGCCGGTCGAACTGCATGGTGATCTTCATCAATCAGATCCGCATGAAGATCGGCGTGATGTTCGGCAACCCCGAAACCACCACCGGCGGCAACGCGCTGAAGTTTTACGCCAGCGTCCGCCTGGACATCCGCCGCACCGGCGCGATCAAGGACCGTGACAACGTGATCGGCAACACCACCAAGGTGAAGGTGGTGAAGAACAAGGTGGCGCCCCCGTTCCGCGAGGTCGAATTCGACATCATGTATGGCGAGGGCATCTCGAAAACCGGCGAACTGGTCGATCTGGGCGTGAAGGCCGGTGTCGTCGAGAAGTCGGGGTCGTGGTATTCCTATGGCGACGAGCGCATCGGTCAGGGGCGCGAGAATGCCAAGGCTTTCCTGCGCTCGAACCCTTCGGTTGCCCATGACATCGAGGACAAGATCCGCGCCTCGCACGGGCTTGATTTCTCGACCGGAGAGTCCGGCAAGGACGACGATCTGGTGGACATGTGACGCGGCCCCGCGTCGAGGTGGACAGCCTCGGCGCGGGGGGCTAAACGGGTCGGCGAAGCTCAGATCCGCCTGACAGGGGCCCTCTCATGCCGTCGTTGAACGATATCCGCTCTACCTTCCTCGACTATTTCCGACGCAATGGCCACCGGGTGGTCGAGTCGAGCCCGCTTGTTCCGCGCAACGACCCGACGCTGATGTTCACCAACTCGGGGATGGTGCAGTTCAAGAACTGCTTCACCGGGTTGGAGCGTCGCGACTACACCCGCGCGACCACGGCGCAGAAATGCGTGCGTGCGGGCGGTAAGCACAACGACCTGGACAACGTCGGCTACACCGCGCGGCACCATACCTTCTTTGAAATGCTGGGGAACTTTTCCTTTGGCGACTATTTCAAATCCGATGCGATCCCCTTTGCATGGGAACTTCTGACCAAGGATTTCGACATCCCGAAGGATCGGCTTCTGGTCACGGTCTATCACACCGATGACGAGGCGGCGGCGATCTGGAAGAAGGTGGCGGGCCTGCCTGATGATCGCATCATCCGCATTCCCACCAACGACAACTTCTGGATGATGGGTCCGACCGGCCCCTGCGGCCCCTGCACCGAGATCTTCTTTGATCATGGCCCCGGCATCTGGGGCGGCCCGCCCGGGTCCGCCGATGAAGACGGCGATCGCTTCATCGAGATCTGGAACCTTGTGTTCATGCAGAACGAGCAGCATCCCGACGGCTCGATGACGCCCTTGCCGATGCAGTCGATCGACACCGGCATGGGGCTGGAACGGATCGGCGCCCTGCTGCAAGGCAAGCACGACAACTATGACACCGATCTGATGCGCAGCCTGATCGAGGCGTCGGCCAATGCGACCTCGTCGGACCCGGATGGTCCGGGCAAGACCCACCACCGGGTGATTGGGGATCACCTGCGCTCGACCAGTTTCCTGATTGCCGATGGGGTGATGCCGTCGAACGAGGGCCGCGGCTATGTGTTGCGCCGGATCATGCGGCGCGCGATGCGCCACGCGCATCTTCTGGGTGCGCAGGATCCGGTGATGCACCGGCTGGTGCCGGCGCTGGTGCGCCAGATGGGCGCGGCCTATCCCGAACTGGTGCGCGGTCAGGCGCTGATCGAGGAAACACTGAAGCTTGAGGAAACCCGCTTCCGTCAGACGCTTGACCGTGGTCTGCGGCTGCTTGAGGATGAGTTGGGCCACCTGCCCGAGGGCGCGGCGCTGCCGGGCGAGGCGGCGTTCAAACTCTATGACACCTATGGGTTCCCGCTGGATCTGACGCAGGATGCGCTGCGCGAGAAGGGCCGCAAGGTCGATACCGACGGGTTCGAAGCCGCGATGGCCGAGCAGAAGGCCAAGGCGCGGGCCAGCTGGGCAGGCTCGGGCGAAACCAAGGATGCCGCGATCTGGTTCGATCTGGCCGAAAAGCACGGCGCGACCGAGTTTCTGGGCTATGACACCGAAACCGCCGAAGGGCAGGTTGTGGCCCTTGTCGCGGGCGGCGCGGCGCAGGCGGTGGCCACTTCCGGCCAGTCGGTGCAGATCGTTCTGAACCAGACGCCGTTCTATGCGGAATCGGGCGGTCAGGTGGGCGACATGGGCGACTTGTCCACCGATTCGGGGCGGGCGCGCATCACCGATGTGAAGAAGTCCCAGGGTCTGTTCCTGCATTTCGCCGAGGTGACCGAGGGTGAGATCCGGCAGGGGCAGGGCGCTCAGTTGGCTGTCGATCACGCGCGGCGGTCTGCGATCCGGGCCAATCACTCGGCCACCCACCTTCTGCACGAAGCATTGCGCCGTGCGCTGGGGGATCATGTGGCCCAGCGCGGAAGCCTGAACGCGCCGGATCGTCTGCGTTTCGACTTCAGCCACTCCAAGGCCCTGTCGGCCGAGGAGCTGGCCACGGTCGAGGCCGAGGTCAACAGCTTCATCCGGTCCAACGGCCCGGTCGAGACGCGGATCATGACGCCCGACGATGCCCGTGCGCTGGGCGCGCAGGCGCTGTTCGGCGAGAAATATGGCGACGAGGTCCGCGTGGTTTCGATGGGGGCGCTGGACGGGTCCGGCAAGGGCGCCGACGGGCGGACCTATTCGCTGGAACTGTGCGGGGGCACCCATGTTGCGCGGCTGGGCGACATCGGACTGTGCGTGATTCTGGGCGATTCGGCATCCTCGGCCGGCGTTCGCCGGATCGAGGCGCTGACCGGCGAAGGCGCGCTTGCCTACCTGAACGAGCAGATGAAGCGGCTGGCCGAGGTCGCCGCCGCGCTGAAAGCCGCCCCGGCCGAGCTGGTGGACCGGGTGAAGGCGCTGGTCGACGAACGCCGCGCCTTGCAGAATGAGGTCGCGCAGTTGCGGCGCGAGGCTGCGATGGGCGGCGGTGCCGGGGCCGAGGCGAAAGAGATCGCCGGCGTGAAGTTCCTGGCGCAGATCGTTCAGGGCGTTCCTGGCAAGGACATGCCGGGCCTGATCGACGAGATGAAGGCGCGGGTGGGCTCGGGCGCGGTGCTGCTGATTTCCGACACCGGGGGCAAGGCGGCGCTGGCGGCGGGTGTCACGGCGGATCTGACCGACCGGCTGTCGGCGGTGGCGCTGGTCAAGGCCGCGGCCGAGGCCCTGGGCGGGCGCGGCGGCGGCGGGCGGCCGGACATGGCCCAGGCAGGCGCGGCCGATGCCTCGCAGGCGGAACAGGCCATTAAAGCGGCCGAATCCGTGATCGGGGGCTGAGATGGCGACCGCACTCTGGATTGCGAATGTCGAAGTGACCGACCCCGAAGCCTATGGCCTTTATGCGAGGGGCGCGGGGCCGGCGATTGCCGCGCATGGCGGGGTGTTCCTTGCCCGTGGCGGCCGTTTTGTCCAGTTGGAAGGGCGCGAGCGGTCGCGCAATGTCGTGGCGCGGTTCCCTTCGGTCGAGGCGGCGGTGGCCTGCTACCACTCGGCCGAATATCAGGCGGCGCTGGATCACGCGCGGGGGGCTTCGGTCCGCGATCTGGTGGTGGTCGAGGAAGTCGAGTAACCGCGCGGCGTTTCGCCGGTGCGACGGATTTGCGACGAAATCGTGATGCGGCGTTGCGGCGGCCCTGCTAGGATGACTGCAAAGCAAGACGCCGGAGCAGTCATGAAGGTGCCGCCGTTCCGTCGCGCCCCCGGGGCGCTGTAGATCATGTGCCGTTGGGCCGCCTATATCGGGGCGCCGATCTTCCTTGAGGAGATCGTCAGCCGCCCCGGCCATTCCCTGATCCATCAAAGCCATTGCGCCACCGAATGCCGGACCGCGATCAACGCGGACGGCTTCGGCCTCGCCTGGTATGGCGAGCGGCCAGAGCCCGGGCTTTACCGCGACGTCTTTCCCGCGTGGAGCGATCCGAACCTGCGCAGTCTGACGGCGCAGGTGAAATCGGGGCTGTTTCTGGCCCATGTCCGCGCTTCGACCGGAACAGCCACCAGCCGCAACAACTGCCATCCCTTTGTGGTCGGACGCTGGGCCTTCATGCACAACGGTCAGGTGGGGGGCTATGACGCGCTGCGGCGCGATGCCGACATGCTGATCCCGGATGCGCTTTACGGCCACCGCAAGGGCGCGACAGACAGCGAGGCGCTGTTCCTTGTCGCACTGGCCGAAGGGTTGGAGACCGACCCCAAGGGCGCGCTGGAACGCAGCGTGCGCCGGTTCGAGGCGCTTGCCCGCGACAAGGGCGGCGCGCCGCATCTGCGGCTGACCGCGGCCTTTTCCGATGGCCAGCGGCTATACGCGGTGCGCTATGCCAGCGACGATCAGGCGCCGACGCTGTATCACCGCTGGAGTCTGCGGCGCGGCGGCCGCGCCGTGGTGTCAGAACCGTTGGAGCAGGACGAAGGCGACTGGCTGGAAGTCGCGCCCGGGTCGTTCTGCGTCTTCGAGGACGAGTCGGTCCGGATCGAACCCTTTGCTCCGCTGGGATACGCAGCGGCGGCCTGACGCCACCTGCGACCGTGACCGGGCTTTCGGAACGGCCTTGGCCTGCTATGAAAAGGGCGCCGGCCGGGATGGCGGGCGCCCTTGTGATCGGTGTTACTCGGCGGCGCGGGCCGCGCGCTTGCGTTCGTGCGGGTCAAGGTGCCGCTTGCGCATCCGCACGATCTTGGGCGTCACTTCCACCAACTCGTCGTCGTCGATATAGGCGATGGCCTGTTCCAGCGACAGCCGCACCGGGGGCGTCAGGCGAACCGCCTCGTCCGTGCCCGAAGCGCGGACGTTGGTCAGCTTCTTGCCCTTCAGCGGGTTCACTTCCAGATCGTTCTCGCGGCTGTGCTCGCCGATGATCATGCCTTCATAGACGGCTTCCTGCGCGCCGATGAACAGATGGCCGCGTTCTTCCAGATTCCACAGGGCGTAAGGCACCGAACTGCCGTTCTCCATCGAGATCAGCACGCCGACGCGGCGGCCCTCGATCGGGCCCTTGTGCGGCGCCCATTCGTGGAACACCCGGTTCAGCACGCCCGTGCCGCGGGTGTCGGTCAGGAACTGCCCGTGATAGCCGATCAGCCCGCGCGACGGCACATGCGCGATGATCCGGGTCTTGCCGGCGCCGGCGGGCTTCATCTCGACCAGATCGCCCTTGCGCGGGCCGGTCAGCTTTTCGATCACGGCGCCGGTGTATTCGTCGTCGACGTCGATGGTGACTTCTTCGATCGGTTCCAGCCGCTGGCCGTTTTCTTCACGGAACAGCACGCGCGGGCGCGAGATCGACAGCTCGAACCCTTCGCGGCGCATGTTCTCGATCAGAACGCCCATCTGCAATTCGCCGCGGCCGGCGACTTCGAAGGCCTCGCCGCCGGGGGTGTCGGTGACCTTGATCGCCACGTTGATCTCGGCCTCTTTCATCAGCCGTTCGCGGATGACGCGGGACTGCACCTTGTTGCCGTCCTTGCCGGCGAGGGGCGAATCATTGATGCCGAAGGTGACCGAGATCGTCGGCGGATCGATCGGCTGCGCCGGCAGCGGCACGTCGATTTCGGGCGCGCAAAGCGTGTCGGCCACGGTGGCCTTGGACATGCCGGCAAGCGTGACGATGTCGCCGGGTTCGCCCAGTTCGATCTGGCTTTGCGACAGGCCGCGGAAGGCCAGCACTTTCGAGACGCGGAACTGTTCCAGCCGTTCGCCGGTGCGCGACAGCGCCTTCAGCGTGTCGCCGGCCTTGACGGTGCCGGATTCGATCCGGCCGGTCAGGATGCGGCCGATGAACGGATCGGCCGACAGCGTGGTGGCCAGCATCCGGAACGGCTCGTCCCGGTGGGCAAGCTGGCGCGGTTCGGGGACATGGCGCAGCACCAGTTCGTAAAGCGCCGACAGATCCTTGCGCGGACCGTCGAGTTGTTCATCCGCCCAGCCCGAACGGCCCGAGGCGTAAAGAACAGGGAAATCAAGCTGATCGTCATCGGCGCCAAGGTTGGCGAACAGGTCGAACACCTCGTTCAGGGCGCGGTCGGGTTCGGCGTCGGGCTTGTCGACCTTGTTCAGCACCACGATGGGCCGCAGCCCCAGCGCCAGCGCCTTCGAGGTGACGAACTTGGTCTGCGGCATCGGGCCTTCGGCGGCATCGACCAGCAGCACCACGCCATCGACCATGTTCAGGATCCGCTCGACCTCGCCGCCGAAATCGGCGTGACCGGGGGTGTCGACGATGTTGATGCGCTTGCCCCCCCATTCCAGCGAGGTGCATTTGGCAAGGATGGTGATCCCGCGCTCGCGTTCGATGTCGTTCGAATCCATGGCGCGTTCGGCCACGGCCTGATTGTCGCGGAAGGCGCCGGACTGCTTGAGAAGCTCGTCCACCAGGGTCGTCTTGCCATGGTCGACGTGCGCGATAATGGCGATGTTGCGAAGCTCCATCGGGGGACACTTTCGGTTGTGTTCAGGGGTTGTCGCGGCGTTACATCAGCCGGCGCCGAAAAGCCAGAGGCTTTCGGCGTCAGGTGGCGATGTAGCGGTCGCGGCGGTGGTTGATCGCGATCACCAGGTTGACGACCAGCGCACCAAGGAAGGACCAGGCGACCAGCGGCCAGTCAAGCAGTGTCAGCGCCACGGCAAACAGCGCCGCGTCGAAGGCCAGTTGCGTCCAGCCGGCGCGAAAGCCGGTGCGGTCCTGGATCAGCAGCGCGAGGATGCCGATGCCGCCAAGGCTGGCGCCATGGCGAAACAGCGACAGCAGCGCCGAGCCCGAGACCATGCCGAACAGCACCGCCCCGAAGCCGGGGTGCAGCGTGTCGAAGCGGACCCACTGCGGCATGAGGTGCACCAGCGCCGACATCAGGCCCACGGCCAGAAAGGTCTTGAGCGTGAAGGCCAGCCCCATGCGGCGGTAGCCGATCAGGTAGAACGGGATGTTGATGAGGAAGAACACCGCGCCGAAGCCCCAGCCGGTGGCATAGGAGATCAGCACCGCCAGTCCCGCGGTCTGGCCGGTAACAAGGCCGAGATGGGTCAGGATGGTGATGCCGAAGGCAGCCATGGTGACGCCGAAGGCAAGTGCCTGCGCGTCTTCGAGGGGGCTGTGGGCGGTGGTGGTCTCGGTCATTCCGGGGGGGCCTTGGGGACGCGTCCGGGGCGCTGCCCCGGACCCCGGGATATTTGGGCCAGAATGAAAGGGCAAGGGGTCGGGGTGGGGGGGGGGGGGGCGGTTGCCCCGCCGCGCCCTGCCGGGTCAGGCGCCCAGTGCGCGGTCGAGATATTCGTCGACCTTTTCCAGATAGCCCATCGTGGTCAGCCATTTCTGGTTCGGGCCGACGAGAAGGGCGAGGTCTTTGGTCATGTGGCCGTCCTCGACGGTCTGGACGGTCACGCGTTCCAGCGTTTCGGCGAAGCGCATCAGGTCGGCGTTGTTGTCGAGTTTGGCGCGGTGCTTGAGGCCGCCGGTCCAGGCGAAGATCGAGGCGATCGAGTTGGTCGAGGTTTCCTTGCCGGCCTGGTGTTGGCGGTAGTGGCGGGTGACGGTGCCGTGGGCGGCTTCGGCCTCGACGGTCTGGCCATCGGGGGTCATCAGCACTGAGGTCATCAGGCCGAGCGATCCGAAGCCCTGGGCCACGGTGTCGGACTGCACGTCGCCGTCGTAGTTCTTGCAGGCCCAGACATAGCCGCCCGACCATTTCAGCGCCGAGGCCACCATGTCGTCGATCAGGCGGTGTTCGTAGTGGATGCCCTTGGCCTTGAATTTCTCTTCGAATTCTTCTTCGTAGACCTTCTGGAACAGATCCTTGAAGCGGCCGTCATAGGCTTTGAGGATGGTGTTCTTGGTCGAGAGATAGACCGGCCAGCCGAGGTTCAGGCCGTAGTTCATCGAGGCCCGCGCGAAGTCGAGGATCGATTCGTCGAGGTTGTACATCGCCATGGTCACGCCGGCGCCGGGGGCGTCGAACACGTCGCGTTCGATCACGGTGCCGTCCTCGCCCACGAATTTCAGCGTGAGTTTGCCCTTGCCGGGGAAGCGGAAGTCGGTGGCGCGATACTGGTCGCCGAAGGCGTGGCGGCCGACGACGATGGGCTGGGTCCAGCCGGGGACAAGGCGGGGGACGTTCTTGCAGATGATCGGCTGGCGGAAGATCACGCCGCCGAGGATGTTGCGGATGGTGCCGTTGGGCGATTTCCACATCTGTTTCAGGCCGAATTCCTCGACCCGGGCCTCATCGGGGGTGATGGTCGCGCATTTCACGCCGACGCCGTATTTCTTGATCGCATGGGCGGCGTCGATGGTGATCTGGTCCTGGGTCCGGTCGCGTTCCTCGATGCCGAGGTCGTAGTAGTGCAGGTCGATGTCGAGGTAGGGCAGGATCAGCTTCTGTTTGATGAAGTCCCAGATGATGCGGGTCATCTCGTCGCCGTCGAGTTCGACGACGGGGTTCGCTACCTTGATCTTCGACATGGGAGTCTCCGGGTTTGGATTGGTCTGGGATCGGATAGCCGAAAAACCACGCCAAGGGAAGTGCTGTATGCGGCGGTATACCGACTATCGCGCAGGCGCGTCGAAATAGCGCCGGGTGAGGCTGCGGACATGGGCCCAGAGTTGCGGGGCGCCGCGTTCGATCTTGGTGCCGACGCGGGCGTCGAGCTGGTCCGAGGTCACCGCGAAGTCGCGCCAGGTTCCACCGCCCGAGGCGAGGTTTTGCATCACCGGCTGCACCCGGTCGATGGCGCGGGCGAAGATTGCGTCGGGGGTTTCTCCGGCCTCGAATTCCTCCCACAGGGTGCGGAGGGTTGTCGCCTGATCCGGGGGGAGCAGGCCGAAGATGCGGTTGGCGGCTTCGGCCTCTGCTTTGGCGGTCGCCTGGGGATCGTGGCTGCCGTGGATCGGCGTGTCGCCTACGTCGATCTCGACCAGGTCATGCAGCAGAAGCATCCGGATCACGCGGTCGATCCGGACTTCGGGGGCGGCGTGGTCGGACAGGACCAGCGCGTAAAGCGCGATATGCCAGCTGTGTTCGCCCGAATTCTCGCGGCGCGAGGCGTCGCAGAGCGGGTTGGCACGCAGGACGGATTTCAGCCGGTCCGCCTCGGACAGGAAGGCGAGTTGCCGGCTGAGCCTGTCTGTCACCTTGTGGCCTCGGTCAGGCGGCGTTTCACATAATCGGAAACGGTGGCGATCATCGGGGCCATGTGGGCTTCCTCGTCCTTGAAGAAGTGGTCGGCGCCTTCGATCTGTTCGTGGGTGATGGTGATGCCCTTCTGCTCGTGCAGTTTGTTCACCAGTGTGACCGTGTCCTTCGGTTGCGCCACCCGGTCGGCCGTGCCGTTGATGATCAGGCCCGATGATGGGCAGGGCGCGAGGAACGAGAAGTCATACATGTTCGCCGGCGGGGCGACCGAGACGAAGCCGGTGATTTCGGGGCGGCGCATCAGAAGCTGCATCCCGATCCAGGCGCCGAACGAGAAGCCTGCCACCCAGCAGTGTTTGGCGTTCTGGTTCATCGACTGAAGGTAGTCGAGCGCGGCCGCGGCGTCGGACAATTCGCCGATGCCCTGATCGTATTCGCCCTGCGACCTGCCGACGCCCCGGAAGTTGAAGCGCAGGACTGTGAATCCCAGCCGGTAGAAGGCATAGTGCAGGTTGTAGACGACCTTGTTGTTCATCGAGCCGCCGAACTGCGGATGGGGGTGCAGCACGATGGCGATGGGGGCGTCGCGATCCTTCTGGGGGTGGTAGCGGCCTTCGAGCCGGCCTTCGGGGCCTGCGAAAATGACTTCGGGCATCGCCTCGCCTTTTCTTCCGTGGCGCATTTGTTGACAAAAACGCTCGGATAAATTAGAACCATTCTACCTGGGCGGGTTGCCCGCCCTGGAACCGTAACGAGTTAAGCGGCCTGCCGCTTGGCGTCAATGGATTTGGCGGGAACGTAAAATGAAACTGTCGACCAAGGGTCGGTATGCGATGGTGGCGCTGGCGGATCTGGCGCTGGCGTTGAGGGCCGGGGATGAGTTGGTGTCGCTGGCGGAAGTGTCGAAGCGGCAGGACATATCCTTGCCCTATCTGGAGCAGTTGTTCGTGAAGTTGCGCCGGGCCGGGTTGGTCGAGGCGGTCCGCGGCCCGGGTGGTGGCTATCGTCTGGCGCGCAGCCCGGACTCGATCCGGGTGAGCGAGATCATGGAGGCGGTGGAGGAGACGGTGAATGCGATGCATACCGGCGCTGGCGCACATGGAGGCGTTTCCGGCTCTCGTGCACAATCCTTGACCAACCGGCTGTGGGAGGGGCTGTCTGCCCATGTCTATGTCTTCCTTCACCAGACCCGGCTGTCGGACATCATCAGAAACGACATGCGGCCTTGTCCGGCGGTGCCGGCGCTGTTTCGAGTGGTTGATGAGGACTGAGGTGGAGGCGTTCGCGGCCGGCCGCCGGGGGCGGCTGCCCCCGGACCCCCGCGGATATTTCTGCCAGAATGAAGGGTAAAGGGTGGGCTTGCGCGTCTATCTTGACTGGAATGCCACGGCGCCGTTGCGCCCTGAGGCGAAGGCGGCCATGGCGGCGGCCATGGAGCTTGTGGGCAATCCGTCCTCGGTTCATGCCGAGGGGCGGGCGGCCAAGGCGCTGATGGAGCGGGCGCGGGCGCAGGTCGCGTCGGCGCTGGGGGCGGGTGCTGCGGATGTGGTGTTCGTATCCGGGGCGACGGAGGCTGCGGCTTTGGCCTGTGCGGGCCGTGGGCTGGTCTGTGCCGGGATCGAGCATGAGGCGGTTTCGGCCTGGTGCGATGTGTCTCTGGCTGTGGATGGGCTGGGCCGGGTGGCGGTGGCCGACCCCGGGTGCACGGCGTTGCAGATGGCCAACTCCGAGACGGGTGTGATTCAGGATCTGCCCGAGGGGTTGGCGGTTTGCGATCTGACGCAGGCTTTTGGCAAGGTTCCGTTCGCGTTCGACTGGCTGGGCTGTGCGGTGGGGTTTGTCTCGGCGCACAAGATCGGCGGGCCGAAGGGGGTGGGTGCGCTGGTGATCCGGCGGGGGCTGGATCTGGAGGCGCGGCTGAAGGGCGGCGGGCAGGAGATGGGTCGGCGTGCCGGCACCGAGAACCTGATCGGCATTGCCGGATTTGGCGCTGCGGCCGAGGCCGCCGCGCGGGATCTGGCCGATGGTGTCTGGGAGCCGGTCGAGCAACTTAGAAATATTCTAGAATTGGCGTTGTCTCGCGACGGCGAAGGAACTATTTCTGTCGGGAAAGCGGCGCGGCGCTTGCCGAACACGCTTTGTCTTGTCACTTCGGGATGGAAGGGTGAGACGCAGGTGATGCAGATGGACCTTGCGGGATTCGCCGTCTCGGCCGGGTCGGCCTGTTCGTCGGGCAAGGTTCGGGCCAGTCGGGTGTTGACGGCGATGGGGTTCGACGAGGTGGCGGCGGCTTCGGCATTGCGGCTGTCGCTTGGGCCCGAGGTGGCAGAGGCCGATGCGATGCGCTTCGCCGAGGCCTGGGTGGCGGCGCGCGAGCGGTTTCGTGCGCGGGCGGCATGAGGATGACGGGCGCCGGGCGCCCCTGGAACGGAGACGTAAGACCGATGGCGGCACTGGAAGAAACGGCGGTTCCCGAGGTTCGTGACGGTGTCGATCGCGAGACGATCGAGACCGTCCAGGCGATGGCCGGGAAATACAAATACGGCTGGGAAACCGAGATCGAGATGGAGTTCGCGCCCAAGGGTGTGAACGAGGACATCGTTCGGCTGATCTCGGCCAAGAACGCCGAGCCGGAATGGATGACCGAATGGCGGCTTCAGGCGTTCCGGCGCTGGGTGCAGATGGAAGAGCCGCGCTGGGCGATGCTCAACTATCCCGAGATCGATTATCAGGACATCTATTACTACGCCAAGCCCAAGAGCATGGAGGTGAAGCCCAAGTCGCTGGACGAGGTCGACCCCAAGCTGCTGGCCACCTATGAAAAGCTGGGCATCCCGTTGAAAGAGCAGATGCTGCTGGCCGGCATCGAGGGCGCCGAGGGGATGGACGCGCCGCGACAGGTGGCGGTGGATGCCGTGTTCGATTCGGTCTCGCTGGGCACCACGTTCCAGAAGGAGCTGGCCAAGGCAGGGGTGATCTTCTGTTCGATTTCAGAGGCGATCCGCGAGCATCCCGAACTGGTGCAGAAGTATCTGGGCTCGGTCGTGCCGCAGACCGACAACTATTTCGCCACGCTGAATTCGGCGGTGTTTTCGGATGGCAGCTTTGTCTACATCCCGCCGGGCACGCGCTGCCCGATGGAGCTTTCGACCTATTTCCGCATCAATGCCGAGAACACCGGCCAGTTCGAACGCACGCTGATCATCTGCGACAAGGGGTCTTACGTCAGCTATCTGGAAGGCTGCACCGCGCCCAAGCGCGACACCAACCAGCTTCACGCCGCGGTGGTCGAGATCGTGGTGCTGGAGGATGCCGAGGTCAAATATTCCACCGTCCAGAACTGGTATCCGGGCGACGAGGAAGGCCGCGGCGGCATCTACAACTTTGTCACCAAGCGCGCCGACTGCCGGGGCGCGCGCTCGAAGGTGATGTGGACGCAGGTCGAGACCGGCTCGGCGATCACCTGGAAATATCCGTCCTGCATCCTGCGCGGCGATGACAGTCAGGGCGAGTTCTATTCGATCGCCATCGCCAACAATGCCCAGCAGGCCGATACCGGCACCAAGATGATCCATCTGGGCAAGAGAACGCGGTCGCGGATCGTGTCCAAGGGGATTTCGGCGGGCCGCGCGCAGAACACCTATCGCGGGTTGGTCTCGATGCACCCCAAGGCCACTGACAGCCGCAACTATACCCAGTGCGACAGCCTGCTGATCGGGGACAAGTGCGGCGCCCATACCGTTCCCTATATCGAGGTGAAGAACAACTCGTCCCGGGTCGAGCATGAGGCCACGACCTCGAAGGTCGATGATGATCAGCTGTTCTACTGCCGGTCGCGCGGCATGGACGAGGAAGAGGCGGTGGCCCTTGTCGTCAACGGCTTCTGCAAAGAGGTGCTTCAGGCGCTGCCGATGGAATCTGCCATGGAGGCGCAGGCGCTGGTGGCGATCAGCCTTGAAGGAAGCGTCGGGTGACGCGGAATGACCCCCTTTGCGATACAGGCGCTGATCGTGGGCGCCGGCGTGACCATGGGCCTTTGGTTCCTGTGGTGGCGCACCGGGCAGATGGCGGGCCTGCGCCGTCTGGCCATGGCGCTTCTGGCGGGGGGCGGCATGGCGGTGGCCACGCTGGTCATCTCGCGCACCATCGCCGCGATCTGAGGGGCACGCCATGATCGTCACCACCACGCCCAACATCGAAGGCTACCAGATCGCCACCTACCACGGCATCGTGACCGGCGAGGCGATCCTTGGCGCCAACATCATCCGCGACCTGTTCGCGGGGATCACGGACATCCTTGGCGGGCGGTCCGGCGCCTATGAGGCGGAACTGGCGAAGGCGCGGGAAACCGCGCTTGCCGAGATGGAGGAACGGGCGCGCACCAAGGGCGCCAATGCCGTCGTCGGCGTCGATCTCGATTACGAGGTCATCAACAACATGCTGATGGTGTCGGCCTCCGGCACCGCCGTCACCATTGCCTGAGGGAAAAAGATGCTCGAGATCAAGAACCTGCATGTGAAGCTGGAAGATGAGGACAAGGTGATCCTCAAGGGTGTCAACCTGACGGTCGAGGCCGGAAAGGTTCATGCCATCATGGGGCCGAACGGGTCGGGCAAGTCGACGCTGTCCTATGTGCTGTCGGGGCGCGGCGGCTATGTCGTGACGGATGGTTCGGCCACGATGGACGGCCACGAACTGCTGGGGATGGAACCCGAGGAACGCGCCGCGGCCGGTCTGTTCCTGGCGTTCCAGTATCCGGTCGAGATTCCGGGCGTCGGCAACATGACCTTCCTGCGCACCGCGCTGAACGCGCAGCGCAAGGCCCGCGGCGAGGATGAGATCAGCGCCGGCGATTTCCTGAAGCTGGTGCGCGAAAAGGCCAAGGCGCTGAAGATCGACGCCGACATGATGAAGCGCCCGGTGAACGTGGGCTTCTCGGGCGGTGAAAAGAAGCGCAACGAGATCCTTCAGATGGCGATCCTTGAGCCGAAGATGTGCATCCTGGACGAGACCGACTCGGGGCTGGATGTCGATGCGCTGAAGCTGGTGTCGGATGGCGTGAACGCGCTGCGCGATGCGGGCCGAAGCTTTCTGGTCATCACCCACTATCAGCGGCTTCTGGACCATATCACGCCCGACGTGGTGCATATCATGGCCAACGGCCGCATCGTGAAGACCGGCGGGCCGGAACTGGCGCTTGAGGTCGAGAAGAACGGCTATGCCGACCTGCTTGATGCGGAGGCGGTGTGATGGCCGAGGCCAAGCCGAAGGACGACCGGACGGCCGCCCGCCTTGCGGGCCTGTCCTTCGCCAATGAGGGCTGGCAGGCGCCGGCGCGGGGTGACGCGCTGGCGCGGCTGACGGCCATGGGTGTGCCGGGGCGGCGGGACGAATACTGGCGCTACACCGACCCGGCCAGTTTCAACGCGCCCGAGGCGATGGCGGCCTCGACGGCGGGCGATGGCGACGACCGCCCGGTGTTCGAGGGCATTGACCGGCTGAAGCTGGTCTTTGTCGATGGCGTGTTCGATGCCGCGGCCTCGGACCCGCTGGCGCTGGATCATGTCGAGATCAGCCTGCTTGGCGCTGCGCAAAGCGATATCCACTGGGCGCGCGATCTGTATGGCGTGCTGGAAGCGCGGGGGCAGGTGCCGGTGAAGCGGCCGTTCGCGGCGCTGGGCACCGCCTTTGCCACCGAAGGCGTGTTGCTGCGGGTCACGGGCGCGGTGCCGAAGCCGGTGGCGCTGATCTACATCCACCGTGCCGAGACGTCGGACGCGATCCTGCACCACTGCATCCGGGTTGAACCGGGTGCCGAGGTGACGATACTGGAAAGCGGCCCGGCGGCCGCGCGCCTTACCAAGGTGATGGAGGTGGATGTGGCCGAAGGCGGCCGTTTCCACCATATCCGCGCGCAAGGTCCTGACCACGAACGCCGCGCTTGCACCCACATCTTTGCCCGTGTCGCGGGCAAGGGGCTGTTCAAGTCATTCACCCTGACCGCGAACGGTGTGATGACCCGCAACGAGGCGGTGATCGAGCTGGTGGGCGACGATGCGGTGGCCCATGTCGCCGGTGCGGCGGTGGGCGACGGCCGCTTTCACCACGACGATACCGTGTTCGTGACGCATCAGGGACAGGCTTGCGAAAGCCGGCAGGTGTTCAAGAAGGTGCTGAAGAACGGTGCCACCGGCGTGTTTCAGGGCAAGATCCTTGTCAAACCCGGCGCGCAGAAGACCGATGGCTACCAGATCAGCCAGTCGTTGCTGCTGGATGACGACTCGGTGTTTCTGGCCAAGCCGGAACTCGAGATCTATGCCGACGATGTGAAATGCTCGCACGGGTCGACCTCGGGGGCGATCGACGAGACGGCGCTGTTCTACCTGCGGTCGCGCGGGGTGCCGCTGAAGGCCGCACAGTCGCTGCTTGTGCTTGCCTTCCTTGCCGAAGCCATTCAGGAAATCGAGAACGAGGAAATCGCCGAGGATATCCAGCAGTTGCTGGAAGCCTGGCTGGCGCGTCACGAGCATTGAATGGCAGTTACCATCGACATCGTCAAAAGCTATCGCCGTCCCCGTCTGGTCATCCGGCGGCATCTCGATGCCGGTGAGAACGAGGGGCGGGCGCTTGCCATCCTGATGGGCGCCTGCCTGCTGATCTTTGTCGCCCAATGGCCGATGCTGGCGCGGGCGGCCTATCTTGACCCGTCGCAACCGCTGGAAGCGCGGTTGAGCGGGGCACTGATGGGAACCGTCTTTCTGCTGCCGCCGATCTGCTATGCGATTGCCGGGGCAAGCCACCTGTTCGCCCGCGTCTTTGGCGGCAAGGGCAGCTTTTACGGCGCGCGGCTGGCGCTGTTTCTGTCGTTGCTGGCGGTGACGCCGCTGATGTTGTTCCACGGGCTGATCGGCGGCTTCATCGGCGAGGGGCCGGCCTCGCTGCTGGTGGGATTTGTCGTGCTGGGGGCCTTTGTCGCGATCTGGGGCCTGATGCTGTTCGAGGCCGAACGATGACCCCGGGTCTGGGTGATCTGCTGCGGCTGGCCCGCTTTACCGTCAGCGATCCGCGCGCGGGGGCGCGGGCGGTGCTGATGATGGATCTGCCGCTTCAGGCGCGCTGGCTGGTGCTGGTGTTCAGCGCGGTTGCCGCGGCTTTGGTCACCTCGGTCGGGCTGACGCTGCTGCCGCCCGAGGTGCAGGCCCTTCTGGGCGACGACTTGCCCAGCCCGCTGGCCAGTGCCGCGTTGCAGGTGGCCTTGCTGGTCGTGGCCTCGGGGGTGATCCATCGCGTCGGCCAGTGGCGTGGCGGCAAGGGCAACTTTGCCGATGCCATGGTGCTGGTCGCGTGGCTTCAGTTCATCCTTGTCTGCGTCGAGGTTCTGCAACTGGTGGCCCAACTGGTGCTGCCGTTTGTGGCTGATATCCTTGGCGTGCTGGGGATCATGCTGTTTTTCTGGCTGCTCAGCCATTTCGTGGCCGAGCTTCACGGCTTCCGCTCTACCCTTGCGGTTCTGGGCGGGATTCTGGTCGTGATGTTCGGCATGGCCTTTGTTCTGGCTGCCATCCTGATGCCCGTTCTGGGCGCCTGAGGACCGATCCCATGTTCGACATCGACGCCATCCGGCAGGATTTCCCCATTCTCTCGCGCGAGGTGAACGGCAAGCCGCTGGTCTATCTGGACAATGGTGCCTCGGCGCAGAAGCCGCGTGTCGTGATCGACGCGATGAACCTTGCCTATTCCCACGAATACGCGAACGTCCACCGCGGGCTGCACTACCTGTCGAACCTGGCCACCGACAAATACGAGGCCGTGCGCGCCACCATCGCCACCTTTCTGAACGCGCCCTCGCCCGAAGAGATCGTGTTCACCACCGGCGCGACCGAAGGCATCAATCTGGTGTCCTATGGCTGGGCCGCGCCCCGGCTTCAGCCCGGCGACGAGATCGTGCTGTCGATCATGGAGCATCACGCCAACATCGTTCCCTGGCACTTCCTGCGCGAACGTCAGGGCGTGGTGCTGAAATGGGTCGAGGTGGACGCGAACGGCGATCTTGACCCGCAGGCCGTTCTGGATGCCATCGGGCCGCGGACGAAACTGGTGGCTGTCACCCATATGTCGAACGTGCTGGGCACCGTCGTCGATGTGGCCGCGATCTGCGCCGGCGCGCGCGAAAAGGGCGTGCCGGTTCTGGTCGACGGCTCGCAGGGGGCGGTTCACATGCCGGTCGATGTCGCGGCCATCGGCTGCGATTTCTATGCCATCACCGGACACAAGCTTTACGGTCCCTCGGGCTCGGGGGCGATCTACATCCGGTCCGAACGCATGGAAGAAATGCGCCCCTTCATTGGCGGCGGCGACATGATCCACGAGGTTACGCGCGACACCGTCAGCTATGCCAAGCCGCCCATGCGGTTCGAGGCCGGAACCCCCGGCATCGTGCAGCAGATCGGCCTTGGCGTGGCGCTGCATTACATGATGAACGTGGGGATGGAGGCGGTCGCCGCCCATGAACGCAGCCTGCGCGATTATGCCCGGGCGCGGCTGGCGGGGCTGAACTGGCTGAACGTGCAGGGCAATTCGGCCGGGAAGGGCGCGATCTTTTCCTTCACGATGAGCGGCGGCGCCCATGCGCATGACATCTCGACGGTGCTGGACCGCAGGGGGGTTGCGGTGCGCGCCGGCACCCATTGCGCGATGCCGCTGATGCAGACGCTGGGGGTGGGGGCGACCTGCCGGGCGTCCTTTGCCATGTATAACACCACCGACGAAGTGGACCGCCTGATCGAGGCGCTGGAGCTTTGTCACGATCTTTTCGGCTGAAACGGGCCTGTCGCAGGCCGGGCCGCCGAAGCGGCCTGCCTGCGGGCAGTCAGTCCAGCGCCGGGCATGGCATCGCCATTGCCCGGCTGGTCAGACCATCGCGATCACCACAAGACCCGCGGCCAGTGCCGCCATCGCGCGGCGGTAAAGCCGCAGGCCCTGCCGCAGATCGGCGGACGCAGGGTCGGGCGCGCCGCCGTTCAGCCATGGCTCGTTCGACAGACGGTCGGCATAGATCCGCGGCCCGGACAGCCGCACCCCCAGCGCCCCCGCCATCGCCGCCTCGGGCCAGCCGGCATTGGGCGAGCGGTGGGCGCGGGCGTCGCGCCGCATCACCGCCAGCGCCCCCCGCGCGCGCCCCGAAACCAGCGCGAACAGCGCCCCCGTCAGCCGCGCCGGGATCAGGTTCACCACATCGTCGGTCAAGGCCGAGGCGCGTCCGAAGTCCTCGTGCCGGGGCGTGCGGTGGCCGATCATCGAATCCAGCGTGTTGATCGCCTTGTAGGCCGCAATCCCCGGCAGGCCCAGCAGCGCGCCCCAGAACAGCGGCGCCACGATCCCGTCGGATGTGTTCTCGGCCAGACTTTCCAGCGCCGCCCGCGCCACGCCGGCCGGGTCCAGTTGCGACGGATCGCGGCCGACGATCATCGACACCGCCCGCCGCGCGCCCGGCAGATCGCCCGCCGACAGCGGCACCGCAACCGCGGCGACATGATCGTGCATCGACCGCAGCGCCACCAGGGGCCAGGCCAGCAGCCCGGTCAGCACCACGCCCAAAAGCCCCCCCGGCAGCAGCGATTGCAGCCACCACGCCGGCAGCGCCGCCGCCAGCACCACCAGCACCAGCGTCACCACCCCGCCCCGTCGCCGCTGTTCGGCCGTGCCGTGGTTCAGCCGCGCATCCAGCGCCGAGATCAGCCGGCCGATCCAGACCACCGGATGCCCGATCCGCGCGTAAAGCCGGTCGGGCCAGCCCCATGCGGCATCCGCCGCCATCGCCACCACCATCGCCCCGGCCAGCATCATCGCGCGCCCCCTTTTTGTCGCCTGATCCGACAAACGCCGCCCTGCCGCAAGGGCCGTCAGCGATAGCCGGCGGCCTGAAGTTCGAACAACTCGGCATAGCGGCCGCGTTGGGCGATCAGTTCGTCATGGGTGCCGCTGGCCTCGACCCGGCCATTGGCCAGCACAAGGATGCGGTCGGCCATCCTGACCGACGAAAACCGATGCGAGATCAGCACCGCCGTCCGGCCCGCCGACAAATCCTTGAACCGCTGGAACACCTCGAACTCGGACCGTGCATCCAGCGCGGCGGTGGGCTCGTCCAGGATCAGCACCTCGGCGTCGCGCATATAGGCGCGGGCGATCGCCAGCTTCTGCCATTCGCCGCCCGAAAGCTCGACCCCATTGTGAAAGCGTTTGCCCAGCATCTGGTCATAGCCCGCGGGCAGGCGATCCACGATCCGGTCGGCCAGACTGCGGCGGGCGGCCTCGGATATGCGGTCGGCGTCGGTGCGGGCCTCGATCCGACCCACGGCGATATTGTCGCCCGCGGTCAGTGCGTAGCGCACGAAATCCTGAAAGATCACCCCCATCGCGGCGCGCAACGCCTGTGGGTCGAACGCGCGCAGGTCGTGGCCGTCCAGTGTGATCCGCCCCTCATCTGGGTCGTAAAGCCGGGCCAGCAGCTTGACCAGCGTGGTCTTTCCGGCGCCGTTCTCGCCCACCAGCGCCAGCGTCTCGCCCGCCTTCAGCGTGAAGGACAGGTCGCGCACCGCCCATTCCGCGGCACCCGGATAGCGAAAGCCCACACCGTCGAAGCGAAAGCCCGTCTGGATCGGGCGGGGCAGGGGCCGTGGGCTGGCAGGCGGCAGGATCGAGGGCTGTTCGCGAAAGAACCCGAACAGGTCGTCCAGATACAGCGCCTGCGCGGCGGTGGCGGAAAAGCCCAGCAAAAGCCCCTCGGCCAGCCCGCGCAGCCGCAGGAACGAGCCGGCAAGAAAGGTCAGGTCACCGATGGACAGCTGCCCCGAAAGCGTGGCCCCCACCATCCACAGATAGGCCAGATAATAGCCCGCCGTTCCCAGCGCGCTGAACAGCGTGCCCCAGACCGCACGGGCCGCCGCGATCCGCCGCCGCGCCCGGTAAAAGCTGTCCGACAGCGCGCGGTAGCGGCCGATCAGGAAGGGTGCAAGGCCGAAGATCTTGATTTCCTTGGCTGTGTCGACGCTGGCGGCGGTGACGCGGAGATAGTCCAGTTCCCGCCGTTCAGGCGTGCGGCGGAAGTCGAGGTCATAGTTCCGCGCGTTGAAATGCGCCTCGCCCAGAAAGGCCGGGACCAGCGCCAGCAGCAGCAGGCCCATCAGCCAAGGGTTGTAGATCACCAGCCCGCTGGCAAAGGCCACCACCGTCACCCCATCCTGTATCTGGGTCAGGATCTGCCCCGTCAGCGTCATCCGCCCGCCCGACTGGCGGCGGGCACGTTCCAGCCGGTCCTGAAAACCGGCATCCTCGAAGCTGGCCAGATCAAGGCTTGCCGCATGGCCCATCAGTCGCACCGACGAGGCCATGGTCAGCCGTTCCGACAGCAGCGTGTCGACAAGGCCGCTTGACCGGCCCAGAAGGTCCGACAGGATCGCAAGGACGAACTCGGCCGCGATGAACCAGATCAGCCGCTCGGTGCCATCGGCGCCGATCCAGCCCCATGCGTCGCCGGCCGGGGTCAGTGCCGAAAGCCGCACCACCTCGTCGATGATCAGCTTGCCGAACCACAGCGCGGCAACCGGGATCAGCGCCCGCATCAGCCGCAGGATCAGGCCCAGCAGCAGAAAGCCGGGCGCCGCCTGCCAGACCATGCGCAGGAACGGCGGCACATTGCCCAGTGCGGCCCAGCGGGCGCGGAAGCCTTGCGGCGGATCGGGAAGGGGGTGGCGGCTCATGGGCTGACCTTTGCTGGCCCCCGATTGGACCGCTTTGGGCGCCGAAGTCAAACCTGCGGCGCACCGTCGCGGGGCGTGGGGCGGCCTTTCGGCCGGGGCGGCGCGGGGCCTAGAAGGCGTGCAATGCAGCAAGCGCCCCGCCAGTTCTCCGATGTCCGTCCCGTGGCCGCCCCTGCGGTCAGCCGGCTTGAACGCTTTGGTCTGTGGTTGCGGGATCATCAGTCGCTGATCGGGCGGCTGCAATGGGCGATGGTGGCGGTTTATCTGCCGCTGCTGATCGTGCCGGCGCTGGTGCCCGCGCCTGCGCCGGGGGCCACGATCCTGACCGATCTGACGCGGTTTGCGCAGTTCCTGTTCTGGGGCCTGTGGCTGCCGGGGGTTCTGGTGTCGGTCGTGCTGTTCGGGCGGCTGTGGTGCGGCCTTTTGTGCCCCGAGGGCGCGCTGACGGCCGCCGCCTCGCGCCATGGCAAGGGCTGGGCGATCCCGCGCTGGATGAAATGGCCGGGCTGGCCGTTTGCGCTGTTCGCGGGCGTGACGGTCTATGGTCAGATGGTTTCGATCTATGACGAGCCGCGGGCGGCGCTGCTGATCCTTGGCGGTTCCAGCGCCTGCGCGCTGCTGGTGGGCTGGCTTTACGGTAAGGAAAAGCGTGTCTGGTGCCGGTTCCTGTGCCCGGTCAACGGGATGTTCGGGCTGCTGTCGAAACTGGCGCCGATGCATTACCGGGTGGATGGTCGGGCGTGGGATGCCTGTCCGCCTGCGCGCACCCGCACCATGCGTTTCAACTGCGAGCCGATGGTGCCCGTGCGCACGATGGATAGCGCCTCGCCCTGCCATATGTGCGGCCGCTGCGCCGGATTCCGCGATGCCGTTCGGCTTGAGGCGCGGGCCGCCGGCGCCGAGATCGTGCGGGGCCGCGGCTCGGCCGGGGACAGTCTGATGGCGCTGGTGGGGGTGCTGGGCATCGGCTCGGCGGCGTTCTGGTGGCAGGCCGTGCCGTGGGGGCCGGATCCGGCGCGCGGGCCGGTGGCGCCGTGGTTTCTGTTCGGCCACGGCCCCGATGCCCCGGCGGTGACGCTGCTGGCAGGGGGTGCCGGGCTTCTGACGCTGGCGCTGATCGCGCTGGCGCTGGCGGCGGCGGTGGCGCTGCCGCTTTGGGCCTCGGCGCGGCTGGCGGGGGGCGGGGTTGCGCTGTTTCACCGGCTGGCGCTGGCGGTGCTGCCGCTGGCGGCGGCGGGGATCGTCGCGGGGCTGACCCGGCGCACGGTGGCGCAGCTGGCCGACAGCGGGCTTGCGGTGTCGGCGGGGCCGGTCTGGGCGGCGCTGCTGCTGGGGGGCGGGCTATGGGCGCTGTGGTTGGCACATGGCGTCCTTGGCCAGAGGCGGGCGGCGCTGGCCGTCTTTGCCGTGGCGCTGACGCCGCCGCTGGCCGGATGGGGGGCGCTGCTGTGGGCGTGAACCGTCAGAAGATCCAGATCAGGATCAGCACCCAGCCGGCGATCCCGTCCAATACCATCGGCACGATCCACCAGCCGGCGCGGAGGCGCGGCGGGGTCGGCGTCTCGCCGGGCGTCGGGGAAGGGTCTGGTGCCTGCATCGCCTGTCTTTCCGAACCGCCGGCCCGTGCCGGTTCACGGGACGCGGGTCGGCACCTTGCCTGTCAAGGTGAAAGGGTGGCACGAAGCAGCGGCGCCACAAGCCCTGTCGGCAGCTTCGTGCACAGGAGTTACGCGCAAGTTGTCTCTTTGTTGACAAGACTGCGTCATTTGGTCGCTTGCACTCGTCCTGCGAAGGTCGGGTAGTCTGCTCAAAGATGGGCAATTTGTGTCGATTGTTAATGCAGTTAGGGGGAAGTAAAGGTGGACGGGGGCAAGATGGACGACCGGATGACGACATCACGTCGTTTCCAAAGCGTTGCGCAATTGAGGGAACTGTTGCTGGGGTTGGAACATGACCTCGGGATCGCCGATCTGTCTCGGAATGAGTTGGACGTTCTTTACGCCGTGAAACTGCTGGGCGAGACCGAAGAGTCGATCGTCCGGTCCGATGCGATCCGGCGCCATACGCTGTGCAACGCCATCGCCACGCCGACCTTCCACCGCGCGTTGCGTTCGCTGGTCGAAAAGGGCTTTGTCGAGCATGCGCCGCAGACCAAGGCGCGGGCTTACAAACTGGGCAAGCGCGCGGGCCAGATCGCCCACTGACAAGCGGCCCTTCGGTCAAGCGGACGTGCGCGGCGGCGGGTTTCCCCGACGTCGCAAACCCCTTATCAGAGACGCATGACCATCATCCTTCTCGTCTCCGCTCTGGCCTGTCTTTTCATTGTCATCGCCGCATGCGAGCCGATCGCGGCCCGTTTGCGCATGCCGTTTACCGCCGTGCTGGCCGTGGTCGGCGCGGCGCTCGGAACCGGCGCGCTGTGGTTGCAGCACAGCGAGGTCGCCCATGGCTTTTCGCCCGAGGTGACACAGCTCCTGGGCCTGCCGATCCGCTCCAGCGTCTTTCTTTACATGATTCTGCCGACGCTGCTGTTTCAGGTCTCGCTGAGCCTGAACATCCGGCGGATGATCGACGACTGGGTGCCGATCCTTGTGATGGCAGTGGTGGCGGTTGTGGTCTCGACGCTGGCCATCGGCTTTGCGCTGCAACCGTTTTCGTCGATGTCGCTGGTGGCCTGCCTGCTGCTGGGGGCCATCGTGTCCACCACCGACCCTTCGGCGGTGGTCAGCATCTTCCGCTCGATCGCGGCGCCGCAGCGGCTGACGCGGATCGTCGAGGGCGAAAGCCTGCTGAACGACGCCGCCGCCATCGCGCTGTTCGGCTTCTTTCTGACCTTCGTCATGGCGGGGGTTCCCGATCCCACGCTGCGCGATGCGCTGGTCAGCTTTCCGCTTCTGATCGGGGGTGGGGTGGCGGCGGGCTATGTCATGGCGCGCATCGGGCTGTGGGCGATGACGCTGCTGGCGGCCTATCCTACGGCGCAGATCTCGCTTAGTCTTGCGCTGCCCTATCTGACCTTTGTGCTGGCCGAACAAGGGCTTGAGGCGTCGGGTGTGATTGCGGTGGTCACGGTGGGCATCACCATGAACGTGGCCGGGCCCGGGCGGCTCAGCCCTGCGACATGGGCCAGCCTGTCCGAGATCTGGGCCATGCTGGCGCATTGGGCCGGGTCGCTGATCTTCATTCTGGCCGCGCTTCTGATCCCGCGGCTGATCGGGCGGGCGACCGACTGGGATCTGGTGCTGATCGGGGTGGTGACGCTGGCCGCGGTGGTTGCGCGCTGGGTGATGCTGTGGGGGATGGTGCCGCTGCTGGGGCGGCTGAACCTGTCGCCGAAGGTGGAACAGCCCTACCGCGTCGCCATCCTGTGGGGCGGCCTGCGTGGCGCGGTCACGCTGGCGCTGGCGCTGGCGGTGACGGAAAACCCGATGGTGCCGCCGCATGTGAAGCGCGAGGTCGGCATTCTTGCCACCGGCTTCGTGCTGTTCACGCTGCTGGTGCAGGGCACCACGCTGCGCTGGGTGATCCGGCGGCTGGGTCTGGCGCGGCTGACGCCGCTGGATCTGGCGCTGTCCAATCAGGTGATCGCGGTCGCGCTGCAAAATGTCCGCGAGGAAGTGGCCCAAACCGTGCGCGAGCGCGAGCTGGACCCCGCCATCGTCCGCGCGGAAGCCAAGCGGTTCGGCGAGCGGCTGGAAAGGTCGGTCGATCTGGCCGATGACAGCGCCGAGGACATCAACGACCGCGACAGGATCACGCTGGGCCTGCTGGCGCTGGCCGGGCGCGAGCGCGATGCGATCCTTGCCGCCTTCCGTCAGCAGTTGATCTCGTCCCGGCTGGTCCAGATCATGCTGGTGGATGTGGACCGGCTGATCGAACGCACGCGGCTTCAGGGTCGCGACGGCTATCGCGCCGCCGGCCGCATGGCGCTGGGCACTGGCCGCAGCCATCGGTTGGCGGTGCTGGCGCACAATCGGCTGAAGATCAGCCGCTGGCTTAGCCGGCTGACCGCCGACCGGTTCGAGATGCTGCTGAGCCAGCGGTTGATCCTGTCGGATCTGCATGGGCTGATCGACGGCAAGATCCGGCGCATCCACGGCCGCCGCGTCGCCGAGATCCTGCACGAGATGCTGAAACGCCGCGAGGAAGAGACGGTTCAGGCGCTTGAAGCGTTGCGGCTGCAATATCCGGGCTATTCCGACGAGATGGTGCGTGCCTTCATCCGCCGCACCGCGCTGCGGCTGGAAGAACGCGAATACGAGATGCTGCTCGGAGACGGGCTGATCGGGCAAGAGCTTTACATGACCCTGCTTCAGCGTATCGCCAATGAACGCAGGCGCGTCGAGGTGCGGCCCCATCTGGATCTGGCGGTGCAGAAATCCGAACTGGTTCGCCAGTTCCCGCTGTTCCGCGACATGGAGGAAGACCAGCGTCGCGCGCTCGAACATCTGTTGCAGACCGTCTATGTCCGCCCGGGCGAGGTGTTGCTGCGCCGGGGTGATGCGCCGCGCAAGGTGTTCTTCATCGCCTCGGGGGCGGTCGAATCGGATGTGGCGGGGCAGAAGGTGCGGCTGGGCCGTGGCGAGATGTTCGGCCAGCTGGCGATCCTGACCCGCAAGCCGCGCCGCGCGCAGGTGACGGCGATCAGCCACGGCACGCTGCTCAGTCTGGACGAGGTGCGATTCAAGGAACTGTTGCGCCGTAACGCGGCGCTTCAGGCCGCAACCGTGGAAAGCGCCGCCCGGCGCGGGGTGACGCTGGATCTGTCCACGCTGTAGCGTATGGCGCCGCACGGCCGGGCCCGACTGAACCGGGCCCGGTGACGGCTATTCCTTTGACGTGGCGCGGAACCTTTGCCGCGCGCGGCAAAGGTGTGGTTCAGGTGCGAACGCCGGCAAAGCGGGTCTGCCAGTCCACCCGTTCCTCGTCGGTGATCTTGCGGAACAACACCTCGGGCGTGGTGAAAGCGTGGCCCGCGGGCAGCACCGACAGCGCCGCGGCGACATCGCCGGGCCAGGTCCAGTCGTCGCAGTTCAGCGATGCCATGGTCGAGGCCGCCGCATCCGGGATGAACGGGCGCGAGATCACCGCGTAAAGCCGGATCAGGTTCAGCGAAAGGCGGATCATCGCCTGTGCCCGCTCCGGCTCGGTCTTGACCACGGTCCAGGGGGCGGCGGATTGCAGATATTCGTTGCCCGCCACCCAGATCGCGCGCAATTCGGTCGCGGCCTTGCGGATCTCCATCGCTTCCATGCAGGCTTCATAGGCGGCAAGCCGCTCTTGCAATTCCGCGATCAGCGCCTGTTCCCGCTCGCCCAGGGTGCCGCCTTCGGGCACGGTTTCCCCGAATTTCGCGCGGCAGAACTTGGTCACGCGGCTGATCAGGTTGCCCAGAACGTCGGCCAGATCCTTGTTCACCGACGCCTGGAAATTCTCCCATGTGAACTCGCTGTCGCTGTTTTCCGGCGCGTGCGACAGAAGCCACCAGCGCCAGTAATCGGCCGGCAGGATCGACAGCGCCTGATCCATGAACACGCCGCGGCCCTGGCTGGTCGAGAACTGGCCGCCATCATAGTTCAGGTAGTTGAAGGACTTGATGTAATCCACCAGCTTCCACGGCTCGCGAGAGCCCATGATGGTCGCGGGGAAGGACAGCGTGTGGAAGGGCACGTTGTCCTTGCCCATGAACTGAACGTAGCGCACGTCATCCGCGCCCTTGTCGGTGCGCCACCAGCGTTCCCAGTCGGCATCCGTCTTGCCGTTGGCGTCCGCCCATTCGGCGGTGCAGGCGATATATTCGATGGGGGCGTCGAACCAGACATAGAAGACCTTGCTCTCCATCCCCGGCCAGGGGGCATCGCCCTTGCGGACGGGAACGCCCCAGTGCAGGTCGCGGGTGATGCCGCGGTCCTGAAGCCCGTCGCCGTCGTGCAGCCACTTTTTCGCGATCGAGGTGGTCAGCACCGGCCAGTCGGTCTTGCTGTCGATCCAGGCTTCAATCTCGTCCTTCAGCGCCCGCTGACGCAGGTAAAGATGCTTGGTCTCGCGCACTTCCAGATCGGTCGAGCCGGAAATCGCCGAACGCGGGTTGATCAGATCGGTCGGATCAAGCTGTTTGGTGCAATTCTCGCACTGGTCGCCACGGGCCTTGTCATAGCCGCAATTCGGGCAGGTGCCCTCGATGTAGCGGTCGGGCAGGAAGCGGTTGTCGGCGACCGAGAACACCTGCCGCTCGCTGACTTCCTCGATGAAGCCATTGTCGGCCAGACGCCCGGCGAAATGCTGGGTCAGCTTGTGGTTCCGCGCGCTGGACGAGCGGCCGAAATGGTCGAACGACAGCCGGAAGCCGGCCGCGATGTCCTTCTGGATTTCGTGCATCTCGGTGCAATAGACCTCGACCGGCTTGCCGGCCTTGGCGGCGGCCAGTTCCGCCGGCGTGCCGTGTTCGTCGGTGGCGCAGATGAACATGACCTCGTGGCCGCGTCCGCGCATGTAGCGGGCGTAAAGGTCGGCCGGAAGCTGGCTGCCGACGAGGTTGCCCAGATGCTTGATCCCGTTGATATAGGGGATCGCAGAAGTGATCAGTATCCGCGCCATGCCCAGAAATCCCTTGTCCCGACCGCGCGTTGTTTAGCGCCGGACGGCCCCGAGGGCCAGAGGATGATTGCGCCGCATGGCCCCCTTATGGCGTGGGAAAGGCGGGGTGCGCCTTGCCATCCCCGTGCCGCCCGCTAGGCTGAACCGGAAAGGAGACCGCGATGCGATTGATCCCTCTTGGCAGGACCGGCCTTGTCGTGTCCGAGTTCTGTCTTGGCACCATGACCTGGGGCAACCGCAACGATGCGGCCGAAGCCCACGCCCAGATCGATCTGGCGCTGGACCATGGGGTGAATTTCATCGACACGGCCGAGATGTATCCGGTCAATCCGGTCGCGGCCGAGACCGTCGGCCGGACCGAGGCGATCATCGGCCAGTGGTTGGCCGCCCGCGGCGGGCGCGACCGGATCGTGCTGGCGACCAAGGTGACCGGCGAGGGCAGTGCCGCGGTCCGCGACGGCGCCCCGATCACGCCCGCGGCGCTGCGCCGTGCGCTGGACGATTCGCTGGCCCGTCTGCGCACCGATCATGTCGATCTGTATCAGATCCACTGGCCGAACCGCGGATCGTATCATTTCCGCAAGATGTGGGACTATCGCCCGCCCATGGACCGCGAAGCGGTGCTGGACGACATGCTGGCGCTGCTGGAAGAAGCTGGCCGGCTGGTGGCCGAAGGCAAGGTGCGCCACTTTGGCCTGTCGAACGAAACGGTGTGGGGGGCTGCGCAGTGGCTGTCGCTGGCCGACCGGCACGGTTTGCCGCGGATGGCGTCTATCCAGAACGAATATTCGCTGCTCTGCCGGCAGTTCGACACCGACTGGGCCGAGCTTTGCGCGCTGGAGGACATGCCGCTGCTGGCCTATTCGCCGCTGGCTGCGGGGTTGCTGTCGGGGAAATATGCCGGCGACGTGACGCCCGACGGATCGCGCCGCGAGGTCAATCCGACGCTGGGTGGGCGCATCACGCCCCCGGTGTTCGAGGCGGTGGCAGGCTATCTGGGCATTGCCGCGCGCCATGGGCTTGATCCCTGTCAGATGGCGCTGGCCTTCTGCCGGCAGCGCCCCTTCCCGGTGATCCCGATCCTTGGCGCGACCGACCTGCGGCAGTTGCGCACCGATCTGGGCGCGGCCGGGCTCTGCCTGTCGCCCGAGGTGCTGGCCGAGATCGCGCAGGCGCACCGCATCTGGCCCGCTCCGTTCTGATCCCCCTTGCAGAGGGCGGCTTTCGCGCGCCATCTGGTCGGGCGATCACAAGGACAGACCATGCGCCGCCCGCTTCTTCTGCTTGCCTTCCTTGCCCTTGGTGCCTGCCGGCTGGGTCTTGGCGCCGAACCTGAAACGCCCGGCCCTGCGGCCGCGGGACTGGCGACCGCCGAGATCGCGGTGACCCCGCTGGATGCCCCGGCATCCGCGGCGCCCGCGCCCGAAACTGCGCGCGCGGCACAGCCGGCACCCGCCCGGCCAGAGGCCGCTTCCGCCGCCGCCCCCGAGTCCGCCGTTCCGAAATCCGCCGGGCAGATCGCCTGCGAGAAGAAGGGCGGAAGCTATGTCGCGGTCAAGTCGCTTTACACCTGCGTGCGCGTGCCGCGCGATGCCGGCAAGGCTTGCATCAGCGGGGCAGAGTGTTCGGGCGAATGTCTGGCGCGGTCGAAAACCTGCGCGCCCTATGATCCGCTGGTCGGGTGCAACGACATTCTGGACGATTTCGGCCGCCGGATGACGCTGTGTCTGGGCTGAGGCGCGCGGCCCTGCTGGCGCTGGCCTTGGCCGCCTGCGCGCCTGAACCCGCGCCGCGCACGGTGCCGGTCTTTCGCACCCCGGGAGCGCCGATCTGGTCCAATGCGGTGCTTGATCCGGCCCGTCTGGTGGGCGACTGGCAAGAGGTGGCGGCCTTTGCCGCGCCGGGTGCCTGCCGCCCCGGCGGGGCGCGGATCGTGGCCGGCCCGGGTGGCGGGGGGCTTGGCCTTGCCGCGCGGCTGTGCCTTGGCGGGAAAGAGACCGCGTTTCAGGGGCCGCTGGCCGTCACCGGCCCCGGCCGCTTGCTGCCCGCCAACGCGACCGAGCCGTGGTGGGTGCTGTGGGCCGATACCGATGTGCGCACGCTGGCGATCGGCACGCCCTCGGGGCGGTTCGGCTTCATCCTGAACCGTGGCGGCGCGCTGCCGCCCGACCGGCTGGCGGCCGCGCGCGAGATCCTGGACTGGAACGGCTATGACCTGCGGTGGCTGACGCTGTTCTGAACGCGCGGCGCCGCTGTCCGATCAGTCGGGCGGATCGCCCATCGGGTCGGGGATGAGGCAGGGATCACCCCAGCCGGCGGAAGGTCGGAACGGTGCCGGAATTGTCGAAGAACGGCACGCCCGTGCCGTCGCTGTCGCCGCGCAGAAGTGCCGAGACCTCGGCCAGAACCACCTCGGTGATGAAGGGTAGATCCAGCCGGCGGGCCTCGGACAGGGGCAGCCAGTGCAGGTGCGAAAGCTCGTCACAGGCGCCCGAGAAATCCTCGATATCGCCGGTCACCCGCTCGGCATCGGCCAGAAAGAAGCGCGCGTCGAACCGGCGCGGACGGCCGGGCGGGGTGATGGCGCGGAACACGAAACGCAGCCCCGAGGCGTCGGGCTGAAGGCCGCGGTCGGCAAAGCCCTGCCAGTCGGCGGGCGCCTGCCATGCGCCGGGAAGGCCCAGCGGCAGGCCGGTTTCCTCCCACAGTTCGCGGATCGCGGCGGCGGCCAGCGCGCGGGCGCCCGGTTCGGCCTGATCCAGACGCTTCTGGCAGGCCGGCGCAGGCAGGCGGGCCAAGGGCACCGCGGCATCGCCGGGATCGACCGCGCCGCCGGGAAAGACGAATTTCGACGGCATGAAGGCCGCGCCCGCGCCGCGCATTCCCATCAGCACCTCGGGGCCTGCCGCGCGCTGGCGCAACAGGATCACCGTGGCGGCGGGACGGATGCGGGTCTTGTCATCGGCGGCCTGTGCGTCTGCTTGCAAATCCCTGGACCCTCGTGACCTTGCGCCGGATCACCATGGCGGCTTTGCACCGCGGCGGCAAGGATGACGCGGCGGCCGATCTCGGGCGGGCGGTGGCGGTCCCGATCTTTCCGCGCCGCCCGCGACGGAAGCGACAAGGCCGCGCGTTTGAGTGTCAGAAGCGGACAGCAAGCGGGCGCTGACGCAAAGCAGGAGAGACGACGATGAAACGCATGAACATTCTTGGTGTGGCGACTGCGGCGGGTCTGGTCCTTGCCGTCGGTGGGGCCGTTCTGGCGCAACAGGCGCCGGGCATGGGTATGGGCATGGGGCCGGGTGCGGGTATGGGCCCGGGCGGCGGCATGGGCATGGGCATGGGTATGGGCCCCGGTGCCGGCATGGGCAAGGGCATGGGGCCGATGTTCGATTTCGACACGCTTGACACCGACAAGGACGGCACTGTGACCCGGGCCGAGCTTGACGCCGCGCGCACGGCGCGGGTCGACAATGCCGATGCCAACGGCGACGGCCTGCTGTCTCTTGATGAGTTGAAGACGCTGCATCTGGCGCAGATGACGCCGCGGATCGAGGCCCGTGCCAAGCAGATGATCGCGCATCTTGACGCCGACGGCGACGGCCAGCTTTCGGTTTCGGAACTGGCGGCGGGGCCGGGGCCTGCGATGATGTTCAACCGGCTGGACGCCAATGGTGACGGGGCGCTGTCGCAGGACGAGGCCGACCGCGCCGGCCCGCGCGGCCGTGGTCCGGGCCGGGGGTATGGCCACCACGGCGGCGGCTGGTTCTGGAACTGATCTGCCGCGCGCTGCCGCGACCGGGGCCAGACGACGCGCCCCGGTCGCGGAAATTGCACTGACGGTGCTTCTGCGCTAGGCCCGGGACAGGATGGAAATGCCGTTCGATGCCCTTTCAGATGTCTCGGATGAGGCGCTTGTCGTGCTTTACGCCAACGGCGATCCGCTGGCGGCGCGGGCGCTGACGTTGCGCCTGACGCCGCGGGTTCTGGCGGTGGCGGCGCGGATGCTGGCCGATCGGGCCGAGGCCGAGGATGTCGCGCAAGAGGCGATGCTGCGGCTGTGGCGGATCGCGCCCGACTGGCGGCAGGGCGAGGCCAAGGTTTCGACCTGGCTTTACCGGGTGGTGTTCAACCTGTGCGCCGACCGGCTTCGCGGGCGGCGCCGGCAGTCGCCCACCGCACTGGACGACGCGCCCGAAGTGGCCGACGCCGCCCCGGGGGTCGAGGCCGCGCTGATCGAGGGCGACCGGATGCGGGCGCTGGATGCGGCGCTTGCGGCCTTGCCCGACCGGCAACGTCAGGCGGTGGTGCTGCGGCATCTGGAAGGGCTGTCGAACCCCGAGATCGCCGAGGTGATGCAGGTGGGCGTCGAAGCGGTGGAAAGCCTGACCGCGCGGGGAAAACGGGCTTTGGCGGCGCTGCTTTCGGGGCAGCGCGCCGAACTGGGATATGAGGAAGGCTGAGATGCGCGACACCGATCTGGATGATCTGTTTGCCAAGGCACGGCACGCAGCCCCGCTGCCCTCGGTCGATCTGATGGCGCGCATCCTGCGCGACGCCGAAGCGGCGATGCCCCCGCCCGCCCCGATCCGGTCCGCCCCGATCCGGCCCGCGCGGCTGCCGCGTCGGTCCTGGGTGCTGGTGCTGTTCGGCGGCGGCGGGGTTCTGGCCGGTCTTGCCACGGCAACGGTTGCGGGCGTCTGGATCGGCATGCAGCAGCCCGCCCCGGTGGCCGAGGCGCTGTGGCGAGGCGATGCGACCGCCCAACTTGACAGCATGGACCTTGCGCCGGGGTATGAGCTGTTTGCAAGTCTCGACATGCCGGTGGAGGGTTGATCCATGTCTGATAGTTCCACCCCGCCCGTCGGGCCGCGTTCGCCCCTGTGGATGAAGATCGCGCTGGGGGTTTCGCTGGCGCTGAACCTTGCGGTTGCGGGCATGGCCGGGGGGGCGATCTGGCGGCTTCAGTCGGATGGCCAGCCGCCGGGGCCGGTGCGCGATCTGGGCTTTGGCCCCTTCGCCGCGGCGCTAAGCCCCGCCGACCGCGCCGCCATGCGCAAAGAGTTCTTCGAGATCCGCGGCGATTTTCGCGCGATGCGGCGCGAGATGCAGCAGGATTTCGCGCAAACGCTGGCGGCCTTGCGGGCCGAGCCGTTCGATCAGGCCGGATTGCAGGCGATGCTTGACCGCCAGCGGACCCGGGGGGCCGAGGCGGCCGCGCTTGGATCGCGCCTGCTTGCTGCGCGGATCGCGGCGATGTCGCCCGACGACCGCCGCGCGTTTGCCGACCGGCTGGAACAGAGCCTTAGCCGCCGCAGCCACCACGGCGGCCCCGGCGAGGGCGGCTATCGTGGCCATGGCGGCCATCCGGGCGGCTGAAACCGGCCCGGCAGGCCATGTGCGCCACAGTCGGCCGCCGCGTCAGGCGGCAGCCGACTGGCCTATGGTCACCTGATTGCGTCCGCCCGATTTCGCCATCAACAGCGCACTGTCGGCGCGGTTGATGACCTCGGCCACCGGCTCCAGCCGGCGGGGATCGCCCTTGCCCGAAAAGGCAAGCCCGATCGAGACCGTCACCCCCAGCGTGCCGCCGGCCGGCAAGGGCACCGGCTTTTCCTCGATCGCCTGCCGCAGCCGTTCGGCGATGGCCTGTGCTTCCTCGGGGCGGTGGACATCGGGCAGGGCGACAAGGAATTCCTCGCCGCCGATCCGCGCCAGCAGGTCGCCCGGGCGCAGGTTGGCATGCAGCCTGCGCGCCACATCCACCAGCACCGCATCGCCCGCGCCATGGCCCCAGCGGTCGTTCACCGTCTTGAAGCGGTCGAGGTCGATCACCATCACCGCAAAACGCCCGCCGGTGGTCTGTGTCCGCTCCGCCACCGCCGCCAGATGGGCGCCGGCATAGCGGCGGTTGTAAAGCCCGGTCAGCGGATCGACCACCGCCAGCCGCAACCCGTTCTGAAGCGTTGCGCGCTGCCGGTCGGCCCGACGCTTGCGCAGCATCAGGTTGCGCAGCCGGATCCGCGCTTCGCGCGGGTCGAACTCGGTGCCCAGCAGATCGTTGGCGCCCAGATCGAAGGCCATTGCCGCGGCTTCGCCCTGCAACTCGCCACGCACGATGCAGACCGCGGCATGGCGCGTGCCCGCCCGGCTGCGCAGTTCCGACATCAGCCGCAGCCCGCCGCCCGGGCCGCCCAGATCGCCCTCGACCAGAAAGATGTCGGCAAGGGGGGCGGTTTCGTCCAGCGCCTCTTCTCGGGTCAGGAAGACCAGACGATCCGCCATCAGCGGCTGAAGATCCTTGCGCCAGCGCATTGCGGTTTCGGCCCGGCTGGCGACCAGCGCGATGGTGCCGGGGCCGTCGAAGCCCTCGCCATCCTCGGCCAGACCCAGCGCACGCAGCGCCGCACCCCGCACCGCGATTTCGCCGGTGCCGTCCTTCAGCCGCAACAGGCTGCGCAGCCGCGCCATCAGCACCGGATCATCCATCGGCTTGGCCAGATAGTCGTCGGCACCCGCATCCAGCGCCTGAAGGCGAACCTCGGGGTCTTTCGAGGTCGAGACGATCACCACCGGGATCTCGTGCGTCAGCGGGTCCGACCGCAGCCGGTGCAGCACCTCGATCCCGGACATGTCGGGCAGCATCAGGTCAAGCAGGATCAGATCCGGCACCTCTGCCCGGGCAAGGGCGAGGCAACTGGCCCCGTCCGCCGCCAGAAGCGGGCGGTAGCAGGCCGCCCCGAGCTTGACCTTTAGAACGATGCGGTTGGTCGCAACGTCATCCGCGATGAGAACCTTGCCGGCCATGCCTTGTTGTTTCCTGTAAACTTGCGGGCTTCAGTCTGCTGCTGATTTGGTTAAAACTTCCTTTCGGAAATCGCTCAACTCTGACGCGATTTCAGACACACACTTTTTCGGGGGTTCCCATGCGGCAACAATCCGCCGAGACGCTCGCCCTTCAGGCGCTGGGCTGGCTTGCCTCGCGAGAGGGGGTGTTCGAGGCATTTCTTCACAGCACTGGCGCCACCCCCGAGGATGTGCGCCGCGATGCGGCCAAACCTGCCTTCCTGATCGGCGTGCTGGACTTTCTGATGGCCGAGGATGCGCGGGTGATGGAATTTTGCGACGATACCGGGCTGCCGTATGACGCCCCGATGCAGGCGCGGGCCTCGCTTCCGGGCGGTGCGCCGCTGCACTGGACATGAGGCCGTTGCAATCGGGGGCCATGATGCCCACTCTCACTGCGCGAGGGGGAGGGCGCAGCATGATCCACGGCATCATCTTCGACAAGGACGGCACCCTGTTCGACTTTCGGCGCAGCTGGGGGGCGTGGTCGGCGCATCTGCTGCGCGAAATCGCAGGCGATGAGGCGCAGGCGCGGCGGCTGGGCGAAGAGATCGGTTATGATCTGGACAGCGGCAGCTTTTCGCCGGAAAGCCCGGTGATCGCCTCGACCGCGGGGGAAATCGCGGAACGGCTGCTGCCGCATCTGCCGGGGCGGCAGATTGACGATCTGGTGGACCAGATGAACCGGCTGGCGGCGGATGCCGAAATGACCGAAGCCGTGCCTCTGGTGCCGCTGCTGGGCAGCCTGCGGGCGCGGGGTCTGAAGATCGGGCTGGCCACCAACGATTCCGAAGCGCCGGCGCGGGCGCATCTGGGCCGGCACGGGCTGACGGATCTGTTCGATTTCATCGCGGGGGCGGATTCGGGCCATGGCGGCAAGCCCGAGCCGGGGATGCTGCTGGCCTTCGCCGACCGCGTGGGGCTGGAGCCTGCGCAGGTGGTGATGGTGGGGGATTCGGCGCATGACCTGATCGCGGGCCGGGCCGCGGGGATGCGGACGGTGGCGGTGCTGACCGGCATCGCGCTGGCCGATGAGCTGGTGGGGTTCGCCGATGTAGTCCTGCCCGATATCGGCGGGCTGGCGGACTGGATCGACGGGATGGCCGCCGCCTGACAGGCCGGGGCCGGGGCGGGTGTGCCGTCCGCGGGGGCATCGAACCCCCGCGCCCGGCGCTGCCGCGGACATGGGCCGGCGTGCCTCGGGGCGGACGGGGGGCGGTGTCTGTGCGACATGGCTGCCAGCATCTGGTCCCGCCCGGTCATTCACGTTAGCGTCGCCGGCGCCGGCAGGGTCGGCGTCAGCGGCGGGTGAGTGCAGGCATGGAGCGGAACAATCTTCAGCGGCTGACGATGGCCAGTATCGGCGGCCTTGCCGGGGTCAGCCTGCATATGCTGTCTGGCCTGCTGGCGCATCCCCTTCTGCCCGAGTGGCTGGCACTTGCCGCGACCGGTTTTGCCGCGGTCTTTTTCGGCGGCTGGCTGGGGCTGGCGGGGCCGCTGCCTTTGGCGCGGGCTGCGCTTGGTGCGGCGGGTGTGGCGGTCATGGTGGCCTGTTTCGTGCTGCTGGCCAGCCTGCGTGTCTACCGGATCGAAAGCCTGTTCATGATGCGGGGGGTGGCGCTGTCCACACTGGCGTTGGCCACGGTGCCGCTGCCGTTTCTGGTCGCGCGGGCCGGTGGGCGGTGGCTTGACTATCCGGTCTTGTTCACTGCCGCCTGGGGTCTTGCCGTCCGGGCTGCGGCTGCGGTTCTGTTTGCGCTGGTGGTCTGGGCGTTCGTCCTGCTGTCGTCCGAAGTGCTGGCGCTGGCCGGAATTGCCGCGGCCGAGCGTGTCGTCTCGTCCGGTCCCGTGCCCTGGGCGATCAGCGGGCTGGCGGTCGGCCTGGGTCTTGCGGTGGTGTCGGAACATGTCGAGCTGATCGCGCCCGACCTGATCCTGCGGCTGCTGCGTCTGCTGTTGCCGCCCGCGTTGCTGGTGATCGCGCTGTTCACCCTGCTGTTGCCGCTGCGCGGGATGGAGACGGTCTTTTCCGGCATGTCGGCCGCCGGGACGCTGATCGCGATGGCCGCGCTTGGGGCGACGCTGGTCAGCATCGCGGTCGATCGCAGCGACGCCGAGGCCGCGCAGGGGCCGGTGATGGGTCGCGCCACGCCGGCGCTGGCGCTGATCCTGCCTGTGCCGGGTGTGTTGGCGGCATGGGCGCTGTGGCTGCGGGTCGATCAGTATGGCTGGACGCCAGACCGTCTGGCGGGGGCGCTGGCGGCGGTTCTGGCGCTGGGCTACGGGCTGGTCTATGCGGCGGCGGTGCTGCGCGGGCGGGGCTGGCGGATGCGCATCCGGCGCGGCAATATCGGTATGGCCTTTATGGCGCTGACGCTTGCGGGCCTGTGGCTGACGCCGGTGCTGGATGCCACGCGGATCTCGGCGCGCGATCAGCTTCGGCGGTTTCAGGACGGGCGGACGGCGGTGGCAGATCTGGATGTGACCTCGATCGGGCGCTGGGGCCGCGAAGGGGCCGCGGCACTGGCAGCATTGCGCCGGATCGCCGGTCAGCCGGGACAAGAGGCGCTGGCCGCCCGCCTTGCCGGTGCGGCCGACCCCGGCCCCGCACAGGAAGCCGCCGATCTGGCGGCCGAGATCGCGCGCCTGACCGCGGTTCGCCCGCCTGAAGCGGCCGGTTTCCGCGATGCCATCGTTGCCCGCCTGTCGGGGCCGGAACGCCGGATCTGGCGTGACGGCTGCCTTGTGCGGCTGCCGGACGGGCGGCCCGGCTGCGTCATGCTGGTGGCCGATTTCCTGCCCGAGCAGCCGGGGGACGAGGCGCTTCTGCTGACGCTGACCCGGCGTGGCGGGCTTGATCCGCGCGGCTATGCGCTGCCCGACGGGCGGCTTGAGACGCTGGCCGTGCGGGGCCTTGGCGCCGATCTTGCCGGCGATCCGGCGGCGCTGGTGGCCGCGGTCCTTGACCAGGTGCCCGAGGTGACGCCTGCGCCGCTGAACCGGCTGCGGCTGGGGGGCGGGTCGGTCGTGCTGCTGCCCTGAAGCTGTTCTGCTTTTGTTAATCGGCGGGCGCTAGGCTTCTTCGGGAATCGGAGGGGTCCGGGGATGCATGGCTTGGTGAACAGGGCGATCCAGTGCTTTCTGCGCGATACCTATGGCGCCGACCTATGGGCCGATGTCGCCCGGGACGCGCGGCTTGGCTTCGACAGTTTCGAAGCCATGCTGACCTATGACCTGTCGCAGACCGAAGCGGTGATCCGCGCCGCCTGCTTCCGCCTTGTCAAGCCGCGCGATGCCCTGCTTGAGGATCTGGGAACCTATCTCGTCTCGCATCCGACGACCGAACCCCTGCGCCGCCTGCTGCGCTTCGGCGGCGTCACCTTTACCGATTTTCTTTATTCCCTGGACGATCTGCCCGATCGCGCCCGGCTGGCCCTGCCGGAACTCGACCTGCCCGAACTTCAGCTGGTCGGCCTTGGCCCGCATCGGTTCCGGCTGGTCTGCGCCTCGCCCATGGAAGGGATGGGCCATGTCGCCGTGGGCCTGCTGCGGGCCATGGCCGACGATTACGGGGTGCTTGTGCTGCTGGACCACCGCGGGCACCGCCGCGAGGGCGAGGTGGTGTCGATCGCGCTTCTGGATTCGGCCTTTGCCGCCGGTCGCCCGTTCGATCTGGCCGAGCGGCTGGCCTGATGGGCAGCGTCGCCAAACCCGTCAACATCGGCGCCGGGGGGCTTGACCTTCTGATGCCGATGCATGTCCGGGTCGATCCGCAGGGCCGCATTTCGGGCTGCGGGCCGACGCTGGGAAAGCTGCTGACTGCGCCGCCTCTGGGCCGCCCGTTCTTTGACCTGTTCGAGGTCCGGCGCCCTGCCGGGATCGCGACGCCGGCCGCGCTGGCCGATCGCACCGGCACGCGGCTGCATCTGGCCTTGCGCGATGGCGGTGGCGCCAGCCTGCGGGGTGTCGCGACCCCGCTGCATGACGGCCGCGGGCTGCTGCTGAACCTGTCCTTCGGGATTTCCGTGCTTGACGCGGTGCGCCGCCACGGCCTGACCGATGGCGATTTTGCCGCGACCGACCTGACGGTGGAGCTGCTTTATCTGGTCGAGGCCAAGACCGCGGTGACGGACGAGCTGCATCGCCTGAACCGTCGCCTCGAAGAGGCCCGTCGCGCAGCCGAGCATGAGGCCCTGACCGATACGCTGACCAGTCTGCGCAATCGCCGCGCGTTCGAACAGACATCCGAGGCGCTGATCGCTGTCCGCCAGCCGTTCGGGCTGATGCATCTGGATCTCGATCACTTCAAGGCGGTGAACGATACGCTGGGCCATGCGGCAGGCGATCATGTGTTGCGAACGGTGGCCCGGGTGCTGCTGCGCGAGACGCGCGCCGGCGACATGGTGGCGCGGGTCGGCGGCGACGAATTCATGATGATCTTTCCCGGCCTTGCCGATCCCGCCCGAATGCGACGGGTGGCCGAGCGGATGATCTCGGGTGTGGCGCTGCCGGTTCCGTTCGAGGGGCAGTTGTGCCGCGTCACGGCCAGCATCGGCATGACGCTTTCCGTATTCTACGAAGCGCCGGCGCTTGACGCGATGCTGGCAGATGCCGATGGCGCGCTTTATGCTGCCAAGCGGGCTGGGCGTGGTATCGCCGTGCTGGCGAACCCGGGGTGCAGCAGCGTCCGACGCGCTTGACCGCCACGCGGCGCAATCTTGCATTGGCCATCCATGATTCCGGCCGCCGCCCCATGCGGGACCGGCTGCCGTTCCGCATGGGGCGGTGGCCGGGCGCCATGGCGATGCGCGTCGGGCCGACTGGATGCGCGATCCGGCGATTCGTTGCCCCGCAGCAGGCGTTGCCGCCATCGGCTGGCGTCCATGCCGTCATTGTGGCCGTTCGGGGTTGACGCCGCCCCGCAGCATCGCGTTAGCGTTAACAAAGCGCGACATTCGCGTAACGATGATGAAGGAGCCGATGTTGGACGTTGCGATCTTCAGTGCCAAACCCCATGACCGCCAGTTCCTGTCCGCGGCCAATGCCGGGCGGCACCGGCTTGCCTTCATCGAGGCGCGCCTGTCGGAAGAGACGGTGCGCTTTGCCGGTGGGGCGGCCTGCGTCTGCGCTTTCGTGAACGATCAGGTGACGGCGCCGGTGATCCGGGAACTGGCCGCGGCGGGCACGCGGCTGATCGCGCTGCGCTCGGCCGGGTTCAACCATGTCGATCTGACCGCGGCCGAGTCGGCTGGCCTTGCCGTGGGCCGGGTGCCGGCCTATTCGCCCCATGCGGTTGCGGAACATGCGGTTGCGCTGATCCTGACCCTGAACCGCAACATCCACCGCGCTTTCAACCGCGTGCGCGAGGGCAATTTCGCGCTGGATGGGCTGCTGGGCTTCGATCTTTGCGGCAAGACGGTGGGTGTGGTGGGCACCGGCCTGATCGGGCGCACCTTCGCCGGCATCATGCGGGGGTTTGGCTGCCGGGTGATCGCCTTCGATCCGTTCCCGTCCGAAGCCTGCACCGCGATGGGTGTGACCTATGTGCCGCTGGACGAGCTGTTCGCCACCGCCGACATCATCAGCCTGCAATGCCCGCTGACCCCCGAGACGCACCATCTGATCGATGACGAGGCCATCGCAAAGATGAAGCGCGGGGTGATGATCGTGAACACCAGTCGCGGTGCGGTGGTCGATGCCAGCGCCGTGATCCGCGGGTTGAAAAGCGGCGCCATCGGCGCGCTGGGTCTTGATGTCTACGAGGAAGAGGCCGACCTGTTTTTCGAGGATCTGTCGCAGACCGCCATTCAGGACGATGTCTTTGCCCGCCTGCTGACCTTCCCGAACGTGGTGATCACCGGCCATCAGGCCTTTTTCACCCGCGAGGCGCTGAACGGGATCGCCTGCACCACCATCGCCAACATCACCGCATTTGAGGAAACCGGCAGCGTCGTCCATCCGGTCTTGCCGCCGCGGGGTTAGCCGCGCGCATCCACCACACCGCCGATCAGGTTCGCCTGCGCCAGTCGCTGGCCCAGATCGCGCGGCCCGGCCAGCGCGGCAAGCCGTGTCATTCGCGCTTCGTGAATGGCTCGGGCGGTCCGAACGGCCTGATCGGGGCGGATCGCCGTGAAATGCAGCACCTCGTCCGGGCGCATCTGGGCCAGCGCATCAAGATCGGGGCCGATCACGGTGGCGATCTTGGGATAGCCGCCGGTCGTCTGGTGATCGGCCATCAGCACCGTCGCCACCCCGTCGCCCGAGACCTGAACCGACCCGCGCAGCACCGGCTCGGATGGCATGTCCAGCGCATTGGGCAGCAGCCGCGGCCCGTCCAGTCGCTGCCCCATCCGGTCGCGCGCGGCCGAGACGCGGAAGGGCTGCGACAGCAGCGCCTGCATGGCCTCGGGTGCGAAAAACCGCTGTTGCGGACCGATCACCACCCGCAGGTGGCCGTCAGGGCGGGGCGGGGGATCGAACGGGCCGTGCCGCTCGGGGCGCAGGGCGGTGTCGGTGACCTCAAGCTCTGTCCCCGGCTGTAACAGCCCCGCCCCCAGCCCCGAGGCGGCATGCGTCGCCGCCGAGCCCAGCCATGACGGCACCCCCAGCCGCCCGGCCAGCGCAAGCACCGCCCAGTTGCCCCAGTCGCCCGGGCGCAGCGCCAGCCTGTCGCCCGCGCGCAGGGGAAAGACGCCGGCGCCTTCGCGGGTCACGCCCGCGCAGGTGGCGCGGAAGCCGCCGCCCGCCAGCGCAACCGAAAGCGCCCCCGACAGACAGTCCAGCACCAGCCCCGCGGGCGGGATTTCCAGCGCCGCGGTGCCGTCCGGGTTGCCCAGTGCCGCATTGGCCATCGCGAAGGCCAGCCGGTCCATCGGCCCGGATTGCGGCACGCCAAAGCGCATCAGGCCCGGCCGTCCACCGTCCTGAACCGAAGCCAGCGGCCCGGCGTCAACAATGCGCAACCGGGCGATCATAGGGTGCCGATGCGGCGGAACCGCACGCTGTCGCCCGCGTCGAACAGGAAGGGGTGCACCGGATCGCCGGTCAGGATGCGCACCGGCGAGCGGCCTATGATCCACCAGCCGGTCGGCATCGTCAGTGTCGATACAAGGCACTGTGGCCCTGCGATCAACACGCTTCCCGCCGGAATATCGCGCAAGGCGCTGGGTTTGCGCGGCAGGTGCAGGGCTGCCGGCACACCGGCCAGATAGGCATAGCCGGGCGCGAAGCCATACATCACCACGCGGTAGCGGCCCTGAAGATGGGCGGCGATCACCGCATTGGGGGCAAGGCCGGTGCGGGCGGCGACCTCGGGCAGATCCTGCCCGTCATAGCAGACCGGCACCTCATGCACCTGCGCGCGGCTGGCAGCTTCGGCCGGATGGGTCAGCAGGGCGCGCAGGGCGGCCTCGGCTGTGGCATGGTCGGTTGTCAGCGGGTCGAAGGCCACAAGCAGGCTGACATAGGCGGGCACCGCCTCGGCAAAGCCGGCAAAGGGTGCCGCGGCCAGCGCCCGGTCAAGGGCCGCTACGGCGGCTTCGGCGGCCGGGTCGGGGGTTTCGGCAAATTCGACCAGCAAGGCACGCTCGGCCACGGGGCGGAAGCGGGGGAAGGTCATGCCGCGAAGGGGGCGAGGGCGATGCCGGCGGCGGTCAGTGTGCCGCGGATGCGGCTGGCCATGGCGACGGCATGGGGGCTGTCGCCATGCACGCAGATCGAATGGGCGGCAAGGGGGATCGAGCCGCCGCCCGCCACCTCCATCCGGCCAGAGTCAAGGAAGCGCAGCAGGCGGGCCGCGGCCATCCCAGGATCATCGATCACGGCCCCGGCCTGCGATCGCGGCTGAAGGCGGCCGTCGGGCAGGTAGGCGCGGTCGGCGAATATCTCGGAAAAGACCGCAAGGCCCGCGGCATCGGCGGCCGGTTCCAGCGCGGTCCCCGAGATCGCCAGCACCGCCAGATCGCCCGACACCGCCCGCACCGCCCGGGCGATGGCGCGGGCCACGTCGGCGTTGTCGGCGGCCAGATTGGCCAGCGCGCCATGCGGCTTGACATAGGCGACGCGCACCCCCGCCAGCGCCGCGGCACCCAGCAGGCTGCCGATCTGGCAGGCGACCATCCGCGCGATCTGATCGGGGGCCATCGGGATCACGCGACGGCCAAAGCCTTCGCGATCGGGATAGCCGGGATGGGCGCCGATGGTGACGCCCCGCGCCTTCGCCGCCGCCAGCGTCGCGGCCATCGTGTCGGGATCGCCTGCATGGCCGCCGCAGGCCACATTGGCCGAGCTGACCAGCGCCAGCATCGCCGCATCGTCCCCCATCTGCCAGGGGCCGTAACTTTCGCCAAGATCGGCGTTCAGGTCGATGCGCTGCGTCGTGGTCATGGCCCTATCATGCCCCAGCGCGGGGGCGGGGTGAAGGGCTGGACTGTGTGCGGCTTTGCCGTCACGATCCGGGCGAAAGGACCGCCGATGTCGCCTGATGACCGCCGCCTTCTGACCGATCTGTTTCGCGCCGCGGTTGCGGCCGCCGACCCGGCGCTGGCGCTGGCGGCCCATCTGCCGCCGCGGCCGAAGGGGCGGGTGGTGGTGGTGGGCTGCGGCAAGGGCGCGGCCCAACTGGCCGCCGCGTTCGAGGATCTGTGGGACGGGCCGCTTTCGGGGGTGGTGGTCACGCGCTATGGCTATGGTGCGCCCTGCCGGCAGATCCGGGTGATCGAGGCCGCCCATCCGGTGCCGGACGCGGCGGGGCTGGCGGCCTCGGGCGCGTTGTTTCAGGCGGTGCGGGGGCTGACGCCGGACGATCTGGTGGTGGCGCTGATCTGCGGCGGCGGCTCGGCGCTGTTGCCGATGCCGCCGGGCGATCTGACGCTGGCCGATGAGGTGGCGCTGAACCGGGTGCTTCTGGCCTCGGGGGCGCCGATTTCGGTGATGAATGCGATCCGTGCCCAGGTTTCCGGGATCAAGGGCGGGCGGCTGGCGGCGGCCTGCGCGCCGGCGGGGGTGGTGTCGCTGGTGGTCTCGGACGTGCCGGGGGACGATCCGGCGCAGGTGGCCTCGGGGCCCACCGTGCCGGCGGCGGTGACGCGCGCGGCGGCGCGGGCGATGGCCGCGACCTGGAAGATCGCCATGCCGCCGCGGGTGGCGGCATGGCTTGCGGGCGATCAGGGTCGCGCGCCGCCGCCCACGGACCCGGTCTTTGCGGGGCAAGAGGTTCGTGTCATCGCCTCGGCCCGGCTGTCGCTTGAGGCGGCGGCGCGGGCGGCCGAGGCGGCGGGCATCCGCGCCGCACTGCTGTCCGACGCGATCGAGGGCGAGGCGCGCGAGGTGGGCCGCGTTCATGCCGCCCTTGCGCGCGAGGTGGTGCTGCGTGACCGTCCCTTTGCGCGCCCGGTGGTGCTGCTGTCGGGCGGCGAGACCACGGTCACGGTGCGCGGGCCGGGCCGGGGCGGGCGCAACACCGAGTTTCTGCTGGCCTTCGCCCTTGCCGCCGAAGGGCTGCCGGTTGCGGCGCTGGCGGCCGATACCGACGGGATCGACGGATCGGAAGACAACGCCGGCGCCTTTGCCGGGGGCGACACCGCCCTGCGGCTGCGGGCGGGCGGGGCCGATCCGGCGGCGCTTTTGGCGGCAAATGATGCATGGGGCGCCTTTGCCCGGCTGGGCGATCTGTTCGTCACCGGCCCGACCGGCACCAATGTGAACGATTTCCGCGCGATCCTTTGCCGTTAGGCCAGGGTGGCCATGACAGCGCCGCCCGGTGGTTGTCCGGGCGGCGCTTTCGGGCGGGATGTGGCTGGCGTTGTGGCGCGGGCTTCCGCGTCAGTCGGCGGGGCGGACGATGGCGGCGATGGCCTGCATCTCGGGCTTGCCAGAGGCGGCGATGGCCTCGCGGATCGGCTGCGAGGGGGTCTCGATCGCGATGCCGGCGGCGGTCAGGCGGGCCACAAGATCCTGCGGTGTCATGCCCAGCAGCGGCGCCACGTCCGACGCGGGATTGGCAAGGATCATGTGCGAAAACGCAAAGGGCGGCGGGCCACCGGCGCCTTGCTGGCCGGACGGCAGCAGGAACGGCAGCGATATCAGGACCGAGACCGCCAGCGCGATCCCCATCGGCGCGCGTTTGAAATGGGTCAGGAATGGGCGCCAGTTCTTCCACAGGTGAAGGGCGAACGGCAGGATCAGCAACATGCTCAGCCATTCATGCATGCCATGAAAGCCGCTGGGGCCGATATGAAAGAACAGTGCGATCCCCGAGATCAGCGAAACGATGAAAAGGCCGGTGATGAACGGCGTGGCGTAGCGTCCCAGAACAGAGGACATGGCAAGCTCCTGCACAATTGGCCCGGAAGGGCTGTCTGTCACCCGGGTCACAGCGGCCCGTGGCGAGTCTCTGGGATTTCTACGGGGCAGATCTGCGGAACCGTCGCCCTTTCGCGGATCGTCGCGCATCTGCGACAGCCCGCCACAGGCTGCGGGTCATCCGGCCCGGTCCGACCGCGCGGCGAAGATCCCCGATGGCCCCTTGGTCGCAGGCGCTGTTCCGGGCGACAGCCGCGGCGGCGCCTGCCGGACGATCCGCGCGCCGCGCATCGCGGCTTTGTCAGGGCCGATCCGCAGGCGGGCGAAGTCGACGCTGCCGGGGCGCCGAAGGCCCCGTCGATTTCGCGGGTTTCCCCAAGCCGCAGACGCGGGGCATCCGGAACGGCAAGGGCCATGCGGGCGCCACAGGTGGGCACGATGGCCGACCTGTGGGACCATGATCCGATGTGGCACGGTCTGGCCGTTCCCGGTCGGGTGCGGCCCCGCCTACTGCACCAGCCGGAAATAGTTTGCCTGAAAGTTGGCATCCATGCCGGTGCCACAGAAGCCCATCGCCATGTTGCTGGTGCCGTCGATCCGGCCGCCTGCCACCAGCGAGGCGCCCTCGATTCCGTCGGCGTTGGCGGCAAACTGGATGTCGCCGGCGGCCAGAAGCTGGCTGCCGTAGATTTCAAGGTTGCCGGCAAAATCCATCCCACCCATCGACAGAAGCTGCGCGCCGCCGCCCTCGGCGCAGCCATCGTTGCGGCCGATCCGCATGGCGCTGTTGTGGTGCATCGAGCTGGCGCCGGTGTGGGTGGTGGCGATGACCGCATCTTCCAGCGCGATGTTCACGAAGGTGATTTCGCAATTGGTGACCAGCGCGATTTTGGACAGGGTGCCGCCGCTGATCTTCAGGCCCTTGTTCGGGGCGCAGGTGTAGACATGCAGCCGGTTGGGCTTGAAATCGGCCGGGGTCAGCTTGTCCGATGTCAGCGTCTCGATCAGGTCGGGCGCGATATAGGGCGGCAGATAGCGCGGGTCGAAGGCACGCAGGCCCGCGATGATCGCGTCGATCTGTTTCAGCACCCGGATGTGATACGATCCGGTGCGCAGCGCGTCTTTCAGGCCGGCGTTCTTGTCAAACCCCGAGGCCGGCAGGTCCAGCGCGGTCAGATCCGGCATCGAGACGATGGTTCCCGCCTCGAACGTGTTGTTGTTGTTCAGCGACACATGTTCGTTCGAATGGATGCAGAAGCCGTTGGTAAAGGTGTTGTTGCTTTGAATATCCACCACATCCTCGGCGACGAAGCCTTCGCGGAAACAGGTGGGGTGGTAGGTTTCGGCCACGGCTGTCGCCTGAAGGTTCCAGTAATCCACCCCCACAAGGCCGAGCAGGTAGGTCTTGACCGGGTTCATCGCGGTCTCGTTCCGGCTGGCCACCAGTTCCACCGCCGATGAGGATGATGCGTCGGGGGTGAAGGTGGCGGTGGTGCGATCCCATGTGCCGAAGGTGATGGAATCGACGGTGACGACATTGCCGAACTGCGCGGCCGGCAGCATGCCCTGCAACACCTCGATGGCGCGGGCCTTGGCTGTGGCGGCGGCATCGGGGGCGGCGGCTGTCACGTCGCGCGTCAGCAGGGCGGCATGAACCGCGCTGTCGGTGGCGGCCTGTAACTGGGTGCGGGCGGCGATGGCGTGCTGAACGTCGATCGCCAGCCCGCCGATCATCATCGCCGAGGTGAAGGTGAACAGGCCAAAGGCCGTCATCCCGCCGCTTTCGTCATGGATCAGGGCGCGAAGGGCCATCGGTCACGCCTCGGACAGATGTTCGGATGAGATCGTCAGTGTCAGGCCGTCAAACATGTCCAGCATCGGTGTGGCCGAAAGGTTGGCCACCGGCAGCGTCACGCGGCTGACGATCAGCCCTTCGGTCACGCTGGTTTCGACCGTCGTGCTGCCGCCGTAGCGCGTCAGTTGCGAGGCGATGAAGGACTCGGTCTGTTCGATGGTGCGGAACCGCCCGACCGAAAGCGCGCGGTTCGCGTCCTGGATGATCCGCATCACCTGCGCCTGCGAGGTGAAGATGATCGCGGTATCCGCGACCAGAACCAGCAGAAAGACGAATGTGGGCATCCACAGCACCGCCTCGACGGTGGCGGCGCCGGTATCGTTCCTTAGAAAACGCAAGAACCGCGAGCGGACCATGGGGATATTCCTACCGCAGGAATGGTGCCGGTTATTCCGCAGGTTGAATGTGGTTTTTGTGGGTCGGCATCCTGGCAAGATTGCGGCAGGGCGCTGCCCGCCTGCGCCTTGCGCTGCTGGCTGGCCGCTGCATCTGCGCCCATGGCAGCCGATGCCGCCCTGAAGCGCAAAAGGACCGCCGAAGCGGTCCCTGCATCCAACCGGCTGATAAGGCCGGTTTAATTGGAGCGGGCGATGAGATTCGAACTCACGACCCTTACCTTGGCAAGGTAATGCTCTACCCCTGAGCTACGCCCGCGTCCTTGGGTGAGCGGTGATGTATAAAGACCCGCGACCGGCTGCAAGAGGGAAATCGCGCATTCGTCAAAAAAAAGCGCGACACCAGGGACGGGGTCGCGCGGGGCCGGATGGCGGGACTTTTCCGGCAGGTGGTGCCCCCCTTCGGCGGGGAAGGGGGATCACTCCTCGAGTTCGATCAGCAGATCCTTGGCTTCGATCTGGGCGCCCGGGGCCACATGCACCGCTTTCACGGTGGCGGCGCGGTCGGCGTGCAGGCCGGTTTCCATCTTCATCGCCTCGATGGTCAGAAGCAGGTCGCCGGGTTTCACCTTCTGGCCCACCGTCACCGCGACCGCCGCGACCGATCCCGGCATCGGCGCGCCGACATGGGCGGGGTTGCCGTCATGCGCCTTGGGCCGGACGGCGGTCTTGGCCTTGACCGCGCGGTTCGGCACCCGGATCACGCGGGGCTGGCCGTTCAGTTCGAAGAACACCTTGGCGTCGCCCTCGTCCGAGGTCTCGCCCACGGCTTGCAGCCGGATTTCCAGCGTCTTGCCGGGGTCGATCTCGGCCGAGATTTCCTCGGCCGGGTGCATCCCGTAGAAGAAGGTCCGCGTGGGCAGGGTGCGGACCGGGCCATAGATCTTATGACGCGCGCGATAGTCGGTGAAGACCTTGGGATACATCAGATAGCCGTTCAGATCCTCGGCATCGATGGCGTGATCCTGCGGGTCGTCGTCGCCCTGCTTGATCTCGGACACCAGCTTGGCGCGGGCGGCCTCGATGTCGACGGGCAGCAGATGGGCGCCGGGGCGGGTGGTCGGGGGCGCCTCGCCCTTCAGCACCTTTTTCAGGATCGGTTCGGGCCAGCCGCCGTGGGGCTGTCCAAGGTTGCCCTTCAGCATGTCCATGACCGAGTCGGGGAAGCTGACTTCCACCGCCGGATCTTCGACCTGTTCGCGGGTCAGACCCTGTGCCACCATCATCAGCGCCATGTCGCCCACCACCTTGGACGAGGGCGTGACCTTCACGATATCCCCGAACATCCGGTTCGCATCGGCATAGGCATGGGCGACCTCGGGCCAGCGTTCCTCAAGCCCCATCGAGCGCGCCTGCGCCTTGAGGTTGGTGAACTGCCCGCCGGGCATCTCGTGCAGGTAGACCTCGGAGGCGGGGGCCTGAAGACCGGATTCGAAGGCGCAGTAGTGGTGACGCACCTGTTCCCAATAGCCCGAGATTTCGCGGATCGCCTCGATATCAAGGCCGGTGTCGCGGTCGGTGTGGCGCAGCGCCTCGACGATCGAGCCGAGGCAGGGCTGCGACGTGCCGCCCGAAAAGGCATCCATCGCCGCATCCACCGCATCCACGCCCGCATCGCAAGCGGCCAGCACCGTGGCGCCGGCAATGCCGCTGGTGTCGTGGGTGTGGAAGTGGATCGGCAGGCCGACCTCATCCTTCAGCGCGCGGATCAACACGCGGGCGGCGGCGGGTTTCAGAAGCCCCGCCATGTCCTTCAACCCCAGCACATGCGCGCCTGCATCGCGCAACTGCTTGCCCATGCTGACATAATAGCCCAGATCATACTTGGCCCGGTCGGGGTCGAGCAGGTCGCCGGTATAGCAGATCGTGCCTTCGCAAAGCTTGTCCGCCTCGATCACCGCATCCATGGCGACGCGCATGTTCTCGACCCAGTTCAGGCTGTCGAAGACGCGGAACACGTCCACCCCGGTCTCGGCCGCCTGACGGACGAATTCCTGCACCACATTGTCGGGGTAGTTGGTGTAACCCACCCCGTTCGAGGCGCGCAGCAGCATCTGCGTCATCACGTTCGGCAGCCGTTCGCGGATGTCGCGCAGGCGCTGCCACGGGCATTCCTGAAGGAAGCGGTAGGCCACGTCGAAGGTCGCGCCGCCCCAGCATTCGACGCTGAACAGGCCGGGCAGGTTCGCGGCATAGGCCGGCGTCACCTTGATCATGTCGATCGAGCGCATCCGGGTGGCCAGCAGGCTTTGATGCCCGTCCCGCATCGTCGTGTCGGTCATCAGCACGCGGGTCTGCGCGGCCATCCAGTCGGCCACCGCCTGCGGGCCCTTTTCCTCCAGCAGGGTGCGGGTGCCGGGGGCGGGGGCGCCCTTTGGCTCGGGCGCCTTGGGATCGCGCAGGTCGGCGGGCGGGCGCGGGCGTCCTGCGGTTTCGGGATGCCCGTTCACGGTGATGTCGGCGATATAGGTCAGGATTTTCGTCGCCCGGTCGCGGCGCGGCTTGAAGTTGAACAGTTCGGGCGTCGTGTCGATGAACTTGGTGGTGTAGCTGTAGTCGAGGAAGCTGGGGTGTTTCAGCAGGTTCTCGACAAAGGCGATGTTGGTGGCCACACCCCGGATGCGGAACTCGCGCAGCGCGCGGTCCATGCGCGAGATCGCCTTTTCCGGCGTCTGCGCCCAGGCGGTCACCTTCACCAGAAGCGAATCGTAATAGCGGGTGATGACGCCCCCGGCATAGGCGGTGCCGCCATCCAGCCGGATGCCCATCCCGGTCGCGCTGCGATAGGCGGTCAGGCGGCCATAATCGGGGATGAAGTTGTTCTGCGGGTCTTCGGTCGTCACCCGGCATTGCAGGGCGTGGCCGGACAGGGTGATGTCTTCCTGCCGCGCGACGCCGGTCGCCTCGGCCAGTGTCGCCCCTTCCGCGATGCGGATCTGGGCCTGCACGATGTCGATGCCGGTCACTTCCTCGGTGACGGTATGTTCGACCTGCACGCGGGGGTTCACCTCGATGAAGTAGAACTGCTGGCTGTCCATATCCATCAGGAATTCGACGGTGCCCGCGCATTCATAGTTCACATGGGCGCAGATCCGGCGGCCCAGTTCGCAGACCTCGGCGCGCTGGTCGTCGGTCAGATAGGGGGCGGGCGCGCGCTCGACCACCTTCTGGTTCCGGCGCTGCACGGTGCAGTCGCGCTCATAGAGGTGGTAGATGTTGCCCTGCTTGTCGCCAAGGATCTGCACCTCGACATGGCGGGCGCGGAGAATCATCTTCTCAAGATAGCCCTCGCCGTTGCCAAAGGCGGCCTCGGCTTCGCGGCGGCCCTCGCGCACCTTGTCGGCCAGTTCGGCTTCCGAAGGGATCGGCCGCATCCCGCGCCCGCCACCCCCCCAAGAGGCTTTCAGCATCAAGGGATAGCCGACCTCGGCCGCCTGACGCTTCACCTCGTCCATGTCGTCGCCAAGGACTTCGGTGGCGGGAATCACCGGCACGCCCGCCGCCATCGCCACCCGCCGCGCGCTGGCCTTGTCGCCAAGGGCGCGCATCGTCTCGGCCCGCGGGCCGATGAATGCAATGCCCGCCGCATCGCAAGCCTCGACGAAATCGGGGTTTTCCGACAGAAGGCCATAGCCCGGATGGATCGCATCGGCGCCCGACATCTTCGCCACGCGGATGATCTCGGGGATGCTCAGGTAGGCGCCGACCGGCGACAGCCCCTCGCCGATCCGGTAGGCCTCGTCGGCCTTGAAGCGGTGCAGCGACAGCTTGTCTTCCTCGGCATAGACGGCGACCGTCTTCTTGCCCATCTCGTTGGCCGCGCGCATCACCCGGATGGCGATCTCTCCGCGGTTGGCAATCAGGATCTTGCGGAATTCGGCCATGGTTTTCCTCTGGGTCTGCGCGGTGTCGCGCGAACTTTAGTGGTGCCGCGGTGCGGCGCAATAGCACACTGCGCCATCTGGAAAGATTTTCTGACCGATCCGGCGCGAACGGATGCCTTCCCGTGAACAATCGCGGAACAATTCTTTTACTTCCGCGGCGGGCAGGCTAAACTGCCACCATGACCCGGTTTGACGAGAACGATGCCTTCGAGGCGGCGGTGCCGCTTTCCCGCCGCGCCATGGCCGCGCGGCCGCAGCCCTATCTGGACGACCTGAACCCCGCACAGCGCGCGGCGGTGATGGCGCTGGATGGGCCGGTGCTGATGCTGGCCGGCGCCGGCACCGGCAAGACCAAGGCGCTGACCGCGCGGATCGTGCATCTTCTCGATTCGGGAAAGGCCCGGCCGAACCAGATCCTCGCCGTGACCTTCACCAACAAGGCCGCGCGCGAGATGAAGGACCGTGTGGCCCGGATGCTGGGGCAGGTCGAGGGGATGCCCTGGATGGGCACCTTCCATTCGATCAGCGTGAAGATCCTGCGCCGGCACGCCGAACTGGTGGGGCTGAAGTCGAACTTCACGATTCTGGACACCGACGACCAGTTGCGCCTGCTGAAGCAGTTGATCGTGGCCGCGAACATCGACGAAAAACGCTGGCCGGCGCGGATGCTGGCCGGGCTGATCGACAACTGGAAGAACCGCGCCTGGACGCCGGCGAAGGTTCCGGCCTCCGAGGCGGGGGCCTACAACAACCGCGGAACCGAGCTTTACGAGCAATACCAGCACCGCCTGCGAGAGTTGAACGCCACCGATTTCGGTGACCTTCTGCTGCATGTGCTGACGATCTTTCAGGCCCACCCGGATGTGCTGGCGCAGTATCAGAACTGGCTGCCTTACATTCTGGTGGACGAATATCAGGACACCAACGTCGCGCAATACATGTGGCTGCGGCTGCTGGCGCAGGCGCATCGCAACATCTGCTGCGTGGGTGACGACGACCAGTCGATCTATGGTTGGCGCGGCGCCGAGGTGGGCAATATCCTGCGGTTCGAAAAGGACTTTCCCGGCGCGCAGGTGATCCGGCTGGAACAGAACTACCGCTCGACCCCGCATATCCTTGCGGCGGCGTCGGGGGTGATCGCGGCCAATGCCGGGCGGCTGGGCAAGACGCTGTGGACCGAGCGGCAAGAGGGCGAAAAGGTCCGCCTGATCGGCCATTGGGACGGCGAGGAGGAAGCCCGCTGGATCGGTGACGAGGTCGAAGGCTTCCAGCGTGGCCGCGGCGATCTGCGCCTCTTCGGGCTGGACGACATGGCGATCCTTGTCCGTGCCAGCCACCAGATGCGCGCCTTCGAGGACCGCTTTCTGACCATCGGCCTGCCCTATCGTGTCATCGGCGGCCCCCGCTTCTACGAGCGGTTGGAGATTCGCGATGCGATGGCCTATTTCCGTCTGGCCGTCAGCCCCGAGGACGATCTTGCCTTCGAGAGGGTGGTGAACCAGCCCAAGCGCGGCCTTGGCGACAAGGCCCAGCAAGAGATTCAGCGCGAGGCGCGCAGCCATGGCCTGTCCCTGCTGGAAGGCGCGCGGGGCCTGCTGGCGCGCGGCGGCATTGGCGGCAAGGGCGCGGGGCAGTTGCGCGCCTTTGTTGACGGGATCGACCGCTGGCACGCGATCACGCTTCAGCGCGACCACGACCATATCCGGCTGGCCGAGCAGATTCTGGACGAATCCGGCTACACCGCGATGTGGCAGGCCGACAAGACGCCCGAGGCGCCCGGCCGGCTGGAAAACCTGAAGGAACTGGTCAAGGCGCTGGAACAGTTCGAGAATCTGCAAGGGTTCCTGGAACACGTCGCCCTGATCATGGACAACGAGACCGAGGAAGCCGCCGAAAAGGTCACGATCATGACCCTTCACGCGGCCAAGGGACTTGAATTTCCAGTGGTATTCCTGCCGGGGTGGGAGGACGGGCTGTTCCCCTCGCAACGCTCGATGGATGAAAGCGGGCAGCGCGGTGTCGAAGAGGAACGCCGGTTGGCCTATGTCGGCATCACCCGGGCGGAACAGGTCTGCACCATTTCCTTTGCCGCCAACCGCCGGGTCTATGGCCAGTGGCAAAGCCAGTTGCCGTCGCGTTTCATCGACGAACTGCCCGCGGCGCATGTCGAGGTGCTGACGCCGCCCGGCCTTTATGGCGGCGGCTATGGCGCGGCGGGGATGGCGTCCTCGTTGGAAGCCAAGGCGATGCGGGCGGATGTCTACAGCTCGCCGGGCTGGAAGCGGATGCAGGATCGCGGCGCATCGCGGCCCGTCAGCCAGCCGCGCGAAGGCCGGCATGTGACCATCGATCTTCAGGCGGTCTCGGCCTTTACCCTGGGCTGCCGGGTGTTCCACCAGAAATTCGGCTATGGCACCGTGCAAGGGATTGAGGGCGACAAGCTGGATGTGGCCTTTGACAAGGCCGGCGCAAAGAAGGTGGTGGCGGGGTTTGTCGTGCCCGCGCAACAGGCTGACGACATTCCGTTCTGATGCGCGGCTGATCGCGACCTGACAGACGGCTTGCCCGAAAAGGAAACGGCGGCGCCCGGGAGACCGGCGCCGCCGTTTGCGTATGACCGGAGAGGGAGCAGCCGGTCAGAAAAGGCGCGGCGACCCCAGGGAGGAGGAAGGGGCCGCCGCTCTGGTCATCGGCACCGCGGGAGGAGGTGCAGCGCCGAAGCCTGGATAGGGCACAGGACCCCGAAACGGATGCGGCGACCCCAGGGAGGAGGAGGGGGCCGCCGCTCTGGTCATCGGCACCGCGGGAGGAGGTGCAGCGCCGAAGCCTGGATGGGGCACAGTGCCCCGAAACGGATGCAGCGACCCCAGGGAGGAGGAGGGGGCCGCTGCGGTTCCGATTGGCCCAGGGAGGAGGAGGGGCCTTTCGAACATTTTCTGAAGCTTGCGCCTCAAACCTTGATGAAAGCTTTCGCTTTCGAAGAAAGGACGGCGACACCAGGGAGGAGGAGAAGTGCCGCCGTTACTGCCATGGACCCCGGGAGGAGGTGAGGCCCAGCAGGAAAACCATCATTTGCCGTAGGCGGCTTCCATCGCGACGCGGGTGATCATCGAGCGGTGGATGCCAAGATCGGCCAGTTCGCGGGTGGTCAACCCGTTCAGTTCCCGCACCGTGTCGCGGTAGACCCGGCGCTGCGCCAGCGCCTGCTTCACCGAAGCCACAAGGCCGGTCAGCCGGTCGCCAAGACCGGCGTTCGCCATGCGGGTGGTGTTTGCGTAAGCCATTTCGTAGTGTCCCAACTTCACCCAGTTCGCTCGAACCACCTTCGTCCCGTGACGATGCCGCCGCGCTGTTAGGGCAAACATGGGGCATTTGCTGCAACTGCACAATGCGCCACATCGGCATTGCTGCCATGCGGCATATGCATGGCTCGGTTGAGAACTTTTTGACGTTTGTGCAGGTGCATCGCCGCCGCTTTCGGCTGGAATGAAACAAGGGCTTGCCCTTTCGTGCGGGCGCCGCAACGTAAAGCCCGTCATGGGCGAAGGAGAAGGCGATATGACGGTGGCTCGTGAATCCGTTCTGGCGGTGCTGGACCGCATCTCTTTGCCGGACGGGGGCACTCTTGTCTCGCGCGATCTGATTCGTGCGCTGGTGGTCGAGGGCGGCGCGGTGCGCTTCGTGATCGAGGCCGAAAGCCCTGAAATGGCCCGTGCGGTCGAGCCGCTTCGCGCGATGGCCGAACGCGCGCTGCTGGCCCTGCCGGGGGTGGTGTCGGTGCAGGCGGTGACGACCGCGCACGGGCCGGCGGCCAAGGCGCCGTCGCTGAAGATCGGGCAGCATCCGACGCCGCAGCCCGCCGGGCCGCAGAAGGTGGCGGGGATCGACCGCATCATCGCCGTGGGATCGGGCAAGGGCGGGGTGGGCAAGTCCACCGTGTCGTCCAATCTTGCGGTGGCGCTGGCGCGTCAGGGGCGGCGGGTGGGTCTGCTGGATGCCGACATCTACGGCCCCTCGCAGCCGCGGATGATGGGGGTGAACCGCCGCCCGGCCTCGCCCGATGGCAAGACCATCCTGCCGGTCGAGGCGCATGGCGTCACCATGATGTCGATCGGGCTGATGCTGAAAGACGATGAGGCGGTGATCTGGCGCGGCCCGATGCTGATGGGCGCGCTTCAGCAGTTGATCGGGCAGGTGGACTGGGGCCGGCTGGATGTGCTGATCGTGGATCTGCCGCCGGGCACCGGCGACATCCAGCTGACGCTGTGCCAGCGCACGCAGCTGACCGGCGCCATCGTGGTGTCGACCCCGCAGGATGTGGCGCTGCTGGATGCGAAGAAGGCGCTCGACATGTTCCGCAAGCTGGGCACCCCGGTGCTGGGGCTGGTCGAGAACATGTCGGTCTATGTCTGCCCCAACTGCGGCCACGAGGCGCATATCTTCGGCCATGGCGGCGTGGCGCGCGAGGCCGAGAGGCTGGGTGTGCCGTTGCTGGCCGAACTGCCGCTGGATCTGGCGGTGCGCGAGGGCGGCGATGCCGGCCGGCCCGTCGCCGCGGCCGAAGGGCCGCTGGCCGATGCCTATGCCGCGCTTGCCCGCCGCCTTGTCGCGGACGGCATGGCCTGAACCCGCGCCGGGATTTCATGGAACGGGCCGCGCGGTCCCGCCGAAAGGCGGTGGGAAACCATGGGTCGCGGGGCTGGGAAATCATGGGATGGCCGCATTCGCGCGGCCATCCGCCGAATCACTGGCCTCGCACTACGGCGATTCTGCGCGTTCACGCCGGGATCCTTGGCGAATGCTACTGCCACTTTTCCCGCTTACCTGTGACAAATTGGCCGCGTCTGCGGGTGGTCTTGGGATTGCATGGAACGCCAGTTTGTTAATAATTCATACCATATCTAGAGAGCATCTTCGGTCTCTTTCCCGAGATATTGCGGATGCGGCCGGTCAGAATCCTCTTGTTAACGAATGCGCCCGCGGCGCAGCCCGGCCCGGCTTTGGTGGTTGCCCTTATCTACCCATTGCGTCCCATCAAATCCCATGGCATCCCTAGGCCACGAGATGAGAACGGGCCGACGAACAGGGGCGACCAAAGACCCCGAACAGGCGAAAAAGCAGGCTTCATACAGGCACCCGCTTTCATCCCGAACGATAGATCCGGCGCGCATACGAGCAGACATCCCCCCAGGAGTGTGTGCGCAGTTGGACACCCAGCGATGGGACAGCACGGCGGATCGGGCAGTGGCAGCCGCTCGATCCGCCGCTTTCGTTTCAGGGCGATTTGCCCTGTGCGGACAGAACGGTGAAGGAGCCGAAGGGCCGTGGCCGAGGCGTTCAGAGGCGAGTTCAATCAGAAGGTTGACGCGAAGGCGCGGGTCTCCGTGCCGGCCTCGTTCCGGCGCGTGATCGAGGCGGGCGACCCCAAGTTCGCAGGCGGCAAATCCAGCTTTGTTCTGGTCTACGGCGGCGACCGCCAGTATCTTGAATGCTACACCATGACCGAAATGGCGAAGATCGAGGATCAGATCGCGCTGCTTCCGGCCGGGTCGAAAAGCCGCCGCTACCTTGAACGCAACATGATCACGCTGGCCCTGAACATGGAAGTGGACGAGGACGGCCGGATCGTGCTGCCGCAGAAGGGCCGCGACAAGCTGGGCATCACCCCCGACGAGATGAAGGCCGGGCTTGAGGCGGTGTTCGCCGGCACGCTGAACAAGTTCCAGATCTGGAAATCCGAGACCTACGCCGCCGCACTCGCGGCCGAGGCGGACGAGGACGACCTGCTGCCGCCGGGCGCCGACATGCTGTCGCTGCTGCCGGGCGCGGGGGACTGAGCCGTGATCCCCGACGCGCCCGATCGCCAGCCCCATGTCCCGGTGCTGCTGGGGCCGCTTCTGGATGCGGTGGCGCCGGTTTCCGGCGTCTGGCTGGATGGCACCTTTGGCGCGGGCGGCTACAGCCGCGGCCTGCTTGAGGCCGGGGCCGCGCAGGTGATCGGCGTCGATCGCGATCCGTTGGCACTTCAGATGGCGGCCGGCTGGGCCGGGGCCTATGGCGACCGGCTGCGCCTTGTGGCGGGAACCTTCTCCGGGCTGGATCAGCACGCGGGCGGGCCGCTCGATGGGGTGGTGCTGGATCTGGGCGTCTCGTCGATGCAGCTTGATCTGCCCGAGCGCGGGTTCTCGTTCCAGAAGGACGGCCCCCTGGACATGCGGATGAGCCAGTCGGGCGACAGCGCCGCCGATCTGGTCAATACCGCGTCCGAGGAAGACCTGGCCGACATCCTGTTCCACTACGGCGAGGAACGCGCCTCGCGGCGGATCGCACGGGCCATTGTCGCCGCACGGGCGGCTGGGCCGATCACCCGCACGCTGGAACTGGCCGAGATCGTCGCCCGCTGCCTGCCGCGGCCGAAACCCGGTCAGGCCCATCCCGCGACCCGCAGCTTTCAGGCGATCCGCATCGCGGTCAACGCCGAGTTTTCCGAACTGGTCGCCGGGCTTGAGGCCGCCGAACGCGCGCTGAAACCGGGTGGCAAGCTGGCGGTCGTCACCTTCCACAGCCTTGAAGACCGGATCGTGAAGCGGTTTTTGCAACTGCGCTCGGGCGGGGAAGGGCAGGGCAGCCGCCATGGCCCCGCAACGCAGGCCGAAGCCCCCCGCTTCACCCTGCCCTTGCGCCGTGCGAAAGGGCCCGATGAGGCGGAACTGGCCCACAATCCCCGTTCCCGTTCGGCCAAGCTGCGCGTGGGCATCCGCACGGATGCGCCCGCAGGCCACGTCGATGCCCGTGCGCTGGGGGTTCCGCTGATCCCGAAGAAAGGACGTCGCTGATGCGCCCCGTGCTTTATGTCCTGACCTTCCTTTCGGTGATGGCGCTGGCCTTCTGGGCCTACCGCGAGAATTACGCCACCCAGCAGGCGCTGAAGGATGTGTCGGCGCTGAACCGCCAGATCGCGGCCCTGCGCGAATCGCTGTCGGTGCAGCGCGCCGAATGGGCCTATCTGAACCGCCCCGACCGGCTGCGCGAACTGGCCGCGATCAACTTTGACCGTCTGGGACTGTTGCCGCTGGAAGCCGCGCAATTCGGCGCCGCCGATCAGGTCGCCTATCCGGCCGATCCGCTTCAGGTGATCCAGCCGCAGGATCTGCGCCCGGGCGATGTGTCCGGCGAAGTGGGGGAACCGCTGTGATCCGCACGCCGCTGCGCCCGCTGGCCCGCATTCTGGAAGCCCGCGTCAAGGGCGAGAACCCCGATTCGATCGAGCGCGAGAACCGCCGCCTGCGTCACGAACAGATCCGCGACAAGGCCCGCAACCGCGCCGAGGGCCGGCTTCTGGTGTTGGGCGTGGCGTTTTTCGTGGCGTTTTCGGTGGTGGGCGCGCGGATGGGGCTTCTGGCCTCGACCGAGCCATCCGAGCCGCGCGCCACCGCAACCGGCGCCGAGATCCTGAACCAGCGCGCCGACATCACCGACCGCAACGGCCGCATCCTGGCCACGAACCTGCTGACCCATTCGCTTTACGCCCATCCCCGCGACATGGTCGATCCGGCGCGCGTGGCCACCGAACTGGGCCGGATCTTCCCCGACCTCGACCCCGAGGATCTGCACAAGCGGTTTACCGACGGTCGCCGCTTCCTGTGGGTGCGCAAGAAGCTGTCGCCCGAACAGATGCAGGCCGTGCATGACATCGGCGATCCGGGCCTGTTGTTCGGCCCGCGCGAGATGCGGCTTTATCCCAACGGCCGGCTGGCGGCGCATGTGCTGGGCGGGGCCAGTTTCGGCGCCGAGGGCGTGCATTCCGCCGAGGTGATCGGCACCGCCGGGATCGAAAAGGCACTGGATGCGCGGCTGCGCGATCCGGCCATGGCGGGCGAACCCCTGAAGCTGTCGATCGATCTGACGGTTCAGGCCGCCACCACCGAGATCCTTGCCGCCGGCATGAAGATGATGAATGCCAAGGGCGCGGCGGCGATCCTGATGGAGGCCAAGACCGGCGAGATCCTCTCGCTGGTGTCGCTGCCCGATTTCGATCCCAACGACCGCCCGGCGCCGCTGGTGGCCAAGAACGCCGATCCGGGCGACAGCCCGCTGTTCAACCGCGCGGTGCAGGGGGTCTATGAACTCGGCTCGACCTTCAAGATCTTTGCCGTGGCGCAGGCGCTGGAACTCGGGCTGGTGAACCCCCAGACGCAGGTCGACGCCAATGCGCCGATGCGCTGGGGCCGCTTCCTGATCAAGGAATTCAAGAACCACAACTATGGCCCGATGCTGTCGGTGACCGACGTGATCGTGAAATCCTCGAACGTGGGGGTGGCGCGGCTGGCGCTTCAGATCGGCGGCCTGCGGCAACAGGCGTTCCTGAAGGCGCTGGGCTTTTTCGAACCCACCCCGGTCGAGATGGTCGAGGCCCCCTATGCCCGCCCGCTGGTGCCGGCGAAATGGCCCGAGATCACCACCATCACCACCTCTTACGGCCACGGCATTGCCGCAAGCCCGATGCATCTGGCCGCCGCCTATGGCGCGATCGCCAATGGCGGGATGGCGATCAAGCCCACGCTGCTGCATCGCGACGGCCCCCCGCAGGCCCAGCGCGTGATGCGCGCCGAGGTGGCCCATGCCGCCGTCGACATGCTGCGTCAGGTGGTCACGCGCGGCACCGCCAGCTATGGCGATGTGGCCGGCTACGAGGTGGCGGGCAAGACCGGCACCGCCGACAAGCCGAACCCGCAGGGCGGCTATTACCGCGACAAGGTGGTGAACACCTTCGCCTCGGTCTTTCCGGCCTCGGACCCGCAATATGTTCTGATCGTGACGCTGGACGAGCCGCTGGATACATCGGGTTCGGAACCGCGGCGGACCGCGGGCTATACCGCCGTCCCGGTGGCCGCCGAAGTGATCCGCCGCGCGGCGCCGCTTCTGGGCCTGCGTCCCACGGTTGAAGCCGCCCCCCTCGATGCGGTAACAGCCGTCCGCAACTGACGGAAAGGACCGCGGGCCATGGCAGAGCGCGCAGCAACACTTTCGGCGCTCGGCCTGACCGCCACCGGCCCCGGGGCCCGTGACGCAAGGATCACCGGCCTTGCGGTGGACAGCCGGCAGGTCCGGCCCGGGTTCCTGTTCGCAGCCCTTCCCGGCAGCCACACCCACGGTGCAGCCTTCGTGCCCGCCGCACTTCAGGCCGGCGCCGCGGCGATCCTGACCGATGCGCGCGGCGCGGCCGAGACGCGCGGGGCGCTGTCGGGCACGGATGCGGCGCTTGTGCTGGCCGAAGACCCGCGGCAGGCGCTGGCCGGGGCGGCGGCGCTGTGGTTCGGCCGTCAGCCGGCCCGGATGGTCGCGGTGACGGGCACCAACGGCAAGACCTCGGTCGCCACCTTCACCCGCCAGCTCTGGACCCTGATCGGCCATGCCGCGATCAACATCGGCACCACCGGGATCGAGGGCGCCTTCACCGCCCCCTCGGCCCATACCACGCCCGAACCGATCACCCTCCACCGCCTCCTGGCCGAGGCCGCATCCGCCGGCATCACCCATGCCGCGATGGAGGCCTCGTCCCACGGCCTCGACCAGCGCCGGCTCGACGGGGTGCACCTGAAGGCCGCGGCCTTCACCAACTTCACCCAGGATCACCTGGACTACCACGAAACCTTCGACGCCTATTTCGCCGCCAAGGCGGGCCTGTTCTCCCGCGTGCTGCCCGACGACGGAACCGCCGTCATCAACCTCGACGACCCCCGCGGCCCCGAACTGGCCACGCTTGCCCGCGACCGCGGCCAGACCGTGATCGGCACCGGATTCCACCCCGATGCCGACCTGCGCCTGCTGGCCCAACGCTTCGACGCCTCGGGCCAGGATCTGCGCTTCAGCTGGCACGGCCAGATCCACATGGTCCGCCTCGGCCTGATCGGCGGCTTTCAGGCGTCGAACGTGGCGGTGGCGGCGGGCCTCGTCATCGCCGCGGGCGAAACGCCCGAGCTTGTGTTCCACTACCTGCCCTTCCTCGAAGGCGTGCGCGGCCGGATGCAACATGTCGCCACCCGCCGGAACGGCGCCTCGGTCTTCGTCGACTACGCCCATACCCCCGACGCCCTCGCCACTGCCCTCAAGGCGCTGCGCCCCCATGTCATGGGCCGCATCGTCGTCGTGTTCGGCGCCGGCGGCGACCGCGATCGGACCAAACGCCCGCTGATGGGCCGCGCGGCTGCCGACCATGCCGATGTGCTCTACGTCACCGACGACAACCCCCGCACCGAAGACCCGGCCGCAATCCGCGCGGCCATCCTCGCGGCCTGCCCCGAAGCCCACGAAGTTGCCGACCGCGCCGAGGCGATCCTGCGCGGCGTCGACGCGCTCACCCCGGGCGACGCGCTCCTGATCGCGGGCAAAGGCCATGAAAGCGGCCAGATCGTCGGCAGCGACATCTTCCCCTTCGACGATGCCGAACAGGCCAGCATCGCCACCGCCGCACTGGACGGCCTGATATGACCCGGCCCCACCTGCGCGGGCCGGCCGCCGCCTTCCGCTCCTGCCCGGGCCGGGCGACATGACCCGCCCTTCACCCCTTCATTCTGGCACAAATATCCCGGGGGGACCGGGGGGCTGGCCCCCCGGCGGGTCCACCGGCACCAAGGTCGGCCATCCATGACCCCACTCTGGACCTCCGCCGAGGCCGAGACCGCCACCGGCGGCCGCGCCACCGCGGCCTTCGCGGCCACCGGCGTCTCGATCGACACCCGCAGCCTGCACCCCGGCGATCTGTTCGTGGCGCTGCGCGATGCCCGCGACGGCCATGATTTCGTGGCACAGGCGCTGGCGAAGGGCGCCGCCGCCGCGCTGGTCTCGCGCATTCCCGACGGTGTCGCCCCTACCGCGCCGCTTCTGATCGTGCCCGACGTGCTGGTGGCGCTCGAAGCCCTCGGCCGGGCCGCCCGTGCCCGGACGACGGCGCGGGTCGTCGCCGTGACAGGCTCGGTCGGCAAGACCTCGACCAAGGAAATGCTGCGCGCGGCACTGGGCGGGCAGGCCCGCGTCCATGCCGCCGAGGCGTCCTATAACAACCACTGGGGCGTGCCGCTGACACTGGCGCGCATGCCCGCCGACACCGATTTCGCGGTGATCGAGATCGGCATGAACCACCCGGGCGAGATCGCGCCGCTGGCCCGGCTTGCCCGGCCCCATGTCGCGCTGGTGACCACCGTGGCGCCGGCCCATCTTGAAGCCTTCGACAGCCTTGCCGCCATCGCCCGCGAAAAGGCCGCCATCGTCGCGGGGCTGGAACCCCGAGGCACTGCGATCCTGCCCGCCGATCTAGATGTGACGCCGATCCTTGTTGATTGCGCGCGGCAGGCGGGCGCGCGGGTCGTGACCTTCGGCGCCTCCCTCGTCGCCGACTGGCGACTGTCGGATGTCCAGATCACCCCCGAGGCGACCATCGCCCGCGCCACCCATGCCGGCGCCGCGCTGCTTTACAAGGTGCTGACCCCGGGGCGGCATTTCGCGGCCAATGCGCTGGCCACACTGGCCTGCGCCGAGGCGCTGGGTCTGGATCTGACCATTGCGGCCTGCGACCTTGGCCTCTGGTCGCCGCCGGCCGGGCGCGGCACCCGCGAACGTGTCCAGCTGGAGCCGATCGACGACGCAGGTTTCGATCTGATCGACGATGCCTTCAACGCCAATCCCGCCTCGATGGCGGCCAGCCTCGATCTGCTGGCCGCGATGGTGCCCACGGACAACGTGGGCCGCATCGCCCCCGGCCGCCGCATCGCGATCCTTGGCGACATGCTGGAACTGGGCCCGACCGAATCCGAACTGCACCGCGCCATTGCCGATCTGCCGGCGCTGGCGGGGGTGGCGGTCGTCCATTGCGTCGGTCCCCGGATGCGGGCGCTGCATCAGGCGCTGCCGCGCCGGCAGCGCGGCGAATGGGTCGAGACCGCCGCCGAGCTGGTGCCGAAGGCGCGGTTTCTGGTCGATGCCGGCGACATCGTGCTGGTCAAGGGCTCGAAGGGGATCAAGGTCAGCCTTGTGGTTGACGCGCTGCGCAAACTGGGCCAGTCCGACCCGTCCAAGATCCAAGGAGCCCGCTAGATGCTCTATTTCCTGACCGCCTTCTCTGACGGCGGCGATGTGTTCAACCTGTTTCGCTACCTGACCTTTCGGGCGGGCGGCGCGTTCTTTACCGCGCTGATCTTCGGCTTCATCTTCGGCCGGCCGCTGATCGACTTTCTGCGCCGCAAGCAGGGCAAGGGTCAGCCGATCCGCGACGACGGCCCGGCCGGCCATTTCGCCAAGGCCGGCACCCCGACCATGGGGGGCCTGCTGATCCTGTCGGCGCTGCTGGTGGCGACGCTGATGTGGGCGCGGCTGGACAACCCTTACGTCTGGATCGTCCTGCTGGTCACGGTGGCCTTCGGGCTGATCGGCTTTGCCGACGATTACGCCAAGGTGAAGAAGCAAAACCCCAAGGGCGTTTCAAGCCGGGTGCGCTTTGTGATCGGGCTGCTGATCGCGGCGGCGGCCGCGGCTGCGGCGGCATGGGTGCATCCGCCCGACCTGACGCTGCAACTGGCGCTGCCGTTCTTCAAGGATGCGCTGGTCAACCTTGGCTGGTTCTTCGTGCCCTTCGCCATGATCGTGATCGTGGGCGCCGCCAATGCGGTGAACCTGACCGACGGGCTGGACGGGCTGGCGATCATGCCGGTGATGATCGCCGGCATGACGCTGGGCGCGATCGCCTATGTGGTGGGCAACTTCAACCTGACCACCTATCTCGGCGTTCATTTCGTCCCCGGCACGGGCGAGCTTCTGATCTTCGCCTCGGCGCTGGTCGGCGGGGGCTTGGGGTTCCTGTGGTATAATGCGCCGCCCGCGGCGGTGTTCATGGGCGACACCGGATCGCTGGCGCTGGGCGGCGCGCTGGGCGCGATCGCCGTCTGCACCAAGCACGAGATCGTTCTGGCCATCGTCGGCGGCCTGTTCGTGGTCGAGGCGCTGTCGGTCATCATTCAGGTGCTGTATTTCAAGCGCACCGGCCGGCGGGTGTTTCTGATGGCCCCGATCCACCACCATTTCGAAAAGAAGGGCTGGGCCGAGCCGCAGATCGTGATCCGGTTCTGGATCATCGCGCTGATCCTTGCGCTGATCGGCCTGTCGACGCTGAAGCTGCGCTGACTGCAAGGCGCGCGGGCAGGCGCTTGCAGCCCGCCGCGCGCCGCCCCATCCTTCGCCCCGCACAGCAGGGAGAGCGTGCCCATGATTCCCGTCCGTGGCCTTGAAGGTCGCAAGGTGGCCGTTCTTGGCCTTGGCCGATCCGGCCTTGCCACGGCCCGCGCGTTGCAGGCCGGCGGCGCCGAGCCGCTGCTGTGGGACGACAGCCCCGAAGCCCGCGGCCGCGCCGAAGAACAGGGCTTTGCCCTGACCGACATGACCCGCGACCGCGCGTTCGAGGGCGTCTCGCTGCTGGTGACAAGCCCGGGTATCCCGCATCTGTTCCCCGCGCCGCATCCGGTGATCGCGCGGGCGATGGCGGCCGGCGTGCCGGTCGACAATGACATCGGCCTGTTCTTTCGCAGCTTTGCCACCGCGCAATGGGACAAGTTCGATCAGGCGCCGCGCGTGGTCTGCGTCACCGGATCGAACGGCAAATCCACCACCACGGCGCTGATCCACCATATCCTGCTGGAATGTGGCCGGCCCACGCAGATGGCCGGCAACATCGGCCGCGGTGTGCTGGATCTTGATCCGGCCCGCGATGGCGAGGTGGTGGTGCTGGAGCTGTCGTCGTATCAGACCGACCTTGCCCGTGCGCTGACGCCGGATGTGGCGGTGTTCACCAACCTGTCGCCCGACCATCTGGACCGTCACGGCGGGATGGGCGGCTATTTCGCCGCCAAGCGCCGATTGTTCGCTGAAGGTGGCCCCGACCGCGCCGTGATCGGCGTGGACGAACCCGAGGGCCGCTATCTGGCCGGACAACTCGCCTCGGCGCCCGAGGATGACCGGGTGATCCGCATCTCGTCGGGGCAGAAGCTGGACGGGTTCGGCTGGTCGGTGTTCGCGCGCAAGGGCTTTTTGTCGGAATGGCGCAAGGGGCGGCAGATGGCCTCGATCGATCTGCGGCCGATGCAGGGGCTGCCCGGCGCGCACAACCACCAGAACGCCTGCGCGGCCTATGCGGCGGCGCGCACGCTGGGTCTGGCGCCGAAACAGATCGAGGCGGCGCTGGCCAGCTTTGCCGGGCTGCCGCACCGCAGCCAGCTTGTGGGGGAAAAGGGCGGCGTGCGCTTCGTGAACGATTCCAAGGCCACCAATGTCGACAGCGCCGCCAAGGCGCTTCAGGCCTTCCCGAAAATCCGCTGGATCGCCGGGGGGCTGGGCAAGGATGGCGGGATCGCGGCGCTTCAGCCCTTCCTTGGCTCGGTCGTGAAGGCCTATCTGATCGGCCATTCCGCCCGTGACTTCGCGCTTCAGATCGGCGCCACCCCGCATGAGATCTGCGAGACGATGGACCGCGCCGTGACCCGCGCCGCCGCCGAGGCCCTTCCGGGCGAGGTCGTGCTGCTGGCCCCGGCCGCCGCCAGTTTCGACCAGTATCCGAACTTTGAAAAACGCGGCGAGGATTTCACCGCCCGGGTCAAGGCGCTGCTTTAGCAGGCTGCTGAAGAAGTCGGCCCTTGGCCCGGTTTGAGGAACATGATTCACCCTCGGCACGGTAACGTAGGGGGCAAAGATGCGGGGGACGGACGAGACGAGCGGTTCGCTGTTCAGCTATGTCGATCTTGAGGCTCGCATCCCCGCGCGGCATCCGTTGCGCAAGGTCAGGCAGGTGGTGA